>CBDCSK010000008.1:0-166037 GCA_965221605.1 Candidatus Aldehydirespirator sp.
GACCTTCGACATCGAGATCGTCCCGAACCCCGCCATATGCGCAGGGACCAACGTCGTCGTCACAGGCTTGGTCGAGATAGGGCTGGCAGTCAACGCTGCGACCGCCGGGCGCTGGAACGGCACGATCTTAAGGGCATCGGACGTTGATGTATCCAGATTCAGGGTGTTCGATGCGCAGCTCGACCCGTGGATGCAGATCTATTCGGGCGACGCCTCGCGCGGCCCCATCGTGCTCGACGCGGTGGGGGAGGGCGCCGGGAGCGCCGCCTTCCGGGTCGAGCTGGCCTGGCCCGCCGACGAGGACGCCACAATCGCATGGCGGACAGTCAACAACTGGAGGTCGGGCGCCGTGAACAGGGCCACGCCCGGGGCGGACTACACCCACATGGCGGCCACCGTCACGATCCCGGCTGGCCAGACGGTGGCGGACATCGCCGTGCCCCTCATAGACGACGCCCAGGCCGAGAGCACCGAGCGCTTCGGCGTCTGCGACACCGGCTACACCTACCCCGACGGGCGGGGCGGCACCCGGGCCCCCCGAGCATCATATCCGTACTCCCCGAGCCATGTATGCGCCTGGATGTCGATCCAGGACGACGACAGCCCCCCGAGCATCAGGGTGTCCGACGCCCGGGTGGCCGAGACCGCGGGCACCGTCGCGGTTCTCGTGGAGATGGACCGCGTCAGCAGCCAGGAAGTGACCGTCGACTACGCCACCGCCGACGGCACCGCCACCGCGGGCGCCGACTACACGTCGACGGCGGGAACAGTCACGTTCCCGGCGGGCCTTTCCGGGCTGTGCCAGCGCGACAGGGAGCAGACCCCGCACGAAGCGGCGCTCGGCATAGTGTGCCGGACGGTTGTGGAGGTACCCATCCTGAGCGACGACGCCGACGAGGCCGACGAGACCTTCGACGTGGTGCTCCGGAGCCCGAGCGGGGCGACCCTCGCGCCCGGGGAGGAACGGGCCACCGTCACCATCGTCGACCCCGGCGGCGGCCCGCCCGTCATCACATTCGCCGACAGCCGGGGACTCGAGGCGGGGGGCTGGGAGTTGCCCCTGGAGGCGACGCTCAGCGAGCCCATAAGGGCCGCCACAAGCCCGACGAGCTGCGGCTGGGCGGCCGCCTGCCTCAAATGGACGCCGGTCTTCGTCCCGTGGCTCGGCGACGAGGCCGCCGACCTGGGCGACCTGGACACGGCAAGCATCGGGAACGTTATGGGTTTTAGCGAGGGCTGGCGGGGTGGCCCCTTGACCACATTCCATCAGATCGTCGTCAACGACAACATCCCCGAGCACGACGAGCGCTTCATGGTGGTGTTCCACGACCCGGACAACCTCGTCCTGGGCACGGACCACATCTGGGTGACGATCGTCGACGACGACCTGCCCGAGGTGTCGGTCGCCGACGCGACCGTGTCCGAGGACGGTGGCGCCGTCGTGTTCGAGCTGAGGCTGCACGCGCCGGGGGTGCATACGGGCAGCATCGACTACACGACGGTGGTGCGCGGCTCCGCCGGGGAGGCCGCCGCCGTCCCCGGCCAGGACTTCACCCCCGTGTCGGGCACTGTGACCTTCGCCCCGGGCCAGTCCACCGCCGAAGTGTCCGTGCCCGTCATCGACGACATCATCGACGAGGTCGACAAGACGCTGCTGCTGTCGCTCTCCAACCCCCGGCTGGTGGTGGTGACCGACGCCACCGCGCTGGGCACCATCACCGACGACGACGACGGCTGGACCATCGACGACCGCAGCGTGAGCGAGGGCGCCGGGCAGATGGTGTTCACCGTGACCCGCGACCACACCGCCGCCGCCGCGGTGACCGTCGACTACACCGTGACGGGCGCCTCCGCGGCGGGCGGAGCCGCCTGCGGCGGAGGCGTCGACTACATCACCCCCGCCGGATCGGTCACTCTCGCCCCCGCGCAGACCACAGCGGCCATCACGGTGACCATCTGCGACGACGCCGTCACCGAAGCCCGCGAGACCCTGCTGATAGAGCTCACCGGCGTCCCCGGGCGCAAACTCACCGGCACCGGAACCATCGTGGACAACGACTGAGGACGGGCCGCCCGAATCCACTGCAACAACGCCCACGGCCTCGCTCCGTCTGGGCCGCTTCGCTCCGTCTATTCGCTCGGCCTCCGGGTATCGAGCAGCGAGACGACCTCGTCCACGGTCGGCAGGGAGGGCTGGGCGCCGGGTCGCAGCGTCGCGGCCGCGCCCACCCGCACGGCCCAGGTGGCCGCGCCCACAAGATCGGTCCCGTCGGCGAGGGCGTCGGCCAACGCTCCGCAGAAGGCGTCGCCCGCGGCGGTGGTGTCGACCGGGGCGACCCTCGGTGCGGGGACGTGGACCGCTTCGGCGCCCGTGACGACCATGGCACCGCCCGCGCCGAGGGTGACGACGACCGAGGCGACCGGCAGCCCGCGGGCCAGCGCCACCGCAGTCTCTGCGTCCAAGTCGCCAATGGCGGACAGTCCCGCGTGCCCGGCCAGCACCGCCAGCTCGGTCTGGTTGGGCACCAGCACGTCCACGCCGTCGAGCACGTCCGGGGGCAGCGCCGCCACCGGCGCGGGAGCAGGATTGAGCACCACCTTCCCGCGGGCCGTGCGCACCGCGGCCTCGACTGCCTCGATCGGAACCTCCAGCTGCAGCAGCACGACCGCGGCGGCTCCCAGCGCTCCGGCGGCTGCGGTCACGTCGTCTGCGGTGAAGCGTCCGTTGGCGCCCGGGCTCACCACGATGGCGTTGTCGCCGTCAGCGCCGACCGCGATCAGCGCAGTGCCGCTGGGAGTCTCGGGGGTGGTGTGGAGGCTGGTCGTGTCGACGCTGGCGGAGGCCAGCGCCGCTCTCAGCATCGTGCCGGCATCGTCATCGCCGACGCGTCCCACCATGGCCACTCGCCGACCGAGACGGGCCGCGGCCACGGCCTGGTTGGCGCCCTTGCCGCCGGGGATGCGCCGCAGGCCGCCGCCCATCACCGTCTCGCCCGGCGCCGGGATGGCCGCCACCTCGACCACCAGGTCAAGGTTGGCGCTGCCTACGACCGCAACCTCCGGCATGTCCCCCAGGTCGTCGGCCATCGGCCCATCCTAGGACGGGCTGCAGAACCGGGCGCTGCCCGGCTGCGGGTCAGCCTTCGGCAGAGGCGATGAACGGAACCTCGAAGGTGCCGTCGATCACTTCCTGGAGACGGGTCTCGAACAACTCCATCGCCTCGGCCGAGATGGAACCGGCGCTGTAGTCGGGATTCATCTGAACCTCGAAACCGCCGGCGCTCATGAGCACGTCGTAGAAGGGCTGGTAGTTGTCCGCCGCGATGTCGAGCACCATCTTGCGGTAGGTCTCGCCGATCTGCCAGGCCATGGACGCCACCACATTGTCGGGTGCCAGAGACGACTCGTCGTACACGTAGCCGAACGAGGACAGGCCGCGCTCGCGGGTCTCCTGGATCATGCCGAACGATCCGGCATTGCCGCAGGCCACGAACACATCGGCGCCCTGCTCAGCCTGGGCCGCAGTGGCCTCCTTGGCAAGAGCGGCGTCGATCCACGATCCCAGGAACGCGTCCAGGCGGGTCGCGTCGGGACGTACCTCCTGGGCGCCCAGGAGGAATGCTTCGACGGTGGCCCGGCACACGGGAATGTCGTAGCCCGCGTTGGCGCCGATGATCCCCGACTCCGTGATGCCGCCGGCCAGGATGCCCGAGAGGTACGCGGGCTCGTGCATCGGCATGAAGTAGTCGGCGATGTTCGGCCCCTCAACGCCGCAGAAGCCGCCGCAGGATCCCTGCCAGGCGAACTTGACGTCGGGGTAGTCCGGCGCCATCTCATGGATGGGCGCGCCGTAGTCGAAGGAGTGGCCGATCACGAACTGCACGCCCTCTTCGGCGAACCCGCTCATCACCCGGGTGGCGCCCTGAGCGTCGAAGGGAGCGTCGTCCACCACCTGCAGATCGATCAGTCCCTCCGACTCGAGCTGCTTGACGCCCTCGTAGGCGGCCTGACACCAGGAGAGGTCGTTGAGGGCGCACGGCAGCAGGATGGCCACGCTCACCTTGTCGGCTGCCGGCTCCGGCTCCTCCGCGGCCGGTTCCTCGGCTGCGGGCTCCTCGGCGGCCGGTTCTTCGGCTGCCGGCTCGGGTTCTTCGGCTGCGGGCTCCTCGGCCGCGGCAGCCGTCGTGGGCGCGGGTTCCGGCGCAGTCTCGTCGGCAGCTTCGTCGTCGCCGCAGGACGCGGCCAACAGCAAGAACGCAACCGACAATGCAACCATGCGTCGTTTGGTCATGGAGTCCCTCCGGGGCTCGTCATCGCTGCGAGGCAACATACACCCCGACCGTCGCAGGGTCCTGATCGGGGCGGCTAGGAGGACCTCGCTCCCTTGATGTAGGGGACTCCCAGCGCCTCCGGCTGGGCGTCGTCGCGGGCCCGCGCCGTGGCCACGACCACCACCACGATCGTCACCAGGTAGGGCAGGGCCTGGAAGAACTCGAAGGGGATGTCGCTCTCGATGCCCCCGCTAGCCGACTGGATCCGGAGCTGGAGCGCGTCGGTGAAGCCGAACAGGAAGGCACCGGCCGCCACCCGCAGCGGGCTCCAGCGGCCGAAGATCACCAGCGCGATGGCCACCCAGCCCCGACCCGCGGTGACGTTCTGGGCGAAGAGGCCAAGCTGGCCAACCACCAGGACCGCTCCGCCCAGTCCGGCCATCGCCCCCGAGGCGAGGATCGCGCCAGCCCTGACCCGGTCGACACTGATGCCGGCCGCGTCGGCCGCCCCGGGCCGGTCGCCCGCGGCCCGCACAGCCAAGCCGAACCGGGTCCGGTGAAGCGTCCACCACACACCGATGATGAGAACGACCGCGAGGTACACCAGCGGGCTCTGATCGAAGACCACGCTGCCCACTCCAGGGATGGCGCCCAGCAGGGGAATCTCCAGCTTCCCCATCGGGTCGAAGCGCTCGGGCGCGGTGACCCCGAACAGCCTCACATGCAGAAAGCTGGTCAGCCCCGACGCCAGCAGCACCAGGGCGATGCCGTTGATCACCTGCTCGGTCTTCAACGTCACGCTGAACAGCGCCATCAGCACTCCTATGAACATCCCGCCGCCGACGCCGGCCGCGACTCCCAGCCACGGCTGGCCGCTGTAGTGGGTCGCCAGGAATGCGGCGTAGGCGCCCGAGAGCATCATCCCCTCCAGGCTGAGATTGAGCACCCCGGCGCGCTGGCACAACGACTCACCCACCGCGGCCAGCCCAGTGGGAACGGCGAGCCGGATCGACGCGTTGAGCAGCGGGATGATGGCCGCCGCGCCGAAGACCGCGGCCCAATTCACGCCCGGTCGCCGATCAGTCGCAGATGCACGCTCATTTGCTTCTCCTTCCCAACCTGTCGGCGACAAGGATCAACAGGACGAACAGGGCCTGGATCACGATGGTGAGCACCCGGGGCACCTGCTGGGTCCGCTGGATCACATCGCCGCCGAGGGTCAGTGCCCCGATCAGCATGGCGGCCAAGAGCACACCGACGGGCCGCATGCGGGCGACGAGAGCGACGATGATGGCGGTGAAGCCGAAGCCGGGCGAGATGTTGCCGGTCAGCCTCGACTCGGGCCCCATCACCTGGAGGATCCCCGCCATCCCGGCGAAGGCGCCCGACACGACCATCACCGCGGTGATGAGCCGCCCGGTGCGGACACCGGCCGCCTCGGTGGCCTCGCGGTTGAGCCCCATCATCCGGGTGTGGAACCCGAACGGGGTCCGCCTCATGACGTAGGCCACGACGGGGATAAACCCGAGCCCGATCAGCAGTCCGATGTGGACCCGCAGGCCAGGAACATCGGGCAGCCGGGCCGGGTCGGGAAGGGTCTCCGACACCGGTTGGAAGCCAACCGGGTCTCGCAGCGGCTTGCGGATCGTGTACTCCAGGGTCCGGAGGGCCACGTAGTTCAACAGCAGCGAGGAGATGACCTCGTTCACGCTCCAGCGAGCCCGCAGGAAGCCGACCACCCAGCCCCAGGCGCCCCCGGCGGCCGCGCCGACCAGGCAGGCGGCCGGGATCATGACGGCGCGGCTGTTGATCGGTGCGTAGATGGCGAAGGCCCCCCCGGCCAGGGCCCCCATCAGCAACTGGCCCTCGGCCCCTATGTTCCAGACCCGGGCCCGGAACGCCACCGCCAACCCCAGCCCGATGAGCAGCAGGGGAGCGGTCTCCACCAGCACGAGGCTGAAGTCGAAACGCGAGCCGAAGGTGCCGCTGAGCATGTCGGCGTAAGCCTGGAAGGGGTTGGCGCCGGCAAGGGCCAGCAGGATCCCGCCCAGAACGAACGCGGCTGCGATCGCGGCCGCCGACAGCCCTAGCGAGCCGAGTCTGGAACTCCAGCCCGCGGTGCGTCCCGTACCGGTGCGCCCCGGGTCCGGCCGGTCCCGAGAATCCACGGCATCGACCGCCGCGGTCACAGAACCGCAGCCTCCTGGGCTCTACCACCCGCTCCGCCCATCGCCATGCCGATGGCCTCCCGGTCAACGGAGGTCTCGATGAGCCGGCCCCGATAGATCACGAAGCACCGGTCGGACAGGGCGGTCACCTCGTTGATGTCCGTGGTGATCAGCAGCACCGCGACCCCCGCGTCGCGCTGTGCCCTTATCTGGTTCCAGACGAACTCGATCGCCCCCACATCAAGGCCTCTGGTCGGCTGCGCGGCGATCAGGAGCTGCAGGCCGGTACCCAAAGCGCGGGCCAAGACGACCTTCTGGGCGTTCCCTCCGGACAGCGTGGAGGCGTCGGTGGACGGGCTTCGCACTGCGATGGAGAACCGCCCCACCAGATCGGCGCCCCGGGAGGCGACCGCCCTCGGATCGATCCAGAGCCGGCGGCCGTACGGTGCTCGGTCGATCCGGTCATAGACGAGGTTCTCAGCCACGGACAGCCCGCGGATCAGGCCGCGGCGGTAGCGGTCGGACGGGATGATGCCCACGCCGGCGTCGAGCAACCGGCGGGGAGTGGCGCCGGTCACATCGTCCTGGCCGAGACCGATCCGTCCGGCGGCCGGCCGGCCGAGCCCGCACAGCACGGACTCCAACTCGGCCTGGCCGTTGCCCTCGACCCCCGCGATCGTGACTATCTCGGAGGCTCGCACCTCCAGGCTCACATCGAAGAAGTCCCTGGCGTTCTCCCCGCTGGTTCCCGACGCCGACGCCGAGGAGAGATGCTCCAGGGTCAGCACGGCCGGACCCGTCAACGACGAAGTCGGGGAAGTCGGGGGGGTTCGGGCCTGCTCGACCTCGCCGACCTCGCTGAGCATCGTCACCTCCCGACCCACCATCAGCCGGGCCAGCTCCAGCGGGCTGGTCTCATCGGCGGGCACAGTCGCCACGTTGGCTCCGGCCCGCAGGACGGTGATCCGGTCGGCTGCGGTCATCACCTCGTCGAGGTGGTGCGTGATCATGACGATGGCCGTGCCGGCCGCGGCCATGCCCTGAAGCCTCTCGATCAGGTGGTCGATCTCCACCGGCGAGAGGGTGGCCGTCGGCTCGTCGAGGATCAGGATCCTCGCTCCGCGGTACAGCGCACGGAGGATCTCCACCCGCTGCTGCTCTCCCACCGAGAGGTCACCGACCAGCGACGCCGCTGAGACTGACAGCCCGTAGCGCTCACCGAGGTCCTCGATGGCAGCAGCCACCTCGTCGAGGTCTGGGAGCCTGAACCGGCGGCCTTCGCTCGCGCCCAGGATGACGTTCTCCGCGACCGTCAGCCGTGGAACGAGCTGGAAGTGCTGGTGGACCATGCCGACGCCCGCCTCGATGGCATCATGGGCCGACCGGAACTGGACCGGCTCACCGTTGATCTCGATGGTCCCGTCATCGGGACGCTCCAGCCCGTACAGCAGGTTCATCAGCGTGGTCTTGCCCGCGCCGTTCTCGCCCAGGAGTGCGTGGATCTCGCCGGCGTGCAGATCGAAGTCGGCGTCGGCGACGGCGGTGACGGACCCGAACCGCTTGGCGATGCCGTGCATGGCGACCAGTGGGACCGAGCCGGACCGGCTTGAACCGCGGCTCGGCACCGGCGGGTCCTGCTCGGTGCTCGTCACGCCGCGGCCGGGATCACGCAGTAGGTGAGCCCCATGTCGGACAGCCAGCGGCGGTAGGTGATCGAGGTCTTGTCCGACCGCACCGGCGTCTCGATCCGCGACCCCAGCGGGAGGCGTTTGGGCCGCTGGTTCTCGAGGATGGGCTTGTCCTGTCCGAAGATCAGCAGCTGGAAGCGCTTGAGCAGCCGGTCGTCGTTCTCGTCGTCGAGCATCGACAGCAGCATGTGTGCCCGCGTGCTCTCCTCGTCCATGGGCTGGCAGAAGATGGTGATGGCATCCATGCGGGACTCGTCGAGCGGGCTCGACTTGTAGAGGATCGCGCAGTAGGGGTGGGGCACCCGGTACACGTAGCCCATCAGCATCCCGCCGTCGGCGTTGAGCGCGCCCAAGGGCTGGAAGAACTCGCACTCGGTGGCGAGAACCTCCTGGCGGCCGCCGGCGCCCTCGACCAGATCGACCTGGTAATCCTTGACCTCGGTGAGGGGCTCGATGCCCAGGTAGCCGGAATGGACGTAGGGGAAATGGCCCATGTCCAGGAAGTTCTCTACCACTCTCGGCGCGGAGGTGTGAACTCCGATGCTGCCCGCCCACACGTTGTGCCGGTCGGGCTCGTGGAACTCCGGCAGGTCGAAGAGCTCCGCCGGGGGAGTGCCCAGGCTGGTCCACAGGTAGCCGAGGCTCTCGATCGTCGGCAGGGGCTCGTGTATGTCGGCGGGTCCGAACTGCGAGCCCGGGGGCGGTCCCTCCACCGACCTCCAGGCGTGGGTCCCGCCGCCGGTGCACACTCCGTAGGAGACGGCCTCCTCCAGGAGCTGGGTCTCGTGGATGGCGCCGGGGGCCAGTTCCACCACCGCGCCGACGGGATGCCAGAGGTTCAGAGCGACCGGGTCGGTGCATCTCGGCGCGGCCATCACAGCACCGCCACCGGGTTGACGGGGGAGCCGCAGCCGCCCACGAACGGCTCCGGGTTGGCCTGGAGCAGGAACTCGTAGCGGCCCTCCCCGGCGCAGGCTTCGGCCAGGGCCTCGAGGTCCCAGTTCTGGCCCTGGGTCATGCCCATGTCCACCACGTGCGCGCAGTGGACGCCCAGAGCGTCGTCCCAGTTCGGCCCGGGGAAGACCTCGAAGATGTAGGTGTCGTCGGCGACCGCGGCCACGTCGTGGCGATGGAACCAGCGCACCGCACCGAACCCGGGGCCGGGACTGGTGCCGTCGGAGTCGGGTCCGGTGACGTAGGGCAGCGCCCCCATCTCGCGGAAGACCTGGATCCGCCCGGTGCGGATCAGCACGATGTCGCCGGGGCGCATGGTGACCCGTCCGTGGTCGGCGGCCTGGTCGAGGTCGTCGGCGGTCACCTCGTGGTCGCTGGCGAGCCGCTCGAGTCCCTTGGCCGCACAGATGTCGAGCAGCACACCCCGACCGGTGAGGTGGCGGACGTTCTCGATGCCGAGCACGGTGGCTCCGCCCATGGGATCGATCGACGAGACGGGCACGCCGTTGTAGAGGGTGTTGTCGTAGCTCACGTGGGACAGGCCGTCCCAGTGGGTGGCGGCCTGCAGGGGCATGGTCACGATGTCGTCGGAGAAATGGGGAACCATGCCCCTGCCGTCGGCGTCGCCCAGGTCGGGGCTGTGGATCTTCACCATGGCGTGCAGCGGGTTGATCCGGCCGTGCATCTGGCCGATCTGCACGCCACCGGAGTGCTTGAGGTCGAGCGCGCACGAGACCCGGCGCCCGCTCCGCACCAGCGAGGCGGCGTGGGCCACCGCGTCGTCGGTGATCAGGTTGAGCGTTCCGAGCCGGTCGTCGTCGCCCCAGCGGCCCCAGTTGCGGACCTCGTCGCGCAGCGCGAGGAAGGCGTCGGTGAAACTCATGGGCTGATCGGTGCGGACGGCACGGCCGGGATACTAGCTTTGGCCCATGATCGGCCCGGTGCCAGGCCCGCCCGATGTTGAGACAGGAGCGGCCCGATGACCTGGCTCTACGCGTTCATGCTGGCCGCCGGGGCTCCGCTGCTGCTGTGGTTCGTGTTCACCGGCGGCGACGGCGAAGCGGAGATGGGGGCCGAGGCTGACGGGCTGTCCGAGGTCTTCACGATCATCCCGCTCAGCAGTCTGGCCTTCGTGGCCACCTTCTTCGGGGCGACCGGGCTGGTCTCGCAATGGCTCGGAACCGGTGCGATCTTCACGCTGCTGATGGCAGTCGTGGTCGGGGTGCTGGCCGGAGCGCTCAACAGCGCCGCCTTCGCCTTCCTGCGTCGCAGCGAGGCGTCGAGCGACGTGTCCGACCGCGAGATCGAGGGCAGCATCGCCCGGGTCTCGCTGCCCATGTCGAACGAGCGGCGGGGCCGGATCGTGCTGAACGTGGCCGGAGCCCGCACCCAGATGACGGCCGCTCCCATCGACCGGATCGACGACGGCAAGCTAATCGAGGCCGGGGCCCGGGTCATCGTCGTGCGGATCGAGGGCGGCGTCGCCCTCGTCACCCGCTTGGACCCCGAACTGGAGTAGGCCGGCCCACTCGGCCATTGCCGCTGCGCTCCCAGCGTCGCCGGGACCCGAGAAATGACGTTGGCCGGCCGCTCGGCGAGGCTGGTACGCTCGGCCGGGCAGTGGGCTTCCATGACGCGTGACGGCGCGTAGGAGGGAAGGCGCAATGTCCTCAGCAATCGTGGCCGGCATCGCGGTGGCGCTGGCCGTGTTCTTCGTGATCCTGATCGTGCGGTCCCTGATCGTGATCTGCCCGCCCAACCGGGTGGCCGTCATCTCGGGCCGCAAGCGGACCCTCTCCGACGGGCGCACCGTGGGCTACCGGATCCTCAAGGGCGGGCGCACGCTGCGGATCCCGCTGATCGAGCGGGTGGCCTGGATGGACCTCAACACCATCCCGCTGGAGGTGTCGGTGCAGAACGCCTACTCGCGGGGCGCCATACCCCTCAACGTGATGGGCATCGCCAACGTGAAGGTGTCGAGCGGCGAGGGCCTGCTGGAGAACGCCGCCGAGCGCTTCCTGCACGTCGACCACTCCTCCATCGGCAAGATCGCCAAGGAGACCCTCGAGGCCAACCTGCGGGGCGTGCTGGCCACGATGTCGCCCGAGGAGGTCAACGAGGACCGGCTCAAGTTCGGCCAGCAGCTCATCGACGAGGCCGACGACGACATCAAGACCCTGGGCTTGGAGCTTGACGTGCTCAAGATCCAGAACGTCACCGACGACGTGAACTACCTCGAGTCGGTGGGCCGGCGCCTGACCGCCGAGGTGATCCGGGACGCCCGGGTGGCCGAGGCCAACCGCACCGCCGAGTCCGAGCAGGCCGAGGCATCCGCCCGCCGGACCGCCCAGGTCGCCCAGATCGAGGCCGACAAGAAGATCGTCGAGGAGCAGAACGCGCTCCGGGTCCGCACCGCCGAGCTGGAGGCCATCTCCAGGGCCCGCGAGGAGGAGGCGCTGGTGGCCGGCGAGACGGCCAAGGCCGTCGCCAGCCAGGAGCTGGAGACCGAGCGGATCGAACTGGAGAAGCGCAGGGTCGAGGCCGACGTGGTGGTTCCGGCCCGGGCCGACCTCGAGGCCCGCCAGCTCCAGGCCCAGGCCGAGGCGGCCACCATCGTCGAGGACGGCAAGGCCCAGGTCGAGGTGTTCAAGCGCCTCACCGACCAGTACCAGGCGGCCGGCGCCGACGGCCACGACGTGCTGGTGCTCAACATGCTGCCCGACCTGATCGACAAGATCGTCGCCACCGTGCAGAACGTGTCCATCGACCGGGTCGCGGTCGTCGACACCGGTGCCGGAGGGGGCGGAAACGGCGACGGCAACGGCGACGGAGGCTCCCGCGGGGGCATTCCCGGGCTCATGAGCCAGCTCCCGGCGTCGCTGGTGGCCATGACCGAGCAGATCGAGGCCGCCACCGGCGTGGACATCCTGGCCTCGCTGCGCCGCCGCGACCGCGAGCATGGCGACGAGCGCTAGAGCTCCATCACCGGAGCAGTCCGCAAGCAGGTGAGAGTCCGTCGCGTTGCGGCTGTGTCATTCCCGCTCTTGTTCGCTGCGCTCACGGGCCGCTCGGGCCACGGCCTCGCGCCGTATGGGCAGCATCGTCTCGCCTATTCGCTCGGCCTCTGAGCGGACTTCCGGCGAGACAGCGTGAGCGGGCACCTCGCGGGCAAGGCCATCGCGGTCACCGGCGGCGGCGGCGGCATCGGGCGGGCGGTGTCGCTGGCCTGCGCAGCCGAGGGAGCCGGCGTGGTGGTGGCGGACTACGGCGTCACCCTCGATGGCTCGGACCCATCGAGCGAGGTCGCTGAGGCGGCCGTGGAAGCGATCCGGGCTGCCGGCGGCGAGGCGATCGCGGTGGCGGGCGACGTCTCCCGATTCGATGTGGGCGCCGCCATCGTCGAGGCGGCGTGCGATCAGTGGGGGAGCATCGATGGCGTGGTGTGCCCTGCGGGGGTGCTGCGGGAGCGGATGCTGTTCAACATGAGCGAGGACGAGTGGGACCATGTGGTGGCCGTCCACCTGAAGGGACACTTCAACGTGTACCGGGCCGCGCTTGGCAGGATGCGCAAGCAGCCATCGGGCGGTTCGCTGGTCGGGTTCACCTCCGGGGCGTTCTCGGCCTCGACCGCTCAGGCCAACTACGCGGCGGCCAAGGGCGGCATCGTGAGCCTCACCCGTTCGGCCGCCATGACCGCGGCCTCCATCCGGCTGCGGGGCGGCCCCGCGATCAACGCAAACTGCATCGCCCCGACGGCCCGCACCCGGATGAGTGAGAACGTGCCCTTCGAGATCGAGACGGGCGAGCCCGAGGCGGTGGCTCCCATGGCGGTCTATCTCCTGAGCGACGCCGGCCGTGACATCAACGCCCAGATCTACACCGTGGTGGGGAGGCGGATCTCGGTCTGGAACCAGCCGGAGGAGGTTCGGTCGATGTGGTCGGCCGGCGACCGGTGGACACCGGACGAGATCGCCGAGTCGCTGCCGAGAACCATAGGCCAGGAGCCGAACCCGATGATCGCCGATCTCGAGCGGCGCATGGCCGAGATGTCCGAGGGCTGAGCCATGGCATCCGAGCAAGGCCGGTGGCCCTGGCCCGATCCTCCGTCAGAGCCCCCCGGGCGGGGCCTGCTGGACGGCAGGCGGGTGGTGGTCACCGCCGCGGCCGGCGCGGGCATCGGCTCGGCTGTCGCTCGCCGGGCGTTGGTCGAGGGCGCCAGGGTCCTCATCGCCGACATCCACGAGCGGCGCCTTTCCTCCACCTGCGACCGACTGGAGGCCGACACCGGGTCCCGGCCCGCCGCGGTGAAGTGCGATGTGACCTCCGAGGGCGATGTTCAGGCTCTGATGGACTCCGCGGTGGACCTGCTGGGCGGCATCGACGTGATGATGAACAACGCGGGGCTGGGCGGATCGGTGCGTCTGGTGGACATGACCGACGAGCAGTGGTCGGCGGTGCTCTCGGTGACGCTCGACGGGACCATGCGGTGCACCCGGGCCGCGCTGCGCCTCATGATCGAGCAGGGTGCCGGCGGCACCGTCGTCAACAACGCCTCGGTCGTCGGTTGGCGAGCCCAGACCGAGCAGGCCCATTACGCCGCAGCCAAGGCGGGGGTCATGGCCCTGACCCGTTGCGCGGCGCTGGAGGCCGCCGAGCACGGCATCAGGGTCAACTGCGTGGCGCCCAGCCTGGCCTGGCACCCGTTCCTGGCCAAGACCACCGACGAGGCGCTGTTGGACGACCTCGCCCGTCAAGAGGCCTTCGGCCGGCCGGCCGAGCCCTGGGAGGTGGCCAATGTGATGGTGTTCCTGGCCAGTGACCTCGCCGGTTACATGACCGGCGAGGTGGTCTCGGTAAGCAGCCAGCACCCCTGACCGGGTGCGGGGAGGCTGCCGGAAGACAATCGACATCTCGATGGCACCGCACGTCAGCGCAGGAACATCGGGGCATGCGCTGGCCGCGACGGTCTCCATCTGGCAGAGTTATGCGGCTAGGCGCCGGTTCATCGGCCTCAGAATGGGAGGGCAACAGGGGATGGCTGCTCGACGGATCAACAAGTCTTGGACATGGTGGCTCGGTGCCGGGCTCGCCTTCGCCCTGATCGCGGGGGCATGCGGAGGCACCGGTGACGACGGCGGGACGCAGCCGTCCCAGGCGGTGGAGACCACCGAGACGGCCGCGCCCTCCGAGCCGGCTGACTCCGGCGCAGCCGGTGACGACGGTGCCGTCGACGACGACAGCGCGGGTGAAGCGGCGCCGGCGCCCACCGATACCGAGCCGGAGGATGCCCAGGAGCAGGAGCCCTTGGTCGCCCCGGTCGACACCACCACCACCACGACCACCGCGCCTCCGCCCGCCGAGGACGGCGGCGAGGCCGCTCCCGAAGCGCCGGCCGAGCCCGAGCCCCAGTTCGGGGGCACGCTGCGGGTTGCCGTGGAAGCCGAGGGGGACAGCCTGAACCCCACCTCCGGCAACTTCGCGGTGTCGGCCTACGTCATGACCTACCCGGTGTTCGATCCGGTCGCCTACTGGGACACCCAAGGCAACTGGATCCCGTACCTCGCCGAGTCGTTCACCCCCATCAACGGGGGCGAGTCGTGGCAGATGAAGCTTCGGGAGGGCGTCCGATTCCATGACGGCTCCGAACTCGACGCCGAAGACGTCATCGCCACCTACGAGTCCCAGCTGCTCGACCTGGAGGTCTCGCTCGCGGTCCGTCCCTTCTATCCCGAGACCGGCGCGGTCGTCAAGGTCGACGACCTCACTGTGCAGTTCAACCCGCTGGCGCCCATGGCCTACTTTCCCCAGTTCATCACCAGCCAGCTCGGCATGGTGGCCCCGTCGGAGTGGCTGGCCCGGGCCCTGGAGGATCCGACGCTCAACCAGTTCCCGGTCGGCACCGGCCCCTTCATGATCGAGAGCCGGGTCCAGGACGAGAGGACGGTGCTGGTGCGCAACCCCGACTACTGGGCCACGGACATCACCGACATATACCTGGACCGCATCGAGGTGTTTCCCATCACCGACACCGTGATCGCCGCGGAGCGGCTGGCAGCCGGCGACATCGACCTGATGGTGACCAGCAACTCCGACGCCATCCTCACGCTCCGCGACTCCGGGGACGCAGGTGTGAGGACCATAGAGAACGTGAGGTCCAGCGAGGACTTCGCCATGATGAACGTCCAGCAGCCCCCGTTCAACGACATCAGGGCCCGACAGGCGCTCACGTTCGCGACCGACCGGGACGCCTACGTGGCGCTCATCCGCCAGGGCACCGCCCCGGCGGCCGACTCGATGTTCCATCCGGACCTGATCTGGCACAACCCGGACGTGAAGCAGGAGACCAACATGGGTGAGCGGGCCGGTCCGCTGGTGGCCGCGTACTGCGCCGACAATCCCGGTGACTATGAATGGCCCGTCTTCAGCGGGCAGCGCCGCGCCTACTGCACCGACGGCAAGATCAACGTCGAACTCCAGTACTCGGGCCCGTCGGTCGCCCAGACCCGCATCGCCGACCTGCTGATCGACGGCTGGGAGGACTATTTCAACGTCACCCAGCAGGAACTGCTCCAGGACGTGCACATAACGGAGGTGGCCCTCGGGTTCTTCAACGTGGTCACCTGGCGCCAGTTCGGTGCGGTCGACCCCGACAACGACGTGCTGTGGATCCAGTGCGACACGATCGACATCATCTCGCTCAACTGGCCACGGGACTGCGACCCCGAACGCGATGCCCTCATGTTCGAGCAGCGCAGGATCGACGACCTGGACCGGCGGGTGGAGATCTGGCACCAGATCTCGGAGGATCTCCGGGACTCCTACACCTACATCTTCTTCAACCACGCCAACTGGACCATCGGCGCACGCGACAACGTCCACAACATATGCGGGCAGACGTCCCCCGACGGGGTGGAGCTGTTCTGCAACAACCAGGGTCGGGTGCAGTTGCACCAGGTCTGGCTGAGCTGAACACGCCGGAACGCCTGTTTCGGACGGCCGTGCCAATAGCATTGGCCGGCCAGCAGCGCTGTCTGGCAGAGTCGCGCGGCTAGATGCCGGCTCAATCGGCCTCTAATGGGAGGGCAATCGGGGATGGCTGCTAGACGGATCGGTAGGCCGCCGGAACTGTGGGTCGCGGCAGCGCTCACTCTCGGCCTGCTCGCAGCCGCATGCGGAGGCGGCGACGAACAGCCGTCCCCGGCTGCCGAGCCCGCCGGAACCACAGAAGCGGCCGCTCCCTCGGAAGAGGCCGACGCCGGCGGCGCCACCGGGGAGGCGCCCGCGGCCACCGGGACCGAGCCGGAGACCGTCGAGGGGCAGGAGCCCGAGGAGCAGGAACTGCTGGTGGCGCCGGTCGACACCACGACCACCACCTCCGCGCCGCCGCCTGACGACGGTGACGGCGACGGCGAAGAAACCGTTGTGGAGGAGCCGGCCGAGCCGGGGCCGCAGTCCGGCGGCACGCTGAGGGTCGCGATCTCCGCCGAGGGCGACGGTCTCAACCCGGCGGCCAACCCCATGACAGGGCCTGTCAACAACATCGCCTACGCGGTCTTCGACCCTCTGGCCTACTTCGACACCCAGGGCGGCTGGGTCCCGGTCCTGGCCGAGTCGTGGACCAAGATCGGCGACGGCACGACCTGGCAGATGAAGCTGCGGGAGGGGATCCGGTTCCATGACGGAACCGAGCTAGACGCCGACGATGTGGTCGCGACGTTCCAAGCACAGTTCGCCGACCCGGTGATCTCGGTGGTGTACAGGCCCGGCTTCGACCCCGAGGCTCCCATCGTCAAGGTGGGCGAGTACGAGGTCCAGTTCAAGGGGGTCAGACCCTCGGCCCGGCTGCCGATCGCGTTCACGAGCCAGCTCGGGATGATCCTCCCGTCGGAGTGGCTCGATCTGGCCGCCGCGGACTCGACACTCAATCAGATGCCGGTCGGCACCGGCCCGTTCATGGTCGAGAGCCGCATCCTGGGGGAGAGGACGGTGCTGGTGCGCAACCCCGACTACTGGGCCGCCGACATGATCGACATCCACCTCGACCGCATCGAGATCCATCCCATCACCGACTCCACCATCGCCGCGCAGCGGCTGATAGCGGGAGACCTCGACCTGATCATCGTCTCAGGCGCAGAGGCGATCCTGACCCTGCGCGACGCTGCGGACCAGGGGCTGACCGTCATCGAGAACCAGCGCGCCGAAGAGTCATTGATCTTCATCAACGCGGCAAGCCCGACGTTCTCGGACATCCGAGCCCGCCAGGCGCTGACGTTCGCAACCGACCGGCAGCTGTATGTGGACCTGCTGGGGCAGGGCACGAGACCGGCGGCCGACACGATGTTCCATCCCGACATGATCTGGCGCAACCCCGGCATCGAGCAGGAGACCAACATGCCGGAGAGGGCGGGGCCGCTGGTCGAGGCCTATTGCGCCGACCTTCCCCAGAACTGCTCCGACGGGAAGATCAAGATGCGCCTGGGCATTCCAGGTCCTTCGGTGGAGAGCGACCGGGCCCTCGATCTGTTCGTCGCCACGTGGGGTGAGTTCTTCATCGTGGACCACAGCGTCAAGACGCTTCAGGGTCTGCTCACCGATGTGGTGCTGGGCAACTACGACGTGGCCCAGGCGGACTCGTTCGGGGCGGTCGATCCCGACAACGACGCGATCTTCCAGGAGTGCGGGACGATCAGCTTCATCTCACTGAACTTCGCCCGCCACTGCGACCCCGAGCGCGACGAGCTGATATACGAGCAGCGCAGGATCGACGACCTCGACCGGCGGGTGGAGATCTGGCGGCGCATCCAGGAGATCAACCGGGACGCCTACATCTACATCTTCCTGACCCACGCCAACTGGACCATCGGCGCCCGCGACAATGTGCAGAACATCTGCGGGCAGGTCGGGCCCACCGGCGACCCGATCCTCTGCAACAACCAGGGCCAGACCTGGTTGAGCCAGCTGTGGCTCAGCTAGGAGACCATTGACCGGCGGGCTCCGCTTCCGGCGATCGGCGGCGCTGGTCGCCGCCGCGCTCGTCGCGGGTGCGTGCGGCGGCGCTGAGGCCCCGGACGGGTCAGCGCCGGTAGGGGCTGCCGAGACTGGCGCCCCGCTGCAGGCTGACGGAGAGGTCGGAGCAGGCAGCAGCCGCGACGAGGGGGGAGACCCCGGCGCGGTGCGGCCGGACGCGGCCGGGGATGGGCCTGAGGGGGAGGACCTGTCTCCGGGGGCCCCGATCGACTCGTCCACCACAGTCGCGGTACGCGGCGACGACGCCGGGGCCGGGACGCCCACGGGGGCGGCACCCCGGTCGGGTGGCACGTTGAGGGTCGGGGTCGAGGCCGAGGCCGATGGCTTGAATCCGGCGGCCAACAACTTCGCGGCGTCCGCCTACATCATGGCCTACGCGCTCTTCGACCCGCTGGCCTACTACGACGCGGAGGGCAACTGGGTGCCGTATCTGGCCGAGTCGTTCTCCAGGATCGGCGACGGCACGGTGTGGCGGATGAAGCTCCGCGACGGGGTTCGCTTTCACGACGGCACCGACATGACTGCGGACGACGTCATCGCCACCGCCCACGCCCAGCTCGCCGATCCGGTCGTCTCGCTGGTGTACCGCAACACCATCGAGTCCGAGGGCTTCATCACCAGGATCGATGACCTGACCGTCGAGATGCACCTGGCCCGGCCCTCGGCCCGGTTCCCGCAGGCGTTCACGAGCCAGCTGGGGATGATCCTGCCGTCGGAGTGGCTGGAGCTGGCCCGCGTGGACCCGATCCTGAACCAGGAGCCGGTGGGGCAGGGACCGTTCATGGTCGAGAGCCGCATCCTGGGGGAGAAGACGGTGCTGGTGCGCAACCCCGACTACTGGGCCGCCAACCGCGTCGACACCCACTTGGACCGCATGGAGATCTACCCGATCACCGACATGGTCATCGCCGCCGAGCGGCTGACAGCCGGAGACCTCGACGTGGTGATCACATCCAACGCCGAGGCGACGCTCATCATGCGGGAGGCGTCCGGTGTCACGACCTTCGAGAATGTGCGGTCCAGCGAGGGCTTCGCGGTGGTCAACTCGGAGCGCCCCCCGTTCGACGACATCCGGGCCCGCCAGGCTCTCACGTTCTCGTCCGACCGGGACGCCTACGTGGCGCTCATCCGCCAGGGCACCTCCCCGCCGGCCGACACGATGTTCCATCCGGACTCAATCTGGCACAACCCGGAGGTGAAGCAGGAGTCGAACATGGCTGACCGGGCCGGCCCGCTGGTCGAGTCCTACTGCGCCGACCACCCCGGGAACTGCTCCGGCGGCCGGATCGACATGGAGCTCGCGTTCGGGGGGCCCTCGGTGGAGAACGTGCGCATCGTCGCGCTGCAGACCGACGCCTGGGAGGAGTATTTCAACGTCACGCCGGTGGAAGTGCTCCAGGACAAGCTGATCAACGAGGTGGTGCTCGGGAACTACAACGTGGTCAACTGGCGCCAGTTCGGCAACATCGACCCCGACAACGAGATGCTGTGGCTGGAGTGCGACTCGGTCGGGTTCATCTCGTTGAACTTCCCCCGCTACTGCGACCCCGAGCGCGACGAACTCATGCTCGAGTCCCGCAGGTCCGACGACGTGCAGCGGCGGGTGGAGATCTGGCACCGGGTCCAGGAGATGATCCGCGACAGCTACACCTACATCTTCTACTACCACACCAACTGGGCGATCGGGGCCCGCGACGACGTCCAGAACGTCTGCGGGCAGGTGTCTCCCGACGGCATCGAGCTGTGGTGCAACAACCAGGGACGGGTGCTGCTGCACGGAGTCTGGCTGAGGTAGCTGTCCGGCCGTCCCGAGTCCGTCGGGTGCCGCTCGACGGGCTGCGGCCCTCCCCACACGAGCCCCCGAGCGGAACTAGGCTGGCGTCCGAAGTGATCGCCGGAGCGGGAACGGGAGTGCCTCGATGAGCGTGCGGCGGCTATCGGCGCGATCGGGGCGGTAGCGACTCGTGGCGAGGTTCGTGGCCCGTCGGGTCGTGCTGCTGGTGGCTGTCCTGGTCGCGGTCACGTTCCTCGGGTTCTCGGCGATGAACTTCCTGGGCGATCCGCTGTTCAACGTGGTCGGCGTGATGGCGGAACTCGACTGCGATGCCATCGAGGCCGGAACGGCCGAGGACACTTCGCTGGACCGGGCCCGCAGCGACTGCGAGATCGTGGCCGAGGCCAGGGCCACGTACCACCTCGACCGGCCCGTTCCCGTCCGCTACCTGCTCTGGGTGGGGGACATGGCCACCGGCGACTTCGGCACGTCGTTCCAGAACAACCAGCCGGTGGCGGAGATCATCCGCGAGAAGTTGCCCGAGACCCTGATCCTGCTGGTCATGGCCCAGATCGTCTCGCTCGGCGTGGCCATCCCCTGGGGTGTGATCGCGGCCTACCGGGCGAACCGGGCCTTCGACCGCGGCTCCACCGTGGCCTCCTTCGGGCTGCTGTCGGTGCCCAACTTCGCGTTCGGGGTGGTGCTCCTCTACCTGTTCGCCCTGCGCTGGCAGGTCCTGCCCTCGGCCTACGAGAGCGACAGCGTCGTCGGCCTGCTGTTCTCCATGATCCTGCCGGCGGTCACCCTCGGCCTGCCCCTCGCGGCCGGCTACCAGCGGCTGCTGCGCACCGACCTGATCACCACCCTCCAGGAGGACTTCGTGCACATGGCCCGGGCCAAGGGCCTGCCGCCCATGAGGATCATGTTCCGCCACGCCCTGCGGCCCTCGCTGTTCTCGGTCGTCACCGTCTTCGGGGTCAGCACCGGGGCCCTGATCGGCGGGTCGCTGGTGGTGGAGCAGATCTTCGGCATCCCCGGGATCGGCCGGGAGATAGTGACCGCGGTGGTCCGGGACGACTTCCCGGTGGTGCTGGCGATCGTCATGCTGGTCGCATGCACCTTCGTTGTCATCAACTTCATGGTGGACCTCTTCTACAGCTGGCTCGACCCGAGGGTGAGAGCCCGGTGAGCGGAGACGGCCGGCCGTCCCGCAAGGGCAGGGCCTCCCGGCAGCGGCTGCTGTGGCGGTTCCGGATCTTCCGGCTCGTGCGGTCCAGCAAGGGGCCCGAGACCGACGGCCGGGGTGGGGACGGAGCCGTGCGCCGCCGCCTGGGGGTCGGCTTCTGGTTGGCGGTGGTCTGGCTCGTGATCATGGCGTTCATCGCCCTGTTCGCGCCGCTGCTGCCGTTCGCCGACCCCACCAAGGTGGCGTACTCGGGTCCCCGGGAGCCGCCCTCCGCGGATGTCTGGTTCGGCACCGACGCCCTGGGCCGGGACGTGTTCTCCCGCACCATGCACGGCGCCCGCATCAGCCTCGCCGTCGGCGGCTTCGCCATCGTGTTCGGCATGCTGATCGGAGGCGCGCTGGGGATATTGGCCGGCTACTTCCGGGGCCGGCTCGACCAGGCCGTGGGCTTCGTCTTCTTCGTGCTGCTGTCGTTCCCGGCGCTGGTACTGGCCATCCTGATCACCGCGACCCTCGAACGCAGCCTGCTGGTGGTGAGCCTCACCATCGGCATCTTGTCGGTCGCGCCCGTCGGCCTGCTGGCGCGGGCATCCACCCTGGTGTACGCCGAGCGCGAGTTCGTGGCGGCGGCACGGGTGCTCGGGGCCAAGCACGGGCGCATCATCGTTCGCGAGCTGCTGCCCAACGTCGTGATCCCGATGGGGGCGCTCACGCTGCTGGGCATGGCGGTGGCGGTCGTGGCCGAGGGCTCGCTCGCGTTCCTGGGTCTCTCGGTGGCCGGCGACGACGCCATCTCGTGGGGCAAGATGATCGTCGACGGGGCCGGCCTGCGCGACCTGCAGAACTCCACCCATGTGGCCATGTTCCCGGTGGCGGTGATGTTCGTCACCGTTCTGGCCCTGAACTTCGCCGGGGACCGGATCCGCCAGTACTTCGATGTCAAGGAGCTGCCCTTCTGATGGCCGCCGAAGCAGTTCCCGCGCCTGTCCCGCTGCTTTCGGTCCGGGATCTTCACGTCCGGTTCCCCACCGAGCGGGGGACGGTCAACGCGGTCAACGGCGTGAGCTTCGACCTGTACGAGGGCCACATGCTGGCCATCGTGGGCGAGTCGGGCTCGGGCAAGTCGGTCACCGCCAAGACGCTGATGGACCTGCTGCCCCGGACCGCCCTCGTGAGCGGCGATGTGATCTACGACGGCCAGGACGTTCGGGCCCTGGCCGCGGCGGGCAAGAAGCACTTCTTCGGGGTGCAGATGACGATGGTGTTCCAGGATCCGATGACGTCGCTCAATCCGGTCAAGAAGGTGGGGGAGCAGATCGCCGAGACCCTCCGCTACCACCTCGGCCGCTCCCGCAGCGAAGCCCTGCAGGAGGCCGAGGACCTGCTGGATCAGGTGGGCATTCCCGAGCCGGCCAGGAGGGTGTCGCAGTACCCCCACGAGCTGTCGGGCGGGCTGCGCCAGCGAGTGGTGATCGCCATGGCGCTGGCCTGCCAGCCCCGGCTGCTGATCGCGGACGAGCCCACCACCGCGGTGGACGTGACCGTGCAGAAGCACCTGCTGGACCTGCTCGACCGGCTGCGCCGCGACCGGGGGATGTCGATGATCCTCATCACCCACGACCTCGGCGTGGCCCATGGCCGTGCCGACGACGTGGCCGTCATGTACGCGGGCCGCCTAGTGGAGACCGCCGACGCCCGGACGCTCTTCTTCGACATGCGCCATCCCTACACCGAGGCGCTGCTTCGCTCGATCCCTCGCATCGACGATCCCGTTCACCATCGCCTCGATCCCATTCCGGGCCGGCCGCCGGAGCTGGTCGACCCGCCCGACGCCTGCGCATTCGCGCCCCGCTGCATCTATGCCCAGACCGACTGCCTCGACGGAGTTCCCGAGTTGAGCGGTCTGGTCGGCCTGCACCGCTTCGCCTGCCTGCACCCGACCGGCACCGAGCGGGGTGAGGCCGCGGTTGCGACCAACCGGGCCGCAGGGGTGACCGCGGCAGGGTTGTCGCTGGCCGGGGGTTCGGGAGAGGCCGGCTGATGGCCGGGAAGGGCCACGCCCAGCTGCGCGACCACGACGGCGTGCTCCTGCGGGTCAAGGACCTGGTGGTGCAGTTCCCGGCGGGACGCAAGCGTGTCGTGCACGCCGTCTCGGAGGTGAGCTTCGACGTCGCGGAGGGGGAGACCCTCGGAATCGTGGGCGAGTCCGGGTGCGGGAAGTCGACCGTGGCCAGGGCCATCATCCGTCTGGTGGACATTGCCGCCGGGGAGGTGCGCTTCCAGGGCCAGGATCTCTCCGGCCTCGAGGGAGAGGACCTCCGTAAGGTGAGGCCCAGCCTGCAGATGATCTTCCAGGATCCCATCTCGTCGCTCAACCCCCGACGCCGGGTGCGCGACGTGATCGCCGAGGGCCTGGTGGTGTGGGGCGACGAGGTCGGATCCTGGAGCCGCGACCGTGTCGACGAACTGATGGAGGCCGTCGGGGTGGAGGCGAGGTTCGGCGAGCGGCGCCCGCACGAGTTCTCCGGCGGCCAGTGCCAGCGCATCGGCATCGCCCGGGCTCTGGCGCTCGACCCCAGAGTGCTGATCTGCGACGAGCCGGTGTCGGCGCTCGACGTGTCCATCCAGGCCCAGATCCTGAACCTGATCCAGGACATGAAGAGCCGCTACGGCCTGACAGTGCTGTTCATCTCGCATGACCTGTCGGTGGTGAAGAACGTCAGCGACCGGATAGTGGTCATGTACCTGGGCAAGGTGTGCGAGATCGGCAGCACCGCCGAGCTCTACTCCCGGCCGGCCCACCCCTACACCCGGGCGCTGCTGGCGTCCATTCCCGAGCCGGCCCCCACCGTGGACGTGAGCGAGGGCGACATCGAGGGCGAGCTGCCGTCAGCGACCGCGCCGCCCTCCGGCTGCCGGTTCCACACCCGGTGCCCGCGGGCGACCGAGGTGTGCCGCGAGGTCGAGCCGGCCACCGAGCAGGTCGGCGACGCCGACCACTACGTCGCCTGCCACCATCCGGTGGCGGTGACCCTCAGCGCGAGCTGACCGGGTTGCCTCTCAGGTGGCGCACTCCGAGGTGCCCGTCTCCACCGTGTAGGGGCCGGTCTCGTCGAAGTCGACGTAGAAGGACGGGTCGTCGTCTGTTGCGAGTCGGAGCGGCCCGCTCACAATTCAGGGGCTGCCTTCGGGGAGTCGGACACGGGCGGCACGCGCCGCTCGGGCGATTCGCCACATGATGAAGGCGACTGCGACTGCCACCGCTCCCAGGGTGACGAACTGGAGGCTCCCGCCCCGGTCGCCGGAGTGCTGGGGGTCCGGTCCGGGGTCAGGGGATCCGATGATCCGATCGGCGCCCGTAGGGATCTCGTAAACGGGCCTCAGGTCCTCGCCGGTGTCGGTCGGGAGTGGTTCATCCTCGCCCTCGTGGGCAGCGGCGCCGGCCTGGATGCCGACGAGCAGGGCAGCCGCTCCGACCAGGAGGACGGTGCCGCGGCCCGCGGGCCTCCAACCCAGGATTCTCACTGCTCGGAGCCCGGCCGGTACTCGGTCACTTCGCCGGTGGTAGCGAGGAGGTACGAGGGCACTTCGCCGCCGCCGTGGACCGGGACCGACGCCCCCGACATGTACGAGGCCAGCGGCGAAGCGCAGAACAGCACCACGTCGGCGATCTCGTCGGGATCACCGAGCCGGCCCAACGCCAGGGTGCGGCCGACGGCCTCGATCCCGGCCTCGTCGCCGTAGTAGAGGTGGGCCTGCTCAGTGCGCAGCAGCCCGACCACAACGCTCAATACCCGGATCGTGGGGCCCCACTCGTGGGCGAGTGTCCGGGTCAGGCTGTCCAACCCGGCCTTGGCCGCTCCGTAGGCGGCACTGGCGGGGCTGGGGCGGATGCTCGACACCGAGGAGATGTTGATGATCACCCCGCCGTCCTGCTGGGCGCTCATCACCGGGTGGACTGCCTGCGCGAAGGTCAGCGGGGCCAGGAGGTTGAGCGCGACGATCTTCTCGTTTAACCGGGGTGAGACGGTGGCCGTCTCCGCGGGCGGGGCGCCGCCGGCGTTGTTGACGAGCACGTCGATCCGGCCGGTGCGGTCCACGGTGTACTCCACCGCTGCGGCGACCTGATCGGGATCGCGAACATCGGCGGCCACGAAGGCCGCCTCCCGCCCGTCAGCGGCGACGGGCTCGTCCGGCTCGCGGCGGGCGCACACGACGACCTCGGCGCCGTGTTCGAGGAACCTCGTGGCTATCACGCGTCCGAGGCCCATGGTGGCCCCGGTCACGATCACGGTCCGACCGGTCATTTCGAGCGGTTTGTCGGGCACGCGGCTCTCCGGTGTCGGCAGGCCTTCCAGGCAGAACTGCTTCGAAGCTAGCGCTGCTGCCGCCGGCCTTCTACGGTTCCGGTGATGGCCGACAAGCGGATGACCGAGGACGAGGTCGTCGCCGAACTCAGTAGCGGCATGACCATCGGCATCGGCGGCTGGGGGTCGCGCCGCAAGCCGATGTCGCTGGTTCGTGCGATCCTGCGCAGCGGGCTGGAGGATCTTCACGTGGTTAGCTACGGCGGACCCGACGTGGGGTTGCTGTGCGCCGCGGGCCGGGTCCGCAAGCTCACCTACGGGTTCGTGTCGCTCGACTCGATCCCGCTGGAGCCGCACTTCCGGATCGCCCGCCAGACCGGCTCGGTGGAGGCCCGGGAGTTTGATGAGGGCGCCTTCTACCTGGGGCTCCTGGCCGCCACCCACCGGGTGCCCTTCTACCCGACCCGGGCCGGGCTGGGTTCCGACATGCTCACCTACAACCCCGACCTCAAGACGGTGACGAGCCCCTACGGCGACGGCACCGAGCTGGTGGCTGTCCCCGCCTTCGGCATCGACGTGGCGCTGGTGCACATGAACCGGGCCGACGCCGCCGGCAACGGGCAGTTCCTCGGTCCCGACCTGTACTTCGACGATCTGTTCGCCATGGCTGCCGGGCGCACGTTCATGTCGTGCGAGCGGCTCGTGGCCACCGAGGATCTGCTGAGAGAGGGATCGGTCCACACGCTGAGGATCCCGCGCCTGCACACCGACGGCGTGGTGGAGGCGCCCGGAGGCGCCCACTTCACCGAGTGCCTGCCCGACTACGGCCGGGATGAGGCGTTCCAGCGGGAGTACGCGGCCACGGCCCGGGACCCTGAGGCCTGGGCCCGGTTCCGGGCGGACTGGCTTGACCTGGCCTCACACGACGAATACCGGGCTCGTCTAGCCGGGCGAGCCGACGGGGGAGCGGAGTCGTGAGCGAGCCTGCGACCGGCCGAGAGGGCCGAGACGGGGGAGCGGAGTCGTGAGCGACGCCACCATCGATGAGATCTGCCTGGTGGCGCTGGCCGAGGCCTTCCGCGGTGACGGCGAGCTGCTGTGCCATCCCATGGGCCCGTTCCCGGTGGCGGCCGGAAGGCTGGCCCGGGCCAGCTTCGAACCCGACCTGATGCTCACCGACACCATCGCCTACGCGGTGGTGGGCACGCTGCCGCTGGGCACGACCGCGGGTGACCCCTCCGGCGACGAGGGCATCGTGGTGGAAGGGTACCTCCCGTTCCGCACGGTCTTCGACCAGATCTGGGCGGGACGCCGCCACGTGGTCATGGGCGCCAGCCAGATCGACCGCCACGGCAACCAGAACTTCGCGGCCATCGGGGACTACCGGCAGCCCAAGGCCCAGCTCCTCGGCCTGCGGGGCGCGCCCGGCAACGTGATCAACCACACCACCAGCTACTGGATCCCCAACCAGGCCCGCACGTTCGCCGAGAGCGTCGACGTGGTGTCGGGGCCGGGCTATGACCGGGTGGCCGCGCTGCCCGGCCCGAGCGGGCGCTTCCACGAGATCCGCAGGGTCGTCACGGAGTTGGCCGCCTACGACTTCGAGACGCCCGACCGAACCATGCGCCTGCGGACCGTCCACCCCGGTTCCAGCGTCGACGACGTGCTGGCGGCCGCCCCCTTCGAGCTGGCCGTGCCCGACGAGGTGCCCCCCAGCCGCCTGCCCAGCGAGGAGGAGCTCCACCTCATCCGCGACGTGATCGACCCCACCGGCACCCGCAAGCGCGAGTTCCGCTAGCCCCCGTTGAACCAAGGCAGCACAAGGGAGACATGGCTGTCAAGTTGCGATTTCTACGACTTTTCCGTAGAATCAAGCACATGAGCGGATTCGATAGCCCATCCTCTGGCCAAAGCGCGCTCTTGTCGCTGACGATTGAGAACGTGCGCTCCTATCGCGATGAGGTGCGTCTTTCGCTTGAAGCGACGCGCATGGCCGAAAAGGGGGTTGCCCGCTGCTTGAGCGTCGCAGGAAGCACCAAGCCGGTCTCGATCCTGCCTGGCGCGGGGATCTTCGGCGCGAACGCTTCAGGAAAGACGGCGATTCTAGAGGCCATGGACGATATGCGGTTCGTCGTCATGAGTTCGTTCCACCGCAAGGACCGAACATCGATCTCTCGGAGACCGTTCCTGCTCGATGACGATAGCAGGCGGCGTCCCTCGCGCTTTCAGATCGAACTACTCGTGGAAGGAGTGCGATGGCAGTATGGATTTGAGATCGATGATGAACGGGTGCACGCCGAATACGCCTATCACTATCCCAAGGGCAAGCAGGCGATGGTCTTCGATCGAGGATTGGACCGAGTGGAGTTCGGGCCTCCGTTTCGCTCAAGCGGCCGTGTACTTGAGAAACTCGTTCGTGATAACTCGCTGTTCCTCTCGATAGCTGGCGCTGCCGAACACGAGGGCTTGTCGGCTCTTGAATCTTGGTTCAGATCGAATCTCCTGTTGGCAAACTCGGGCAATCGAGGCGTCAGAGCGGCCTTCACAGCGGATCTGTTGCAGTCATCGGATTCCAAGGGACGAGTACTGAGTCTTCTTCGCTACGCCGATCTTGGAGTTACAGATGCTCACCGGGAATCACCAGATCCCGAGTCGGTGGACAAGTTTCAGAGGGCGCTCCAATCCCTGCACGGTAGCGACGAACCACTCGACGCTGATGATGAGATTATCTTGGAGACAGTCGTTCGGCTAACGCATTCGGGGCCTGGCGGAGAGTCGAAGATTGCACCCGAGGATGAGTCGCAGGGTACGCAGGTATGGCTTGGTCTGATAGGCCCGGTCCTTACAGCACTCAAGGAGGGCACCGTCCTGCTCATTGATGAACTGGATGCGAGCCTTCATCCGCATCTTGTCAGACGTCTAATTGACCTGTTCCAGGATGGCAGGACGAATTCGCACTGCGCGCAACTCGTGTTCAACTCCCATGACACGAGCATCCTTGGTGACAGCGACCGACGTGCAATCGGTCGCGACCAGATCTGGTTCGCGAGCAAGGACCTCGATGGCGTGGCGTCGCTCTACCCCCTGACGAACTTCGCGCCGCGATCTGACGATGCTTTGGAGCGCCGCTATCAGCAAGGTCGCTATGGAGCGGTCCCTTCAATGAATCCTGCAGAGGTGGATCGCGCTCTCGGCCTTGTGGACGCGTGAACCGGCCACGCCCGAAGGCCGGCCGCAGGGTCGTCCCTCGAGGACGGCGTGTGGCCCAGGGATCCCGAGTCATCCGCGTCCATACCGAGGGTCGAGTCACGGAACGCGACTACCTGAACTACTGGAGCCGCCGTAACGAGGGCGTTCGCATCGACTGGGGTGAGTCGGGGATGTCGCCGTCTGGTCTCGTGGCGCGCGCCCAAGAGGATGTTCGACTCAGTCGTAGGTCTCGCAGACGTCACGGGACTCCAGCCTTCGACGAGATCTGGTGCTTGTTCGATATTGATGCACACCCCAATGTCGTGGAGGCGATCGTTAAGGCCGCACAGAGTGGCATCTGTGTCGCGGTCTCCAATCCCTGTTTTGAGGTTTGGCTGGTGTGGCATCTCGAGGATCAAAGAGCTCATATCGAGCGTCGCGACATTCAACGACGCGCGTCACAGCTTGGCTTGATCGACGGCAAGAGCATTCCCGAGACTTCTCTGCACCGAATCGCCGAGAGCTATGAGGACGCGAGGCGGCGGGCGAGGGAGTTGGATACTTGGCATGACGCAAACGACTCGGCACCGCGGTCAAATCCCAGTTCTGACGTTTGGCGTCTCGTAGATCGGCTCCGGTCGTAGGGTTCAGCCGCGGCGGCGCGGCGGAAGACGGGATGGCGGAGAATGGGTGAGCGGCCGGTGGTGTACATGGTGTGCACTGGCAACGCGGCCCGGTCGCCCATGGCGGCGGCCATGTTGCGTGCCCTCGATGCCGATGGCCGGATCGACGTGCGCAGCGCAGGCATCCTGACGCTGGAGGGCCATCCCGTGGGGGCCCGCACCCGGTCGGCGCTGGCCCGTCACGGCCTCGTCGACCACGCCCACCGGTCCCGGCAGTTCCGAAGCACCGACGCGGCCGAGGCCGACCTTGTGATCGTGATGGAGCCGCTGCACCTGACCTGGATCCGGCGCAACGTTCCCGAGGCCGCGCCGATCACCGGATCGCTGCGCCGTCTGGTCCGGGAGCTGGCTCCGCCCCGGAGCGACGCCGAATCCGGCGATCTCGGCCAGAGGGTCAGGGCCCTCGGGCTGGACGGGCTGAGACCGGAACCGTGGGAGGAGATCGTCGACCCCGGCGCAGGCACCCAGGACGACTTCGACGGCTGCTCCGACGAGTTGCGCCTGCTGGTGGCCGAGCTGCATCGCCGCCTCGGCTAGTGACCGAGATGAAGCCCCGCGGGAGGGTGGTGGCGTGACGGGCCGGCCGTACTGGCGCGACGGTCTGTTCATGAGTCTCGCCGTCGGTGTGATCGGTGTGACCTTCGGCGTGTTCGCCGACTCGGTAGGGCTGGACCTGACCCAGATCATCGTCATGTCGGCTCTGGCGTGCGCCGGCGCGGCACAGTTTGTGGTGGTGGGGGTCATCGCCAGCGGCGGAACCGAGGCCGCGGCCGTCGGCTCGGCTCTGCTGGTGGCCATCGCCGTCACCGCTGGACTGCGGCTGGTCGCCTGAGAGGCCGGCGTCACATCGTGAACGAGCGGGGCCAGTCGTCGGAGCGCATCAGGGCATCGGTGCCGCCGTCGACATAGAACACCGATCCGCAGGCGAACCTGGCGACCGGCGACAGCAGGAACTCCACCCAGGCGGCCAGGGCATCGGCGTCGGGCGTCTCGGTTACCGGCACGGGAAACGCCTCCATGAGCGGCCCGTAGACCTCGTCGGCCTGGCCGGCCCGCAGCAGCGGCGTGTCGACCGGTCCCGGGGCGATCACGTTGAGCCTGATGCCCTCGCCCACCCAGGGCTCGGTCACCGCGGCGCGCCGGCACCAGCGGGTGATGGCCAGCTTTGCCCCGGCGTAGGCCACGGCTGGAGCGAACACCTCGTCGACGGTTTCGATGATCGCCAGCGCGTCGTCCTCCCGGCCGTCGAGGCAGGCGGCGATCAGATCGTCGGGCAGGTTCGGCGTGGTGGTCGAAGAGTTCGAGCCGAACTGCACGACCTGGGCTCCGCCGCCTGCGGTCAGCGCCGGTCGCAGGCCCTCGAGAACAGCCTGCGATCCGAAGTAGTTCACCCGCGCGATGAGCTCACCGGCCGTCGGCGGGGCCACGCCCGCAGCCGAGACCGCTCCGTCGAGCTCGCCGCCGGAGGCGTCGATCACGGCCGCGACCGCGCCGGCGCGGCCCTCGGCCGTTGCCAGATCGGCGATCACCTCCGCGTCTCGCAGGTCGACGCCGATGACCCGGTGTCCTGCGGCCTCGAGCCGGTGCCGGGTGGCCGCCCCCATGCCTGAAGACGACCCGCTGATCGCGTACGTGCCCATGTCCTCAACAGTACGTCACGCGGCCAGAGGGTTGATCCAGGACACTTCGGTGAAGCGCGCGAAGTCCGAGTCGGCCGACACGACGGCGAGGCCGTGCTCGATGCACAGCGCGGCCAGTGCGGCGTCGGGCACGAGGTTGGCGCTGAGTCTCAGGTCACGCACCAGCCGGCCCAGGATCTCGCGGTGGCCGGGTCCAGGATGAGGGATCCAGGAGTTCCGGGCGTCGAGCCAAGCCTCGATGATTCCCCAGGCTTCTGCTGGTTGCAACGGATCGGGAACGGCCCGCGGGTTGGTGGCGATCCTCAGGAACCCGGTCAGCGACTGCCAGGGGAGCCCCACTCGCCGGGGACCGTTCAGGGCCTCCTCCAGCCATTGCTTGGCGGAGGCGTGGGCGGCGCTGGCCTCATCGACCGCATAGAGCAGGATGTTGGCGTCGACCAGCACCGGCTCGTCACCGCGCCCGGGAGCCCTCGAGCAGGTCTATGGCGTCGGCAACGTTGGACACGTCGATTCGCAGACCCAGCCGGTGAGTCCGCTGCACGAACAGCGACTCTCCTGGTGACCCTTCCTCCGGTGCCAGCAAGCCGCGGCGGACCAGGTGGTTGACTGCCTCGGACACTCCCATCCCAGTCTCGTTGCGCAGCTGGTGCAGCGCCCTGGCCGTGTCTTCCTCGAACTCCACTGTAGTTCGCATGCTCTAAATCTAACACTCAAATGTTAGAACTCTCGCATGAGCATGTGTCAACTGGCATGCGGAGCCGGGCCGGATGGCGGGTGCCGTCGGGGCGGGCCAGCGCCAGACTGTGACCATGGACAAGGACGCAATCGTCAACCAGATCGAGCTGGACGGGCGGCGGCTCATCGAGGTCGCCAGGTCCGACTTGGAGGCTGCGGTGCCCACTTGCGGCGACTGGAATCTGCGCGACCTGGCCGGGCACATGGGATGGGTGCACAGCCTCGTCGGCAGCTACGTGGCCGGCCGAGCGACCGAGCCTCTGACGCGGGAGCAGATGCCCCAGGTGCCTGAGGACGACTCGGCCGTCGACTTCGCGGCGGCCGCGCTGGACCGGCTGGTCGACGCGCTGGCCGGCATCGAGCCTGAGACCCCGGTGTGGAACTGGTCGCCCCGGCCCGACGCCGGCTTCTACTTCCGCCGGATGCTGCACGAGACCAGCGTGCACCGCTGGGACGCCGAGAACGCGCTGGGATCGACCGGCCCGGTCGACGGCGACCAGGGACGCGACGGCGTGGACGAGTTCTTCGAGTTCGTGCTGCCCAACGCCCAGAAGCGCAAGCGGCGCGACCTGCCGGCAGGGAGCCTCCACCTGCATCGCACCGACGGCGAGGGCGAGTGGATCGTGCACGCCGAGGGCGACGAGGTGGTGTTCGAGCGAGTCCACGTCAAGGGGGACGCGGCAGTCCGGGGACCGGGCGGCGCCCTGTTCCTGGCCATGTGGAACCGGCTGCCGCTCGACGACGACTCGCTGTCGGCGGTGGGCGACGAGGCCACCGCTCAGGCATGGGCGGCTCTCGCTCCGTGAACGAGGGCGCCGACCCTTCACGGGGCGAGCCCGGCACGGCTCCGGGAGCGTCTTCGGGCACAGCGGGGACGGAGGGGTCGACCACTGATCCCCGGTCGCTGGCCAAGACGTCCCGCCAGGCGGTATGGGGGTGGCGCAGCAATCTCGACCAGGTCATGCCGGTGCTGCTGTTCCTGGCCTTCTTCAACCTCGACTGGGTCCAGGTCGCCTGGCTGAACAACATCGAGGTGGCCATCATTGCGGCCACAGGATGGTCGGTGAAGGCCGCTTACAGCCGCCGGCGCCGGGGTCTGCCGATAGGCGCATGGCTTCCCGTCATCACCGCGTACCTGCTCGTGCGGGCCGCGGTGAGCATCGCGGTCGAGCGGGACCTGGTCGACTTCGGGGTGAGCACCGAAGCGGTGTACTTCGGCATCGGCATCGGCACCAAGATGCTGGTCGGCGTGGCTGCTGCGGTCACGATCATCATCGGCAGGCCGTTCATGGTGTGGCTGGCCCGCCGTTTCCTGCCCGTGGCCGAGGAGGTGCAGCGCAACCCCCGCTTCGTGTCGACGATGCGCAACGTCACCTGGGTGATCACCCTCTATGAGGTGGGCTCGGCCGTCTGGGACTTCTGGCTCTACAACAACGCCGGGGTCAACCTGTTCCTGGTCACCCGCCAGGTGGTGAACTTCTTCGTGGCCTTCCTGCTGATCTTCGCCACCCTGCTGTACGTCGATCGCCGGTTCTCCAAGATCGACGGCTGTCCGAGCCTCGTGGACCTCGTGGGTCGGGCCACCGGCCGCGCCCCGGCCGAGGACTCGTGACCAGCGTCCCGTCGCCCGGCCGCCTGTGGGGCAAGTCGGTCCTCGTCACCGGAGGGTGCGGCCGCATGGGGCCGTGGCCCGAGCGGCCCGTGAGCGCAGCGAACAAGAGCGGGAATGACACCGCTGCGACGCCACAGGCCCACGCCTATTCGCGGGCGCTCCAAGCTGTTAGCCTGGATCCACCGATGCGGTGAGGTTTGTGGGGTTGGCGCGTCCACCGGAAAGGCCTCCTGACATGGGAGAATGCTGTTTGAAGCAACGGTCATTCTGGCCATGTGAGGAGGCACTTCCTGTGAGCAGCATAGCGGGCGGGATCGACGGGATCGAGGCGGTGTTCGACGACGCTTCGCTGGTGGCCGACGCGGGGCTTCTGTTGGCGGGCACGGTGATGGGCCGGCTGGGTTTGGAGTCGCTCATCGATGAGGTGGTGCGCCCGCCGGAGTCGGGGCGGGGGTCCGGGGCGAAGGCGTTGTCGGTGGTGGCGTCGATGCTGGTGGGAGGGTCACACATCGGCGACGCCGACAGGCTGCGGGCCGGGTCCGCTTCAGCGGTGCTGCCGTTCGCGGTGGCGGCTCCGTCGACGTTGGGGACGTGGCTGCGGTCCTTCACGTTCGGCCATGTCCGTCAGCTCGACCGGGCTCTGGAGCTGGCGCTGGGCCGGGCGTGGTCTGTGGGCGCGGCGCCGGCAGCGGCGGAGATGACGGTGGATCTGGACTCGACGGTGTGTGAGGTCCACGGCAAGTCCAAGCAGGGCGCGGCCTATGGCCACACCAAGGTTTGGGGATACCACCCGCTGGCGGCAGTGCGCGACGACACCGGCGAGGTCGTCCACGCCCGGATGCGGTCGGGGTCCTCTCAACGCGGCCATGTCCGCTTCGCCGCGGAGACCCTCGCGAGGCTCAGGCGCCTCGCGCCGCACGCGGCGGTGACGGTGCGCGCCGACGCGGGGTTCTTCTCCTATGCGCTGATCGCGAAGCTCGACGCATACAAGGCCCGCTGGTCGGTCACGATCCCCAACAACGCCAAAGTCAAAGCAGCCATCGACGGCATCGACGAAACCGCCTGGACGCCGATCGCCTACCCCGACGGGGAAGCCCAGGTCGCCGAGAGCGCCATCACAACGAGCCGCCGCGACCCCCAAGGCCCCCGAAAGCTGCGCCTCGTCGTGCGCCGCACCCGCCTCCCAGAAGGCCCCCAACGCGAGCTGTGGCCCAACTGGCGCCACCACTGCTTCGTCACCAACAGAGACGGCCTCGACACCGAAACCGCCGACGCCTACCACCGCGGCCACGCCCGAGTCGAGCTCGCCATCAGAGACCTCAAAGACAATGGACTAGCCCACTGCCCCTCGGGAAGATTCTTCGCCAACGGCGCCCACCTCGCCTGCGCCGCGCTCGCCCACAACCTCGCCCGCTGGACCGCCCGCCTCGCACACACCAACCACCCCGAACGGCTCACCGTCGCCGCCACCGTCCGCCGGCGGCTGCTCGCCGTCCCCGGACGCCTCGTCAACCACAGCCACCGACACAAACTCCGCCTGCCGCTCAACTGGCCCTGGGCACACCAATTCACCACCGCGCTGGCCCACACCCGCAACCTGCCCCAACTCATCTAAAGCACAACCCCCCGGGACCCGGCGCCACCCAGCACACACCCCCAGCGCCACCAACCAGCCACAACCCCAGCCGCCGACCCCACACGCCCCAACAGCACCCACAACAGCCAAACCAGACCAACACCGCCCACAACAACCAAAACCAGCCACCCCGACCAGCCCACCGGTGGATTCAGGGTTAGACGGCGCGCAGGCGCTCCCATTCGTCGAGCAGGCTGGAGTCCACCTCCCGTACCAGCGCGCCCAGCCACTCGATCACCTCGGCGAGGCGGTCGTCGACCGCGGCGGTCGGCACGGTCTGCACCAGGGCCTTGTAGCAGTCGGTGAGGTAGCGCAGCACCAGACCCTCGGAGCGCTTGAGCCCGTAGCGGCTCACGTACTGGTTGAAGGTGTCGGTGTGCTCCACCATGTCGCGCACCACCGACTTGGGGCTGGGGCGCAGATGCCCGACCCAGGGATGGTGGCGGGCGAACATCTCGAAGGCGGGCTCGATGAACTCGGCCTCGGGCCTCGGCCAGGTCACCTCGGCCAGCCGGGCCATGCGCTCTTCGTACTCGACGCCCTCGTCCTTCATCCTGGTCATGAGCTCGTCCCGCGCCTTGTCCCGCTGCGCCAGCAGCACCGCCATGGGATCCTCCAGCACCGACTCGGCGACGCTGAGGACCTGCAGGTGGTAGTCGGTCGCCTCCGGATCGAGGACCGCGACGGCCTCCACCGCGAACAGCCCGAGCGGCTGGTTGAGCCGGAACTCGTCCTGGAGGTCGAGGTTCACCCGCACCGGGCGGCCCAGCTCGTCGGGCTCGTCGAGCACCTCCACTATCCCCGCGTCGATCAGGGACCGGAACACTCCCACGGCCTTGCGTATGTGGCGACGCTGGCGGGGACGGGGCTCGTGGTTGTCGACCAGCAGGCGCTTCATCGCCGTGCAGCCGTCGCCGGGGCGGTCCAGGACGTTGAGCATCATGGCGTGGGTGACGTCGAAGCTCGACTCCAGCGTCTCGGGGGTGCCCTCCCACAGGCGCGCCAGCGTCTTGTCGTCGTAGTGGGCGTAGCTCCGCTCCGGGGGCTTCTTGCGCACCAGCTTGCGCAGCTTCCTTGGGTCGCCCCCGGCCCGCATCTCGGCCCGCTTGTTCTCCACTGCGTGCTGGGGCGCCTGAACCCACACGCTGCCGACGGTGTCGAAGCCCCGCCGGCCGGCCCGGCCCGCGATCTGCTGGAAGTCCCGTACCGACAGCACCCGGGTGCGCCGGCCGTCGTACTTGTAGAGCTGGGTGAACAGCACGGTCCGGATCGGGACGTTGACGCCCACGCCGAGGGTGTCGGTGCCGCAGATCAGCTTGAGATGGCCCTGCTGGGCCAGCTTCTCCACCAGCAACCGGTACTTGGGCAGCATCCCGGCGTGGTGCACGCCGATGCCGGCCAGCACGAACCGGCGCAGGTCCTTGCCGATCGGGGTGTCGAAGCGGAACCCGCCCACGGCCTCCTTCACGGCTTCCTTCTCGTCGGGTCCGAGGACCTTGAGGCTGGTGAGGCTCTGCGCCCGGGCGGTGGCCTCCCGCTGGGTGAAGTGCACGATGTAGACGGGAGCGCGGCCGGCCGAGAGCAGCTGCTCGATGGAGACGTGCAGCGGGGTCTCCCGGTACTCGACGTCGAGCGGGACCGGACGCTCGGCCGAGGCGACCAGGGCGGTGTCGCGCCCGGTGCGGGCGGTCAGGTCGCGCCGCAGTGCGCTGGTGTCGCCGAGGGTGGCCGACATCAGCAGGAACCGGGCGCCGGGCAGCTCCAGCAGCGGTACCTGCCAGGCCCATCCCCGGTCCCGGTCGCCGTAGTAGTGGAACTCGTCCATCACCACCAGGTCGGCCGGCGTGCCCGCGCCGGACCGCATGGCTCGCTGGGCCAGGATCTCGGCGGTGCAGGCGATCACCGGAGCGTCGCTGTTGACCGAGGCGTCGCCGGTGACCATGCCCACCTCGGAGGGGCCGAACGCCGCGGTCAGCTCGAAGAACTTCTCGCTGACCAGTGCCTTGATCGGGGCGGTGTAGACGGCGCGGCGCCCCTGGGCCAGCATGGCGAAGGCCCCGACCACCGCCACCAGCGACTTGCCCGAGCCGGTGGGCGTGGACAGCACCACGTTCTCGCCGGCCAGAAGGCGCAGCACGGCCTCCTCCTGGTGCGGGTACAGCTCGAGGCCGGCAGCCGCCGACCACTCGATGAAGGCGTCCAGCAGATCGTCGGCGCCGGGAGTGTCGGGCAGGAAGTCGCCTAGAGCGGGCAGTGCCATTCGGACCGCAGGCTAGAGGCCGAGCGAATGGCCGACGCGACCGGCCTGCATGAGCGAGGCCGTGGCCCGAGCGGCCCGTGAGCGCAGCGAACAGGAGCGGGAATGACTATCTCGCCGCCTGAGGCGGCCGTACCTATTCGCGGACGATTTTGCGTCGGGGTTAGGTTTGTCTGGATGTCGAACGACGATTCACCGGCCGCGGGCGCCGGGTCGTCGTCGACTGGGGGCACCCGGATCGGGCCGAGGCTCTGGGCGCTCTTCGGCGTGACGTTCCTGTCGATGGCGATGACCATGGGACAGCTGACGATTCTGGGCAAGCAGGTGTTCGACATGACCGGCCGCCCGCTGTACCTGGGGTTCCTGGGGCTGGCCGAGTTCGTGCCGGCCTTCCTGCTGGCGCCCGTCACCGGCATGGTCGCGGACCGGTTCGAGCGTCGATACGTGTACGCCTGGGGCCTCGGCGGCGAGGCCCTCGCCTCCGTCGGTCTGTTCTTCTATGTCTTGACCGATCCGACATCGGTGCTCCCCATCTACGGCCTGGTCGTCGTGTTCGGCTCCGCCCGAGCCTTCCTCATGGCGGTCAGCCGGGCCCTGCCCGTGGATCTGGCACCGGAGGCGGTCCGGGAGCGGACGGTCGCGCTGAACGTTGTGGCGTGGCAGGCAGGCTTCATCGTCGGCCCGGTGTCTTTCGGCTTCGCCTTCGAGTTTGATCCGGCCGTCCCGTACCTGCTGGCCGCCTGGTCCTCGGCCGCCGGGATCGGCTTGCTCATGCTGCTGCCGCCGAGCGCGGTGCGGCGTGCCGCCTCCGCGTCCGGGGCCGGGGCGCGGGCCGCACTGCGACACGCGCTCGAGGGCCTGCGCTACGTCCGGCGCAACCGGGTGCTGCTCGGGGCGATCTCCCTCGATCTGTTCGCCGTGTTCATGGGCGGCGCTCATGCGCTGCTGCCGGCCATCGCCGAGGAGCGCTTGGGGGTGGGCGCCGTCGGCCTCGGCTGGTTGGCGGCCGCTTTCGGCATCGGGGCCTCGGTGGTGATGGTCGCCCTGGCGGTGCGACCACTGCAGCGGCGGGTGGGCCCGTCGCTGCTGGGAGTGGTGGCCGCCTTCGGCGTGGGAGCGGTCGTGCTCGGCCTCACCGGCTCCTTCATCGTCGCCTTCGCGGCGCTGCTGGTGATGGGCGGCGCGGACGCGGTCAGCGTCTTCATCCGCAGCACCCTGGTGCCGCTGGCCACCCCTGAGGACATGCGAGGGCGGGTCATGGCCGTCGAATACGTGTTCATCGGCGGCTCCAGCGAGTTGGGCGCGTTCAAGTCCGGCGTTGCCGGCGCCGTGCTCGGCGTGGCTGGAGCGGTGGTGTTCGGCGGGGTGGGGGCCGTCGCGGTGGTGGCGGTCTGCTGGGCGGTGTTTCCCGAGCTGCGAGGCATCGACCGCTTCGCCGAGGTGCGCCCGGAGGGCTAAGAAGGTGCGCGGGCAGGTGCAGGCCCGTCGCGTTGCATCGGGGTCTTTCCCGCTCTTGTTCGCTGCGCTCACGGGCCGCTCGGGCCACGGCCTCGCGCCGTATGGACCGCTTCATCCCGCCTACCCGCTCGGCCTCTAGGCACGGTTCCGGCCCGGTGATGGGCCGGCGTTAGCTTTGTCCCGATGCCGAACGACGACTCACCGGCGGCCGGCGCCGGGTCGTCGGCTGCTGCGGCTCCCCGGATCGGCCTGCGACTCTGGGCCCTGCCGGTCATCATCTTCCTGACCGCGGCCATGACCGTGGGCCAGATCACGGTCCTGGGCAAGCAGGTGTTCGACATGACCGGCAAGCCGCTCGACCTGGGCCTGCTCGGCTTGGCGGAGTTCGTCCCGACGCTGCTTCTCGCACCCCTCAGCGGCGTGCTGTCGGACCGGTACGACCGGCGTGTCATGTACGCCTGCGGGCTGGTGGGCGAGGCGGCCGCCTCGGCGGGCCTGTACTTCTACGTGGCGTCGGAGCCGACATCGGTCGTACCGATCTTCGCCCTCGTGTTCGTCTTCGGCTCCGCCCGGTCGGTGCTGAGCGCGGCCAGCCGGGTCATGGCGGTGGACAACGCGCCTGCAGGCGCGGTCGAGCGGATGGTGGCCGTGTGCATGTGTGGTTGGCAGGCCGGCTTCGCCGCGGGGCCGGTCATCTTCACGTTCGTCTTCGTGTTCGACGTGTCCGCCCCCTACCTGTTGGCCACCGCCATGTCGCTGGCGGCGGCAGCCCTCCTCGCCGTAGTTCCCGCCAGCGGGGTGGCCCGCTCGGCCGCCGTCACCGGCTCCGGCGTGAGAGCCGTGATCGTCCACGCGCTGCAAGGACTCCGCTTCATCCGATCCAACCGGGTGGTGCTGAGCATCATCTCCCTCGACCTGTTCGCAGTCCTGTTCGGCGGGGCGGTGGCGCTCCTTCCCGCCATCGCCGAGGAGCGGCTCGGAGTCGGGGCGGTGGGCCTCGGATTGCTTCGGGCCGCGGTGGGCATCGGGGCGCTCCTGACGATGGCCGCCCTGGCCGTCCGGCCACTGACGCGCCGGGTCGGTCCGACCCTGATGGCGGCGGTAGGGGTGTTCGGCCTGGGCACGATCCTGCTGGGGCTCACCCGTTCCTTCGTTGTGGCGTTCATCGCCCTGCTGGCGTTGAGCGGCGCCGACTCGGTGAGCGTCTTCGTGCGCAGCACCCTCGTTCCGCTGGCGACCCCCGAGAACATGAGGGGCCGGGTGATGGCGGTCGAGTACACCTTCGTCGGGGCCTCGAACGAGCTCGGAGCGTTCGAGTCCGGGGTCGCGGGGGCGCTGCTGGGGATTGCGGGCTCAGTCGTGTTCGGCGGGGTCGGCACGCTGGCGGTGGTGGCGGCGTGGTGGATGCTGTTCCCGGAGCTGCGGCGAATCGACCGCTTCGCCGAGGTGCGCCCCGACACTTGAGAGATCCAGGAGCCCGACCACCAGCGCTGCGCTCGCGGCAGCTATCGTCGGCGCGCCGCGGGTGCCGGCAGCAGAGGTGGCAGCAGATGAGGATCGTGCTCGAAGTGGACAAGTGCATCGGCAGCGCGAACTGCGAGATGGTCGCTCCGGACGTCTTCGAGGTCCGGGACGACATGGTGTGCCACATCCTCGTCGAAGAGCCCGGACCGGACCTCGAGGAGGACGCCGAGTTGGCGGTGGAGGCGTGCCCCACCCGGGCTCTGAGGATCGAGGGGCCGCGTGGATAGGCGGGAGCTGGTTGCGTCGCAGCGGTGTCATTCCCGCTCATGTTCGCTGCGCTCACGGGCCGCTCGGGCCACGGCCTCGCGCCGTATGCGCCGGATTCGCGCACCTATCCGCTCGGCCTCTGAGTAGGCCGCGGCTACGGTGTCCACCGTGGACGAAGTTCGAGTCCTTGACAGCGGCGAGGCCTGCCCGGAGTTGGCCATCGTCGAGAACGGGGGACGCGCCATCGCGGTCGTCTGGCCCGGGGTCGGGGCCTTGCACCGGTCCATGCACCTGGTCAGGCTGGACGGAGACGGACGGACCAAGCCCCTCAGCCACCCCTCAGACGCCGTCTACCACCTGTGCGAGGGATCGGCCACAGCCGTCGACGGTGGCAGCGGCGAGAGCTTCGAGATAGGGGTCGGCGCCATGCTCCACATCGACGGGGGCACGACCTACCGGATCGAGGCCGGCGAGGCCGGCGCCATGCTGATCGGCGGCCCCTGTCCACCCGACCCGGCCCTGTACCAGCATCTGGAGGACTGACCATGGCCATCCGCGTCTTTCACCGGGACAAGCCCAGCCTGAGGGCGCCCATGATCTCCAGCGACGCCCGGTTCGTGGTCTGGCCGGGTGTCGGCGCCGAGGTGGCCAACATGAACTACGTGGTGCTCGAACCGGGCGAGGAGAACGTTCCCCACACCCACGACGACTCCGAGGACACGATCTTCTGCCTGGAGGGCCGGGGCTCGGTGAGCGACCTCACCAACGACACCCGGCTCGAGTTCGAGGCCGGCCAGGTCATCCATGTGCCCGCAGGCGTCGAGCATGCGGTGATGGCCGACCGGGGCGAGCGGATCGTGAGCATCGGCGGGCCCTGCCCACCGGACTGGAACCTGCTGCGCTTCCTCGGATTCGACTGACGATCAGGCCGCCTGACGGCGTGCCGATCAGCTCGGGATGCCGGCTATGGCCTCGATCTCGACCTTCATTCCCTCGACGACCAGTTCGTTGATGCCGATCAGGGTGCTGCACGGCCGCTCGTCGCCGAAGAACTCCTGACGCACCGGATTGATGGCCGCCCGGTCACCGATGTCGGTCAGGTAGACGATGACCTTGAGCACGTCGGCGAAGGTGGCGCCGGCCGCCTCGAGGATCGCCCCGATGTTCTCCAGCGTGGCCCGGGCCTGGGCCGCCACGTCGTTGCCGCCCACGAGCTTCCCTTCGGAGTCGAGCGGGCCGCACCCCGAGATGAAGAGCAGGTCGCCGAACCGGGTGGCGTCGGTGTAGTGGCTGATGGGCGGGTTGAGGTGGTCGACTCGGATCTCCTCTTTGCGGGGCACGGCGCCTCCTGTGTCGGGTCTCGTTTGTGTTGGCGGCTCAGCGGTGTCTCGAGCCGATCAGCGATCACGCTCGATGCGCCCGCGAAGCCGGGGCGAGCATAGGGTTGTCGTTCGGTGAGCGCCGCATCCTCCTCTCAGATTCCGGTGCGGGTCCGGTGACGCCGTGAAGCCCGCCGCCTTCGAGTACCACGCGCCCCGGACGCTGGAGGAGGCCCTGGGCCTGCTGCATGAGCATCAGGACGAGGCCAAGGTCCTCGCCGGCGGCCAGAGCCTCGTACCCGCCATGAACTTCCGGCTGGCCCGGCCCGCGGTGCTGGTCGACATCGCCCATGTTCCCGGTCTCGACCGCATCGAGGAGGCCGACCCCGGCAGCGTCGCCATCGGCGCCCGGGTGCGCCACCTGGACCTGGAGCACAACACGATCGCGGGGCCGCTGGGCTCGCTGTTCGCCTTGACGGGGCGCTGGGTGGGCCACTACCCGATACGGATCCGGGGCACCTTCGGCGGGAGCCTGGCCCACGCCGACCCGGCCGCGGAGTGGTGCGCTCTGGCCTGCGCCCTCAACGCCGAGATCCACTGCCGCAGCGCGACCGGTGGCCGCACCGTCGGCGCCGGCGACTTCTTCGAACAGATGGCCTTCACGACCTGCCTGGAGCCCGATGAGCTGCTGGTCGGCGTGCGGCTGCCGCGGCTGGACGACTCCTGGGGAGTCGGGATGGCCGAGTTCGCCCGCCGCTGGGGTGACTTCGCCATCGTGTTGGCGGTCACGGCCGTGGAACGCGACGGCGACTCGATCGCCCGTGCCCGCATCGCGCTCGGCGGCGTGGCCGGGGGACCGGTGCGGGCATCCAACGCCGAGGCTGCCCTGGCCGGGCGTCCCGCGACGGCCGGGACGGTCGCGGCGGCCGCCGCGGCCGCTGCCGAGGAGGTCGATCCCACCGGCGACATCCACGGTTCGGCCGACTACCGCAGAGACCTGGTGCGGGCCATGGTCACCCGGGCGTTGGACCAGGCGCTGGCGTGAGGGTCTTGAAGGCATGACGGCCGGCGCGAGGTGGACCGGCCGCTCGCTGCGCCGCTTCGAGGATCCGGCCCTCGTCCGGGGACTGGGCCGGTTCGTGGCCGATGTCGCCGACCGGCATCGCGGCGCGCTTCACGCCGCATTCGTGCGCAGCCCGGTCCCGGCGGGCGAGATCCGTTCGATCGAGGCGCCTCCGGGCGCGCCGGTGCTCACCGCGGCGAGCTTCGGCGGGATCCGGACCATGTGCGCCCGGCTCGACCGGCCCGATTTCGTTGCGCTGGAGACACCGGTGCTGGCGGCCGACGCCGTGCGCCATCCGGGTGAGCCGGTGGCTCTGGTCGTGGCCGGCTCGAGGGCCGAGGCTGAGGATCTGGCCGAGCAGGTGGTCGTCGACATTGAGGCGACCCGACCGGTGCTGGACGCGACCGCGGCCACCGACCCGGCCGCACCGACGGTCCATGCCGGTCTCGACATGCCGATGGGGAACAACGTGGTGCTCGACGCCCGCTTCTCCACCGATGGTGTGGACGCTGCCTTCGAGGCGGCCGATGAGATCGTGACCCTCGACATCCGGGCCCACCGGCAGAACGCGCTGCCCATCGAGGCCAGGGGAGCGCTGGCGGCCCACGACCCCGCCACCGGCCGGACGACGCTGACGGCCGCCAACCAGATGCCCCACATGCTGCGCACCGCTCTGGCCGACATCCTGGACATCGGCGAGGCGGAGCTCCGGGTGGTGACCCCAGAGGTGGGCGGGGCGTTCGGGCAGAAGATGTGCGTGCCCCGCGAATACGTGGCCCTGGTGGCGGCGGCCCGCCTGCTCGGGGCGACCATCGCGTGGATCGAGGACCGGTCCGAGAACCTGCTGGCCTCATGGCACAGCCGCGACCACACCTACCGGTTGAGGGGAGCCTTCACGCGGGGCGGCCTGCTGCTGGGCCTCGACGCCGACATCGTGTGCAACATCGGGGCCTACAGCAACTACCCGGTCACCTTCGGTGTCGAGCCGCTCATGGCCATGGCCGAGCTCCCGGGGCCCTACCGGCTGTCGCAGTACCGGGTGCGCTCCCGGGCGGTGACCACCAACATGTGCCCCATCGCCCCCTACCGGGGCGTCTCGCGTCCGGTGCTGACCCTGGCCATGGAGCGGCTGATGGACACCACCGCCCGCCGGCTCGGCCTCGATCCCGTCGAGATCCGCCGGGCCAACCTGGTGGGGGAGTTCCCGTACTCGATGCCCACCGGGCTGCCCGTCGATCCGGGGTCCTACGTCGAGACGCTCGACGCGGCGGTCGAGGCGCTGGACGTTGAGGGGTTCCGCCGTCGCCAGGAGCGGGCCGTGGCCGAGGGCCGCTATCTCGGGATCGGGTTCTCGGTATTCGGCGAGCGCACCGGCTACGGCACGCCCGCGTTCGCGGCCCGGGCGATGGAGATCACCCCCGGCTACGAGACGGTGCAACTCGAGATGAACCCGTCGGGCGACGTGACCGCCCGCATCGGCGCGTCGCCCCACGGTCAGGGGCTGGCCACCACCCTGTCGCAGCTGCTGGCCGACGAGCTCGGCGTCGAGCCCCGGCAGGTGGCCGTGGTCCACGGCGACACCGACACCACCCCGTACGGCTGGGGCACCTTCGCCAGCCGGTCCATGGTCATCGCCGGCGGGGCCGTCAAGCTGGCGGCGGAGCGCCTTGCGGCCCAGCTCAAGGAGATCGCAGCCCACCACCTGGAGGCCAGCCCCGAGGACATCCGGCTGGAGGACGGCTCGGCGGTCGTAGCCGGGACGAGCGTCGGCGTCACCCTGCCGGAGATCGCCCGCATCGCCCACCACAGCAGCCACCTCCTGCCGGAGCCGATGGAGCCCGGCCTAGCCGTCTCAGCCACCTACGACCCGGCCGGCACCTTCTCGAACGCCTGCCACGCCGCCATCGTTGAGGTGGACCCCGACACCGGCCATGTCCGCATCGAGCGCTTCGTCGTGATCGCCGACGCCGGCCTGGAGGTCAACCCCATGATCGTCGAGGGGCAGATCCACGGCGGGGTGACCCAGGGGATCGCCAACGCCCTCTACGAGGAGCTGGTGACCGACGACGACGGCAACCTCCTGACGGCCTCGCTCATGGACTTCCTGCCCCCGACGGCCTGCGAGGTTCCCCAGATCGAGGTGACCCACCTTCAGACCATCACCGACGCCTCGATCACCGGAGCCAAGGGCGTGGGGGAGGGCGGAGCCATCGGCGCCCCGGCGGCGGTGCTGAACGCCATCTCGGACGCGCTGGCACCGCTGGGCATCGAAGTCGACGAGATGCCGGCCACGCCGGCCCGGGTACGCGAGCTGATTCGGCAGGCGCAGTCCACCCAGACAGGAGGCCGAACATGATGCCGCGGCGCGTCGAGCTGACCCTCACAGTGAACGGCCAGCAGCACGAAGTGACGGTCGAGCCCCGCAAGACCCTGGCCGACACCCTGCGAGAGGACTGCGGGCTGACCGGGACCCATCTGGGCTGCGAGCACGGAGTCTGCGGCGCTTGCACCGTCCTGGTCGACGACGAGCCGGTGCGGTCCTGCCTGATGTTCGCGGTGCAGTGCGGCGGCCAGGCGGTACGCACCGTCGAGGGCCTCGCCGACGGCGAGCGCCTCCATCCCATGCAGCAGGCCTTCTGGGAGCATCACGGGCTGCAGTGCGGCTTCTGCACTCCCGGGTTCCTGATGCTGGCCACGTCGGTCCTCGAGTCCCGTCCCGACATCGGTGACGAGGAGCTGCGCGAGGTGCTCGCGTCGAACCTCTGCCGCTGCACCGGCTACCAGAACATCATCACCTCGGTGCACGCCGCCCGGGATCAGATGCGATCGTGATCGGGACTCGAGCGGCCCCGGCAGCGGGACTGCCGTGATAGGCGAGTCGGTTCTCCGCCTCGAGGACCGGCCCCTGCTGCGGGGCGAGGGCCGATTCGTCGCCGACATCAACCTCCCGCACCAGCTCCACATGCGGATCGTCCGATCGCATGCGGCCCACGGCACGATCGAGTCGGTCGACGCCTCCGGGGCCCTGGACGTGCCGGGCGTGGTCGCGGTCTGGACCGGTGCCGACGTGGCCGACATCCCGCCCATCGACTTCAGGCAGGTAGGCGCCGACCAGATGGTTCCCTACCGCCAGCCGATCCTGGCCCAGGACCGGGTGCGCTACGTGGGCGAGCCGGTGGCCGCGGTGTTCGCGACCGACCCGTACATCGCCGAGGACGGCGCGGAGGCGGTGGTCGTGGAGGTGTCGGAACTGGCGCCGGTGCTCGACGCGGCCGGCGCGCTCGGCGACTTCGACGGCCGGCTCGACACCGAGGCCTACGTGTTCACCGAGCAGACCGGCGACGTCGACGCGGCATTTGCCCGGGCTGGGCACGTGTTGGAGGCCGAGTTCAGCGTGGGGCGCCACACCGGCGTGCCCCTGGAGTGCCGGGGCGCGGTGGCGGTGCACCACCGCAACACCGGGACGCTCGAGTTCCTGGGGGCGGCCAAGGTCCCGTTCCAGAACCGTGACGCCCTGGCCCGGATGCTCGGCCTGCCGCCGTCGGGGGTCGTGCTGCGCGAAGCCCATGTCGGGGGTGGGTTCGGGGTGCGCGGCGAGCTGTATCCCGAGGATGTCCTGGTGGCGCTGGCCGCATTGCGGCTGGGCCGGCCGGTCAAGTGGATCGAGGACCGCCAGGAGCACCTGGTGGCGGCCAACCACTCACGCGATCAGCGCTACCGGCTGCGGGTGGCCACCGACGCCTCGGGTGTGGTCGAAGGCCTTGATGTGGAGTTCGTCAGCGATCAGGGCGCCTACGTACGCACCCACGGAGCGACCGTGGCCACTCTGGCCGCGGCCATGCTGCCGGGCCCGTACCGGATCCCGAACTACCGGGTCACCGGCCGGGTGCGGCTGTCGAACAAGACCCCGGCCGGCACGTACCGGGCGCCGGGACGCTACGAGAGCACCTTCGTGCGGGAGCGGGCGCTCGACGCGGTGGCAGCCGAGCTGGGAATCGACCGGGCCGAGATCCGGCGCCGCAACCTGATCGGTCCGGCCGAGATGCCGTTCGAGCGGGGCGTCGACGCGCTCGGGACACCGGTCGTCTACGACTCCGGGCAGTACGAGATGATGCTCGACCGGGTCATGGGCCACATCGACTACCGGGCCCTGCTGGCGTCGCTGGCGGCGCGCCGGGCGAACGGGGAGCTGGTCGGTCTGGGGCTCGGCTTCTTCGTCGAGAAGTCGGGCCTGGGTCCCTTCGCGGGGAGCCGGATCGAGGTCGACCCCACCGGCTGCGTCACCGTGACCACCGGCGAGGCCTCGGTCGGCCAGGGCTTCGAGACGGTCATGGCCCAGATCTGCGCGGAGATCCTCGGCGTGGGGCTCGACACGGTCTCGGTGGTCCACGGCCAGACCGACCAGATGTCCTACGGGATGGGAGCCTTCGCCAGCCGGGCCACCGTGATGGCCGGAACCGCGACCCACACCGCCAGCGTCGCCCTGCGCCGGCGGGCCATCGAGGTTGCCGCGGAGATGCTCGAGGCCAGCCCGGACGACCTGGAACTGGTCGATGGCGCCGTGAGGGTGGTCGGCTCGCCCACCCGGGCCGTGTCGTTGGGCGCCATCGCGTCGGCTCTCGGTCCGGCGTCGCCGTATGCGCAGGACCGGCCGGGGCTGGTGGCCGAGGAGTGGTACACCACAAGCCACATGAACTACCCGTACGGCCTGCATGCCGGAGTGGTGGCGCTCGATCCAGACACGGGGAGCGTGGGGATCGAGCGGTACGTGATCGCCTACGACATCGGGCGGGCCATCAACCCGATGCTGGTGGAGGGCCAGATCGTCGGCGGCGCGGCCCAGGGCTTCGGCGGCGCACTGTTCGAGGACTTCAGCTACGACGAGATCGGCCAGCCCCTGGTGACGACGTTCATGGACTATCTGATGCCCACCGCGGCCGAGATGCCGGAGTTGGAGATCCTGCTGTCCGAGGACGCTCCCAGCCCGCTGAACCCGCTGGGCGTCAAGGGTGCCGGCGAGGGTGGCACCAACGCCTGCGGCGCGGTGATCGCGTCCGCCGTGGACGACGCCCTCGGCCGTCCCGGCGCGGTCACTGCGCTGCCCCTCACCCCAGAACGCCTCCACGCCATGTGCCGTACCGGAGCGACGGCCTAGGCCGGGACCGCCACGACGGCAGCAGGAGTGAGGATGCCGCTCCCACATGAACCCAGTTGGTGTGCCACTCCGCACCCGCCACGCGAGTCTGCTCCAGGCTCCCTTGCTCTACGAGTTGAAGAAATCGAGTCAATATCTCAATCACGCCAACTCTTGACCCGCTAGCCGCTGGGAGGATTCGCTGGCGAGGAAGTTCAGCCCCCATACGATCCGCCGGGCCAAGTCAAGGAACCCTATCTCCAGCTTCCCAACGCCTTCTGGCAGCAGGGCCCCAACGGAAACCGCTGGTATCGCGTCCTCAATCTTCCGGAAGTCGCCATGCTCCTGATCGCCCGGAGCCTGTCCGACAACTTCCGACTCCCCGCAGAGGATGTCCCCGACTGGTACGGGATCAGCGCCGACACGGCCGGGCGCGGACTCCGGGGTCTGATCGAGCACGGCCTGCTGGCGATGGACAAACACTTCAAGACCGCCCCGCTAAGTCCCGCGGGCTACACCGCAGACCACCTCTACACACTCCAGCAGCCTTTCGGCCCACTGGGCAGATCCCAGCGGAGACGACGATGAGTAACCCGTTGCCTGCAGACGGCCAACCGATCCCCGGGAGTCTCATCGCGGCCGTCGATGAGACCGTAGCCGAGCTCCACGGCGGTGTGACGTACGTGCTCGCAGCCGTCATCTTCAGCGAGCCTCACGCCGCGCGTCAAGATGCCGAAGCCCTGACTGCTAATCGAATTCGGCCCTTCCACTGGCACAGGGAAGGGCCAGCGATCCGCAATGCAGCGGTCGAGCTCATTGCGGCGCACGCAATCGCAACCAAGATCCTCGCTCAACGCGCGGGACGTCACGCGCAGACCGCAACGCGCGCCGCGCTGCTGAATGAACTCGTTACCGAACTAGGCAGCGAGGGGGTCGAACATGTCGTCATTGAGTCACGTGGTCAACGTGAGGACGGACGTGACCGCTCGGTGATTCTCAACTGCTTCCGCCAGCAGACGGCTGCCACCAACTTCAGCTACGACTGGCGCACGAAGGCTGAGCCCTTGCTGTGGTATCCCGACGCGATGGCCGGTGTCGCCCGAGAGCATCTCACCTACGGGCAATCGGCAGGCTTCAGCTTCTTGCAGAGCACTCTGACGGTGACCGAAGTTCGCTACCTGGGCTGACTGACCTCGTGCATGCGTAAGCCCCGGCTCCCGTCCTAGGCGACCCTACAGGATCCTCGGACTGGCCCTCCGGGGCTTGCGGCTTCCTCGCAGAACAGTACCGCGAGGCCCCTCCATTATGCATCTCAGAAGCTCGTGGATCAACTGGAACATGAACTACCCGTACGGCCTGCATGCCGGGGTGGTGGCGCTCGATCCAGACACGGGGAGCGTGGGGATCGAGCGGTACGTGATCGCCTACGACATCGGGCGGGCCATCGACCCGATGCTGGTGGAGGGCCAGATCGTCGGCGGCGCGGCCCAGGGCTTCGGCGGCGCGCTGTTTGAGGACTTCAGCTACGACGAGATCGGCCAGCCCCTGGTGACGACGTTCATGGACTATCTGATGCCCACCGCGGCCGAGATGCCCGAGTTGGAGATCCTGCTGTCCGAGGACGCTCCCAGCCCGCTGAACCCGCTGGGCGTCAAGGGTGCCGGCGAGGGTGGCACCAACGCCTGCGGCGCGGTGATCGCGTCCGCCGTGGACGACGCCCTCGGCCGCCCCGGCGCGGTCACGGCGCTGCCCCTCACCCCCGAGCGCCTTCACGCCATGTGCCGGCTGGTGGCAACGGCTTGATCTAGAGGGCTGCCTCGGTCTCCTCGGGGCTGTTGGGCAGGATTCCCAGGCCGGGGTCGGCGGTGGCGCCGAAGGCGTCGTTGGGACGGGGATTCGACGTTCCCCACAGATCCGACTGCTCGGGCACCGACTCCCAGGTGCGCACCACCCAGTCCGGGCTGTCGGTGAGTTCGAGCCCGGTGGTGAACTCGCAGATGAAACCGGCGGGGGAGCGGAAGTAGGCGAACGTGTTGTCCCCGGGCCCGTGGCGCCCCGGGCCCCAGAGCAGGCGATGACCCAACCGCATGGTCCGGCCTGTGGCCCGCATGAAGTCGTCGATGTCCGCGCACTCGTAGGCGACATGGTTCAGGCCTGCGTTCGCGGAGGCGGCCAGCGCGATCTGGTGGTGGTGGCGGCTGGTGGTCATGAAGACGAGCTTGTCTTCGAGCCAGTCGGTGATCCGGAAGCCGAGCGCGGCGCAGTACCAGCCCGAGAGCGCGCCGATGTCCGGACTGTCGAACACGACATGGCTCAGATCGAGCGGCATCCCGTGCCCGGGCTCATGTCCCGGAGGGGTCCGTACATCGGTGCCGGCCGCTATGGACAGCAGGTGGCCCTCCGGATCGAACACCTCGAAGCCGTAGCCGCCGTCGGAGGTCGGGCCGGGACGGTCGACCACGTCGGCGTGCAGCCCGACCAGGTGCGCGTGCATCTGGTCGACCTGATCGGTGCTGTCGACCGCGAACGCCACCTCATCGACCCGGTCCACCGGGGCCGGTCGCAGTGTCGTGACCGCGTGCTCGATCGATCCCGGTGCTGAGAACCGCAAGCACTCCGGCCCGCCGTCCTCTCCGATGAGTGCGAAGGCTTCCCGCAGGAAACGGGCCTGAGCCTCGACGTCACGCACTCCGAAGCCGATTCTGCGCAGTCTCATGGCTCTCACCTCCACCTACACCGCTCAGAGGATGGTCCGGGCGCGCGGCGCATCCACGACCGCGTTCAAAAGAACCACGAACCGCGACATGATGCGGAACGAGTCACCCGCCCGGCGCACGATGTCGAATCGCTCACCGGTCATCTCACCGGCCTGGGCGCCCTGGCGCACCATGGCCACCTCGACGTTGACACGGGCCAGATACTCGTCGGAGCGGTCCATCGAGCGGACCCGGAGCGCGGACAGGAACCGGCGAGTACGGACCGGGGGCCGGTCGGCCCACGACACCGCTATGTTCTCGTCGGTCAGCCGGGCCACCCAGTTCTCGTCGATCGACTCCCGGGTCTCGTCCATGAACAGGGCGGCCGGGTCATAGCCGAGTTGGGGGTGCTGGTCGGTCACCAGCGGCACCGGGACGAGGTAGGTGAAGCCCTCGTCGACGAGGCCGAGCCACTCGTCGAGGCGCCACTCATCCAGCAGCTCGGCCTCGTAGGCGTAGAAGAGGCCCAGCTCCTGGTGGACCGACAGCGGAGCGGGCCCTCCGGTAGTGGTCGGATGGACCCAGCGGGCCTTCATCGAATGGACGCGGCCGGCTCGGCGACAGCCGTCAGCTCCATGCGGCGGCGCCACTCGGTGAGGAAGCCGCGGAGGGTGTGCTCGCTGCGGTCGGCGTCCTGCACATGGCCGGGCCACTCCAAGCCATGGGCGTCGGGATGATGGATGCCGGCCACATAGTTGTAGGACTGGTCGAGTCCGACCGGCCCGCTGTTGGCCTCGGCCATCCCGAGGAAGTTCTCGTTGTCGTCGAGCTCGAACATCCCGCCGGGGCCGTTGGTCCTGAGGTAGGCCCGCTGGGAACGTTCCTTCCATGTCTCGGATGCGTCGGCCGGCACGAGGTGCCACCACCAGATCTCGGTCAAGCCCTCGTCTACGGGGACCTTGAGGGTGAGCCGGGTGTAGCGGCACATCGAGCCGGGCCCGTCGGTGGCGGTCTTGAAGTTCTCCAGGAACGACAGGTTGGGGAACACACTGCCGTGGGTGACCGAGGTGCGGGCCATGATGTCGACCTGGCCCGGCTTCAGGTTGCGCTCGATCTCACCCCAGAGCTCCTCCGGGTATCCGAGGAACCCGGGCGGGTGGGTCTCGATAGGCAGGTGCTGGACCCGGATGGTGTGGCCGTTGCCGCACTGCACAGTGCGGCCCGGGAACTTGGGGCCGATGGGGTCGCCGTAGGGGGCCACGTCCTCGGGACTCGGGAAGAGCCCGAAGCGAAGAGCGGTCTCGTGGGTGATCATCGTGTGGTAGCCGTCGCCCGAGAGGTTCTCGGTCTCGGCCTTCCAGTTGGCCCGGATCCGGGTGCGCACCGGCGAGCCCATGACCTCGAACCCGTTGTCGAACTTCCCGAACAGCGCGTCGAAGTAGTAGGTCATGTGGCCTAGGGCCTCGCTCAGCGACGGACCCTTGAGGTCCCATGTGGCGAAGATCAGCCCGTGCAGGACCTCGACCCGGGCCGAGCGGAGGTTGAAGCGCGACTTGTCGAGGTCCGGGCCGTACACCTCCTTCTCGTAGGTGACGGCCAGGCACTTGCCGTCGAGACCGTAGGCCCAGCCGTGATAGGAGCATCTGTGGGCCTTCGTGTTGCCGCGTTCGGGCCGGCAGAGCTTCACGCCCCGGTGCGAGCACGAGTTCAGCATCACGCCGACAGTGCCGTCCCGGTCCCGGTTCACGATCACCGGGTCGACGCCGAGGGGCCTGGTCACGTAGTCGCCGGGGCCACCGATCTCCGAGACGTGGCCCACGAAGAACCATGACTTCTTGAAGATCGAGTCGAGCTCGCGGCGATGGATCTCGGGGTCGTGGTAGATGCGGCGGCTGACCCGGAACCCGTTCTCGGTGTCGATGAGCGCCATGGTCAGAACTTAGTCCCGCATGATTCGCAGGGTCCCAATCTCGGGCGCAGGAATGCCCATCCCCCGCTCGTGCGCGGCCACCAGCAGCCGGTGGGCCAGAGCGAGGTCCTGCTCGACGGTGCCGATGGACTTGAACACCAGCGGTGCCTCGTCGACCGGTTCGTAGGGCGATTCGAGCCAGTCCTTCAACAGCACGGCCCCGCCGGGGTCGAAGCCGAACCGCTCGGCTGCGTCGATGACGTCACCCGGCTCGTGACGGGCGTCGGCACAGTCGAACACCACCTGCGAGGCTTCGGCGAAGACATCGCCGACCAGCTCCCGCTGATCGGGCCGGGTGGAGCCGATGCCCGCCAGGAACTGGAGATGGGCGATCTGGCGGGCCTCGAGGAAGGCCGGTCCGAGAGACGACGTGGCGATGTACGACTGCTGGGCGCCGGCCAGCGCGGCGTCCACCGAGTCCACGGGGTAGACGGGCACGCCCAGCACGGGACCGTGCACCTCGCAGAACGCCTCCCGGTTGGCTGGCGTGGGACTGAACACGGCCACCTCGGACAGGGTCGACACGGCGGCCACAGCCCGGAGTCCCTCCTTGGCCTCCTCGCCGCTGCCGATCACGGCCAGCTTCTTGGGCCGGCCGTCCTCGGCATGCTCGAAGGCCAGCGCGGCCGTCGAGGCGGTGCGGAGGCTGGTGATGCGGCGACCGTCGACGATCCCGATCATGTCGGCCGTGTCGCGGTCGAAGACGCTGACGTGGTATCGCACCCGCTTGCCGACCCGGTGGAACTCCTTGTAGCCGACGATCCCGATCTCCGGCAGGATGCCGGCCAGCACCCGCATCCAGGTGTGGCCGTCGCCGATCTGGACCCGTCCGGTCACGGCCTCAGCGTGGGCTGAGACCCGGGCCGCCTCCAACCCGACCTCCACCGAGGCCAACTCGTCGACGAGGTCGCCGTCGAGGAACAGCGGCGGGTCACCCAGCGTGGTCACTTCGGATTCCTGCCTGCTCGTGACACGCCGCCGGCTGCCCGCAGCGCCGCCAACGATGGTGACCACCGAGTCACTTCGGATTCCTGCCGACCCAGAACTCCTCGTCACCATCGTCGGTGACGTCGAGGCCGGCATCGACCGCGGCCTTGCGGATCATGCCCATCTGGGCCGCGTTGATGCGGGCCAGCGGGGCCCGCAGCGGCCCGCCGTTGAAGCCGTTCAGCCAGCCCTGGTACTTCCAGATGCTCCGGGGCACCATCCCGGTCGCGGCCACCACGGGGCTCACGGTGGCGCTGCTGGCCTTGCGGATGGGAGTGTTGCGCCAGTACAGGTCCATCCCGTCATCCCAGGTGGCGGGATCGCTTAGCAGCTTGAGCATCTGAGGGATGCGGGGCCCGAAGGCCTCATAGTTGGAGGTCCCCATGAAGCTCATGCCGTAGTGCCGGATCCAGACCGGCGCGTTCGACTCCATGGGATCGGTCACCACCACCTGGTCTCCCAAGCGCCAGAAGACATCGTCGATGCCGCCCGCATAAGGGAGGCCGACCTCGTTCTTGATCCCCACCAGCATCGGACAGTCGGCGACCAGCCTCTCCAGCAGTTCCAGCGGGAACGCGGCCGGGTGCAGGCGCGCGAAGTTCCACTGGTCGATGGCGAACAGCAGCACCCCCAGCGGCGAGCGGTCGATCATCGACCTGCTGGCCTCGTAGAGCTCGTCGAGATCGCGCGGGTAGAACGTCATCGGGTAGGAGGGCAGCACCAGCTCGGCCCCCAGCTCGGCCCCCCACTCGATGGTCAGCTGCTGCTGGTCCCAGGTGGGCTGCGACGCCTGGACCAGCACGACGAGGTCCCCGGCCGCATCGGTGACGATCTCCAGCAGCCGCCGGTACTCCTCGAGCGTCGTGCCCCCCTCGCTGACCACCAGCACCGCTGCCATCCCGAGTTCCCGCTCCATCTCGACGTCGTGGCGGATGGCGACCTCGTTCAGCGTCGAGAGGTCGCTGGTGAAAGTGGGCAGGACGCAGCCGCAGCATCCCTTGAGATTCTCAAGCGCCCATGCCCGCGCCTCGGCTGCGGTGTACTCAGGCATCCTGGAACCCTCCTGTCGTTTCGGCCGTCCGAGCAAGGAATAGTCGCTCGGCGTTGTGTCCGAGCACATCGGCTCGCTGCCCGTCGTTCAAGCCCAGTTCGTCCACGACGGCCAGGTGCCGCTCCACTGTCCACGGCACCGGAGGGCAGTCGGTGCCGAAGCAGACGTGGTCCGGGCCCACCGTCTCCATGGCCATCTGCAGCGTCCGGCTCCCGAACGTGACCGTGTCGAGGAAGAGCTTCTTGACGTGACTCGAGGGAGGCTCGACCAGTTCCACCTCGCCCCACGGCCCGAGCGGGGCGTAGTTGCGCAGCTCGTGCCCGAAGTCGAGCCGGTCAGCGATGGTGGTGATGGCGCCGCCCGCGTGAGCGCAGAGGAACCGGAGCTGCGGGAACCGCTCGTAGGTGCCGGTGAGGATGAACCGGGCCAGCGTGACCGTCATGTCCAGAGGCCGTCCGCACACCTCGCCCATGCGGTAGATGTCCATGAGGTCCTGCCCGACGGTGCGACCGCCGGGATGGACGAACACCGCAGCGGAGACGCTGGAGACGTAGTCCCAGAACTCGTCTCCAACGCTGTCGAGATACCGGTCCTGGTCGCTCGTCGGCAGCGCGAAGCCGGCCAGTCCGAGCTCCTCGTGGGCTCGCCGGGCCTCGTCGAGGTGCTCGGGGCCGCGCCAGGGGATCACGGTGGCCAGACCGGCCAGCGTGCCGGGATGCTGGCGGGCCAGATCGGCGACGAAGTCGTTGTAGGTGCGGACCTGCGCGATGTCGCCGGTGTCGAGATCGCCGTACCAGATATGGGGATCCGAGACGATCGAGGTCGTCAGCCCGCCCGCCTCCATGCGTTCGAGCTGCCGCGGCACGTCGAATAGATCGGGGGGCATCCGACCGGCCGGCTCCCATTGCCGCGGGAAGAGATGGACATGGCTGTCGACGATCATGAGCTAGTCCTCCTCAGTCAGCGGGAGTGCCTCGGCGGGCGGGGTGCGGCCGTTCAGGGCACGCCAGACCCTTGCCGGACTCACGGAGCTGCTGAGCACCTCGGCCTCGTCGCGGATGGCGTCGGCCACGCCGTTGGCGACCGCGCCCAGTGACCCGACCATCCCGGCCTCCCCTCCGCCCTTGACGCCGAGCGGGTTGGATCCGCTGCCGTGCTCGATGATTGTGACCTCCACCTCCGGCAGCTCGCCCGCAGTGGGCATCATGTAGTCGGCGAGTGTCACCGACAATGGCTGCCCGTTCTCGTCGTAGGCGACCTCCTCGAAGAGGGCTCCACCGATGCCCTGCACGGCTGCGCCCGCCAACTGGCCCCGCAGGAGCCGCGGGTTGACGGCTCGCCCGACATCATGAGCCAGTGCGAACCGGTCCACGCGGGTTCTGCCGTCGTCGGGGTTCACCGACACCGAGCACACCGCCCCACCGAACGACGCAGTCAGACTCTCCTGCTCGAAACGGCCGCGGGTGGGGCCGATCTCGTCGAGTGGTATCGATTGGCCGCCGGGCGCGCTGGCTGTGCCGCGACGGAACACCACTTCGGCGGGACCGCATCCCAGGAGCGGAGCGGCTTTGACTCGCATCTCGTCGACGGCGGCGGCGATCGCGTTGCCGGCCAGGACGGTAGAGCGGCTGGCGAACGTCCCGAAGCCCTGCGGGATCTCGTCAGTGTCATGGAACTCGACGGTCACCCCGGTGAGCTCCACGTCGAGGAGCTCCGCCGCGATCTGGGCCAACGCGGTCTCGACTCCCTGGCCCAGCGACCCGATCCCGGCACGAACGACAACACCGGCGGGGCCAGCGATCACGTCGACCTCTTCGAAGGGTCCGGCTGCGGCGAACTCGATGTATGCCGCGATGCCGACGCCGGCATGGCCGCCCCCGGCTCGAACCTGCTGCTGCTGGAGGCGCATCTGGTCGTAGCCGGCCGCGTCAAGCATCTGATCGAAGGCCCGGGCGAAGTCACCGCCCTGGTACATGATCGGTATCACCGCTCCCGAACCGGGCCCCGGCATGAAGCCGAACGGCATCGACTCCGCCGGTATCAGGTTCCGCCGCCGCAGGTCTGCCGGGTCCATGTCCAGCTTCGCGGCCACGATGTCGACCATGCGCTCGCGGACGAACGTCGCCTCGGTCATGCCCGGGCCGCGGTAGGTGCCGACCGGGGTCCGGTTGGTCAGCACCGCGTCGATGTCCATGCTGAACGCCTGCCACTGGTAGGGGCCGGGGAAGTGGGTCAGTGGCAGCACGGCCGGCAGCAGGCCCTGGGTCCTCACGTAGGCGCCCTGATCGCACCAGCCACGCACCCGGAACCCCAGCAGACGGCCGCTCGCATCCGCCGCGAGCTCGAAGTCGTGCTCCTGCTCGCGGGCGTGGTTGGTGGCGACCATGTGCTCCCAACGGTCCTCGATCCACTGGACCGGTCTCTCCAGGCGCCGGGCCAGGACCGCGACGAGGATGTCCTCGGGGTAGGGCTCGCCCCGAGTCCCGAAGCCGCCCCCCACCTCCACCTCGACGACGCGAACGGCGGTGGGGTCCAGATCCAGCACACGGCTGAGCAGGCCCCGGGTGAAGTGCTTGACCTTGGCACCGCCCCATACGGTGAGCACGCCCGATGCGGTGTCGTAGTCGGCCACCAGCCCGCGGGTCTCCATCGGCACCGCCGCGAGGCGATGGACTCGAAGCCGCCGGCGCACCACCACATCGGCCTGTGCGAACGCCTCGTCGATGTCGCCGTACCGGTAGGCCAGCCGGCTGATGGTGTTGCTCCCGAAATGCTCGTGCACCAGGGGTTGCGGTGACTCCGACGCGGTTGCAGGATCGCGGACCGGCTTCAACTCCTCGAGTTCCACGAGGACGAGTTCGGCCGCGTCCTCAGCCACGTACCGGTCCTCGGCCACGACCACCGCGACGGGTTCGCCCACGTAGCGGACGACATCGGTGGACAGGGGGGCCTGCAGCACCTCGTTGGCTTCGGGCGTCTCGGCGAACGGGAGCCGGATCGGTATGCGGATGTCGTCGATGTCGTCGGCGGTGATGGCCGCGATGACCCCGGGGATCTTGAGGGCCTCGGAGGTGTCAACGCCGAGCAGCCGGGCATGGGCAGATGGGCTCCGGACCACCCGGGCGTACACCTGGCCCTCGAGCCGGATGTCGGCCACATAGGTTGCCCGGCCGGCGAGGAGCTCCCGGTTCTTGCGCCTGGGTGCAGGGCTGCCGATCAGCCCGCCGCGGACGGATCTCATGCCGCCGCGGACGGAGCTCATGCCGGTGCTCTCAGTCGCTTCAACGCCCGCTCGACCAAGTGTGCGACGAGCGCCCTGCGATAGGTGCCGTCGGCGTGCCAGTCGCCGGCTGCCGGGTCGCAGGCATCCGCAGCCAGGCGAGCGCACTCAACTATCGCGGTGTCGCCAAGGATCGAACCCGCGAGTGCCTCCTCGGCGTCACGGGCCCGTACCGGCGTCGGGCCGACACTCCCGAGCGCGATCCTCACGTCGCGGGCCGATCCGTCTGATGCCAGCCGGCACCCGGCCGCAACCGAGGCGTAGGCGAAGTCGCCCGCCCGGGGGCTGAACTCCTCGAACACCGACCGGAACGCGGTGGCCGGAGCAGGGAACCTGGCTTCGACAAGGACCTCGTCGGGATCTGCCGCGATGGTCAGCGGTGCGATGAAGAAATCACTGGCGGGCACCGTCCGGACACCTCTGAGGCTCCTGAGGGCGATCTCCGCGTCGAGAGCGGCCGCGACCACGCCGAGCTCGCTGGCAGGGTCGGCGTGGGCCAGGCTCCCGCCGAAGGTTCCCCTGGCCCTTATCGGAGGGTGGCCGATGAGCGAGGCCGCTTCTCGAAGGGCCTGCCAGGGTCCGCGGAGGTCGGCCCGCTCGAGCGTCGAGTGCCGGACGAGCGCTCCGACCCGCAGGCAATCGTCGTGCTCGTCGATCGAGTCCAGCTCCTCCACCGCGCCGATGTCGATGAGGTGGCTGGGACGGGCCAGCCGGAAGGCCAGCAGCGGCAGCAGGCTCTGACCGCCCGCCAGCAGCTTGGCGTCCTCTCCGGCCTCGGCGAGAAGCGCGACGGCTTCGTCGAGCGTGCTGGCCGCCGCGTACGCGAACGGTGCGGGCTTCACCGGTCGGCCCGGTTCGCGGCGAGAGCGTCCAATGCAGCCCGGACCACGGGCACCGCCCCGGTGCAGCGGCACAGATTCGAGGAGACCACGTCCAGAACCCTGTCGTTGCCCGCCTCCGGCTCCGAGCGCATGAGACCCTCGATCAGCATGAGGAAGCCGGGGGTGCAGAAGCCGCACTGAAGGGCATCGTGGTCGTCGAAGGCCTGCTGAAGGGTTCCGAGTTCGCCGCCGCCGGCGAGGCTCTCGACGGTCTCGATCTCGTGGCCCTGCCCCTGGACGGCCAGCATCAGGCACGAGCGGACAGCCGCGCCGTCGAGCAGGATCGTGCAGGTCCCGCACACGCCGTGCTCGCAGCCGAGGCGCACGCTCGTGAAGCCCGCATCGCGCAGGGCGTCGGCCAGGGTCCGCCTCGGCGGGACGCGAACCTCCAGCGCGCACCCGTTGACCGTCAGGCCAACGGCAGCAGACCCATCGGGTTCGAGCCATGGGCCGCTCATCGGCTTCACGACGAAATCTGCATGGATTTGCCTCTATACGACGGTTTTCTCTACAGATTTGGTGGTAGGCATCGAAGCGGTCACGCGGAGTTGGCGGGGGCCAGTTCTCGCAGGAGTCTCCGGTAGACGATCGACCCGGAATCGGCCAGCTTGAGGTGGAGCTCCTCGCGGGGGTCGAGGGGCAACTCGGCCGGGTCCTGGGCCTCGACCACGATGCGGTCCTGTTCCATCACGTCGTGGAACCCGGCCCCGAAGTCGGCGTCGGGGGTGTCGAAGGAGTGGTTGCGAGACAGCCAGGAGAAGATACGCGTCTCGGCCCGGTCGGTGGGCGAGGCGATGAAGGTGATGGTGGTGATGTCTCCGGCCTGCGACTTGCCCTGCTCGGACCAGGTCACCCCGCCGGTGACGGCCACCACCGACTTGCGGTCGTGCAGGGTGAAGGGCAGGTGCAGCGTGTAGTCCCGCAACAGCACGCTGTCGTCGTAGGCGTACCTCATGCCGTCGCCGGTGACCTCGACCTCGAAGGGCTTGATGAACGCTCCGTCGGCCAGTTCGGTGAATCCCTCGTGCACGAAGTTGAAGTGGGCGAAGTCGATGGCGTTCTCCAGCATCCGGCCCGCGGACGACTGCCAGCGCCATGTGCCCACGAGGAACACGTGCCAGTCGTCACTGCTCCAGTCGTCGTCGGGCCACGGGGGCAGATCGGCGACCGGCGTGGAGGGTGCGACCCACACCGCGCCGTGCTCCTCGCGCACGTGGTAGCGGTGGACTCTGGCCTGGCTCGGGATCGCGCCGCCGGCTCCCAGAGCGGGGATGAAGGCCACCTTGCCGGTGCGGTCGTACTGCCAACCGTGGTAGGGGCACATCAGCAGCCCGTCGCGGATGCATCCGCCGGACAGGGCCACGCCCCGGTGCACGCATTTGTCCCGCAGCGCCACCAGGCCCTCGCCGTCGCGGTACAGCACGATGGCCTCGCCCAGCAGCCTCACCTGCATGGGCTCGGTGGTGACCTCTTCGGAGACCGCGACCGGATGCCAGTAGTGCCGCAGTGCCTGGTCGAGCTGCTGAGCCTGGTCGAGCATCGGAGTTCTCCCGCTGTACTGGAGGTCTACCTCAAGATCAGGGCGCTTTCGACATGTCGACGATGGCGGCGACCATGCCACCGCCCGCAGGGCCCTGCTGGAGGGCCGCCACCGAGCAGTACACGGCCGGATCCCCGATGGCGGCGGCCGCCACCGCACCAACGGCGCCCTTGGTGTGGTGGGTGTGGTGGATGTCGGAGTCGTTGATCGACACGAGCCGGCGGCCCCGCAGCCGTCCCGACGGGTCGGTCTCGCACTTGATGAAGCAGTTCACGACGGCATCGCCCAGGTCGCTGGGATGGGGCCGGTCGGGCAGGTCAAGGCCGGCCGAGCGGATGGCGTCGTAGATCCCGTCGAAGTCGAGGGCGTCGCGCATGACCGAGTGGCCGATGCGGAAGTCGCCGCCCGCGCCGGCCCTGTTGCCGACCACCACGATCTGGGCGGGGTCCTGCTCGACGCCCGACGAGCAGGACGCCACCGACGAGTACAGGTCGAGATCGCCGGCGATCTGCTCGGGGCGGGGCAGGTCGAACTCGCCGACGGCGTACCCGATGCCGAGCGCGGCGGTGGCGTTGGACACCGCCATCGACTCCATAGTGTCGGTCATCACCACATCCTTGCCCCGGCTGCGGGCGTCCTCGATGCGCTCCCGGGTCAGCAGCGGGGTCTTGGACTGAACGAAATGGACGTCGGCGGGGTCGGTGATTCCCGCGTCGGCCATCGCCACCCGGACGCCCTCGGCCACCTTCTCCACCATCGGCAGCCGGCCGATCTCCTCGGGCAGGATCGCCTCCGACATCGTCACGCCCACCGCCAGCCGCTTCTCGTCGCCGGCGCTGCCGTTATCCGGAACCCGGGCGAAGACATTCATGTGGGGCGCGATCACGCCGTCGGTGCCGCCCGACCACACGATGGGCATGCGGTCGATCTCCGACGGTGACCGGGTTCCATGCGTGTTCAGGAAGTCGCGGAAGACGCGGTCGGCCAGGATGCGGGAGAAGTCGTTGACGCCGCCGTTGCCCTCGGTCTTGCCTATCACGCCGATGATCTGATCGGCGGTGAACGAGCCGGCCTCGATCTCGGCCAGCAGCCCGCTCATGTCGCTGACGAACTCGAAGGGGATCTTGCGTACGACGATGGGCATCTAGCCGTCTCCTGTGTTGTGGTCGACCCCGAAGAAGAGCGACTGCAGCGCCGCGTCCTGCAGGACCTCCTCGCTCGACACGGGCTCGCCCAGCACGCCGGCCTGCATGACGTACACCCGATCGCAGTGGGGCAGGCAGACGAGCGGGCTCTCCTCGATCACCCACATCAGGGTCGTGCCCGAGTCGCGGATACGCAGGATGTCGTCGATGCGCTCCCGCACGATGGAGGGAGCCAGTCCGGTGGTGGGCTCGTCGAGGGCCAGGAAGCGGGGTCCGGTGATCATGGCGCTGGCCAGTGCCAGCATCTGGCGCTCGCCGCCCGACAGCGTGCTGGCGTTCTGTCCCATCCGGTCGCGCAGAGCGGGGTAGGACTCGGCTACCTCGCCGACGCGCCGGCGGATCTCGACCGGGCTGGATCCCCGCAGCGCCACCGACAGGTTGTCGCGCACGCTCAAGTCGGGGAAGGTGTTGTTCTCCTGGGGCACGTAGCCCATTCCGAGTTCGGCCAGGCTGTGCGCGGGGTGGCGCCGGAGGTCGGCGCCCTCGAAGCTGACGGTCCCACCCGCCGCCGGCAGCAGGCGGAAGATCGTCTTCAGCAGCGTTGACTTGCCGGCGCCGTTGGGCCCGACCACTGCGACGATCTCCCCGGCGGCCACCTCGAGGTCGATGCCGTGCAGCACCGGGAATCCCCCGTAGCCGGCCTCGAGAGCCTCGACGCGAAGGACGGCCTCGCTCATGGGCTCCCGTCCTCTCCGCCGTCCTCGCCGAGGTACACCCGCATGACGTCGGGGTTGGCGGCGATCTCGGCGGGAGGCCCCGAGGCCAGCAGCGCGCCCCGATCGAGCACGTGCACCTCGTCGGCGATCTGCATGAGGAACGAGAGGTTGTGGTCGATGATCAGGCTGCCCAGTCCCCGCTCGTCGCAGAGCCGGCGTACGAGCTGCGACAGCCGTCCGATGTTGGCCGGGGCGACCGCAGCGGCCGGCTCGTCGAGCAGCAGCATCTTGGGCTCGGCCATCAGTGAGCGGGCGAACTCGAGAAGCTTGCGGTCACCGGCTGACAGCTCGTCGGTACGGACATCGAGCAGATCGGCCATGCCCAACTCTGCGGTGATCTCCTCGGCCCGGGCCCCGGACGTCCGCTCATGGTCGCGCGCCTTGCGGCTCAGTCCGAGCGCCCCGACCGGGGTCTCGACGAAGTGGGGGGTGGCCGCGGCGAGCATGCTCTCGCGCACGGTGAGAGTGGTGAACCCGACCGGGGTCTGGAAGGTCCTGATGAGCCCGAGCTCGGCCACCCGCCACGGCGGCAGCCCGTCGATGCGCTGATTGCCGAAGCTGATCGAACCCCGATCCGGGGGGTCGAAGCCGGTGATGGCGTTGAACAGGGTGGTCTTTCCGGCGCCGTTGGGCCCGATCAGCGCGGTGACCCTGTCCTGGGGCATGACCGCCGACACATCGTCGACGGCGACCACGCCGCCGAAGGTCTTGCGGACGGTGTCGAGCACGAGCTCCATGCGTGCCCCTACCCGCCCGAGCCTTGAGTGGCTCCGGCTGGGCGCGAGTCTCCTGCGGACCGTCCGGCCGGGCGGTTGCCCGCCCCGAACGCGCTCCGCTCCGAGAACAGCCCGTCCGGGCGGAAGCGCAGCACCAGTACCAGCAGCAGGCCCACCAGGAACGGTTCGATGGCGACCAGGATGTTGATATGGGAGGGATCGACCTCGATGAGGCCCACTGCCTCGGTGAACACGATCAGGACGAAGGCTCCGGCGAGGCCTCCCCGGATGCTGCCCAGGCCCCCGATGACCAGGGCGGTCCACACCGTGAACGTGATGCCCGGCGCGAACAGCTGCGGTGAGACGGCCCGGATGTAGAAGAGGTACACCGGGGCGGTGGCCCCGATGAGGACTCCGGCCAGTATGAAGGTCTTGATCCTCATCCGGTTGACCCGCTTGCCCAGCGCGAGGGCGACCGCCTCGTTGTCGCGGGCGGCCCGGAGCGTCCGGCCGAACGGTGAGATCCCGATCTGGCGGGTGACGACATACATGACGGCCGCGGCCGCCACCGCGATGCCGAGCAGGACGTAGTTGTAGTCGCGGCCGGTGACGAAGCTGTCGAAGGGGCGGTTGATGTTGGGCACCCCCAGCGTGCCCCGGGTCAGGTCGGCCTGGATGATCACCAGCTGGCGGATGATCTCGGCGAAGGCCAGCGTGGTGATGAGGAAGTACTCGCGCCTTAATCGGAGCGCGGGCGCGCCGATGGCGAAGGCCACCAGACCGGTGAACAGCGCCGACAGCGGCCAGGCCACCCACATCGACAGCCCGGGCGCGAACCGCATGCCGAGATCCGGGTCGGCGGTGAGGATGACGTAGCAGTAGCTGCCCGCTGCCAGCAACCCGGCGATGCCGAGGTCCCACATCCCGCCCCAGCCGGACTCGACGTTGAGCGCCATGGCCAGGCTGGCGTAGATCGCGGCCAGCGTCAGCACGCCCACCCAGAAGATGGGATTGGTCACGGCGCTGCCGTCCCGGTCCTGACGGTGGCGATCATGCCACCACCGCGTCCTTGCGGCGCTGGATGGACAGGATCCCCTCCGGCCGCAGTATCAGCACCGCGACCAGCACCCCGAAGGCCACCACCGGCCGGTAGGCGGTGGGGATGATCAGCGCGGAGACGTCCATCATGATCCCCAGCAGCAGCCCGGCCAGGATCACACCGGTGATGCTGCGCAGGCCTCCCAGCACCGCGGCGGCCAGCACGATCAGGATGTTGTGCCAGCCGATCTCGGTGTTGACCGCACCCAGCACTCCGAGCATCACCCCGGCCATGGCCCCGAACGCCGAGCTGATGAACCAGATCGTGTTGGACACGGTGCGCACCGGCACGCCCCTGACCCGGGCCAGGTCGTCGTTGCTGGCCACGGCCCGGATGGCCCGGCCCAGTCCGGTGGAGTTGAGGAAGAGCTGGAGCGCGGCGATGCTGCCGAACGCCAGCCCGATGATCACCAGTTCGTTGGTGGCGATGCCGATGCCCGCGAAGCGATGGAGGCTGCCCGACACGTCGGGGTAGAAGCGGGCCTGCGTCCCGAACAGCGCCAGGATGGCGGCATACATCATCAGCGCCAGCCCGATGGACGTGAACAGCAGCACGGTGCCGCCCTGGTGGCGCACCGGCTGGAAGAAGATCGAGGACAGCACAACCCCCAGGGCGCCGAGCCCGACCACGGTGATGGCGCCGGCCAGGAAGATGTTCATGCCGTAGGTGTCCACCAGCACCACGCCGACGAAGGCGCCCAGCGCCATCATCTGGGCGTGGGCGACGTTGAGGAAGTTCTCGGTCTGTCGCACCAGCGCGAAGCCGAGGGTCGCCACGGCCAGGATGCTGCCGGTGACGATCCCGAAGACGACGTTCTGCACGGCGGGCTCCCCGGGGAGGGACCTGGCGGCCGGCCCGGGAGATCTCCGGGCCGGCCGCCGCGGTCAGGCTCGCGTCCGGTCTAGGACGGCTTGACCAGCGTCGGGTCGAGCTCGATGTTCTCCCGGACGGCCCAGTCCCCGTCCTGCACGTGGATCACCGCCATCACCGGCGACAGCAGGTTGCCCACGCTGTTCAGGTTCATGTTGGACGTGGTGCCGTGGTAGTCGATGTCGTTGCCGGCCTCGAGCTCGGCCAGGCCCTGGGCGTAGGTGAAGACCTCCACGCCGGGCGGGTTGGCGATCTCGTGGATCGCGGCGGCCACCGCCGCGCCGTCGGTGGTGCCGGCCTTCGCCGTGGCCAGGCCCAGGACGATGTACTGGTCGTACTGCCAGGCGTCGTAGAAGGCGATCTCGGGCGGGTCGCCGATCTTGGCCTCGAACCTGGGCACGTAGGCGTCCCAGGCCGGGTTGCCCTCGGTGTCGTAGGCGGTGGCGCCGACGATGGCTGAGGCGCCCTCCACACCGCTGATGATCTCGGCGATCTCGGGGCTGAGGAGGTCGGTCGTCAGGATCAGGGGAATGTCGGAGTAGCCGCGGCGCTGCCACTCGTTGAGGAGCGGCACGCCCGTCTCGAAGCCGGCTGCGATGTAGACGGCGTCAGGGCCCGACTCGAAGGCCTGCGCGACCTGGGCCGCGTAGGTGGTCTCCCCGGCGTTGAAGCGGACGTCCTCGGTGATGGAGCCGCCCATCTGCTCGGTGAAGACGGCCTTGAAGACATTTGCGGGACTCTCGGTGCCCTCGCTCAACTCGACCAGCATGGCCACGCTGCGGTAGCCCTCGTCGCGGGCCACCTGGGCGCCGACGATGCCGTTGTCGGTGTCGGAGGGGATGATCCGGAACACCATGTCGCCGCCGGTGTTGTCCAGCTCGGTGGTGCCGCAGGTGCTGCAGATCGTCGGGATCTGCAGCTCGTGCACCGTGTCGAAGATGGCGATCATGCCGTCGGACTCGATCCCGCCCAACGCGTGGATCCCGTCGACCTCGGTCAGCTCGGCGAAGCCCGATACCGCGCCCTCAGGCGTCGATCCGTTGTCCTCCACGATCAACTGGACCTCGCGGCCGAGCACACCGCCGGCCGCGTTGAGCTCCTCGACGGCCACTTCCGCCGCGGCCAGAGCCCAGTGGCCCCAGGGTCCATAGTCCCCCGATTGTCCGTTGAGGAAGCCGTACTTGACGGGCCCCTCATCTGCGGCATCACCGCTATCACCGCTGCAAGCTGCGGCGGCCACGAGGCCGACCGCGAGCAGCGCCACGAGTACGCGCTTCACCGTTTATCTCCTTCCAGATACCGGGTCGGGACGACCCAGCCGACATCTGCTAGCCCATAGCGTGGCACCAAATCCGCCGTCTAGCCACACTCGGAGACAAATTGTCTGACAGAAGGACGTTCCAAGACCGGTCTGAACTGGATTACACGACGGCCACTGCTGCCAATGCACTTGGCGCTGATGCTCTCGACGGGTTCCTGGCGCACCGTCACGACGGCCGGCTCGGAACGGTTCGATCTGACGGCTGGCCGCACGTGACACCGATCTGGTTTCTCTGGGAGGAGTCGCTGCTCCGGTTCTCGCTCGGCGCCAGCCGGCTGCACCTTGCCAACCTCAGGAGCGACGCCCGGGCGACATTCTGCGTAGGTGAGGATCTCGAGCGCGACGGCTCGGGCCGCGGGACGATCGCGGCGGTGGCCTTCGGGCGGGCAACCATCACCACGATGGAGGACGACGAGGCCTTCGTGCGGGCCATGACGGAGGCCGTCCTCGGGCGCTACCGCCCCACCGATGAAGCGATCGTGTGGGCCGAGGACCGGGCCATCGTCACCCTCGCTCCCCACCGGTGGCTGACGTGGGCGAGCCCGCCGACCGCGCCCGAGCGTTGAGCCGGCCCCGCCGGACCGACGCTTCAACCGGCAACCGGTTCGCCGTGGACCTCGAACAGGAAGGCGCGCAGGGCCGCATTGACCTGGTCGGGACTCTCGAGGTTCACGGTGTGGCCTGCGCCGGGGATCGGCACCAGGTAGGCCGAACCGATGGCCGCGACGGTGGCGCGGGCGTCATCGATCCCGATGGCCTCGTCCTCGAGTCCGTGTATGGCCACCGCCGGCACGTCGATGGTGGCCAGGCGTCCGCTGATGTCGTCCTGCATGAGCCAGGAGCAAACCTCGTGGTACACGGCGTCGCCGCGGTGGCCCGCCCAGCGCTCCACCCAGTGCCGGACCATCTCGGGGCGGTTGCTGCGGGTCGAGGCTGAGAAGCAGATCCGAGCCTCTTCCAGCGCGAAGTCGCGGCCGACCTGCGGCGCGCCGAGCAGGGGACGGTAGTGCTGCTCCCAGTTGGACTGGTCGGCTTCCGAGTAGCTCAGGCCACTGCTCGCGATCAGGACCAAGCCGTCGATGCGGTCCGGATGGCGGAGCACGACCCGCAGCGCCATCCAGCCGCCCATCGACATGCCGGCGATCACGCAGCGCTCGATCTTCAGGCTGTCCAGCAGGCGGACGCAGTCGTCAGCAAGGTCGTAGAGGCTGTAGGGGCCCTTCCAGCGGGCGCCGCGGGCGCGGTGGTCGAAGGCCACCACCCGGTAGTGGTCACTGAGTGCCTGCAACTGGGGCTCGAACATCGTGCGGTCCATCATGGAGCCGTGGCTGAAGACCACCGGGGGACCCTGACCCGCCTCGTCGTAGGCCACTCCGGCGACCTCTGCGGAGATGATCGGTCCGGTCACTTGGGTTCTCCCGGCGGTCGGCGCGGACCCGGCGCCCGCGGCGACAGGGTCATACACTCCCGGCGTGGCCAAGAACAAGCCCCAAGTCGTGCCCTTGGCGTCGGTGGAGGTCAGAGCACCCGAGGACGCCCCCACCAAGGTCCGTATCGCCAGGATGATCACCAACGCCCGCTGCGGCTCCAACATGTTGCTGGGCGTGGCGTGGGTGCAGCCCGGCGAGAAGACCAACCGCTGGTCCACCCAGGGCGACGACGAACTTGAGCCCAACGACCACCATTACGGCTACCTGGAGGAGGTCTACTTCATCCTCCACGGCAACTTCCGTCTTGAGTGGGACGAGGGCGTCCTGGAGTTCGGGCCCGACGACGCGGTCTACCTTCCGGCCGGTTGGCAGTACCAGCTCGAGTGCGTGGGCGACGTGCCGGGCATGCTGGTCTACGGCTTCTCGCCCACGCCCGAATAGGCGCGGCGGCAGTCCCGCCGGCAGCGTCGCCGCCACGACACGGCCAGGGTCCACCGGTGCGCTACGGGGTGACGCTCCAGGCCGTCGCCGAGCCGGCCGAGTTCGTGGAACTGGCCCGCTGGATCGAGCGGCTCGGCTACGACGATCTCTGGGTCGGCGACTCGTCGCTGCACTGCGGCGACGCCTACGTGTACGCCACGCTCGCCCTCCAGGCCACCTCCCGGCTCAGGGTCGGCACGTCGGTCACCAACCCCCTTACCCGCCACACCGGCATAACTGCCAACGTCTTCCGGTCGCTCGACCAGCTCGGTCCGGGACGGGTGGTCTGCGGGACGGGCGTCGGCGAGCGGCCGCTGATCGAGTTGGGCTTCTCCAGGGCGAAGCTCTCGACCCTCGTCGAGCACATGGACGCCATGCGGCGGCTCTGGCGGGGCGAGACGGTGGACGCCCGGGTCGGGCGCCAGCGGCTGGTGGGATCGCACCTGCGGTCCGCCGCGGGCTCCATCCCGATCTTCGTGTCGGCCTCGGGTCCCCGCACGATCGAGACCGCGGGCCGCCACGCCGACGGCGTCCTAATGCTGGTGGGCCTCTGGCCGGAGCCGCTTCGACAGGCTCTCGAACAGCTCCAGCAGGGACGGCGCGACAGCACCGTGGACCGCTTCGAGACCGCCTGCTGTCTCTACGGGGCGGTCGACGACGACGAGACGGAGGCCATCGAGTCGGCCAGGGCCATCGTGGCGTGGCTGGCCAAGGCGTCACCGCCGGCGGCGCGGGCTGCGGGCATGCCCGACGATCTGATCGAGGACATCGACGCCAATTACAGCGGTCGCGAGTTCCAGGAGGCCCGCCGGGCCGCCGCGGTCGTGCCCGACGCGGTGGTGCAGCGGGTGGCCCTCGCCGGAGGCCGCAAGTACGCCGAGGACAAGCTGGCCTGGCTCGACTCGGCCGGCATCGACACCGTGAATCTCGGGCCCCTGGCCCCGGACCCCCGGCCGACCATCGCGGCCGTGGCCGAGATCGCCGGGCTGGAGCCGACCGGTTGACCGGGGGCCGGTCTGCGGGCGGCATGGCCATCGTGGTAAGGGTCTGACATATAGTTGCACCGTCCCGATCCGAGCCAATTTGGGGGAAGGCCATGAGTAACGCGCTGCGCCAGTACTGGCACCCAGTGGCCGCCGTCGAGGAACTTGACAGCGGCCCCATCAAGACCACCCTTCTCGACGAGGACCTGGTGGTGTACCGCGCCGGCGGCGAGATCCACGCCCTGCAGGATCTGTGCATCCACCGGGGCACGCCCCTGTCGCTGGGCTCGGTGAACGCCGACGGCTGCATCGTGTGCCCCTACCACGGCTGGACCTACGACACCAGCGGCAAGTGCGTCCATATCCCGTCGCAGCCGCCCGACCGCCAGCGGATCCCGTCGCAGGCGAGGGTGCCCTCCTACCGGACCGCGGAGCACTACGGGCTGGTCTACGTGGCCCTTGAGGAGCCGGTCGCCCCGGTGCCGGACTTCCCCGAGTTCTACGACGACGGGTTCCACATGATCAGGCCGGGCGAATGGACGTGGGATGCCAGCGCGGCCCGGTTCGTGGAGAACGCCATCGACACGTCTCACCTTCCGATCGTCCATCCGGGCCTGCTGGCCGATGCGTCGGCCACCGTCATCGCCCCCTTCGACATGGAGGAGACCGACCGTGGCTACGCCTTCTCGGCCAGGCGCCACGATGTGGACGAGGCCATGTTCGGCGACGCCGACGAGCTGGTCACCCAGAAGACGTGGGTGGAGATCCCCTTCAGCTGGCGCCTGCTGATAACCGCCGAGTCGCAGAGCACGGTGGTGTTCATCGCCAACCAGCCGGTCTCCCTCAAGAAGGTCCGCTTCTGGGAGTTCGTCGGCATCAAGGGCCGCCAGGACCAGACCGACGACGAGATCATCGCCTTCCACCAGAAGGTCATCGAGCAGGACCGCCACATAGTCGAGAACCAGAGGCCCGAGATGCTGCCGCTGGACATCACCGCGGAGCTTCACCTCCGGGTGGCCGACGAGCCCGCCCTCGAGTACCGGCGCCGCCTGGCGGCGGTGGCCGGCGCAGAATACGCCTGAGGGCTCAGCCCGCAGCGCACATCAAGAAAGGAGCGATTCCCCATGCCGACCGCGATGAGCCTGGAGTGGCCCACCGACGACTTCAGCCGGATCCCGTTCGCCGCCTACCTCGACGAGGACATCTACGTGGAGGAGCAGGAGCGGATCTTCCGGGGCCCGGTCTGGTCGTACCTGGCCCTCGAGGCCGAGATCCCCGACACCGGCGACTTCATCACCACCTACGTGGGCGACACGCCGGTGCTCGTCAACCGCCAGCGGGACGGCAAGGTCTCCGCCTTCGTGAACCGCTGCATGCACCGGGGCTCGATGCTCAAGCGCGAGTGCCGGGGCAACGCCACCATGCACCAGTGCCTCTACCACCAGTGGGCGTACGACCTCACGGGCCAGTTGCGGGCGGTCCCGTTCGCCAAGGGGCACATGGGTCGGGGCGGGCTGCCGCCGGACTTCGACATGAAGTCGGTGAAGCTCACGTCGATGCGGGTGGAGAGCTACCAGGGCGTGCTGTTCGGGACGTTCTCCGATGAGACCGAACCGCTGGCCGACTACCTCGGTGCCAACGTGCGGGCCGAGCTCGACCGGGTCTTCAACCGGCCCATCAGCCTGCTCGGCTACCAGCGGCAGCGGATCCTCGGCAACTGGAAGCTCTACAACGACAACGTGCGGGACCCGAACCACGGGGCCCTGCTGCACATGTTCCACGCCACTTTCGGCCTGTACCGGCCCACCCAGCGCGGCGGGGTGAAGATGGACGACCGTCACCGCCACAACATCAGCTACTCCATGATGGGCACCAGCGACGACGATGCCGACGCCGAGGCGTTCGCCGGAACCCAGAAGGTCTTCGACAAGGGATTCCGGCTCGAGGACCCGTCGATGCTGCAGTACGACAAGGAATACCCCGACGACGTGTCGCTGACCATCCTGTCGATCTTCCCCAACATGGTCGTGCAGCAGATCACCAACAGCCTCTGCACCCGCCAGATCCAGACCCGCGGTCCGGGCGAGTTGGAGCTGTACTGGACGTACTTCGGCTACGAGGACGATGACGAGAAGATGACCCAGCACCGTCTCAACCAGGCCAACCTGGTCGGTCCGGGCGGGCTGATCTCCATGGAGGACGGGGAGGCGGTCGAGATGGTCCACCGGGCCGTCAAGCGCGAGCAGGACGAGCACGGCATCGTCGAGATCGGCGGCAAGGGCGAGATCGCCGACCATGACTACCTGGTGACCGAGATCCCGATCCGGGGGTTCTGGTCGTACTACTACGAGCTGATGGGCATCGAGGCAGAGCAGGCCGCCTGATGGGTGCTGGCAGCCAGCGCGACGCCGTCGTGGCGTTGATGATCGACTACGTCCACCTGATCGACGAGGACCGGCTGGAGGACTGGGTCGAGCTGTTCACCGACGACTGCACCTACAAGATCCTGTCGCGGGAGAACGTCGATGCCGGCTACCCGCTGGAGCTCTTGTCGTGTCACAACAAGGGCATGCTGCGCGACCGGGTGGTGTCGCTGAGGGAGGCCAACCTCTACAACCTCCACACCGACAAGCACGTGCTCGGCATGGTCCGGACGCATCAGGAGAGCGACGGCGTGTGGACCGCGCAGGCCAACTTCTCGGTGTACCAGTCGACCCTCGACGGCGAGACCGACCTCTTCGCGGTAGGGACCTACCGTGACCGGATCGTCTTCGACAACGGCCGGCCGCTGTTCGCGGAGAAGATCGTGGTCAACGACACCTTCGCCGTCGCCAGGATGCTCTCCACCCCGATCTGAGGCGGGGAGTCCAAGCGGCGGTCACACCCTCCGCTGAGAGATGGGTCGAAAATACCCTTTCAGCTGGCTCTTGCTGATCCGCTGCCAGCGTGGTGTCCAGGCAGCGTTCCGCCGAGTGGGAATTGACAGGTGGGACTTGACAGGGCCTCTCGGCCACTCGGCACCTATGTGCGGTGCATCGTGGAGGTGTGACCGCGGGGGTTGCGGATCGTCCCCCCGAAGGCGGGCCGCTTAACAGCAAGCCGCAGGAGAGCCTGGGTGGCATTTCAGGTAGCGAGGGGGTCCACCGCGGGGGGGCCTGCCTCAAATAATGTCGGCAGGAACGTGGCGCACTCCCATGGGCAGACTTCACCGGCACCTACCGGTAGCGGCTTCGCCGTCAGGAGCTTCCCGCAAGCCTCAATGCTCGGCTGGCAGCCACAAGCAGAGAACCGAACAGATGTTCGGAATCGTCCGTCGATGTTGCTATGCTGGAGGCAGCGTGGTAGATATGACAAGCATCTACAGCCCTTCCCAGTAATCCACAGTCATCCACCTCCATCGAAAGATATCCACAGTATTTTCCCCTGTGTCATTCACAGAACCATCCGAGAGGGATAAGTCATGACCGAGACTGTCGACGACCGTCAGCAGCGCCCCGACTCCCGGCGTCGGCGCAGGCAGTCGCTCCACGAGAGGGTCATGACCGACCCAGAGTCCCGGTACGCGTACTTCAACACGACTCAGGGGACGCTGAGGGCCGACCCCTCCCACAAGGACATGGAACAGATCCTGAAGGTCCTAGACGACAATGAGATCGTCTATCTCTATGAAGCGGACACCAGCCGCCCGCGGCCGGTCTTCTTCTCGGGGGGACACATCAGCATCGGTCTCGATGAGATAGCTGAGGCAGCGGGAAGGCTGGCCGCAGCACCCTAGGCCGCTAACGCGTTCGCGACGCCTCGCGGCGTGGGATCCGAATGCGTCAAGAGTGCTCTCGCGTCCGGCGGAAGCCGCTCGCACATAGGCTGTTCAGTCGCCCGTGAGGGACTCCTGTGGATCCGACGACAGAGTGAGGGTTGCTGTGCCTGACGTGAATCCGGTACCGGTCATCTTGCTCTGCGCTGCATCTGGCACCCGTCTCACAGCCATCTCTCAGTCGCTCAAGGAACCCAATCCGCGACTTCGGGTCCGGGACTTGGAGGCCGAAGCCTGCGCGGCGCGAGGCGTGTCGTCAATGAGAGAACTCATCACGTCACCCCGGCAGGTGTTGTACGACACCTGGGGAGCGACATGCAACGGCATCCTCAAGGAAGTCGTGAGCGAAGGTTCGACCCATCCCGTTCTCATCTCGCTTCATCTGACCTGGTACAAGCCGGACACGGGAGAGTTCTTCTCGCCGGTCAACCTGTTCGAGTTGAAGAAGTCCGGCTGTTCGATCGTCCACATCGTGATACTCATCGACGACATCTACGACATGTTCTTCAGACTGTCGGGACCGGGTGAACTCTATGGCGAGGAGTTCATGTCCCACGATCAGAGCACGCTCAAGAAGCTCACCGATCGAATGAACGATGACGGCCTCCAAGTGCAGGCGAGAGAGATAGCCCTTGGAGAGTTGCTGTCGTGGCGACGCGCCGAGATGATCCAAGCAGAGAACATGGCGCGGTCGCTGGGCTCGCACCTGACTGTGCTGGGCACCAAACACGACAAGCGTGCCCTCCAGACCATCGTCTCGAACCCGGACGCTTCCCGGATCTATCTCTCGCACCGGATCTCAGAACACCGGAGACACAACACGGAGACGGTCACGCAGGACCGCCCGCTGGGCGAATGGATCCCTGTGGTGAAAGAGGTCAACGAACTCCACCACCTGTTCCTCGATCACCACCAGATCCTGATCAATCCGCCTCTTCGCGTTTGAGGGTGGAGTAGGGGCGGCAGGGGTCCGCGGCTGAACGCGAGGGATCCCCCAGAATCGGCGCCGCCAAGGCAGCCGAAGAACTGGAGGATCCCTGTGGAATGCGACCCTACGCGCGTCTGTGAGCGGCTGGTGGGACTCGGCGACGTCGAGGTGCTCGGCGTCGACGACGAGTCCGGCGAGCCGCTGAGAGTGCACATCCGCAGACGGACGTCGAGACCGGACTGTGAGGTCTGTGGCGGGCCGTTGTGGTCCAACGGGGAGCGGGAGGTGGAGCTGGTGGATCTCCCGGCGTTCGGGCGGCCTGCTCGGCTGGTGCAGCAGGCGGCGGTGGCGCTGCGGACAGCCGCGGTGCCCGGTGGGCGCCGTCACCGAGCAGGCTCCTGAGATCGCGCCGCCGCGCGAGAAGCTGACCGCCCGGGCGGGGCGCTGGGCGACGCGCCAGGCCGGCAGGGCGCGCCCCGTCGACGAGGTCGCCGCAGAACTGGGATGCAGCTGGCACCCGGCGAACGAGTCGGTGCGGCGCTGGGGCTCAGCGCTGCTCGACGCCGACACCGAGCGGATCTCAGATGTCGAGGCTCTGGGACTGGATGAGACCTTGATGGGCCGCCGGGGCCGGTTCAAAGACAAGGCCTGGCCCCGCCAGCATCGTCGACGTCGGCCGGGGCCAGCTGCTCGACATAGTCCCGGGCCGCACCGCCAAAGCGCCCACCGAGTGGCTGCTGGGCCGGCCCCGCGAATGGCTCGATGAGATCCGCTGGGCGGTGCTGGACCTCTCGGGCCCGTATCGGGCCGCGTTCGACACCGCGATACCCGACGCCGGCCAGGTCGCGGACCCCTTCCACGTCGTGCGGCTCGGCAACGACGCCATCGACGAGGTCCGCCGCAGAGTCCAGAACCAGACCCTCGGGCACCGCGGCCACAAGCACGACCCGCTGTATCGGGCCCGCAAACTGCTCGTGTCGGCGTCTGAGAACATCACCGACTCCGGCCGGGTCCGGCTGCGGGGCCTGCTCGACGCGGGCGACCCCTACGGCGAGGTCCGCGACGCCTGGCACGCCAAGGAGACCCTGCGCTCGATCTATGACATCGACGACGCCAAGGTGGGCGCCGCGACCGTGGCCCAGCTCGGCTCTGACCTCTAGGACCCCGGCCTGCCCCCGGAGATCAACCGGCTCGGCCGCACCATCTCCACCTGGCGCACCCAGATCGCCAACTGGCACGCCGCCAGAGTCACCAACGCCGCCACCGAGGCCGCCAACAACCTCATCAAACGCGTCAAACGCGCCGCGTTCGGGTTCACCAACTTCACCAACTACAGCATCCGGGCCCTGCTCTACGCCGGCAAGCCTGACTGGGCGCTGCTCGACACCCTCACTCCACCCTAAAACGCGAAGAGCCAGATTCCTATCGCCCTCCTCCGCGCGTCGCCGGATGCCTGACACGAGATCTGCAACCTGGATCGCGTGGGAGGTCCTAGAGTTGGCGTAGTACATGCTGGGGTGCAGGAAAAGGCGGCGCGAAATCACGAAGGTCGCCACGCATACGCTGGCGTGTGCGTCGAGGGAGTGGTTGGACCAGTCCGACACGATCATGCCCGTCTCGCGGTGCTCAGCGCACTCCACGGCGAAGTGCTCCACAAGCGCTTGGAGCTGTAGCGGAGTCGTGGTGTCCAGCGTCATGTCGTGGTGAAGCCGGCGCTTGTCGATGGTGACCGTGTAGACGGTGGTGTCAAGCTGGCCGAGGATGCGCAGGATCTCCTTGACGAAGTTCCGGTTCTTCGAGCGCTTCCATGGATTGGGATTGATAGTCCGTCGGGCCTTGAGTTCCCACTTGCCGGGATCTCCTCGATCCGGATAGAACCGGGCTTTGGCGCCAGCGATCCGGCGGTCGAGGGTACGCACGTTCTGCGAAGGGATCGAGAAGCCGCCGATGACGACTGCCCTTGAACTGTCGGAGGCTGAAGGCTTGCCAGAATCATCGAGGAACAGAACTCGCGTGCTGCGTTGCGTCGGCATCAGGGGTGTTCTTGTGGTCCGAGGGGAAGCGAGCCAGCCTACAGCACTCCGTCCGCTGACTGATGCCGTGCCCCGGCCGGGCTCGCTGCTGCGGTCGAGCGCTTCGGCGGCCGACGTTAGGCTCGCTACTGTGGGGGATGCAGCGCCGAGTTCGGAAAGCGCCTGCGGCCGGGCGGACCAGGCGCGAAGCGAGGTGCCAGCGGCGGCGGCTCGTCCGGCGCTGTGTGCGTCTGATCTGCCGGCTCACCTCGCCGTCGGTGATGGCCGCAACGGGTTGGTGGACCTGCGCGAGTTTGTCAAGCGTTGGGCCTGCTTCCCGCAGCAGCGGCCGTTGATGATCGCCCAAGCCCCTCGCCGTCACCGATGGCACGACCGGCTCACGTCGCGCCGGCACGATCTCGTGCGCATCTCGGCGGTGGTCCATGCGCTGTGTGACCGTGACGGGGTCGCGGTTCCCGGCTGGGTCTACAAGCACCGCAGCCGTCGCCCGATCGGATTGGCCGCGTCGCTGGACCCGACCACCGAGTGGGCCCGTATCGCTCTGGCCGACGCTCCCTCGGCGTGCGCATATCACGATGTGTGGTTCGATCAGGCCATGATCGAGAACATCACCGTGCACGGCTTCCGGGACTGACGGCCGGCGGGCTTGGACTTCGAGGGTTTCGAGCAACGACAGCTTCGACGGTGAGGGGTATGCGGTATGGCGATGGACTACGACAGGGCATTTGCCGAGGTCATCGTGTCCCGATGGAGCGAGACTCCAGGTGAGCAGCGGAAAGCAGCCGAGTCTCCACGCCGCCAAGGACAACTGGCGCCGGGTGCGCCTGACTCCCATGCGCTGTGTGACTCCTTCCACTACCAGCGGGGTCATGCCGATGTCTTTCGCGAGGTGTACAAGAAGTCGCGCCACTCGCCACCGAGGAAGGGCGAGCGCCTGTTGGTCGTTGATGTCGGCGCCGGGGCGGCGACGGTGGCCGTTGGGCTAGGCGAGGCTCTCAAGCGGAAGAAGCGCCGACTGGTCGACTACCGAGCTCTCGATCCCAATCCAATGATGCGAGAGCTCGGCAGACAGATCCTCAGGCATCTTGGTGCGGATTTCAGATCAGCCGACTACATCGAGTCGCTTGAAGAGGTCGACTTCGCCGACGTTGATCGGCTGCTCTTCACGTTCAGCTATGTCGCCCACCAAAAGGCTGTCACGCCAGTTCACGTAGCCTCGTGGGCGTCTGTCATCAAGCGGGCCGTCGGTGAGGTGGACCGGGCGGTCGAGCTGATCTACACCACCGCGGACCTCAGCGGAGGTGCGCTTCTCGACCTGGAGCGGATGCTCAAGAAGGCCAACGTCCTCAGGAGGCAACACGCCATTGATGTTCAGGTGCGGCGGCGTTTCCCGGGCCCCACCCGTGGTGACGGCGAGATATTCTGGGAGGAGCAACCTCAACGGTGGGATGTACGAGCAGAGCACTGGATCTTGCGAACATGAGCCTGCAACTACCGCTGATAGACGCGGAGACAGCTACTACGCCCATGGGGCTCGAGTACCACCCCGACTTCTTGGACGCCTCCCAGGAGGACGGGTTGCTCGCGCATATCGGCGACTCTGAGTGGCTCACGGACCTCTCGCGGCGTGTGATGCACTTCGGCTACAAGTACGACTACACCAGTCGCAGACTTGACGAAACGGCTCGCATCGGGCCACTGCCCGAGTGGCTGGCACAACTGTCGAACATGGTGCGTGAAGCCGCGTCCGAGGAAGCGAAGCAACTGCTCGACCCCCACCGGCCGTTCCAACAGGCGATCATCAACGAGTACCTGCCTGGACAGGGGATCGCCCCCCACATCGACAGGGACTGCTTCGGCCCCCTTGTCGCGACCGTGAGCCTGGGCTCGGCCGTCAACATGGACTTCTGTCGCGATTCGACTGGGGACGAGCATGTGCAGCGCTTGATGCAGCGCAGCCTCGTCCTTCTCTACGGCGATGCCCGCTCCAAGTGGCGTCACGGCATCGCGAAACGGCAGTCCGACACTTGGAGCGGCCAGAGGACCAAGCGCCAACGACGCGTCTCGATCACGTTTCGCACCATTGCAGACACCGGCCTAGATGGTTAGTTCCAAGGGGTCAGTGGTCGTAGGCGATGAGGCTGCGGGCGGGTCCGGGTTGTTGGGTGGTTTGGTTGTGCCAGATTGCGGCGGTGAGGGCGAGGATTCGTTGCAGTATGCGCGCGGCGACGCCTGTGCGGGTGCGTCCGCGGTGGCGTTCGAGGCCGAGTTGGGCTTTGAGGGTGGAGTTGACCGATTCGATGATCTGGCGCAGCGGCTTGAGGAAGCTCCGCCCGGTCGGGCTGGCTCGGTTTTGGTGGCGGGCCGTATGAGTGTGATGCCGGCGGTGTTGAGGCCATGTTCGAAGCTGGCTGAGCGGTATCCCTTGTCGGCGATGAGGGTCTGGCCCTTCCGGGCGATCTGGGCGCGGTCGATCATCTCGAGGCGCATGTCGCGCTCGTCTGTGTTGGCTGCGGCGAGCGCGCAGGCGATTGGCGGCCCCGCCGGTGTGGCGATGAGGTGCAGGCGCAGCCCCCAGAAGTACCTTGAGTGCGAGGCGCAGTAGCCGTAGGCGGCCCATCCTGCGAGGTCGGAGCGCTGCTGGGTCTGTCGGCTGCGGCCGCGCTCGACGGGCGTGGAGTCCGCCAGCCACACGTCGTCGTGCCACGACGGGCACTCGCGCGCCAGCGCCGCGATCACATGGCATCGTCTCGCCGGCGCGGCGCAGGCGCCTGTTGTAGCCGGGCCGCTGGGGCACATAGGGGAACCAGGCCTTCAGATGGGTGCGGGCGTAGCGGACGAAGCGGGCCTCAGAATCGAAGCCCAACAGCGCCTGAAGCACCGCCAGGGTGACCAGCTCCGCGTCCGACAACGCCGGCGCGATCCCCACCGCGGGCCGCTCGGGAGCCCACTGCGGGTTCGCCGCCAACAAATCGTCGATCCGCACATACAGTGCAGTCGCGAGGGCGTCCAAGTCCGGGTTCATGGCGAGATCCTCCAAGATCGGGGCCTGTGGACAACCCCGAGCTTGGACACCCTCACCCCTCAAATGGTGGACCCCCACCCCTTGGAACTACTCTCCTAGTGCATACTCGCGTTAGTAATATGGCTGTGTTAGGATGCTGTGATGACTGTGCCGAGGGCAGTGGCGGTTTCTGAGGCTGATCGGGCGGTGCTGGAGGCGCGGGTGGCGGCGTCGACGACGCCGCGGCGTGACTGGCAGCGGGCCAAGGTGGTGCTGATGGCCCGTGAGGGGCTGTCGTCGCCGGTGATCGGCGCGGCGGTGGGCCTGAACCGCAACCAGGTGGACGTGTGGCGGCGCCGCTACGCCTCAGAGGGCCTCGCGGGGCTCAGGGACCGGCCGCGGCCGGGCAGGCCGCGGGTGTATGGCCCCGCGGAGCGGCTGGCTCTGGTCAAGACGATCACGAGCCGCCCGCGCGAGCCGGGCCAGCTCGGCGGGCGCCGGCTCAAGGCGCGCATGTCGATGCCGGAGGTGGCCCGGGTGATGCGCGAGGACCTCGGCATCGCTATCTCGGACTCGCAGGTTTGGCGGATCTGCACCTCGATGGGCCTCAAGCCGTGGCAGGTGCGGTCCTGGATGACGTCGCATGACCCCGACTTCGACGACAAGGCCGCCGACATCTGCGCCCTCTACCTGCGGCCGCCGGACAACTGGGCCGTGTTCAGCGTCGACGAGAAGACCGGCATACAGGCCCGAAGCCGCGCCGACCCGACCCTGCCGGCGCAGCCCGCCGCCCCCGGCGGCGGCAAGGGCCGCCCCGCGCAGCAGCAGTTCGAGTACCAGCGCAACGGCACCAAGGCGCTGTTCGCCGCGTTCGAGTGCGCCACCGGAGAGGTCGTCGCCGCGCCCACCGACTCGGTCCGCTCGGTGAACTTCGTGGCGTTCCTCACAGAACTCGACGCCCTGGTGCCCGCCCACCTCGAGCTGCACTGCATCGTCGACAACCTCGCCACCCACTCAACCGCCGCCGTCGAGGAGTTCCTCGAGGACCACCACCGAGTGTTCCTGCACCGCACCCCCACCCACGCATCCTGGCTCAACCAGATCGAGATGTGGTTCTCCATCCTGACCCGACAGCTCCTCCACACCGCCGAGTTCGCCCACACCAGCGACCTCGCCGGAGCCATCCTCGACTACATCGACGACTACAACAACCGAGCCAAACCCTTCAAATGGACCTACTGCCCGAACCAACAGCCACAAGACTTACGCGCGTGAGCACTAGTGTCCTGAGTCAGGAATTCGTTGGAGGTATGATGCTAGGTTGTCGAGTATCTCGTCGGCGGGTTTGCGCCATACGAAGGGGCGGGGGTTGTGGTTCCAGTGGTCGGTCCAGTGCTGGATGGACTCGACGAGTTCTTTGGTGGATCTGTGGGTGCCTATGCGGATCCATTTGGTGGTGATCTCTGAGAACCAGCGCTCGACGAGGTTCATCCATGAGCTGTAGGTGGGGGTGAAGTGGAAGCTGAAGCGGGGGTGGCGGGCCTGCCAGTTCTTGATGGTGGGGGTCTTGTGGGTGGAGGAGTTGTCCAACACGACGTGCACGTCGAGGCCGTCGGGGACCTCGCGGTCCATGAGGTCCAGGAACTTGCGGAACTCCAGGGCGCGGTGGCGCGCGGTCATCGAGGTGATGACTTTGCCCGAGGAGGCGTCGAGCGCCGCGTAGAGGTTGGTGGTGCCGAAGCGGCGGTAGTCGTGGGTGGCGCGCTCGGGCGTGCCCGGCAGAAGCGGCAGGACCGGCGCGGTGCGGTCGATGGCCTGGATCTGGGTCTTCTCGTCCACGCAGAGCACCACCGCGGCCTCAGGCGGGTTCAGATACAGGCCCACGACGTCGCGGACCTTGTCCACGAACTGCGGGTCCGGCGACACCTTGAAGCCCTCTGTGAGATGCGGCTTGAGCCCGAACGCGCGCCAGATCCTCGACACCGTGGACTGAGACAGGCCCACCTCCGCGGCCATCGACCGCGTCGACCAGTGCGTCGCGCCCGCAGGCGCCGACTCCAGCGTCTTGACGATCACCTCCTCCACATCCTCATCGCTCACCGTGCGCGGCGCGCCCGGCCGCGGCTCGTCCACGAGCCCCTCCAGGCGGCGCTCAGCGAACCGCCGCCGCCACCTCGACACCGTGTTCGCGCTGCACCCCAGCGCCGCCGCGATCGACTTGTTCGTCTCCCCCGCGGCGGCGCCCAGCACGATCCGGCACCGCAAAGCCAGCGCCTGCGACGACTTGCGGCGCCGCACCCAGCGCTCCAACGTCTCGCGCTCCCCACCAGCGAGAACGACCTCCACCGCACGACGGCCCCTGGCCACCACTGCCTCCAATCACCGCCCGCAGCCACACCCACCATACCACACCAGCCACCACAACTAACGACTCAGGACACTAGGTCGGGTGGAGCGACGAGCGGTATGCTCAACCCGACGGCGGCCTGCCATGCGGGTTTGCAACTACGACCACACCCTCCTCGACAACCCAGCCCCTACGAAGCACACCACCAAGCCGCTGCTCAAGCGGCATAGCCGGGGCCAACCAGACCGGGTGAGCGACAGAGCGAGGATCTGCTGAGATGGTTCGGGGCTGCGTCCCGCTACGACCAGTTGAGCCCCGCGTTAGCTCACAATCAGCTCGGTTCTTCGAACCTCCAAGCGAGGTAATCGCGAACCGTGTCCTCGTAGGTTCTTTCCTTACCGCATGCGATGCAGATTCCTTCGCCTGCGTGGATGCCGAACGCATCGAATCCCTCCGTTATCAGAGTCATGCGCGCACAGCAATCGCATTCTGTAGGTTCGGGCACCCCCAAACGATCCTGTGGGCGGGACGGCATGAACTCCTCAGTTTCCTGCCGATACAGCTCCACCGCTGCTTCAGCGAAGTCCATTCCATCGACAAGTTCCAAAACTTGAAGTGCAGGATGTCGGTCCAATGAGATCAACGCATCAACATCCCTCACGTCCAGCACATCCCATTCCTCATCCGCTCGACCATGCCGGAGGGCCTGGGCCGTCTCTATTGCCTCGTCCAGAACTCCCAAGTCAGCACTGTCTAGAACGCCTGTGCCGGTCTCAGCGTCTCCACGGGCGATCGCCAGCAACGCTCTCGGCGGCTTGACCCGGCCGTGGTTGCGCTCGTACTCGCTTCCGTTTGCTGAGTGAGCAACGATTGCTGCAAGCCCGTTCGCTGCTGCTGCATCGAAGGCGCCGTCACGGGGTACTCGATCGTCGCGCAACGCCAGGGCATTCAGGCCATACACGCACCGCCGCATCACTCGGCGTCGCAACTCAGTGAAGCCGTCGGTTGGAGCCACCGTCGGAATGTACCCAAGCGAACTCCGATTCATCTGCTGCCAATGTCCCGTCGTGATGGAGGTCGCGTCTCCGGTAACTGCAGAGGTTTCCGAGCTTCCCCCCGTTTCGTGGAGGGTTCAGTTAGGCCGCGTTGGCTAGTTCGTACTCTATTGGGCTGGTCATGTTGTTGGTGGAGTGGAGCCGTCGCCGGTTGTACCAGGTGTCGATCCAGGCGGCGATGTCGGCTCGGGCGTGGTCTCGGGTCAGGTAGCGGCGCCTGGTGACGAGTTCGTGCTCGAGGGTGGAGAAGAACGACTCCGCGGCGGCGTTGTCCAACGCTGAGCCGACGCGTCCCATCGACTGGGTGACGCCGAGGCGCCCGCAGGCCTCAGCGAACGCCTCTGAGGTGTATTGGGAGCCTTTGTCGGTGTGGAATATCACGCCTTCGACGTGGCCGCCTCGCGCTGCGGCGGCCATGTTGATCGCGTCGGTGGCGAGCTGCGCCGTCGGGTAGGCGTCAGACTGGGCGAAGCCCAGCATGCGCCGCGAGTACAGGTCCTCGACCGTCGCGAGGAACACGGGCCCCTCGTCGGTGTTCACCTGCTTGAAGTCCCCGACCCATTTCTGGTCGGGCCGCTCGGCGGTGAAGTCGCGCCCCAGCAGGTCCGGAACCGGCGCGGCCGCCTTGTCGGGGCGGGTCAGGCCCCGCCGCCGCCGGCGCGGCGAGCGGCCCTGGAGGCCCTGGCGGGCCATGGACGCTTCCACGGTCTTCTTGGACACCGCCAGCCCGGATCTTCTCCAACGCCGCGGCAACGTCGCTGTGGTGAAGGGCACGGTGGTGCTGCGGTTCGTCGGTGTGGCGAGGCAGTGCAGCGACCGCCGCTGCGGTGGGGTCGTCGGTGCGGTAGCCCGCGCCCATGGCCCACTTGAGGATCGCGGAGATCCGTTGAGCGAGCCGGCGGGCCGTCTCGGGTCGGCTAGTCCACGGATCGGCGAGTACGGCGAGGATGTCACCCACAGTGATCAGATCGACACGCTTGGCCCCGAGCCGGGGGAACACGTAGGTCTCCAGGCTCGCTCGCCGCTGCTGCTCGGAGCGGCTGCGGGTGTGGCTGGGCTGCGCTCGGTCTGTACTAAGAAACTAGGATCAGAGTGTCTACAAAACTTAGATTATCTATCCTCAAGATCTAGTATTAGCAGCTAGACTGGGGAACGTGGAGATCGTTGCCCGCCACCTGCTGCCCCGTCTGCACGAGGCCCTGGACGGCTTCCGCGCGGTGGTTCTCCACGGTCCTCGACAGTGCGGCAAGTCCACGTTGGCGAGACTGCTGGCGGACCAGCGCGGTGGAACATACGCGTCACTCGACGACGAGGCCATCCGTGACGCCGCCGTGGCCGATCCCCACGGCTTCCTGCTCGACCAGGCCCACCCGCTGGTCGTGGACGAGGTCCAGCTCGGCGGTGACCGCGTGGTGCGCGCCCTGAAGCAGATCGTCGACGCCGACCCTGCCCGGGGCCGGTTCCTGCTCACCGGCTCGACGAACTTCCTCACCGTCCCCACGGTCAGCGAGTCGCTCGCCGGACGCGTCCGCATCCTCCGCCTGTGGCCGCTGTCCCAAGCTGAACTAGCCGAGTGCCCGGCACCGGGGGTCTGGGACTGGATAGAAGGCTTCGAAACGCCGGCCCGTGCTCCGGTACCGGCCGGTTCGCCACGCTCAGGTCGCCGCGCCTGCATGAGCCTGGTCTGCCGGGGTGGATTCCCCGAGATCGTGGCCATGGGCAGCGGACTGCGGTCAGGCTGGTTCGAGAGCTACCTCGAGACGGTCATCGAACGCGATGTCGTTGCGCTCGGCGACCTGCGACGCCGGTCGGTACTGGCGCCGCTGGTCCGCTGGATCGCCGCGAGCACGTCCAGCGAACTCAACGTGCAGGCCGTGTCGAGCCGCCTAGGTGTCGACAGGGCCACGATGGAGTCGTACCTGGACTGGATGGAGACTGTGTTCCTGATGCAGCGCCTGCCTGCGTGGTCTCGTCGTCTGCCGTCGCGCGCCGTGCGGCGACCCAAGATCCACGTCACCGACACCGGGCTCGCGGCCAGTCTCCTAGGCGTCGGCCCCAACTCGCTGACCGCTCCGACATCGCCCTCGGCCGGGCCGCTGTTCGAGAGCTTCGCGGTCAACGAGATGGTCCGCCAGCTGTCGGCGTCGCGCCCGGCAGAACGGGCCCACCACTATCGCGACCACGACGGCCGAGAGGTCGACCTGCTTCTGGAGAGCCCCGACGGCGCGGTGACGGCCGTGGAGATCAAAGCCACCAGTTCGCCGCGGGCCGAGGACCTGCGGCATGTGGCCTGGCTGCGCGATCGCCTCGACGCCGCATCCCCTGGCGACTTCCGCGCCGGAGTGCTGCTCCATACCGGCCAGCAGCACCTAACAGTCGGCGACCGCCTCTACCTGCGGCCCATTCGGTCTCTCTGGGCCACCGCTCCCGCCGCGAGCCCGGACCGGACTAGCCGGGACTAGCGGGGCTACTCCTGCCAGCGCTTGTAGCGGGGGTCGTCCTCGAAGAAGGCCCGGTACATGCCGTCGAAGGCCAGCCACTGCAGGTCGATGCTGCGCCGCACCGCGTTCCACACCCGGGTGCGGGTGTAGTCGTCGTTGGCGTAGCGGCGCACGATGGCCGGCCCGATGTCGCCGTGGTCCTCCTCGATCTCCGAGGCGTGGATCTCCCAGTAAGTCAGCCCCTCGGAGCCCTTGGTGTAGCCGTAGTCCTTCACGAACGACTCGATCAGCATGTCGTTGCGCTTGGCCGAGGCGCCCTCGATGAAGGCGATTCCGGCGATGGCCGCGATCCAGTCGCCCTTGAAGGCGTTGAAGTAGCGCCACTGCTCGAAGGCGGCCGTCTCCGGTATGGCGTCGGTGGCCATCATCTCCTCCGCGGACAGACCGAGGGTGGCGCACCAGTTGAAGTAGATCTGGAGGTGGTGGCCGGTGCCGGAGTGGCTGCCGGTGGCCTCCTCCATCAGCACGTCGCCGAACCAGAGGTGCTCGATGTCGGGGTCGCCCTCCGGGGCGTAGGCGTACACCGCGCAGTGCGGCCGCGGGTTCGGTTTGGGTCCGACGAAGAAGAACTGCCGGGCGAAGCCCCGCAGGGACTTCCGGGAGGCGTTCCCTTCGCAGATGGCGCTGACCAGCGGGTGGAACTTGATGTGCTCGGCCTCGACGGTCTCGTCGATGCGTCGCAGGAGGTCGTCAGTTTCTGCAGACATGGGGCGGCACCCTAGCGGTACCGGCGAGCACGCCCATTGTCGGGCTGCACCCTTCGGGCGCCGCCCGATTCGGCTAGCCGCGCAGCTCGACGCCGTCCAGCGGTTCTTCGCCGAGGCGACCGGCGAGGAACTGGGTGACGATCGCATTGAACGTCTCGGGCCGCTCGAAGTAGGGGGCGTGGGCGGCGTCGTCCATGATCGCCAGGCGCGAGCCGGCCAGCAGCTCATGGGCAGCCTCGCCCATCGCCAGGGGGAAGCCCAGATCCTCGCGGCCCCACACCAGCAGGACCGGCACGTCGCCGCACACGGCCGCCAGTCTCTCTCCCACGACGTGATCGTCGATGTGGTTGGCGAAGTAGTAGGAGATGCGCTCGAAGGACTCGGCCGCCCCCGGCGAGTTGTTGATGCGGACCTCCTCGCGGTGCAGGTCCGCGGTGACGAGGCTGTCGTCGTGGAGCACGCTGTGGAGCTTGCGGTCGACCATCTCGGGCGAGGCGTCACCGATCAGGCCAGCGGTGCGCTCCCGGGCCTCCTGTCCTATCGGGGCCATGCCCAGGGTGCCGACCAGCACGAGCCCGGCCACCCTCTCGGGAATCTCGCAGGCCACGGTGGCCAGGATGTGGCCGCCCAGCGAGGTTCCGACCAGGTAGACGCGGTCCGACCCGACCTCGTCCAGCACGGCGCGGGCGAACGTCGCGTAGTTCGGTACCGAGTGGTCGAACCCGCCGCCCTTGGCGGCCAGGCCGTGGCCGGGGAGGTCGATCGCGAACGGGTGGTAGCCGGCGTCGGCGAAGCCCTCCAGGTTGAGGCGCCAACGATCGGCCCGCGCCCCGACGCCGTGCACGAGCAGCATCGTCTTGTCGCCCCCGCCTGTCTCGAGGACGCGGGTCAAGGTTCCGGCCGCGCCGAGCGGGTACTGGATCATGGCGCGTACCACCTCCGGGGGATGCCGGCCATCGAGGGCTTGTTAGTTCGACTCTAGGGCAGCGGTGCTGGCGAGCTCGTCGAGCTGGCTCAGCAGCTCAAGCTCGCCGTCGGAGTCGAAGTCGCGCGGGTCGGGCTGGTCAGCGCCGCCCCCGTTGAAGATCAGGTCGTAGGTGATGTCGGACGGGCAGATGTGCTGGGCCCGGTCGAAGGGCCGGCGCTGGGCCAGCACCTCGTCGTCGAACACCTGCACCTCGCCCCGCAGGATCACCGTCTCGATGCGCTTCTTGTCGCACAGCACCCGGATGTCGGCGAGCGGGTCGCCGTCGACGACGATGATGTCGGCACCCTTGCCGGCGACCAGCGAGCCGACGTCGTTCTCGGTGCCCAGCACGATCGCGCAGTCGTGGGTGGCCGCCTTGATGGCCTCGAGGGCGCTCATCCCCGCGTAGCGCATCAGCAGCTCGAGCTCGCGTGCGTGCCAGTCGCCGTAGGGGGTGGCCGCGAACCCGGTGTCGGTGCCGGTGATGATGGGCACCCCCGCCTCGCGGGCCTTGTTGAGGCACCCGGCGGTGTCGTCGAGGAGGCGGGAATAGGCGCTGCGGGTCTCGGCCGGAACCCCGGCAGCCTGCCCGAACTCGCCCAGGTTGCCCAGCAGCAGCAGCGCCGGCGCCAGCGGGATCTGGGAGTCGGCCAGCCGCTCTATGGTGTCGTCCCGCAGGGTGTTGCCGTGCATGATCCAGTCGAGCTCGGCGGCCACCGCGGAGTCGACGTTGTTGGAGCCCCGGGCGTGCATGGTGATGCGCTTGTTGAGCCGGTGGGCGGCATCGGACATCGCCTTGACCTCGTCGCGTGAGAAAGCCTCGAAGTCACCGAGCACGCTGTCGCCGATCTTGATGAGGTCCACGCCGTTCTTGACCTGGTGGCGGACCTCGGTGACCATCTCGTCGGCGGTGTTGACCACCTTGCCGATGCTGGAGTCGGGCACCCCCACCGACGACGGGTACCAGTCGCTGATGCCGTTGCTGGTGGACAGGAACCGTCCCGCGGTGGTCATCCGCGGCCCCTGTATCAGTCCTTCGGCGATGCCCTCGCGGATGCCCACCCCGATGAAGTAGCTGCCGCCGGGATCGGAGATCCCCGTCACCCCGGCCCTCAGGACCTTGGTGACGTTCCATGCGGAGCGCAGGGTGCGCAGTTCGTGGCTGGTGTAGAGGTCCTGCTCCTCCTGCATCCGGGTCTCGCCGAAGGACGTGTGGCAGTGGGCGTCGATCAGGCCCGGCATGACCGTCTTGCCGGTGGCGTCGATGCGCACCACGTCGTCGCCGCGGGGGATCAGGTCGTCGCTTATGTCGGCGCCGACAGCCTCAATGGTGTCGTCCTTCACCAGCACGGTGCTGCCGTCGACCGCGGGTGCTCCGGTGCCGTCGATCACGGTTCCGCCGCTGATCAGGATCCACGAACTCATGGTTGCCTCCCGAGTGCCGAAGTGCCGTTCGGACCATACCCCGACAGGTGTGCGGGGACCGATTCGGGACGGCGCCGACGTTGCATGAGAGGCCGGGGCGCGGTGTGATAATGGGTCCATGGCGACCCAGCAACCGATGTCCAGAGTTCCACTGCTTGCCGAGCGAGAGGGTCTGAGTGAAGCGCAGCTGGCGGTGTTCGACTGGATCGTCGAGAGCCGGGGCACGATGATCCGCCCCTACGAGGTGATGCTGCACGTGCCCGAGATGGCCCGGCCCGCGGCCGAGCTCGGCCACGAGATCCGCTACGAGGGCGCGCTGAGTGACCATGACCGCGAGCTGGCGATCATCACGGCGGCCGTGGCCCACGCCTGCGCCTTCGAGTGGGACACGCACGTCGGGCTGGCCCGAGCGGCCGGCGTGGCCGATGCGACGATCGAGGCTTTACGAGACGGTGACGGCGCCGTTGGATCACCCGACGATGTGATCGTCGGCTTCGTGAGGGAGATGTGCGCCACGGCCAGAGTGTCCGACACGGCTTATGCCGCGGCTTTCGACCGTCTGGGCACCGCCGGGGTGGTGGAGTTGACCACGCTGGTGGGCTACTACACCATGCTCGCCTTCGCCATCAACGTCGCCGAGCCCCAGGGGCCCGTCCAGCCATGACCGTTCGGGGGCTGGACCACATCGTGTTGAACGTGGCCGACGCCGAGCGGTCCATGCGCTGGTACTGCGATCGCCTCGGCTTGGAGCCGGAGCGGTACGAGGAGTGGAAGGCGGGCGACGCGCCCTTCGTGTCGGTACGCATCGACGAGGGCACGATCATCGACCTCTTCGAGACCGACCGGAGCGGGGAGAACCTGAACCACTTCGCACTGTGGGTCACCGGCGATGTGGAGTCGATCGTGGCCCACGATGATGTCGAGTTGGTTCGCCGATCCCCGCGGGTCTTCGGGGCCCGAGGCTGGGGCTCGGCGGTCTATGTCCGCGACCCCGACGGCAACGAGGTCGAGCTCCGCCAGTACGACTCGTAGACGACGGGTCGCGGGTCAGGCCAGGCCGGCGAAGTCGACCTGGTTGGTGGTGTACCAGGCCACGAACCCGTGGTCGGCGACCATGTTGTGACCGTTGATGGCCGCGCTGGCGTCGGAGCCGAGCATCACCAGGGTGCGGGCGATGTCGACGGGGGTCAGGATCCCGGCCGACTGGTCGACCATCCAGTCGATGACCTTCTCGGTCATGTGGCGGCGGAAGTCGTGCAGCAGGGGAGTGTCGATCACCCCGGGGCAGACGCTGTTGGTGCGCACCCCGTAGTCGAGGTAGCTGCGGCGCGAGCCGTGCATGGTCCACACCTGGGCGACCTCCTTGGAGAACTCGTAGGGCGCGGGGTCGACCAGCTCGCCGTGCTCCGCGATCCAGGCCAGGGCCTCGTCCCAGCCGTCGACGGCGATCAGCTCGGTGATCTCGGCGAGGCGCTGGGGCCAGCGCTGACCGGCCACCGACGCGGTGTTGACGATGGCGCCGCCCCGGTTCATCGTGGGCAGCAGCCCCTCGCTGAGGCGGCGCAGCCCCAGGTAGTTGACCCGCATCACGAAGTCCGACGAGTGCACCCCGGCCACGCCGGCGTTGTTGAACAGCACGTCCACTCCCGGGCCTATCGCCTCGCAGGCCGCGTCGATCGAGTCGGGGTCGCTGAGGTCGGCGGCCACATACGCGCTGGCCGGGCCCGTCGGCTCGTTGCGGTCGAGCACGGTCAGGTCGGTGCAGCCGGCGGTGGCCAGCAGCTCGGCGGCGGCCGCGCCCACACCGCTGGCGCCCCCGGTGAGCACCACCTTCTTGCCGGTGTAGCTGAAGAGATTCGACGGGGATGCGGACATGGTGCGACTCCTTGCGGTCTCGGCGGCGTGAGCAGTCCGGTCAGGCCGGGGTGAAGGCTAGGTGGGCCTCGCGCAGACCGTGGACGAAGGCATTGGGCATGTCCACCTGCGGTGCGCCCTCGACGCGCTCGACGCGGGCCACCCGCTGGAGCAGGCGCTCGAAGAAGATGTGGATCTCCAGGCGGGCCAGCGCCGCTCCCAGGCAGAAGTGGGTGCCGAAGCCGAAGGCGATGTGATTGTTGGGGCTGCGAGCGATGTCGTAGCTCTCGGGGTCGTCGAAGTGCTCCGGGTCGCGGTTGGCCGACGGGTACATCATGACCACCTGCTGGCCCTTGCGGACCGTCTCGCCTCCCAACTCGCTGTCGGCGGTCGCCGTCCGGCACATGTTGTGGATGGGGGTTACCCAGCGGATGAACTCCTCCACCGCGACCTCGAGGTCGGCGCTGGCCTTGAGCGCGGCCCAGGCCTCGGGGCGGTCGGCTAGGTCCAGCAGCGTGCGGGCGATCACCGTGCGGGTCGTCTCCGCGCCGCCGTCGAGCACCAGCAGGCAGTCCGACATGATCTGGGCCAGCCCGAACTCCGAGCCGCCCACCAGGCCGTCGCCGTCGACCTCGGCCTCGATCCAGCGGGACATCACGTCGCCGGCGGGGCAGCCTTTCTTGGCGGTGTACAGGTCGGAGCAGGCGTCCCTGAACTCGATCACCGCTTCGGTGCCCTCGGGGGTGCGGTACCGCGGGCCGCCGCCGGTGGAGATCGTCGCCTCCGACCAGTGCATGAGCTTGGGCCACAGGTCGTCGTCGAAGCCGAGCAGGAAGCCGATCATCTTGGCCGGCAGCGGAGCGGCCAACTCTCCCACGATCTCTGCTCGACCCTGCTCGATCGCAGGGTCGAGCAGTCCGTCCACGGCCTCGGTGATGTGGCCTCGCCACTGCTGGACAGCCCTGGGCGTGAAGCGGCGGGACACCAGCGATCGCCGGGCCTGGTGCAATGGATCGTCAGTGCCGATGATCGACTGGTCGGCGGGGAGGTTGGGCCGGTAGCCGCCCTTCTCACGGTCGGAGCTGACGAACAGCCTCTTGTTCTTCTCTACGGCGACGATGTCGTCGTAACGGGTGATCACCCACAGCTCGTTGATGTCGTCCCAATGGCACGGCGAGTTCTCCCGCAGCCAGGCGTAGCGGGAGTAGGGGTCGTTGACGTAGAAGTCGCCGTCGAGGATGTCGAGGGGCCGGGGATCGATGGGCGTGATCGTCATGGGCGGGTCATCCTACGGCAGTAGCTGTGGGTGCCGGGAGGCTCCGGAGGTCGATGCGGGGGTCATGGGAACATGCTGCGGAGGACGGTCCAGAGCAGCAACAGCCCCGCGATGGCGATCGGTCCGGGGATGGCGATGATCAGGGCCCAGGTCAGGTAGCGCACCCAGGTGGGGCGGTCAGCGAAGCGTCGCTGGTGGAAGGCGGCGTCGAGGTGCTCGGCCTCGACGTCGGGCCGCTCAAGGCCCAGAAGCTCGGCCGCGGGATCAGCGACCTCGGTGTGAACCACCAGCACGGCGAGCCGGTTGGTGACATGGTGGGGTGCCACCTCAATGGCGGGATCCACGAGCACCGCAGCTTCGTAACCGGCCTCCTTGAGCCGGGCCGCGGCCACGTTGGCCTCCCAGCGGCTGGCGTACTCGGCGATGGGAACCATGCCCGGCAGCGGCCTCATCCCCATATGGTGCCCGCTCCGGCGGCCGAGCGGACACGACTCGCGCCTGCTCCTGGTCGGCGATAGCGTTCCACCGGTGAGCCCGGCCGTCGCGGTGAGCGATCTCGTGAAGGACTACGGCGCGGTCCGGGCCGTGGACGGCGTGTCGTTCGAGGTGGAGCGGGGTGACGTGTTCGCCCTGCTGGGCCCCAACGGCGCGGGCAAGTCCACCATCGTCGAGATCCTGGAGGGGCACCGCACCCGGAGCTCGGGCACGGTGCGGGTACTGGACACCGATCCAGCGTCGGCACACCCGTCGTTCCGGGACCGGATCGGCATCGTTCTCCAGACCTCGGGAATCGACCCGGAGCTGACGGTGCGGGAGGCCATCGACTTCTACGGAGCGGCCTACTCGCGCCCGGTTCCCGCCCAGGAACTGATCGATCTCGTCGAGTTGGACGAGAAGGCCGACGCCCGCATCTCGAGCCTGTCGGGAGGGCAGCAGCGGCGCATCGACATGGCTCTCGGGCTGGCCGGCGACCCCGACGTGGTCTTCCTCGATGAGCCGACCACCGGCTTCGACCCCGCGGCCCGGCGGCGCGGCTGGGAGCTGGTCGAGCGGCTCGCGTCGGAGCAGCGGGCGGTGCTGCTCACCACGCACTACCTCGACGAGGCCGAGAACCTGGCCGACCGGGTGGCCGTGCTGGCCCGGGGCTGCATCGTCGCGGAGGGAACGCCGGCCGAGCTGCGGGCACGGGCCGGCTCTGCGCTGATCCGCTTCGTAGTGCCCGACAGATCCGAGCCGGTGCCGGACCTGCTCGCCCCGGTCTCGGGGGACATCATCGGGCGCGGCCGCTATGTCGAGATCACCACCGACGCCCCCACCGCTGATCTGGCCCATCTCACCGGCTGGGCCGCCCAGCGGGGCATCGAACTGGAAGGACTGACCGTCTCGACCCCGAGCCTCGAGGATGTCTATCTGAGCCTCGTGGACGACGACGGCGGCGACCGCGACGAGGCGGGGAGCGACTCATGAGATCGCTGTGGCGGGGCGCGCGCCACCAGAACCGGATCTTCTGGCGCACGCCGGTGGCCGCCTTCTTCACTCTCGTGTTCCCGATCCTGATGCTGGTGCTGTTCACCGCCATCTTCGGCAACGACGCCTTCGACACCGTCTACGGGCGGGTGAACAGCAGCCAGTTCTACACGCCCGGCCTGGCCGTGTTCGCCGCGGCGTCGTCCACCTACACCGGCATCGGCATCAACCTGGCCAGCCGGCGCGAGCTCGGCATCCTCAAGCGGGTCAGGGGCACCCCCATGCCCCGCTGGACCTATCTCGGCGGCGTGGTGGTGTCGGCGGTGTGGATCGCAGCGCTGGGAGTGACGGCCATGGTCGTGCTGGGTGTGGCCGTCTACGGCGTGAACGTCGAGGCGGCCAAGGTGCCGGCCATGCTCCTGTCCTTCGCGGTGGGCTCGGCCTCCTTCGCCGCGCTGGGCCTGGCTCTCGCATCGGTCGCCCGATCGGTGTCCATGGCCGTGCCCGTCGCCAACGCCACCCTGCTGCCGATGGCGTTCATCTCCAACATCTTCGTGCCGTTCGGCAGCGAGACCCCCGGCTGGCTGGATCTGCTCGGGGACATCTTCCCCCTCAAGCACTTCGGCTTGGCCTTCGGCGAGGCAATGAACCCGTTCTCGGAGGCGCCGGCCGTCGAGTGGCACCGGCTGGGCGTGCTGGTCCTGTGGCTGGTCGCGGGCGCCGCCGTGGCTGCGTGGCGGTTCAGCTGGGATCCGCCGGTGGTCTCGGGCCGGACATCCCGCCGCCGGAGGCAGAGCGAGCCCGTCTAGCATCGCCCGCTCTTGTTCGCTGCGCTCACGGGCCGCTCGGGCCACGGCCTCGCCCGTATGAGTCGGAGTCGCTGGCCTACCCGCTCGGCTTCTAGCATCGCCGGATGGTCGCTTACGACGAGTTCGGGCTGTTCGCCGAGAACGCAGCCGAGTACGGGATCGAATGGACCGGCCCTCCGACCGTTCGCCGGGAGTCGGTGGAGCTGCCGTCGGGGCTCCGAATGTCGGCGCTGGTGTGGGGAACGGGAGAGCCCGAGTTGGTGCTCATCCACGGCGGCGCCCAGAACGCCCACACGTGGGACACGGTGGCGCTGGTGCTGGGGCGGCCCCTGGTGGCCGTGGACCTGCCCGGCCACGGACACTCCGACCACCGGCCGGCCCACGACTACGGTCCGGCGTCCATGGCCGGCGACGTGGCCGTGGCGATGGAGGCGCTGGCGCCCTCCGCCGAGGCCGTCGTGGGCATGTCGCTGGGCGGCCTCACCGCCATCTGCCTGGCCGCCGATCATGGCCATCTGGTACCGCGGCTGGGTATCGTAGACGTCACGCCGGGCACCGATCACAAGAAGGCCGAGCCCATCATCGCCTTCGTCGACGGCCCTCAGCACTTCGACAGCTTCGAGGCCATCCTGGGGCGCACCATCGAGCACAACCCCACCCGCAGCGAGTCGTCACTGCGTCGGGGTGTCCTTCACAACGCCCACGAGATGGCCGATGGCCGATGGACCTGGAACTACGACCCGATGCGGGACTGGAAGGCCGGCGGCGGCGCCGAGATCGCCTTCGACGGCCTGTGGGAGAGGGTCTCCCGCATCGCCGCGCCCACCGCGCTTTGGCAGGGCGGCGCCTGGAGCGTGATCGACGACGCCGACGTGGCCGAGTGGACGCGGCGTCTGCCCGGCACCGTCCATGTGGTGGTGGACGGCGCCGGCCACTCCATCCAGGGCGACCGGCCCCTGGAGCTGGTCGCCCTGATCGAGGATCTGCTGGCCCGGCCGGCGGCTGCGGTCGGCTAGTCGGTGTCGGAGTAGCCGGACTCGTCGAACAGGTAGCCGTCCGGGGTGATCTCCAGGCGGTGGCGGGGACCGGGCACCGACGGGTCGGCCGTCTCGTATCCGGCGTCGCCGTGCCACAGCGACACCGGACCGTGCTCGCCCCGGCCGATGCGGGTCTCGTAGCGGCGGGAAGGGCGCCGGCCGAGGCCTTCGAGGGCGCCGGCGACGGTGTCGAACTGACCGACGGTGCGGAGTGTCACCCATGTCGGGGCGATCAGCTCGATCTCACCGGCGTCGCGGCGACGCCTGGCCTCCTGCGGGGTCATCCACTCGTGGCGGACGATCTCCCCCTCATCGATGCAGACGTCCTCCGACGGCGCTTCGGCCGCGAAGAACCAGGTGGCGAAGCGCTTGGGCGCCAGCGGCGGCGGGATCCAGTACGAGAAGTGCACCAGGTCCGCCGGGTCGAGGACGATGGCTGCCTCCTCGCCGGCCTCGCGAGCCGCCGCGTTCCGGGCGGCCGCGATCAGGTCGCCGGTGCCGTCATGGTCGGCGTCGTCGATGCGGCCGCCGGGAAACACCCACATCCCGCCGAACGCGAGCCTTGAGTTCTTGCGAAGCATCAGCGACTCGAGGCCGCCTGGGCCGTCGCGCAGCACGACCACCGTCGCGGCCGGGATGGCGGGCGCCTCCCCGTTGCGCTCCAGCTGCTCGCGCCACTCGTCGAATTGCAGCACCTCTCGCCGGTAGGCGGCCCGCTTCAGGCCGTCAGCGTCGGGTTCGGTGGTGTCGTTCACTTGATCACGCGGCCGGCTCTCAGCTCGTCGATCCGATCGCACCAACCCAACTCTTCGAGCACCTCGTCGGTGTGCTGCCCGTGGGCAGGGGAGGACGGCTCGCGCAGTTCGGCCGGCGTTGCCGAGAAGCGGGGGGCGGGCCGGGGCTGGCGGATCCGGCCCATGTGAGGATGTTCGTGCTCGGTGAAGATCTCGTTGTGGACTGTCTGGGCGTCGGTGGCGATGTCCTCCACGCCGAGCACGACCCCGAAGGGGACTTCGTGACGTTCGAGCGCCTCCACCGCCTCGGCCAGGGGCATGGTGGCCGCGGCCGCGTGCACCGCCCGGAACACCGCGCTGGTCTGGGGCCGGTTCTTCTGGCGGTCGGTCATGGTGGCCACCCGGGGGTCCGACGAGTCCACCCCGACGGCCCGGGCCATGCCGTGGAACTCGGAGTCGGTCACTGCGGCCACCACGGCGTGACCGTCGGCGAAGGCGATGGCCCGCTGGTGAGCCGAGAACGACTGGGCCAGATGGGGCTGGTCGTTGTCGAGCGCCACCTCGTGGGCGGCCGCGTCGGCGAACAGGAACGCCACCGAAGCGTCCAGCATCGAGAGTTGGATGTGCTGGCCGCCCGCGCCCCGGTCCCGGGCGAATAGGGCGGCGGTCACGGCCTGAGCGGCGGTATAAGAGGTGATCTTGTCAGCCGCGGCCTGGCGCAGGAACCGGGGGGACTCGTCATTGATGCCGGTCTGGTTGCCCACCAGCCCGGACTGGGCCTGGATGACCGAGTCGTACACCCGGCGGTGCGAGTAGGGGCCGTCGGGGCCGAACCCCGACAGCGACAGGTAGACGATGTCGGGGTTGCGGGCCGAGACCGTGTCGTAGCCGAGACCCAGTCGCTCGATCACGCCCGGCCGCATGTTCTGGACGAACACGTCGGCTGTGGCGCACAGCTCGAGGACGATGTCACGGCCCCGAGGGTCGGTGCAGTCCACCGCGATCGAGCGCTTGCCACGGTTGCACATCTGGAACAGGGCCGATATCCCACCGGAGAGAACCCCCACGTAGCGGCCCTGGTCGCCGTAGCCGGGCTCCTCGACCTTGACCACGTCCGCGCCCTGGTCGACCAGCAGGCTCACGGCCAGGGGACCGGTCACGGCCACGGACATCTCGACGACGCGTACGCCGTGCAGCGGGCCGGGCACTGTGCTTCGATCCTCGCGGGGTCCGGGCCGGTGCGTTCGCTGGCCCTATGCGGCCGGGTCCTCGCCCGAGGGCTTGGCGGGCTCGGGGACGCCGTCGAACCAGCTGGCCTCCTCCAACAGCGAGCGGCTTCTCCACCCCTCGGCGGTGCGGACCAGTTCGTGGTGGTACCAGCCGCCGGTAGCCCACATTGGGGTGTTCGGCAGCTTCAGCGGGTTGTAGACCATGGCCGTCACCTTGGCCTCGTCGCCGTCGAAGGCGATGTCGATGTTGGAGATCAGGTGCTGCATGGCCTCGAACACGGTCAAGGCTTCTTGCAGGAAGCCGACGACGGTGTCGAGGTCGCCGGCGATACCGCCGACCTGGGTGTAGTCGATGCGGGCGTCGGGTGTGAAGACGCTGCGGAACAGCTCCCAGTCCTGGCGGTCGACGGCCCGGGCGTAGCGGGTGAGCAGGTCGGTGATCTCGGCCCGGTCGATGAGGGTCTGCAGGTCCATCACCCCACGATACGGAGAAGTACCGGTATTAGGGTTCGCGCCGGTGAGCACGGGAGAGCCGGCCGGTGACGGTCGAGAAGTGGCCGTCGAGAGAGACCGCTGCGAGCGATGGTTCGTCCGGCAGGGGTTGCCGCACCTGATACACGACTACTCGGCCAGCACCGACGTGCTCACCCGAGCGACACCGTTTCTCGCCTTCGTAGTCTTCTTGGAGTTCTTCCTGGTGTTCGGCGACCGGTGGCGCGGCTGGGCCCAGGCCGGGGTGTTCGCGCTGGGCCTGGCGGTGGCTGTTGCGGCCGTGGCTCTGGTCAACCGGTTGCGCGGCCGGCGCCTGGGGCAACTGCCCGACAGGGTCGGCCTGTGGGAGATCCTGGCGTATCTCGGGCTGCCGGCGATCTTCGCCGGGCTCGGCGCGACCGGCTCTGTCGTCGAGGACGCCGGGTTCTTCGTGGTGGTCAACGTCGTGGTGCTCGGCGTGGCCTACCTCGTCACCAGTTGGGGGCTGGTTCCGATGGTGCGGTGGTCTCTGGGGCAGCTGGGTCGCCAGGTCGGCCGGATGACGACGCTCCTGGCCAAGTCGCTGCCGATCCTGCTGGTGTTCTCGGGCTTCATCTTCCTCAACGCCGAGATGTGGCAGGTGGCCCACGACTTCACGCTTCCCTACTTCGGGATGGTGGCTGCGCTGCTCGTGGCGGTGGGGACGCTGTTCGTGACGATCTCGGTGCGGCGCCTGGCAGTGGACCTGGCCCGGTTCTCATCGTGGTCCGATGTGCGGTCCCGGTGTGCGGGCACGCCGGTTGAGCCGCTGGTGCCCGGGGACTCGGCCGCGCCGCCCGACTCGCCGCGGTTGAGCCGCAGAGCCCGGATGAACGTAAGCCTGCTGTTGTTCGTGGCCCAGAGCATCCAGATCATGCTGGTGGCGCTGATCGTGACGCTCTTCTACGTGCTGTTCGGGATCTTCACGGTGCGGGAGGCGACCCTGCTGGACTGGACCACGCTGTCCGAGCTGACGTGGCGGGAGTCATGGGCGGTTCAGATCCCTCTGTGGGGCGAGGATCTGCTGTTCACCCGGCCTCTGGTGCTGGTGTCTGCTTTCATCGGCCTGTTCTCCGGGCTGCAGTTCGCGGTCTCGGTCGTGCTCGACGCCGCATACCGGTCGGAGTTCGCCGAGGACATGACCGAGGAGTTGCGAGAGGCCCTGGCCGTCCGGGCCGTCTACCACCGCGTCCTGGTGCCCGCCTCGGCTTGAGGCCTCCGGCTGTCGAGCTTGGCCCCTTGATCGCACGCCAGACTGCTAGCTTCGGAAGATTTATAGTCAATATTGAGAAATTATATGATGTATCAGGTTGTGTTGTCATACGGGGTGGATAGAGTTGTTGTCATGGAGCGAACAGGTGTTCTGACTCGTGGCAGCGAGCATCCCGGGGAAGGGTCGGGGGCTCGCGAGGGTGTTCGGCTCGACAACGATGGGGTGCTTGGAGACTCCTCGCCGGGAGACACGTTAGAGATGGCCTGCGAGGTCCTGCGCTCGGTGTCTTTGGAGGGGTTGGGCGAGGACGAGTTGTGCCGGGTGGTGTGGGGGGCGGGCCGCCTGAAGGCGTTGGCTGATGCGCTGACGCTGCGTGCCGTCAGCGGGTTGGAGGAGTTGAGAGTCGGCTCGGCACGTGAGGCGCTTGTTGCTGGGGCGAAGCTGTCGGGGCGGTCGGCGAGGCGGGTGACTGACGTGGCCCGTCAGGTGGAGCAGATGCCCAACGTTGGTCGGCTCGTCGATAGCGGGGAGTTGCCGCTGGAAAGCGTGTTCGCTCTCGGAGCCGCGGCCCGACAGTGCGGAGCGGGCGTTGTGGACGCATCCGACGAGTTGCTGTATCAGGCTACGACCCGGGACGCCGGGTCGTTCAGCCGCTTCGCTCGGAGGTTCGCGCAGCGGCATGATCCCGCGGCCGGTGGTGACCTGCTCAAGGGACAGCGCAACAGCCGCAAGGCCGATCTGTTCGTCGGCAGCGACGGCATGGGAGTGCTCAACGGCGAGATGGATCCCGTCAGCTTCGGCCTGCTGGAGCAGGCGGTGGACGAGCGCAGGGACTACTTGTGGCGCAAGGACGGCGGACGCGACGGCACTCCCGACGCAGTGCGCAGCAACGGGCAGCGCACTATGGACGCCGTCTTCGAACTCTGCACCGGACGGGATGCGCTGACCTACGAGCCGCTCACGGCCGAGGACGGTCCCCGGGGGACTCGCCGTCTACCGCCGGGCAGGATCATCGCGGTGACTGCGGGAGTCGTGGACGGAACCGATCGAGACGGCTCGTGTGAGATCATCGGCGTCGGGCCAGTGCCTCCCACGGTGCTCGACAGCATCTCGCCCGACGATCGGCTGGTTGGCGCCATCTTCGGTGGGAACGGCCAGCCGCTGTGGCTGGGTCGCATGCGGCGGCTGGCGACCCTCGACCAGTACGTGGCCGTGGCGCTACGCGACCGTGGATGCGTGTTGTGCCGGGCTCCGATGCACCGGTGCAGACTCCACCACGTAGACGAGTTCTTTGCCGATGAGGGTCTGACGGACATCGAGAACCTCGTTGCGCTGTGCAATCGCTGCCACCTGTGGCTGCATCGGAGCAACCGGCGTGTTGTGCGCAACGTAGACGCCTACGGGGTAATCGCTTGGTCCACCGCTCCGCGGGGCCCCGATCCCGGTGGCGGCGGGATGGAGGATCTCGATGTGGTCGGACCTGTAGGTGGGATGAATGGCAGCGTGGGCTTCGATCACGCCGACGTGCTGGCGACCGGCAAGGCCGGAATCGGGGTCGGTTCAACGGGCCGCGGTCCCCCCATTGTTGGGCAGCGATGAGGTTCGTGGCGACCGTGCTGGCGAGCAGCGCGAGGATGGCACGTCCCGACTCGAGGTGGCCATCCTCGCTCGGCTGGCTAGAGCCGCACTTCGGCCTGAGGATGCCCGAAGGATCACCGATATTCCAAGCCTCAGCCGCTACCTTCGATTCCATCGGTGAGCCGCACCTGAGTCCCCGTCAGGCGAGCCCCACGGCGGCGCGCTGCGCACGAGGAGCCTCAAGAAGAAGATCCCGGAGACGACTGTGTCACCCCAACAGCAACTGACGACCGCGACCCTCGACCCCGTCCCGGCCCGTCATGTAGACGACGTGCCGGTGGCCGAGGAGATGAGCGACTCGTTCCTCGCCTACGCCCTGTCGGTCATCACCGCCCGCGCCATCCCCGACGTGCGGGACGGCCTGAAGCCGGTGCAGCGCCGGGTGCTGTGGTCGATGCTGCAGATGGGCCTGCGACCCGGCACCCCGTACCGCAAGTCGGCGCGGGTCGTGGGTGACACGATGGGCCGCTACCACCCTCATGGCGACGCCGCCATCTACGACACCCTCGTCCGTATGGGCCAGGACTTCAGCCGCATGGTTGCGCTGGTGGATCCCCAGGGCAACTTCGGCAGCCTCGACGACCCGCCGGCCGCCTCCCGCTACACCGAATGCCGCCTGAGCGAGGCCGCCATGGACATGGTGAGCGAACTCGATGAGGACACCGTCGACTTCCGGCCCACCTATGACGGCGAGGACATCGAGCCTGCCGTTCTTCCTGCGGCGCTGCCCAACCTGCTCGTCAACGGTACGGCCGGTATCGCCGTGGGCATGGCCACCAACATGCTGCCCCACAATCTTGCCGAGGTCGGCGAGGCCATCGAGTTGGTGATGAGCAAGCAGCCCAGCAACGCGGCCACTGACGCACGGTCGACAGGAGGCGCCAAGCCGGCCCGGAGGCGCAAGGCGAGGCCGGCAACCGAGGAGCTCTTGGAGGTCCTGCCCGGACCCGACTTCCCCGGTGGAGGCATCGTCGTCTCCGACGAGGGCCTGAAGGCGGCCTACGACACCGGCAGGGGATCGGTCAGGGTGCGGGCCCGTGTCAGCATCGAGGCTGTGACCCGGCGCCGCCAAGCGGTGATCGTCACCGAACTGCCCCATCTCGTTGGTCCCGAACGGGTGGTCTCCCGGATCACCGAACTAGCCGGAGCGGGCCGGCTGCAGAGCGTCGCCGGCATCGCCGACCTGAGCGACATGGAAGGCCTACGCCTGCAGATCGACCTGAAGCCGGGAGTCGACGCCGACGTTGCGCTCTCCGAGCTCTACCGGCTCACGCCGCTTGAGGAGGCCGTGAGCGTCAACAACGTGGTGCTGGTCGACGGCGTGCCCACCACCGTCGGGCTCCGGGAGCTGTCCGAGCACTACGTCGCCCACCGCCTCCAGGTCGTGGTGCGTCGCACCCGCTTCCGACTGCGGCGGGCCGGCGAGCGGCTTCACATCGTGGAGGGCCTGCTCGCCGCCCTCGACAACATCGATGAGGTGGTGGCGCTGATCCGAGGCTCTCAGGACGCCGCCGAGGCCCGTGACGGGCTCATCGAGCGCTTCGAGCTAACCGAGGTGCAGGCGAACCACATACTCGACATGGCACTTCGGCGGCTCACGGCGCTGGAGCGCCAGAAGCTCGACGATGAGGCTGCCCAGCTCCGAGCCGACATCGAAGACCTGAAGGAAATCCTCTCCGGCCGGCGCCGCCAGCGCTCCATCGTGCGGAGCGAGCTTCGACGGATCGTCGAGGATCACGGCCGGCCCCGGCGCAGCCGGATCATCGCGGTTGAAGTGCTCGAGCGAGAGTCCGCCAGCCGCCCCGGCGGTGACGGTGGCTCCGCGGCCTCGTTCGAGCCGGTCGAGGCGGGACCCGATCTTCCCTGCGTGGTAACGGTGTCGACGAGCGGCAACATCGGACGGTCCTCTCTGAAGGTGCAGCGGCGAGCGTCGCCGGGGCGTCACGATCTGATCGCCGCCAGGGTGGCTACCTCGACAGGCTCGCCGGTGGCCGCGGTCACATCGGCCGGGCGGGTGTTCGACGTGCTCGGAGGCGAGATCGAGGAGGCGTCCAACCGGCTGCGGGGCGTCGATGCTTCCGCCGTCTTCGACTTGGACCCCAAAGAGACAGTCCTGGCTCTCGTCGCCGGCGGGGACGACAGGCTCGTGATGGTCACGGCCGGTGGCACCATCAAACGGCTCGACGCCGAGGAGGTGCTCGGCTCGCCGGCGGGGTCGTCATTGATCGCGTTGGGAGCGAAGGACCGCGTGGCGTGCGCATTCACCGCCCCCGAGGACGCCGATGTCGTGATTGCAGCCAGCGACGGGCGGGCCCTGCGCCTGGAGGCGTCCTCCGTGCGGTTGCAGCGCCGGGCCGCGGCGGGAATGGCCGGCATCAAGTTGCGCGACGGCTCCGTCCCGGTGGGTGCCGGTGCCGTCGTCGATGAAGCCGCGCTGGTCGTCGCAACCGGCGCGGGCCCTGCCGCGGGCGCCGGCAAGAGCGGGATCAAGGTCACTCCATGCTCCGAGTTGCCGACGCAGGGAAGGGGCACCCAGGGCGTCCTGGTGGTCAAGTTGCTGCCCGTCGAGTCTGTGGTAGCCGCCGCGGTGGGCCCGGCTGAGGGAATGCTGGCTCTGATGGGACAGGACGACAATCCACGCAGGATCGACCCCCACCCCGTGCCCGTGCGAGTCGACCCGACGGCGCGCTATCGCTCACCCCAGCGCAGCGATCGGCGCATCCATGTGCTGGCGCCGGGGAGGTGGTGAGGCAGTGGCACACCCGAACCGGACGGCTGGAGCGTCCACCGAGATGACCCTGCCGTTGACTCCGGGCGACGCCGCGACACCGAACGCCGGTGTTCAGCCGCCCTCCCGGGCCGGCGCCTCCAACGGAGCAGTTCGTCCCGGCGGCGCCGCCAACGGCCGCCATCCCGCCGACTCCGCGGGCTCGGGCGATTCCATCGGTGCCGACTCCAACGCCGGAGACACCTACGACGCCGATTCCATCGAGACGCTCGAAGGGCTCGAGGCCGTCCGCAAGCGCCCGGCCATGTACATCGGCGGCAACGGCTCCGAGGGTCTCATGCACCTCGTGTGGGAGATCGTGGACAACGCCGTGGACGAGGCCGCCGCCGGCTTCGCCACAAGAGTGGGGGTGACACTGCATCGCAACGGATCGGTCGAGGTGACCGACAACGGTCGTGGCATTCCTGTCAACAAGCATCCCGAACGCGACGTGTCGGCCCTCGAGGTGGTGTTCACCGAACTGCACGCGGGCGGGAAGTTCGGCGAGGGCGCCTACAAGGCCTCGGGCGGGTTGCATGGTGTCGGGGCCTCTGTCGTCAACGCCCTGTCGACCCGCCTTGACGTGGAAGTGCGCCGCGACGGGTACGTGAACGAGCTGAGCTTCTCGAACCAGGAGCCCGGCCATTTTGTCGGTGGCGAGTTCCGGGTCGGCAGCGATGTGCGGCCCGTGAACCGGCGAACCAAGGCGACTGGCACCACCGTCCGGTTCTGGCCTGACATGGCCCTGTTCCACCCCGAGGCGCGCATCGACGCCGACGAGGTGCGCCGCCGGGTCCGCCAGATGTGCTTCCTGGTTCCCGGCCTCAAGATGACGGTGGACGACCGCCGCCCGGGCGCGGCAGCCGAGCCTTTCGTCTTCGTGAGTAGGGGCGGGCTTGCCGACATGGTGAGGGAGCGCTCCGAGAGCGCCGGGGAGGACGCCGTGAGCGGTGTGATCACCGCCAACGGCATCGAGACGTTCACCGAGAAGGTCCCCGTCGACGGCAAGATCACCGAAGTCGAGCGTGAGTGCACTGTCGACATCGCGCTGCGCTGGATAGCGGGGTACGACAGCGATGTGGTCTCCTTCGTGAACACGATCCCCACTACCTCGGGCGGCACCCACCTTGCCGGCTTCGACAAGGCGCTCACGCGAGTGGTCAACAGCGTGCTGCTGAAGGACAACCGGAAGCTGGCCCGGCTGGCCCGCGATTCCCGCGGCGGCGCGGGCGCCAGAAACGGCAAGACCAACGCCACCAAGGACGATGTGCGCGAGGGCTTGGTCGCCGCGGTCAAGGTGACCTTCTCCGAGCCGCAGTTCCGCGGTCAGACCAAGCAGGAGTTGGGCACGCCCGCGGTCGAGGGCATCGTGGCCAGGGTCACCTATGAGCAGCTCAAGGAGTGGTTCGAGCCCGGCGGTGGACCCCGGACCCAGGTCAAGGCCATAGGCGACAAGTTGGCCGCCGCGGTGACGAACCGGGTCGCCTCCAAGCAGATGCTCGACACCAAGCGCAAGGCGGCCAGCCTCGGCTCGACCGGCATGCCCGACAAGCTGGCCGACTGCCGCATCCACGGTGACCGAGCCGAGTTGGTCCTAGTGGAGGGCGACTCGGCCGCCGGTCCGGCCAAGCGGGGCCGGGACTCGGAGTTCATGGCCATACTGCCGCTGCGGGGCAAGATCGTGAACGCGGCCAAGGCGAGCCCCAAACAGGTGCTCGACAATGCTGAGGCGCAGGCCATCTTCACCGCCATGGGCGCGGGTGCGGGAGATGCCTTCGACATCGGGGCCGCCCGCTACGGCCGGATCGTCATCCTCTGTGACGCCGACGTCGACGGCAGCCACATCCGCTGCCTGCTGCTCACTCTGATCCACGGCTACATGAGGGAGATGCTCACTCAGGGCCGGGTTTTCTCGGCCCAGCCGCCGCTCTACACCGCTCGAGTGGGGGACCGGACCTACCGGGCCTTCTCCGACGAGGAACGTGACCGCCTTACCGCCGAGCTGACCCGGGGAAGGCGCAAGGTCGACAGCATCAAGTGGCAGCGGTTCAAGGGTCTGGGGGAGATGAACACCGACGAGCTGCGCCACTGCGCGCTGGATCCCGCCACCCGGACCCTGCGCCGGCTCACGATGGCCGACGCCCAGCAGGCCCAGGCCGCGGCCGACATGTTCGAAGTCCTTATGGGAAACGACGTGGCCCAGCGCCGCGACTACCTGGTCGAGAACTCGTCGCTGGTGGACGAGGCGACCCTCGACATCTGAGCAGCTGGCATCGTCGGGCACTCGCCACGTCCGGGCATCCGGGCCGGCGTCACACCGGTGAGCTAGAACAGCGGCATGCAGCTCGAGTTCGATCCGGGCGACATTCTCGACCCGGGCGCAACTGGTGCCTTGGATGGCGACGGCGCCCCGGCACCGCCCCAGCGGCTGTCTCCGTCCGGTGCGTCCACATTCGAGCAGTGTCCCCGCAGGTGGAGGTTCCGCTACGTGGAGCGCCTCCCCGAGCCGCCCGGACTCGAGGCCCTGGTGGGGACGTTCGCCCACCGGGTGCTGGAACTGCTGATGCAGAGGGAGCCCACGCGGCGCAGCAAGGACGAGGCCAAGCGCATCGCCAGGGCGGCATGGCCCGAGTTGGCCGGCGGCGAGGACTACCGGGATCTGGAACTGAGCGACGACGAGGCCCGGGAGTTCCGCTGGCGGGCCTGGCGCGCCATCGAAGGTCTGTGGCACTTGGAGAACCCGGCTGATGTGGCGGTGGAGGCCACCGAGGAGCAGGTGTCGGTGATTCTGGGCGACGTGCCCTTCAGAGGAGTGGTCGACCGCCTCGAGCGGGAGGACGACGGTCTCGTCGTCAGCGACTACAAGTCGGGACGGGCCCCCACGGCTCGCCACGCCCCCGAGCGCCTGCAGCAGGTGTTGCTCTATGCGGCGGCCGTAGCCGAGGAGACGGGCGAGCAGCCGGTCAGGGCCCAGCTGCTGTACTTGGGCCAGCGGATCGTGGCTACCGCGGTGACACCTGTCGAGATCGGCGACGCGGTCGGCCGGTTTCAGTCGACTTGGGGCGCGATCGCGGACGCCTGTGACGTCGACGACTTCCCACCCCAGCCAGGCCCGCTCTGCGGCTACTGCGCATACGCCGAGCACTGCCCGGAGGGTCAGGCCGAGAACCTCCGACGGGCGCAACTGCGAGCCGCCGAGGAGGAGTGCCTGGTAAGACTCGCGGGCTGAGATTCAGCGTCTCAAGCGTCTCCACAACCACCAGAGAGTCACCAGCGCGGCTCCCGCGCCCAGCAGGGTGGAGATTCCTGCGGAGTACAGCAGCCGGTCGCTCCAGGAGCCCGCGGTTGCCGGCGGTGTGCCCTCCGCCGCGACGGCATCGGGCTCGGGTGCGGGTCGCGGCGGCGAGGTCACCTCGGTGTCGAGGATCGAATCGACGGCCGAAGCCTCCCGGGGACTGGGCCGGTGCCGGGGCCGGTCTCGCTGCGGGTCATAAGCCATTGGGGTCCTCCGGACGCTTCTCGCGCTCCTCGCCGACAACACGATCGTAGATCTCGTCGAACTCGGCGCACGCCTCGGCCGCGCCCCGGCGGGGCGGAAGGGCGTGCATCGGCAGGGAGCGGGCCGCCGCTTCGGCCACGGCCGCCCTCAGGCGCACAGGCGGCAGGACCAACCGGCCGTGGTCGGCGACCAGCTGCTCGTGCCAGTAGCGAGAGTCCCGGGTTCGGGCCAGGCGGTTCACGGCTACGCCGGCGACGGCCAGTCCTGCCGGCTTCCTGGCGTTGACCCGATCGATGGTCCGCAGGATCTCGCTGACGCCGTCGGAGGCCCACGCGCTCGGTTCGGTCACGACCAGGGCGGCGTCAGCCGCGAACAGCGCGTTGATGGTCAGTAGGCCGAGTGACGGAGGACAGTCGATCAGTACCAGACTCTGATGCCCTGACAGGGCGACTCGGAGCCTGTCCTGGGCGCCCACCGGGTCGGAGAGCAGCTGGCGCTCCCGCCCGGCCAGTGCCGGCGTGGAGGGAACGATCCGGGGCGGGAGGCCCTTGGTGTCGGGCCACCCCGACGGCTCCGCCAGGTTCTCAAGGATTCCCGGCCGGTCAGACTCCAGGGCCTCGTCCACGGTGGCGGCGGGTTCCCACACGCCTAGGCCGGTAGTGGCGTTGCCCTGAGGATCCAGGTCGATCACGACGCTCGGAATCTGCCGTGCCCATGCGGCCGACGCCAGGCCGAGGGCGGTGGTGGTCTTCCCGACGCCGCCCTTCTGGTTGACCAGAGCGATTACTGCCACGCCCTGAACCGTAGCCAGCCGCACACGCTCTACGCGACGGCAGGGGCAGGATCGCGCCGAAGCCCTTTCCGACGGAGCACACTTTCTCCATGGCTGCCCGCAGTCGCATCCCGGTCACGCTCAGGCGAGCGGCAGCACGCTGGGCGCGGGACCTGCTCGCGGTCCGCAGCGCCTTCGGCGCCCTCGTGATGGCGGCCGTCGCCAGCCTGGTGGCGGGCCTGATCCTCGCGGCCATTACCGACACCCTTGAGAAGCTGCCGGGCCTGCTCCTTCTGGTGCCGGCTGCGATCGCGGTGAAGGGCAACATCTTCGGCGCGCTGGGCAGCCGGCTCGGCACGGCCATCCATGCCGGCACCTACCGCTCAGGAGGCCGGGACTCACCGATGATGCAGAACGCCATCGCGTCGGTGGGTCTGAGCCTGGTCCTCGGCGTGGTGCTGGCGGTGATGGCCAAGGGAACGGCCCTGGCCTTCAACGTCTCGCCGACCATGAGCCTGGCCGATTTTGTGGTGATATCCGCGATGGGGTGCCTGCTGGCCGCCTTCGTCGTGCTGGCCATCACCCTGGCCACCACAGCCGGAGCGGTTCGCTACGGCTGGGATCTCGACAATGTCGTAGCTCCGATGGTGACGGTCGCCGGCGACGTGGTGACCCTTCCCTCGCTGGTGGTGGCAGCCGAACTCGCCGGTGTGAACGTCCTGACGCCATCGATCGCGTGGACACTCACAGCGGTGGCAGCCGCTTCAGTGCTCTGGGGACTGAGGAGCCGGCTGGAGGAGCTTCGGGCCATCATGCGGGAGTCGCTTCCGGTGCTGACCGTCGCTGGGCTACTCGACTTGGTGGCCGGGATCACGGTGGAGAAGCGGATCGATGACTTCCTTGAGTTCCCCGTTCTGCTCGTGCTGCTGCCGGGGTACCTGGCCACCGCAGGCGCGCTCGGCGGCGTGCTGTCGAGCCGGCTGTCCACCAAGCTGCATCTCGGACTCGCCCGGCCGTCAGCCGTGCCGTCGGGAGCGGCGCGGGTCGACCTCGCCACCACCTTCGCGCTGGCCATCCCGGTGTTCGGGCTGCTCGGACTGGTGGCCTCGATTGCGGGCGGCCTGACCGGCCACGCCGGCCCGTCGCTCGCCGAGCTGCTGGGCGTGGCCGTGCTGGGCGGCCTGCTGGCCACTGTGCTGATCGTGGTGGTGGCCTACTACGGGACGCTTGGGGCGGTGCGCTTCGGAGTGGACCCCGACACATACGGGATCCCGATGGTCACCTCATCGCTGGACCTCGTCGGCGCCTTCACCCTGATCATCGCCGTCGTCGTGGTGGGCGTGGCATGACGGGCACTGCGATACCTATGATTCCCGGAGAGACCTGATGGAAGACAGACCTCGCAATCTGCGGGAGATGCTGGCGGAGGCCAAGGACACCTCCGAGTTGATGGTGGACCTCGCCTATGCGGCGCTGTACTTCGGTGATCCCGACATGGCCGACGAGGTGAGCGAACTCGAGGAGCGCATGAGCGATCTCGTGCAGGACATGAGGGCGGTCTGCATTCTGGCGGTGCGCCATCCTCGCGACGCCGACGGTATGTCGTCGGTGCTCCAGGTGGTCTCCGCCATCGAGCGCATCGCCAACGACGCGGTTGACATCGCCCGCATCGTCACCCACCGGATCGGCATCCCACCCGAGCTGGTGGCCGAGCTGAGCGCGGCCGAGGAGGTCTCTCACCGGGTGCTTGTGTCGGACGGGTCGCTGCTCGCTCACCGGCACCTGGCCGACCACGAGATGCCGGCCAAGATGGGCATGCGGGTGATGGCCGTGCGCCGCGAGCGGGAGTGGATCACCGATGTGGGCGGCGACACCGTGCTCGTGCCCGACGATGTGCTGTTCCTGAGAGGATCACCCGACGGGATCGTCGAGTTGCGCACGCTGGCGGGATCGCCGGAGTGGTCCCCGCCCGAGGAGCCGCCCGGCCCGCGAGCCTCAGATCTGCGGCGGGCCACCGAGGTGCTGGTCGAGATGAAGGATCTCTCCGAGGTGGCTGTCGGCTTGGCCTACTCGGCGCTGGTGCTGCGCGACGAGAGCCTGGCCGCGGAGGTGCGCCACCTTGAGGACCGTCTCGACGAGATGAAGGACCGTCTGGAGGAGTGGGTGCTGCGAGCGGCCCGGGAGAATGTCGACCAGCCGGGCCTGCGGGGGCTGCTGCACCTGTCCCAAGCGGCCGAGGATCTTGGCGACCAGGCCCAGCAGATGGTTTGGATCATCGAGCGCCAGGAGCAGATCCACCCGATTCTGGCGGTGGCGCTCGGCGACAGCGACGACGTGGTGGTGCACGTACCGGTGGCTGAGGGCTCCGAGGCCGACGGCCGCACGCTGGGAGATCTCAGGATGAACATCGAGCCCGGGTTCACGGTGCTGGCCATCCGGCGCGGCGGCCAGTACCGGTACCGGCCGAACGGGATTGTCAGGCTTGAGCCCGGTGACGCGCTGATCGCCAGCGGCCCTGACGAGGGGCGCGGGCGCCTGGCCGAGATCTGCGGCTGGCTGCTCACCGACCGGGACGACGACACGGCCATGGTCCTGGAGCCGCTGCAATCGGCGGTGCCGGCCTCCTGAGCGCTCGAGCCGGCAAGTCTGTCGTGGCCCGCTCGGGCGCGCTGCAGCGGTAGCTTCACCGGCTATGGCGAATCCGGCTGAACGCCTCTGCCTCCTCACCGTCCACGCTCATCCCGATGACGAGGCGTCCAAGGGCGCGCCCACGGTCGCCCGCTACCACGCCGAGGGCGTCCGCACCGTGCTCGTGTGCTGCACCGGGGGAGAGGAGGGCGAGATCCTCAACCCGGCCCTGGACGATCCCGCCATGGCCGAGCAATTGGCCGAGATACGAGCGGCGGAGCTGGCCCGAGCCGCGGAGGTGATCGGCTACGAAGAGGTTGAGATGCTCGGCTATCGCGACTCGGGCATGGAGGGATCGGAGGCCAACAACCATCCCGACTGCTTCGCCCGGGCCGACCTGGAGGAGGCGGTGGCCCGGCTGGTGGCCCTGATCCGCCGTTACCGGCCCCACGTCATCGTGACCTATCCCGAGGATCAGGGCGGCTACATGCATCCGGACCACATACGGGTCCACGATGTCTCCATTCCCGCCTACGAACGGGCCGGCGACCCTGCGTACCGCCCCGACCTGGGCCAGCCCTGGGCGCCGGCCAAGCTGTACTACACGCTGTGGTCGCGCAAGCGCATCGAGGAGCGCCACCAGGCGTTCCAGGATCTCGGCCTGGAGTCGCCGTACAACGATTGGTGGTTCAAGCGTCCGTCAACCGACGACAAGATCACTACCCAGGTTTCCGTGGACGGGTTCATCGACGCGCGCATCGAGGGATTGCTGGCCCACGCCACCCAGATAGACCCGGAGTCGACGTTCTGGTTCGGGCTGCCCGCCGAGGTGGAGCGATCGATCCATCCGTACGACGACTATGTGCTGGCCCGCGGTCCACGTCCACCGACGCTGCCCGAGCGCGACCTGTTCGAGGGTCTGCGGCCGGAGCTGGCCGGCGACTCAGGCTGACGTGGCTCCGGAACCCCTCGAGGAAGGGTGGCTGGAGGCCGTCGCCACCGCTCTGGCGCCCGTCGACGCCTCCGCCGCGGCCGACGGGGTGGCCCAGATCACCGTGAGCGGCGCGCCTGGTGGCGCGGCCGCGTTTCACGCCACGGTCGAGGCCGCCCGGGTGAGCTTGTCGGCGGGACGCCACCCGCAGCCCGACCTGGTGGCCGGCTGGACGTACCCGGACTTCGTGCAGGCTTGGCAGGGCGAGCTGTCGGTGGAGGCGGCCTACATGTCGGGCCGGATGAAGCTGGAGGGCAACCAGGTGCTGTTGTTCGACGGATGGCGCCCGCTGCTGAGGTCGAGCACTCTCCGCGAGGCGCTGGCCGCGCTGCGGTAGTCCCCGCTCGGCCGCTGGCCAGCGGTCAGATCCGGTGCCGGGCCCTCCTCTGCGCGCTGCGCAGGGAGCGGTATCCGACCGCGGCCGCACCGGATCGTTCGATCAGGTCGGCCATCTCGCGGGACACGGCCAGCGCGAGGTCATCGACCCGGCCGCCCGCGGAGGGATCGATGGCGTGTATCTCGGGCTCGTCGAGCGCGGGGCACAGCGACAGCTCGGTGACCCCCGGCGCCAGGTCGGACAGTTGCTCGAACACATGGTCCCTGGCGTCCCCTCGAACGAGCCGGAAGTGGTCGGGGGAGACGATGCCCTCGGACTGCGCCAGCGACCGGAACGGGAATCCGGCGTTGGCCTCGGCCTCGGGGCCCTCCAGCCGTACCGGCAGGTCGAATGACACCGCGAGGTCGAGCAGCACGTCGAAGAACTCCGGGCGCTGCTGCAAAGCGGCCATGTGGGTGGTGAGATGGGTTACGTCGAAACCCCACAGCACGGCCCGCTCAAGCTGCGCACGACACTCGCGCCGGACCTCGTCGAGGTCGGCATGGTCCCACAGGTCCTGCAGAGTCCTGGGGAACCCGCCGTCGCCGTCGAGGAGGCTGGGGGCGTTGGTGATCGGCCCCCACCGGAAGCAGTCGAGTTCGGAGTTGAGAGTCAGGTGGACCCCGAGATCCTCGCCCCGGTAGAGCTCGGCCGCATGGCGTGCCCACACGCCCGGCATCACGATCGTGCCGGTCGTGGCCGCGCCCTCCCGCAGCGCCCGGTAGCCGGCGGCGGTGGAGGAGTGGGTGGTGCCGATGCGGTCCGCGCTGACGATCACGAGCTTGGCGTCAGGGGCGTGACCGAGGCGCTCCACCAGCGATTCCACAGCCTTGACGGTATCTCACTGGTGGCCCTCACCTCACTCGATCCGGCGCCGGCCGTGAGCCAGCCTCAGTCCAACGGAACGTCGGGGCCGCCGCAGTGGCCCCACAAGCCGCGACCGGCTGCCATCGCGTCCGCCTCGACCCCGGCCAGGACGTCGGCATAATGATCGTTCGGCGGGTAGTTCAGCACCGCGGCGTAGCCGGCTGCGACCAGTTCCAGATTGACGAACAGGCCGTCGTCCGATCGCACCACATAGCCGAGGAGACGCTGGTAGATGTCACGGGCTTCGACGTCGCGCACCAGAGTTATCTCGGTCCCGGCGGGGAGCACGGCCTCAAGGTGCCGCGACGCCTCCTTGCCGAAGCACTGCACCGGGCGGGTGGGCGCCACCGACTCGGGAGTGTCGATGCCGATGAGACGCACCGTCTCGCGACGGCCGCCGATCAGGACGTCGATGGTGTCGCCGTCGACCACCCGCTCGACGGTGGCGTTGGGAGCCCACTGGAGCTCGTCGTCCGTGCCGACCGACACATCCCCGCCCGTCGTGGCTACTACTGGCGGGGTGCTGCAGGAGCTGACGAGCACCAGCACGAGCACTCCCGCCCAACGGCACCGATGCCGCGATCCACAGTTGCTCCCCATAATGCATGCTCCTCCGCGACCCATAGGTGGGGCACTCGCTTCGGCTGACCGTGGCACCCGGCCGGTGCGCGGCCGGTGCGATTGGGTGCTCGCGCCCGGGATCAGGCTGCGGCGGGGAAGTCGCTGCCGTCGACGGTAGCGACCTCAGCGGGGGTGCGGGCCGCCCGCAGGGCCCTGCGGGCCCGGGCCACGCCGCGCCGGCCGATCTCGCAAGTGGCGGAGTCGAGCTGCCAGCTCTGCTGCGAATCGGGCTGGCCACCGGTGACGATTTCTATGAGAACCAGTTGATCGGTCATGTAGACATCATGGCTAGGGGGTGTGACATCCTTTCCGCATGAGCCAGGCCCCTGTCCAGAGATACGGCGTCACGGTCCCGTTCATGGGCCCCCTGCACGCCCAGCGTCCGCTCTTCGAGGAACTCGTCGATCTGGGCTACACCGACGTCTGGTCGTCGGAGGCGAACGGCTTCGACGGCTTCACCACCCTCGCTCTCGCCTCGGTCTGGGCGCCGGCCCTGCGGCTCGGCACCGCGGTCGTGCCCGCCTACACACGCGGTCCGGCCCTGCTGGCCCAGTCGGCTGCGTCGCTGGCCGCGGCCGCGCCGGGACGCTTCGTCCTCGGCATCGGCACGTCCTCGGAGGTGATTGTCAACCACTGGAACGCGGTCGGCTTCGATCGGCCCTACCAGCGGGTGAAGGACACGGTCCGATTCCTGCGAGCGGCCCTGAGCGGCGAGAAGGTCACCGAGAACTACGACACGTTCTCGGTGCGGGGGTTCAGACTCGGGGTTCATGTCGACGAGCCGGTGCCGATCTTCGTGGCCGCCCTCCGGGAGCGGATGCTGCGCCTCGCGGCCCGCGAGAGCGACGGCGCCATCATCAACTGGCTGTCGCCATCCGACGCAGCAAGGGTCTGCGGAATCGTCAGGGACGAGAGCCCGACGGCAGAGGTCGTGGCCCGCATCTTCGTGTTGCCCACGTCCGACCGGCAGACCGCCCTGGCCACGGGACGGCGGTTGCTGGCCGCCTACATCAATGTGCCGGTGTACCGGGCCTTCCACGCCTGGCTCGGACGCACCGACGCCCTTGGCGAGCACTGGGCCCAGTGGGACGCCGGCGACCGGAGGGGATCGCTGGAGAAGATCCCCGAGCAGGTGGTGGACGAGCTGCTCGTGCATGGCTCGCCCGACGAGTGCCGCCGGCACATCCAGCGCTTCATCGACAACGGGGTGACCTGCCCTGCGCCCATGGTTCTGCCGGCGGAGGGTGTCGACGCCTTCGAAGTTGTGAGGGCCCTGGCCCCCTCCGCCCGCTAGAGGCCGAGCGGATAGGTACGCAAGTCCGGCGCATACGGCGCGAGGCCGTGGCCCGAGCGGCCCGTGAGCGAAGCGAACAAGAGCGGGAGTGACAGCGCCGCACCGCGAGCCGCTTGTGAGCTATCCGCGCTCGCTCTTAGCCGGTCAGGAGCCCAGCAGGCGCCTCTGCATCCTGCGCATGCCGTCGAGCCAGCGCTGCCGGTCACCGGCCCGGCGGAGCTCGTAGGTGGCCACCTCGGGGTGCGGCAGTATCAGGAACCGATCCTGTTGCAGTGCCTCAAGGGTCACCGCGGCCACCGCCTCGGGCTCCATCAGCCCCAGGGCCCTCACCTGGTCCACGGCCACCGCGCCCTCGTTCTCGGTCATCGGCGTGCGCACACCCTGGGGGCACAGGCACGAGACCCTCACGCCGTCGTCACCGTGGGTGATCGCGAGCCATTCGGCCAGGCCCACGGCAGCATGCTTGGTGACCGCGTAGGAGGCGGTCCCGAAGTTCGTCAGCAGCCCCGCGGCCGAGGCGGTCACGAGCAGGTGGCCCGATCCTCGCTCCACCCACCGGGGCACGAGATGGCGGCACGCGATCACGTGAGCCATCACGTTCACGTCCCAGACGTGGTTCCATTCGCCGTCGGGCCGCTCGACCCCGCCTAGGCGGGATATGCCCGCGTTGCCGCACCACAGCTCGATCGGGCCCAGGCTCGACTCGACCCGCTCGATCAGCGAGACGACCGCGTCCTCGTCGGTTACGTCGATACCGGCCGCGAGCCCGGCTGCCGCTTCCGGTCCGGCCTCCGCCGCGATCTCAGCAGCAACGGCTTCCGCTCCGGGCCCGTCGATGTCGACCACGACCACCACGCTGCCGGCGTCGAGCGCGAGCGCCCGGGCCAGACAGCGCCCGATGCCGCTGGCGGCACCGGTCACGACCGCGACCGCACCTTCGAGTTGCACGAACCGATCCTCTCAGCGCAGCAGCCGGCGCGCCACCGAGCCGAGCACGGCGCCGACTGCCAGCCCCGCGGTCACGTCGCTGGCGTGATGGATGCGCACATGGATCCGGCTCAGCGCCACGATCAGGGCCAGGCCGTAGTACGCGGGGGCCCAGGGGCTGCGGCGCGACAGCAGTGAGGCGGCAACCATGGCCGCGCTGGCATGGCCGCTGGGGAAGCTGCTGGTGAGCGGTTGGCGCAGGGAATGGGGCCGCGGCCCCCTGAACACCGGTCGGCGGCGGCCGACGACCGTCTTGATGACACCGTTGACCAGCGCGGCCTCCCCCAGCAGGGCGACGCCCAGCTGCCAGGCGGGGCGGGCGTCACGGCGCACGACGGCCTGTGCCGCCCCCAGGGCGTACCAGAGCATCGAGTGGTTGGCTGCCTCCGATGCCGAGTACATGAGGCGGTCGAGGGCGGGCCTGTCCCGGAGCCGGCGGTCCCACCACTCGTCGATGGCGTTGTCGATGTTGTCGATGTTCTCGGCGCCGGATCCCATGGTCACCCGTCCGGAATGGTCGTGGTTGGCGTGCTGCCAGTCTCGTCGTCGCTGGGTGCGGGTTCATCCTCCTGGGAGTCGTCGCCGCTGTCGATGGGCTCGAGCTGGTCGCCCTCGCCCTCGCGCTCACCCTCGTGCTCGCTTCCCTCCGTAGGGACGGTCGACTCCGGCGCGATGGTCGTAGTGGTTGTGGTGACCGACGGGGTTCCGTCGCAGTTGAGGCCCTCGGGGCGGTACAGGGCCCGCACGGTGTCGGTCTCGCTGCGCCCGTCCTCGAGCCAGGTCCGGGTGCGCTCGGTGACGACTCGGGTACACGACGTACCCCGGGGCTGGGACCACTGGTTGGTCTGCTCGGACAGGACCCAGGGCGTCGAGTAGAGCCGCACGGTGATCGAGCTGTCCCCGGTGGTGGGCCACAGCATCACCCCGTAGGGCGTGTTGTTCTCGAGCACGAGGTCGGGGGCAGGGTACGAGACGGTGGCCTCGCGCCCGTAGGGGTAGCGGCTGAGATAGATCGAGTGGCTCTGGTACTCGATGAAGTCCAGTCCCGCGAAGAAGGCCGCGTTGAACAGCGTGGTGGCGTACTGCGAGATCCCTCCGCCAACCGAGTCCACGAACACACCGTCCAGGATCATCGCAGCCGGCACGAACCCGTTGTTGAGTGTGCGGGGGCCGACGTACCCGTTGACCGAGAAGCGCTGACCCGGCTCGATGATCACGCCGCGCGTCAGTTCCGAGATGCGGGCGATGTTGATTATCCGATCCTGGCCCGGCGTGAAGGGCGTGGTGAACTCGGCGACCAGGTGGGTGACTCCCATCGACTCGGCCCACTCCCGGCCCCGGGGATGCGGGGCGGGCCCGGCCGGCAGCGTCACCGGATCCTGACCCTCCATCATTCCGGCCAGGAGCGCCTCGGTGGCCGTCTCGTGACAGCACTTGAACCCGGGCATGCCGTCGGAGATGGTGACGTCGCCCTCCTCGTCGAGGCCGAAGGTGGCCGGGATCCCCTCGGCGCCGATGCCCACGAAGAGACTGGCCAGGGTGCCCGCGATCCTCGGGTCGAGGGCCAGATGCGTGTCGTGCTGCTCACCCTCTAGAACGAGGAAGTGGCGCATCTGCAGCTCGCCGATGCCGAACACCTCTGTGGTGCCCTCCAACTGGACTGTGACCCCGCCCGCGGTGATGTCGTTGGCCCGCACGGCCAGAGCCGTGGCCAGAGCGACGGCGATCGGATCGGCCGGCGCCATCCCGGCGATCGGGACCTCGACGACCGCGGTGCCGCCCGCGTTCTGGAGCACGGCCTCCTCCAGCCGTTCGGCCAGCAGCTCCATGTCGGGCACCGGCACGTCGGTGCTGAGCACCGGATGGAAGGCGCCGGTGTCAGGGTCCAGCTCGATCCGGGGGGTCTCGGGATCGGTGTAGGGATCGACGGTGGTGGCCAGGGTTCCGAGGTCGGTCGTCACGGCCGGGCTGACCTCCCGGCTGGCGAAGAGGTCGTATAGCCATGCGGCCGGCCTGACGACCGGCGGGGCAGGGTTGTCAGCCTCGGCGAGGGTCTGCTCCGCGTCCAGGGAGATGCCCAGTTCGGCGGCGGTGACGGTGATGGTCTGATCCAGGAACTGCAGCTCGACGGTGGTCTCGGCTACTTCCTGAACGACCGGTTCGAGCGCGGTGACCGCCTCCTCGGGCTCCAGCCCCCCGATGTCCACTCCCGCTACGACCGCGCCCTCGCGGATCTCGGAGTCCTGGCTCGACTCGTACACCTGCCACCCGGCGATCAGGGCGGCGAGGACGACCGCCAGCCCGACCATGACCTGCCACAGCCGCGAGTACCGGACTTCGCGCTGCCGCAGGCGTCTCAGCACGATTCGAGGGTACCCGCAGCCGGTGACGGCGCCGGTCTATCCGCGCTTGCTCCTAGAACAGGCGAAGTTCGGGAGACTCGATGCCGCGCAGCTCGTCGTAGTCCACCTCCACGCAGTCGATGGAACGGTCGGCCGCCAGGACCCTGGCCTGGGGCTTGATGGTCCGGGCCACGAACACGCCCCGGACCGGGGCCAGGCTCGGGTCGGAGTTCAGGTAGTGCAGGTACCGGGTCAGCTGCTCCACGCCGTCGATCTCGCCGTTGCGCTTCACCTCCACCGCGACCGCCGCGCCCGAGGCGTCGCGGCACAGCAGGTCCACCGGACCGATAGCCGTCGGGAACTCCCTGCGCACCAGAGTGAAGCCGTCCTCGATGGTCTCGGGGTTGCCGGCGAGCAGTTCCTGCATCTGGGCCTCCACCCCGTCCTTCTGAAGGCCCGGGTCGGTGCCCATCTCGTGGGTGCTGTCGTGCAGGATCTCCTCGATCCTGATGGTGAGGCTGTCGCTGCGGCCCGGGGCCGTCACCCGCCACACTCCGGCCGAATCGTCGATGACGAGGCGGTTGGGGGCGTTCATCCAGTTGAGCGGCTTGTAGGCGCCCCCGTCGGCGTGGATGGCCACGCAGCCGTCGGCCTTCACCATGATGAGACGGACGGAGGAGGGAAGATGAGCCTGCAGCCGACCGTCGTAGTCGACGGTGCAGCGGGCGATCACGAGCCGCACCGCGGCCAAGCTAGCGTCCCGGCCAGGGTGGTAGCGGCCCGCTGAATCTGTGCTGGTGGCTCGATGGCATACTCTGCCGATGGATCTTGCCGGCCGGACGGCCCTGGTGACCGGAGGAGCCAAACGGGTGGGCCGGGGCATCACCCTGACCCTGGCCCGGGCCGGCGCCAACGTGGTGATCAACTACAACACCTCGGCCGACGAGGCCCGCCGCACCACGGCCGACGCCGAGGCCCTGGGGGTGCAGGCCCTGCCGGTGAAGGCCGACGTGACCGACGACAGCCAGGTCCAGGCCATGGTCGCCGCGGCGACGGAGCGCTTCGGCACCATCGACGTGCTCGTCAACAATGCGTCCACCTTCGCCCTGGGCCCCTTCCCGACCGACGACCTCACCGTGTGGCACCGGTCCATCGACACGCTCGTGCACGGCCCCTTCTACTGCGCCAACCGGGTGGCCCCGGTCATGCTGGCCAACGGATCCGGCGTGATCGTGAGCATCGGCGATCTGAGCGCCTTCGAGCCCTGGCCCGGGTTCGCCGGCCACGCCGTCGGCAAGGGGGCGATCATCTCCCTCACCCGCCAGCTGGCCCTGGAGCTGGCGCCCACCGTCAGGGCCAACGCGGTCGTTCCCGGCCCGGCGCTGCGCCCGGCCGACTACGACGAGGACACCTACCGGAGGGTGGCCGGCGAGACGCTGGTCGGCCGCTGGGGAACTCCAGAGGAGATGGGCCAGGCGGTCCAGTTCCTCGTCGAGGCCGACTACATCACCGGCGAGGTCATCACCGTGGACGGCGGCCAGCGCTACGGGCATCGCAAGCACGCCCACGGCTGAGCCCAGTGGATGTCACCTGAGCCCGGACGTGGTTGCCTGAGACGTCATGGTTGCCGCCGGGGTCCACATCGTGCCGCTGATGCCGGCGGAGGACGTCATCTCGGTGGCGGTGGAGGCCGAGCGGCTCGACTACGACTACTGCCTAGTGGCCGACGAGGGCTTCCACCCCGACGTCTACGCCTGCCTGGGGGCCATCGCCCGGGCCACCGAACGGATCACCCTGGGCGTGCTGACCAACGGATACACCCGCCATCCGGCCGTGACCGCCGCGGCCGCGGCCACCGTCAACGAGCTGTCGGGCGGGCGGCTCGTGGTCGTCCTGCTGGCCGGAGGGTCGATGGTGCTGAGCCCGATGGGGATCGAGCGGGCCCGCCCGGCCCGGGTGGTGGCCGACGCTCTGGAGGTGCTCAAGGGGCTGTGGTCGGGCCGGGAGGTCAGCTGGCAGGGCCAGACGTGCTCCCTCGACCGGGCCCGGCTCGGCATGGGGGCCCAGTCCATCCCGATCTGGATCGCGAGCCGGGGCCCGCGCCTGCTCGAGCTGGCCGGGCGGCAGGCCGACGGTGTCGTCCTCACCGTCAAGCCCGACCTCGGAGCGGCCCTGAGCCTCGTGGAGGCGGCCGCCGCGGCCGCGGACCGGCCCGAGCCGAGCCGCTACTACCTCGGCCGGATCTGCTACACGCCCGAGTTGCTGGAGGGTCAGCGCCGCACGCTGTCGTTCGTGCTGATGGACTCGCCCCGGCGGGTGCTGGAGTCGCTGGGCCTCGCCCCCGGCGAGATCGAGGTGGTGGAGCAGGCCGCGGCCAGCAACCGGCCCGAGCTCGTGGACGGGCTGGTGACCGGCGATCTGCTGCGGCGCTACCAGGTGTCCGGATCGCCCGGGGAGTGCCGGATGGAGGTGGGGCGGCTGGCTCGCGCCCACGGCCTGTCGGGGGTGCTGATCGACGCCCTGTCGTCCGATCTCGACGAGAACCTCGCGGTGCTGGCCGACTCGCTGCCCATCATCGCCGGGGCGCGGCCCTAGATTCTTCCCATGGCCTCACGGCAACTCGACCGCATCTTCGGCCCCGACGGGCGGGCGGTGATCATCGCCATGGACCACGGGCTCATCGACGGCCCCTGCGCCGGCTTCGAGCGGCCCGACGACACCATCGCGGCGGTGGTGGCGGGCGGTCCCGACGCCATCCTGACCTCCTACGGGATCGCCGCCAAGTTCTCGGCCGAGCTGGAGGGGGTCGGGCTCATCCTCCGCAGCGACGGCTCCGAGAGCAACCTCGGCACGCCCAGCAGCGGTTCGGTCGGGCAGTTCTTCGGGGTCGAGGACGCCCTCCGGGTCGGAGCCGACGCCTTGGCGGTGACCGCCTTGCCGGGCTCGCCCGCCGAGGCGGCCACGCTCCGCAACCTGGCCCGCACGATCAGCGAGGCCCACCGGTCGGACCTGCCGGTGATGGCCGAGATGGTGCCCGGCGGCTTCGACTCTCCCCCCGAGCTTCGGGGCCCCGACGCGGTGGCCTTCGCCGCCCGGCTGGGCGCCGAGCTGGGGGCCGACTTCATCAAGGCGCCCTACTGCCAGGACTTCTCCCGGGTCACCTCTTCGACGTTCGCGCCGGTGGTGATCCTGGGAGGCTCCAAGGCGTCGGAGGCCGCCACCCTGGCCAATATCCGGGACGCGGTCGATGCGGGCGCGGCCGGCGTGGCCATGGGCCGCAACGTGTTCCAGAGCGAGAACCCGACGGCCATGACCCGGGCCGTAGTCGCGGCCGTCCATGAAGGCTGAGAGATCAGGCTCGATTTGGGCGGTCCAATCGGGGCTACGGGTTGAACAACCTCGGCGATCGCGGCCGAAATCACCCAGTCCCTTTAGATTCTTTTATATTTGAGCTTCAGATATAAAGTAATATAAAGGAGCTATGGACAATCCCTTCGCACCAGGATTCGGTACCCAGCCGCCGTTGCTCGTTGGCCGCGACGGGCTTCTGCGCCGTATCGCGGCGGCAATGGTCGCCGGGCCGAAGCACCCCGACACCACGCTGGTAGTCACCGGGGCCAGAGGCACGGGAAAGACGGTACTTCTCAACGCGGCCGAGGCCTCGGCCCGCTCGCGGGGGTGGGCGACCATAGCGATGTCGGCCTCAGAAGAAGGAGGTCTGACCCGGAACCTGGCCATGGCCGCATCCGACACGGAGCGCTGGCCGGAACAGTGGAGCCGGCAGGCGGTCGGCTTCGGGACGGACCTCGAGGGACGCCGACCCCAGCCCACGGGAGGCGCCCGGACGCTTCGCTGGGCACTCACGAGCCTGGCTTCTGCGGCTGCGGAAAGGAGGGCCGGGGTGCTCATCACCGTGGACGAACTGCAGTCCGTCGAGGCCGAGGACGGCCGGACCTTCGCGAACGCGATCCAGCATGTGGCCCGCCGGGAGCAGCGGCCGGTGGTGTTCCTCGGCGCCGGGCTCCCCGAGGTGGAGGACACCGTGCTCGCCGACGACGGGATCACCTTCTTCCAGCGGTGCCGCCGCGCCGTCATCGGCACGATCTCCGACGACGATGTCCGCGTCGCCTTGGAGCGGCCGATCGTCGATGCGGGACGATGGATCGAGCCGGATGCATTGGAGTCAGCGGTGGAGTCCGCGTCCGGCTTTCCGTTCATGGTCCAGCTCATCGGGTTCCACGCCTGGGAGCGCGCGTCCGCAGCCGTGTCGGCGATCACGGCCGAGGCGATGGAAGCGGCCATTGTGGATGCGAGCGACGAAATGGTGGGTCTCGTGATCAGGCCGGTGTGGAAGCGACTCTCCGAGGCTGATCGCCTGTTCCTTCATGCGATGGCAGTGGACCGCGGCGACAGCAACACCGCGGACATCGCCGGCCGGCTCGGGAAGCCGCCGTCGCATGTCGGCGTTTACCGGTCTCGTCTGATCCGGGCCGGCGTCATCGCCGGCGCGGGCCACGGCCGGGTGCGGTTCACCCATGAAGCCCTGCGGCGCTGGCTGAGAAGCCGCGACACCGATGCCGACTCGGCTGATGTCTGACGCCTCCCCGCGTGTCGAGGTCGTGCTGGGCCTGGACGCGGGCACCACCTCGGCCAAGGCCGTCGTCGTGCACCGGTCGGGCCGGATCCTGGCCACCGTCGGATCGGATCCGATCACCACCTGCTCGACGCTGGCCGGCGGCAGCGAGCAGGACCCCGACGAGATCTGGCGGGCCGTGGCCGCCGCGGGCAGGAGTGCGGTCGGCGCGCTCGACCGGGGGACCACGGTGGCCGCTCTGGCCGTGGCCGCCCAGAGCGGCTCGGTGATCCCGGTGCCGCCCAGCGGCCGCGTCACCAGGGCCATCACCTGGATGGACACCCGATCCCGGGCGGTGGTGGAGAGTTGGCCCCACGAGGTCGCCGAGCGGATCAGGGCTGTCAGCGGCTGGGCGCCCGCGCCGGGGGCCGGCCTGCCGACCATCGCCTGGCTGCAGGCGGCCGGTCCCGACCCGAGCGGGGAGGGGAGTCCGGGCCCCGTGGACCGCTGGGCCTCGGTGGACGACTACCTCATGTCCCGCCTGACCGGGCGGTGGGCCACCAACCCGTCCAACGCGTCCGGGATGCAGCTGATGGATGTCGGAGCCCGCACCTGGAGCCCGGAGCTGTTCCGCATCGCCGGCATCGATCAGGACGCGTTGTCGCCGATCCGGGAGTCCGGCACGGTCGCAGGCGCGCTGACAGGCGACACCGCGGCTGAGCTGGGCCTGGAGGCCGGCACTCCGGTTGTGGTCGGCGGCCACGACCAGGCCTGCGCGGCCCTGGGGCTCGGTGTGGCCGACCCTGGCGACCTGTTCCTGTCGGCCGGCACCGCGTGGGTCTTGACCCTGGTCACCGACCGCGCCGACGTCGCCGCCCTGCCCTCCAGTCTGAACCTCAGCCCCCACGTGGTGCCTGGGCGCTGGACCGCGTCGCAGAATCTCGGCGGTCTGGGGGCACTGCTGGCCGACACACCCCCGGCAAGGATGCGAACCGCATTCAAGACCTGTGCCCACAAGGTGCGCCGGGCCCTCGACGGGGCGGGCGAACTCGCAGGCGGCGGCGAGTTGGTCATGGTGGGAGGCGGGACCCGGTTCGACGAACTCGTCGAGGTGATCGCGTCCAGCATCGACCGGACAGTGGTTCCGCGGCCCGATGCCAGTCTGGCGGCCGTCGGCGCGGTCCGGCTGGCCGGGGCGGCCCTAGGGTGGGCGCCCTTGGGAGACACACCGTGACCGGACCAGTCGTCGCCATCACCATCGGGCGGTCGCACTACCGGCGGATGTTCAGCGCCGCGGCCCTCGATGACCTCGCGGCCGCCGCCGAGATCGTGCACCATGACGGCGACGAACCGGCGGCCAAGCCGGACCTGCTGGCCGTCCTGGCCGGAGCCGACGCCTGCATCACCGGCTGGGGAGTGGCCCAGCTCGACGCCGACGTGGTGGCCGCTGCTCCCCGGCTGGGGCACATGGCCCACATGGGCGGCAGCGTCAAGCGCTTCGTGTCCGGCGCAGTGTGGAACCGGGGCATCAGAGTCACCAGCGCCGCCGTCACCCTGGCCCGGGACGTGGCCGAGACCACTCTCGGGTTGATGATCGTGGGCCGCAAACGGATCTGGCCCCTCGGACACCACGTGCGCGACGGCGGCTGGCGGGACAGTTCAGCCTGGGACAAATGGGACGCCCGGGAGCTTCACCGCTCGACGGTGGGCCTGGTCGGCGCGGGCAACGTCGGCCGCCACGTGATCGAGTTGCTCGCTCCCTTCTCGGTGACGATCCTGGTCGCCGATCCGTACCTCAGCGACGACGACGCGGAGTCGCTCGGTGTGGAAAGGGTCGGGCTCGCCGAACTGATGGAACGCAGCGATGTCGTATCGGTCCATGCCCCGGACACCGCCCAGACCCGGCACATGGTCGGCGCCGACGAGTTGAGCCGGCTCGGTGACGGCGCCGTGCTGATCAACACCGCCCGGGGCAGCATCATCGACGAGGCCGCCCTCATCGAGGAGCTGGCCACCGGCCGCATCTTCGCCTTCCTCGATGTGACCGACCCCGAGCCCCCGGCTCCCGACAGCCCACTCCGGCGCTTGGAGAACGTGGTCGTCACCCCCCATATCGCGGGCTGCATCGACAACTGCCATCGCATGGGAGAGATGGCCGTCGAGGAGGTCTGCCGCTACCTGGCCGGCCGGCCGGCCATCAACGAGATCCGGCCCGACATGTTCGACCGGATCGCCTGAGAGGCCTCCGGCCCGACGGGTCTTGCCTGTCAGCTGAGGACGAGGCCGCCGTCGACCTCGATGGCCTGGCCGGTGAGGTAGCGGGCGTCGTCGCTGGCCAGGAAGGCCACCACCCCGGCGATCTCCTCCGGACGGGCCAGCCGCTTGAGCGCGGTGTCGTTGGCTCGCATGTCGAGCCACTCATCAGCGGTCATGTCGAGGGTGGCGCCGACCTCGCCGGCCACCTTGCGGACCATGTCGGTCAAGGTGTTGCCCGCGCACACCGCGTTGACGGTGATGCCGTGGGGTCCCAGCTCCATCGCGGCCGAGCGGGTGATCCCCACCACCCCGCTCTTGGTGCCCGAGTACTCCGCCGAGTAGGGCCAGCTCGTCTTGGCCGCCATGGAGGCGATGTTGATGATCGAGCCCCGGCCCTGAGTCGTCATCACGGGCGCGGCCAGGCTGTTGGAGACGAGGACCCCGGTCAGGTTGACGGCCACGATGTCCTCCCACCGGTCGAGCGGGATCTGGGACAGGGGCCCGCCGACGTAGATGCCGGCACAGGCCACGAGCACGTCGATACGCCCCCAGGCCCCCTTGACGATCTCGAATGCGCCGTGCTGGTCGGCCCGCGAGCGCACGTCGCAGGGCAGCGCCAGCGCCTCGACCCCGGCGGCCCGGGCCGCGGCGGCGGTGGCCTCGTTGTCGGCGTCGTTGATGTCGAGACAGGCGACCCAGGCCCCCTCGGCGGCGAACCGCCGCGCCGTGGCCGCCCCGATCCCGGTAGCCGACCCGGTGATCACCACCACCTGGTTCTCGAACCGTCTCACCGTCTGACCCTACCAACGCGACCAAGCTCCGCTCCTCGTCCGAGCCACATCCGTGGTCCCTGCGGCCGTGCCCGACTAGTGAAAGCACGCTTGCCTTATCCCGCGAATGAGGAAAGCAACAGGGCGATTGCTTTACTTGTGCCGCCCATGCAACCGGGGCTGGGCCTCATTCGGGGTAGAGCGCTGGGGCGTCCGTCCTATTGGCATGGCAGGCTTCGGTTCCCGTTCGGGCGAGGTGGGCCGTTCCGCGCGGCGCCGCATATCGGATGCTAGGAAGACACGTATGCCACGAGGGCGCTCCAAGAAGGCTCAGACTGCGAGCTTCGAGATGCTCGGGTTCGGCAAGGACGGCGAGCCATGAGACTCGACACGGAGTTCCTGGAACGCTGCATCGTGACCTTGGAGGCGGCGCTCGACCGGATCAGGTCGGCCACTGCCGGCGATGTTGCCTACGACATCCTCCGGGCGGCTTGCGTGAAGGAGTTCGAGATCATCCAGGAGCAGTGCGGGAGCCTGCTCAAGAAGCGGCTACGGCCCTACTTCGCCTCGAACCAGCAGGCGGACGTACTGGCGTTCAAGCCGATCTTCCGCCACGCGGCACAGAACGGCCTGATCACCGTCGAGGAGTGCGAGCGCTGGCTGGAGTATCGCGACCACCGCAACCAGACCGCGCATATGTACGGCGAAGTCTTCGCGGAGGCCACGCTGAAGCTCCTGCCCCGGTTCGTGGCCGACGCCCGGCATCTCGCCGCGACCATCGCGGAACCGTTCGATGACTGAGCGCTTGGACCTGCCCGATCGCTACCGCCGCCAAGTTGAAGCGCTGCTGGCCGAGCATGTCCCCGACGCCGAGGTCTGGGCCTACGGAAGCCGCGTCAAGGGGCAGAGTCGCCCCGCCAGCGACCTGGACCTGGTGCTGCGCGGCCCCAACTTGGAGCGGATCCCAGCCCGACAGTTGGCTGACCTGGAAGAGGGCCTCGAGGAGTCCAACATCCCCATACTTGTCCAAGCCCACGACTGGGCCAGACTCCCGACAAGCTTCCACAAACAAATCAAGAAGCAGTATGTAGTCCTCCGCTGACCACCAGCGGGACCACCAGCGGCGCTGCCTCGTCATCCTGAACTCGTGGAGCAGATCAAGGCTGATCGCGCCGACCCGACTAGCGCGGTTCGCTCGAGGGCTCGCAGACCCCGCTGACGCTCCATGTCCCGAGTCGACTCAGGACACGAGGAGCGGGCGGGCGCTGCGGTTGCTTCGTCCCGTCGGTCGATCTGTCGGATGGCATCGACTGCGGCGCGGCCTGCCTCTGGGTCTTTGGTGGGCATGTGCGGGCGCGCGACCGTGGATTGGTCACCGACGGCTCCGAGCAGCCGAATGACGAAGTGATCAGCGAGCGACTTGCAGGATGTCGACTGGCTGGTCGGTGCCTGCGGGCTCAGGTGTTGAGGGGAAGTGCTGGCTGCTTGTGGGCTTCGATCGCGTCGAAGATGTCGCGTAGCAGGCCGGAGAAGACGATCTCCTGGAAGTCAGGATCGTTGAGGCAGCGGGTGACGAGGGCGTCGTTCCCGGCCATCCGGTCGACCATGAGCCTCTGAAGCTCGGGCCGGATGCCGAGGCTGAACTTCTCGAAGGTGTTGGCGAGAGCCGTCTTGCGGATGCCGTCTGATGCGATGGCGTCCTCCTTGACCTGCTGGAGGAACAGCCGGTCGGCGTCAGTGAAGTCGGTTCCGAACCGGTCGTTGAGGAGTCGGATGATCTCCGACAATGGGGCGGTCTCCTCCTCGGGGTCTCCTGTGCCGACGGCGGTCGGGCTGGTGACCCGCGCGTCGTCGTCCTCGCCCAGTTCGACGGCGCCGGACGTGACCAGCCGCAGGCGGTAGTACTCCAGTTCCACGTCGCCGCCGAGGCCGACCGCTTCGTGGTCCTGGCGCAGGTGCGGCAGCAGGGCCCGGCCGAAGGCGGACAGCTGCTCGAGGTCGCCGTCGGCGTAGGGGATGATCTGACTTACGAAGACGTAGAGGCTCACGAACGCCGAGAGCCGGTCCCGGAACTCGGTCTGCTGCTCGTCGTCTAGTCCGTTGAACCGGTCCACGGCGGGCTGCACCTGCGCCTGAAGGGCGGCGTGGTGCTCCGCTCGGCGCTGCTCGGGCGGAAGGTAGAACACCCGGGCGTACGCCTCCACCTCCTGCTGGTGGTACACCTGCATCTCGTCGAGTTCGTGCTTGAGCCGGTCGAGTTGGTACGGGTCGGTGCAGTCCTGGAGTTGGGTTTGGTCGTAGTAGGGCGCGAAGGCCGCCCGGATGTCCTCGGGATCGTTGACGAAGTCGAGGACGAAGGGCGGCTCCTTGCCGGGCGCGACCCGGTTGAGCCTCGACAGCGTCTGGACGGCCTGCACGCCGTCGAGGCGCTTGTCGACGTACATGGCCTGCAGCAGCGGCTGATCGAAGCCGGTCTGGTACTTCTCGGCCACGAGGAGGATCTGGTAGTCGGGCGAGTCGAACCGCGCTGGCAGCGCCGCCTCGCTGATCGGCTTGCCCGACACGATGTCGGTGTTCATTCCCGGCTCGGTGAACTCCTCACCGGTGTCGGGGTCACTGACGGTGTCGCTGAATGCCACCAGCGGGCGCACATCGTCGTATCCGTGCTCGTCGAGGTAGCGCTGGAAGGCCTGCATGTAGCGAACGGCGTGCAGTCTCGACGGGGTGACCACCATCGCCTTGGCCTTGCCGCCGATGCGGTGCACCACATGGTCGCGGAAGTGCTCGATGATCACCGCCGTCTTCTGCTCGATGTTGTAGGGGTGCAGGCTCAGGAACCGGGCCAGCGCCACAGCCGTTCGGCGCTTCGGGAAGTCCGGGTCGTCGGAGGCCTGCTTGACGAGCTTGAAATAGGTGTCGTAGTCGGTGTAGTTGCGCAGTACGTCGAGGATGAACCCCTCTTCGATGGCCTGGCGCATGCTGTAGACGTGGAACGGCTCGGGCTTGCCGCTCGGGCCGACCCGGCCGAACAGCTCGATGGTCTTGCCCTTGGGCGTCGCCGTGAACGCGAAGAACGACAGGTTGGGCTGCTGCCCGCGTGACTCCACGACCGCGTTCAGGCCGTCCTCCCAACTCAGGGCCTCGTCCTCGGTCTCGGCGGCGGCTTGTGAGCGCGAGCCGAGGACTGCCTTCATCTCCCTTGCGCTCTCGCCGGTCTGGCTGGAGTGCGCCTCGTCCACGATCACCGCGTAGCGCCGGGCTGCGATGGCCTGCCGCCACTGCGCCGCCTGGGCCTGCTCGGATGCGGACGGCGCGTCGGTCGAGTCGGTGTCGCCGCCGGCGATGGCCAGAAGGCCCCGCATCACGAAGGGGAACTTCTGCAGCGTCGTGACCACGATCTTCGTTCCGTCCACGAGCGCCTGAGCCAACTGCCGGGAGTCCTGGTCGATGGCCTGGACCACGCCTTGGGCGTGCTCGATCTGGTAGATGGCGTCCTGCAGCTGGCGGTCCAGCACGCGCCGGTCGGTGATCACCAGCACGCAGTCGAAGACCTTGTCGTCGCCGTGGGTATGCAGGCTTGCCAAGCGGTGAGCGAGCCACGAGATGCTGTTGGTCTTGCCGCTGCCGGCGGAGTGCTGGATGAGGTAGTTGCTCCCCGGCCCGGCGTCTCGGGCGGCCTCGACGAGCCCGTCGACGGAGTCGAGCTGGTGGTAGCGCGGGAAGATCAGCGTCCTGCGCTCCACGGTGCTCGCGCCCTGGTCGCCGTAGACTTTCTCGGCGCGGGTTTCAACGAACATGTAGGAGCCGACGATGTTCAGGAACCGGTCGCGGTCCAGGGCCTCCTGCCAGAAGTAGCCGCTGCGGTACCCTGACGGATGCTGCGGGTTGCCGGCGCCGCACTTGACCTCCCCGGGGTGGCTGCCTCGGTTGAACGGCAGGAACCGCGTGGCCTCCTTGGCGAGACGGGTGGCCATGTGGACCTCGTCGCAGTCGGCGGCGAAGTGCACCAGCGCCCGCTTGGCGAACCGGAACACCGGAGCGTCGGGGTCGCGGTTCTGCCGGTACTGGTAGACAGCGTCGCGCCAGCTCTGGCCGGTGCCCGGGTTCTTCAGTTCGCAAGTGGCGACCGGCAGGCCGTTGAGAGCGAAAACCATGTCGACGGTGTCTTGCTTGCCGGGATGGCAAGGAACCTGGCGAGTGACCGTCAACCGGTTGAGATCGAACAAGGCCATTGAGTCGGGGTTGAGGCCGTGAGCGGGCCGGAACTGCGCGACACGCAGCGTCTTGCCCTGGAACCGGAACCCGCGCCGCAGCACGGTCAATGTTCCCTTGAGGTCGAGTTCGCGGACGAGGTGCTCGATGATCAGCGGCCTGAGCTGGTCACCGAGCTGAGCGGCCATCTTCGCCCACAGCTCCGGTTGTGCAGCCGCCATGAACGCGATCGCGTCCTCGGGGAACAGCGCCTGACCCACGTCCCACTCCGCCCGGTTTCCCTTGCGCCACCCACCGTCGAGCAGCATCGACTCCACGGTCGACTCGAACGCCTCCTCGTTCGTCTGGCTCGTCATGCGACGACTCGCTCAGGCTCGCCCGGCACATCGCCCCGCACATCGATCCTGCCGGTCACGGCCGCAGTGATCAGCGCGGCGCGGTATTCCGCCAACCGCTCAATCGCGGCTTCCACCCGGGACGTCAACGTATCAATCCGCTCAAGCCTCTCGTCGAGGAACGCTGCGATGCCCTGCTGCTCTTCGAGCGGCGGAATTGGGATGAGCATTTGTTTGAGTTCGCGGCTGTAGATGTGCATGACAGTCACGCCGCGTCCCATGCATGCCTTCTGGTAGACGGACGGTTGGCAGTCGGCCGCATAGCCGAGGTACGTCGCGTCGGCCTCCACCGCCGGCCTGAACACGATCACGTCACCGCCGCAGTATGCGGGGCCCTCGATGAGGTTGACCGCCGATTTGCCGATCTCGTCGATGGTCTCGCCTGAGCCGGCGAACAAGACATCTCCGTATTCGAGTTCCCTGTAGTTGGCCGTGGCGTCCTCGGCGATGTGGGCTCGGGTGTGTCTGATCAGATACTCGTGTTGGGTGTAGAGGTCCCCGTAGCGAACGCAGGGCACGCCGTCGTCGGTCTCGTCTTCCTTGGTGCCTCCGCCGCCCTTGAAGAACGAGCCGATGCGTCCGAGTTGCCTGACCTCCCAGTGTCGGGGACCTCGCCGAGCCCCCACTCGACGCCGGAGTCGCGGTAACGGGGGTAGGGGCGCCTCATCGGTTGGCTTGAGCTTGGGCGAAGTCATCCCGGCTTCGACATCGCCGTACAGCTGTCATGACTCGGATGGCCGCTCGTCACAGTAGGAGGCCAGCGACGACAAGAGTTCCGGCACCCGGTTGATGACCACATTCCATATTCGGTCATCGTCGACGCTGAAGTATTCGTGGGAGATGACGTTGCGCAGTGCCTTGGCCTGCCTTGTCGGCAGGCTGGCGTGCGAGCGTCGGAAGTCCTCCGACAGCCTGCTTGTGGCTTCGCCGATAATCTCGAGTTGCCGGTCGACAGCGCTCTGCATGATCCAGTTCCGGTCGTACTCATCCCGACCCAACTCAGCGATCTCGGAGAGCTTTCGGCATGCGTTGAGGATGTCGGCCACGCCAGCCTGGTCGCTGCGTGTCACAGGGGTATCGCGTCCTCGAACATGGCGAGGTGGCTGTCACGGACCGCTGCCGAGTCGACGACGTCGACGGGTCGGCCCAGCAGGTCCTCCAGGTCGACTTGAAGCCCGGCTACGTCGAACAGGTCTGCATCGTCTTCGAAGTCCACAAGGAAGTCGTAGTCGCTGCCGTCAGTATCGTCCCCGCGGGCTACCGAGCCCACCAGGGCGATGGATCGGGCCCTGTTGCGGCTCGTCGCGGCCCGGATCGCTGCCGTATGCCTCAGCACCTCGTCACGACTGCTCACGCCCCTACCCTAACGCCCTGCCGCGTGGTGGGAGAAGAGCGGAGCGGGGCCCCGCTCCTCTGCCGAGTGCAGCCCATGGGTCCACTAAGGCGACTGCCGACCGTACTGCAGGCGCTCGCACTCAGCCTGGCGGCCTTGCACCCGGCCTCGTTGACCACCAGGCACACGCACACCGGGCGACCGTGGACCAACGAGATCACCCTGTTCTGACATCCATCCTTGCGATCCTCTGGCGCGGGCTGTACCGTCTTGTTGGCACCTAATGGTCACAGTTAGTAGGTCTTTGGGCCGAATGCGACTGTATGCCCAGGTGCCTGGGGCCCCGGACCGCACGGGGTCCCTTTCCTTTGGCCGATATGTCAGATGTCCGGCCTGTCCCCGGCTTGGCGGCTATGCAGTCTGGGCGACCCCGTTCGCGACCGGCGACGGTGCCCCGAACGGCTCGATAGCGACTGATGCAGGCTATGGCTGAGATGGGGCGAAGACTCTGAAGTCGTGTCTTCCATGTTTGACGTAATGGTCGACGATGGCCTTGCGATGCCTGATGGTGTCAGGGTCGGTGGCGTGGTCGGTTGCGGCCAGGATGTCTCGTACTTGGTCGCCCCAGCCGAGGTGGTCCCGGTCGTCGGCAGCCCCCTCCAGCATCTGTCGTCCCAGACCTCAGCAGGTGTTGAGCAGCGTGCTTTCAGAAGGAGTTTGAGGCAACCTTCTGTGGGGTGTCGGCGAGTCCACGCCCTCCAATGGGCCTCAGATCCTTGTTCTGTCGCCTTGTCCCATGACACGGGCGCTCGACGGCTGACCGCGGCGCGGTCGCTGCTAGGATCAGGATATCCTATCCATATGAGTGTGATCATATGACGTATGCCGATATCTCTGCAGCAGCGCTGCCGGAACTCTTGGCGGAAGACGACGGTCGCGGTCGTGTCGTCGCGTTGCGCGTGCTCGTAAAGGACTGGGCGCAGAACCCGCATGCTCGCGCCGAGATGATCGCTGAACCGCCGCGCCGTCTACGTTGGCACCATCGTCTGACGGCGCGGCGCCGAGACCTGCCGCGCATCGCCGCCGTCGTGCATGCGCTCTGCGACCGCGACGGCGTCGAAGTGCCCGGCTGGGTGCATGAGCATCGCAGCAGAAAGCCCATCGCGGTTACGGACTCCATCTCGCTGCGCACCGACTATGGGAAGCTGCTGCAAACTGAGGCCCCCGCGGCGTGTCGCTACCACGGCGTCTACTTCGATCGCTCCACCATCGAGGATCACAGAGTCCACGGCTTCAGACCCTGATGGCCCGACGCAGCGCGGACCCTCGTTCACCGGGAGAAGGGTCCTATCGGCAGTTCGATGCGAGTGAGATGCGCCGCTTGCTCAGCGAGGTCGACGAGGAACTGCGAGCTGTCGACGCGGAACCCGCGCATCTGTTGATAGCGGGCGGTGCCTCAATGCTCTCCCGGCGCGCGTCGCGTATGACTGGAGATGTCGATGTGGTCTCTGAAGGTATGAGCGAGGCGGTGCGATGCGCCTCACAGGCGGTGGCCGCACGGCACAATCTCGCGCCCGACTGGATCAATGACGGCGCAAAGGGGTTGGCCGTGAGCCTCCCAGCAGACACGCAGCCGGTATTCTCGGGAACCCACCTCGTGGTGGAGTCCGTAGGGCCGCGTTACATCCTGGCCATGAAGCTCACAGCGGCTCGACCCGAAGACTTGGCTGACTGTGTTCACTTGATCCAAGAACTTGGAATCAGTAGCCACGAAGATCTCCTGTATCTCATTGAGCAGGCTCTCCGTCCACCGAGAGAGCCCACCGTCAAGATGGCCTACTTCGCTCGTGACGCTCTAACTGCCGCGCAGCGCGACACCTGACGGCGGCGCGTCCGCCGACGGTTCCGCCGAGTTCTGTGGGAGCCGGCGGCAGGCGGCACAAGTAGCGGTCGAAAGGTCGTCAAGCGGGCGGGGTCACTCGGTGACCTCGGCTAGCAGGCCGACAATTTCGTGTTCCAGCGCCTGAAGGTCGGCGTCGATTTCTTCGAGTGGCCGGGGCGGCTCGTACACGTAGAAGTGGCGGTTGAGGGGGATCTCGTAGCCGATCTTCGTCTTGGTGTGGTCCACCCAGGCGTCGGGTGCGTGGGGCAGCACCTCGCGGGCCATGTACTCGTCGATGTCCTCGCGAAGCGGCACGGTCTCGGTGTCGCGCAGAACTGGGTCGGCTTCAGGGTTGCCGTGGCGGTCGCGGCAGATCTCGGCTTGAGGGTCGCGCTCTCCCAGCGCCGAGAGAACGGACCTTCGCTCCGCCACCGAGAGCCGCAAGTCTGCGCCCTTCGCAACGTCCGAGAGTAGAGCGAGGAACGCCTCGCGGTCGCGCGTGACTGCACCGTCGGTGGTGTGCGCCAGCAGATTCAGCAGGGCACGGATCTCATCCTGGCGGGCTTGCCCAGCAGCGACCTCGGCGTCGTGCACAGGCCCCGGGCGCTTCTTGCTCTTTGCGAGGGTCTGGAACGACTTGTCGTCGTCGAGGCGGGCAATCCGCTCCGGCGTGGCCGCGAAGTTCAGACGCAGCGGGCGCTCGACCGTGATCTTGTGGTCGCCGAAGTCCTCGTTGGCGAAGACTCGGCTCACCACGCGTGGCCGGGTCCGCGGCTCGTGGGTCACGGGGTCCTCGTCGGTGAGGTCGCGGGTCTCGCCGTCGGTGAAGCTGCCGTGCAGGCGCACGAGGTCGTCGATCTGATCCTTCGAGAGTTCGTTGCGCTTGTTGCCGAGGCTCTTGCGCATCTTCACATAGAACTCACGGCCGTCGATCATCTGAACCCTGCCGGTCCGGTGGGGCTCCTTGCGGTTGGTGAGCACCCAGATGTAGGTGAAGATCCCGGTGTTGTAGAAGAGCTGGTCGGGCAGGGCCACGATCGCCTCGAGCCAGTCGTTCTCGATGATCCAGCGCCGGATATTGCTCTCGCCGCCTCCGGCGTCGCCGGTGAACAGCGGGGAGCCGTTGAACACGATGGCGATGCGGCTGCCTCCGGTGCCGTCGTCGCTAACGGGCTGCCGCTTGGCCAGCATGTGCTGCAGGAAAAGCAAGGCGCCGTCGGTGATCCTCGGCAGCCCTGCCCCGAAGCGCCCGTCCCAGCCCAGAGTGTCGCGCTCGGCGGTGATGGCCTTCTTCTGCTGCTTCCACTCCACCCCGAAGGGCGGGTTGGCCAGCATGTAGTCGAACGTCGATGGGCGGCCTTCGATGCCGCGGCGGTAGCCGTCCTTGGTGAACGTGTCGCCGAGGATGATCTTGTCGGCGTCCTCGCCCTTGATCAGCATGTCGGACTTGCAGACGGCCCACGCCTCGTCGTTCCAGTCCTGGCCGTAGAGGATCGGCTTCGCCTCTCGGTTGTGGTCCAGCAGGTACCTCTCGGCCACCGACAGCATGCCGCCGGTGCCGCAGGCGGGGTCATAGATCGTCTTGACGACGTGGCCCCTGCCCAGATCCTGCTCCGGCGAGAGCAGCAGGCTGACCATCAGCTGGATCACCTCGCGGGGGGTGAAGTGCTCGCCGGCCTCCTCGTTGGCCTGCTCGGCGCCGATCCGGATCAGCTCCTCGAACACGTAGCCCATCTGCATGTTGTCCACGCGCTCGGGCGAGAGGTCCAGAGACGCGAAGCGTTTCACCACCTGGAACAGCAGGTCCTTGTCGGCCATGTGTGCGATGTGCTCGCCGAAGCCGAACCGGTCGATGATCTCGCGGACGTTGTCGGAGAAGCCGCGGATGTAGGCGTGGAGGTTCTGCGCTAGCTGGTTCGGGTCGTCGAGCAGCCGGGCGAAGTCGAGTTCCGAGGTGTTGTAGAACGACCGCCCGGCCGCAGCCTCAAGGAGCTTGATGCGCAGGCTGCCCGTCTTCGCCTTGTGCTCGGCGGCAGCGGAAAGGACCTGCTGTTTCGTGGGCGCGAGGACGCAGTCGAAGCGCCGCAGCACCGTCAACGGCAGGATCACCTTGCGGTACTCGTTGCGCTTGTACGGGCCGCGCAGGAGGTTGCAGATGCCCCAGATGAACCGGGCCAGCTCGCCGTGCGTCCGGGCGTTCACAACGACCGGCGTTCGGGAGCCTCGAATACGAGGTGGCCGTTCTGCAATTCGCCGCTCGTCACAACCGCGAAGAGCGCGAACCGCTGCGGACGTCGGCTCGGGGAGATGCCCAGCTCATCGCTGAGATTGTACGCGCCCGCTCGCAGCGCCCTTCCGGCATGCGTCAAGGACGCTCGCGGATCGAACTCATGAGCCATCGCGCGTGCGAGATCAGGGGGTTTCTCGAACTTGCGGGCCGAGAGGTCGAGAGCGGAGCAGCCGGTGCTACGGCGCGGGGGCGCGCCAGAGTGCGTCGATCGGAGCGGAGTAGAGGCGGTCGCCGAGGGTGAGCGCGTGAGGTCCGGCATGCAGCAGAACGCCGGCGCGGAACGCCCCGGGCTCTGCGGCGTCGAGACGGTCCCGCAGCGCTGCGAGGTGGCGGAGGTCGCGGGCCCGCGGCGACGCGGTGGCCTTGACCTCCAGCGCGACCACCGCGCCGTCGGGCCGTTCGAGCACGAAGTCGATCTCGCGTCCCGCGTTGTCGCGGTAGTGGTGCAGCGCGAGGGCTCTGTCTCGGGCGCCTGCCTGTCGGGCGACCTCCGCCGCGACGAAGGTCTCGAGCAGGGGGCCGGTCGCCACAGCCGTGGGCGGTCGCAGGGCGGCCTCGTCCAGCCCGGTCAGCGCGGCCGCCAGTCCGCTGTCGGTGAGGTGCATCTTGGCTCGGCGCACCGTTCTCGCGGCCCGGTTGCGGGTCCACGACGGCAGTTCGTGGACGAGGAACACGGTGCGCATCCAGCCGAGGTAGGACTCCACGGTGGCCCGGTCGGCGCCGAGGTGCTGAGCCCAGCTCGCGAGGTTGATCTCTCGGGCTGTGCTCGCCGCGGCCAGTCGGAGGAGCCCGGGCAGCAGCGAGGCGCGCCGGATGTCGCCGAGAGCCACCACGTCGCGGCTGATCACAGTCTCGGCGTAGCTGGTGAACCAGCGGGTCCGAGCCCGCGGCCCGAGGAGCCGCGCCTCCGGGTAGCCGCCGGCACACACCATCGCCAGATAGTCGTCTCGGCCGGTGCTGGTCGGGCCCGTCGCCCCGAGAGCCCCCTCGAACCACCGGTCGATCGCGCCAGGCTCGCCGTCTGCGCCTCCCGGTGCGGGAAGCCCTGCGATCTCCGCCCGTGACAGGGGCCAGAGCCGCAGGATGGCGGCCCGGCCGGCCAGCGACTCGCTGATCGTCGGAACGGTGAGGAAGTTGGTGGAGCCAGTGAGCAGGAAGCGGCCCGCGGAGCCGTCTTCGTCCACGGCGAGCTTTATGGCTTGCACGATCCTCTGCCCTCCGACCTGGATCTCGTCGATGACCAGAGGGAGGGGGTAGGCCCGCACGAAGGAGTGGGGGTCGGCCATGGCCGCGTCGAGGATCTGCTCGTCGTCGAGTGTCACGTATGTCCCGTCGCGCTCGGCGGCTACCGAGCGCGCCAGCGTCGTCTTGCCGCTCTGCCGAGCCCCGTGCAGAACGACGACTCGCGCCGTGTCCATGGCGTCGGCCAGTTGGGGCAGGAGATGGCGGTCGATGAGCTCCACGTCACCAGCCTAGCCTGCAAATCCAACTTTGGTATGGGCGCTAATCAGAGTTGTGTATGAGATCAAATCCTAATTCGGAGGAACGCTGCTCCACTCCAGTCATCCGGCGAACAGGGCGGCGAGGACCGCCTCGGCCAGCTCGGGGCGGCAGATCATCAGGTCGGGGAGGTAGGGGTCGGGCTGGTTGTAGCGCAGGTCCGTGCCGTCGAGGCGGGTGGCGGCGCAGCCCGCGGCCAGAGCCACGGCCACCGGCGCGCACGAGTCCCACTCGTACTGGCCGCCGGCATGGACGTAGAGGTCGGCCTCGCCCCGGACCACGGCCATGGCCTTGGCGCCGGCCGAGCCCAGCGACACCACCTCGGCGCCCAGCGCGCCGGCCACGACCTCGGCCTGCTGCGGGGGGCGTGAACGCGACACCACCAGGCGGGGCGGCCCGGTCCGAGCCGCCGGCAGCGGGGGAGGGTCCGCGGTCGACAGCGTCAGTCCCAGCGCGGGCAGGGCCACCGCACCGGCGACCGGGCGCTCGCCGACGACCAGCGCCACGTGCACGGCCCAGTCGGTGCGACCCGGCTCGGAGTACTCCCGGGTGCCGTCGAGCGGATCGACAACCCATACCCTCTCGGCGTCGAGCCGGGTGGCATCGTCGGCGCCTTCCTCCGAGAGCACGGCGTCGCCCGGACGGACCGCGGCCAACTCGCCCACGAGCAGCTCGTGGGCCTGGCGGTCGCCCTCGGCCCGCACGACCGCGGCGGGCGCGCCTTCTCCGGTCAGCCGTGCCCGCAGCTCGACCAGCATTTCGCCGGCGCGGCGGGCCAGGTCGGCCGCCAGGCGGTGGTCGTCGGCTGTCCGGCGCTCGACGCTCACGGGTCGCCCGGGTCTGCTCGAACGAAATCAGTAGAGAAACCCGTCATATACGAGCATACCCGTACAGATTTGAGGCGAGCTCGATGGTGTCAGGCCAGCACCGCGGCTTCGAGAAGGTCCTGCTGCTCCTGCGCGTGCACGGTGGGGCTGCCGCCGGCCGGGCTGCCCGATTCGGGACGGCTGACTCTGCGGATCTGGTAGTCGTCCCCGTGGGCTTCGTAGAGGCGTCCCTTGATCCCGTTCCACGCGCCCATGTTCTCCGGCTCCTCCTGCAGCCAGACGATCTCGGTGGCGTTGGGGTACCGGCGCAGCTCGTAGTCCACCGCCCCGTAGGGCCACGGGAAGAGCTGCTCGACCCGGCACACGGCCAGTGGGGCACCGTGCTTGTCCCGCAGATCCATGGCCGCGTAGGCGACCTTGCCGCTGCAGAAGACCACTCTGGTCACCGCATCGACATCGAGGGTGTCGGCCTCCGCGCCGGGGTCGCCCAGCACCTCCTCGAACGTTCCCGACGACAGGTCGGCGACCTTCGAGCGGGCGTCCTTGGATCGCAGCAGCGACTTGGGCGTGAACAGGATCATGGGCTTGCGGACGCGGTGGATCATCTGGCGCCGCAGCAGGTGGAAGTACTGCCCCGCGGTCGTGGGCTGGCACACGTGCATGTTGTCCTCCGCGGCCAGGATCAGGAAACGCTCCATGCGGGCCGACGAATGCTCCGGGCCCTGGCCCTCCATGCCGTGGGGCAGCAGCAGCACGATCCCGCAATGCTGGTCCCACTTGTCCTCGGCCGCCACGATGAACTGGTCGATGATGATCTGGGCACCGTTGGCGAAGTCGCCGAATTGGGCCTCCCACAGGACCAGGGCCTCCGGCTTGGCCACCGCGTAGCCGTACTCGAAGCCCAGCGCGGCGTACTCCGACAGCAGCGAGTCGTAGATCCACAGGTCGGCGTCGTGGGCGCACAGCGTCGACAGCGGCACGTACTCATCGCCGGTCACGTAGTCCACCAGGGTCGAGTGCCGGTGCGAGAACGTTCCCCGGCGGCTGTCCTGGCCGCTGAGACGGACGGGGGTGTTCTCCATCAGCAGCGACCCGAAGGCCATCGCCTCGCCCAGCCCCCAGTCGAACTCGCCGGCGCGGAACATCTTGTTGCGCGTCTCGAACTGCCTGGCCAGCTTCGGGTGGACGGTGAAGCCCTCGGGCACGGTGTTGAGCGCCTGGTAGATGCGCTCCACCGTGACCGAGTCGATGGAGGTGCGGACGTGGGGCAGGACTCCCATCGGCTCCGGCGGTCGGCGGGCGCGGACGTTGTGTCCCGGCGACGCGTCACGGGTCTCGTCCAGGGCGGCCTGGAGCTGCTCGCGGAACTCGGCCAGAGAGGCGTCGGCCTCCTCGGCGCTGATGTCGCCCCGCTTCAGCAGCGACTCCCGGTACTGGGTGCGCACGGTGGGCTTGGCGTCGATGCGGCGGTACATCTCCGGCAGTGTGTAGCTGGGGTCGTCGCCCTCGTTGTGGCCGTGGCGCCGGTAGCAGATCATGTCGATCACGACGTCCTTCTTGAACCGCTGCCGGTAGGCGAAGGCCAGCCGGGCGGCCCGCACGCAGGCCTCGGGGTCGTCGCCGTTCACATGGAAGATCGGCGCGCCCACCATCTTGGCCACGTCGGTGGAGTACTGGGTGGAGCGGGCCGCGTCCGGGGTGGTGGTGAACCCGAGCTGGTTGTTGATCACCAGGTGGATCGTGCCGCCGACGCGGTAGCCCCTGATGAGGCTCAGGTTGAACGTCTCGGCCACCACGCCCTGGCCCGCGAAGGCGGCGTCTCCGTGGACCAGCAGCGGCATCACCGGGTAGGGGCCGTAGCTGCCGTCGGGCGGGATGTTGTCCATCCGGGCCCGGGCCATCCCGACGACCACGGGGTCGACGGCCTCGAGATGGGAGGGGTTGGCGGCCAGCTCGACCAGCAGGTGCTTGCCCGAAGGGCTCTCGTAGGCCCCGATCTGGCCGAGGTGGTACTTGACGTCGCCGCTGCCCTGGATCTGCTCGGTGGTGATGGCTCCCTCGAACTCCTTGAACAGCTCGTGGTAGCTCTTGCCCACCAGGTTGACGAGCACGTTCAGCCGGCCCCGGTGGGCCATGCCCATGACCACCTCCGCCAGGGGCTCGTCGGCCGCGCAGGTCAGGACCGCGTCCAGCAGGGGGACGGTCGACTCGGCGCCCTCCAGCCCGAAGCGCTTCTGGCCCACGTACTTGGTTCCCAGGAAGTTGCTGAGGGCCTCGGCCGCGTTGAGCTGGCTGAGGATGCGGCGGTGGTCCTCACCGGAGAGCGTGGTGTCGGCTCCCTCGATCCGCTCCTGGATCCACCGCTTCTCCTCGGGCTCCTGGATGTGCATGTACTCGACGCCGACGGTGCGGCAGTAGGCGTCGCGCAGCACCCCGAGCAGGTCGCCCAGCTTCATCCGGCGGGTTCGGCCCACGGTGGCGTATATCCCGGTCTCGCTGCCGGTCAGGAACTCCCGGTCCAGGTCCCATATGGTCAGGCCGTAGGTGGCCGGGTCGAGCTCGGCGTGCATCTGGGGGGCCTCGTCCCGCAGCGGGTTGAGGTCGGCGATGAGGTGGCCCCGCACCCGGTACTGGTTGATGAGCTGGTTGACCTTGGCCTGTTTCTCGAGCATGGCCGCCTCGCGGTCGACCGGGTTGAAGTCGCGCCGCCCACTCGACCCGCCGAATAGGGGATGTGCAGCGCCCGGAATGCCATGTCGTAGAAGTCGTCGGCGCCCAGCAGCAGGTCGTGGACCCTCTGCAGGAACAGTCCCGACTCGGCGCCCTGGATGACCCGGTGGTCGTAGGTGCTGCTGATCGTCACCAGCTTGCTCACGCCCAGATCGGCCAGAAGGGACGGGTCGGCGGCCTCGTACTCGGTGGGGAAGGCCAGCGCTCCGACCCCGACGATGGTTCCCTGCCCGGTCATCAACCGGGGCACGGACTGCTGCGTGCCGATCGTGCCCGGGTTGGTGATGGTGACGGTCACGCCCCGCATGTCGTCCGCGGTCAGGCGGTTCTCGCGGATCTTGGCGATCTGCTCGTCGTAGCGGTCCACGAAGCCGGCGAAGTCGAGAGTGTCGGCGTCGCGGATGCACGGCACCATCAGCGAGCGCGTGCCGTCGTCGCGGGCGATGTCGACCGCGATCCCGAGGCCGAGTGATCGGGTCGCACGATCCTGGGCCTGCCCGCGGCGTCGGTGACGTAGATGTTGTTCATTGCCGGGACCGTGCCGGTGATGGCTCGCACCACGGCGTAGCCGATGAGGTGCGTGAACGAGATCTTGCGAACCATCTTCCGGCCGAGGTGGCCGTTGATGATCTTGCGGTTGACCTCCAGGAGTTTGGCCGGCACCTCGCGGAAGCTGGTGGCCGTGGGAACGGCCAGGCTGGCCTCCATGTTGGAGACGATCCGGGCCCCGACCCCCTTGATCGGCTCGCCGATGGCAGCATCGCCGGCGTCCGGCTGCGCCTTCGGGCGCGGCCGTCGCGGCCGGCTGCCATCAGGCGGCGCTTCCGCTGCGGGCGTCGGGGGCGGGGCCGCTTCCGCGGCCGGCGGCGCGGTCGCGCTTGTGACCAGGGCACTGGGAGGGGTCACTTCGGTGGCGGTGGTGTCGATGGTGGTACGGGACGCGGTGGCCGCGGCTGGCGGGTCGGCCTTGCTGACCGGCGAGTCCGGCGTCTCGCCCTCGAACAGGGCTCGCCAGGCCTCGTCCACCGAGGCGGGGTCGGCCGCCCAGAGGTCGCGCATCTCGTCGACGACCCAGGCATTGGCGCCCAGGTCGTCGTTGGGCTCGGCGCGGATCGAGTCGGTCATGGCAGCAATGCTAGTTGTAAGCGCGTATAGGGTCGCCGTGTGCGGGTCGTCACCTGGAACGTCAATTCGCTCAAGGCGCGGCTGGACCGGGTGCAGCGGTGGATCGAGGCCTTCTCGCCCGACGTGATGTGCCTGCAGGAGACCAAGCTCGCCGACGACGCCTTCCCGACGCTGGCGTTCCAATCGCTCGGCTACGACTGCTTCCACAACGGCGAGGGCCGCTGGAACGGCGTGGCCGTGCTGAGCAGGGTGGGCCTCACCGATCCGGTGGCCGGATTCGGCGACGGCATCGCCCCCGATCCCGACGCCCGGCTGGCTTGGGCCACCTGCGGAGGCGTGCGGGTGGCGTCCTGCTATGTGCCCAACGGCCGGGCCGTCGGCCACGACCACTACCACTACAAGCTCGACTGGCTGCAGCGCCTGCGGGCCTCGCTGGAGGCCCAAGCCGACCCCGGCGCTCCCGCGCTGGTCTGCGGTGACTTCAACGTCGCCCCCGAAGACCGGGACGTGTACGACCCCGCCGCCTTCACCGACAGCACTCACACCAGCGCGGCGGAGAGGGAGCGCCTCGCCGGTCTGCTCGAGTGGGGACTGGTCGACCTGTTCCGCGAGCACTACCCCGATGAGGGGCTGTTCACGTGGTGGGACTACCGGGGCGGCGACTTCCACAAGCGCAAGGGCATGCGCATCGATCTAGCGCTCGGGACCCGGGTTGTGGCCCGCGCGGCCCGCTTCGCGCTGATCGACCGCAACGAGCGCAAGGGTCCCAAGGACGATCCGCCCAGCGACCACGCGCCCCTGTTCGTCGATCTCGATCTGGACGGGGAGACCCGAGCGTGCTGACGCCGCTGGACGGCTCGCGGGCGGGACACGGGGCCGATCCGTGCTGACGCCGCTCGACGAGCACGCCCTCCTCGTCTTCTGGACGCAACTGCTGGTGCTGGTGGCCGCGGCCCGGGCCGCGGGCTACGGCATGCGACGGGTGGGGCTCCCTTCGGTGATCGGCCATCTCGCCGCCGGGGTGGTGCTGGGCCCGTCGGTGTTCGGGCAGGTCTGGCCCAGCGGCTTCGAGTGGTTCCTGCCTCACGAGGAGATCTCCTCGGGGGCTCTGTTCGCGGTCAGCTGGCTCGGGGTGGCTCTGCTGCTGGTGACGGCCGGATTCGAGACCGACCTCGAGCTGATCCGGCGCCTCGGGCGGGCCGCGGCTCTGGTCACCGGGTTCAGCCTGGTGGTTCCTCTGGCCGGAGGCCTGGTGACCGGCCTGCTGCTGCCCGACGACTTCGTGGGCGGCGGAGCGGACCGGACCGTGTTCGCATTGTTCGTCGCGGCCGCGCTGTCGGTGTCGGCGCTGGCGGTGATCGCCCGGATCCTGTCGGAACTGGGGCTGATGAGGCGGGACTTCGGGCAGATCACGGTGGCTGCGGGCATGGCCAACGACGTGGTCGGCTGGGTGATGCTGGCCGTGGTTTCGCGGGGTTCGCCTCGGCGGGATCCGTGTCGGTCTCGGGGACGCTGCGCACGGTGCTGGGCCTCGCCGCGTTCCTGGCCCTGGCCATGACATTGGGCCAGAGGGCAGTGGACGCGAGCCTGCGCCGGGTCCGGCGCGACGGCCCCAACCTGCGGGGCGCGCTCGGCATCGCGGTCATCACCATGCTGCTCTTCGGGGGTGGTGACCCAGGCCCTGGGCATCGAGGCCGTGCTCCGGAGCCTTCGTCGCGGGAGTGGTGCTCAAACCGCTCCCGGTTCCAGCAGCACGAGGTCGAACACCACATCGAGTCGCTCACCAACGCCTTCCTGGCCCCGGTGTTCTTCGCCATGGCCGGCCTCAGGGTCGATCTCACCCTCCTCGGCGAGGGCCGGGCGCTGGCCTGGGCGGGCGCGGTCATGGTGGTGGCGATTGTGGCCAAGTTCGCGGGCGCCTTTGTCGGAGCGAGGATGGCGGGGCAGTCCCAGCGGGCCGCGATCGCGCTGGGCGCCGGACTCAATGCCCGGGGCGCGCTGGAGATCGTGATCGCCTCGGTGGGCCTCTCGCTCGGGGTGTTCAGCGAGACCGCCTACACGGTGATAGTGATCGTCCCCCTGGTGACCTCGGTGTTCGCCGCGGTGAGCCTGCGGCTGGCGGTGCGCGACTGGATGGGGTCGCCCGCCGAGCGGGAACGCCTCGAGCGCGAGGAGGCCCTGAGCCGCAACCTGGTGGTCCGATCGTCGCGGCTGCTGCTGCCTTCGAGGGCGGAGCCCGCCTCCATCGCGGCCGCCCAGCTGATGCACTTCGCCTGGCCGGTGCAGGTTCCCGCCACCGTGATCTCGGTGACGGCCGACAGCGGATCGGGAGCGTCGTACGGGTCCGACGGAGCGACAGGCAACCGGTGGCCCGAAATCACCGTCATCCGCAGCGTGCTCGACGGCCGCGATGTCGACCACCGGCAGGTGCGGGTGGCCACCCCTGCCGGTGCCGTGGTCGCATCGGCCATCGTGGCTGAGGCCCGCCTGGGCTACGGCGCGATCTGCGTCGGCGTGGCCCGCCGCCACGAAGGGCAGCTGTACTCGCCGATGGTCGACGAGCTGCTGCTGCACTCGCCCCTGCCGGTGGTCATAGTCAGGCGGGCCGAGGGTCTCACGACGCCGCTGCCGGGCGCCTTCACCCGTGCCATCGTGCCCGTAACCGGCACCCGGTCGTCCAGAGCGGCCCAGGAGGTCGCCTTCGGCGTGAGCGGGCAGCTGGGCACCGAGGTGGTGCTGACTCACGTCGTGCAGAGGCAACGGCCGCAGCTCCGGATGCTGCCGGCCCGGCTGGCCCGCACCAAGCTCGCGACCCGTGTGCTGGGCGAGGACCGCAGCGATTCGGCCCGGCAGGTGGTGGACTCCCTCATGGAGTCGGCCCGGTCCCGCGGCTCGGAGATGGGCATCGACGCCCGGACCCTGGTCCCGGAGGGCGCGTCGGTGGCGTCGACGCTGGTGGCGGCGGCCGAGGCGCAGGAGGCCGATCTGGTGGTGCTGGGGGCGTCGCTGCGCAACGTGGACGGGCGGCCGTTCCTGGGTCACACCGTCGAGACCGTTCTCGAGCGCTGCACCGCCAACGTGGCGGTGGTGGCCATGCCCCGGGCTGTGGGCTAAGAGGCCGAGCGGATAGGCGGGACAACGCGGCCCATACGGTGCGAGGCCGTGGCCCGAGCGGCCCGTGAGCGCAGCGAACAAGAGCGGGAATGACACCGATGCGACGCGACAGGCTCCCACCTATCCGCGTGGCCCCTAGGAGCCGAGCGGGTCCATTCTCGCCTGACGGGCCCGGGCCACCCCCTCCAGGTTCCGGGTCCTCTGTGACTTGGCGTCGTCCGGGCTCCGCGAGCTGCCGATCACCTTCAGCCAAGGGGAAGGCTCCCGGTCCACGCTCTCGCCTCCCAGGTCCCGGCGGTTGCACCACAGGACATGCAGTTCCTGCTCGGCCCGGGTGACGGCCACATGCAGCAGGCGGCGCTCCTCGGCCCGGGCCGCCGCGGTGCGGGCGTGGGCGATGGGGACGAACCCGGCCTCCATGCCCACGATGTGGACGACGGGCCACTCCAGACCCTTGGCTGCATGGAAGGTCATGAGGTCGACGCCGTCGGAGGGCGCGGCGGCACGGTCGTCGGCCCGCAGCGCGGTGCGGAAGGCTGCCACGGTGGAGTCGGGATCCAGGATCAGATGGTCGTTGGCGAACTCCAGGAAGGCTTCGACCGTCGCTCGCGCCTCGGGCCCGCCCTCGACGGGCGGGCCGGATCCAGAAGCGGTCGCGGACTCCGAGTGGCTCGCCTCCCGGCCGGTCTCGGCCACGCAGGAGGCAAGGCTTGCATCGGCCGGCCACGCCCCGAGCAGGGCCGCGATCTCGGGCTTGCGGATCAGGCTGCGCTCGTTCGGGGCTGCCACCGGGATGCCGTGACGCAGCAGCGCCCGCCGCAGCGGCTCGAGCTGAGCGTTGGTCCGGGCCAGGACCGCCTGGCGGCGCCACCGGGAGCCGGGCCGGTGGCGGTGCCGCACGGCCCGGGCCAGCACCGCGGCCTCGTCGGACCCGTCGCAGACGGTGACGGTGGGCTCGTCACCCGGGGGCCGCACCGCGGGCTGCGGTGAGCGGCCCAGCAGCCGGCCGGCCGCGGCCAGCACCTCCGGCGTCGAGCGGAAGTTGGTGCGCATGTGCAGTACCGCGCAGCCGGGGAGGTGCTCGCCGACGGCATCGATAAGGTCGGGATCGGCGCCGTTCCACCCGTAGATGGCCTGGTCCGGGTCACCGACCACCACGAGCGTCGAGTCCGGTCCCAGCCACGAGCGCAGCAGGGCGAACTGAAGCGGGTTGATGTCCTGGAACTCGTCGACGAGCACGTGCTGGTGCAGCCAGCGGTGAGCGGCCGCCTGCTCCGGCTCGGTGGCCATCAGCTCCAGGGAGCGGGAGAGCACGTCGTCGAAGTCGAGCACCCGGCGCCTGCGTTTGGCCGACTCGTAGTCGGCGTAGAGCTGGGCGAAGCGGTCGGCTCGGCCCCACGGAGGCCGCCTGCGGGCGGCCCGTGCCTCGGCCGTGTACTCCTCCGGGATGACGAGACGGGCCCGGCACCAGCCGATCTCGTTGACGATGTCGGCCACGGCGGCGCGGTCGGCCTTGGGGCGCAACTCGGCGATGAGCCCACCGGCGTTCTCGAGGATCCGGGGCGGCCGGTGGCCGGAGTCATTGGCATGCCGGCGGAGTTGGGCCAGCGCGACCGCGTGGAACGTACCGGCCCGCACCTCGTCGTTGAGGCCGAGCCGGCGCAGGCGGGCCCGCAGTTCGCGGGCCGCTCGCCTGGTGAAGGTCACCGCGAGCGTGCGCCGGGGATCGGCGCTGCCCTGGCTGGCCTGCCAGGCGATGCGCCGGGTCAGGACCCGGGTCTTGCCCGAGCCCGCGCCGGCGATGATGCACATCGGCGATGCCCGGGTTGTCACCGCGTCGCTCTGCTCGACGGTCAGGCCGGCCAGCAGCGGGTGTTCGGAGTCGGCCACCACCCGACCCTAGAGCGCGGTGCTCGGTACTGTCTGGGCGGTGTTCATGATCGACGGGGCCCGCTTCGAGCGGCTCGTGGGCGAGGCTCTCGACTCGCTGCCGCCGGAGCTGGGCGAGATGATGGAGAACGTCGCGGTGGTGGTGGAGGACGTCCACCCGGACGAGGACCTTCTCGGCCTGTACGAGGGTGTGCCCCTGACCGAGCGCGGCGACTACGGCGGCATGGCTATGCCCGATCGGGTCACGGTCTACCGGCTGCCGATCTGCGCCATCTGCGACAGCGAGGAGGAGCTCCTCGACCAGGTAACCGTCACGGTCGTCCACGAGGTGGCCCACCACTTCGGTATCGACGACGACACGCTGGAGGAACTCGGCTGGGACTGATCCTGTCGGGCCGGCGGTCCGTCCGCTGCGAGCGATCCGTCCGCTGCTGGGGTCCGCGATCGCCCGGATCGGCGTGAGTACGTTGCGGCGTTGAGCCATTAACGGGCAACCGGGGAGACCCCATGAGCGTCACCATCCTTCCTCGCTTCCTCGCCTCTTCCCGATCGGAGCCGGGCAGCCGGAAACGCCGTCCCGTCTGCCGTCGAGTCGTCTTCTGTCTGGCCGCCACCTGCCTGCTGTCGTCCGTGGTGCCCGCCGGGATCGCGGCCGCGCAGGAGGAGGACCTCGACCGGCAGGCGCTGATGGAACTCTTCGCGGCCACCGGCGGGGACGGCTGGGATCGAAGCGCCAACTGGGGCTCAAGCCTGCCGTTGGACCGCTGGCACGGTGTGACCACCGACGGCACGGGCCGGGTGGTGGGCCTGGCAATGCCGTCCAACGGACTCTTCGGACAGATCCCGGCCTCTATCGGCACTCTCGCCGGCCTGGAGCACCTGGACCTCGGAGACAACGACCTGTACGGGGAGATCCCCGCCGAGATCGGCGATCTGGTCAACCTGAGGCACCTGGACCTCCGGAGCAACCGGCTCGACCGCCCGATCCCCGCCGAGATAGGCGACCTCGCCCATCTGGAGGTGCTGGATCTCAAGCACAATGTGATGTTCGGGGCCATCCCAGCCGAGATCGGCGCCCTCGCCAGCCTCCGGGTCCTCGACCTGCGAGGCAACGGGTTCTCCCGCCAGTTGCCGGACTCGGTCGGCAACCTCTCCAGCCTGAACCGCCTGATGCTCAGCGACAACCGGCTGTCCGGCGCGATTCCGGCCGGGATGGGACGGCTGGAGAACCTCGTCTGGCTGGACATGAGCCGCAACTCGCTGTCGGGCGAGATTCCCCCCGAGATAGGCGATCTGGCCAACCTGGCCTGGCTCGATCTCAACTCCAACAGCCTCTCGGGCCCGATCCCGGCCGAACTCGGCCGCCTGTCCCGGCTCAAGACGCTGAGCCTGTGGCTCAACGGGCTCACCGGGGAGATACCCCCGGAGTTGGGCGATCTTGCCTCGCTCGAGGATCTGAGCATCGGCCTCAACGACCTGACCGGCACGATCCCGGCCGAGCTGGGAAGGCTGACCGGGCTCCAGCGGCTGCGACTCGGTTACAACCAGCTGTCGGGGCCCATTCCCGCCGAACTGGGCCGGCTGGGCGGGCTGCGGTACCTGTGGCTCGATTACAACGAGCTGTCGGGGCCCATACCCGCCGAGATCGGCGGTCTGCGCCTTCTCCGAGACCTGTGGCTTCAGGGCAACCGGCTGTCGGGGCCCATACCCGCCGAGCTGGGCCGGCTTCGCCCGCTGCGGAGCCTGTACCTCCACGACAACCGGCTGTCCGGCGACATCCCGGCATCGCTCGGCGACCTGGTCCATCTGGAGCGGCTGCGCCTCGACGGCAACGGGCTGTCCGGAGAGATTCCGGCGACTCTGGGCAGCATCGCCGGCCTGGAGCACCTCAGCCTCGCCGACAACTGGCTCTACGGCCGGATTCCCGAGCAACTGGCCAACCTCACCGGCCTGAAGGACTTGAACCTGAGCGACAATGAGCTGTCGGGGGTGATCCCCGACGGAATCGGCCGTCTGAAGGGGCTCGAACAGCTCGACCTGCACAACAACTCGCTCACCGGCGCGATCCCCTCGCGGATCGGCGAACTGGGCAAGCTCAAGCGGCTGAGACTTCAGAACAACCAGCTGTCGGGCCCCATCCCTGACGCCATCGGCGACCTGGGTGCCCTCGAGGTGCTCGACCTGAGGGGCAACCGGCTGTCGGGGGCCATCCCCGACAGCATCGGAGGCCTGTCGAACCTGGTCCAGCTGAGGCTCGGCGACAACCTGCTGGCCGAAGAGATCCCCGAGTCGTTGGCCGACCTGGACCGGCTCCAGTGGCTGGACCTCAGCCGCAACTCGCTGTCCGGGCCGATCCCGCCGGGGCTCGGCGACCTAGCCGGCCTCGAGGCCCTGTACTTCAGCTTCAACTTCCTCGATGGGGAGATCCCCGGGGAGCTCGGACAGCTCGCCAACCTCAAGATCCTGAGGCTCCGCTGGAACGATCTCTCGGGCGAGATACCCGCCGAGCTGGGCAACCTGGCAAGCCTCAAGCAGCTGAACCTGTGGCACAACCAGCTCACCGGCGAGATCCCGGCTGAGCTCGGCCAGCTCACCAACCTCACCCGGCTCGACCTCGACGACAACATGCTGTCGGGCCCGATCCCGCCGGAGCTCGGCAGCCTCACGCGGCTGACCGAGCTGTGGCTCAGGGGCAACAACCTGTCGGGTCCCATCCCGCCGCACCTCGGCAACCTGACCCGACTCCGGCGGCTCTACCTCGACGGCAACCAGCTCACCGGCGAGATCCCGGCACATCTGGGAAACCTGGCCAGCATCAAGCGGCTGTGGCTGCACGACAACCAGCTGACGGGCGAGATCCGAGCTGAGCTGGGCGAGCTGACCGGCCTTGAGCAGATCATCCTGGGCGGCACCAACTCCTTCACCGGGTGCCTCCCCGCGGCCTGGGAGGCGCTCGAGACCCTGGCCGACGATCTCGACACGCTGGGTCTGGAGTTCTGCGCGGCTCCCTAGAGGCCACGCGGATAGAGGCGTGAGTCCGGCTCATACGGGCGTGGCCGTGGCCCGAGCGGCCCGTGAGCGAAGCGAACAGGAGCGGGAATGACACCGCTGCGACGTGAAGGGCCTCGCATCAATCCGCGCACGCTCTCAGACCGAACCGCGCACGCGGTTCCAGGTGATCGACACGTTCAGGAAGAAGTTGGTGAGCGTGGCCACGGCCAAGCCGATGCCGTTGTTGACGGCGGCCGCCACATCGGCGTTCGTCGAAGATGCGGGGAAGCCGTTGCGGTGCAGCAACTGGAACACGGCCAGCTGCACGAAGACCCCCACGATCGACACGGCCTGGAACAGCAGCAGCCCGCCCAGCAGCCCCCATCGGCGGTAGCGGCGGTCGTAGAAGGTGAAGAAGTTGTTGGCCAGGAAGTTGGTGACGATGCTGGCCTGGATTCCCAGCAGAGCCGAGATGTAGATCGGGTTCAGATCGGGAGCGATGCCGAGGCTGATGGTGGGAAGGCCGGCCAGCTCGCCGAGGCCGTACACCGCCAGGCTCACAGCCACCCCGCTCGCGCCGACCAGGCAGTACTTCACGAACAGCGGCGACACCACCCGGCCCAGCCGGAGGACCAGCGCGTTGACCAGGTCGTCGAGCAGTACCGCGGTCGACAGCTTGGTCTCGCCCCCGCCCCGGGGCCGGAAGTCGTAGCCGACCTCTGTGACGGAGAGATCCTTCCTACTGGCAAGGAAGGCCCACAGGATCTTGTACTCGCGCAGCCCGCGGCTGATCCTCGGAGCAGTCCGCTCATAGAGGCCCCGGCTGACGACGAAGAAGCCGCTGAGCGGGTCGCTGGTGCGGCGCAGGCGCGGCAGCAGCCGCCCCACCAGCGCGGTGCCGGCCGCGGTCAGCCAGTGACGCAGCCTGGCCCGGTCTCCGAAGGACCCGCTCTCACCGGTGCGGCTGCCCACGCAGACGTCGGCCCCACCGTCCAGCACGGACCGGACCATCGCCGGCAGTGCCGCCTCGTCGTGCTGGAGGTCGCCGTCCATCACCGCGAGGGCGTCGCCCTCGGCCGCGGCCATGCCGTCGAGGACCGCCGAGGCCAGCCCCCGCTCACCGATCCGCCGGATCACCCGCACGGCCGGATCGCCCGCGCCGTGGCGGCGGGCCAGGTGCCAGGTGCCGTCGGGGCTGTCGTCGTCGACGACGATGATCTCGTGGGCCTGGCCGCTGAGGGCGCGCTGCAGCCGGTTGATGACCTCGACGATGTTGTCGGCCTCGTTGTAGGTCGGGACGATCACCGAGACCCGCACAACCGCGACGCTAGAGGCCGCGGGCTCCGATGCCTGACCTCGCTCCGCTGCGAACGCCGGAATATAGTCACTGGTGAACCGACCGGGGAGCTCGGGGCAGCCGGGCTGAGAGGGCATCCACGCGACCGCAGCGGTGTCGACCCGCCGACCTGATCTGGGTAATGCCAGCGGAGGAAGACCCATGGATCACACACCTTCCCGAATTCCGGCCCACACCGGCGCGCCACGCCGCAGGGTCCGCCCAATCCGCAGAGCCGTCGCGGTGGCCGCGGTCGCATTGGCCCTGGTCGCGGCGGCGTGCAGCGGCGACCGCTCCGAGGACTCCGGGGACCTCTCGGGTACCACGGTGACCCTGCTCACCCACGACTCGTTCTACCTGTCGCCTGAGACGTTCGAGGCGTTCACCCTCCAGACCGGCGTCGAGGTGGAGCATCTCGCCTCCGGCGACGCGGGCGCACTCGTGGCCCAGGCGTGCCTCACCGCCGGCGAACCGCTGGGAGACGTGCTCTTCGGGATCGACAACACCTTCCTGCAGCGCGGACTCGACTGCGACATGTTCGAGCCCTACCGGTCGCCCAACCTCGCGGCAGTGCCCGACCACTTCGAGCTCGACGGGGAGCACCGGGTCACGCCCGTCGACTTCGGCGACGTGTGCCTCAACTACTGGGCCGACGCCTTCGACGGCTCGCCGCCCCCGCCGTCGTCGCTCGACGACCTGATCGACCCCGCCTACGCGGGAATGCTCGTGGTGCAGAGCCCGGAGACTTCGTCGCCGGGACTGGCCTTCCTGCTGGCCACCATCGCCCGCTACGGCGACGGCTGGGAGGACTACTGGGCTGGGCTGCGCGACAACGGCGTGGCCGTCACCGCCGGGTGGGAGGACGCCTACTACGGCGAGTTCACCGCCGGCGGGGGCGATCGCCCGATAGTGGTCTCGTACGCGTCCAGCCCGCCCGCCGAGGTCATCTACGCCGATCCTCCCGTCGACGAGCCGCCCACCGGCGTGGTCACGGCCAGCTGCTACCGCCAGATCGAGTTCGCGGGCGTGCTCGCGGGGGCCGGCAACCCCGGAGGCGCTCAGGCCCTGATCGACTTCATGCTCACCGAGACGTTCCAGAACGATGTTCCGCTCAACATGTTCGTGTTCCCCGTGATCGAATCGGCAACGCTCCCGCCGGAGTTCGTGGCTCACGCCGAGATAGCGCAGGATCCGTTCATCCTCGACCCGGCTGAGGTCGAGGCCCAGCGCAACGCCTGGACCGACCGCTGGGTGGAGATCGTCCTGCGGTGACGCCCGAGGCCTGAACCCTCCTGTAATGCCTGCCGCGGCCCGCCTCATCCGGGGCGCCGCCGGCGCGCTGCCTGCCGCGGCCGTCGGGGGGTTCATGGCGCTGTTCTTCGTCTGGCCCATCGGCGGCGTCATCGCCCGGGGCCTGGGCGGGACCGGCCCGGCCGCGGCGCTCGGCGATGTGCTCGGCTCGGGGTCGCACCGCTCGGTGATCTGGTTCACCGTGTGGCAGGCTGCCGTGTCCACCGCCCTCACCGTGGCCGTGGCCCTGCCTGCCGCGGGGGCCATGGCCCGCCTGAACTTCCGGGGCCAGCGGCTGCTGCGGGCGCTGGCGACCGTCCCCTTCGTGCTGCCCACCGTGGTGGTGGCGGCCGCCTTCGAGGGTCTCTTCGACCGGTTCGGCCTGGCCGGTGGCGGAGCAGTCAGCCTCCGCCACACGGTCTGGGCCATCCTGATGGCCCACGTCTTCTTCAACTACGCGGTCGTGCTGCGGACCGTGGGCGCCCACTGGTCCGCCCTCGACGCCAGGGTGGAGGACCAGGCGAGGGTGCTCGGGGCGCCGCGGCTCGAGGTGTTCCGCCGAATCGTCCTACCCCGGCTGGCGCCGTCGATCGCGGCGGCCTCCGCCATCGTGTTCCTGTTCTCGTTCACTTCCTTCGGCGTGGTGCTGGTGCTGGGCGGCCCTGCCCGGGCCACCATCGAGACCGAGATCTACCGGTACGCCGTGGTCCGGCTCGACCTGGCCACCGCCGCCGCGCTGGCGGTGGTGCAACTGGCTGCTGTCGTGGCGCTGGTGGTCGTGTCCAACGCGCTGGAACGAAGGCGAGCGGTGGCCGAGCCCGCGGCCTCGTTCACGGCCGCACCCCGCCGCCGGGGCCCCGGCCTGGTTGCCAACTTGGCGTTCATGGGTCTGATCCTCGGGTTGCCGGTTGCCGTGCTGGTGGAGCGTTCCCTGGCCGCCGGGCGCAGCGGCGGCTACACGCTGCGCAACTACACCGCCATGGCCGAGCGGATCAACCTGCTGCCCGATACTGCTCTGGCGGCACTGGGCAACTCTCTCATGTTCGCGGTACCGGCCGCAGCTCTGGCCCTGGTGGTGGGCGGAGCGGCCACCCTGGTGGTGATGCGTGCCGGCCGCGGGGCAAGCGGCCCTGTCGGGCGGGCTTTCGACATCGGCCTGACCCTTCCGCTGGGTACCTCCGCGGTCACGGTCGGGCTCGGGTTCCTGCTTGTGCTCAATCGCGGACCCATCGACATCCGGACGTCGGTCATCGTCGTTCCCATCGCGCATGCAGTCGTGGGGATCCCGTTCGTGGTGCGCACGCTGGTGCCGATGCTCCGGACGGTGAACCCCCGCACCCGGGAGGCCGCAGCCGTGCTCGGCGCCTCGCCCCGCCGGGTCCGTCGCGAGGTGGATCTGCGGGTGGCGGCGCGTGGTCTGGCGGTCGGGGCCGGGTTCGCCTTCGCGGTGTCGCTGGGCGAGTTCGGGGCCACGTCGTTCATCCCCCGCCGGCCCGAGACGCTGACCGCCCCGCTGGCCCTGTTCCGGCTGCTGGGTACCCCGGGCGAGGTGCTGCGGGGCCAGGCCATGGCATTGGCGGTGGCGCTCATGGCCCTCACCGCTGTGGCAGTCTTCGTCATGGACCTGTGGGGCGACACCCGCCGGGGAGTGTTCTAGATGCGGGACGAGCTTTCGGGATGCTGACGGTCAGCGGTGCCACGGTGGCCTTCGGAAGGGTGACGGCTCTCGACCGCATCGACCTCGAGGTGTCCACCGGGGAGGTCGTGGCCATCCTCGGGCCGAGCGGCTGCGGCAAGAGCACCCTGCTGCGGGCGGTGGCCGGCCTTCAGCCCCTGGACGCCGGAGCGGTCCGCTGGGACGGCGAGGACCTGGTCGGCCTGCCGGTGCACCGCCGCGACTTCGGGCTGATGTTCCAGGAGCACGCGCTGTTCTCCCATCGCGACGTGGCCGCCAATGTGGCTTTCGGCCTGCGGATGCAGAAGATGGAGGCCCACGTCCGGCGGCAGCGGGTCCGGGAAGTGCTGGGGCTGGTGGGACTGGCCGGCTTCGACGAGCGCCAGATCGCCACACTGTCGGGGGGCGAGGCTCAACGGGTCGCGCTGGCCCGGTCGCTGGCGCCCGAGCCCCGCCTGCTGATGCTCGACGAGCCCCTCGGCTCGCTCGACCGTCCCCGCCGCGACCAACTCACCGAGGAACTCAGGACCCTGCTCCGCCGTGTCGGCGTGACCGTCCTGCACGTCACCCACGACCATGACGAGGCCTTCGCGGTGGCCGACCGGGTGGCGGTCATGCAGTCGGGGCGCATAGCCAGGATCGGAACGCCTGCCGACATCTGGCACGACCCCCGCCGGGCTGAGGTGGCCCGGTTCCTGGGTCATGCCAACGTGGTGACCGTCGGCGAGGGCGGGGTCGTGCCCTGGGGTCGCCTGGCGGCGCCGGCAGGCCCGGCCGTCTTGCGTGCCGATGCCTTCGGGCGGGTGGACGATCCTGCGCCGGAAGCCCGCGCCGTCGTTACAGGAACCGTGACCGATGTCCGTTTCCGGGGGGACCGCTTCGAGTTGACGTTGCGTACCGACCCCGGGGACTTCGAACTGTTGGTGAGGGATCCCCAACCCGCCTCGGGCGGCGACCGGCTCAGCTACGCCATCGACCCGGCCAAGATCGCCATCCTCGACTCCTAGAACTCTGTGCCGAACCTAGAACTCTGTGCCGAATCTAGGTACGCCCGCTCAGATGAGCTGTCGGGGTCGAGCCATGCGGTCTGCGATCCAGGCCCCGACGGCGGCGGCCACCAGCACCAGGGCGGCGATTCCCGAGTAGTGGCTTAGCGACTGGAAGCCGAGCAGCTCGACCAGAGCGCCCGACGAGAGACCGCCCACAGCACCGCCGGTGATCATGACGAAGTCCGCGCCGCCCTGAACCTCCACCCGCTGCTGAACCGGGAACGAGTTGGTGAGCAGCGCGCTGCCCGCGATCAGCCCGCAGCTCCAGCCGATGCCTATGAGGGTCAGCCCGCTGAACAGCCCGGCGCTGTGGGCGGGGTCGGTGTGCCCGGCCAGTTCCGCGCCCACGAACAGGATCAACCCGCCGAGGGTGATGATGATGTGGGTCCCCATCCGGTCGACGAGCCACCCCACGATCGGGGAGAAGGCGTACATCCCGACGATGTGCAGCGAGATCACCTGCCCGATCACCGCGTAGTCCTGATCTCCGCTGGTCATGTGCAGCGGGGTGGCCGTCATCACGGTCACCATCACCATCTGCCCCACCAGCATCGCCAGCAGGGCGAGCCGGGCCGCGGGCAGGGCTGTGATCCTCCTGATCACGGTGGCGGGCGACGCCGGGCGGGGCGCCTCGGAGCCGATGGTGCCCAGCACCTCCAGCGGGTCGGGGCGCATCCCCAACAGCGTGATCATCAGCCCGGTCACGAACATCGCGGAACTCAGGACATAGGGGCCGGCCAGCTCGGGAAGGCCGATGAACCCGGCGAAGTCTGCGACGGGCCCCAGCGCGATGGTCGGCCCGGCGGCCGCCCCGAAGGTGGAGGCCCACACCAGCATCCCGATGGCCCGTGCCCGGCGGTCGTCGGCGGCGAGGTCGGCCACGGCGTACCGGGCGGCCAGGTTGGTGGACTGGCCCACGCCGACCCCGATGATGCCCAGTACCACCAGCGGGTACAGGCTGAACACGGCGGCGCCCACGGCGGTCACCGCGCCCGCCGCGCCCAGCGCCCAACCTGCGACCAGGCCTTGCCGCCGGCCGAGGCGGGCCATGCGGCGGGCCAGCGGAACGGCCGCGGCCATGCTGCCGATCGACATCGATCCCGCGGCCAGCGTGGCCAGGGTCGCGCTACCGGTGATCTCCTCGGCCAGCACCGCCGAGGCCGCGAAAGCCGATCCCATGGCCGCGGTTGTGGGGATCACCGAACTCATGGTGACGGCGAGCGTGCGGCGCTGAACCGCGGCGCGGTCGTAGGTCCGTGAGGAGGTCTCAGCCGTCACGGGTTCGACTTGCGACGCAGGCCACCGACCGACGCTATCGCCCGCTGGGACCGTGGGATAGCTTGGCGGAGGCATGGACGTCGGATTCATCGGGCTGGGCGACAAGTTCTTCATAGGCGCGATGGAGACGCTGGAGGCTGAAGCGGGTTTCGTCGCACCGGTCCCTCCGGGCATGAACACGTCGTGAGCGCCGCACCAAGAGGCCGAGCGGATAGGCCGGCGAATCCGCTCCATACGGGCGAGGCCGTGGCCCGAGCGGCCCGTGAGCGCAGCGAACAAGAGCGGGAGACACCCCCTCTGGACGCGAAGCGCTCTCGCCGATCCGCGTGGCCCCTCAGCATCCCGGACCTCAGCAGCTACGAGACGTTCGTGAACGGCTTCCCCCACGGCGCCTTCGTGCAGCTGCGCGAGCAGGCGCCGGTGTGGTGGCACGAGCCGACCGAGCGCACCCCCGACGGTGAGGGCTTCTGGTGCGTCAGCACCCACGAGCTGGTTGTCGAGGTCTTCCGCAGTCCCCGGATCTACTCGTCGCACACCGGAGGCGACCGGCCCTACGGCGGCACCATGATCAACGACATGGAGATGAGCGGGAAGCTGCTCAACATGATGGACGATCCCCGCCACCAGCGCATCCGGCGGCTCGTCAGCAAAGGGTTCACTCCCAAGCGGATCGCTCGCCTGAGAGGAGAGCTCGAGGCCATCAGCGACCGCACCCTCAAATCGGTGGCCCCCGAACCGGGGGAGAGGGGGACTTGCGACCTGGTGGTCGATGTGGCCGCAGAGCTTCCCCTCCAGGCCATCTGCCTGCTGATGGGCGCGCCCGGCGAGGACCGGCACTCGCTGTGCGAATGGGTTGACGTCACCTCGTCGGACTTCAGCGACGAAGTCCCCCGGCCTGTCCGGGCCGAGGCCAGCCTCAACCTGTTCCAGTACGGCCAGCGACTGATCGCGGCCCGTACCGCGGAGCCCCGCGACGACCTGCTGTCGGTGGCGATCCACGCCGAGATGCCCGATCAGGACCCGCCCCGCCTCGACGGGACCGAGGTGGCGATGTTCTGGAGCCTGCTGTTCACCGCTGGGGCCGAGACGACCCGCAAGGCGATTGCCACCGGTGTCTGGGAACTCTCGAAGTCGCCACGCCAGCTGGAGGCCCTCAGAGCCGACCGGTCCCTCATGCCGGCCGCCATCGAGGAGATCGTCCGGTGGACTACACCGTCGGTGTACAAGCGCCGCACCGCCACCCGAGACACCGTTCTCGGCGGGCAGCGGATCCGGGCCGGCGAGAAGGTGGTCGTGTGGGAGATGTCGGCCAACCGGGACGACGCCGTGTTCGACCAGCCGTTCGAGTTCCGCATCGACCGCGATCCCAACGCCCACGTCGGGTTCGGGCACGGTCCCCATTTCTGCCTGGGTGCAAGCCTGGCCCGGCTGGAGATCGACGTGATGCTCAACGCCATCCTGGACCGCTGGCACGACATCGAGGCCGCCGGAGAGCCCACCTACACCCGCACCAACCGGCTCTCGGGCCTCCGGACCCTGCCCATCGCATTCACCGACCGCGCCGCCGCCGTGGTCTAGGCATCGGCCCATGAGAACGGCTCGCAACGGCGAGATCGAGATCGTCTACGAGGCCTTCGGAAGCGATTCCGATCCGCCCCTCATCCTGCTCCACGGCCTCGGTTCCAGCATGCTGGTATGGCACGAGGACCTCTGCGAGGGCTTCGTCGATCGGGGCTTCTTCGTGCTGCGGATGGACCACCGCGACTCCGGTCTCTCCACGGTGCTGCCCGAAGGCGCTCGCTACGGGCTCGCGGACATGGCCGGCGACGCCATGGCGGTGCTCGACGCAGCCGGCTGCCATCGAGCCATCGTCTGCGGGTACTCGCTGGGTGGCATGGTCGCCCAGGCTGCGGCCACCGGATCCGCCCACCGGGTGGCCGGTCTCGTGTCGATCTCGTCGCACACCGGCGAGCCCGGCGTGGGCGACCCCACACCTGAGGCGCTTGCGGCCCTGACCGCCCCGCCCGCCGAGACCATCGAGGCCCAGATCGAAGCCGACCTGGCCGGCTACCGCATCTGGTCCAACCCGGAGTGGCGCAACGAAGAGGCCGAGCGCCGGTACCTGGAGCGCAGCTACCGGCTGGCGTGGCACCCGGGTGCGTCGCAGCGGCAGTTCAAGGCTGCGGCCCGCAGCGGCAGCCGGGCCGAAGCGCTGGGCGCTCTCGACGTGCCCGCGCTGGTGGTCCACGGCAGCATTGACACGCTGATCGGCCCCGACGCCGGCCGTCGAACCGCTGAGTTGATCCCGGGCTCGCAGTACCTGGAGATCGAGGGCATGGGCCACGAGCTCCCGCCCCAGGTGTGGGCCCCGATCATCAGCGCGGTGACCGCGCTGTCGGCCCGCATTTCCTGGTGAGCGTCCCGCCCGGTCACCTCCGGACGCTGTCAGGCCCGCTCGTACACTGTCTCGCCGACAGAAGGAAGGGGATGCGATGGGACCGCTGACGGGGATACGGATCATCGAGATCGCGGGCATCGGACCGGGTCCGTTCTGCGCCATGATGCTGGCCGACATGGGAGCCGAAGTGGTCCGGGTCGACCGGGCCTCCGCCGTGCGCGGCGGCGACCCCGACGATCCGCCGCGCGACCTCCTCAACCGGGGAAGGCGCTCGGTCGGCGTCGATCTCAAGTCCCCCGAGGGCGTCGAAGTCGTGATGTCGCTGGTCGAGGGAGCCGACGCGCTGCTGGAGGGATTCCGGCCCGGCGTGGCCGAACGGCTCGGGATCGGGCCCCAGGACTGCCTGAACCGCAACCCGCGCCTGGTCTACGGCCGGATGACCGGATGGGGACAGGAGGGCCCCTACGCCTCATCGGCGGGCCATGACCTGAACTACATCGCGCTGGCCGGCGCGCTGCACGGCATCGGCCGGCAAGGCGAGGCCCCGGTGCCGCCCCTCAACCTCGTCGGCGACTTCGGGGGCGGCGGCATGTACCTGGCCTTCGGGATGGTGTGCGCCCTGCTCGAGGCCCGCGACTCGGGCCATGGCCAGGTGGTGGACGCGGCCATGGTCGACGGCGCCGCCTCGCTGATGACCGCCTTCTTCGGGATGGCCGGTTCGGGATTCTGGTCCGATGAGCGCGGCACCAACATGCTCGACACCGGCGCCCACTTCTACAACGTGTACGAGACCGCCGACGGGCGCTACATCTCGCTGGGACCGATCGAGCCCCAGTTCTACGCGGAGCTGCGGGAGCGGCTCGGGCTGCACGGTCCCGAATGGGACGACCAGATGGATCGCGCCCGCTGGCCCGAGCTGAAGGAGCAGCTGGCGGCGGTGGTACGCCGGCGAACCCGCGACGAGTGGTGCGAACTGCTGGAGGGAACCGACACCTGCTTCGCCCCGGTCCTGTCGCTGGCTGAGGCGCCCAAGCATGCCCACAATCTCCGGCGGGGAACGTTCACCGAGGTAGCCGGGGTGGTCCAGCCGACCGCGGCTCCCCGGTACAGCCGGACGCCCGGCGCGATCCGGCGCCCCCCGCCCCACGCGGGCCAGCACACCGACGAGCTGCTGGGCGAGCTGGGCCTCGAAGCGGACGCGATCGACGCCCTGCGCGCCTCCGGAGCTGTCGCCTAGAGGCCGAGCGGGTGGTTGGTAGCGCATGAGTGTCTTCACCAAGAGCCGAGCGAGGCCGTGGCCCGAGCGGCCCGTGAGCGCAGCGAACAAGAGCGGGAATCACCACGCCTCACTACGAACCGTTGACACCCTTCCGCGGGGCATCTGAATGGCGACGGCCGTCTTCTTCCACGCCCACCCCGACGACGAGGCCCTCTCCACCGGCGGCACGATGCTGCTGGCCTCCCGTGCCGGCCACCGGGTGGTGCTGGTGTGCGCCACCGACGGATCCCGGGGCGAGACGCCGGGCCTGGACGGCTCGGTGTCGCCGACCGCCGGGGAGCTCGCGGCCATCCGGGCAGTCGAGCTTCAGACCGCGGCCGATCTGCTGGGCGTGCACCGGCTCGTGATGCTCGGCTACGGCGACTCGGGCATGCGAGGCGACCCCGCCAACGAGGATCCCGGCTGCTTCTGGCAGGCCGACCTCGAAGAGGCCGCCGGGCGCCTGGCCGCGATCCTGACGCAGGAGCAGGCCGACTTGATCACCTGCTACGACGCCAACGGCACGTACGGGCACCCCGACCACGTGATGGTCCACCGGGTGGGGGTGCGGGCGGCCGAGCTGGCCGGCGTCGGGTTGGTCTACGAGGCGACGCTGCACCGCGACCACTTCCGTGACTCGATGAAGGAGCTCATGCGGCTGGCCGCGGAGGCGGGCTTCGATCTCTCCGGCGACCAGGACCAGTCGGAGTTCGAGGCCGAGCTCGACGAGGGCTCCATCGGCGTGGAGGGCGCTCGAGTCACCCACTACATCGATGTGAGCACGACCCTCGACCGCAAGCGGGCCGCTTTCCGGGCCCACGCCTCCCAGATCCCCTCCGACTCGTTCATGGTGTCCCTCCCGGATGAGGCCTTCGAGCTGGCCTTCGGCACCGAGTGGTTCATCCGGCGGGGCCAGCCTGCCGCCGACCCGGTGGCCGCCGACCTGTTCGCGGTGCTGGAGTCGCGGTCAGATCCGCCCGCATCGTGAGCGTCGTGGAGCCGGCCTCCGCGGTGGGCGGTGTCCACGACTGGTTCTCCTGGGTTGTGATCGTGTCCAACGCGCTGGTCGGGCTGTGGGCGCTGGGGGCGCACCGGCGCTCCCGGCTGGGGGGCCGCGCCCTGTGGGTGTCCACCGCAGTGGCTCAGGCAACCGTGTTCGTCCAGGCCGGGCTCGGAACGTGGCTCATGGCCGCGGAGGGGCGCGACGCCGGTGACCTGCACGCCCTGTACGGGTTCTCGACGCTGGTCGCGGTCGGTATCGCCTACAGCTACCGCCAGCAGCTCCGCGACCGCGTCTGCCTGCTGTACGGCTGCACCGGGCTGTTCCTGATGGGTCTCGGAATCCGGGCGATGATCCTGGACTCCTTCGGCTGAACCAGGCCCGCCGGCAGTGCGGCGGGCCGGTCATGCCCATCCGCGGCGTGGCGGCTCGGGTCGGCTACAAACGCAGGGTCGGGCCGCGTGAGCGTTGGAGCATGTGGCCGGTTACCGTCCGCTGTCACGACGAAAGCGCCGGATTGAGCATGTCTATGACCACTATTGTCACCGCCGCCGATGTAGCTGCAGACCTCTACGCCGACCTCGGGCTCACGAGCGTCGACCTTCGCTACGGCCTGTCCCAGGACGAGTTGTTCACGGCCGCCATCGAGGGCGATCTGGGTCGGGTGCGCCCCGGCGGGCCCGACAGCGAGCACAAGGCCCACGCCACCGTCCTGGGCTCCGACGGCCCGCTCATCTACTACTCGGATCCGTCCTGCACGGGCCGTCCCGTGCACGACACCTTCTGCGTGGACCGCCCGTCGATAAGCGACGACGTGTGGTGGAAGGATGGTTTCGCCCGCTTCGACGAGGCCGCGTTCGACCCGCTGGTGGAACGGGTCGCGGCTCACCTGAACGAGCGGCGGGCCCGGCTCTACGTGACCGACGTGTACTGCGGCGCCGACCCCGACTTCGCCGAGCCGTGCCGGTTCGTGGGCGAGTACGCCACCCACGCCTACTTCTGCAACATCATGCTGCCGGCTCGCCTCAACGGCACCGAGGAGCACCGGGAGCACGGATGGACGCTGCTCAACGTGCCGTCGTTCCGCTGCAGCCCCCACCGCGACGGCACCGGATCGCAACGGGCTGTGATCATCGACATGGAACGTCGCCTGGCTCTGGTGCTGGGGCGGGCCGACTACTGCGGCGTCAACAAGAAGGCGATGTTCACGGTGATGAACTTTGTGCAGCCCGGCAAGGGGCAGCTCTCCATGCACTGCTCGGCCAATGTCGGCTCCGGCGGTGACAGCGCCATCCTCTTCGGGCTGTCGGGCACGGGCAAGACCACCCTGTCGGCCGATCCCGACCGCGACCTCATCGGCGACGACGAGCACATCTGGACCGACGCCGGAATCGCCAACTACGAGGCCGGCTGCTACGCCAAGCTGATCGACCTCGACAAGCAGGCCGAGCCGGTCATCGCCGCGGCGCTGTCGATGAAGGGAACGCTGATAGAGAATGTCCCGCCCCTCGACGGCCGGGACCTGGCTCACACCCATCCCCAGGACTTGGACCTGCGTGACCGGTCAATCACCGAGAACACCCGCTTCGCCTACCCGATGGAGTGCAACCCGCACGTGGCACCAGGGCACCAGGGCCCGCACCCGACGACCATCGTCCTGCTCACCGCCGACGCCTTCGGAGTGCTGCCGCCGGTGGCGCTCCTTGACCCTGACGGGGTGATGTACCACTTCGTCATGGGGTTCACGGCCAAGCTGGCCGGCACGGAGGTGGACGTCACCGAGCCCGCGGCCACGTTCTCGCCGTGTTTCGGTGCGCCGTTCATGGCCCGCAAGCCCGATGTCTACGCCCGGCTGCTCAAGCAGCGCATGCACGATCATCAGGCCCGCTGCGTACTGCTGAACACCGGCTGGTCGGGCGGCGCCTATGGCTCCGGCCGGCGCATGTCGCTGTCGGTGACTCGCCGGCTGCTCGACGCCGCCCTCTCGGGGGAGTTCGACGATGTCGACACTCGCACCCACCCCATCCTGGGGCTGAGGATGCCGGTGTCGTGCGCGGGCGTGGACGACCGGATCCTCGATCCGGGCAGCACGTGGGAGGTTCCGGACGCGTACGACGCGGCCGCCCGCCGGCTCCGGGACTTGTTCCGGGACAACTACACCGAGCAGGGATACGCCCTGATGGGGATAGCTCCCGCGATGTAGCGACCCGGCGGGCGGGCCAGCCCAGAGGGCCGAGCTAGAGCTTGGGCGTCCCCATGTCGACCTCCGAGCCGAGGCGCAGCGCCGTAGCCCGGCCGTCGCCGTCAAGATCGAACTGCACTCGCTGGCCCTGGCGCAGCATCCGGAAGACCGAGCCCTCCAGCGCGTCGTCGGCGAGGTCGACGTCGGCGAGGTCGGCCTCGTTGACCAGCACGCCGTCACCGGTAAGGGGGTCGTAGCTCTTGATGACGCCCTGCACGGCGTCCAAGGGTATCGCAGGCGTTACCCCGACGACCTCGACCAGGGGAACCGCAGCTTGATGACGCCCTGCACGGCGTTCAGAGGTATCGCCGGCATCCGGGCGCAGTGCCGCGGGTGGGTATCATCGGACGCTATGGCACCGCTCACCCTCGACGCGGCTGTGCTACGCCGCGTCATCGTCGGCTATCACGATGCCTTGTCGGAGCATCGCGTGGTCATCGACAACCTGAACGTGTACCCGGTTCCCGACGGCGATACCGGCACCAACATGACCCTCACGCTCCGGTCCGTGACCGAGGGACTCGACGGCGTTGACGACCATCTGGAGCCGCTCTGCCAGGCCGTCGCCCATGGAGCGCTCATGGGGGCCCGGGGCAATTCCGGGGTCATCCTGGCTCAGATCCTCAGAGGTTTCTCCAGCGTGCTCCGGGATGCGGCCTCCGCCGGCCAGGAACCCGACGCGCCGGTCGTGGCCCGGGCACTGACCGCGGCCAGCGAGGGCGCCTACACCGCGGTGGCTCGGCCCGTGGAGGGCACGATCCTCACCGTCATCCGGGAGGCGTCGGACTCGGCGCGGGCTGTGGCCGAGGCCGGCGGGGGCCTGGTCGAGATGCTCGACGCGGCCCGCACCCAGGGTTACGACGCCCTGGAGCGCACCCCCGAGATGCTGGCCGTGCTGGCCGAGGCCGGCGTGGTCGACGCGGGCGGTGCCGGATTGCTGCTGCTTCTCGACGCCTGCCTGGCCGAGTTGGACGGCCGGCCCATGCCCGTGCCGCCCGAGGTGACGGCTGGACCCGCGCCGGTCTCGTCCACCGGTGCGGCGACCGAAACCGATGAGCGCTCCATCGCCGATCTCCGCTATGAGGTGATGTTCCTCCTCGATGCGCCCGACTCCTCGGTGGACGGGTTCAAGCAGGCGTGGACCGAGGTCGGAGACTCCATCGTGGTGGTGGGCGGCGACGGCATCTGGAACTGCCACATCCACACCGACGACATCGGCGCCGCTATCGAGGCCGGGATCGCGGTCGGGCGGCCCCACCGCATCAAGATCACCGATCTGCTCGAACAGCTCGCCGAGCACACCGAGTCGATCCCGGTCCCGGCACCGGCCGGCGATGAGAGCGGATCGCCGCTGGCACCGGCGGAGATCACTGAAGTCGACCGCTGCTCGGTGGTGGCGGTGGGCGCCGGCCACGGGGTGGAGGCCATCCTGACCTCGATGGGAGTGAGCCGCGTCGTGGCCGGGGGTCAGTCGATGAACCCTTCCACCGCCGAGCTGCTGGCAGCCGTCGACTCGCTTCCCAGCGGGCATGTGGTGGTGCTGCCCAACAACAAGAACATCATCGGTGTGGCCGAGCAGGTCGACGGCGAGACCGAGCGCACGGTCGGCGTGGTGCCCACCCGCAGCGTCGTCGAGGGCATCTCCAGCCTGATGGCCTTCTCGGAGACCGCCACGGCGGCCGACAACGTCGCCGGGATGGCCGAGGCTGCCGCCACGGTGACCGCGGCCGAGGTCACCCGGGCGGTGCGGGACGCCACCAGCTCCGCCGGGCCGATTTCAACGGGGGACTGGCTCGGCATAGGCCCCGACGGCATCATGGCCGTGGAGTCCGATGCGGCCGCGGCCGCGACCGCTCTGCTCAGCGCCATCATCGACGACGATCACGAACTTCTCACCGTGCTCACAGGTGCCGACGCCGACGAGGCCGCCACCGCGGCGATCGTGGCGCACGTCGGTGAGAATCATCCCGACGTGGAGGTCGAGGTGACGGAAGGCGGCCAGCCCCTGTACCCCTACTACTTCGGCTTGGAGTGATGCCGGCCGGCGATCCTCCCCTCACCCTCCGAGACCTCGACGCCATCGGCATCACCCGACTCCGCAACGTCGGCCGCAAGCGGGCCGCCTCGCTCACCGAGATGGAGATCAACTCGGTGCTGGACCTGCTCCAGCACTATCCGTTCCGCTACAACGACCGCACCAAGCAGGCCCGGATCGCAGAGCTCGCCCAAGACGAAGACGTCTTCGTGGAGGGCTTGGTCGAGCGCAGCTCGGCGAGGCGCATCAGGCAGCGCCGGGCGCTGGTGGAGGCGATCATCTCCGATGACACCGGCCGGCTGAAACTCACCTTCTTCAACCAGCCCTGGCAGGAGAGGGAACTTCAGCCCGGCCGCCGCGTGGTTGTCCACGGCCGCCCGAAGCCGTACCGGGGTTCCCTCCAGATGACGAACCCGGTGGTCGATCTGGTCGGCGACCGAACGGGTCGCTTCTTTCCCGTCTACACCCAGTCGGAGAAGTCGGGTCTCACCACCTGGGACATCGGAAAGTTCGTCGAGCAGGCCCTCAACCGCTGCCAGCCTCGCGGGATAGCCGATCCGGTTCCGGCATCTGTGCTCGAGCGATTCAACTTTGTGGGCCGACACACTGCGCTCAACGGGATCCACCGGCCGGCCACTATGCGGGAGGCGAGCGAGGCACGGCGACGGCTCATGTTCGACGAGCTGCTGCGGGTGCAGCTCGAACTGGTCAAGCGCAAGCGCTGGTTGGAGCGGCATACGGCCGGTCTGTCCCATGTCACCGGCGGCGAGCTGGTCGACCGGTTCCTGCGGAGGCTGCCGTTCGGACTGACCGTCGCCCAGCGGCGGGTCATCGACGAGATCACCGAAGATCTGGCTAAGCCGTACCCCATGCACCGGCTCATGCAGGGTGACGTGGGTGCGGGCAAGACGGTCGTGGCCCTGTGCGCCCTGCTCACCGCGGTGCAGGGCGGCTTCCAAGGGGCGTTGATGGCGCCCACGGAGGTGCTGGCCGAGCAGCACTTCGGCACGATGCTCTCGCTCCTCGACGACTTGACGGTGCCCGATGAGAGGCGCCTCGGAGGGGATCGGCCGCTGAAGGTCGAGCTGTTGTCGGGGAGCCGGGGCGCAGCCGACCGCCGCCGCACGCACGCGGGGCTCGCCACCGGCGACGTCGACATCGTGGTCGGTACCCACGCGCTGATCTCCGAGGGCCTCGAGTACCAGAGCCTGGGTGTGGTGGTGATCGACGAGCAGCACCGCTTCGGGGTCGAGCAGCGGGCCGTGCTTCGGGATCGAGGCCCTGGATCGGTGCTGCCCGACCTGCTCGTGATGACCGCCACGCCCATCCCCCGCACCGCGGCGATGACCGTCTACGGCGATCTGGACGTGTCGGTGCTCGACGAGCTGCCCGCGGGCCGTTTGCCGGTGGCCACCTCGTGGGCCCGCGGCCCGCTGGAGGAGGCGCAGGTGTGGGGAGCGGTGCGCGACGCGGTCTCCGAGGGCCGGCAGGCATATGTGGTCTGTCCTGTCATCGAGGAGTCCGAGGTGCTCGACGTGCGCTCGGTGACCGAGACCCATGAGCGCCTGACCCAGGGGGACGGTGAGTTGGCCGGGCTCCGGGTCGGTCTCCTGCACGGGCGCGTGACCCCCGCCGAGAAGGACACGACGATGGAGCTGTTCCGGTCCGGCGGGCTGGACGTGCTGGTGGCCACCACCGTCATCGAGGTAGGGGTGGACGTGCCCAACGCGACCGTCATGGTGGTCGTCGACGCGGGCCGGTTCGGCATCGCCCAGCTTCATCAGTTGCGGGGCCGGGTCGGACGGTCGCGTCTCGCGTCCAGCTGCTACCTGGTGGGCGA
>CBDCSK010000009.1:0-419038 GCA_965221605.1 Candidatus Aldehydirespirator sp.
GGACTGAACCTCGCGGTGGCCGCGTCGAAGGGCGCCATCGTGGCCCGCGTGGACGCGCAGTCGCGGGTGCCGCCCGACTACATCGACCGGGCGGTGCGCGCCCTGGCCAGCACCGGTGCGGCCAACGTCGGCGGCGTGCAGCGCCCGGTGGGCGCCGGCGGCCTGCAGCGTGCGATCGCGGCCGCCATGGCCTCGCCGTTCGGGGGCGGTCCGGCCGCCTTCCGCCGGGGCCACCGGACCGGGCCGGCAGACACCGTGTACCTGGGAGTGTTCGATCGTGACGCGCTGGAGTCGGTCGGGGGCTTCGACGAGACCCTCGAGCGCAACCAGGACTACGAGCTCAACTGGCGACTGCGCCAGCAGGGTCACACGGTGTGGCTCGACCCGAGCCTGGCAGTGGACTACGTGCCCCGCGCCGGCTACGCGGGACTGGCCGCCCAGTACTTCTCCTACGGCACCTGGAAGCGGAGGATGCTGATGCGCCACCGGCGGTCGCTGCAGGTCCGCCAGCTCGCCGCGCCCGCGCTGGTGGCCGGTCTGGGGGCCTCCGCGGTCGAGCTGGCCCGGGGGCGCCTGCGGGGCGCGGCGGTGCCCGCCCTCTACCTGGCGGCGTGCGCCACCGCCGCGGGCCGGCTGGGTCGCGACCTGCCGGGCTGGCGCGACCGGGTTCGGGCGGCGGGCGCCTTCATGGTCATGCACCTGTGCTGGGGGGCCGGCTTCCTGGCCGGCCGTGCCCCCCGCTCTCAGCCCGAAGAGCGGGAGCGGCTCGAGGAATAGGAATCCAGGTAGGCGGGCACGACCTCCCCCGGCTCGCCCACGGCTCTCAGCACACCCTCGTCGAGCCAGGCAGCCCGGTGGCAGGAGCGCTCGATCTCGGCCATGTTGTGGGACACCAGGACAACCGAGCCCGCCGCGGCCCGCACTTCGTCGATGCGCTTGGCGCTGCGCGCCCGGAAGTCCTCGTCGCCGACCGCCAGGGCCTCGTCGATCAGCAGGATCTCCGGTATGCGGGCCGTCGCGATGGCGAAGTTGAGCCGGGCCCGCATGCCCGACGAGTAGGTTCGCATAGGGCGGTCGATGGCCTCCCGCAAGCCCGCGAAGTCGATGATCCCGTCCATCCGGCTCTCGATCTCGGCTCGGGTGAAGCCCAGCGCCAGACCGCCGATAAGGATGTTGCGACGCCCCGAGAGCGCAGCCCGCAGCGCCGACGACACCCCCAGCAGGCTGGGCCGAGACCGTCCCCGGATGGTGCCCGACTTCAGGGGCAGGAGGCCGGTCATGGCCGCCAGCAGCGTCGACTTCCCCGAGCCGTTGGCCCCGATGAGGCCCAGGGTCTCCGATTCGTGAAGGTCGAGGGTCACGCCCCGCACGGCCTCGATGATGCTGAACTGCCTACGCAGCCGTCCCTGCGAGAAGTTGTGCTTCAATCCCGCTCGCGGATCCTCATAGACCCGGTAGTGGACGTGAACGTCCTCGACGCGCACGGTGACGTCGGCCGGCGGCCCGGTCACGATCCGAACCTCCTCTCGGCGCTGCGGAAGGCGATGAAGCCGACGACGGGCAGCACCGCGCACCAGGCCAGCAGCCCGATCACCACCGACGGGTCGACGCCGGTGCCCAGCAGGCACCAGCGGGCGCATGTGATGAAGTCGTACACCGGGTTGAGGGCGAAGGCCCGGCGCCATGCCTCGCTGGTCACGAAGGCCTCGACGCTGAAGATCACCCCCGAGCCGTAGAACAGCAGCCGCAGCAGGTGGGGCAGCAGGCGCTCGAGGTCGCGCACCGACGCCCCGATCCGGGCCACCACCAGCGCGGCGCCGAGGTTGAAGAGATACACCGCAGCCAGCACCGCCAGCACCAGCAGCCATCGCGGCGACGGGCGCGCGCCCGTGGCGAGGATGGCCAGCAGCGCCACCGCCAGCGCGGGCAGGAAGGCCAGGGTCTGGCCGTTCACGGTGGCCAGCGGGAGCAGGATGCGAGGAAACTGGATGGAGCGGATCAGGCCCATGTTCCGCACCATGCACACGGCCGCGTCCTGGATCACCCGCTGGGTGAGATGGAACAGCACGATCCCGACGATCAGGAAGCCCAAGAAGTTGTCCACACCCCGGCGGGTGTCGAGCAAGACTCCGAAGATGAAGAAGTAGACCCCCACCAGCAGGGCCGGGTTCACCAGATGCCACAGCTGGCCCAGCGCGGTGTCCATGTTCTGGGCCCGCAGGTCCTGAGCCGGAACCACCACTGCGAACTCGCGCCGCCGCCACACCTCCCGCAGGTAAGCGCCGGTCGAGGGCGGGACGGTCAGGTCGACGAGACCGCGAGGCCCTGGTTTCCCGCTCACGTTCGCTCCGCTCACGGGCCGCTCGGGCCCTGGTTGGCTGGAGGTCGCGTCGTCCACGGCAGTCATCCTACGATTGTCGGTGTGTTGCGCCCGCGCCAGGCAGACCCGTCGGCAGGCCCGGGATCTGACGCGGCCACCCGCTTGAGGCCTCCACCCGCCTGCGTGCGGGGAAACGACTGGCGCTCGCTGCCGGTGCCGCCCGCCGAGGGATTCGAGCCAGCGCGGTCGGTCAGCGTCATAGTCCCCTACTACGAGGCCCCCGAGGAGTTGGCCCTCACCCTGGCCGGCCTGGAGCTCCAGACATACCCGCGGGAGTTGTTCGACGTGATCGTGGTGGACGACGGATCGTCGACTCCGCTGCACCTGGACTCAGCCACGCCGCTGCGGGTCAGGGTCATCCATCAGCCCGACGAGGGTTTCGGGCTGGCCCGGGCCCGCAACAACGGGGCTCGGGCCGCCGCGGGGGAGGTCCTGGTCTTCCTGGACTGCGACATGGTCCCGGAAGCTGGTTGGCTCGCCTCTCACGCACGCTGGCACCACGCAGCCTGCGACCTGCTGACCATCGGCTTCCGCAAGCATGTGGACGTGGACGGGATCGGGGCCGAGGCGGTGAGCACCAGGCCCGGTTCGCTGGGGGAGCTCTTCGCGGGGCGCCCGGCCGAGGATCCGCAGTGGATCGAGAGCCGCATGGCCGACACCGACCTCCTGACCAGCGGCGACGAGGACATCTTCAGGGCCGTCACCGGCGGCAACCTCGGGGTGTCGGCCGGCTTCTTCGCGGCCGCGGGAGGCTTCGACGAGTCCTTCAACCAGTGGGGAGCCGAGGACCAGGAGTTCGGGTACCGGGCCTTCGCGCTGGGGGCGGTCCTGGTTCCCGACCGGGACGCATTGTGCTGGCATCAGGGTCCCGGCGCCAGGATCAGCGACACCGAGAGGCTCAGCCTCGCTCAGATGCAGGGCAAGCTGATGAACCTCATACCCCATGGGCGACCACGCGAGGCCACCGGCGGGCGGTCCTTCACCGTGCCGAGATTCGCGGTGAGCATCACCGCGTCGGGGGCCGACCAGCAGGAGACCCTCCATACGGTGCAGCAGGTCCTGGCCAGCAGGACCAGCGACCTGGCGGTGTGGATCGAGGAACACGCCGGCGGGCAGACCGAGTGGCTCCACGGCCATCTCGACCCCGATCACAGGGTGCACTTCGGCCCGCTCGGCGGCGCCGCGGCCGCGTTCCGGGCGGCCCGCTTCCACGTCACCATCCCTGCGGGCGCACCGGTCGGATCGTTCGTCCTCGGTCGCCTGCGCACCCAGCTCGGCCCGGCCGCGGCCGGGCGGACAAGGCTCAAGTCGGGCCACCGGGTGGCTATCACCCGGTCGTGGGCGCTGCAGCGGGCACTGCGCTGCGGGGTGCGAGTCGAGGACGTGGGTGACGTTGTCGACATCGACGGCTGGACTCTCGAGGCCGCCCCCCGCCCCTTGGGCGATGACCCTTCAGGCCCGGGTCGAGGTTCGAGAGCCGCGCCGGTCGCCGCCCTGGGATCCAAGCTGGTGCGCTACGGGCGGGCACTTCTGGGCCGAACGGCCCGAGTCCGCAACCCTCGTGACGCCTGGCGCCTGCTGTCCTGGATCCTTCAGGCGGTCCGGCGCCGGACCGTGGCCAGGCGGGCCATGCAGCCGCCCCCCGGCATCGATCGCTCCCAGCTGGCCCGGTACCCCCTGGGCGCAGAGATCGCCGCCGCCGGCGACCGGGCCGCGGCTGTGCTGGCGGCATCGGCCCGGGTGGGCGCGCCGACCGGAGACCGGCATCTGGACCTGATCCTGGTGGACACCGACGAAGCGCGCCAGGCCCTCGAGCCGGACGCCACCGGCCCGTCGAGACCGGCCGTTGCGGTACTCGACGAGATGCACCCGCGCCTGTCCGTGCCCGCCTTCGACGCCAGCGCCGTCAATCCAACCGGTTGGACGCCCGACCACGACCAGGCGCCCGCAGCGCTGGCGTCGCTCTGGCAGCCCCCCGCCGCCGGAGTTGCCTCGCTGCACCTGGACACCGAGCGGATCAGCGCCCTGCGGCGGCTACACCATGTAGTGGACGACGGTGCCAGCCTCGGCGACGCAGCCCAGCGCGCCGGCACGCTGGCTGCGCTGGCGGCCGCGGGCGTCCTGGTGCAAGTCACCGGAACCGATGAAGTGCTCGAAGAATGTCTCGGCGCGGAACTGCACGCCCTCATGGCCTCCGGCAGCGTGTCGGCGGTCCAGGGTCACGCACGCGAGCAGCTCAGCATCACCATGCGCCGGCTGGCCCTGCGGGACCACTCGCTGCGAGCCCGGGCTCGCCAACTCCTCGAAGCGCAAGGCCTCGAGGCGCCGCTCCCGCAGGTGTCGGTGCTGCTGCCCACCCGGCGGCCCGAGCTTCTGGGCGCCGCCCTCGATGCGGTGCGAGTGCAGAACTACCCGCGGCTCGAGCTGGTTCTGGCCCTTCACGGCGAAGGGTTCGGGACCGACGACCGGATAGGCGCGCTGACCGAGCCCTTGGGCTGCGATGTACGGGTGGTGAGGGTCGGGGCGACCAAGACGTTGGGAGAGGTGCTCAACGCAGCCGTGGCCGCCTCCTCGGGAACGCTGCTCACCAAGTTCGACGACGACGACTACTACGGCGCCGACCACGTCTGGGACCTGCTGCTGACCCGCCAGTACTCCGGGGCGACGCTGGTGGCCAAGGCGGCGGAATACGTCTACCTGTCACGCCTTGACAGGACGGTGCGGGTCTCCAAGATGAGGGAACGCTTCGTTCCCCATCCGGTGGTCTCCGGCGGGGTGCTCATGATCTCCCGCCAGGACATCGACGCAGCCGGCGGCTGGCGGCGGGTCCCCCGCAGCGTCGACATCTCCCTGGCTCGGGACGTGGTGCAGGTCGGGGGGGACATCTACTGGACCCACGGGGCCGGCTACCTGCGGGTGCGGCACGGCGATGAGCACACCTGGACGATCGACGACGACTTCTTCCTGGGCCGCTCCGACGACATGCGGCAGGGCCGTGACTTCGAGTTCTCCGGGTTCTAAGGGGCCGAGCCGGCCGACGGGAGCCCGGCGGGTGGCGCGGAACCCCAGGCAGGTCCGTCCGCTGGCCCGGTGGCTCACCAGGGCCCTGTGGCTGCGGACCCGGCGTCTGGCCGGTCTCGCCCGGGACCGGGCCGCGGGCCGCCATCGCAAGGCCCCGTACCCGCTCGGCGCGCAGATCGCCACCGACGGACCGAGGGCCGCGGCCGTGTTCGCGGCGTCAGGACGGGTGGCGCCCGCATCCGGTTCCGCGCACGCCGACATCGTGGTGGTCGACGGTCCCGTAGCGGGCAGGGGCCTCCCACCCGGCGCCGCCGTGGTGGCACTGGCGTCGGCCGGCGAGCAGCTCTCGGTGCCGGCGTTCGATCCGCTGTCGGTCAATCCGATCGGTTGGAAGGCGCAGAACGCCGAACCCGTGCTCGCCTCGGACGTGACCAGGGAGTCCGATCCCGCGCTCAGGGCCGCCGCCCTGGCGGCCCGGGCCGCCACCGGAGCGGTGGTTCGCCTCCCGGACGACGAGCAGGGGATGCGACCGCTGCTGGGGCCCGAATTGCACGACCTCATGGCCGACAACGATCGCATCGCCGGCGCCGACTCCCACGGGCGGGAGGCGATCAGCATCGACATGCGCCGCGGCGCGCTGCGCGACCACTCGTTGCGGGCCCGGGCCCGCCAAGTCATCGCCGCAGCCGGCCAGCAAGCGTCCCCGCCCGCGGTGTCGGTCCTGCTGGCCACCAACCGGCCCGAGCGACTGGAGGCGGCGGTGGCCGCCGTAGCGGCCCAGACGTATCCCAACGCCGAGCTGGTGCTGGCACCCCACGGGGACGGCTTCTCCGACGACGCCCTCGTCCGGGCCGTCGAGGCGGCCGGCATGCCGGTGCGAGTAGCCCCGGTGGACGCGGCAGAGCCGCTGGGAGCGGTGCTCAACGCCGCGGTGGCCGCCTCCACCGGCGCCCTGCTCGCCAAGTTCGACGACGACGACCACTACAGCCCGCACCATCTCTGGGACCTGGTGCTGGCCCACGAGTACTCCCAAGCGGAGCTGGTGGCCAAGGGCGCGGAGTACGTCTATGTGGCCGGCCAGGACCGCACGATCCGGATGTTCGGCCGCCGCGGGGAGCGCTACCTCGGCTACCCCGGGGTGAGCGGCGGGGCCATGCTCATCTCCCGCTACCACCTGGCCCAGGCCGGGGGGTGGCGCCGGGTGCCCCGGCATGTGGACACCGAGCTGGCCCGCGACATCACCCGGATCGGCGGAAGGATCTACCGCACCCACGGTCGCGGCTACCTGCGGGTGCGCCACGGCGACGACCACACCTGGGACATGGACGAGTCGCACTTCACCGGTCGGGCCACCGACACCCGCGAGGGACTGGACCTGGCCTTCGCCGGCATCGTCTAGTCGTCCTCACGATGAAGCGCCCGCAGATGGTGTGGCCGCTGCCGGAGCCGGTCGCCCGCCTGTGGCGCGTCGCACCGGTCGCGGCGGTGGTCATCGTCCTGACCAACGGGCCCGTCTTCCTGTTCTCCAAGAGCGTCGTGGACCGCTCCGGCGACTGGGAGGATCCGGCGGTGTGGCCCTTCTTCGTGGCCGCGGCGGTGGCGTCCGCCGTGCTGGCCGCCGCGGGCCGCTCCCCCGCCGAACCCCTGACCGGGTCGCAGAAGGCGGCCGCGGCAGCCGTCGCTGCCTATTCGCTCGTCGCCGTGGCCTCAGCCATCTGGAGCGTGCATCCCTTCGCCACTGCGTGGCGGGCCTCGGTGTACGTGGGCCTGGGGCTGCTGGCCTGGGTAGTCGCCCGGCTCGAGCCCGACGACCTGGCCGCGACGCTGTGGCTTGTGGCCGCCGCGGCGGTAGTGGGCAGCGCCGTGCTCGTGGTGCTGCGCCCCGACCTGGGCCTCGACTCCAACGGCAGCTGGCAGGGCCTGTACACCAACCGCAACTCGCTGGCGCCGGTGGCCGCGATCGGGGTGCTGGCCGGGGTCCGCTACCTGGCGGCCGGTGAGCGATGGAGCCGCGTGGCCGGAGCCGCCCTCGCGGCGCTGTCGGTGGGCACCATGGCCGGCGCCGGCAGCCGTACGGCATGGATCGCGCTGCTGATCGCGGTGGCGGCCGCGACCGCAGCGTTGTGGTTCCACTGGGCCTTCAGTCGCTGGGGCCCGGCTGCGGCCACAGCCTCCCTGGCCGCCGCGGCGGCCCTGGGCGCCGGCGGCGCCTCGGTGGCGCTGGCCCGGTTGTGGGACGAGCCGACCTTCAGCCAGCGCCGCACGATGTGGAGCCTGGTCACCGATCGCGTGTCCCAGCGGCCGCTCGGCGGCTACGGGTTCTACGCGTTCTGGGAGGAGATCGAACTGCTCGACCACGCCCTGCTGCGGAGGGGCAGCGCCCACAACAGCCTGATGGAGGTGGCCCTGGGCCTCGGTCTGGTCGGCACGGCGCCGTTCCTCGTGATCGTGGTGCTGGCCGCCCGCAACGCGGGCCTGCACCTTTGGCGCCGTCCCGGAGCCGACTCCTGGATGTGGGCCGCGGTCGTAGGCTTCGTGCTCGTGGAGAACGTCACCGAGAGCTTCGTCCTGTGGTTCTCCTACATATGGGTGTTGCTCATGGCGGCCGCTCTAAGACGGCTCCCGCCCGGCGGGCCGGGCCGCCCGGTTCCGGACACCGCCGATGCCGGCGGCTGCGCCGGTGCGGCCCCGGGCTGAGGCTTGAGGTTCGCGGTTTGAGGTTCGAGTTCGCCGCCGGCGGGCACAGCACCGTCCTTCGCGCCGTCTTCGAGGACGGCGACCAGACCGAGGGCCAGAGAGCGGAGGGCGCGGGAGCGACGATCGTCTACTCGGGAGAGGACATCGAGTTCGACTACGGCGTGTCCGACATCCATCCCGACCTGCTGGGCCTGCTCTGCCTGATCATCTTCTACCCGTTCATCGGCGAGCGGGTCGTGTTCCCGGTGCCGGTGTCGCCCCGGTTGGAGGAGGCCTTCCGCAACCCCAACTTCAAGAGGCAATTCTCATTCGACAACGTCGACTCCAGCATCGAGGCGTACTCGGGTTCGAGAATGGCGCTGGCGTTCGGCGGAGGGATCGACTCCAGCGCCGTACGCACGATGTTCCCCGAGGCGTACGTCGTCCACGAGGCGCACCGGCGGGACGGCCGGCTGGTGCCGTCGGGCACGCACGGGGTCGTTCGCGACATGGGCCTCGACCGGGGACGGGTGGTGGCGACCAACCAGCGTTACGTGTCCAGGCCGGGAGGCTGGCACGGATGGACCTGCTCGCTGGCCACCACGCTCCTGCTGGCCACCGACCACGATTTCGGCATCATCCTGATGGGCACCCCCCTAGGGGGCACGCTCCTCAGAGGGGGAACCGGATACTTCGACCGGTTCAAGGCGAGGGGCTGGCACGGCGTCACCGGAAACTTCTGGCAGTCCGCCTTCAACGCGGTCGGGATTCCGGTGTTCTCTCCCGTCTGCGGGGCCAGTGCCTTCCTCACTATGGGGCTCTCGCTGGACCTGATCCGGTCCGGAGAGGTGTTCTACTGCATCGAGCAGGACGGGCATGCCTGCCGTCAATGCCCGAAGTGCTTCCGCAGGGACGTCATCCGAGCGGTGGCCGACCCCGGTCACCGCCCGCAGTGGGCCCCATATGACAATGGGGCCGTACACGCCTACCTGAGTAGGGATCCCCTGAACCAGGGACACCTCTTCTCGTACGCGCGGCCCAGAGTCGATGGACTCCCCAGGTTCGCGAGGTCGAGGCTCAAGGACCTGCAGAAGATCATGTCGGATTGGCCGCTGCGAGTACACGCCGGCACGTTCGACTTCTGCGACAGCCGGTGGCGACCGGCGATCCGGGAGCGTGTACTCGAGCATCTTGACCCGATGCGTCCGGAGGACATCGCCGAACTCGAGGGGTGGGGACGCGACGCGGAAGGCCCGGAGCCTCGGTGCGGGCCGGTTGACCTCGATGCTGCGGCGGGCCTCATGAGCGCATCCCGACCGGTGACGAGGCCCCGAGCGGTGCCAGCCGGCCTCCGGCCCCTGCTGGCCCGGGCGTGGTCGGGCTGGACCGCGGTGGTGCTGGTCTGCCTGGCGGTCCTGGCTCTGTGGCTGCCCGACCTAGACCTGCCGCTCGGCAACAGCGACGACGGGCGGCAGGTAGGCCTGATCGGCCTCCAAGGCCGCAATTTCTGGGAGCTCGGTCCCCTGGAGTCGGACTTCGGGGCCCGCATCGACCCGTACGTCAGGCCCGGATTCGGAGCAGAGCCCCGCTCTGACCCCCCGGTGGCGGCCGTGTCGTATGCGCACCATCCGCCGCTGACGATCTTCATCGGTGCTGCGTCGGTAGGGATCCTGGGCGACAATCTCGCCGCGCTGCGCATGGCCGCCTTCCTTGTCGGATCGGCCACCGTCGCCTTCATGGCCGCGCTGCTGCGCGGCTGCGGCCTCCGTTGGGGGCCCACCCTGCTGGCTACCGGCGCCATGGCCTCCACGGGCTTCTTCTACGTCTACGGGCGTATCGGGGTCGGTTTCTCTCTGCTGGTGGCCTCGGCCGCGGCGGTGGCGTGGCTCCGCAACACCGAGCGACCGCCACGCTGGGCCCTGCTGGGCACCGCCGCGCTGGCGGCTCTGGCTGCGATGCAGTCCTGGATAGCGCTGGCCTCGCTGGCGCTGCTGGCGCTGTGGCTCTTCGCCGGCCGCGCCTCGCGCTCCGGCGACGCGGACCCGGTGCCGTCGGGAGCGCGCCCACGCAGGCCCCGAGAATGGTTGGCGAGCGGCTGGTCACCGGCCCTGACGGCACTGGCAGTCGGCGCGGCCGCGGGTGCGATCGTCACCGCGGCCTGGTTGCTCAACGGCAGCGGCGTCGCCGAACTCAGCGACCAGGTGTCGGTGAGAACGGGCCGCGACGCGGCCGGCGGCCCATCGTTCGGATTCGGGGAGTTCCTGTCGAGACAGTGGGACTTCGCCACCGAGGAGTTGCTGGTTCCGCCGTGGCTGCGGGTACTGCTGGCGCCGGCACTGCTGGCCGGGCTGATCGACCGCCGCACCCGGGTGGCCACCGCAATCACACTGGCCATGGCGGCCGCGCTGACCTTCGGCCTCCAGCAGGGCGCCTGGACCCACCGGCTGTGGAACTTCCCGTGGCTGGCACCGGCGACCATCGGCCTCGCTGCCCTTGCCGACGCCGCCCGGCGGATCATGCCCGCCCGTCTGCGTGCGCCCGCCGCGGCTGCGGCCGCGGCCGTGATCGCGGCCACGATGGCCGCAGTGGTCCTGGGCGGAACCCGGGACCGGTACCTGTCCGAACCCGCTCAGCTCGGGACGGCCCTCGAGCAAGCGGCCGAGACGGCGCAGGCACGCCGGGCCGAGTTGGTGTGGACCGGACCGGGCCTCCCCACTCCGAGGTGGGCCTCCTACTACCTGGACATGCCGGCCTGGACCATGGACGAGAGCCGTCTCGACGAGGTGGAGGACTCGGACCTGGTGATCGTCCGGGCCGGCATGGTTCCCGACTACCTCCCCGAGGACGCTCTGGAGGATCCTCTCGCCTCGGCCGGCGACTTCCGGGTGATCACGGCCGCATCACTGCCACAGTGACCGCAGGGGCCGAACCCGAGCCGGTCCGAGCCGACGCGTAGGCTCGCGAGACGTATGGACCGCAGCCGCGTGCCCCCAGCCCGTGTACCGGGAAACAACTGGCGTGAGCTGGCGGTTGCGGCTCCGGACCGCTTCGAGCCGGAAACTGCCGGTGTCCGTCGTCGTCACCTACTACGAGGCGCCGGAGGCGCTCGAACTGACGCTGGCCGCCCTCGAGGGACAGACCTACCCGCGGGAGCTGTTCGAGGTGGTGATCGTCGACGACGGGTCCCGCACGCCTCTGGCCGCGCCGGCGGCCGGCCCCTTGGAGGTCCGGGTGGTGCACCAGGAGGATCAGGGCTTCGGCCTCGCCCGGGCACGCAACACGGGCGCAAGGGCTGCCGACTCAGAGATCCTCGTCTTCCTGGACTGCGACATGATGCCCGAGGCGGGCTGGCTGGCCGAGCACGCCCGCTGGCACCATGCCGCCTGCGACGCGCTCACGCTGGGCTTCCGGGCCCACGTCGAGGTCGGCGGGATCGATGCCGACTCCGTGCGGACCAGAGCCGGATCGCTCGCCGACCTCTTCGCCGACCGCCCCAGTGACCGCCCGGCATGGATCGAGTACCACATGACCCGCACCCGCGCCCTCACCTCCGACGACGACGACCTCTTCCGGATGGTGACCGGCGGGAACCTGGGCGTCTCGCGCTCCTTCTTCGAGGACGCGGGCGCCTACGACGAGTCGTTCACCCAATGGGGCGGCGAGGACACCGAGTTCGGCTACCGGGCCTTCGTCCGGGGCGGCCTGCTGGTGCCGGTCCCCGACGCCATGTGCTGGCACCAGGGTGCCGGGGCAAGCCCGAGCGACACCGAGTCCGCCAGCCTGGAGCTCCAGCAGGCCAAGCTGGCCCAGATCATCGCGACGGAGGGCTTCAGGTACTCGGTCCCCGGGCGGAGCTTCACCGTTCCCCGATTCGTGGTCACCATCGGACCGGGAGATCCCGACGCGCAGCTCTCCTCCGCCGAGCAGGTGCTCGCCGGCAAGGTCCACGACCTCGTCGTGTGGATCGCCGAGCCGGACGGTGCCGCCGACGACCCGGGCCGTGAGCGGCTCCGCCGCCTTCTGGCCGGCGATCCCAGGGTGCGGTCCGGTCCCGCCCAGCAGGCAGCCGAGGCCATCCCGGCCGCGCCGTTCCGCGTGTCGGTTCCGGCCGGTGCGGCCCTCGACTCGACCTTGGTCGAACGCTTGCGCCGAGAGTTGGGGCAAGCGGTGCGGGCGACGAGGACGCTGCCGGGCGGAGAAACGGCCCAGATCGTGCGGACCCGTCACCTGCGCCGGGCCGCCCGCCTCGGCATGAGCCTCGAGGACTACACCCGACTGTTCTCCCAGGACCGGCCGGCCGGCACCCCCGGGAGCCTCGGCAAGCTCGGCCGCATCATCGTTGGTGCAGGCCGCGACGCCAGGCGGGTTCGCAGCCCGGCCGACGCCCTCAGCCTGGTCCGTTCGCTGTGGACGTTGCTGGCAGACGCCGCACGCTGGCGGATCCGGGGATCGGTCCGCAGGCTGGGCAGGACCGCTCGCAAGCGGCGGCTCGCCACCAAGCGTCTCGTGTACCGGACGGCCAAGAAGGCCATGAGGCCGGGGCGACCGCCGGCCTATCGCGACAGCGAGTTGCGGCCGGCCCAGTACCGGCTCGGCCCGGAGATGGCTGCGGTGGGACCGCGCGCTGAGACCGTTTTCGCGACGTCGGACCGTGTCACCGGCGAGATGGGGCCCCACACCGAGGCCCTGATCGTCGACACGCCGGAGCACGCCCGTGGAGCCGGTCCAGGCACGCCCGAGGTCGTGGTGGCCCTCTCGGAATCGGATCCCCGGGCCGCGGTCGCCGCGTTCGACGCGGAGAGCCTGAACCCCCTGCAATGGCCGGTGGATCACAGCGGGCACGGGGTCGCGCTGGGGCCCCCCGAACTCGTGACCCGAGCCAAGAGACCCCCGCACGCGGTGGACGCCGGGCAGAGGACGGTGTGCCGGCGCGCCCACCATGTCGTGGACACGGCCGCCTATCACGAAGACGCGCTCACCAGGGCGGGCACGCTGGCCGCTCTGGCCGCCACCGGCGCGGTCGTGCACATCGCCGACAACAGCGCCGACCTGTACAACCGCTTGGGATCAGAGCTCTACGGGCTCATGATCGACGACCGCATCCTCTCCGCGGACCAGCACCAGCGGGAGGCGTACAGCGTCGCCATGCGCCGCGGCGCGCTGCGGGACCACTCGCTGCGGGCCCGGGTCCGCCAGTTGCTGGCCCCGACCGGCCTGTGCGGCCCGCCGCTGCCGGTCGTCACGATCCTGCTGGCCACCAGGCGCCCAGATCGGGTGGCCGCGGCTATCGACGCGGTGGCCGGCCAGACCTACCCCCGGCTGGAACTCATGCTCGCCCTCCACGGCGACGGATTCGACCGGACCGCGATCGACAACCGGCTGAACGCGCTGGAGCACCCGGCCCGGGTGGTCGAGGCGCCCGGGTCCCTCCCGCTGGGCGCGGTGCTCAACACGGCCGCCGCCGAGTCGTCGGGAACCCTGCTCACCAAGTTCGACGACGACGACATCTACGGGCCCGAGCATCTGTGGGACCTCGTCCTTGCCCACGAGTACTCCCGGGCCCCGCTGGTGGGCAAGGGAGCGGAGTTCGTCTACCTCCAGGGCTCCGACGTCACGCTGCACCGCTTCCGGGGCGGGGGCGAGCGCGACATCACCACCCAGGCCATCGCGGGCGGCGCGCTGATGATCAGCAGGCACTGCTTCGATGCGGTGCTGGGCTGGCGGCCCATCCCCCGCAGCGTCGACCAGGCCCTGATCGCCGACGTGGTGGGCGGGGGCTACCGCGCCTACCGCACGCACGGCATGGGCTACGTGCTGGTGCGTCACGGCGAGGGCCACACATGGCAGGCCGAAGACGACTACTTCCTGGCTCAGGCGCACGAGACCCGGCCTGGATTGGACCTCGGCTTCGCCGGGATCGCGCCGCCGGGGTCGCCTGACAGCTAGGGGGCTAGGCCTCCCGGCGGTGTGCGGCGTACTCGAGGCGGAGCAGCCCGCCCGCCACCAGTGAGCCGGCCAGCACCGCAGCCACCAACCCCAGCTCCACCCGCAGGAACGGCTCCAGGTCGAGGCTGACCATGACTGCGAAGGCGGCGATCCCCGCGACCCATCCGGCCACCGCCAGCCGGGTGTGACCCAGCGCGACCAGTCCCAGCGTCAGCGACAGCATCAGCATCAGACCCCCGCCGCTGGCGGCCAGCAGGGCCATGTCCGTGCGGCCCAGCTCGTCGCCGAACACGATCCGCACGACCAGCGGACCGACGGCCGCGGCCACCACGGTCGTCGCCGCCGCCGCGGCCCCCACCGCGGCCACGATCTTGATCTGCATGTTGCGGAACCCCACCAGGTCACCCTGGCCGGCCAGGGTGGCCAGGGTGGGCAGCAGGCTCGCCTTCACCGCCTGGAAGAAGAACAGGGGTATCCGGGCGATGAGCATGCCGTTCAGGAACACGCCGGGGGCCTCGGGTCCCAGTTCGTCGCCGCCCGCGATGTCGACCGCCACCGGCCCGACGTTGAGGATGAACGCCTCGCCGATGCTGGCGATCAGCAGGAACCCCATGGCCGGTGTGAGCTCCCGGTACGAGGCCGGCGGCCCCGGACTGACGAAGGGCCGGCGACCGGCGGCCGCGACGGCGGCCGCGACGAGAGCGAAGGCGATGGCCATGCCGTAGGCGCCCACCGCGGCCACCCCGGCCACGGCCAGGGCAACGGCCAGGGCCATGCGGGCCCCGCCCTCCACCACGAAGTACCAGGCGTACCGCCCGAAGAGATGCCGCCCGCCCAGGATGCCCCGCACCAGCTGGGTGCCGGCGAAGGCCCCCAGGGCCAGCACGAGGGCCACCAGCAGCTCGGGCCGGTCGTCGAGCAGGCCGTCGAGTCCCAGCGGCCAGGCCACCAGCAGCCCGGCGGTCACCAGCATGAACTGCGCCGCTCCCAGCACTCCGGCCCGCTGCAGCACGGGGGCGCTTCCCACCCCCCGGCTGGCCCGATCGGCGGTGGCCCGGGCCACCTCCTGCTCCAGGGGCTGGAACAGGCCGAAGCCGCCGATGTTGACCAGCGCCCACAGCACGGCCAGGCTCCCGTAGCCCTCGTCGCCCAGGGCGTGCCCGGCCACGACGAGGTACCCGTAGGTCGTGAGCCCGTTGACCACGAGCCCCCAGAAGAGCCCCGAGGTGCCGAGGGGCAGCAGGTTCAACAGGCGCGCCCGGAGATCCTTAAACAACTGTGAGATGGCGCTGTCCCTTCCAGGCGACGGACCGCCCGGAGTCTAGATTGCGATGAGGATTCCGGGAGCCTCGCGCTAGGACAGGGTCGGCATGCAGAGGCCGTCGAGTTCGCCCACCTGGATGCGGTCGCGGTTGTCGTAAGTGACCTCGTTGGAGGGATCGACCCGCAGCTTGAACTCGCGGAAGCTCATCTCCAGCGCATCGAAGGCCACCAGGCGGCCCCGCAGCGAGTCCCCGACGCCGAGGATCAGCTTGAGGGCCTCCAGCGCCTGCACGCTGCCGACGATGCCGGGCAGCACGCCCAGAACCCCGGCTTCCGCGCAGCTCGGCGCCATCTCCGGCGGCGGCGGCTCGGGCAGCATGTCGCGGTAGGTGGGACCGTTGCGGGGGTCGAACACCGTGACCTGGCCCTCGAAGCGGAAGATCGACCCGTGCACCACCGGTATGCCCAGCTTCACGGAGGCGTCGTTGAGCAGGTACCGGCTCGGGAAGTTGTCAGCCCCGTCCACCACCACGTCGTAGCCCTCGAGGATCTCCATGATGTTGTCGGCGCCGAGACGGGTGTCGTAGGTGACCACGTTGACATCGGGGTTCATGGCGGTCAGGGTCTTCTTGGCCGAGTCCACCTTGCGGTCCCCCACCCGGTCGACGTTGTGGAGGATCTGGCGCTGCAGGTTGGACTCGTCCACCACGTCCATGTCGATGACGCCGATCGTGCCCACACCCGCGGCCGCTAGGTACAGCGCCGCCGGGGAGCCGAGCCCGCCCGCGCCGAGAAGCAGGACCTTGGCGTCGAGCAGCTTGATCTGCCCCTCCTCGCCCACCTCGGGCACCAGCAGGTGGCGCTGGTAGCGGTTGCGCTGGTCCGGAGTCAGGGTCCGGGGACGCTCCCAGGCCCGCCCCTCGTCCTTCCACTTGTTGAAGCCGCCGTCCATCGACACCACGTCCGTGTAGCCCATCTGCTCGAGAGTCACCGCGGCGAACGCGGAGCGCACCCCGCCCGCGCACATGGCCACCACCGGGGTGGAACGGTCGGCGATCCGGTTCTCGATGCTCGACTCGAGCTGGCCCCGGGGGATGTGCACCGAGCCGGCGATGGCGCCCTGCTCGTACTCGTCGGGCTCGCGCACGTCCAGGAGGGTCCAGCCCTCGGCCAGCAACTGCTCGCCGCCGGCGGTGTCGACCTCACGGATCTGGGCCTTGGCCTGCTGAAGTAGTTCTCTGAAACTCGCCATTGATTCCCGCTCCTGTTCGCTCCGCTCACGGGCCGCTCGGGCCCCGGCCTCGCAAGCTCGGCCTCTGGGTGTAAATCCTACCTGTCTTGTCAGGATTTAGCCACACCGAGGGGGAAAGGCGTCAGGTGTCCTGATGCCCGCTCTTGTTCGCTTCGCTCACGGGCCGCTCGGGCCCGGGCCTCGCAGGCTCGGCCTCCATGCCGCAGATCGCCGGCAGCACCTCGCTGATCGATCCCCGCACCAGCACGTCGGCCAGCGAGTCGAACTCGGTCGCCTCGCCGTTCACGATCACCAGCCGGGCCCCGGAGTGGACTGCGATCACCGCCGTCCGGTTGATGGGCGACACCGCCAGCGTGGTCCCCACCGCCAGGAACAGGTCACATTCGGTCGAGGCCCGCTCGGCCCGGTCGAGGTCCACGGGGTCGAGGCTCTGCCCGAACGACACGGTGGCCGACTTGAGGATCCAGCCGCACACCGGGCACTCGGGATCCTCCTCGCCGGCCCTCACCCGCTCCAGCGCCACCTCTATGTCATCGCGGTAGTCGCACGACAGGCACTGCACCTTGCGGGTGGTGCCGTGGATCTCCACCACCCGCTCGGGGTCGCTGCCGGCCCGCTGGTGAAGCTCGTCCACGTTCTGGGTGATGAGCAACCGGAGCTTGCCCCGCTCCTCCAGATGCACCAGAGCCTCATGTCCCCGGTTGGGTTCGACGTCGGCCCACAGCGCCCCGGAGGCCCGGCGGGCCCAGTTGCTGCGCCGGACCTCCGGATCCGAGACGTAGACGTTGATGTTGGAGGCCCGCTCGGCGGCGGGGTCACGGGTCCACAGGCCCTTGGGTCCCCTGAAGTCGGGCAGGCCACTGTCGGTGGAGATGCCGGCCCCGGTCAGCACGGTCACCCGCTCGGCGGCGTCGATCATCCGGCGGGCCGCGGCCACCGCGTCGGCGGCACCGGTGAGCATCGGGCCAGCGTAGCGCCAGGAGTGTGACCGGCTTGGGCTCGTCGCCGTCACCATCCAGAACCAATTCAGCAGCCTGATCATATCTGGATTACAGTTTGACCTATCAATACGATGTGTTGCTAATGTTTCATTAGAACTTCCCCCTCCAGTTGACGTACTCGCGCCCACGCGCGCGCTCTATTTCGGAGATACTCCACAATGACCATCACCAGCAAGCATCCTGCAACCATCATCGAAGTCGATGTGGTCACGCTCATTCCCTGGACGGACCACCGCAAGGAGACGTTCGGCCACGACCTCCGGTCGGCCTACGTCGAGCAGTTCTGGCTCGGAACGCTCGGGCCCTCCACGACCTGGTTCCTGCGACACTGCGCGGGCTTGCTCGAGAACGCCGACGACGCCGCGGTCAACCTGCGGGAGACGGCCTGCGCGCTGGGCATCGGCTTCGAGGGCGGCTCCCGGAGCGCGATGGTGAAGACCGTCGCTCGTGCCTGCCGCTTCCGGGCCGCCCGAGCGGTGGGTTCCACGACGCTGGCCGTGCGCCTGCGCCTGCCGCAGCTCAGCCACCGCCAGTTGCAGCGGCTGCCCGCATCTCTCCAGCAGCGCCACGAGGAGTTCGTCGCCGCCGACCGGGGATCCGCCGGCGTCAGGAATCAGCAACTGCGGGCCCGCCGATTGGCACTGGGCCTGGTGGAGTGCGGCGACAGCCTCAGCGAGACCGAACTGCAGCTGAGCCGGCTGGAGTTCCATCCAGCCATCGCGGCCGACGCCGTCCGCTGGGCATGGAGCCTCCATCACGGCCGGGTGCCGCCCGAGGCGGCCTGACTCCTCCCGTCCCCTGCCCACCGGCAATGAAGTAGCGTCGGGCCCCGGGCAGGGGGTGCACATGGAGCCAGCAATACCCGAAGGCATCGACGGCATCGACGAAGACTGGCTGTCCCAGGCCATGGGTGTGCCCGTACGGATCGTCGACATCGACGACATCGGCACCGGGGTCGGGATGATCGGCGCCATCTACCGGGCCACGCTGGAAGGCGACTGCCCCGACACCGTGGTCTTCAAGCTGCCCGGCCTCGACGAGACGGCCCGCTTCACGGCCCAGATCCTGCGCCTCAACATCCGCGAGGTCGGCTTCTACCGGGAGCTGGCCGCCGAGAGCCCCATCCGGGTCCCCCACTGCCACTTCGGTGCCGTGGATACCGAGACCCACCAGTTCGTGCTGGTGCTCGAGGACGTGGGCTCGTACCGGGCCGTGAGCCAGGTTGAGGGCATGGGCCCCGCCGACGCCGGGCAGGCCGTCGACGAGCTGGCCGCCTGGCACGCCCACTGGTGGGGCAAGGCCGGCCCGATCGTGAAGCGGGGCACCGCGGTGACCATCCGCGATCCCATCTACCCGATGTTGCTGCCGCCGGTGTTCTCCGACGGCTGGGCCAAGGTCCGGGGGGCCATGAGCGTTCCCCGGTCGGTGGAGACCGTGGCCGACGGCTGGGTGGAGGCCCTGCCGCAGATGCTGGGGTCGCTGGGCACGGCACCGAGCACCCTGGTCCACGGCGACTACCGGGCCGACAACATGTTCTTCGACGACGACGGTCGGGTCGTGCTGCTCGACTTCCAGGTCATCGGGGAGTCCGTGCCGGTGGGCGACCTGGCCTACTTCGTCACCGGCAGCCTCTCGCCCGCCACCGCCTCGGAGATCGAACCGGACCTGTACGAGCGCTGGCTGCGAGCGCTGGTGGCCGAGGGCGTGCCCGAATCCGAGACCGACGGGATGTGGGACATCTACCGGGGCGCGGTGCTGTTCTGCGTCTGCTACCCGATGATCGCCGGCGCGGGGATGGACCTCACCGACGACCGCCAGCGGGGCTTGCTGGAGGCCACCTTCGAGCGCTTCGAGCGGGCCGCCGAGGAGCTGAGCCTGACCGACCTCCTCTAGGGGGCTCGGCCGGCCTCAGCCCCGGTTGTGCGGCGCGAACGTCGAGGCCAGCTCGATCAGGGTGCGCACGCCGAAGCCGGTGCCGCCCTTGGAGATCTCGCCGTCGTCGGACTCGGCCCGAGCCGGTCCGGCGATGTCGAGGTGGACCCACGGGATGGCGTCGTCCACGAACTGCTGCAGGATCAGCCCCGCGGTCAGGGTGCCGCCGTAGTTGCCGCCGATGTTCTTCATGTCGGCCACGTTCGACTCCACCTGCTTGGCGTAGTCGGCCGGCAGCGGCAGATGCCACACCCGCTCGCCGGCACGGTCCGCGGCCGCCCGGACCTGATCGATGAACGACTCGTCGTTGCCCATCAGCCCGGCGATTGACGGTCCTAGCGCCACCATGCATGCACCGGTCAGGGTGGCCAGGTCGACGATGGCGTCGGGCTCCTCCTCGCAGGCCAGCGACAGCGCGTCGGCCAGGATCAGGCGCCCCTCGGCGTCGGTGTTGAGCACCTCGATCGTCTTGCCGTTGCGGATGGTCAGCACGTCGCCGGGGCGGGTCGCGTCGCCGCCCAGCATGTTGTCGGTCATGGGCAGGTACGCCTTGACCCGCACCGGCGCAGCCACCGCTCCGAGCACCGACATGGCCCCGATGATGGCTGCGGCCCCGCACATGTCCATCTTCATGGCCATCATGCCCTGGGCGGTCTTGATGGACAGTCCGCCGGCGTCGAAGGTGATCCCCTTGCCCACGTAGGCGAGCGTCGCCCCGGGGTCTCCCTCGGGCTCGTAGGTCATCTCCACGAAGCGCGGTGGCTGGGTGCTGCCCCGGTTGACGCCGAGCATTCCCCCGAGACGCCCCGCCTCGATGTCCTCGGTGGTCCAGACCTTGCACGCCAGACCGGCCTCGCGGGCCATGGCCGCCGTCTTCTCGGCGAAGGCAGGGGCGGTCAGCGATCCGCCCGGCTCGTTGGAGAGGTCCCGGGCCAGGCACACCGCCCCGGCGATGGCGGCGCCCCGCTGGACTGCATCCTTGGCCGCGGCGGACGTGCTGCCCACGATGTCGACCCGGGCCAGCTTCGGCGTGCCGCTGCTGCCGTTGTCGCCATCGGCCGGAGACTTGAGTGCGTCGTAGCGGTAGCCGCCGAGGATCACGCCCTCGGCCAGCGCCTGGCGGGCGGCGGCACCGTCCACGCCGGTGCCGTCGGGCAAGCGCACCGCCACCCGGGCGTGGCGCGAGCAGGAGCGGGCCACTGCGGCCCCGACTCGCCGGATGGTGGCTGCGGTCGCATCCGCGGCCGGGCCCACCCCTACCAGCCCGGAGAAGCCTCCGTCGGCGGGCTGCAGATGGACCTGCTCCGCCTTGCCCTCGAATCCGGCCAGGTCGAGCACGGCGGCCTCGTAGCCGTCGATGCCGGAGGAGACCGCCTCGGAGGTGACCATGGTGATGCTGGCAGTGGCCGCCTTGACGACCGAGCGGGCGGCATGAACTGTGATCGGCATCCGCTCAGGCTAACCAGCGGCCCGGTCAGCCGGAGGCGGGGGCGGGGAGGTCCTGCTGGAGCGTGATGGTGGGGGCGAACAGGTCGCCGAGCTCGTCGAGCCGATGCAGCACCTCGGCCGCGGTGAACGTGAGCGGCTCGCCGTCGGCGCCGTCGGCCACCTCGTCCCAGGTGATCGGGGTTGAGGCGGTGGGGTGGTCCCTGCCCCTCAGCGAGTAGGGGCCGATGGTGGTCTTGAAGCGGGCGTTCTGTCCCCAGTCGATGAACACCTTGTTGGGACGGAGGCTCCGCTTCATGATCGACACCACCTGGGCCGGCATCCGCTGCTCCAGCAGTTGGGCCACCGCCCGGGCGAAGCCGGCCGCGTGGTCGTGGGTGTGGGGCCGGTTGAGGGGCACATAGAGCTGCAGCCCCTTGCTGCCCGAGGTCTTCGCCCACGCGGCCAGGCCCACCGCTTCGAGGACGTCCCGGATGTGCAGCGCCACCCGGCAGCACTCGACGATCGTGGCCGGCTTGCCCGGGTCGAGGTCGAACACGACCATGGTGGGCGAGTCGATGTCGCCGCACCGGGCCATCGGGGCGTGTACCTCCAGGGCGGCCAGGTTGGCAGACCACGCCAGCGCGGCCACCGAGTCCAGCCGGCAGTAGTCGATCCGGCCTCCCCGGTCGCCCGGCCCGGGGCACGTCGGAACCCACGCCGGACGGTGGCTAGGGCAGCGCTTCTCGAAGAACGACTCAGCGGTCACGCCGTCGGGCCAGCGCCGCAGGGTGATCCCCCGGTCGCCGATATGGCCCAGCATCACCGGCGCGACCCTCACGTAGTAGTCGATGACCTGCGCCTTGGTGAAGCCGACCAGCGGGTACATCACCTTGTCGAGGTTGCTCACCGACAGCTGCCGGCCGCCCACGGTGACGGCCACCCGCTCGGGTGCGCTCACCACTGTCTGCCTTCCCGGGTCGTCGCGGCCGTCAGGCCGACCGGCGGACCTGCTCGGACGGCGGCTCGGACACCTTGCTCGCCGCGGGAGCCTCACCGGCCGCGGCCTCGCGGTCGCTCCCGGCGGTCGGATGGCGCTTGCGGGCCTCCTTGGCCGCGGCCACCGAGGCCTCCAGCGCGGCCATCAGGTCCACGACGGTGTCGGAGGAGGGCGCGGGCGCGGCCACCGTGGCCGTGGTGTCGCCGGAGGCCTTGCGCTCGATGAGCTCCAGCAGGGCCTCCCGGTGGGAGTCGGTGTAGCGGCCGGGCTCGAAGTCGGATTCGAGGGCGGCGATGAGCTGTCGGGCCATAGCCGTCTCCCGCTCGTCCACCGCGATGTCGTCCAGGGAGTCGAAGCCGCCGAGCTCGTCGGGGGTCACCAGCTCGTCGGCGTACACCATCGTCGACAGCATCAGCCGGCCGTCGACCGGGCGGATGGCGGCCAGGTGCTGCTTGGAGCGCATCACGAAGTGGCAGATGCCCACCTTGTTGGCCTCATCCATGGCCTCAGCCAGCAGCTTGTAGGGCTTGGCGGTGGCCTCGTCGGGCACCAGGTGGTATGCGCTGTCGTAGAACACGGGGTCGATGTCGGCGAGGTCGATGAATGCGTCGATGTCGATGGTGCGGGCCGCGACGGGAGCCAAGTGCTCGAACTCAGCCTCGGTGACGGTCACGTAGTCGCCCGAGGGGAGCTCGTAGCCCTTCACGATCCGCTCGGGTGTCAGCTCCGAGTCGTCGGCCGACGACACCTTCTTGTAGCGGACCCTGGCTCCGGTCTCGGCGTCGAGCTGGTTGAAGCGCACCGTCTTGCGGCTCACCGCGCTGAACAGCTGCACTGGGATCGTCACCAGTCCGAAGCTGATCGATCCCTTCCAGATCACTCTCGGCACCACTGGCCTCCTCGCATCAGCACGAGCCCGGTCAAGCCGGGTCTCGGCACGCAGGCCTCCGCACCGCCTCCCAGAGTTTACGGTGCAAGGAGGATGCGGGCCACCAGGTCCTGGCCGAAGGCGGTGACGATGGCCAGGTACATCAGGCCGGTGGCGGCCATGACCGCCGAGTACTGGCGCTCGCGCAGCGCGGCCCTGGCCACCGCCACCAGCAGCAGCGTCATGGCCGCGCAGCCGACCCAGAACCAGCCGAGGAGGCCGTTGTAGCCGTCGTCGATGGTCCCGTCGAGCACCGAGACCATCCCCGTGGGCCACAGCATCACGACGGTCTCGGGCAGCCACAGCAACCCCGCGGCCCGCACCATCTGCAGCAGGGGGCCGCGAGCGAGACCGGGCTGCACCAGGTACCAGTGGCCCAGCAGCATGGCGCTGAGCACCGCTCCGGTGAACAGGGCCCCGACCAGCGTGCGGGCCACCGCCAGCGGTGTCGGACCCTCCGCGGCGATGGCCCCCGCCAGGGTCGCCAGCAAGCCGACCGCCGCCGCGACGAGGTCGAGAACGGGAGGGAACTCGGGGGCCGAGGCGTCGTACCGGGTCTCGGCCCGCTCGATGCCGGTCATGTCGGCCACCCGGGCCGAGCGGCGCTCGACCTCGGCCCGCTGGCCACTGGTGCCCGCGGAGCGGCGCATCACCGACACCGCTGCCGCCACCAGCCCAACCGCGATGAAGGCAAGCGTCGTCGCATCCCGCGACCATGTCGGTTCCGTTGCGAAGGCCGCGACGAGCGAGCCCGCGGCCAACGCAAGGAAGATCCCCCGCATCAGCCAGCCGTAGCCCAGCCCGACCTCGCGGCGGCGGGTGGTGACCCATAGGAGGAACCAACCGCCCGCGGCCCAACCCACCAGCAGGGTGGCCGCCTCGAGCTCGATCATGGCGGGAGAGCTTGCTCTCAGGCGACGACGGCCAGGCGGTGATCGACGCGATTCAGCGGGTCGGGACCGTCGGGCGATGCGACCACGATGTCCTCGAGGCGGGCCCCCCAGCGGCCGGGCACGTAGATGCCGGGCTCCACCGAGAAGGCGTTGCCCGCGGCCAGCGGCTCGCGGTTGCCCTCCACTATGTAGGGCTCCTCATGCTCCTCGGTTCCGATGCCGTGACCGGTGCGGTGAATGAAGTACTCGCCATAACCGGCCGAGGCGATGACCGACCGGGCGGCCCGGTCGACGTCCTGAGCGGGGGTGCCCACCGCGGCCGCGGCGACACCCGCGGCCTGGGCCTCGAACAGCACGTCGTAGAGCTCGTCGAACTCGGCCGGCGGCTCTCCCGTGTAGACGCAGCGGGTGATGTCGGAGCAGTACCCCACACCGTCGTCGCCGACCATGGTGCCCCCGAAGTCGCACAGCACCACCTCGCCCTCGGAGATCACGTGCCGGCCGGCCTCGTGGTGGGGGCTGGCCGCGTTGGCGCCGGCCGCCACGATGGCGAAGTTCACCCGGTGGTGGCCCTCGGCCAGGATCTGGCGGGCCAGCTCGGCCGAGACCTGGGCCTCGGTCCGCCCGACCAGATCGATCTCGCCCCGCTGGAGCCGTCCCGCGATCCGGTCCACGGCCGCGCCCGCGGCCCGCAGCCGCTCGATCTCGGCGCCGTCCTTCACCGAGCGGATGGGCGCGGTCACCTCCGAGGCCCGCCGCCACAATGCCGACGGCATGGCCCCCATCAGATCCACGAGGAAGCGGGCCCACATCTGGTCGCCCACCGCGGCCACCTCCGCGGTCCCGGCCAGCCCGGCCACGATGGCCACCGGGTCCTCGGTCTCATCCCAGGGTCGCATCCCGAACGCGTCGGGGCGCTCAACCACCCGGGGAGCCTCCATGCGGGGCACGACCAGCGTCGCCTCGCCGTCGCGGGGCACCACCAGCATGGTGAGGCGTTCCAGCGGCATGGCCTCGTACCCGCAGAAGTACGGCAGATCGGCCCCCACCGACAGCAGCAGCACGTCCACGCCCTGCTCGGACATCAGGCCCCTGGCCCTGTCGAGACGCTCGACGAACATGCCCAAGAGCCTAAGAAGCCGCGACCGCGGCGTCAGCGGCGTCAGCGGCGTCAGCGGCGTCAGCGGCTTGGCGGGCGTGGTAGCTGGAGCGGGTCAGGGGCGAGGACTCCACATGGCTGATGCCCATCGCCTCGCCGATCTCCTTCCACCGCTCGAAGGCCTCCGGCGGCCACCAGCGGTCGACCGGCAGGTGGCGGGCGGACGGGCGCAGGTACTGCCCGATGGTCACTATGTCGGTCCCGGCCGAGTGCAGGTCGGCGAGGGTCTGCACCACCTCGTCGTGGGATTCGCCCATGCCCGCGATGATCGACGACTTGGTGGTCATACCGGCGCCGGCCGCCCTGGCCAGCACCGACAGGCTCCGTGCGTAGCCGGCCGACGGGCGGACCGCTCGCTGCAGGCGGGCCACCGTCTCGATGTTGTGGTTCAGCACGTCGGGGCGGGCATCGAACACGGCCTGCAGCGAGTCGGGATCCCCGCCGAGGTCGCTGATCAGGGTCTCCACCCGGGCCTGGGGCAACCGGTGCCGCAGGGCGGCCACGGTGTCGGCCACCGCGGACGCGCCGCCGTCACCGAGGTCGTCCCGGGCCACCATCGTCACCACCACGTGCTCCAGGCCCATGCGGGCCGCGGCCTCGGCCACCCGGGCCGGCTCCTCGGGATCCGCGGGCACGGGGCGGCTGGTGTCCACCATGCAGAACCCGCAGGCCCGGGTGCAGCGCTCCCCCAGGATCATGAAGGTGGCCGTGCCGTCGTTCCAGCACTCCGAGATGTTGGGGCAGCCCGCCTCCTCGCACACCGTCACCAGATCAAAATCCCGCAGCGTCGAGCGGATCTGGTGGAATGTGGGACCGGTGGTCAGCGGGACCCGCATCCACTCCGGCTTGCGCGACCGCAGCGGCACCGGCTCGCGCCGGTCGCCCTCCAGCCGGGCGGACGAAAGGCGTCCCAGCAATCGAGGCGACACCCCCTCAGCGGCGGCTCCGGTGGCAGCACCGTCCGGCGCGGTCCCTCCGTCCGCGCCGTTGGCGGCCTCCCGGGTGAACTGGGCCATGTCGGTCGCAGCGACCCGGTGGGCGACATCGGCCCGATCGACGCGGCCGTGAGGCGCCCAACGCTCGGCCGCCCGCCGGGCCAGGTGGTCCACGACCTCCCTCATTGAGACGTCGATGCCCTCCTCCGCCAGCGACGTGACCCCCAGACCGGTGATGCCGCAGGGCACGATCCGACCGAACCAGCTGAGGTCGGGTTCCACATTGAGAGCGAACCCGTGCATGGACCGGGCCCTGGAGAGCCTCACCCCGATGGCGGCGATCTTGCGGGGCCTCACGTCGCCGGGATCCACCCACACGCCGGTGTGGCGGTCGAGGCGGCCTGCAGCCAGGCCCAGATCGCCCAGCACGTCGATCAGGAGCTGCTCCACGCCGGAGACGTAGGCCGCGGTGTCGGCCATTCCCCCGCCCCGCCTGCCCGGCACGGTCAGGATGGGATAGCCGACGATCTGCCCGGGGCCGTGATAGGTCACCTCGCCGCCCCGGTCGGTCTCCACCACCGTGCCGCCGAGAGCCTCGACGTCGACCAGCAGGTGCTCGCGGCGGCCACGCCGCCCCAGCGTCACCACATGGGGGTGCTCCAGCAGCAGAAGGTGATCGTCGTGGGAGTGGGCGTGGAGGCGGCGCTGGAGCGCCAGGGCGTCGTCGTAGGCGACCCGGCCGAGCCAGCGGATCCGAAGGGTCGCACCGGCCGAGGACTCCGGCGCTCCGCCCCGCTGAGGCGTGGACGCCTCGGGCAGGGCCGATCGGGCCACAGGCGCCGTCGAGCCGCTCAGCGGATCTCCGTCTCCCAGTCGCGGGTCTCGATGAGCTCCTTGACCCGGTGGAGGAACGCGGCCGCGTAGGCGCCGTCGAACGCCCGGTGGTCCCAGGCCATGGCCAGTACGCCCACCGAGTGGATGGCGATGGACTCGTTGCCGAAGGAGTCGGTCACCACCACCGGCTTGCGGGTGACGCCGTCGGTGCTGAGGATGGCGACCTGCGGCTGATTGATGATCGGGAACTGCATCATCGTGCCGTACTGCCCGGCGTTGGTGAGCGTGAACGTGCCCCCGGACAGGTCGTCGGGCGACAGCTTGCGGCTGCGGGCCCGGTTGGCGAGATCGACGATGTCGCGGGCGATCTGGCGAAGGCGCTTGCCGTCGGCCCCCTGGATCACCGGCGCCAGCAGTCCCTGGAAGTCGATGTCGACCGCGATCGCCAGGTTGACGTTGGAGTGCACGATGAGCTCGTCGTCGCCGAAGCTGGCATTGAGGTGCGGGTAGTCGCGCAGCGCGTCCACCACCGCCCGGGCGATGAACGGCAGGTAGGTCAGGCTGAAGCCCTCGGCCGCCTTCCAGGCCTGCTTCGACGACCGCCTGGCGGCCTCCACTCCCTCGTAGTCGACCTCGATGGCGGTGAGCACGTGAGGGGAGGTCTGCTTCGACATCACCATGTGGTCGGCGGTGCGGCGCCGGATCCTGTTGAGCGGCACGACACTGTCGCCGCTGCGGGCCGCGGGCACTGGAAACACAGCCGGCGTCTGCTGCGAGAGTGCGGGTCCGGACGCTTCGGCCTCCGGTGGAGGCTCGGCCCGGGGAGGTTCGGCCGGGGGCGTCTCAGCCGCTGGCGTCTCAGACGTTGGATCTCCGGGTGCGGCGGCCGCGTCGCCGGCAGGCGCGCTCGCACGAGCCCGGATGGCCTGCTCCACATCGGATCGGGTGATGCGGCCTCCCCGCCCGGTGCCGGTGATGGTGGTCGGGTCGATCCCGCTCTCCGAGATCAGCCGGCGGACCACCGGCGAGAGAACCAATCCCCCGACCCCCGACTTGGCCGCCCTCGACACCCGGGGCTCGGCCGCGGCGGGAGGCGGCTCCGCAGCGGGGGGCTCGACGGGAGCCGGTTCCGGAGCGGGCGGCTCGGGTGACGGTGCTGGTTCGGGCTCCGGATCGGCCGCGGCGGGAGGCGGTTCCGGAGCGGGCGGTTCGGCGGGCGCCGGCGCGGCGGCCTCGGAGCCGACGCGGGCCAGCACCTGTCCCACCTCCACCAAGTCACCCTCGTTGGCCAGGATCTCCGACAGCACTCCAGCCACCGGCGACGGCACCTCGGTGTCCACCTTGTCGGTCGACACCTCGAACAGCGCCTCGTCCAGGGCCACCTCGTCGCCCACCTGCTTGAACCACCGCGTGACAGTTCCCTCGGTGACGGTCTCTCCCAGTTGGGGCATCACGATGTCGGCCATGCGAGGCCCTCCTAGCCGTGCAGCGAGCGGCCCGTCAGTGACAGGGCGGCCTCGCCGAACAGTTCGCTCATGGTGGGATGGGGCTGGATCAGGCTGGCCACGTCGGCGGCGGTCGCCTCCCAGTTGACTGCGAGATAGGCCTGCCCGAGCTGTTCGGTCACCCACGGGCCGGCCATGTGAACACCCAGGATCCGCCCGCCCGTGCCGTCGGACAGCTTCTCGGCAATCACCTTGACCAGGCCGTCGGTCTCGCCGAGGATCTGGGCACGGCCGTTGCCCATGAACCGGTGGGTGGACGTGACAACATCGAATCCTGCGTCCACCGCGCTCTGCTCGGTGTGTCCGGCGAAGGCCACCTCGGGATGGCTGTAGATGCACCACGGCGTGCCGTGGTAGTCGAGCGGGTCGGGATCCTCGCCGCAGATGTCGGAGATGGCCAGCATCCCCTCGGCGAAGGCGGTGTGGGCCAACTGGGGGGTGTCGACCACGTCGCCCACGGCCCACACGCCCGGCACCGTGGTCCGGCATCTGGCGTCGACCTCGACGAATCCCCGGCTGTCGACCGCCACTCCGGCGGCGTCCAGACCCAGGCCCTCGGTGCGGGGTCGCCGTCCCACCGCCACCACCACCAGGTCGACGTCTACCTGCTTGCCCTCGCCGAAGGAGACGGCGGTGCCGGTGCCGTCGGCCCGCGGCTCGTGGCCGTGCACGGTCACGCCGGTGTGCACCGCGATGCCCCGCTTGCGGAAGGAGCGGCGCACCACCTTGGCCACGTCGACATCGCATCCGGCGAGAATGCTCGGCAGCGCCTCCAGCACGGTCACGTCCACGCCGAGGTCGCCCATCATCGACGCGAACTCGCAACCGATGGCGCCCCCGCCGATGACGGCGGCCGACGTCGGCAGGCGCTCCAGGAAGAACAGATCGTCGGATGTCACCACGACGCGGCCGTCGACCTCGAAGCCGCCGATCGTTCGGGGCGTCGACCCGGTGGCCAGGATGACCGACGGTGCCGTCAGCGACATAGGCAACTCCCCTCCGGCGGGGGTCACCTCCACCGTCCCGGACCCGCTGAGGGTGCCGGAGCCGGAGTAGACGGTGACCTTGCGGTGGCCCAGCAGCCCGGAGAGCCCCGCGGTGAGCTGATCGATGACCCGCTGCTTGCGGCCGAGCACCGTCGACCAGTCGATGCCCGGCACCGACGCGGTGATCCCGAACTCGGCTGCGGCTGCGACGGTGCGGTACACCGAGGCCGCCTCGAGCAGTTCCTTGGCCGGGATGCAGCCGACATGCAGGCAGGTTCCCCCGACCTTGTTGTTCTCAACGACGGCCACGTCGAGGCCGGCACCCGCGCCGCGCAGGGCCGCGGCGTAACCGCCGGGTCCTCCTCCGATGACGATTACGTCGTGGGTTGCGCCACTCACACGGCCTCCCTGATCGTCCGGTGACCCTACCGGGTCAGGGGGCCATGAGTACCTGCACGGTGAAGGCCACCAGGATGACCAGACCGCACACCAGTGCAGTGAGGATCAGCGCGCGAGTGCTCACCGTTCGCGACCCGCCACCAGGTTCGGAACCGACCGGGATTCCACGGGATCAGCGGCGGCGACGACGCCTTCGCCGCACGAATCCGAGCACCTCGTTGAGGACCGCGCCCGCGACCGCGGCCACGAGGATCACCACCCAGAGAGGGCCGGTCATGTCGAAGACCAGCCATTCGAAGGCCACATCGTCGCCGTTCTGGACGACGAAGAAGATCAGTGCCGCCACCAGCAGCGCAGCCGCCACCAGTCCCGGCGGGATGGACAGCTTCTTGCCTTTGCCGTCGGGCTTGGCTTCCGGTGGCTTCGGCTCTTCGTTCATTGGACCTCCTAGTTGATTGTCTATGTCGGTTGTTGCATCAGTGGCTTCCGGCGGCTTGGGCTCTTCGTTCATTGCGCTCCCCCTGCCTTGAGGGCCGGTTCGCCGATGTGGGGGCCGGCGAGGGTCCCGCGACCGCGACTGCGATGGTAGACCACAGCCATGGCAAACCCGATGCGAGTCGCAGTCACCGGGTCGACCGGCCTCATAGGACGGGCGCTGGTCGAACGGCTGGAAGCCGGCGGGCATCAGGTCGTCCGGGTTGTCCGGCCGGGAAGCTCGGACCGGCGGGCTCCCTCGACGTCGGTGGCCTGGAACCCGACCACATCCCGGATCGATGCCGAGGGGCTGGAGGGACTCGACGCGGTGGTTCACCTAGCCGGCGAGCCGATCGCGGCACAGCGCTGGTCGCCGGAGCAGAAGGAGCACATCGCCCTAAGCCGGGTGCAGGGGACCGCACTGCTGGCCGAGGCGCTGGCCCGGCTGGCGGAGCCGCCCGGTGTGCTGGTGTCCGCGTCGGCTATCGGCTACTACGGCAGCCGGGGCGACGAGCTGCTGGACGAGTCATCGGGTGGCGGCGACGACTTCCTGGCCAGCGTGTGCCGCGACTGGGAGTCCGCCGCCGAGCCGGCCCGGGCCTCGGGCATCAGGGTGGCCCATCCCCGCACCGGTGTGGTCCTCAGCCGCTCCGGCGGGGCCTTGGCCGAGATGCTGCCGTTCTTCCGGCTCGGCATCGGCGGCCGCATCGGATCGGGGCGCCAGTGGATGAGCTGGATCAGCCTGCACGACGAGGTCGAGGCCCTCCTCTGGCTGCTGGCGGCCGACGTGGAGGGACCCGTCAACCTCACCGCACCCGAGCCGGTCACCAACCGGGAGCTGACCGCGGCGCTCGGCCGGGCCCTGCGGCGGCCGGCGGTGCTGCCCACTCCCAAGCCCGCCCTATGGGCCAAGCTGGGCCGCGAGCTCACCGAGGCCCTGCTCTACAGCAGCGCCCGGGTGGAGCCGGCCGTGCTGCAGCGCGGCGGCTTCCAGTTCGCCCACCCCGACATCACCACCGGTCTCACCGCCGTCCTGGCCCGCTAAGTCCGTCGCTCGCCAACCGAAACCCCAGGTTGCATCTCAACGTCAAATAACAGTATATTTCATGTATACTAGACGAGCATGGCATATCGAGCATGGCAGATGGGGTGAGGGCAATGAGATCTATCACGGCGACGATCCGGGGATGGAACCGCCGACTGCTGGGAGCGCGAGGATCGGTGCGTACCCGGTTCAGCGACGAGGAGTTGTCCGTGATCGACCGGCTCGTCACCGAGGGGATCGGGTCCAGCCGGGAGAACGTCGTCCACCAGGCGGTCTGCTGGTACGACGACGCGCTGAAGCGGCACCGCGTGGGCAAGGCCATTGAAGACCACTACCTGCGGAACCCCCAGACCGAGGCCGACCGTGCCCAGGCGATGGCCAACGCCGTCGCTCTGACTGATGCCGAGTCGTGGTAGCCCAAGGCGAGCTATGGCTGCTCGAGTCACCCAGCCACAAGGCCCGACCCGTCCTGGTCGTCACGCGCGACCAAGCGATCGACGCGCTGGACGCGGTGGTAGTAGCTCCGGTCAGCAGCACCGAGCGGCGGATCCCGACGTGCATGCCCGTCGGACCCGACGAGGGCTTGGACCACGACAGCATCGCCTCCTTCGACGATCTCGCCGTGGTGCCGAAGTCCCTACTGACGACACGCCTCGGCATGCTGGATCCGGGAGGGGTAACAGCGCATGTGCGGCGCCCTCAACGCCCTCGCGGACTGTTAGCGCGGCTACCAGCGACATACCCTGTCGTTTCACGGCAGATCTTAGCAATATTTCACGGTGGAGCATCCTTAAATTTCATGATATGAGTACTGTGAAAATCATGGCAGAAGCAGTCTAAGTTTCACGGGAGCGGCTTGTGGCGGAACTGATCCAGCGACGAGTGGAAGAGATCGCCAGGCAGCGGACAACGGAAGCGCCGGTGGTGCTGCTGCACGGTGCTCGCTCGGTCGGCAAGTCCACGCTGCTTCGTGCCCTCGCGGGCGCTGGTGGGGCCGGCGTGATCGATCTCGACGATCCAGCGGTGCGGGCCAACGTCGCCGACGATCCGGGGCTGTTCGTGTCGGGCCGCCCGCCGGTGTTCATCGACGAGTACCAGCACGTCCCCGAGTTGTTGGACGCCATCAAGGCCGAGCTGAACCGCGACTCGTCGCCGGGACGGTTCGTGATCACCGGATCGACGCGCTTCGACTCGCTGCCGCTGGTGTCACAATCGCTCACCGGCCGGCTGCACCGCATCGAGGTCCACCCGCTGTCACAGGGCGAGATCGAGTCACACCGCGAGGGCCTGATCGAAACACTCTTCGACGATCCCGCCAGCGCGGTCACCTCGCAGCCGTCGACCACCACCCGCTCCGACTATGCCAGACGCATCGCCCGGGGCGGCTTCCCGCTGGCTCTCCAACGCACCGGCGCAGCCCGCGATCGCTGGTTCGACGACTACCTCGCACTCTGCCTAGAACGCGACCTCCTGGAACTCGGCCGGGTCCGTCGACCCGGAGCGCTCGCCCCGCTGCTGTCCCGTCTCGCGGCCCACACGGCGCAGGTCCTCAACATGTCGAGGATCGGCGCGGAGCTGGGATTGCCGGCCAGTACGGCCTCCGACTACATCAGGCTCTTCGAGCAGAGCTTCCTGGTGCGTCTGCTGCCGGCCTGGGGCAAGACCGTCCGGGCCGCGACCGCGGCCCGCCCCAAGGTCCACATCGCAGACTCCGGCTTGGCGGCGCGGCTGCTGCGCCTCCCGCCCAACAAGCTGGCCCGGCTCGACCCGACCTCGCTGCAGCAGTTCGGGCATCTGCTCGAGACGTTCGTCGTGGGCGAAGCGCTCAAGCAGGCCTCGTGGATGCAGCACCGGCCCCATGTCGGTCACTGGCGCACCCACGACGGCGCGGAGGTCGACCTTGTCATCGAGGACGGGAGCGACGGCTCGGTGGTCGGAATCGAGGTGAAGGCCAGCACCAGGGTGCATCCCGCGGACCGCCGCGGTCTACGGAAGTTGCGCGACGCGCTCGGGGAGCGATTCAGCGCCGGGGTCGTGTTCCACACCGGGCCGCACTGCGTGCGCTACGCCGACGACGAGCGCATCATCGCGCTGCCCGTGGACCGTCTCTGGGGCGGCGCCGAAGCCTGACCGAGCGGTCGGATACGTCGCAGCCTACCGATGCCCCTCAACGGGCTTCACTGATCGTCGCAGCCGGTCAAGGGCCGCAGCGGGGCGCTGCTCGGTGGCCGCTCCCACCGCGAGCTGGTCCACGATCTCGTTCCACTCGTCGCCGGACCGATACCGGCGGGGAGGCACTCAACTAGTGCTCACGCGCGTAAGTCTTGTGGCTGTTGGTTCGGGCAGTAGGTCCATTTGAAGGGTTTGGCTCGGTTGTTGTAGTCGTCGATGTAGTCGAGGATGGCTCCGGCGAGGTCGCTGGTGTGGGCGAACTCGGCGGTGTGGAGGAGCTGTCGGGTCAGGATGGAGAACCACATCTCGATCTGGTTGAGCCAGGATGCGTGGGTGGGGGTGCGGTGCAGGAACACTCGGTGGTGGTCCTCGAGGAACTCCTCGACGGCGGCGGTTGAGTGGGTGGCGAGGTTGTCGACGATGCAGTGCAGCTCGAGGTGGGCGGGCACCAGGGCGTCGAGTTCTGTGAGGAACGCCACGAAGTTCACCGAGCGGACCGAGTCGGTGGGCGCGGCGACGACCTCTCCGGTGGCGCACTCGAACGCGGCGAACAGCGCCTTGGTGCCGTTGCGCTGGTACTCGAACTGCTGCTGCGCGGGGCGGCCCTTGCCGCCGCCGGGGGCGGCGGGCTGCGCCGGCAGGGTCGGGTCGGCGCGGCTTCGGGCCTGTATGCCGGTCTTCTCGTCGACGCTGAACACGGCCCAGTTGTCCGGCGGCCGCAGGTAGAGGGCGCAGATGTCGGCGGCCTTGTCGTCGAAGTCGGGGTCATGCGACGTCATCCAGGACCGCACCTGCCACGGCTTGAGGCCCATCGAGGTGCAGATCCGCCAAACCTGCGAGTCCGAGATAGCGATGCCGAGGTCCTCGCGCATCACCCGGGCCACCTCCGGCATCGACATGCGCGCCTTGAGCCGGCGCCCGCCGAGCTGGCCCGGCTCGCGCGGGCGGCTCGTGATCGTCTTGACCAGAGCCAGCCGCTCCGCGGGGCCATACACCCGCGGCCTGCCCGGCCGCGGCCGGTCCCTGAGCCCCGCGAGGCCCTCTGAGGCGTAGCGGCGCCGCCACACGTCCACCTGGTTGCGGTTCAGGCCCACCGCCGCGCCGATCACCGGCGACGACAGCCCCTCACGGGCCATCAGCACCACCTTGGCCCGCTGCCAGTCACGCCGCGGCGTCGTCGACGCCGCCACCCGCGCCTCCAGCACCGCCCGATCAGCCTCAGAAACCGCCACTGCCCTCGGCACAGTCATCACAGCATCCTAACACAGCCATATTACTAACGCGAGTATGCACTAGAAAGCCACCACCACAGGTGGGGCACGTCAGTTTGAGCCATCCCCGCCGGTGCTGCCAGTTTCGATTCAACCACGCATGTCAGTTCGCGTGAGGTTGTTGGCGCGTGATGCCGGTGGGCCGCAAGAGACTGATGCCTCCCTCCGCCTCATTGAGCGGCTGGAGCGATCTGGGGGATAAGCGCCGATGCTGCGGCGGCGTAGCCGAGCGGCATGGCTACGGCATCACCGATCCACTTGGCCAGTTGAGAACGGCTTGCAGGCCGATCCAGCGCAGGATTGAAACGGAAGCTGTCCGGGAAGCCCTGTAGGCGGGCTGCCTCGGCTGGTGTGATCGTCCGAGGCTTAATGGGGTGGATGAACCGTCCGCGTCCGGGCGTCATGTAGCCGGTGGTGATCGTCGGTGCGGGCCGGTCGGCATGCATTCGTCCATACACCGCCCCGTAGCTGGTTCCGTCCTGGTGGCAGTCGGGCCGCTCACCGAGCGCTAGGTCATGCTCGTCGTTGTCGAATAGCCATTGGATTCGATCACGATTCAGCGACGTGATGTCGCTCTCGGCGTGCATCGTCCGATCGGGAGACAGTCTCTCCCGTCCTCCTATCGCCCAAAGGACTGAGCGTGGTGGGCTGTCGGCTAGAGCCGCTTGCACATCCTCCATCGGAATCGGCCCTGATCCATTGTCGGCGTCTGGCCGTCGAGCAACCAGGAAATGGCGCTTACGGGTCTGGGGCCAGCCCATGGAGTCCGCTGCCAGAACCCCCTCGGTCACCGCGTATCCGCATGACTCGAGCAGGGCACTCGCGGTCTGCGCCACCCGCGCTTCGTCGTGCACAACAGACATTACGTTTTCTATGACTACTGCCCGGGCCGAGCACGCCACCGCGAATGCCGGAACGGTCAGATAGAGCAAGTTGCGCGGATCGCTGCGTCGGGAGTGGTTGTTGAGATTCGAGTGCCCCTGGCAGGGAGGCCCGGCTCCGACGAGATCGACGCCCTGGCACGCATTCAGCATGCGGTCGTCCAACAGCGCCGGCGGATAGACGAACCTTGCCAAGGAACCAGAATCCCGTACGCGGTAGTCGATGAGAGACGTGACTGACTCTGATGAGACTCGACGGGTCCGGTGATTGAGGGCGTGCACAGCGAGCGCGTCCGCGTCCGTGTCAACCGCTAGCTCGCAGATCACGCGGCGTCCCGCCTCGGCCGCAAGCTGCTCTACCCCAACCATGAGCCCACCCACGCCCGAGAACAGGTCCAGGACACGGAGCGGTTTGGGACGAGACTCCAGAGGAGGTACAGACTCGGGAACACCGCCGCGAAGGCAAGCTCTCCACCACGCCCCAAGTGGATCCTTGCCAGCCTCCTCAAGCTCAGAGCCCTCCGGGGAGGGGATTTCCAATGAAGAGCGCAGCGACCATCGCCCAAGCCTCAACGATCGCGTGAGCCGACCTCCCTCGAGCGTGATCTGTGAGGTCACCGTGTCCAGCATTGCACTAGCCGCTTCCACTATCGGAGTCTTTGCCGCTCCTGGTGCGGCGAGTTGCGGACTCCGCACGCGTTCGTGCTAGTCGACTTTCCCAGAGCTCGCCTACCAGGTCTTCGGCTGCGTCGTCGTCGAGCAACGCCGGAACCACATTCGTCAGCGTGCGGTTCAAGTCCTTCGCTAGCTCCCGGAGATCATCGGTCAGCAGCCTGGTTTCGTCGTTCGCTTGTCGCCGGACCATTGCGCGCACAATCGGCGGGTGCTCACCGACCTTGACTCGCAGGATGTGACTGCGCCAGAAATCGGCGCCCTCGCGAACGGCCGACGCGAGGTCGGCGTGCTCCAGGCCTCCCAGCGCCCTCACCCGGAGATACATGCGCACGGGTACGCATTCGTGGGGCCTGTTTCCGTCAACGTAGGACTTGAGACTCGCCGGTGTTTCTGGCACGCCTTCAGCCGATCGCTTCCCGGCGAACGCGGTGGGCTGACGCCACGCGGCGAAGTTCCAGACGTGGGCTAGACACACGTATCGCCAGAAGCCCGGATCGTCAAGAGCGGCCGGGTCGGCGCCTGCATCGGTGATCGCCCAGAACAGCACGCATGCCGCCTTGCCCTCAAGCTGATCCGGGTCAGAGTCTTGTGTCTCCTCGCGGTCCAGCAGCCCTTCGATCTGGACTTGAGCATCCTCGAGGGGTGTGACGTCGAGATCATCGCCTTCTCCCCACAGCTTCACGACGTCGGCGAGATCGCTGCTGAGGTCATGAATCCGCTGATGATCCGGCCGTGCGGCGACAACAGTTCGGGCCTGCGCGATGCGCAGAGCGGCGCTGCGGACGATCATCGGGTGCTTCATGCCTTCACTGCTCCAGCGACTTGAGCGCAGCCGAGCGCAGTCCCACTGCGTGTTCAGCCCACGCGACGGCCCTGCCTGGATCTTCCCTGCACAGCTTCAGCATCGCGTCTCGTTGCGCGTCGTCTGCTCTTGCACCCGCCAGCATTCGTGCCACCCTGCCGATCAGGGAGTCTCGAATGTCCTCGTAGGACGCGACCTCGTCATGGTCGGCATTGCGAGCGAACTCAAGAATGACGCCGACAACAAAGTCGAAGGCCAGATGCCGCTGAAAGTGCTGCGCGACTGGCGATCGTCCCTGACGGTCCACATCGGTCAGCAGCTGCTCGTCGACCCAGAATGTGGGAACGTCTCCCTCGGCGAGCGGAAGCGTGAGGCTGGTCGGATCGAGCTCCAAGAACCGCACGGTTTCTTGAGCGAGGCGGAGCCTCTGGCGGTTCTCGTCGTCAAGCGGCTGTGGTCGGAACAGGTCCGGCTCGCTCTCGCACTCAACCCGGAACGAGGCATGGGCGAACCATGCAGCCATACGCGACGGCCGAAGTGGCGCCGGGTTGATGGGGCGTCGCAGCGCTAGGTACGCGTCTACTACCGCGCCGTGCGACTCGGCGCAGAACACATGGCGGCGGGAGCCGTCCGGAGCCATGGCCAGCGGCACCTTGCGGTCCAGTCCATCAAGATCGTCTAGCGGCCAGAAGAACACGCGCTCACAGTGCTTGAGATAGCCGGATCGCGCGGTGACGGCGAGGCACAGGTGCGATTCGTGAATACCCATGCCGACGGCGCCCAAGGCGAGAGCGCGCTTGAAGTCCTCGAAGTGCTCCTCGGCGGACCACTCAAGGACCGGCTGACGCATTCCGAACGTCCGGTCCTCGATGAGCACGTGCTCGCCAGCCTTGCAGCGCCGGTCACCGTACGAGAACTCGGTGTTTCGAAACGCTCCCTCAAGTCGCCCATCGATCCGGAAGGGCCGCAGCAGGCGCGACTCGCTGCTCACGGCGGATCACCACCAGAGTCGCTCGTCGTACTCCCGTTGGCGGTGCCTTCCCGTCCGACCAGCTCGGCGTTAATGAGCAGCTTCCCGGTCCAGCCCGGGTCGTACTCCTCGCTCAAGTACTCGAATCGGGCAACAGACCCAGCGCTCAAGCGTCCACGGAACGTATCGGACCGGCCAGGAACTCGAGTGAACCCGGGAGGTGGCTCAACTGCCAGCTCCGCGCTGTCGCTCGGTCGATCGTCCTCCATGAACCGGTACGAGACCCGAACCTCAACCTCATCGCCCTCCGCATACCTAACTTCATGATGCTCGCTGAACTCGACGACGGCTGTGCCCATCAGACGCAACCTTCCGTCCGCGACGGCCTCGAGATCGCCACCCGGAGAGATTGAGAACGGCCGTTGCTCCGATGGAGGCGGACGCTTGCCTGAGCCACCACCGCCGAGAAGAGCTCGCATGACCCGATCAAACTCGGGAAGGTGCAGGTGCTCCGCCGGCCTGGGTGTCGGCTTGAGTTCCTGACGGAAGACATTGACATGGCTCTTGATGCTGGCGAGCAGGCCACGGGCCAAGCTCGCATAGCCTTCGGGCACGTCGCCCGCGGCAGTCACTGTCTGCCAAGCATCGTGCGCCTTGGGCTCGGTTCGCCTCAACGCCTCATTGATCGAGTCGTCGGCCACAAACGTTCCCCGGACAAACGGCTGCGCCTGCCCCGCCTCAAAGTACTCAACAACCATCCTCGGCTTGCGCACCAGCGCGACGAGGCTCCGGTGGTCAACGCCATCATCTGCTTCAACATGCGCCGGGTACGACCACCCCGCCCTCTCGGCCCTCATTCCCAGTACTCCAGGACTGGCATAGTCGCCGATGCGCCGGATGGGCCGCTGACGCACCTCAGCTCGCCGATTGTCCTGAGGAGTGGTAGCCGCCTCGTACGCGTCGATGAACGGTTGAAGGTCGGCGTTTGCCTTCGGGCGCGGATAGTGAATCTCGCCACCCTCGTCGACAACCTGCAAATGGAAGTGCAGCGCAGGTTCCTGAAGCGCCGGCCACCAATAGCGCTCCGCGGCCGCGACCAGATCGCGGGCGTCTACCGTCGGCTCAACGAGCAACAAGGTGGTACCGAGATCCGCGGGCACGGCCGGGTCGCGCACATCCATGCCGAGTTGCTCCGCGAGCCGGTCCGCTTCCTCGTTCTCAAGCGGGTTGGCGGTGTCGTCAGAGTCGCCCATGCCGAGGCGTGCCGATCCCGTGTAGCTCGTTCCATCAATCCTGTGGCCATCCCAATACGTCATCCCCAGCAGACGGCGGGTCACACCCGGATCCTCGTCGCGCTCCCTGAAGCATGTATAGGCAATCACGAGGCGGATCTGGGAGCCTCGGATCAGCCCAGCCTTCCCATAGCCGTACGAGCCGCCCCTCCCAGTCACATCCGTGGTGATGCCGATGCTGCACAGGGCCATCCAAAGCTTGGACTCGTTGCCACGCCAAGGCCCATACATACCGCCACCAGCCTGTTCGCTGACCTCAAGCAGCCGAAGCTCCTCCTCGTCGCCCAGGTGCAACAGACAGTCATCGTCGGTCAATCCGAGCGCATGACGATCCCCAACAGCCGAGACCCGCTCTGACAGCTCCTGCAGACCCAGGTGATCGACAAGCCTCCATCGCTGCTCGTTCGTGTAGGACTTGAACGTGAAGCACACCTCAAACGGCGGCCCAGCTGGATCCGGAAACTCCTCCCGGCTCTCCAACGCCGCATCCCAGGAGTTCTGCACCACTTCACGTACCAGCAGCGCCGCCTCGGGAGCCGGAGCACCGACGCCCAACACACCCGGCACCTTCACCGGCTCATTCCTGAACATCTTCGACAAGTCGCCGCTCGCGCCCGTTCTATTGGGGTCAATCCGCTCCCAACGCCACTTCGGGGAAGAGGTCAAAGGAATCCGTCGCCTTCCTCAGCAGCTCGACGAACGGACTAGCTTAGGCCCTGGCGGGCCAGTGACAACGAGGTCAAGAGCACCCACACAGCCCGAAGGCAAGTGGAGTTCATCGACGCCACCGTACACGCCACGCCGTCGCGCCGTCCTTCTTGGAGCGGCGGTGGTGATTCACGCCGTTCGTGGTCGCGCACTGGCTGCGGAAGTGCGGTTCGGCTGATCCGCTGGGAGGCCGTGCGAGACTTGAAGCGCGTCCATCAGGAGGCTACGTGCTTCGCATCCCCAGCATCCTGGAGCGTTGCGGGTCCGTCAGCCGGACCAGCGACCTCACTAGCTGTTCGCGATTCCTGGGCTGACTTCGTTCTTGAGGGCGGCGCGGACTGACTGCTGCACACGGTCGGCCACCGACTCGGGGTCCTCGTGCTCCCAGAACCGCAGAACCGTCCATCCGGCCTGCTGGAGATAGGCGGTGGTCTCGGCGTCTCGTTCGATGTTGCGGGCGATCTTCTCGGACCAGTACTCGCGGTTGGTAACGGGCTGTGTGCGGTGTTCGGGGCAGCCGTGCCAGTAGCAGCCGTCAACGAACACTGCGAGCCTGCTCTTGTGCAGCACAAGATCGGCCGTGCGGGGAAGCTCTGGCTGGGGACGCGCCGCGACCCGGAATCGAAGGCCCCGCCGGTGAACGGCAGATCGGACGGCCAACTCGGGCTTGGTGTCGCGGCTCCGATTGCCCTGCATCGACTTGCGAGTAGCAGGCGACGAAGCCCAAGACCCGCTGCCAGAGCCCCCGGTCACACTCGGAACCATAGCGAACCCTCGTCAAGCCTCAGAACGACGAACGGTCACACAAGTCCCTGACCCGGCAGGCCACACTCGACTCGACATGGCCGCTTGCGCTAGGTTCCTCAGTCTTCCCTTGCGCTGGGGGCAGTCCAGACGGTGGAGAGCTGCCAAACGCTGAGCGCGATCGACACGAACCACGGCCCGCGGCGGGCGTAGCTCGTCGGCATCTCAGTGCGACCCGGTAGGCGAGCCTGATTATGCCTATGCGGGATCCCAATAGGGGACTTCGCAGAATCAAATATCAGGAATTTGCATAGAAATTCTCTATGGATGTCACACCCTTATGGGATGCTGTGTGCATGTTGATCGAAGCCGCCCGCCGGGCCGAGGCCGCCGCCAGGGAGATGCTGGCGCTGGTCAATGAGGGCTCGGCTTCGTGCGCGGAGTTGCGTGAGATGCTGCCGGTGGCCATGGCCACGGTGGCGATCGTCTCGGCCGCTCAGACCTCGGCCGCGGCCAGCATCGCTGGCCGGGAGCGTCATGGTGACGGCGGCGCGGAGTTGCTGGCTTCGGGTGCGGGGCTGTCGCGCCAGGAGGCCCGCAGCCAGGTCAAGACCGCTGAGGCTGTGCGCGACGCGCCCAGGCTGCGTGAGGCGGTGGAGTCGGGGCGGGTCCCGGTGGCCAACGCGAAGCGGCTTGCGGAGGCTGCGTCGAAGACCAGCGCGGCAGACGTTGAGGAAGATGCTGACTTGTTGGCCAAGGCCGAGTCGATGCGTCCGGAGCAGTTCACCACAGAGGCCCGCCGCTGGGCCGTGGAGCGCCAGGGCGACGGCGGTGAGAGCGAGCATGCCCGTCAACGGGCCCGCCGCTGTGTGCGCCTGTGGAACGCCGACGACGGGATGGTGCACCTTCGCGGCGAGTTCGACGCCGTGACCGGGCGTCGCATCCACAACCGGCTGCGGGCCGAGGCCGCCCGCCTCCATGACGCCGACAAGAAGCACGCCTCCACCAACGGCAGCGGGCACCAGCGTCGCAGCTTCGACCAGTGCATGGCCGACGCCCTGGAGCACTTCACCTTCAACAACGCTGGCGGCCAAGGGAGCAGGCCCCTTGCTGACATCTGCGTGGTCGCGCACGTCGATGAGGACACCGGCAAGCTCATTGCCGAGCTTCCCGACGGGGAGCGACTGCCCCAGTCGGTGCTCGAGGAACTGGCCTGCAACGCCAAGTTCACCGGCATCGTCTATGACCGCCGGGGCAGACCGATATGGCGGGCCCATTCTGTGCGCCGCGCCACCGAAGCCCAGCGCCAGCTGCTGATAGCCCGCGACGGGGGATGCTTCGCCTGCGGCGCCCACCCCGACATCTGTGACGCCCATCACGTGAGGCCCGTGTCTCAAGGCGGGGCCACCAGCCTCGACAATCTTGTGCTGGCCTGCTGGCGCTGCCACCACAAGATCCACTACTTCGGCTGGCAGATCCACGGCCCGCCCGGCAAACGCACGCTCCATCCGCCCCAAGCGGAGAGCCACGGCCCTGCCCACGCCCCCGAACGGGCGAGCCCGTTCGACTCAGGAACATCCACCCCGACCGACCAGGCTCGACCGCTCGAGCCCGTCACGGCCCAGTCTTCGAACATGCTGGCACTGGGCATGTTGGAGGCAACCCGCGTCCCCGATCACCCCCAGGCGAACGGATGCCGACAGAGCGGAGCGCGGCCGGCGCCGCACGGCGGCCCGGCGGCGAGGTCCGGCCCGGCTACCGCCCGGGCCACACTACGCGCCGCCCTGCAGGGTGCCGCGCCGGAGCCTCTGTTCACTCCCGACTAGCAGGGGCCAGCGAGCGCCCTGCGATGGCGTCGGCGATCCGAGACGGATCACCCAACAGGCTCAGAGGCCGCGCCATTAGCCTGGATCCACCGGCGCGGTGAGGTTTGTGGGGTTGGCGCGTCCACCGGAAAGGCCTCCTGACATGGGAGAATGCTGTTTGAGTCAACAGTGATTCTGGCCATGTGAGGAGGCACTTCCTGTGAGCAGCGTAGCGGGTGGTATCGACGGGATCGAGGCGGTGTTCGACGACGCTTCGCTGGTGGCCGATGCGGGGCTGCTGTTGGCGGGCACGGTGATGGGCCGGCTGGGTTTGGAGGCGCTCATCGACGATGCGGTGCGCCCGCCCGCGGCGGGCCGTGGGTCCGGGGCGAAGGCGCTGTCGGTGGTGGCGTCGATGCTGGTGGGCGGCTCGTTCATCGGCGACGCCGACAGGCTGCGGGCCGGGTCCGCTTCGGCGGTGCTGGGCTTTGAGCCTGCGGCGCCGTCGACGTTGGGGACGTGGCTGCGGTCCTTCACCTGGGGCCATGTGCGCCAGTTCGACCGCGCCCTGGAGCTGGCGCTCAGCCGGGCGTGGTCTTCGGGCGCGGCGCCGGCAGCGGCGGAGATGACGGTGGATCTGGACTCCACGGTCTGTGAGGTCCACGGCAAGTCCAAGCAGGGCGCGGCCTACGGCCACACCAAGGTTTGGGGCTACCACCCGCTGGCGGCGACCCGGGACGACACCGGCGAGGTGCTCCACGCCAGGATGCGGTCGGGGTCCTCCCAGCGCGGCCATGTCCGCTTCGCCGCGGAGACCCTGGCCCGCCTCGGACGCCTCGCGCCGGGCACGAAGCTCACCGTGCGCGCCGACGCCGGGTTCTTCTCCTACGCGCTGATCGCAAAGCTCGACACATACAAGGCCCGCTGGTCGGTCACGATCCCACAGAACGCCAAAGTCAAAGCAGCCATCGACGGCATCGACGAGACCGCCTGGACGCCGATCGCCTACCCCGACGGGGAAGCCCAGGTCGCCGAGTGCGCCATCACAACGAGCCGCCGCGACCCCTGTGGCCCCCGAAAGCTGCGCCTCGTGGTGCGCCGCACCCGACTCCCAGAAGGCCCCCAACGCGAGCTGTGGCCCGACTGGCGCCACCACGCGTTCATCACGAACAGAGACGACCTCGACACCGAAACCGCCGACGCCTACCACCGCGGCCACGCCCGAGTCGAGCTCGCCATCAGAGACCTCAAAGACAACGGCCTCGCCCACTGCCCCTCCGGAAGGTTCTTCGCCAACGCCGCCCACCTCGCCTGCGCCGTGCTGGCCCACAACCTCACCCGCTGGACCGCACGACTCGGACACACACAGCACCCCGAACGGCTCACCGCAGCCGCCACCGTCCGCCGGCGGCTGCTCGCCGTGCCCGGACGCCTCGTCAACCACAGCCACCGACACAAACTCCGCCTCCCGCTCAACTGGCCCTGGGCACACCAATTCACCGCCGCGCTCACACACACCCGCAACCTCCCCCAACTCATCTGAACCCCCAGCCCCGGGCCCGGCGCCACCCAGAACACACCCCCCTGAGCGCCACAAACCAGCCCAGTCCCAACCGCCGGCCCAACACGCCCCAACAACACCCGCCGCACCCCAACCAGCCAAACACCCCCACAAACACCCCGACCAGCCCACCCCGACCAGCCCATCGGTGGATTCAGGATTAGGGAGAGACCGGTAGACGATGTCACCAGACACCGAGCGAGGCCCCCGGCCCGAGCAGCGCGTGAGCGCAGCGAACAAGAGCGGACAGAACGGCCCCGAGCGGCCCGTGAACGAGGCGAACAAGAGCGGGAGCGACAGCAATGCGGCGCAACCGGCTTCAGATGTCCGTGCAGCCGGTCAGGGCCCGCGGCGGGGGCGCTGGTCGGTGGCTGCGCCCACCGCGAGTTGGTCGACTATCTCGTTCCACTCGTCGCCGGAGTGGCCCTTGACCCATCTGAAGGAGATCTCCCCCGGCCGGGACCCGTAGAGCCCGATCAGCGGCCTCCACAGGTCTTGGTTGGCCACCGGCTTGCGGTTGGAGTTGCGCCAGCCCCGCCTCATCCACCCCTCGTACCAGCGGTCGCGGAAGCAGTTGACGACGTAGGTCGAGTCCGACACCACCTCGACTGGCCCGCTCAACTCACCGAGCGCCTCCAGGACGGCCTGCAGCTCCATGCGCTGGTTGGTGGTGTGGGGATCCGGACCGCAAGCCCACGCGCCTCCGGGCACGGCCCAGGCCCAGCCGCCCGGCCCAGGATTCCCCAGGCAGGCGCCGTCGGTGTACACCACGGTTGCTTCGGCGGCTGCTTCAGCGGGCATCCTCTCGATCCTCGCGCACCGGCCGCCGGCGGGCGCGCATCGTTTCTGGCGCCCGGTTGCGTCGGTACGATCATGGAAACCATGGCCGACAACTTCCTGCGCCAGCTGCCCGACACCGACCCGGCCGAGACCCAGGAGTGGATCGACTCGCTCGACGCCGTGGTGGCGGCCGGCGGGCGGGAGCGGGCCCGCTACATCGTGGCCAAGCTGCTGGAGCGGTCCAACGAGCAGCAACTGGGCGTCCCACCCACCACGTACACGCCCTACATCAACACCATCCCGGCCTCGGAGCAGCCCTTCTTCCCCGGCAACGAGCAGGTCGAGCGCCGCATCCGCCGCTTCATCCGGTGGAACGCGGCGGCCATGGTGATCAGGGCCAACAAGACCGCCGACGGGATCGGCGGCCACCTGTCCACCTTCGCCTCGTCGGCCTCGCTGTACGAGGTGGGCTTCAACCACTTCTTCAAGGGCAAGGACGACGGCCTGGCCGGCGACCACATCTACTTCCAGGGCCACGCCGCCCCCGGCGTGTACGCCCGGGCCTACCTGGAGGGACGCCTCTGCGACCAGGAGCTCGACAACTTCCGGATGGAGGTGGGCGGCAACGGGCTTTCCAGCTACCCCCACCCCCGCCTGATGCCCGACTTCTGGAGTACCCGACGGTGTCGATGGGCCTCGGCCCGATCAACTCCATCTACCACGCCCGCTTCAACCGCTACGTCCACAACCGCCGCATCGATGACACATCGGACAGCACGGTGTGGTGCTTCCTCGGTGACGGGGAGTGCGACGAGCCCGAGACCCTGGGCGCCATCTCGCTCGCCGGCCGCAACAGCCTGGACAACCTCAAGTGGGTGGTCAACTGCAACCTGCAGCGCCTCGACGGGCCGGTCCGGGGCAACGGCAAGATCATCCAGGAGCTCGAGGGCGTGTTCCGGGGCGCGGGCTGGAACGTGATCAAGGTGATCTGGGGCTCCAGGTGGGACGAGCTGCTGATGCGCGACACCGACGGGGCTCTGCTCAACAAGATGGCGACCACCGTGGACGGCGAGTACCAGCGCTACGCGGTGGAGACGGGCGACTACATCCGGGAGCACTTCTTCGGTCCGGACCCGCGGCTGCGCAAGCTCGTCGAGCACCTCTCCGACGAGGACCTGCGGGTCCTGCCGAGGGGGGGCCACGACTACCAGAAGGTGTACGCCGCGTTCAAGGCCGCCACCGAGGTCAAGGACCAGCCCACGGTGATCCTGGCCAAGACGATCAAGGGTTGGACCCTTGGCGAGGGCTTCGAGGGCCGCAACGCCACCCACCAGATCAAGAAGATGACCACCTCGCAGCTGATGGAGCTGCGGTCGCGGCTGCACATGGAGAACGAGATCGCCGAGGAGGACCTCGCCGACGGCATCCCCCCGTACTACCGGCCGGCCCCCGACTCCGAGGAGATCCGGTACATGATGGATCGCCGCCGGGCCCTCGACGGTGCGGTGCCCCGCCGGGTGGTCCGGGACCGGCGGCCCATCGTGCTGCCGGCCGACGGTCCCTTCCTCGACGTGCGCAAGGGCTCGGGCGGGCGGAAGGTGTCCACCACCATGGTCTTCACCGGCCTGCTGCGCGACCTGCTGCGGGACCTGAACTTCGGCCAGCGCGTCGTTCCCATCGTCCCCGACGAGGCCCGAACCTTCGGCATGGACTCGCTGTTCCGGGAGTTCAAGATCTACGCGCCCCACGGCCAGCTCTACGAACCGGTGGACCACGACCTGCTGCTGAGCTACAGCGAGTCCTCCGACGGCCAGATCCTCGAGGAGGGCATCACCGAGTGCGGCTCGCTGGCGAGCTGGCTGGCCGCGGCCACGTCCTACGCCAACCTCGGCGTGCCCATGGTGCAATTCTACGCGTTCTACTCGATGTTCGGCTTCCAGCGGGTGGGCGACTCCATCTGGGCGGCGGCCGACGCCCGGGCCCGGGGTTTCCTCATCGGCGCAACCGCGGGCCGCACGACGCTGCCGGGCGAGGGACTGCAGCATCAGGACGGCCACAGCCATGTGCTGGCGTCGACGGTCCCCGCCTGCGAGGCCTACGACCCGGCCTTCGCCTACGAGCTCGGCGCCATCATCGACGACGGCCTGCGCAGGATGTGCCCGCCGGAGGCCGCCGACGGGACCGACGTCTTCTACTACATCACCATCTACAACGAGACCTACGAGCAGCCGCCCCGGCCCGACCACGTACGCGACGAGGACATCACCAGCGGGCTCTACAAGTTCGACGACGGCCCGGGCGGCCGCGGGCGCAGCGCCACCATCCTGTTCTCGGGCGCCTCGGTGGGCGCCGCGCTCGAAGCCCAGGCCCGGCTGGCCGCCGACTACGACGTATCGGCCGAGCTGTGGAGCGCCACCTCCTACCAGCGCCTGCGCCGGGAGGCCCTCGACACCGAGCGCCGCAATCGCCTGAACCCCGAGTCCGATCCGGCTGTGCCCCTGGTCACCCGCAGGCTCGCAGACTCCGCCGGCCCGATCGTGGCCGTCACCGACTACATGACCCTGGTGCCCGACCAGATCGCCCGCTTCACGCCCAGGCCCCTGCACGTGCTGGGCACCGACGGGTTCGGCCGCTCGGACACCCGCGAGGCGCTCCGGCGATTCTTCGAGGTGGACGCGGACCACATCGTGGTGGCCGTGCTGTCGGCTCTGGTGGCCACGGGTGAGGCCGAGCCGGACGAGGTGGCGGCGGCCATGGAGCGCTACGGCATCGACGCGGAACGCGACGATCCGGGCCATCCCGATACCGGCGCACGGTTATGCTCCGATCGATGACCCCGACCCCGACGGGAACTCTGGCGGTCACAGGAGACGAGGCCGCCGACCGGCTGGTGAACAACGACCCGCTGGCGCTGGTGCTGGGGATGCTGCTCGACCAGCAGATCCCCATGGAGTGGGCGTTCATGGGCCCTCACCGCCTGGCTGAACGGCTCGGCTCGGAGTTGGACGCCCACGACATCTCCGAGCGTGACCCCGAGGCCTTCGCGGCGCTGGTGAGGGCCAAGCCGGCCCTGCACCGCTTCCCCGGATCGATGGCCTCCCGGATGCAGGCCCTGTGCCGGCACGTCGCGGACTGCTACGGCGGCGACGCGGGCGCGATCTGGGCCGACGCCGGCACCGGCGACGAGCTCTTCGGGCGACTGCGGGACCTGCCCGGCTACGGCGACGAGAAGGCTCGCATTCTCACTGCCGTCCTGGCCAAGCGCTTCGGTGTGCGTCCGGCGGGTTGGCAGGAGCAGGCAGGAGCGTTCTCGGACGATCAGCCCCGATCGGTGGCCGACATCGACGGACCCGAGGCGCTCCAACGGGTCCGGGCCTGGAAGAAAGAGCAGAAGGCACGCGGCAAGAAGAAGGACGAATGAGGTTCCGGTCCCTGGTGTCCGTTGCTGCCCTGGCCCTGGCCGCCGCGGCCTGCGGCTCCGACGACCCGGTCACCGTCGCCGAGGCCACCGACCCGGAAGCCCCGGTGGAGAGGGCGGACTCGCCCACCACTTCGACGGCCGCGGCTGACCCATCGGAGACGGCCGGCACCGGCAGCGCCGTGGCCACGGGGCCGGGCGATGTCCCGGACCTCCAGATGATCGATGTGCACACCGGCACGACCCTTGATCTCCAGTCCGTGGTGGACGGCCAGACGCCTCTGCTGTTCTGGTTCTGGGCACCGCATTGACCGGTCTGCAGGGCCGAGGGCCCTGAGCTTGAGCAGTTCGCTCAAGACAACCCCGACAGCGTGAAGGTAGTGGGAATCGGCGCCCAGGACGACCTCGCCTTCGCCGAGAGATTCCTTGGCCAAACGGGCGTGACGTTCACCATGTTGTGGAGCGACTCCTTCGAGTCCTGGAACCACTTCGGCGTGAGGAGGAACTCGAGTGTCCTTCTGCTCGACGCCGCCGGCAACCTGCTCGACGACAGCGCCGGCAGCTTCGACGCCCAGAGCCTCAGCGACAGGCTCGCGGCCCTGACCTGAGCGATGGGAATGCCACACCGACTCCGAGTCGCCGCGGCGCTCTCTGCGGCTGCCCTTGTGGCCTCAGCCTGCGGAAGCGATCCGGAGCCGGGTCCGGGCAGCCAGGACACCGGCGCCGAGCTCGTGTCACCGACCACCAGCGCCGCGGTCGACGCCGGTCCCGACGCGGCCCAGGCTGACGCCGAGGCGGCGGCAGCCGATGCCGAGGCAGCTGCCCGGGCCGCCGCCGAGGCCGAAGCCCAAGCCCAAGCCGCGGAAGCTGAAGCCGAAGCCGCCGCCGCGGAAGCAGCCGCCGCCGAGGCCGAAGCCGAGGCCACGGCCCAAGCCGCCGCCGAAGCCGAGGCCGCTGCGCAGGCCGCAGCTGAAGCGGCCGCCCAAGCCGAAGCCCAGGCCGAGGCCCAAGCCGCCTTGGAGGCTGCAGCTGCCGAAGCCGAAGCCGCGGCCCAAGCCGCCGCCCAAGCCGAAGCAGAGGCTCAAGCGGCCGCCCAAGCCGCCGCCGAGGCCGAAGCGGCCGCACACGCTGCCGCGGAGGCCGAGGTTGCCGCGGCCGCGCAGGCCGCCGCCCAAGCCCAAGCCGCGGCCGCCGCCGAGGCTGCAGCCGCCCAGGCCGCGGCCGCCACCACGACGGCCCCGCCCACCACCACAGCACCCCCCACGACCACCGCGGCACCCACAACCAGCGGGGCTCCGGCCACGACGGAGGGTCCCACCACCACGGCCGCGCCCACGACCACGGCCGCACCGACGGTCGAGACCGACGTGCCCGATGACGAGCTGATCGACGTGCGCACCGGTGCCACTGTCAACCTCCGGGACTTCGTGGACGGCTCGACGCCGCTGCTTCTGTGGTTCTGGGCGCCGCATTGACCGACCTGCCGGCGAGAGGCATCGTCGGTCGAGCAGTTCGCTCGAGACAACGAAGGCAAGGTCATCGTGATCGGCGTGGGCGGTTCGGACACCCTGGGCCAGGCCCAGAGCTTCCTGGCCTCCTACGGGGGCCCGCCCCACGTGTTGTGGGAGAGCTTCCCGGTCTCGTGGCGCCACTACCGGGCCGGCAACCCCAACCTGATACTCCTCGACGGCGCCGGCGCGACCCAGGTCGAGAGGGTCAGCCAGTTCAACCAGAACCGCCTCCAGGACGCGCTGGACAGCCTGACGTAGACCTTCTCCGGGGACATTTCACCTTCCGTTCACCGGTGTTCACTTGAGGTTCACGGCTTCCGCAGCCTCATGAAACCTGACCTCTTCTAGGTTGCCGCTCGACCCGCGAGGTGCGGGCTTGCCATGCCATTCCGACGGAAGGACTTCTAGGTGCGCAATTCAAGGCGCCGGCTGCTGTGGTTGCCGGTAATTCTCGTGACCATGTCGCTGGTGGCCGCAGCATGCGGCGACGACGAGGGCGAACCGGCGGCCCCGGCGGCCAGCACGGACTCCGGCACCACGGACTCCGGCACCACCGACTCGGGCACCACCGACTCGGGCACCACCGACTCGGGCACCACCGATGCCGCGCCGACCACGACGGTCGAGGCCATGACCAACGAAGAGGAGATGGCCACGGTTTCTGGTGAGGTGAACATCTCGGGTTCGTCGACGGTCGAGCCGATCTCGATCCGGGTGGCTGAGCTGTTCGAGGACGTGGCCCCGGACGTGTCGGTGACCGTGGACGGTCCCGGCACCGGAGACGGTTTCAAGCTGTTCTGTGAGGGCGCCACCGACATCTCCGACGCCTCCCGCCAGATCAAGGACTCCGAGAAGGAGGCCTGCTTCGAGGCCGGCATCACCAACATCGTCGAGCTCAAGGTGGGTGTCGACGGCATCGCAGTGATGACCAACGCCAACAACGGCGCCGTCGAGTGCCTGACCTTCCATCAGCTCTTCGACATGATCGGCCCCAACGGCGAGGGCACCAGCACCTGGGCCGAGGCCTCCGCGGGCCTGCCCGACGCGCCGCTGGACATCTTCGGCCCCGGCGAGGAGTCCGGAACCTTCGACTCCTTCATCGAGATCGTCCTCGAGGACCTCGCCGAAGAAGCCGGCGTCGACGCCACCACCCGCACCGACTACAGCCCCTCGGGCAACGACAACGTCATCTTGCAGGGCATCCAGTCCAGCGACACCACCTTGGGCTGGGTCGGCTTCGCGTTCGCCATCAACGCCTCAGGCGTGAAGCTGCTCGAAGTCGACGGCGGCGACGGATGCGTGTCACCCACCCCCGACACCATCGCCTCCAACGAGTACCCGATAAGCCGGGACCTGTGGATCTACGTCAACGCCGACAAGGCCGCCGCCAACCCCGCCGTGGTCGCATACGTCGACTTCTACGTGTCCGACGCCCTCAGCCAGGCCGTCAGCGAAGTCGGCTACGTGCCCCTCACCGACGCATCCCACACCGAGACCGCCGACCGCTGGCACAGCCGCTCGCTGATCAGCTAGAACACCGGGCGGCCTACCCGGATCTGATCCAAGGAAGATCCCTCCATAGCCATGACCGACACGAGCGTCGTCCAGCCCGAGCTCCTGACCGTTGATCAGCTTCAGATCGCGCCTTCCCGCAGGCACCGCGAAGTGATCATCCGCTACGGCCTCCTGCTGACGGCGCTCGTGTCGGTTCTGGTGAGCACGCTGATCGTGTGGAGCCTCCTGCGGGAGGCGTGGACCTTCATCACCGGCGTGGTGTGGGCCGACACCTGGGGACAGCAGGGATGGTTCCCCCGGCGGGGCCTCTACGACATCCCCACCATCGTCGTGCCCTCCCTGATCGTGACCGGCATCGCCATGGTGGTGGCCGGACCCCTGGGGCTGGGGGCCGCGGTGTACCTGGCGGAGTACGCCAACCGCAAGACCCGGGCCTGGCTGAAGCCGGCGCTGGAGATCCTGGCCGGCATCCCCTCGGTGGTGCTGGGCTTCTTCGCGCTCACCTGGATCGCACCCAACCTGGTGGGGCGGATCGGCAAGACCACCTTCCTGGTGCTGGGCGCGGTGATCCTGCTCGGCTACGCGGTGATATCGGCGGGGATGGCACGATCCAAGATCAAGCAGTACCGGGAGGGAACGGCCGATCCGTCGGCCCGCATCGGCGCGGTGGCGTCGATCGCCACGCTGGTGGTCGTCTTCGCCCTGGGACTGGCCTGGATCCTCAATGTCTGGCTGGAGTTCGCCCCCAACAACGCCGGATCGCTGGCCGCGGCCGGCATCGGCGTGGGCATCCTGACGATCCCGCTGGTGGCCTCGATCTCTGAGGACGCCATGGCGGCGGTGCCCGACTCGCTGCGCGAAGCCTCGGCCGGGCTCGGGGCCCGCAAGATGACCACCGCCACCACGGTCGTGCTACCCGCGGCCATCTCGGGCATCGTGGCCGCCTTCATCGTGGCCGTCTCCAGGGCCATCGGCGAGACCATGGTGGTCTTCATGGCCGGCGGCGCGGCCGACGCGGCCCGGTTCACCGACGACCCGTTCGAGGGAGGCCTGACGATGACCGCGGCCATGGCCTCGCTGGCCTCGGGCACCGACAGCGTCGTGGGCGAGGGACTGACGTTCCAGAGCCTCTACTTCGTGGGCCTGCTGCTGTTCCTGATCACGTTGAGCCTCAACATCGTCGCCTCGCGCTTCGTGTCGAAGGTCCGCGAGGCGTACTAGGGAGGCCCGCGAGCGCATGATCAGCCGCCTCTCCGACGACCGGTCCCGGGCCGCCATCGCCGCCTCCATCGAGAGGCGACGGGTGGACACCAGAGGCCTGCTGTTCAAGACGATCCTCCAGTCGTGCCTGCTGATCACGCTGGCCCTGCTGGCGGTGCTGCTGCTAACCGTCGCGCTGGACAGCACCGACCAGCTCGGAACCCGGCTGTGGGACTTCCTCCAGGGCACGCTGAGGTCCCGGTCCGAAGACGACCGGCTCGGCATCCACCAGGGCATGTACGGCTCGCTGTGGATCGCGATCATCGTGGCCGTGCTGGCCTTCCCCATCGGGATCGGCGCGGCGGTGTACCTCGAGGAATACGCCCCCCGGAACCGCTTCACCTCGTTCATCGAGGTCAACATCCGCAACCTCGCCGGGGTTCCGTCGGTGGTGTACGGACTGCTGGGGCTGGCCCTGCTGCTCAACGGCCAGATCTTCGGCCTCGATCGCCTGACCGGCGGGAGCTCCGCGCTGTCGGGCGGGATCACGCTGGCCATCCTGGTCCTGCCCATAGTGGTCATAACCTCCGGCGAGGCCTTCCGGGCGGTGCCGATCGAGTTGCGGGAGGGCGCCTACGGCGTGGGGGCCACCAGATGGGAGATGATCCGCACCCAGGTGCTGCCCTACGCCGCGCCCGGCATCCTCACCGGCACGCTGCTGTCGATGGCCCGCGCCGTCGGCGAGGCCGCCCCGCTGATCCTGGTGGGCGCCGTCTCGGGGAGGCTCGGAGACAATCCCGGGCTCTTCGACATCGGCGCGCTCACCGATCAGTTCACGGCGCTTCCCATCGTCATCACGACCTGGACGGTGCAGTCGGGCCGGGACGTCGGCTTCACCGCGGCCGCGGCCGCTGCCATCGTCGTGCTGCTCGTGTTCGTGCTAATGATGAACTCTGCCGCCATCCTGCTGCGGAACCGGTTCGAGAAGAAGAGAGGCTGAAGTGTCGATGACAGAAGAGGCTCCCCGCGTGTTCGAGCGCCCAGTCACCGCCGGCGAGGCGGGCGCGGCGCCCGGGATCCCCCCGCTCGCTACCGAACGGGACGTCGTCTTCCGCTCCGAGGAAGTGAACGTCTACTACGGCTCGTTCCGGGCGGTGCGCGACGTGTCCTTCGACGTGCGCAGGAACGAGATCATGGCGCTGATCGGCCCCTCGGGCTGCGGCAAGTCCACGGTGCTGCGCTGCTACAACCGGATGAACGACCTGATCAAGGACGCCCGCGTGACCGGGACCATCACCTACCGGGGCACGAACCTCTACGACGAGCGCGTCGACCCCGTCGAGGTGCGGCGCCGCATCGGCATGGTCTTCCAGAAACCCAACCCGTTCCCGAAGTCGATCTACGACAACGTTGCCTACGGGCCCCGCGTCGCCGGCCAGAAGAAGGGCCTCGACGACATCGTGGAGAACTCGCTGCGCAAGGCGGCCCTCTGGGAGGAAGTCAACGATCGCCTGACCGACTCCGCTCTGGGCCTATCCGGCGGCCAGCAGCAGCGGCTGTGCATCGCCCGGGCCATCGCGGTGGGTCCCGACGTGCTGTTGATGGACGAGCCGTGCTCGGCGCTCGACCCGATCGCCACCGCCCGCATCGAGGACCTCATGCAGGAGATCAAGCAGGACTACACCATCATGATCGTGACCCACAACATGCAGCAGGCCGCCCGGGTCAGCGACACCACCGCCTTCTTCACCGCCGACGTCCACTCCGAGAACGACACCCGCACCGGCATCCTGGTGGAGGTCGACACCACCCAGAAGATCTTCTCCAACCCCTCCGACGAGCGCACCGAGAACTACGTCACCGGACGGTTCGGGTGAGGGAGGGGCGCGACCGCCGGCGCGCTTGAGCCGAGGAATCCACCATGACCGAGCAGATCCGCAAGTCATTCCACGCCGAGATCGACGAGATCAGCAACCTGATCGTGCAGCTGGCGGCCCGGGCCGGCGACTCCGTCGCCAGAGCCACCGAAGCGCTCTTGAGGTACGACCTGATCGAGGCCCAGCAGATCATCGACGACGACGACGCGATCGACGTGGCCGCCATCGAGGTCGAGGAGAAGTGCCAGAGCCTGCTGGCTCTCCAGCAGCCCATGGCCGGCGACCTGCGCCAGATCCTGGCCGCCATGTGGATCACGGCCGAGTTGGAGAGGACCGGCGGGCTGGCCTGCAACATCTGCAAGGGGGCCCGGCGGATGTTCCCGGCGGAGCTTCCCCCCAAGCTGCGGGGCCTCATCGCGGAGATGAGCGAGGAGGCCATCCGGCTCATCCGCCTGTCGGTGGACTCCTACTCCGAGCGCGACGCCGGCCTGGCCAGCGCCCTCGACGACATCGACGACCGGCTCGACAGCCTCCACCGGGTGTTCGTGCGGAACCTTCTGGAGGTGAGCCGGGCCAGGGACCTCGACGTGCAGCCTGCGATGCAGTTGGCGCTGATCGCCCGCTACTACGAGCGCATCGGCGACCATGCCGTCAACGTCAGCGACCGGGTCCGCTACATGGTGTCGGGCGTCATGCCGTGGCGGGGCAAGATGACCAGGCACGCAACCCGGGAGGAGCGCATCATCCAGGAGCTGGATCCCGATCCGGCGGAGATGTCCCCCAACGGCGAGGACACGGCCGACTAGGGCCGCGCTCCGATGACGACGCTCATCGTCGCCGTTCTGCTGGTGGTGGGCGGCGCGGTGGTGGGCGTCGCGGTGGACCGGGCCCGGCTCCGCCGCTGGCTCCGGAACCTGTCGCCGGAAGGCCGGTCGGGTCCGGACCAGCCGCGTGCAGCCCGCGGGTTCATCGAGGACGCCCGGAGACGCCAGGACCTGGCCGAGACCGGCCGCCTCTCGGCCGAGACCGCGGTGCACCGGCTCGAGGCGAGCATGGACGGGCTCCAATCCGGGCTGGTGGTCTGTGACCGCAGCGGGAGCGTGGTGGCCCAGAACGCCGCCGCGGAGCAGTTCCTGCAGGCTCGCCACGGCGAGGCCCTGGTCGCCCGTGAGATCAAGGACCTGCTCGAACGGGCCCGGGCCGGCGAGCGGGTGACGAGCACCGTGGAGCTGCACATCGAGCCCCGCCGCAGCTACGAGGTCGAGGCCGGTCCGATCGAGCGCGACGGCGAGACGCTCGGGGCGGTGGCGCTGGTGTACGACGTCACCGAGTACCACCGCGTCGACTCCGTCCGGCGCGACTTCGTCGCCAACGTGAGCCACGAGCTGAAGACGCCGATCGGCGCGCTGAGCCTGCTGGCCGACTCGCTGTCGGCCGACGCCACGCCGGAGGTGGCCGCCCGTCTCTCGGGTCGCATGCAGATCGAGATCCAGCGGGTGGCCGACACCATCGACGACCTGCTGACGCTGGCGATGCTGGAGGACGACAGCGGCCGATCCGACGAGCGGGTCGACATCGGCGCGGTGGTCGCGGCCGCCTCGGACCGGATCTCGGAGTCGGCCGAGCAGCGCGACATCAAGGTGGTCGTCGCCGGCGACTGGGACGTCTCGCCCATCCGGGGGTACCGGCGGCAGCTGGAGTCGGCAGTGTTCAACCTGCTCGACAACGCGGTGAAGTTCAGCGAGCCCGGCGGCCGGGTCGACATCGGCGTGGAGGTCGTCGACCGGACTCTGAGGCTGTCGGTGACCGACGACGGGATCGGCATCCCGGCCGCGGAGCGGTCTCGGATCTTCGAGCGCTTCTACCGGGTCGACCGGGCCCGGAGCCGCAACACGGGGGGCACGGGCCTGGGGCTGTCGATAGTGCGCCACGTGGCCCTCAACCACGGCGGCGATGTCAGCGTCACCTCGCAGGAGGGTTACGGGGCGCAGTTCACCATCAGCCTGCCCCTCGACAACGGCGACTGAGGGCGGCTTGGCTAGCCGCGGCCGGCGCTCCCGTTGCCGTTGCCGTCGGCGGCGACCGAGGCCAGCAGCGACTGGCGCTGACGCTCCAGCCACCCGAGCAGCACCGCCACCGCCCGGGGGTCGTGGCGCAGGTGGTGGCCGGCTCCGCTGATGATCCGCAGATCGGCGCCGGCATGGGCGTCGGCCAGCACCCGTGCGTCGAACACGGGGACGGTCTCGTCATCGCTGCCGTGCAGGACGAGCAGCGACCGCTCCCCCAGCGACTCGGCGGCCTCGACAGCTCGCACGGTCTGGATCTCGGCGGCCCAGCGATCGAACCTCTCGGGGAACTCCGGGTCGCTCACCACGCCCACCTCGCGGGCCCACACCAGCAGCTTGCGGGGGTTGCGGGCCCAGTCCTCGAAGTCGGCCGGGGCGGCCACCGCGGCCACGCCCCGCACCCGCTCGTCGGTGCTGGCCACCACCACGGCCAGCGCGCCGCCGGTTCCGAATCCGATGAGCCAGATCCCGTCGCAACGCACCTCGGAGGAGAGGAAGTCGACCGCGCCGGCGAGGTCGCGCTTCCAGCCGTCGAGCGAGAAGTCGCCCGCGGATCCGGCCACTCCCCTCGACGCGTAGGTCAGGGCGGCGAACCCGGTCTCGGCCGCTATCAGGTCCGCCAGAGCCGGCATAGTCCTCGTCGAGTTGATGCCGCCCCCCGCCTCGGTGGGGAAGCCGTGGACGATCACCGCCGCCGGCTGCACTGCGGGAGCCCGTGCCGGGCGGGCCAGATGGGCGGTCAGCGTGTTCGAGTCGACGGTGAACCGGCCCTCCATCCGGGTCACGGTAACGCGGCGTGTGCGGGCGCGAGGTGGGGCGGGCCACCGGGGCCCGCCCCACTCATCGATTCTTGCTGGAAATCCCGGCCGAGCCATGTGGCACCGCGACGGGAGCCACTCGTGCCGCGCCGGATGTGACTAGGTCCGGCGACTCGATCCAGGGGTGGAGCTGGCGGGGATTCGCCAGTCGGTCCAGCTTGCCGTAGCTAGCGGCCAGCCACCTCCAAGGTCACAACGCATAAAGCACTCAGCTGGACCACCTCCTTTCCTTGGTGACACCAGTCAACCACACGGTGACCCCTCGCGCCATGCCTTGCTCGGCTCACGGTTGCCGATCAAGCGGGGGGTTCGCCGGCGCTGAGGGCCCCTATCTCCGCCAGGTAGGCGAACTGGGCCTCGAGGATGCACACCACGTCGACCGGGTCGGGGCCGCCCTCTGACAGCGCTCGGGCCACCACCGCGTCGGTGGCCGCGTCGGTGTCGGCCACCGCCATGTCGTCCATGGCCACCGCGGGGTCGCCGAGCTCCTGGCCGTGGGAGGTGGCCAGGCCGACCGCCGCGAACCAGTCGAGGTGCCAGCCCAGCACCGTCCTCACGTCGTCGTAGCTGATCCTCGCGGTCACCTCGTCGGGCAGGTGGTCGGCCACATACTCGACGGCATTGGCCAGCCGGTAGACCGACGGGGCCGTCTCGTGCTCCAGGCGCCCGACCGCGATCCCCACCGACACGAAGGCGATGGCCACCACGGCGGCGAGGCCGGCCGCGGCGATCAGCCAGATCACGTCGCGGCGCGCACCGCGCTAGAGGCCGATGCGCTGGGCGAGGAGCTCCCGGTGGTAGGTGGGGTCGCCGAACAGGAGCTCGGAGCTCTTGGCCCGCTTGAAGTAGAGGTGCGCGGGATGCTCCCAGGTGAAGCCGATCCCGCCGTGGATCTGGATGTTCTCGGCCGCGGCGTGGAAGTAGGCCTCCGAGCAGTAGCTCTTGGCCAGCGACGCCACCTGGGGCAGCTCGTCGTTCATCTCGGCCGCGCACCAGCCCGCGTAGTAGGCGGCCGACTTGGCCGACTCGACCTCCAGCAGCATGTCGGCACACTTGTGCTTGATGGCCTGGAACGAGCCGATGGGCCGTCCGAACTGCACCCGGACCTTGGCGTACTCCACCGACATGTCCAGGCAGCGCTGGGCCCCGCCCACCTGCTCGGCGGCCAGAGCCACCGAGGCGAGGTCGAGCACGCCCTCCAGCACCGGCCAACCCTGCCCCTCGGTGCCGATGAGCGTGGCCTCCACGCCCTCGAAGGTGAGCTTGGCCTGCTTGCGGGTCTGGTCCATGGTCGACAGCGCGGTGCGGGTCAGCCCGGCGGCCGCGGGATCCACGGTGAACAGCGAGACGCCGCCGCCGGTGCGGGCGGCCACGATCAGCAGGTCGGCGGTGTGCCCGTCGAGGACGTACATCTTGACGCCGTCCAGCCGCCACCCGCCGTTGGTGGCCGTCGCGGCCATTGTGATGCCGGGCTCGTCCCAGCGGCCGTTCTGCTCGGTGAAGGCCAGGGTCCCCCTCGTCTCACCCGAGGCGATTCCCGGCAGGTGGGCCTGCTTGGCCGACTCGTCGCCGCTGAGCAGCAGGGTGTTGGCGGCCATGACGGCCGAGGAGAAGTAGGGGGCGCACAGCAGCGAGCTTCCCATCTCCTCGAGCACCACCACCTGCTCGATACGGGTGAAGCCCTGGCCGCCGTACTCCTCGGGGATGGTCAGCGCGGGCAGCCCCATCTGCTCGGACATCTGGGTCCACACGTCGGGATCGAAGCCCTGCTCGGTGTCCATCTGCTCCCGGACCGCGGACTCGGGCGACTTCTCCTCCAGGAAGCTGCGGACGAAGTCGCGAAGCTGTTCCTGTTCATCGGTGAATGCGAAGTTCACGGTGGGACTCTCCTGCGGATCGAACCTGGCCGTCAAGCTATCGGGCCGATTCAGGCCTTGTACGGGCCGTAGTGCCCAGGGTGCACGGGCCGTAGGATCAAACCGTGCCCGCAGCACCGCTCTTCGAGATCGACGGCCTGCATGTGGCCACCGCGGACGGAGGCGTCGAGATCCTGCGCGGCGTCGATCTGGTGGTCGGCGCGGGCGAACTGCACGCTCTCATGGGTCCCAACGGATCGGGCAAGTCCACCCTGGCCGCAACCCTGCTCGGCAGCCCCGAATACGAGGTGACCAGCGGCTCGATCCGCTTCAAGGGCGAGGACATCACCTCCTGGCCCCCGGAGGTGCGGGGCAAGGCCGGCCTGTTCCTGGCCTTCCAGTATCCCCAGGAGATCCCCGGGGTGTCGGTGCGGAACTTCCTCACCCAGGCCCTCCAGGCCCGCAAGGGCACCGACGTCAGCTCCATCGAGACCTACATGACCATGGTCGAGTGGATGGAGCGCCTGGCCATCGACTCGCAGCTGATGGACCGTCACCTCAACGAGAAGTTCTCCGGCGGCGAGAAGAAGCGCAACGAGATACTCCAGATGGCGGTGCTGGAACCGGAGATGGCCATCCTCGACGAGACCGACACCGGGCTGGACATCGACGCCCTGCGCATCGTCGCCACCGGGCTGAAGGAGGTCCGGTCGGAGCGGCCCGAGCTCGGCGTCCTGGCCATCACCCACTTCCAGCGCATCCTCACCGCCGGCCTCGAGCCCGACCGGGTGCATGTGATCATGGGCGGCCGCATCACCACCAGCGGCGGACCCGATCTGGCCGATCAGCTCGAACGCGAGGGCTACGAGAGGTTCGCGTCGTGAGCAGCGAGGGCAGCGACCGGCTCGGAAACCGCACCCGGGCGGACTTCCCCCTGCTGGGGCGTGAGATGCGCGGCCGGCCCATCGTCTACCTCGACTCGGCTGCGTCGTCGCAGAAGCCCCGGTGCGTGCTCGACGCCATGAACCGCTACTACGAGACGATCAACGCCAACGTCCACCGGGGCGCCTACGAGATCGCAGCCCAGGCCACCGACGCCATGGAGGCGGCCCGAGCGGCCGTGGCACGGTTCGTCAACGCGCCGTCGGCCGACGAGATCGTGTTCACCAAGAACGTCACCGAGGCCATGAACCTGGTGGCCCGATCCTGGGGCGGGGCCAACCTCGGGCCCGGCGACGCGGTGGTGATCACCGAGATGGAGCACCACGCCAACATCGTCCCGTGGCACATCATGGCGGCCGAGAAGGGCTTCGAGCTTCGCTGGATCGGTGTCGGCGCCGACGGGCAGCTCGATCTCAGCAACCTGGACCGGCTGCTCGACGGGGCCAAGCTGCTGGGCGTCACCGCCATGAGCAACGTGCTGGGCACGCTCAACCCGGTGCGCCGCCTGGCCGACGCCGCCCACGACGCCGGAGCGCTGATGCTGGTGGACGCGGCCCAGTACGTCCCCCACCTGCCCACCGACGTGCAGGCGCTGGGCGCCGACTTCCTGGGCTTCACCGGCCACAAGATGTGCGGGCCGACCGGGATCGGGGTGCTGTGGGCCCGGGCCGAGCTGCTGGAGGCAATGCCGCCGTTCCTCGGGGGCGGCGAGATGATCCTCGACGTGCGCAAGGACGGCTTCCTGCCCAACCGCATCCCCCACAAGTTCGAGGCGGGAACCCCGCCCATCGCCGAGATCGTCGGCCTCGGCGCGGCAGTGAGCTATCTGGAGGGCCTGGGAATGGACCGGGTGCGCGAGCACGAGGTGAGCCTCACCGCCTACGCGCTGCGGACGCTCCAGGACCGCTACGGATCGGAGCTCGCGGTGCACGGACCGTCGGAGCCGGCCTGCCGGGGCGGGGTCCTGTCGATGAGCTTCCGCGACATCCACCCCCACGACCTCTCGCAGGTGCTCGACGACCGCGGCGTGTGCGTACGGGCCGGCCACCACTGCGCCAAGCCGCTCATGCGGCACCTCGGGTTGCCGGCCACCACCCGGGCCTCGCTGTACGTCTACAACGACACTTCCGACGTCGACGCCCTCGCCGACGCCCTCGGCGCCGCCGGCGACTTCTTCGGGTAGACGGGGTCAAGTAGTGGCCGGACTGGAGGACCTCTACCGCGAGATCATCCTCGACCACTACCGCAACCCCCGAAACCGCGGCGAGCTGGAGGTTCCTCCCGCGGTCCAGGCCGTGGGCTTCAACCCGCTGTGCGGGGACGAGGTGATCATCTACGTCGAGGTGCGCGACGGCGTGATCACCGACGTGTCCACCGGCGGGCAGGGATGCTCCATCAGCCAGTCGTCGGCATCGATGATGTCCACCGCGGTGAAGGGCCGCACGGTCGCGGAGGCGCGGCGGCTGGTCGGGGCCTTCAAGCGGATGATGTCCATCCACGGCACCGGCATCGGCGGCACCGGCGACGAACTCGACGACGAGCCCGACAGCGGCAACGGCGTCGGTGAGGTGAAGCTCGGGGATCTGGAGGCCCTTCAGGGGGTGGTGAAGTTCCCGGTGCGCATCAAGTGCGCCACCCTGTCGTGGAACACTCTGGTCCAAGCCCTAGACGAGACCTTCGCCTGAACCGTCGACCCCCTATCACAGATCCAGGCGCTCCAGCAGTTCTTCCACGTTCAGATCGTGGTGAGACGCGACGCTCTTGAGAATCCCCGACAGGGTCTTGATCTTCACGGGGTCATGCATCGGAATGACCTCGTGATGCTCCCCGTTGACCTGCGTAGTCACCCGCACGTGCGAGCCACGCCGTCGGGTCGGCCGGTAGCCGAACGACCTGAGCGCTCTCACAAGATCCGAACCGCGCACATCGCGCGGCAGTCTCACAACGTCAGGACCTCATCGCGGACGAAGTGCAGTCGAATGAGCCGGGGGCGAGCCTCCTCCTCGTCGAAATAGCACTCGACGGCCTCGCGAACGCTGCTGCGGACCTCATCGATCGTCTCACCCTCGGTATGGATGCCGTACCCCAAGGCGCTGGCGGAGTACCCCCCGTCCATCTCGTCCTCACTGACCTCGAAGATGATCTCAGACAAGCTGGACATCACGGATCCTCCCCGGTTGTCGGCGTGGACTCCTCGCGTCCGTCCCCTTGACCCCGCACAATACCGGCCAGGAGGGACTTGAGCGCTTCACCGTATGCGGCCAGCTTGGCCGGACCGATGCCGCTGACTGCCAACAAACCATCGTCGGTGACCGGCCGGTGCCGAGCCAACTCTCGCAGGGTGGCGTCACCAAAGACCACATAGGCCGGCACGCCGTCGGCCTTACTGCGTTCCAGGCGCCACTGCCGCAGACGCTTGAATACGGCTGCGGCCTCGGGTTCGGCGGTCTCGTCGATCAGAGGGTTCCTGGCCGTCGATGCAGCAGGCGTCGACTTGGTCGTGTCGGGTCTGCGAGGAGGGTCAAGCCACCATTGGGCGTCGGAGGTCTGAGATCGTCGAGACGGCTTGGGCGTCTCGGGTCGGTCGGGGCGGGCCGGCCCGTCCGCAGGCAGGCCCGCATCCTCCAGCTTGGAGCGCCACTGCATCTCGGCAATGAAGGGGGACTTCGGGCCGTCGGCGATGACTGTCACCGACTCCGACCCGCGGGTGAGGGCCACATGGAAGACCCGGCGCTCCTCCTCCAGGTCACTGGCCAGGCGGTGCGGCATGAGGCCCTCGGTGGCCGACAGGACGATCACATGGGGCCACTCCAGGCCCTTGACCCGGTGCACGGTGGCCAGCCGCACTCCGCGGCCCCACGACGGACGGACGAGCCACGAGTCGCTCTCCTCGCCGTGGCGGCTGCCCTTGGTGAGGCGGCTCGACAGCCACGGCTCGAACTCTGCAGGGTCGGGACAGTGCGGCGCCACCGACAGCAGGGCGCGCAGGTCGTCGCCATGGGCGGAACGGTCCACCGCTCGGCGGGAGGCGTCCAGTCGTTCGTCAAGGCTGGCCCCTAGCTGGGTGCCGTCCCGAATCGCCTCCAAGAGGTGCATAGTGTCGGCCCCGTGGCGGGCCATGTCCGCGATGCGCTCAATCTCATCGGCGAAATCGGACACGCGCTCCGAGGTCCGCTCATCGGAAATGCGGCCCGCCAACCGCCTGAGTGCACCAACATTGTGCTGCTCGGCGATCCACTCGATCACCCGCGGAGAGATGCCGCGGGGCGGCCGTCGGGCCGCGGTGGCCAGGGCAATAGCCGGCAGCCGGACCGAACTTGCGGTGGACAGCCTCAACCACGCCAGTGCAGCCGCCACTCCGGTGCGCTCCAAGAACCACGGACCGACCGGGGCCATGCAGTCGACACCGGCCTCCGACAGCAGGATCTGTGGTGCCAGCAGCGTGCTGTTCACCCTCGTGAGTACGGCGATGTCCCTGGCGTCGGCACCTCCGGCGAGGAGGCTCCGGACTCGCTCAACCACCGTCAAGCCGCCATCGCCGGCCGCCTCGACGCTCAGCGGAACCTGATCGGTGGGATCCGGGTCGCCCGTCCAGGGGCGGGCTCGATGTCCTTGGGGATGCGGTGCCGGTTGTGGGAGAGGAGATTGGACGCGGCGTCCACGACCGCGGGCGGGCAGCGGTAGTTGACGCCGAGCAGGTGTCGGGCCGCGCCGGGGAAGAAGCGCTCGTACTCGATCAACCAGCGGGGCGACGCCCCCGAGTACCCGTAGATGGTCTGGTCGTCGTCGCCCACCCCGAAGACATCGGCCCTCGGCCCGGCCAGCAGGCGGATCATGAGCAGGTGGGCCGGGGTCAGGTCCTGGAACTCGTCCACCAGCAGCACGCCGCACGCCCGGCGGGCCGCGGCCCTCGCCCCTGGGTCGGTGAGCAGCACGTCGATGGCCCGCACGATCTGGTGGTCGAAATCGACGGTGCCCCTCTCCTCCAGCGCCTCGGCGTAGGCCGGGGCCACCTCGGTGAAGCCCTCGACGTCGGGGGCGTAGTCGCTCTCGACCCCTGCCGGGTCCCGCAGCCCGAGCCGGGACGCGCTGAGGGCCTCAACCCACGGAGCCAGCGGGTCGGTCATGGCCCGCCGACGCCTCCTGGGCGCCCGCTCCCCCACCAGTTCGTTCAGCAGGTCCCGCACATCTCGCTCGCCCATCACCTCCACCCGGCCGTGGGCCGCCGGGCGGGCGAAGGGTCCGTTTCCGTTGCACACCGCCAGCGCCAGGCTGTTGAGGGTGCGCACCTCCAGGCCCTCCAGATCGGCGGTGCGGGCCTGCATCTCGGCCCGGGCCCGCACGTTGTAGGCCACCAGGCAGACCGCGGCCGGGGCCACGCCCACATCGCGCACCAGCCAGCGGGCCCGCTCGGTGAGCACCCGGGTCTTGCCCGATCCGGCCGGGGCCACAATGCAGGCGCCGCCGCCGAGATGGGCCACGGCCCTTCGCTGGTCGGGTGCCAGATCGGCGAGCGGCTCGACCGGCCGCACCGGCGCGAGGCTGCCCGAGGCCAGGTTGGCCGCCGGGATCAGCGCCGCGCCCTTCATCTCCGCTACTTCGAAGCAGTCGAGCGGCCCGCCGTCGCACCAGGCGGGATCGCCGGCGGAAGTCGCCACGTCACCCGGCTCATGCTCGGCGGCGGGCCGGGCGCCCAGCTTCAGGGCCCGGTCCCGAGGAGCGAACATCAGCCGGTCGGGATCCCGGGCGTCGACCGAGTTGGCGGTCAGGAGATGGCTCCAGACCTCGTCGGTCAGGGTCAGTCCCGGTCCCCATTCCCACCAGGGCTTCTCCAGCGCCGGCTCGCTGCCGGGGAGCGGGCCGTCCACCTCGATCACCAGTCGCTCGCGGCCGTGCCAGGCCGACCGCAACCGCCGCCCCGCAGCCGCGTCCGGCGACGCCGTGCTCACCGCAACCCGCGGACACTGCCCCCACGGCTCGGGCGCAGGCTGGCCGGGCGACACCAGCACGCTGCGTCCCAAGCAGTCGGGCCCCGCCAGCCGCGCGGCCTCCTGGCTCACGAGGGCTGCCCCACGCCCAGGCGGGCCATGGCCTCCAGTACCCGGTCGGGCCGGTGGCAGCGGCCGTAGTCGAAGCCGGACCGCAGGCATATCTCCATGAGCTCGTCGTGCTGGTCGGTCTGCTTCCAAGACAGCGGCAGGTAGATCGGCAGCCCGAAGGCCCGCAGAGCGTCGAGGCCCTCATAGACCCGCTTCTGGTACCGGTAGCGGTCGGCCCACTCCCAGTCGGGTGGTCCGAAGCCGGTGCCGGGGTCGAGGATCAGCCTGTGCCGCTCGATGCCGGCTCCCTCCCAGCGCGGCAGCGAGCGGCCGAACCATGCACAGATGGTCTCCACCGGATCGCCGGTCACGTGCCGCGACGCCTTGGGGTCGGTGCCCCACACGAACGGAACCACCACCGGCACATCCTGCTCGGCCGCGAGGCGGACCATGGCCGGGTTCTGAAGCCCGTCGGCCGCGTTGATCATGCTGGCACCGCACTCAAGGGCCCGGCGCATGATCTCCGGCTGCCAGGAGTCCACCGAGAGCGCTGCTCCCCGGTCTGCGCAGAGCTCGGCGAGGGCCTGGACCTTGCCGTCAAGGCGGGCCCACTCGACCCCGATGTCCACCCGGGCGGCGAACTGCGTGGAGCCGGCGCCGCCGATGTCGATGCCGGCGCAGCCGCCGTCGAGCAGCTCGCAGGCCCGGGCCACCGCGCCCTCGACCGTCGTCGTCACCGAGAAGTCGGCCAGCGAGTCGGGCGAGGCGTTGATCACGCCGTGCAGCCTCATCGAGCCAACCGGTATGGCGGGCTGCTCATTCCGGGGCACAGAGCGCCTCGGCGAGCAGCGGCCCGACCTCGGGAACCTCCTGGAGCACCTGCTGCCATGACGGGTTGAGAGAGTCCTCCCGGGGATTGTCGTGGCACCGTGCCACCCCGTCGGCGACGCTGCGAGCGAACACCTCAACAGTGGCCTGCTCGGCGGCGACGTCCACGACATAGCCGTTGAGCTCCGCGTCGTTGGCGTAGTGGCGGAGGAGGCTCCGGGCCGCGGCCAGGTAGGCCTCGCACAGGCCATCGGCGCCGTCAACAGCCTCTGGGCCCAGGCGGCGGATCATGGTGGTGGTCACGTCGATGCTCATGCGCCGCAGGCCCGCGGTCGGATCGTCGGCTGAGAGGTCCTGGTGCTTGTGGTCGTAGGCGTCGGCCACCGAGACCTGGCAGATGCTGGACGGGTCGCACCGCGCGTAGACGTCGGAGAGGATGCCGATGTCCATGCCCCAATGGCCAGGAATCCGCAGGCTCGCAGCCACCTCGGCGGCCATGGCCGTCTCCCCGGCCAGCGGGTACCGGAACGCCTCCAGGAAGCGCAGATACTGGTGGTCGCCGGCCTCCGCCCGCAGCGCCCGCACCAGCGGTGCCACCAGCAGCCGGGTCACCCGCCCGCCAAAGCGGCCTTCGGTCACGCGGTGGTAGTAACCCTTGGCAAAGCGGTAGCCGAAGCTCGGATGAGCCACCGGGTACACCAGGCGGGCCGGCAGCTCACGGCTGTAGCCCACGATGTCGGCGTCGTGCATGGCGATCACCTGGGCCGACCCGCCCGCCAGCACCGCCCCCAGGCAGTACCACACGTTGCGGCCCTTTCCCCGGCTGCGGGGGGCCAGTCCTCGCTCCCGCAGTCGTTGCTCGACCGCGACCATGGCGCCGCTGTCGTTCCACAGCACGTCGCAGCGCTGCGGCAGCCGTTCCAGCAGACCGAGGGCCCGTTGGCAGTCGTACTCGCCAGCCTCGTCGAGGCCCACCACGATGTGGGCCAGCCAGTCGGCGCCGGCCAATCCGACGACCATCCTCTCGAACGCTTCCGCGCCGACGTCTGACGCCAGGCAGGGGATGATCAGAGCCACGGGCCGGTCGGCGGACCAGGCCCGGAGATCCTGCTCGAGGTCGGCGACCTGGCGGTGGCCCAAATCGTGCAGCGTCGGCACGACGCCCGCCTGGCTGAAGTCGGCCACGCCCGGCAGTGTCGCACGGCCAGGGCCGCATCCCACCCCCGACGGTGAGAGCACCTGGTTAGAGTCGCCGGGGTGAGCGACCTGCCGCCGGCCGACTGGTACACCGACCCCGAGGACGAGTCGCAGTACCGCTACTGGGACGGGTCGTCATGGACCGAGCACCGCGCCCCTCGCCTCGCCGCCCCGGACACCGAGCCCGGCGATGCCCCAAGCGGCCTGCGCGGCCCGTCGCAGTTGGTCGCGGACACGTTCTCGCTGACCGGCCGGCGGTGGCGGTCGTGCGCCGCGGTCGCCCTCATCTACATCCTGAGCCAGATCGCCGCGTTCGTGCTGCTGGTCGTCTCCGCCAGCGACATCCTCATGGGAGAGCTGGGCGAGATCTACGACCGGATCTCCCAGCCCGGCTTCGACCCGTCGGAGCCCCGGCACGAGGCCTACTTCGAGTCGCTGGAAGTCGACCTGGCGCCCATCAACTTCGTGCCCGCGCTGCTGGGCCTGCTGGCCCTGTGGGTCGCGAGCAACGTGATGCAGGCGGCGGTCACGAGGATCGCTCTCAGCGACCTGCACAACCGGCCGGCGGCCACATCCGACACTCTCAAAGAGGCCATGCGACGAGTGCCCCGGTTGATGGGCCTCGATCTCATCGTCGTGGCGATACTCCTGCTTGCGGTGGTCGCCATTGTCCTGGCGGGAATCGGTGCGCCGTTGCGGCTGATTCCGCTGATCCCGGCCTTCATCGTCGGCGCCGTCTATGCGGCCGTCGTGACGCCGTTGGCCTATGCGGTCGCCTCGGCGGGGCCGCGCCTGTGGTCGCTCCCCTACGGGGCCCGCCTCGTGCGGGGACGGTTCTGGGCGACGCTGGGACGCCTGTTTCTCATTCTCCTGCTGCTGCTGGCGGTGAGCCTCGCGGTGGGGATCGTGTCCACGCTGGCCGGAGCCTCGGGCGGAACGGCACTCGAACTGGTGTCGCAACTGGTTCAGACAGTGGTGGGCGCCGGGCTGGCGGTGGTGGGAATCGTCGCCGCCGCGATCCTCTACGACGACCTCGGGGGCGAGTCGGACTGACCTCGCCCCAGCCTCTCAGGAACCGGCGGCGTCGACGCGCTCCACGAAGTCGCGGTCCCGGGCCGACAGACCACCGACGTCGTGGCTGGTGATGGCCAACTCGACCCGGTTGTAGACGTTGGACCATTCCGGGTGGTGGAAGAGCCGCTCGGCGATGAGGGCCACATGGGTAATGAAGGCGAAGGCGGCCCGGAAGTCGGCGAACTGGTAGGAACGGCGCAGCACGTCGCCGTCCCGCCTCCACTGGGGATGGGCCTCGAGCAGTTCGGAGATCTCGGCGTCGGTCAGCAGGTCATCGTTGCTCATGGCCCGATGCTAGGTCAGGAGGTCGGCAAAGGGGTCTCCGAAGGGGTCGGTGAAGGATGCGGCCTCGGGCTTGGGCACCGTCGGGGTCCAGCGCTCGTAGCCCTCGGCCTCCAGCTCCTCGGCAACTTCCGCACCGCCGGACTCCTGTATGCGCCCTCCGGCGAAGACATGCACGGCGTCCGGCCTGAGGTGGTCGAACACCCGGCTGGAGTGGGTGATGGCCAGCACACCCAATCCGTCATGCTCGGTGGCGTCCTCGATCCGGTCGCCCACGAATCGCAGGGCGTCGACGTCCAGGCCGGAGTCGAGCTCGTCGACGACCGCGAACGCGGGCTTCAGCACGCCCAGCTGCAAAGCCTCGTTGCGTTTGCGCTCACCCCCCGACAGGTCGACGTTCACGGGCCGGGACAGGAACCTCTCGTCGAAGCCGATCCGCTCGGCCTCCTCGCGCATCCGCTCGGCCACTGCGGCGCCCTCGGCGGTGCACACCGACTCGGTCAGCATGTCGAGCAGCGAAACGCCCGGAACCTCGGTCGGGTACTGCATGGCCAGGAACAGGCCGGCCTCGGCCCGGCGCCACGCCGGCATCTCCAGCAGCTCTGTGCCGTCGAGGCGGACCGATCCGTCGAGCGCCTCGTAGCCGTGACGACCGGCGATGACGTGGGCCAGGGTCGACTTGCCCGAGCCGTTCGGACCCATGACCGCGTGCACCTCGCCCGCGGCCACCTCCAGATCGACGCCGGTGAGGATCTCCCGCCCGGCCACCGAGGCCCGAAGCCCCTCGATCACCAGCGTGCTCACGACGCGCCCCCTGATTCGTCGCCGAGGGTCAGCACGACCCTGCCGTCCACGACGGAGACCTCGTAGGTGGGCACGGCCCGGGTAGCCGGGAGGGACAGCGGCTCACCCGTCTCGAGGTCGAACATGGCCCCGTGGGCGACGCACTCGATGGCGCAGTCGTCGGGTTCCACCCAGCCCTCCGACAGCGACACCTCGGCGTGGCTGCACGTGTCGCCGATGGCATAGACGTCGTCGCCGATGCGCACGACCGCGATCTCGCGGCCGGCCACCTCGACGCGTCGAGCCGAGTCGGGCGCCAGCTCGTCGAGGGAGAACAGGTCGTGGGTCATCATCTCGCTACTCCGATCTCCGAGGGACCGCTCCGTCGTTCATGGTGTCACTCCGCCTGGCTCAACATCTGGTTGAGCTTCACGGACAGGGCCTGCCTGACGCCCGCTTCCACCGACCGGACCGGGAGCTCGTCGATCACCTCGTCGAAGAACCCGGCCACGATCAGGCGCTCGGCCACCGGCGTCGGGACGCCCCGGCTCTCCAGGTAGAAGACCTGGTCGGGATCCACGGGCCCCACCGCGGAGGCGTGGCTGCACCGGACATCGTTGTTCTCGATCTCCAGGTTCGGCACCGACTCGGCCCAGGCATCGTCGCCGAGCTTCAGGTTCCGGTTGGTCTGGAAGGCGTTGGTGCCCCTGGCGGCGGGCCTCACCCGGATCATGCCGGTGTAGACGCTGCGGGCCGAGTCGCCCACCGCGCCCTTGTAGAGCAGGTTGGAGGTGGTGTCGGGGGCGGCGTGGTCCTGGTTGGTGCGGAAGTCGAGGATCTGGTCGCCGGCGCCGAAGTAGACCGAGAGCAGGTCGCCGCTGGCTCCCCGTCCCACAAGGCGGGTGTCGGCCCGCGTGCGGGCGTAGCCGCCGCCGAGTGCGACCGAGGCGGCCACCAGGGAGGCGTCGCGCTCCACCCGGGCGGTGTGGCCCGCTATCTGCCAGGCTCGCGGATCGTGCTGCTGCAGGTTGAGGTAGCCGAGCCGGCCGGCCGGGCCTATGTCGAGTTCCACCACCGGCACCACCAGCGTCGGTCCGCCCGAGTGCTGAACATCGAGCACGGTCGCCTGCGCGCCCCGGCCGACCCGAACCACCAGCCGTGGGAAGCTGGCCGCGCCGGTTTCGCGGGCGTGGTGACGCACCACGATCACCCCGTCCAGGACGGCTCCATCGGCCACGTCCACCAGCAGGGGCGCCGGGGTGAAGGCGTCGTTCAGCACGGTGAAGTAGTCCGACGCCGCGTCCGACACCGAGCCCAGCAGCCCTTCCGCGCCGGCCGCCTCGGTCAGCGGACCGACGAACGCGCCCGCAGCCGAGAGTCTGTCGATCCCGTCGACGGCCACCACCTGACCGTCGACCACGTCCACGACTGCCGCGGCCTCGGTCTCGCCGAGGCCGATTGCGTCGCCGCCACCGGATCCGATTGCGGCCGCGGCGGCTCCGGCACCGTTGGCGAGGCGGTAGGAGGCGAGATCGAAGTCGGCGATCGCGCTGTAGCGCCACTCCTCCGCGGCCGTCGTGGGAGGCTCCGCGGCCGCGAAGCGCTCGGCGGCCTCCGCCCGGCGCTCCGCCAGCCAGCGGGGGCCCGGCAGGCTCCGGGCTGTGTCGACAGTGAACTGGTTCATGCAGCTATCGGCCGTCGCGATACCGCCTGCGGAACCGCTCGCCCAGTCCGCCTGAGGAGGGCCCGCCCTTGCCCTTGCCCCTGCCCTTGGACTTCCCGCCCTTGGCCCGGCTCCTCGAGCCCCGGCGCTTGCGCCGCTCGGCCTCGACCTCGGCGATCACGTCGGGGGCGGCCGCGTTCACGATGTCCTCGGCCGCGTCGAGCAGCGCCCCGATGCTGTCGTCGCTGCCCAGGCTCTCGGGCTCGGGCGGGGTTTCGGGGGTGACGAGGGTGCCGTAGCTCCAGTTGACGTCGGCCAGGCGGCGGGTGTACTTCGGGCAGTCGTCGGGGCAGCGCCACGGAGCCTCGGGAGCCAGGTCCAGATCGCACTTGCGGACGGTCTCGCCGTTGGGGTAGGTGCGCGACTCGAAGTACTTGCAGTCCTGGCGCATCGGCATGCCTCACATTGTGGCATCCCGCCGACCCTTCGCGTCGCGCTCCCCGCCACCAACACCACTGGCGCAATCCGTTCGCGGTCACGAGAACAGCCCGATCGCCAGAATGGACTGTGGAGGCATGGAGACAATCTGAGGCTTCGCCCGCGGCTACAGCCAGTGTAATCCCGGGTAGGGCCCGGGATTCTCCAGAGACCAGCGATGCAACCTCGCAGCCAGGCTGTGCGCAAGCGCGCCCCCGCGGGCAAGACGGTTCTTGTTGACAAACACCACCGGAACCGAATCGCTGCCCGATGCTAGAACCTCTGTAGCGATCTGCGCGAAGTCAGCCCGGTCCTCGGTCACCACCACTCGGCCTTGCGCCACCGCGACCTGGTAGATCGCCGAGTCGCTCGCAGACTGCATGCCGATGCCGACGACGCTCACTGCGTCGTGACCCAAGCCCTCAAGGGCACCCGCGGCCGCGCGTGGCAGCATCTCATCAAGCAGCCACTTCATCGCGAGGTCAGAGACTCAGGCCCGGCGAGCCTTATCGTTTCTTGGTGCGACCAGGCAGGTAGGCCTGCCGTTCGGCGGCGGTCTGCTTACCCTCGACGGCCATCTCGTCGATGAGCCCTACAGCCGCGAGGTCGATAGCGATCATATTGTCGATCTCGTCGGGATACGCCTTGTAGAACTTCAGCGCAAGGCTGACTTGCTGCGGGTGCAGGTCGGCCTCGATGCTGACCGTCTCGACGGGATCAGGCTCCTCCGCAGGCACCTCGTTGAGCGCTCGAATCACCTGCCAGACGTCTGGACCGCCCGCCAGGCTGGCTCGACGCCCGGCCGGTCCGTCCTTGTACACGATTCCGGGGTACTGGCGAGTCTTGAGGCCCTCGTCGAGCAACGAAGCAGCCAAGGCGGGGGCCGGGAGGCCACTGGCGTCGCTCTGAGCTTGGAGGCGCGCGGCCAACTCATCCGAGACCGGGAGCGACGCAGTCTGGGTCACGACCACAAGCGTAGCCTCTCCCCTGACGCACGCTTCGGGCCCGAAGCAGCCGAGACGCCGGGTCATCCGACGCTGCATTCCATGTATATGGGAAGGTGTCAAACACGGAGGCGCCGTCCAAGATCAGGGCGTCTCACTGCACATGGCTCTTGCAGCCGTGGGCGTCGTCCTCGGCCCGCACTAGGCCCCGGTAGGAGGTGCGGCCCCCGCCCGGAGATCGACCACCTCGGTGTCGACACGTCCACTGGCTAGGCCTAGGTGGGCTGACCATTGATGAGAACCTCATCACTCTCTGCCACACCTGCCACGAGGGCCTCGACCCTCACGACAAGCCCGAGTTGTTCTGGCTACCGGGAGGGCATGTTGACCGAATGATCCGCAGGGAGTCCGCTGAGGCCTTCCGCGACGGAATCGAGGCCTACCGCAAACACGTCACTGCGCACTGGCCGAGTTAGCGAGATCGCTGTCTGGCTACTGGTGGCCTTTAGCGGGTTCTATGGCTTCCAGCAGTCGGTACATGTCCGAGGACGGGTTGTCGTGGGGAAGGTGTCGCTTCGCACTGTCATGCGACGCCACCAGGCGCTTGGCCCGCTCGATGGCTTCGTGTCGTCGCGGCATGTAGGCAGCGCCGTCGAGACCCTTGCCCTTCGATCCATCGTGCTGGCGGCGGAGACTCCGGCAATCATCATTGTCGATCCAGCGCTCGTGGTCGATGTAGTGGAGGACCAGCCACAGTTCGAAGCAGGGGTTGGAGATGGCTACGTTGATGCCGTTGTCACGGGCCATTCGGATTGCTTCGTCCAGCCGTGCGTGCCGCCGGGGCGCCTCTACGTCGAACACGCACCAGTACTCGGTGGCACCGGCCCGCTCGCGGCGTTCGCTGCGCTTCACGGCCCTTGCTTCTTCTACAAGTCTGCGCGGTTCGTACCCCATTCCACGAACATCCAGCGTCGCGGTGCTGCGAACCTCTTCAAGGGCGGCGAGCGCCTCCAGATACAGCGGTTCAGTCAACTCACCCTCACAGAAGATGACGAAGCGGGCTCGCTCATCGATCTGCGGAGCGCGGCGACGCAGCGGCCTCTTGTCTCGTCGGCGCGGTGCCATGCTCAGCCGTGATTCGCGACGCCCAGAGCCTCGCGAACCCGGTACTGGTCCACTATTGGGACGGCCCCGAAGCGGCCCTGCAGGTAGCCTCGTTCCAGGTTCGTGGAACGTCGAGCGCTCGTACTGCGAAAGTCCGACAGGGCGGTCAGTTCTGTGCTGCCGTCGCGCCTCTTGGACGTGAGCCAGACCTCATCGCGGTTCATACGGCCGAGCAGGCTCGTGTCGTGGGTGCTGAAGATGATCTGTGCGCCGTGACGGTTGTTAGACGGATCTTGGAACAGCTCCACGAGGTTGCCGGAGATGAGCGGGTGGAGGCTGCTGTCGAGTTCGTCGACCACGATCAGGCCACCTCGTTCCAACACTGTCAGCAACTCGGGGATCAAGCCGAGCCAGGTGAGGGTTCCGTCGGATTCATCACCGAGTTCTAGAGGATGTGGGTCGCCGCCGACATCGTGCAGCAACCGCAGTCTCCGACCGCCACGACCAGCACCCGGCGACTCGTCGACAACCTCTACACCCTGGACCCCCAGATCCGCGAACATGAGCATCGACAAGGCCAGATCGCGATGCTTCCGGGGTCCCTTCCCCTCGGACGTACCACTGTCAGGGTCACGCCGCGATGGCGCGTCGTCGAACACATCGATGAGGAAGTCGTCCCAGCCGTGACGACTCCATCGGACTCCGGGACGGTAGAGCCGCGCCTCCGTGGGAACCAAGCCCCGCGGCCAATAGTCGACGAAGCTGATGTCGCGCAGCCAACGGGCCACTCGGTCGATCTCTTCGGTGAGGCGGCTGGCAGCAGACATGACCAATGTCGTCGGCGTGATCAGTTCGCGCCCGCCGCCGGTGAAGCGTGTCCCGCGCCTGAACACTGGCTCGTCGCCATCGCGCTCAAACAGCGTGCGGCGGCGCTGTCGCGGATAGCTGTAGAGCGCTTCGAAGACCACCCTGGACTCGCCTACCTCCAACTCGTAGCGGTACCGCACGCCGCCGACGACCATCTCAATCCCGTAGTACGACGGTTGCGGCGGACCGGACCCGAAACTGAACGGGTCACAAGGAATCTCGTCCTCCCAGGCACGCAACGAGACTCCTACCGCATGTGACAGCCACGCGAGCGCATCGATAAGGTTGGTCTTGCCTGACCCGTTGGGACCGTAGAGTCCAGCGACGGTCAGGCCCTTCTCGTTGAGCCCCTCAATCTGGCGAGCCGCGACGCGATCCTTGTCCATTGCAATCATGGACAACTCGACTGGCTCGCATATGGATCGATGATTGCCGACCTCGAATCGCAAGAGCATCTGAGCCTCCTCGTATACTTGTGTCTAATAGATCTCTAATATTGCTATGTTTGTGCGAGAAGAATAGTCTATCTGTAGCTAGCTTACAACACACCGTCTAAAGAACTGCAACCCACGAACACGGCCACAGGGATGTCTGGGACATCCATACCGCGCTGAGACCCTCGTGTTGAAGTAGTGCGATCAGCGCGCTCCAGCGCCGATCGTCACGGCAAAACTCAGGTCAGGGTTCGTCGATTCGATCGACGCGCTCGTGCGCTCGAACCGGCCGCGGGCGTCAGCCGACGCTGCCCTCCATCTGGAGCTCGATGAGGCGGCTCCACTCCACCGCGTACTCCATGGGCAGGGTGCGGGTCACCGGCTCGATGAAGCCGTTGACGATCAGGCCCATGGCCTGCTCCTCGGTGAGGCCCCGGCTCTGGAGGTAGAACAGCTGGTCGTCGGCCACCTTGGACACGGTGGCCTCGTGGCCGATGACCGCGTCGCCCGAGCCGACCTCCATGTAGGGGTAGGTGTCCGACACGGAGTCGCCGTCGAGGATCAGCGCGTCACACTGCACATGGCTCTTGCACCCGTGGGCGTCGTCCTCGACCCTCACCAGGCCCCGGTAGGAGGTGCGGCCCCCGCCCGAGGAGATCGACTTGGACACGATCTTGGATGTGGTCTCGGGCGCGGCGTGGGTCATCTTGGCCCCGGTGTCCTGATGCTGGCCCGGGCCGCCGTAGGCCACCGACAGCACCTCGCCCGACGCCTTGGGCCCCACCATCACCACCGCCGGATACTTCATCGTGAGCTTGGAGTTGTGGACGATGAAGCCCTCGGACACGAAGTTGCCGGTTCCCTCGACCTCGATGTCCCAAGTGGGAACCACCTCGGCGTCGGCGCTCACTTCTACGGCGCGGATCTCGACGCTGGACGGCAACTCGATCTGCGACCGGCCCACCCGTCGGAAGTGGCGGAGAGTCGGTTCGGGCTGCCGAGCCGCCGCATCGCGAAGTTCGGCCGACACCAGCTCAAGCAGCCGCGGATCGGTCGGGAACTCCAACCGGTGTGAGCCGCGGGCGGTGGAGGTGCAGTCGAGAATCTGCACCCGCCTCTCGCCGTCGAACTCGGTGTTGAACCGGGACGAGACGCCCAAGCTGGTGAGAACCTCGCCCACGTCCTCCAGCAGTTCCCGGTTGGCAGACTTGATGGAGAAGCCTCGCCTGCCTGTCGGGGCACAGCCGTCGGAGTCCAAGTATCCGGCCACGAACGACAGGCGCTGCGACTCAGGAAGGTCCAGCACCCACGTCGGCACACGCTTGTGCAGTGCGCCGGTTACGAAGCCGTTGTTCTCCAGCAGGTCGGCCAGCTCAACGCTGTTCCACGTAAGGGTCACGCCGTCGACCCGCTCCGTCGGTGCGGTGCCCGGCATGATGCGGCCCATCACGTCGACGAGGCTGGTACGGGCCCGGTCTGAGCGGGGCACCGAGAACACCACCCTGGCCCACCGGCGCCCACCCGAACCGGCAGCGACAGAGTCGATCGAGCCGTCGCCGGTGAACAGGCCGAACAGCCACATGAGTTCATCGGTGGTGGTCTCCCCCACCGCGAGACGAGTGGGCCGCTGCCGCTCAGCAACGAAGCTCTCGCGGTACTGGTTGCTGCTTGCGAACACCGTGGCCGTCTCGGGCAACTCCAGTTTGTGGGGCTCGCCGTAGTCGAGGCTGGAGACGGGCACGATGGCCTGCTCCAGGCGGTCGGCCCGCACGTAGGCCAGGTTGTAGCGGCCCAGCTTCTTGGGCCGCGAGGCGTCGTATGCGTAGGAGTAGAACGGGTGGTTGTCGGTCACCCGCAGACGGCGCGACCCGACCCGCACCTCGCGGACGGGCTGCTCGCCGGAGTAGCGCTTGGCCGTGACCCGGCGCCAGCACAGCGAACCGGCGGCCTCGTCGTAGGACAGCACCTCGTCACCGGGCATCACCAGTTCGATCGGCTTGGTGCCGCCCCGGGTCGTGACCCGCGAGCCCTCGGCCAGACAGCCGATGTTGCCGTCGATCCACTCCATGTGGCCCTCGGCCTCGACCCGGGCCCGCTTGGTGACCAGGTTGTAGACGTTGTCGGACCAGTTCTGGATGGTGGTGTAGGTCACCCGGGCCGAGCGCCCCACCACGATCTCCACCACCGCCGAGTGCAGCGAGTCGGTGGAGTAGGTGGGCGCTGAGCAGCCCTCGATGTAGTGGACCTTGGAGCCCTCGTCGGCGATGATCAGGGTGCGCTCGAACTGGCCCATGTTCTCGGCGTTGATGCGGAAGTAGGCCTGCAGGGGCGCCTCCACCTCCACGCCGGGCGGAACGTAGATGAACGACCCGCCCGACCACACCGCGGAGTTGAGGGCCGAGAACTTGTTGTCGTTGGGCGGGATGACCGTGCCGAAGTGCTTCTTGACCAGCTGCGGGTACTCCCGCAGGGCGGTGTCCATGTCGCAGAACAGCACTCCCTGGGCCTCGAGGTCCTCGCGGTTGCGGTGGTAGACGACCTCGCTCTCGTACTGGGCGGTGACCCCGGCCAGGTACTTGCGCTCGGCCTCGGGGATGCCCAGGCGCTCATAGGTGTTCTTGATCGACTCGGGGACCATGTCCCAGTCGTTGGCGAGGGTGTCGGTGGGCTTGATGTAGTAGTAGATGTCGTCGAAGTTGATGCCGGTGGTGTCGCCGCCCCACGTCGGGCGGGGCCGGCGCTCGAAGCGGCGGTGCGACTTGAGGCGGAAGTCGAGCATCCACTGGGGCTCGCCCTTGAGCCACGACATCTCGCTGATGATGTCGTTGTTGAGGCCCTTCTTGGGCTTGAAGACGTAGTCCTCCTCGTCGCTCCAGCCGAGCTGGTAGCGGCTGAGATCGACGCCAATGTCCGCAGTGGTCATGGAATCTCCCGTCGCGCCGGCGCTTGCATTCCAATCTACCCCGCGGGGCGGCGATCAGTCGATACGACGCTGCTCGGTCCGGTAGTGATGGCCGCGCTGGGCGTAGATGTCGGCGTTCTGCTGGTTGTGGCCGGGCTCGACCGCGTTCTCGCGGATCCGGGCCGGGGTTCCCAGCGCCATGGCCCGCGGCGGCACCACCGTCCCGCCGGTCACGGTGGCGTTGGCCCCCACCAGGGCGTGGGGACCGATCCGGGCGTCGTGAATCACCACCGCCCCCACGCCGATGAGTGAGTCGTCGTGCACGGTGCAGCCCTCCAGGTGGGCCTGATGGCCGATCGTGCAGTCGTCGCCGATGATGGTGGGATGGTTGGGCGTGCAGTGGATCACCGCGTTGTCCTGAACATTGCTGCGAGCGCCGACACGGATCACGCCGTCGTCGCCCCGCAACACGGCGTAGGGCCACACCGAGGCCTCCGGGCCGAGCTCGACGTTGCCGATCACCACCGCCAGTGGATGAACGTACGCGGTCGGGTCGATGCGCGGCTCGCTGTCACCCAGCGCGTAGCTCGCCATCTACAGCCCCGCCACCCGTCCGTATCCGCCCTTGAGGAAGATCAGCGGTCCGGACTGCGACTCGCCGTCGTCGCCGGAGGTGCCGAGGGCAACGACCCGGCCAACCACGATGTCGTGATCGCCGGCGGAATGGACCGCTTCGACGCGGCAGTCGATCCAGGCCACACAGCCTTCGATCACCGGGGCGCCGGTGGCCTCCACCCGGGTGCGCAGACCGTCGAACCGGTCATCGACCTTGCTGGCGAACGTGGTGGACACTCCGGCCTGGTCGTCGCCGAGGACGTTCACGCAGAAGCTGCCGACATCGCGCATCCGGATCCATGAGTCCGAGTCGTGGCCAGGACAGAACGACACCAGAGGCGGCTCCAGCGAGACGCTGGTGAACGATCCGATGGTCATTCCCTCGGGGCCGCCGGGACAGGCCGCGGTCACCACCGTCACGCCCGTCGGGTAGTGGCCCAGCACCCGGCGGAACTCTCGCCCGTCCATGGAGTCGCTCCTGCCGCCGCCGCTCGCCATCGCAACCGGAGGCTACGGGCAGCCGTCAGCGGGCCGCAAACACATCGCCCTGCCGCGTCGTCTTTCCCGCTCTTGTTCGCTTCGCTCACGGGCCGCTCGGGCCACGGCCTCGCTCAACGCCCGCGGCGTCTATGGGTGATGCGCCTTTCGCTCGGCCTCTGGCAGTGGCACAATCGGATGATGAGTTCTGACCTCCCCCCGGCGCCGCCACTGCCAGACGGCTTGGTGGCGGTGGTCAAGCGCGACTGCCCCACCTGCGAGCTGGTGGCGCCTGTGCTCGGCGACCTGCACGACCGGGCCGGGCTCACCGTGATCACCCAGGACGACCCGCACTTCCCCGTCGACGCCGGCTGGGTGCACCACGACTCCGACCTGGCTCTGTCGTGGCATCACGACATCGAGACGGTGCCCACCCTGCTACGGGTGTCCGGGGGCGCCGGAGAGCAGCGCACCGTGGGCTGGTCCCGCTCCGAGTGGGAGCAACTCACCGGGGTGGACGGCCTGGGCGAGGGCCTGCCCGACTGGAGGCCGGGCTGCGGCTCCCTCAGCGTCGATCCCGCCCACGCCGGCGAGCTGGCCGTGCGCTTCTCGGGCTCGGGCCTTCGCAGCCGCCGGGTCGAGATGGCCGCTCTGGAGGACGAATGGGAGGCCATGTGGGACCGGGGCTGGTCCGACGGCCTGCCGGTGGTGCCCCCCACCGAAGCCAGGGTGCTGCGGATGCTGGAGGGCACCAGCCGCGACCCGTCGGAGATCGCGGCCACCGTGCCCCCGGCCCTGGTGGGGTGCAGCGTCGAGAAGGTAGCCGTCAACGCGGTCATGGCCGGCTGCGAACCCGAGCACCTGCCGGTGGTGATGGCCGCGCTGGAAGCGGTCTGCACCGACGAGTTCAACATGCACGGCGTGCTGGCCACCACCATGAGTGTCGGGCCGGTTCTGGTGGTGAACGGGCCGATCGCCGAGCGCATCGGCATGAACAGCGGGCTTAACGCGCTGGGTCAGGGCAACCGGGCCAACTCCACGATCGGCCGGGCCCTCCAGCTCGTGGTGCGCAACGTGGGCGGCGGCCGTCCCGGAGGCGTTGACCGGGCCACCTTCGGCTCGCCGGCCAAGGTGGGGTTCTGCTTCGCCGAGGACGAGACGGGCTCGCCGTGGACATCACTGGCGGAGAGCCGGGGCTGGCGATCCGACCAGTCGACCGTCACTGTGTTCACCGGGGAGTCGCCCCGGATCTTCGCCGACGAGCGGTCGCGCAGCCCGGAGTCGCTGACCCGGCACCTGGCCCAGGCCCTTCAGGCCACGGTCTCGCCCCGGATGATGCTGGGGATGGACGCCATGCTGGTGCTCTCACCCGAGCACATGGCCCGCTACACCGACGCGGGCTGGAGCCGGGACCGGTTCATGGAGGAGTTGACGGCCGAGTTGACCTCCGACGGCGACGACCTGCTGGCCGGCGCGGGCGGGATCGCGGCCGGGCTGCCGCCGAAGGCCGCAGGTCAGAGGGTGCCCAAGTTCCGCCCCGGCGGGCTGCTGGTCGTCCAGGCGGGCGGCCGGGCCGGACTGTTCTCAGCCATCATCGGCGGCTGGGCCAACGGGCCGCGGGGCAGCGACCCGGTCACCCGCGAGATCACGCCGTGAGACCGGCCTGCGACTACCCTCACCACCGCAAGGAGGCTGCAACATGACGACCGTCCTCGATCCCACCTCGGAGCAGACCCCGGCGGTGCGGGAGCGGGCCACGAGGCCCGAGTCTCTGGCCGGGCTGACCGTCGGCCTGCTCGATATCTCCAAGCCCCGCGGCAACGTGTTCCTCGACCGGGTCTCAGAGCGGCTCACCGGGCTGGGGGCGACCGTCAACCGCTACACCAAGCCGACCTTCACCAAGCCCGCGCCGGTGGACCTGCGCCACGAGATCGCAACCACCTGCGACGCGGTGATCGAGGCGCTCGCCGATTGAGGCTCCTGCGTGTCGTGCAGTGTGCACGACATCAGCGACATCGAGCGCCGGGGCGTGCCCGGTGTGTTCGTGTCCACGGTCCACTTCGCCTCCGCGGTGGAGTCCCAGGCGGAGGCCCTCGGATTCGACGCGGCCGCGGTGCTGACCCGCCACCCCATCCAGGACCAGACCGACGAAGAGATGACGGCCATCGCCGACAGCGCCTTCGACGACCTAGTCAAGGCTCTGGTCGGCCCCTAGCGGCAAACCGGAGCGGGCTGTAGCGGCCCGCGTGTCACACCGCCTGTCTAGCTTGAATTGACGGGTCGCTGTTCCCCTGCATCGAACGGCCGAATGTCGCCACAGACGCAGGAGGTTGGCATGACCCGGTGCCGTGATCGGGTTGCGTAGGCTGCCGTTGGGTCGCAGCGAAGGAGGACGCGTGGCAGCCGAAGCAGGCAAGAGCACCTCGACATGGTCGCTGTTCCGGGGCGACGCGCTCGACACCTACTCGCAGTGGCCGAGGCCGGACGCCATCATCTCTGACGGTGCCTACGGGGTGGGCGGCTTCCCCGGCGACCCTCGTACGCCGCAGGGACTGGCCGACTGGTACGAGCCCCATGTCGAGTCTTGGGCCAAGCACGCCCGAGCCTCCTCCACGCTGTGGTTCTGGAACACCGAACTGGGTTGGGCGACCGTGCATCCGGTGCTGGACCGCCATGGCTGGGAGTATGTCCAGACCATCGTGTGGGACAAGGGCATCGCGCACATCGCCGGGAATGTGAACGGCGAGACGATCAGGCGCTTCCCGGTGGTCACGGAGGTGTGCGTCTTCTACCGACGACGGCTCGAGTTCCCGACCGCCGAGGGCGTGATGCCGGCCAAGAAGTGGCTCCGCTACGAGTGGCAACGGGCCGGACTGCGCCTGCAGGCAGCCAACGAGGCCTGCGGGGTGGCCAACGCCGCCACCCGCAAGTACCTCACGCAGGACTGGCTGTGGTACTTCCCGCCGCCGGAGATGATGCGTCGCCTGGTGTACTACGCCAATGAGCATGGTTACCCCAAAGGCGCTCCGTACTATTCGCTAGACGGCCAGGCTCCCGTCACTGCGGACGAGTGGGCGTCGCTGCGAGATGCCTGGACCCACGCCCACGGGATCACCAACGTCTGGTCGGCCCCACCGCTGAACGGCGAAGAGCGCTTCAAGGGCAACGGAGTCCGCTCGGCGCCCAGGGTGCATCGGCCCGGGCGCAACGCCGCAGTGCACTTGAACCAGAAGCCGCTGGACTTCATGCAACGGATCATCAGCGCGGCGACCCGCCCCGGCGATGTTGTATGGGAGCCCTTCGGCGGCCTGTGCAGCGCCGTGGTCGCAGCCGCCGAGTCAGGGCGCGACGGCTACGCGGCCGAACTGGTCGAGCATTTCGCCGACCTGGCGATCGAGCGGCTCCAATCCGTCTGCGCCTACACGCCGCCCGAGCCCGCAAAGTGAACCCGGCCCCCGCCCCACCTGTAGCGCCGGCGCCGGACCCTCACGACCCTCGGACGCCTCTGATGATCCGGGTCAAGGACGCTCTGATGGCCCTTCCCGGCTACTTCAACTCGACGACCAACATCGAAGGGATCGACGCCGGCGACCTGTTCGCCCTCAACACCATGCTGGGAACGACGATCGAGGTTCAGGTGGTCAACACGCTGAACCGGATACGGGATGTGTGGGACCCCGACGACGAATGGCCCCTGCACCGGTTCGACCGCCAGGCCCAGACGTTCCCGGATGTGCTCTTGAGGCGGCGACTCGACTCCGGAGAGTTCGAGGTTGCCATGGGCATAGAGCTCAAGGGCTGGTACGTGCTGTCCAAGGAAGCCGAGCCGAGCTTCCGGTACTCGGTCACGCCAGCCGCCTGCACCGAGTGGGATCTGCTGGCTGTGGTGCCGTAGCACCTGTCCAACGTGCTGTCCGGCATCCCACGCGTTGACGCGCCCGGCATCTGGTCGGCCCGGCACGCCGCCGAGTATAGGAATCACTGGTGGCAGCACATCCGCGACACGGAGCGGAGCCGAGACATCGAATCGCCCCTTGTCGACGCCCCCTACCGGCAGCGCAGCAACACTTCGGACCGGCCCGCCTACGACGGCGGAGGCAATTTCGGTCGAATCGCGCGCATCGGCATCATGAACGACTGGACCGGGGACATCCTCGACCATTCTCTCGCCGGGATACCGGCAAGGGAGTGGATCAAGTTCCTCAAACGCCAAGCCTCATAGCCTCTGAGCCTCTTCCCGACCCGGGGCCGCAGGCCAGTGCCGCGGGACGCTTCATCGACATCAAGAGAGATCTTCGGAGATCTTGGCCAACACCTCCCACGCTCCATGTACATCAAGCAGACGGGCTCCGGCCGACTCGGTCAACAGGACGTCATCAAGCGCCCAGTCCCACTTGTCGATTCGGCGGTTAGCGATATTCCGGGCAAGTTCCATGGGATCGGGCGGCCCTTGCTCGAGAAGCACCCGGGCCACCGACCCGATCTCGCGCACACTGCCGCCGTTGATCTGCAACGCCGGACCGGAGGTCTCGACGCGCCGCAAGCCCGCGCTGGTCAGGGCGATCCTGACGGTGTGCAAGGCACGGTCGCTGGTCCACGGGAACAGCAGCACATCACTGCCTGCATCCAGCACCGCCGTGGCGCTCAGCCCGAACCGGCGCCAGGCGGCGCGACCCTCGCTCAACAGTTCGGATGCGCACGGATCCAGCCATGCGGGCATATCGTCGGACTTGTAGACGACCACCATCTCCTCGCGGACCCGGCGCGACACCTGTGGTCCCGAGCCATCGAACCCCGGTGGCTTTCCGCCACTGGAAGGGGCGAGTTCGATGACCCGGCGCGACTCATCGACTCTGGTGATCCGCCAGCGCCTACCCGCGAAGATCAGCAGCGCCCCCTCTTGGACGACATGGTTGATCGGCATGGAGCCCAGCGTCTTGCCGTCAGCCACGAGCCGCCACTCCGCTGCAGTCTCGAACGCGGCGTAGAAGCCGAAGTGATTGACGATCCGCTCCCCCTTCTCGCCGTGAAGCAACAATCCGCCCGACGCCTCAATGATGAGATCTTTGGCGACCATCGCCCGCAGCAGCCGAGAGAAGCGTGACTCGTCCACGAGTTCGAAGGGTCCGGGTCCGCGCAGGGCCCCGTGCAAGTCGGACGCGCTCGCGCCGCCATGCTGGGCGATCACCGACAGCACCTGCTGCACTAGCGTCGAGTAGTTGAAGCCTGGGTCGTCGGGTGCCTCAAGCCATCCGTCAAGCATCAAGCGCACCATGGCGACTGTCTGGACAACCTTCCACCGCAAGGCATCGACGGGACCGAACTCTGGGTCGTCGGGCTTCTCCGTCACGTAGATCCTCAGCACGGCGGGCTCGCCTCGCCGACCGGATCGGCCGAGGCGCTGGCGCATCGATGCCACCGAGGGCGGCACATCGATCTGAGCAACGCTGTCGAGCGCGCCGATGTCGATGCCCATCTCAAGCGTCGAGGTGCAGACGCCGGTGGCCGGGCGGGAGGCGTCCTTGAGCGCTTCCTCGGCGTCTTCGCGGATCGGCCTCGAGAGACTGCCGTGATGCGGCCAGAACTCGTTCGGTACCCGTCCCGCTTCGCTCAGACGGCGCAGCCGATCGGCGTATTCCTCGACATCGCGGCGGCGATTGGCGAACACGAGGTTATACCTGCCGCGCAACTGCTCGAAGATGTGTCTGGCGATCTCATCCTTGCCGCACACTCCTAGGCCGTCAGTCGCCTCACTCTCCGCGGTCTGCGACTCGACGTTCTCTGGGCTCGCGTCACCCTTGTGTGGCGGTGGGGACTTGAGGTAGCCGCGCACCTGAAGATGTAAGAGACCCGACCCCGACTCGTCCTCGATTGCCACCACGCCCTCGGGGCGCGTCGGTCGCAGGTACGCCTTCGCGTTGTCGATGTCAGCAAGCGTCGCTGACAGCGCTATCCGGAGCGGGCGGCGGCGGATCGCAAGCTCGACCCGGTTCAGCAACGACTGCAGCTGAGCACCCCTGGGCACGCCAAGGAAGGAGTGACGCTCGTCGATGACGACATATCGAAGAGCCGTGAAGATGCTCTTGACTTGGCTGCCCCGGTTCACGAAGATCGCCTCTAGCGACTCGGGCGTGATCAACAGCACTCCCGAGCCCGCGGCCAAGGCCCGCAGCTTCGCCGACTGCGCCACATCACCGTGCCAGCGATGCACCTCGATCCCGGCCTGCTCGCACATCAGGTCCAGACGGTCGTACTGGTCGTTGATGAGCGCCTTCAGGGGAGAGACGCACAGCACCTCGACACTCCGGGGCGATCTCGGCTCGTCTCGGGCGGCAGCTAGGGCCGACAGGATGGGAAGAAACGCAGCCTCGGTCTTACCGGCCGCGGTGGAGGCACAGAGGATCACATCGCGGTCGCCAGCGAGGATGGGAGCGACGGCGCGCTCCTGGACGTCCCGCAGAACCTGCCAGCCCTGCTCGTAGACCCAGCGCTGCATCCGCGGATGCAGCATGGCGAAGGCGCCTGGGTTCGCCCGATGGTCAGAGCCGTACGGCAACAAGCCCGTCATCGCCGCCCGGGGCGCCCGGTACGGCCTCGCTGTCGTCGAGGGGAGCGAGGTCGGGGTTCTGGTCGGGCTCGACCTCGACCTTCGAGATCAGATCCGACCAGTGCACACCGGGGTACTGCTCCAGCAGCGCCAACAGGTCCAAGAACTCCTTTACCGTCGTGCGAGGTGTCCGGAAATAGGCGTCGCCGATCCGGGACTCACAATGGCTCATGTAGGACTTCAAAGCCTCGTCAGGCAGCAGATAGGCGTTCTCGTCGCCGCCCGCGAACACATGGCGCAGCTTCACGAGCAGGATGTACATATCCTCCGGCGAGAGGTTGTCGAGGCGCAAGACGGGACCCGAGTAGTCGACGAGACCGCCGGAGGAGAAGCTGTTCTCCTGGAGACGGGTTCGCAGCGCCCCGTAGGAGTAGAGGCCGCGCCGCTCGTCAACCAGGGTGTCGGTCGTGGCACCCACTACGAACCCGACCCCGGCGGCCGAGCCTGCCAGGCAGTCGTTGAGCATCAGCAGGACCTTCTCGTAGTTGCGTTGGCGGGACTGGGTGTGCGAGAGCTTGTAGAGGTTCACCATCTCATCGAAACAGACCAGCAGGCCGCGGTATCCCGCATGCCGAACGAAGCGGGCGAAAAGCTTGAGGTAGTCGTAGACGGAGTCGTCGGCGACGACAGCGTTCACGCCCACGGCCCTGCGGGCCTCGGTTCGGTTGGGGAACTCGCCGCGCAGCCAGCGCACCACATCGGACTGAAGCTGGACGTTGTCGGTGTCGTGGCCGCGCCAGTACGCAGCGATCGCATCGGCGAAGTAGTAGCCGCCATTGAGTTCCTGCAGATCGTCAAGCCGACGGCGGATCGCGGCCTGGGGGCTGGCGCCTCCGGCTCGAGCCCTCCTGAGGCTCGCGGTGACAAACCGCTCGACGACCGAGGGCAGCGCCCCGCCGTCAGGCTTTCCAAGAGTCGAGACGTTGTGCATCAACTCTCGATACAGGCCGAGCGCGTGCCCGCCCGTTGACTGGAGGCGACGATCGGGCGAGAGATCGGCGTGAACTGTCACGAGTTTGCGCCTCAACGCGATCGAGCGCACGAGGTTCAGGAAGAACGACTTGCCTGCTCCGTAGTCGCCCACGATGAGCCGGAATGCCGCCCCGCGATCGGCGATCCGGTCGAGGTCGGACACGAGCGCCTCGATCTCCGCGTTCCGCCCCACCTGGATGTGTTGCAGCCCGACGCGGGGAACGACGCCAGCGCGCAGCGCGTTGACGATGGCTCCGCGATCCCGTGGACGGATGCTCGCAGGCGCGGCATCTGTCGTTGGAGTCGGAATCGGATCAGTCACAGCACCGGGTCGCCGGATTCAATGCCCATAGTGAGGCGGGCCGACTCGCTCCAGTCATCATGGAAGACGCTCAGAGCAGCGTCCGTGCCTACGGCCGCCGCCTCGACCAGCCTCTCGGCCGCGTAGTAGTTGAGTTTGAGGATGTCTTCGCCCTCAAGCAGCGGCTCGTCGCAGTTCTCGACGGCTGCCTCATTGATCATGTCGATCGCGCCATTGAGCATGCCGAGACCCAGAGGTCCCGCCAGGTCCTCCGCATCGGCTCTGGACCATCGCTGCTCGCGCGTCAGGGCCACCGCGAGGCGAGCGTGTTCGACATCGAGTCCCCATATGAGGAGCCCGGAGGTCCGCACCGGCGAGTCCGGCACAGCGAGGATCGGGAGATCCGAGTCTGGATCCTCGCTGTCGCGCCCCAAGGGCCCCGCGAGACGAGACCGGGATCTCGAGCGGCCCGCGCCGGACGCTCCCAGTTTCTGGGGATCGTGAGAGGCTGGCCGTTCGTCCGGCACAATCGCCTCTTGGTGCTCGGCCGAGGTATCGCCATTCCCCTCATCCAGGCTCTCGTCGAAGTCATCGTCCAGGTCGAAGTCTTCATCCAGATCCAGGTCGAACTCATCGTCCAGATCCTCGTCGGAGTCGGGCGCTTCGGCAAAGATGTCTGCCAGAAGCGCCGTGGTCCGACTGTCCTCGGCAAGCTTCCTGTCGATTGCTTCCGTGTCCAGGTTCGCCCCTTCGGCGTGACGGCCAGTGCCGGATTCCGGAGGGTCCGTATCAACCGGCTGAGCAGCTGGTGGATGCGGCTCCCGGCTGCTGCCGGAGCCGGTGGGCGATGCCGCTACCTCGGCTGTCGCCGGAGGCGACAGCACACCCATTTCGCTGGCAGGGCGGAGCTCCAATACCGCGACAGGATCCAGGTTGGTGTCGACAGACGCCTTCCCCAGCAGTTCGAACAGTACGGTCTGAGCAAGACCGAGTCGCTCGAAGAGTGTCATGAGGGTATGGACCTCGTCGGGTGTGATCTTCCCATCGGCAGCAGCGACATCGACGAGCAGCTCGCCCACACCTGACCGTTGGTCGGCCGAGAGTGCTCCGATCCTTCGCATGGTCTCGCTGGCGTCAAAGCTGCCCTTGGCCAGATAGGCGATGTGCGCCTCCAGACGGGCGCGCTCTACCGCGTCGAGCCGCAGCCCGCTCTCGATGTGGCGGGCGAGAAACTGCTGCTCCTCAAGGCTGATCGATCCGTCGGCCGCAGCAACCGTTGCCGCAAGGTGAACGACGGCACACGCCGCGGCGTAGCCCGGCGACGGCACCGAGGGCGCTCCGTCTCCGAGGGCGAAGAGTACAACCTCCGACTCCGAGCGCGCCACCGTCCCGCCGAATCGGACATCGGGCTCCATTCCAACGCCCAGTCTCGCGAGCAGCTGTGACACGAGGACCGCGTCGCTCCTCGGCAAGCGCTCGGACGCCGCCGTGCAACGCCGAACCACTTCATCCCAGCGGACCGAGACGCTGGAACCCCCTCCGAGGGTTTCCGAGATCCACTTCCGGAGATCAGCCAGGCTCCCGCCAGCGTGAGAATCGACAAGCTCCTCGGGCAGAAGGGCTGAACCGACCGCGCTGGCGGCACGGTCAGGCCAACGCTCCAGGAATCGCCTGTAGGCCTCCAAATCGTCAGCGCACTCCCAGGCAAGATCCGTCACCAGATGAAGCAGGCTCGTCAAATCCTCCCGTCGGGCGGCTTGCTCCACGTCAGGCACGGACCGGATCGGCCGCCGCAGCTCGTGGCGGATCCCGGGCGACGCCGGACGGTAGCCGAGAACAAGCTCGCGCCGAGTCGGCTCCAGCATGATGCCGTCCCCATAGCGCTGGGAGTAGCGCGCCGCGAACAACTCGTCGAACTCGACGCGGCAGCGATCCTCAGGAATGCGGTGAGGCCGCGACGGGTGATGGCGCAGATAGCTGAGCGCCCATTGCGCGGTCACTGGGCAACCGTCGCTGACACACCGGCCCAATCCGACCCGCAACAGAGGCGGCACCTCCGCGCCGGACCTCACCCGTGTCAGCCTTGGCGGCTCGACCGGCCGCAGCGGTGAGCGAACTGACCGCACTGCCTCGACGAGATCCAGCAGCGACAGGGCAAACACGCCGAACTGCCGGCTGCCGCCGTACACACCGAGCAGAGCCTCAATCTCGGCGACGATGGCGTCGGTGCCCGGATGGTCGAAATCCTCGGCCATCTCGATGAGCAGTCGCCGCTCAAGCCCGAAGTAGAAGAGAAGCACGTAGCTGATGTCGACTCCGGCGTGGCGCCGGCCATGTGCGAGCCAGCAGAGGTAGGCGGCACGAGCTCGGGGATCGAACTCGCGGTAGTCCGGCAGGTAGTAGAGGGTGTCTCCGGACCAGTCGGGATTCTCCCAGTCGACCGGCAACGTGGGATCGATGAGGCTCGGCTCGCGCGCCTCCTCGCCCACTGCGGACACGGGACCGCCGACGTAAACGAAGCCTCCTGAGATCCTGCGACCGTCGATGGCGAAGCTCTCCCCCGCTGACAGCCATGCCGCGGCCTCCAGAGGCGTGTTGGCTAACGACGGCTGGAGTACCGCGAGTCCGAGGTCATGCGCCCGCACAGCCTCAGGCGTGTCTCGGGAATCGGAGGCACCCGCGTCAGAATGGTCAGCGCCATCGAGGAGGGTGAATTCGTCGCTCAGCTCGGCCAGTGATCGACCGTCGGGCAGAATCCACGTTGTCCAGCCGTCCCACACGGCCTTGCCGTCCGAGACTTGGGCCGCCGCGGTCGGAGATGAGAACTGCCGCCCGTTGTCGAATCGCAGGTTTCCGTTGGCGAGGACCGTGGCATAGTGGTTGACCCCAGGACGCGGGCGACCACGGTGGAGCACGGTGCCGGGCACCAACAGGCCCGCCTCGATGAGTTCGAGCAGAGTCGCCCGCCGAGCAACGGTCGGCATGGGCATCGATTGTACGGAGGATGAGCCTCCCATTCACAGGCGAACTAGCCAGCGCGCTGTGGCCGACACGCTCTCTTGCGGCGCGTCGCGCCTCTTGGTGAGTGCCGGGTCGGCGTTCTCGACACCCGGACTGCCGAAGGCCACGGCCAGGCAGAGTCTGAGTATTGATCAGTGCCGTGCAGCGACGGCCGCCGGGACGCGCGAGACTGGATGAACCCAAGGCTCAGAAGTCCTCAGGTCCAGGCGGCTAGGGCTACTGCGGTGGTGCTGACGTAGAGGACCCTGCGGTTGCTGGCCGCACTGAGGAACATCCCGTGTGGCCACCAGCGAGCCGGTGGCCACACGGTCGATGAGGTTGCCCGAGGCGATGTCCACGACGACCAGGTCGCCCGACGGCGGGCCGCCGTCGGAGCCCGGGCGGAAGTCGTTGACGACCAGCTCGCCGGAGTCAGGATACACCACCGGCTGCATCGACGGGCGAACATCGAGGTGCCAGGCCACGTCCATCTCCCGGGACTCCACGCCGGCCGGGACCTCGACCCCGGCGAGGCCGCCGTTGACCGAGTCCCAGGCAGAGGCCCTCGGATTCGACGCGGCCGCGGTGCTGACCCGCCACCCCATCCCGGACCAGACCGACGAAGAGATGACGGCCATCGCCGACGCCGCCTTCGACGACCTGGTCAAGGCCCTGGTCGGCCCGTCCTAGCTCCAGGCGGCCAGAGCTACCGTGGTGCTGCTCGCGTAGACCACTCTGCGGCGTGAGGCTGCGCTGAGAAACATGCCGTTTGGCCACCCTCGATCCGGCGGCGACCCGGTCGATGAGGCGGTCCGCAGGACGCCACTTGTCGTCAGTCGGATGAGTCAGGCCCGCCTTTGAGCGGATTCCTCCGAGTACTCCCGGTTCTCAGCAATGCTTGGATCAGGAGCCTCGGGCTCCGGCGGTTGAGGAGGCTCGGAACCCCCTTGCGGCTGCTGGTTGACATCCTTAGCCATGAACTGTGTCCCCTACTGCGACGATCACGCCCACCATCTCGAGGAGCAGGCTAGCAAGCTCCCAAGTAAACGTCTGGAGCTTTCTGCGGAGCATATTCGCGTTGCGGCGCGTGTGTTTGCCGAGCCAAAGCGCCAGCTGCCTGTGTATTTCGGGCAGCTCCCAAGGCGGATCGTGTTCAACGTATGAGCCGACGATCTGACCTGCGTCGTGAAGGAATCGCCCCTCGCTGGGGCGCCAGATCATGACGGCCGTCAGAACGACACCCGCGAGTCCAACCGCGGCAATCCCTGCGCCGAGCAGGCCTACGGGTCCCAAGCGAGATGGCGGGTCTACGGTCAACGCCAGTCCAGCGGTGAACCCCGCTGCGACAATGGCAACTGAGAGGACCGAACCCGCCCGTTCCCGCACTTCACGCAGCACGATTGCCTGCGACTCGACGGCATTAGTGCCGGTCTCGTAGGCGAGCCTGTACCCGGCGGGATCACCCTTCAAGGACATCGCGCTTACCCCCTAACGAAGGCGAGGGCCCTCGAATGGGCCCTCGCTAGGCTCCGAACGAAGGAGCCATGAGAATTATGGAAGTATAGGCTAACCCTCGCGAATGATGCAACCCTACTTGGGGCTCTTCGTTCCGGTCATGGGGTGAACAGCTCGGGGACTACGGGGCAGCCGGACGACCGGACTGCCTCTGCCGGGGTGCACAGCCCCGACGGGGTCACCACCCGGGTAACGAACCGGTTGAGGTCCAACACCGCCAGACCCCGCATGTCCCGGTCGCTCGGGCCATGGCGGGCACTGAGTAACTCCCACATCCGACCGGGCAGCATCCGCCCCACCCCCGCGATCAGCCACACCGGCGTCCCATGATCGCGGGCCGCCTCGACCACCGATACCGTCTCGGCCGCCACCAGAGCCTGCGAAGGCCCCAAACAGTCGCTCGTGATGAGCACTAGGTCGGCGGGCCCGGCGCCCCCAGGATCGTCGGTTTCGATGAACTCCAGGTCAGGACTGTCATACAACGCGTCCGCGAACGCACTTAGCTCCCCCGCTGAGAGCACACAAGACCCCGCCGCCAGCGAGTTCACCCCCCGCTGCAACGCGCGGCCGGTGGTGTCGGCGTCCAACTCGGAAACCACCCTGGTCGCCTCGGCGCGGGGGTCCATGGCCGTGAGCATCCGGGCGGCCAGCCAGACCAGAGGCCCGCAGTCGCTGCGGCGGTCCAGCAGCCGCCGGCACGACGTAAGCAAACCCTTGGGGTCGTCGGCGAACGACGACAGCGCGGCAGCCGACTCCCGGACCAGCGGCCCCACCGGCACGGTGCCAGCGCGAGCCACATACCGCAGCCGCTCGATCGGATGCACCCTTCGAGCGTACGCAACAGCAATCCCACCGCGCCGGAGGGAGGCGCCCGGCACGACCAGCCAGGCCGGGGGGTGGCGACGGGTCCGGGCGGCCGACAGTGGGGCGAAGCCCCGTCGGCCGGACGGAGCCCGGCGACAGGACCCGTCGGCCGGGACGGACTGCCAGCCGGGAGGACCCGCCGGCTGGAACCGCCAAACCGCTAGCTTGGGCCCCGTGACCGCCGTCTCGCTCGACCTTGAACTGGATCCGCTAGGAGGCAAGGCCAGGCCGCTGTCCTCCTGGCTCACGACCTTCCCACTGCTGCCGGTGCTGCTCGACCCCTACACCAACGAGAGCTCTTGGATCCTGCACACGGCACGGCGGATCCTGGTCACCTACGCCGAGGCCGGATGCCGGACATGCTGGGTGGTGGCCTGCGGTCCCGACGACGCCCGGCGCTTCCTCGGCCCGTACGCCGAGGAGATCCTCACCTTCTCCGACCCGGATCGACGCGTACCCGCCGCGCTCGCGCTCGACACCCTGCCCGCGTTCGCCTTCGTGCTCCAGAACGGGCTGGTCACCGCGGCCGCTCAGGGCTGGAATCCTGCGGAGTGGCGGGACGTGGCCGAGACCGTTTCCGACTACACGCACTGGCAGCGCCCGGTGATCGGCGACGGGCAGGACCCAGTCGCGTTCCCGGGTACGCCCGCGAGAACCTGAACAGGCGCCGGCTGGGACGGGCGTTATGGCCGATTCGTCCGACCTGAAGAAGTTCGCCTACTCGGACCTGCTGCCCCTCGGCCCCGACACCACCGAATACCGCCTGGTGTCGACCGGGGGCGTCTCCACCATCGACGTCGCGGGGCGCCCGTTCCTGAGGGTCGAGCCGGAGGCGCTGACGCTGCTCACGTCGGTGGCCATGCACGACATCAACCACTACCTGCGGTCCGACCACCTCCAGCAGCTCCGCAACATCCTCGAGGATCCCGAAGCGTCCGACAACGACCGGTTCGTGGCCACGGAGCTGCTGCAGAACGCCAACATCGCGGCCGGCGGGGTGCTGCCCATGTGCCAGGACACCGGCACCGCGGTCATCATGGGCCGCAAGGGTGAACAGGTGCTCACCTTCGGCGACGACGCCGAGTCCATCTCGCGAGGGGTGTACGACACCTACCTCAAGTCCAACCTGCGCTACTCGCAGCTCGCCCCGCTCGACATGTTCACCGAGGTCAACACTCAAAACAACCTCCCGGCGCAGGTGGAGATCCACTCCAAGCCGGGCGATGTCTACGAGCTGTTCTACATGGCCAAGGGAGGCGGCTCGGCCAACAAGTCGTTCCTGTACCAGAAGACCAAGGCCCTGCTCAACGAGGAGTCCCTCCTGGACTTCTGCGACGAGACGCTGAGGCTGCTCGGCACCGCGGCCTGCCCGCCCTACCACCTGGCCATGGTGGTGGGGGGCACGTCGGCGGAACACAACCTGAAGGTGGCCAAGCTGGCGTCGGCCAAGTACCTCGACACCCTGCCGACATCCGGCGACGCCGCCACCGGCCGCGGGTTCCGGGACCTCGAGTGGGAGCAGCGGATCCTGGAGATGACCCGGACGTTCGGGATCGGCGCCCAGTTCGGCGGAAAGTACTTCTGCCACGACGTGCGGGTGGTGCGCCTGCCCCGCCACGGGGCCTCCAACCCGGTCGGCATCGCGGTGAGCTGCTCGGCCGACCGCCAGGCCCGGGCCAAGATCACCGCCGAGGGGCTCTTCCTGGAGCGCCTGGAGACCGACCCGGCCCGCTTCCTGCCCGAGGCCGACGACGACGAGCTCTCCAGCGAGGTGGTGGCAGTCGACCTCGACCGGCCCATGGGTGAGATCCTGGACCGGCTCACCCGCTATCCGGTCAAGACCCGCCTGGCCCTGACCGGCACGCTGGTGGTGGGCCGCGACATAGCCCACGCCCGGATCAAGGAGCGCCTCGACGGGGGCGAGCCCATGCCGGAGTACCTGCGGGACCACCCCGTGTACTACGCCGGCCCGGCCAAGACCCCCCAGGGCTACGCCTCGGGGGCGTTCGGGCCCACCACCGCGGGCCGCATGGACTCCTACGTCGACCAGTTCCAGGCGGCCGGGGGGTCGATGGTGATGCTGGCCAAGGGCAACCGCTCAGCGGAGGTGACCGAGGCGTGCGCCCGCCACGGCGGCTTCTACCTGGGATCCATCGGCGGGCCCGCGGCCCGGCTGGCCCGGGACTCGATCCGCAAGGTGGAGGTGCTCGACTATCCCGAGTTGGGCATGGAGGCGGTGTGGCGCATCGAGGTCGAGGACTTCCCCGCCTTCATCGTGATCGACGACAAGGGCAACGACTTCTTCGCCGAGGTGTCCACCCCGGTGAGGCTCCGCAAGGGCTAGACGCCGGCCGCGGCCCGCCAGTCGAGCAGGGGGCAGTCGCCCCAGAGCCGCTCCAGCTGGTACAGGTCCCGCCGCTCGGCGTCGAAGACGTGAACCACGAAGGGTCCGTAGTCGAGGAGCACCCACTGGCGGTCATCGGTGCCCTCGACACGGAGGGGCGGCGGACCGCCGGCCGCCTTCAGGCTCTCCTCCACGCCCTCGGTGATGGCCCTCACCTGGCGGGCGTTGTTGCCGTGGGTGATCACGAACAGGTCGGTCACCACCAGCACGTCGCCGACGTCGATGACCACGGTGTCGACGCCCTTGCGCTCATCGGCGGCCGCAGCCGCCGCCATCGCCCAGCGTCGCGCGTAGGCACCATCCTCGATCGCCGGCGGTCGCCCGGCAGGGCCTGCGGAGCCCGCCAGTCCGGCCGCGCTGGACTCAGCCGTCACCGGGTCGCCTGGTCCCGTCCGACCGTCACCGTGATGTCGACCACGTCAGGGGTGTCCTCGCCCAGCTCGATGAGGGCCATATTGACGCCGAGTTGGACGGCGATGCAATTGGTGCTGCGGTCATTCACAAGTTCTTCGCGATGGTAGGCGAAGAGAGTGGTCTCGATGCCGAACTCGTCGGCGTTGCCGATCTCGGTCACCACCCCTCCGGCCGCGATGACGTCGTCGATGAGGGAGTCCCGGAGGGCGGGGTCGCCCGTGCCGTCGAGCAGCTTGACTCTGGGCCGCAGGAAGGACTCGGGCTGACGGGGCCGGGGCACCAGCTCCAGAATCTTGTCTCGCAGCCATGACGGCGCTTCATAGCCGCCATAGTCGCATGACCGCCCATCGACTACGGGCGGCTCCTCGGTGAGCTGGTACTGAGGGGGAGAGGCCGGATCGAACACCAGCGAATGCAGGGGCGGAACCTCCACCACCGCGGTGCCCGAACCCAGGGTCCGCATGAACGGCGACAGGGGCGACGAGGGCGGTGGCGCGGCCTCTTCCGGGTTGTCGGCGCGGCCGATGACGCCGAGCCAGGACTCCCACAGGGCGAGCTGGCGCTGCACCCGGTTGACGTCGGCCTCGCCGGGGTTCCTGAAGGCGTACACCGCGGCCGCGTCGGCCGAGGAGAGGTCGTGGCCTCCGGCCTCGTACACCACCCGCCGCGCGCCGTCGGGACCCACCTCCAGAAGGTCGTCCAACAGCAGGTACGGCAGGGGCGCGGCCGGACCCATACTGTCGGCGAGGGACTCGGTGGTGATCTCGACCACCTCGTCGAACCCGATCCGGAACATGACCTCGACGACCTGCTCGACCTCTTCGGCGCCGCCGCGAAGGTACACATCCGAGATCACTAGGCCCTGGCGTCCCCCGATGCCGGGCTCAACCTGCAGATCGGCCGGCAGCAGCACCACGCCGCCGCCCGCGTCGATGCCGGTCAGGGCCATGAAGGCCAGCCCGGCCAACTGCCCGTTGTGGACGTGCAGCGAGAGCAGCGTGGGCGTGACTCCGACCAGCTCCAGGTATCCGGGCTCGTCGGGCTGAAGGACGATCGTCTCCTCGACCGTCTCGAACCTCGTGTCGAGAACGCGGCGGCCGCCCTCCTGAGCCAGGAGCAGGACCGCCAGGCCTGCAGCCACCACGATCGCGGGAAAGACGAACCTCCAGAAGAAGTGGGCACGGGGAGCGGGCTGGCGGCGGCCCCGCACCAACTTCAGCGGCCGCACCCGTACAGGCCCCTGGATCTCACGACATCGGCCACGGCTCGAGGCACGAGCGCCTCGACCGGCCGGCCGTCCGAGAAACGGGCCCGGATGTCGCAGGACGAGATGTCGAGCGCGGGCCCCTCCACCACCTGGGCAGGCCAGCCGGGCGGAGGCCTCCCGCCGGAGCGTCCCGCCCGGTCCACCACGACGGTCGTGGCCAGCTCTGTTAGCTCGGCGGGTCGCTTCCAGGTGTCGAGGCTCTGGGCGATGTCGGAGCCGACCACCAGCATCAACTCGGCACCCGGGTGCAGCGATGCCAGCTCCGCGAGGGTGTCGGCCATGTAGCTCTCACCGCCGCGGTCTATCTCCAGCGGGCTCGCCTCGACTCCTTCGAGGTCACTTGCCGCGGCCCGCACCATCTCCAGCCGCAGGGACGCCGGCGTCACCGGATGCAGAGCCGACTTCTGCCACGGGTCGTTGGCGACGACCAGCAGGACGACGGACAGCCTCAGGCGGTGCCGCACCTCCAGTGCGACCGCAAGATGCCCGAAGTGGGGCGGATCGAAGGTCCCGCCCAGCACTCCGATGCGGGGGGAGTTTCGATCCGGCACCGCGGAAGTGTAGGATCCTCCCCGATCGGTCGCGCTGCGGCCCGGTGACAAATGTCACACCTGTTGGGCGCGCACGCCTTGACTTGCCGGGAACAAACGACTACTGTAATCTGGTTCGTCTGGGCTGGAGTAGCGCACTCGGAGGGTGTGCGCCCGGCACCAAATCCTCCCCACAAAGAAAGCGAGAAGGCCGCCTTGCCACGCGAGCGGGGCGGTCAGGTGAGTGTGACATGAGCGATTCAGTAGGACAGTACCTGAACGAGATCGGCGCCGTGGCGCTGCTCAACGCCCAGGAGGAGCGCGAGCTCTCCCAGGCCATCGAGCGCGGCGTCGAGGCCCGCATCCGCAAGGAAGAGGGCGAGCGGGGCCGCGACATCGACAGGGCGATCCGCGAGGCCGCCGCGGCCAAGGACCGGTTCATCCGGGCCAACCTGCGCCTGGTGGTCAGCGTGGCCCGCCGGTATCCCCTGCCCCCGGGCATGGAGCTGCTCGACCTCATCCAGGAGGGCAACCTCGGCCTCGAGCACGCCGTCGACAAGTTCGACTGGCGCAAGGGCTTCAAGTTCTCGACCTACGCCACCTTCTGGATCCGCCAGTCCATCGGGCGGGCCCTCGACCAGAAGGCCAGCCTGGTGCGCCTGCCCGGCGACCGGTCCGCGTCGCTGCGGGCCGCGCTGCGCCAGGTTTCCGGCGACGGCGACGAGCTGGACGACGACCACGCCCGGCTGCACCGGCTCACCACTCCCACCTCTCTCGACCGCACCATCGGCGACGACGATAGCAACGAGCTCATCGACCTGCTGCCCGACGCCAATCCCGGGCCCGAGCTCGAGGTGATGGCCAAGGCCGAGGAGGAGATGGTGACCGGACTGCTCGACATCCTCGAGCCCCGGGCCAAGTACGCCGTGCAGCAGCGTTTCGGGCTCACCGACGGCATCAAGCGCTCCTATCGCGAGGTCGGCGAGGAGCTGGGCGTCACCGCCGAGGCGGCCCGGCGTCTGGTCAAGCGCGCCATCAACGCCGTGCGCGAGCACGCCGAGGAGTTGAGCCTGGCCGAGACCGTCGACGCGGCATAACGGCCATGACCGGCGAAGACCTGACCCTTTTCGCCGGCGGTAGCAGTTGGTCGCCCTCGTCCTGGAGGGCCAAGCCTGCGAAGCATCAGCCGGCTTGGCCCGACGAGGCCGACCTCGAGCAGGCCACCAAGGCCCTGCGCGACCTGCCCCCGCTGGTGTTCGCCGGCGAGGCCCGGGCCCTGACCGGTCTGCTGGGCCGGGTGGCCAACGGCGAGGCCTTCCTGCTCCAGGCCGGCGACTGTGCGGAGTCGTTCGACTCCTCGGCCGACTCGATCCGGGACCGGCTGCGGGTGATCCTGCAGATGGCCATCGTGCTGACCTACTCCGGCGGCGTGCCGCTGGTGAAGGTCGGCCGGATCGCCGGGCAGTTCGCCAAGCCCCGGTCCAGCCCGACCGAGACCGTCGGCGACTTGGAGTTGACGTCGTTCCTGGGCCACATGGTCAACGACATCGGCTTCAGCGAGGCCGAGCGGCTGCCCGACCCTCGCCGCCTGCTCACCGCGTACCACCGGGCCGCCTCCACGCTGAACCTGCTGAGGGCGTTCACCCGGGGCGGGTACGCCGACCTGTCGCAGGTGTCGAGCTGGAACCGCGAGTTCGTGGCCACATCACCGGCCGGGCGGCGCTACTCGCAGATGGCCGACGAGATCGACCGGGCCCTGCGGTTCATGACCGCCTGCGGGGTCACCGCGGCCAACACGCCGCAGCTCCACGAGGTCGAGTTCTACACCAGCCATGAGGCCCTGGTGCTCGACTACGAGGAGGCCCTGACCCGGGTCGACTCCCTCACCGGCGACACCTACGACTGCTCGGCCCACATGCTCTGGATCGGCGAGCGCACCCGCCAGCTCGGCGGCGCCCATGTGGAGTTCCTGCGCGGGGTGCACAACCCGCTCGGCTGCAAGGTCGGCCCCACCGCCACCGCTGACGAGCTGCTCACCCTGTGCGAGGTGCTCAACCCGGGGCGCATTCCCGGCCGTCTGACCTTCATCACCAGAATGGGCGCCAACAAGATCGAGACCCTGCTGCCGCCACTGCTGCGGGCCGTGCGGGACTCGGGGCATCCGGTGGCGTGGGCCTGCGACCCGATGCACGGCAACACCTACACGTCCACGTCGGGGCGCAAGACCCGCGACTTCGACGACGTGCTGTCCGAGATCAGCGGCTTCTTCGCGGCCCACACCGCCTGCGGGACCTGGCCCGGCGGCGTGCATGTGGAGCTCACCGGCGACGCGGTCACCGAGTGCATCGGCGGCGCCGACAAGATCGGTGACGCCGACCTGGAGCAGGCCTTCGAGACGCTGTGCGATCCCCGGCTCAACGGCCGCCAGTCGGTTGACCTCGCCTTCCGGGTGGCCGAGATGCTCTCCGACCGAGGTTGAGTATCGTCGGCAAACCGAGTCATCTCTGGGACTGCCCCTCCATGTGGCCGACGGCAACCTCCGCGCCGTCGCACCAGCGGGTGTGCCTGACCGCCGGACCCTGTCGGCGGCGCCGCTCCAGCACCATCCCCTGTCCGTCATGTCGCTTGCGGCCGGAGACTGCCATCGGGAAGCCCAGTCCGAGCGAAGCGCGAGGAGCACGTCCCCGTGTGAGTCTCTCCTGCATGGCAGGATACGACCCGAGACTGCCGCCGTACGGAGGTATCCGTGAATAGCGCTTGGAAGTGGCCCGGCTCCAGATGGTGGCGCGTCGATCTTCACGCGCACTCACCGGCGTCGCATGATTTCCAGACCGACGGGACTGCGGCTGCCGATGCGGCTCGCCGGTGGATGGAGTCCGCACGCGACGCTGGTCTCGACGCGGTTGCCGTGACGGACCACAACACATCGCAGTTCGTGCCCTCACTACAGCAGGCCGCCTCCGAGGTGGACAATGCTCCGGTGCTCTTTCCGGGCGTGGAACTCACCGCCAGTGACGGATCTCATCTCCTGCTCATCGTCGACACGGGCGCCGGGCAGGAGAACATCGATGACCTGTTGTCACGAATGGAGATTCCGGTGGAAGAGCGCGGCGAAGCCAACGCACGCACATCCCAGAGCGTCGAGGCGATCCTGGAGCGCTGCGACGATCAGATGCTCGTGATCGCGGCGCACGCCAACCAAACGGCGGGGCTTCTGCAACATACGGGCCAGCAACGAATCGCAGAACTCCGGGATCCGAGACTTGCAGCAGTGGAGATTCACCCCGACACCGGATTCGACGAGTCGTGGCTAGACGGCAGCAAGGCGGAGATAGGGCGGGAGATCTCCCAGGTTTGGGCATCGGACAGCCACTCCTTCGACGACCTCGGCGCGCGCTACACGTGGGTGAAGATGACCGAACCCACTCTCGAAGGATTGCGACTGGCCCTCTCCGATGGGAGCGATTCTCTCAAGCCTGCCCGGAGGGAGGACTTGGAGAATCCCAATGCACATGCCGAGATAGCTATAGAGAGACTCACGGTATACGACACCAAGCACATAGGTCGCCCGTCACCGACCGAAGTCCGCTTCAATCCATGGATGAACGCCATCATCGGGGGACGCGGCACGGGAAAGTCGACTCTGCTCGACCTGTTCCGAAAGTCGATGAGACGGGATGGGGAACTCGATAAAGCGGGAGTCGGCGAGGAGGGATCGCTGCGGAGTCTGTTCGATGACCGCATGCGGGTGCCAGCAGACCGTTCCGACAGTGGCTTGCTCACCGGGGAGTCTCGCGTAGAGGTCATCTACCGGAAGGACGGTGACAGGTTTCTTGTCTCGTGGAGCCAGGATGGGAACGCTCAGCCGATCGCTCGGCTGAGCAATGGTGACGCAAGCGCCGAGATGGGCAGCGTCTCGGAACGGTTCCCCGTGCGGATCTACAGCCAGAAGCAGTTGTTCGCCCTGGCCCAGAATCCGGATGCGCTCCTCGCGGTTCTCGACGACGCCCAAGAAGTCGACGGTGCCGAAACCAGGCGAGAATTGAAGAGGTTGGAGGGCCGCTATCTGGCCTTGCGGGCGGAGGCTCGACAGGCTCTGACGCACGCGCGGGAACTGCCTGATCGAGAGGCGTCGCTGGCCGATGTCCAACGGAAGCTGGACCTCCTCCAGCAGGGTGGCCATGCAGAGGTTCTCCGGCTCTATCGGAGCCGTCGTCGGACTGATGGCACATGGAAGGCTGTGCAGGCAGCATCGGAGCAAGGACTGGACGCCGTCGGTGGGGCGGTTGGCGCGTTAGCCGTGTCCGACTTGAGTCTGCCGACCGGCGACGATGGGGCCACACAAGCGCTTCAACGTGCGCACCAATCGCTGCATCAACTGATCGAGGGCTTCCGCGGCGAGATGCTTGACAGCATCGAAGACGTACGCAGGCGGCTGGCTGAGGTGTTGCAAGGCGCGGACGCCAGCCAATGGAGCACCGCAGTTGATGCTAGCGAGGAAGCGTACCAGACCACTGTCTCTCAACTTGAGGAAGAGGGCATCGCAGACCCGACGGAGTACGGGGAGCTAGTTGAGAGAGCACGAGGGCTGGAAGCCGGGATAGAGAAGCTCAGAACGGAGGAGCAGAGGGCAAACCGTCTAGAGCGCGAGGCCGACGCCGTGCTTGCCGAGTACCGGGAGGCACGAAGCCAGCTCAGCGTCAAACGGAAAGACTTCGCGGGCCGCGCATCGGGCGACACGCTTCGTGTCGAGGTAAGCAGCTTTGCCGAACATTCAGACCTGGCCGCGAGTCTTGAGGACATCCTCGGAATCGAAGCATTCAACGAGGACCGGAAGCTGATTGCGGGGCGGATCAGGCCGCAGGGAGAAGGCGAGTGGGACTGGGGATCGCTGGACGGCGTTGTCGGTGAGATGCGGGCATTCCAGTCGAGGGAAACTGACTCGTGGGAAACTAGAGATGCCCGGTTCGCGCCCCGGCTGAGAGGGCTCCCCGCGGAGCGGATCGATCGCTTGGCTCTCTACCTTCCACGGGACGTCCTGCAGGTTAAGTTCCGAAGCGGAGATTCCGCTCCATGGCGACCAATGGCGCAGGGATCGCCGGGGCAGCAGACTGCGGCTCTCTTGGCCTTCGTGCTGGGGTTCGGTTCTGAACCCATCGTGTTGGACCAGCCCGAGGACGACTTAGACAGCACTCTCATATATGAACTGCTGGTCAGACGCTTCCGGGAAACCAAGCCCACGAGGCAGTTGATTCTCGTGACTCACAACCCGAACATCGTGGTACACGGCGACGCGGAATACGTCCTCTCGCTGGAATCGAAGGGTTCTCGCACCGCAGTCAGTCGTGAGGGCGGGCTTCAGGAACAGGATGTGCGAGAAGAGATCTGTCGTGTGATGGAGGGCGGCAGGGAGGCGTTCGAGAGCCGCTACCGCCGAATCATGCCGTTGGATGGAGTCAAGTGACGACGCCGAGCGATGATCTGTCAAGGCGGATTCGACTCGGCGAGGACTCCACTCTCGAGCTCAAGCGAGTGCTTCTGGCCGGGAGGCGGGTCACTGAGCCGCACCGGGGTCGTTTCGCGGACGAGATGGCGAGCATGGCCAACGGCTCGGGAGGAACCGTCGTGTTGGGGGTCGATGACGAGACCCACGATGTGCTAGGCATCCCGCTTGAAAGTCTGGACATCGTCGAGACTTGGGTGTGCGAGATCTGCAATGATTCGATCAACCCACCCCTGGACGCGACGATCAGGAAGTTGGAGATCCGGGGATCGTCGGGCGATCTCCTTGCTGTCATCCGCGTCGATGTGCCCCGGAGCCTGTTCGTCCACAAGAGTCCCGGCGGATACTTCAGAAGAATAGGCAGTTCCAAGCGCGAGATGTCGCCGGAGTTCCTCGCGAGGTTGTTCCAGGAGCGCAGTCAGAGCAGGTTGATCCGGTTCGACGAGTCCGTCGTTCCGGGGACGGAGCCGACGGACCTCGATGAGCGACTCATCGCACGGTTCCTGCTGCCGCCACAGACACCATCGGACGCCTATCTACGCAAGCTGCGGATCGCAGCCGAGGACGACGACGGCGTCCTCCGTTTGACGGTTGCGGGCGTCCTCATGTGTGCTCGCACGCCCGACAGGTGGTTGCCGCACGCACAAATCCAGGCGGTCAGCTACGCCGGCGCGCGCACCGATGTGAACTACCAGACCGACGCTCGGAACTTGGCCGGGCCGCTCGATTCTCAAGTAGTGGAAGCACTGCATTTTGTGAAACGCAACATGAGGGTGAGCGCCTCTAAGGCCGTAGCCCGTGCCGAGCGCCCCCAGTTCAGTGAGAGAGTTGTATTCGAGGCTCTGGTCAATGCCGTCGCACACAGGGACTACTCCATGGCCGGCGCACAGATCAGACTCCACCTGTTTCAAGATCGTCTCGAGTTATATGTGCCCGGTGATCTGGCGAACACACTAACGACCGACAGCATTCACCTGCGCCAGTACAGCCGCAATGAACTGATCGTCTCCTTACTCGCGCGTTGCGACGTGCCCGGATCGACCGAACTTGACCGGACTCGCATGATGGAGCGGCGAGGGGACGGAGTCCCAATCATTCTCGAGGAGAGCCGCGACTTGTCGGGGCGCCTGCCGGAGTACAGCCTCATTGACGAAAGCGAACTTCGGTTGATCATCTGGGGGGCAGAAGCCATTGGGTAAGCGGCGCGGGCCGACATGAAGGCGAACCGCGGCGGTAATAGGCCTCTTCGGAAATAAGCGGGTTCTTGGCGGCCCACACCACCTGCGGGACCTGGCCCGGCGGCGCGCACGTGGAGCTCACCGGCGACGCGGTCACCGAGTGCATCGGCGGTGCCGACAAGATCGGTGACGCCGACCTGGAGCAGGCCTTCGAGACGCTGTGCGATCCCCGGCTCAACGGCCGCCAGTCGGTTGACCTCGCCTTCCGGGTGGCCGAGATGCTCTCGGAGCGCCGCTGAGGATCCCGCGGGCCGGGCACCCCGACGCGTATCTTCGATCTCAGCCCAGCAGGATCTCGGCGATCGTGCGGAGTTGTTCCTCCACGTCGTCGAGTACCTCCTCGTGTGCTGTGCCCGACTTGAGCGTGATCGGGACTACCAACCCGAGGCGGTCCTCGAAGGCTTGCAGCCCGTAACTCTCATCAAGCAGTCGGCGGGCGTTCTCATCGGGCTCAGTCGGCCAGAGCCAGACCGGCGTATTGCCGCGGGTGGCCCATCGATAGGTGTTCGTACCCAAACAGGTCTCGCCAGAAAGCCGGTCACCGGATTCGTGGACGAAACGGAACTTGCGCCAGTAGCCCCACCGTGCCGAGGAGGCCTTCTTGCCGTCGACTTCGATCCAGCCGTCCGACGCGCCCCGGCTGACCACATCGTCGATCAGTCGGTTGATCGATCGGAGCCTGCGAGCCACCGAGGGGCTGAACTCCTCGGGCTGGATCGGAACGAAGGCCTCGCTGTCCTGCTGCTCGGCCAGCCCCCGAAGCTGCCGGAGGTCACAGGCCACCTGGGAGCCGGCGGGCGCTGCGGCCTGCAGCCGCTCGAGCAGCAGACTCCAACTCAGAACCGTGAGCCGATTCGCCGAGCCGTCGACGCCGGCACGCCGCAGCCGGTCGGACTTCGTCTCGGACTCGACGGCATGGCCGCCTGACTGCATCTGCTGCCGGATCTCGGTCCACAATGTCTCGATCCGGCTGGCCGGCACAACGAACAGCAGGTTCCCCGGCTCTGACTCGTCGAGTTGGTTGAAGTAGCCGCTCGCCTGACCTTCGAGCAAGGGGGCCCAGAACTTCACCTCGACGAGCAGCCGCTTGCGGCCCGTGCTGTCGTAGCCGACCATGTCGGGGCGCGACCCGTCCTCATGGGTCACATGGGAGGCGAACCGCTTGATCGGCCTGTGGTCGGAGAGGTCGTGGCTCAGAAGCCCATCCAGTGCCCGGCGGCAGTCCCCCGAGGCATTCAGCACGAACGCGAGCCCGATAGTGGCGGCGTCCTCAACCCGGGGCGTGAGCTTCGGAACCAGGTGGCTCAACAGCCCGGCCTTGCTCTCCATCAGACGGTTCACATTCTACCGCCTGCACGGCCCCATCAAGGTCCACTCACCGCGCGCGGGGTGCGCAGCGACCGAGGCGCGGTGGAGGCTACCGGGCCTGGGGCAGCGACGGGGGCAGCGCCGCGACGATGCGGGCGGTCTCCACGCTCACCGTGACGAGGCGGCGCAGGTGCCGGACCAGCTCGAACGGCTCGTCGTGCCAGGCGTGCCAGCGATTGGGGTCATCGACGATGCCGGAGGCCTTGTCGTGCTTGATCCTCAGACTCTCCATGGCCCAATGCAGCGGCGAACGGCCGGACACGGTGTAGTCGTGGGCCTGCGCAGGTATGCCCACCAGCCGGCAGCGGTCGTTGACGGCGAGGATGCTGCGGTCCTCGTTGCCGTGGCCGCGCCCGCCGCCCCAGCGCATCTTGGAATCGATGCGATAGGCGCCTCCGTCGGCGGCGCCCTCGTCGGGCTCGCCGTCGACGAGACAGGTGAGCGGGTACTCGTCCACCGACTCGTAGCCGATGTGAAGATCCATCAGGCGCCGGCCGGCCAGCCGGAAGGCCTCGAAGTCGTCGGCCAGCGGGATGCGGGGCAGGTTGCGCTGGAGGTCGTGGCGGTACCGCTCGCGCCAGTCGGGCGCGTGCATCACGCCGTACATGTACTCCCAGACGCCGTCCTTGGTGACGTCCGGGCCGTAGCGGTCCTGAAACCGTGCCAGCGCCCAGTCGGTGATGTTGTCGCGGCCGGAAGCCTCGGCCCCAAGGCCCAGTTCAAGGGTGCCATCACTGTAACTCGAATTCATGGCAGCGTGATCGAGCGCAGCTTGTGGGCGAATTCCGGTACCGAGAACTTGATTGTCAGCCACAGGATCTCGTCGTCGCTACGCCAGTACTCATGAGACAACAGATTGCGCATAGCCTTCGCCTTGCCCACCTCCAGGTCGGGGTTGGCCTCCGTGAGTTCGCGTGACAACGCCCCGGCGGCAGTCTCGATGATGTCAAGGAGTCGCTCGGCCGCTCGGCGCACAAGGGTGTCGGACTCAAAGCGTGATTGACCTGCGGCGACGATCTCGGCCAACTCGTCCGCTGCTTCAAGGATGTCCGCTATGCGCTGGCCGTCGTGGCGGGTCACAACGGGATCGCGTCGGCCAACATGGGGCGGCAATGCTCTCTGAGCCCTGCCGCGTAGATCACGTCCACATCGACGTCCAGCAGTTCTTGCAGTTCAATCTGCAGGCCGGCGACGTCGAACAGAGTGGCCGCCGGGAGGAAGTCCGCCAAGAAGTCAAGGTCGCTGTCTTCGGTTTCCTCGCCGCGCGCGGCGGAACCCACGAGAGCTATCGAACTTGCCCGGTTCCGGGCCGCAGCCGCTCGTATGGCCTCACGATGATGCGTCAGAATCTCGTCACGCCAACTCACGCCGGCATCGTAGTGCCCAAACTGCGGAGCCGGGGCATGATCATCGGATTGAGAACGGCAGGGTGCGGGACTGCTGGCCGGGACCCATCAGATGCAGGTCGGGCAGCGACACGGTGGCAAGCGCGCCGAAGATCGCCATGTTCGACGGTCCGGCGATCACTACAGCCTCCGCCGGGGCAGGGCTCTGGTCTGGCGCGAGCCGTTGATGAGCGCCAGGTCCGGGATCGTGGTTGCTGCGAATGCCTGGAAGGTCATGTTGGACGTGCCCGAGATCAGGACTGACTCCGTCTGGGTACGGCTCGGGTGGGCTGGTTGGTTCCCGAGGCGCTGAGGTCGGCTGGAACGTCTGTCGCCAGCGCTGCGAAGATCGCCCGGTTGTTGGGCGACGCCACCAAGACCCCCCCCCCCGGGCGGTCATGGCCTGTGCCGCGCCGTCGCCCGGCAGGCCGGATCCAGCGCGTGAAGGTCCGGCAGACTCGCGGCCGCCAGCGCCGCGAACACCGTCCGATTCGACGGGCTCGCCATCAGGATCGCCGCCGTCCCGGTATCGCTCGGCATCCGCCGTCCAGGCTGTTGAGGTCGGGGAGAACTGCTGTGGCGAGGATCGAGAATCGGGTTCTGTTGGACGGGCTGCTGACCAGTGTGTGTGTGTGTGTGTGTGTGTGTGTGTGCAGATTCGGTCGGAGTCCGTGGGAACATGGCTGAGATGGTCTTGACCGAGGACAGGATGCGGTCGTCCTCGTAGAGCCAGAGCTTGGTGAAGGGCCGGTACAGGACCTCCCGGATGCGGCTCTCGTCGAAGGTGACCTCCTCGCGGCGGCGCAGCGACTGCCTGAGGGTGTCCGTCCATTTGATCCTGTCCAGTTCGTCGTTTCCGGTGCATTCCTCGACGGTGCATCCGGCCTCGACCAGTTCGAGGGCGTCGCCGTAGGTGTCGATCAGCCTTCGCATGCGGGCGCAGAGATCCTCACGCGAGTACGAGTAGACGTAGACATCGCAGTTCGTGGCGATGCCGAGGGCGTGGTCGCTCGCAACGGTCTCGCCGCTGCGAGCCTTGCCGAGTTCGCAGACGGGCATGAGTTGTTGGAAGGTGCCGTCGGTGACGTTCACCCAGTCGTGGGTGTCGTTGACCTCGACTGTCTCGAACTGGCCGCTGGCGACGTCGCCTAACTCGGCCAGCCAGTCGAACTTCTGCTGGAGGGTCGAGTATGCGGGCACCTCCGCGTATCGCAGCACAGCGGGCTCGTCCAAGGGCTTGGCGGGGTTGCGCACCAGCACCGTAATCTGAACGCCGTTGCGCGACCCAGCGCCGAAGATCTTCTCGCCCTCGCGACGGAACTCGTCGCCAGACTTCATGGCGTCGCCAAGGAGGTTCACAACGTAGATGCTGGTGAATTCGTCGCGCAGCGCAGCCCGCATACCGGCCAGAGACGGCGCGTTGGCCAGCGAGTTGGGATGCACGAACGCCACGATCCCGGGACGCGACGCATCCCCGTCGGGTCCGCTGAGCCGGTCCGAGGCCCAGCGGATCGCCTCCACGTACAAGTTGCCCGCGGACTTGCCGGCGCCGCGGCCGGTGACCTGGCGGTGGCGGCGGCCGTAGGTGTCGCGGACGCGCTGCTCGATGTGGGGATAGGCGATATTGGGATTGTCGTCGCCTGCGGACTTCTGGCCGGCCGACCAGGGCGGGTTGGCGACGATCACCTGGATCGGCAGCTCGTTCTGAGCCTTGGCGCGGCCGCTGTTGTCAGCGATGGCGCCGGTGTCGGGCAGCCGGCCGTCGCCGGCGAGGTGGAACGTGTCGGTGAGCACGATCCCCTCGAAGGGCTCGTAACTGCCGGCCCTCTCGCGGTAGCCCTCCTCGATCTTGAGCGCGGCCAGGTAGTAGGCCAGCAGCACGACCTCGTTGGCGTGGATCTCGGGCGCCCCCGGCGTGAACCCGCGGGGACTGCCGTGGAATTTGCGGTCGAGGTCGCCGTCGCGGATCAGGAACTCGCCGTCGCTGCCCCGCTGGGTCAGCAGACGGTTGACGAACGTGCCGGTGCCCGTGAACGGGTCGAGGATGTTCACTCCGGGGTCGCTCAGGCCCCGGCCGAACTCGGCTCTGGCGACGGCATCGGCCGAGCGCAGGATGAAGTCGACCAGCTCCACCGGGGTGTACACGATCCCGAGGCGCTTGGTCTCGGCGGGCATCGCGGCCGCGAAGAACTGCTCGTAGACCTCCAGCATCACCCTGATGCGGGTGTCGGAGTCGGCCGCGCCCGACAGCCGGTCGGCGACGCTGGCGTAGAACCGCTCCAGGCCGCGGGTCTCGTCGCCGAGCAGCACATCCTCGTCCTTGAAGGTGCCGAGCAGCTCGTTGAGCGCCTTCGATATCGGGTTGCGGTCGGCGAAGCCGCTCTCGGTGAACAGCGCGTCGAACACCGGGACCGTCACCACATGCTGCGCCAGCATCGCGACCAGTTCGCGGCCGGGCAGCTCGCGCCCGACGGTGGCGGCCATGTCGGTCTCGAAGGTCGCGAAGGCTTCGGCCAGCCGCGGATTGGCGCGCAGCGCGGCCCGGGCCCGCTCGGCGATGGTCCCGGTGATGCGAGCCACCTCGACGCCCCAACGATGCCAGTACTGCCGGTCGCCGCACTTCTCCACCACCTTGGAGGCCACCGCGTCGTACAGCGGCAACCGGCCCTGCACGTCGACCGGGCCGGCACGGGCCGCTTCGCAGCCGTCCTCGCAGTCGGCTCGGCCGCACTGCCCGCAGATGCCGGCTGTGAGGATCCTCAGCGGCGGCTTGCCGTTGAGGTCGGCGGTGTTGATGGCCACATCGAGGCGCTCGTCGTGGGAGCGCAAGGCCTTCAGCACGCTCCAAACCACCTTGAAGTCCGATCCCGACAGCACGGCGTCGTCGTCGAGGCTCATCCCGGCAGGCACCACCACCGGCAGCACCACATAGCCGCAGGACTTGCCCGGCGAGCGGCGCATCACCCGCCCGACCGCCTGAACCACGTCGATCTGCGAGCGCTTGGGCTCCAGGAACAGCACCGCGTCGAGCGCAGGCACGTCCACGCCCTCGGTGAGGCACTTGGCGTTGGTGACGATCCTGCAGCCCCCGTCGGGATCGCCGCCGCGCAACCAACCGAGGACCTGGGCGCGTTGCAAGGCGTTGCGGCTGCCGTCGGTGTGGCGGACCTCGAAGCTCAGTAGTTCCCCTCCACCGGTGCCCGAAGCCGGCTGCGAGGATGTGCCCTCCGGCACCAGCAGGGTCGCCCGCCGCCGGGCCACCGCAGCCTTGGAGTCCTCGCCCGCGACGGTGTCGACTATCCGGTTCCAGTGCTGCTCAACGCTCTGCGAACTCTTGATCGTGTTGGTGAAGGCGATGGCACGGGTCGCGCTCAGGCCGCTCTCGGCGACCGCGCCGGTGACCCGTCCGTGGGGCGAGCGAGTGGTCGGATCCGCGAGCGCGTCCCAGCAGCCCACGAACTTGACCGCCTCCTCGGTGGTGATTCGACGAGACCCCCCCCCCCGCAGGCTCGCCGTCGTCGAGGTTCAGCACGTCTGTGCCCAGAGCGTTGGCGACGTACGGCTCAGAGACGGCGATCACGAGAACCTCGTAGTCGCTGAGATGCCCCTGCTCCACCGCGGCGCCGAAGCTCATCCGGAAGAGCTCCGGGCCGTAAACCGCCTCGTCGTCCATGGAGAACACGTCGAAGTCGCGGCTGTGCTCCCCGACCTGGGCCCGTACACGGTCCGTGTAGACGCGCGGCGTGGCCGTCATGTACAGCCGCTTGGCGGCGCGGATCCGCCGGGAATCGTGGATCAGCGTGAAGTGGCTGCCGGAGTCGGCCTCATGCACACCTGTGGTGCGGTGGGCCTCGTCGCACACCGCGAGATCGAACCGGGCTGCGTCGCCGTCCGCGGCGAGCAGGCTCTGGGCCTCTTCGAGCACTCCGAGCGACTGGTAGGTGGAGAAGATCACCGTCATCGCCGCTGGAGCGTCCGGGGCGCCATCGGCCAGCGCGGCCGCGACCCGTTCGGAGTCGGTGGTCACCGGCATGGCCAGTTCGGCGATGTCGGCGTCCTCGTCGTTGCGGCCGGCTCGGGTGTCCGAGCAGACCCCGACGTAGCGATGCGGGATCGAGAGGTCGCGCTGGGCGGCCCATTCGCGCATCGTCTGACCCATCAAGGCAATGGACGGCACCAGATACAGCACCCGGCCGCCCGCCCCGGCCATCCGTTCGGCGATCCACAGCGCCACCGCCGACTTGCCCGTCCCGCACGGCAGGACCAGCTTGCCGCGGTCGTGGGCGGCCAGACCGTCGACCACCGCATCGACAGCCTGGGCCTGGTACGGCTTGGGCTCGTGTCGCGTCGCGGTGAACCGCAGCTCCTCGGGACTGTCCAGGAAGCTCCTCCAGTCCACCGGCCACTCGTCGAGCTGGGCGCCGTGGAGCACCTCGCAGCGCGGCTCGGCCCGCTGCACCATCAAGGATGCGTTGGGCCCCAGCGGCGCGGTCACAACCAGGAGCCGCGCCTGGCACCATCCGGTGCCGGACGCCGACAGGAACGAGTCCACATCGGACTTCGAGATGGCCTTGGCGGGGTCGTACAGCTTCGCCTGGATGGCGCACAGGCCGCCGCCCCACGCCTCGGTCAACTCCGCGACCAGGTCGACGCCCACGTCGACGCCGTACCCGAGCCGCTCCCGCTCGGGCCACTCCTGCCAGAGCCACACCTCCTGGAAGCGCTGCGGGCCGTACTCTCCGGGATGGGCCTTGAACGCGGCCTTCAGCAGCCGCTCGAACATCCGGCCCCGATCCTGGGGGGAGCAGCCGCGGGTCCGCAGCGCCTTCATCACCGCCGGCTCCAGCAGCATGCCCTGACCTGACAGATCGGATGAGCCCGCGCCGGTCACAGCGCCACAGCCTACGCCGGTCGGGCAGGATCGAAGTGGGAGAGCCCGTCGAATCGGGCGAAGCCGGAGTCCGCGGTGGCGACCCGGGCTCCGGCGGTCACCGCCAACGCGGCGATCCAGGCGTCGGGAACGAGGTTGCCGACCAGGTACGGGTCGCGGTCGAGGAAGCGGGCGAACTGGTGCCAGGCCGACTCGGTGGGCGCCAGCGCCACCGCTGACCGGGAGGCGCGCAGGGCGTCCACGAAGGCCAGCGCCTCGGCTGCGGGCGCCGGCTCGGTGAAGATCCTCCGGTTGGTGACGATCCGCAGGAAACCGGTCAGCACCACGTCGGCGAGCAATACGGGCTCTGCCCCGGCCGCCGCCGAGTTGAGCCAGCGGGCGTACCCGTCGTGCGCCACCGCGTCGCGGTGGAACGCGTAGACGAGGGTGTTGACATCGGGCAGGATCATCGCAGCCCGTCGGCGTCGAGAGCCTCGGCCACGGCCGCCCTGTCGGTGAGGTCGACGAGCAGGCGGCCCTCGCCGGCGCCGTAGCGGGGCAGCTCCGCGGGCGGCTCGTGCTCCTCGGATCGGCGCAGCACCAGGGTCAGGCCCTCCGCGACAAGGGCGGTGAACGTGCAGCCGCGCTCGGCTGCGGCCCGCTTGGCCTGCTCGCCCAAGGCATCTGGCAGGATTATGGTAGTGCGCATATGCCTAAGCATATCACACCTTGGGCGACCGCCGCTGCGGGTGCCGGGCCGGAGGACGCGAGGCTAGGCCAAGCGGTCCACGAAGGCGTCCAACTGGCGCAGGTTGCGAACCTCGAACACGCCGTCGCAGTGGGGGGCGTACTCCCCCACGATCGAATCGCCGGTGTCCCAGTAGCTGCGAGGCTCGGGGTTCAGCCAGTACAGGTGGCGGGCCTTCTTCTGCAGGGCCTTCACGATCCAGCTCTCGGGGGCGTGGTAGTTGTTGCGGGCATCGCCGAGGATCAGCACGGTGGTCCGGGGACCGACGTCGTTGCCGTAGTTGTCCCAGAACACCCCGAGGGCGTGGCCGTAGTCGGAGTGGCCGTCCACCCAGACCACGTCGGCCTCGGTGTTGACCCGGTGGACCGCCTCGGCGATGTCGTCGGTGCCCTCGAAGAACGGGGTCACCTCGTCGAGGCCGTCGATGAAGACGAACGACCGCACCTTCGAGAACTGGCTGGAGATGGCGTACACGAGGTGCAGCGTGAACCGGGCGAACGCGGCCACCGACCCAGACACGTCGGCCACCACCATGATGTCGGGCTTGTGCGGGCGAGGGTGGCGGAACTTCGGCTCCACCGGCACGCCCCCGTACGACAGCGAGTGCCGCACCGTGGAGCGGAAGTCGAGGGGTCCGGACCGCCCGTGGCGGCGCTTGCGGACCAGCCGGGCGGCCAGTTTGCGGGTCAGCGGGTAGATGGCCTTGCGGAGGCTGGTCATCTCCTCGCGGGATGCGTGCATGAAGTCGATGTCGGACGGCAGCGGCTTGCGCAGGGTCTTGGCCATGGCCTCGACGCCCCGGTCGGCCACCAGCCGGCGCCGGATCTCGGCCTCGATCTGGCTCTTGAGCTCTGCGATGCGCAGCTCGAAGGTGTCCCGCCTCAGGCGCATCTCGAAGTCGTCGACGCCGCCCCCGGTGTCCTGGTCCACGTCCATGAGACGTTCGAGCACGCCCTCGAGATCGAGGTTCCGCAGAGTGCGGTACAGGTAGTAGGTGCCCCCGACGGGACGGCCCGGCTCCATCCCCGCGTAGCGGCGGACCGCCTGGCGGGCCGCGGCCCGGATCATCTCGGCGTCGCCCCGCATCAGGGCCCGGTAGAGCATCTCGGCCAGCTCCTCGGGGCTGAGCATGTCGCCGGCCCCGCCCCGGTCGCCCTCGGCCGGGATCTCGCCGTCGGCGCCGTCGATGTCGGGGGGGTCGAGGCTGTCGGCGTCGGTGATCTCGTACTGCGCGCCCCGCAGGGAGAAGTACACCTCGAAGACGGTCTCGAAGGCCTTCCAGTGGGCCTGGTTCTTGACCAGGGTGGCGGCCAGGGCGTACTTGAAGGTGTCGCGGTCCTCGACCGGGATGTGCTTGACCGCCTCCATGGCGTCGAGGTTCTCGGTGAGGCTGGCGGGGATGCCCACCGCCCGCAGTTCCGCGATGAAGCCGTTGAGCAGGTCCAGCAGCGGATCCCCCGCCGCGGCGGGCAGGCTGCCGGCGACCGCCGCGGGCGCGGGTCCGGGCAACCTGGGCCTCTAGGGCTCGAGGCCCTCGACGGTGGCCAGCTCCTTGCCCGCCCGGGCGATGTCGCTCTGGTACTTGAGCAGGATGTTGATCGTCTCCGCGGCCACGTCGGCATCGACGTGCTGCACGCCGAGCAGCACCAGGGTGCGGGCCCAGTCGAGGGTCTCCGACACCGACGGCGGCTTCTTGAGCTCCAGCCGCCGGATGGAGCGAACCACCCGGGCCACCTGGTCGGCCAGGTTCTCCGCTATGTCCGGGACCTTGGCCAGCACGATCTCCTTCTCGCGCTCCATCGACGGGTAGTCGATGTGCAGGTACAGGCAGCGCCGCTTGAGGGCCTCGCTCAGCTCACGGGTGTTGTTGGAGGTGAGGAACACCAGCGGCACCTGCACCGCCTCCATGGTGCCCAGCTCCGGGATCGACACCTGGTACTCGCTGAGGATCTCCAGCAGCAGAGCCTCGGTCTCGACCTCCACCCGGTCGACCTCGTCGATCAGGAGCACGATCGGGTCGGTGGCCCTGATGGCCTCCAGCAGGGGCCTAGTCAGCAGGAACTCGTCGGAGAAGATGTCGGTGGAGATGTTGTCCCAGCCGACGTCGGCCTCGCGCTCGGTCTGGATGCGCAGCAGCTGCTTCTTGTAGTTCCACTCGTACAGCGCCCTGGCCTCGTCGAGGCCCTCGTAGCACTGCAGGCGGATGAGCCGGCTGTTGGTGATCTCGGCCACGCTCTTGGCCAGCTGGGTCTTGCCGGTGCCGGCCGGGCCCTCGACCAGCACGGGCTTGTCGAGGCGGTCGGCCAGGTAGACCACTCCGGCCAGACCGGAGTCGCAGAGGTAGTCGACCTTGGCGAGGCCCTCGCGGACCGCGTCGACGTCGGTGAAGCGGTGCGACACAGTGATCAGTCCAGCGGTCGGCTAGCGGATGTGGCCTTCGCCGCGCACGACGAACTTGAGGGTGGTCAACTGGTCGAGACCCATCGGGCCCCGGGCGTGGAGCTTCTGGGTGCTGATCCCGATCTCGGCGCCGAAGCCGAACTCCTCGCCGTCCACGAACCGGGTGGAGGCGTTGACGAGCACCGCGGCGGCGTCGACCTCCTTGGTGAACCGGTCGGCCGCCGCGATGTCGGAGGTGATGATGGTCTCGGAGTGGCCCGACCCGTTGCGGTTCACGTGCGAGATGGCCTCGTCGAGGCTGTCGACCACCTTCACCGACATCTTCAGGTCGAGGAACTCGGTGGCGTGGTCGGCCGCGGTGGCCTCCCCCATCGACGGCACCGCCCGGCGGGCCCGCTCGTCGCCGAGCAGCTCGACGCCGTCCAGCGCGTCGGCGGCCCTCCGCAGGAACTCGTCCGCCACCGCCGAGTGGACCACCAGCGACTCCAGGGCGTTGCACACCCCCGGCCGCTGCGTCTTGCCGTTGATGACGATGTCCAGGGCTGCGCCGAGGTCGGCGGTGGCGTCGACGTAGGCGTGGCAGTTGCCGGCGCCGTCGATCACGACGGGCACGGTGGCGTGCTCGAGGATGGACGCGATGAGCGACGGCCCGCCCCGCGGGATCAGGCAGTCGATGTAGTCGTTCTGCTGCATGAACTCCACCGCGGCGACCCGCGACGTGTCCTCCACCAGGATGAGGGCGTCGGCGGGCAGGCCGGCCGACGAGACGGCGTCGCGGATGGCGGCCGCGATGGCCAGATTGGACGTGATGGCGGACGACGAGCCTCGCAGGAAGGCGGCGTTGCCCGACTTGAGGCAGAGGCCGGCCGCGTCGGAGGTGACGTTGGGGCGGCTCTCGTAGATGATGGCCACCACGCCGAGGGGAACCCGGACCCGCTCGATGCGCAGCCCGTTGGGGCGGACCCAGCCGTCGGCCACCTCGCCGATGGGGTCCCGCCGGGCCGCGATCTGCCGCAGGCCGCCGGCCATGGCTTCGATTCGGGCCGGCGACAGGCGGAGGCGGTCGACGAGGGCCGCCGGAGTCCCGTCGGCCTCTGCCCGGGCGACATCGACGGCGTTGGCTGCGCATATCTCGCCGGTCCGGGCCACCAGCGCGTCGGCCGCCGCCAAGAGCGCGGCGTCCTTGGCCGCGGTGGACGCCGCTGCCATCAGCCTGGAAGCGGCCTTGGCCCGGGCAGCCAGCTCAGGTATCGGCCTCAGGGACGGTTCGAGGGCCGCTCCGGCGCCGGGCACAGGACCCGGCTCTGAAGGCGCCGTCTGCGCAACGGCGGTCGTGGCGGCACTGCTCATTACCTCAGGCTACCGAGACCGGCATGCGGGTTTCGCCACCCGGCGACGGCGGGAGTGACGGCACGCGTCATCGCCTCAGGCTACAAGCGCGCCCCGGCCTGACTCCGCATCCGGCAACCGCCTGCCAGTCCCGCCGCCGACCGGTCACGGATGGCCGCCGCCGTTCACCGGCATGGCTTCGGCGTCCGCCGTGCGGGCCTTGACGAACGCCGCGGCGTCGCGGGCGTCCTGGACCGTGTACACGCGCTCGGCCCACTCCTGTTCGCCATGCTCGCTCGAGACGCATACGCTCGTGGTGAGGAAGTGCACGCTCGAGGTCAGGTCGATCGATCCGTCCTCCTGCACCACACCGGTGACGAGTTGCCAGTACAGATTCAAGTCGGCATCTGGTGTGCCTTTTTCGGCTGACCGGGCATACACGAGATAGAGCGGACCGTCACCAGAGTTCATCGCTGCGATTCCCGGCAGGTACTGTCTGATGCTTCTAATAGTCTTGTCCAGTCTCTTCTCGTCCCCTTCGACCCAAACCTCCATGAACGTCATTGCACTGATGGTTATCCGGCCCCCTTCTTCGGGCATCTCGCCGAATAGTACCTCGTCAGCTTGAAGAACTATGCCTTCGTATATATCTAGAAGGTCGTCATACCCGGACGGTTCCGTAAACAGACGTTCCTTGTAGCCGACGACACGTCCGATGAACACCACCTCAGAGAGTTCAGTGAATGCCTTGATTCCGCAGTAGGGAATTCCATCACCATGAAAGCCAGACTCAGGAATCGTCGGATCGAATATCATCAATGAGCTAGGGTCTGTTGTGAGCTGTCTGTCATCGGATTCATACGCCTGTCCAGAGTCGTTGCCGCTGCAGCTGACCGAGGCGGCTGTCACCACAAGGACAACGAGTATCGAGCCGACCCAACGCTGCACAGATGCCCAGACCGGGGCTGTCTCAGCCGCCTTGCGACTCCACATCGAGGCCATCACTCTCCTGTCCAATCTGATCACCCACATCCGGCCCGCCGTCGCCGTCTGCGCCAGATGAACCCGCATCTGAGGGATCGCCCGACTCGGAGCCGCGGCCACCGAACCGCAGGCCCGCCATCAACACCTCGCAGAAGGCGCACGTACCCCTCCCCAGTGGCGAGATGCAGGCTGCATCTCATGGGCCCAACCCCTACCACATCCCGTGGGCGAGTGCCAGGGAAGCACCCACCCGCAGCGTTGCGGAGCACTCGACAGAGCTCAGACGACCCGCGCGGCTAGCCTCGGCCGGAGGCGTGATGGACCCTACCCGCAGTGACTGAGCCGAGACGGCCCCGGCGGGCATCGGGCCCGCTGCTGGTGGCGCTGGGGATCGGCGCCAGCCGCCTGACCGGTCTGGGCCGCGAGACCGTCGCATCCCGGCTGCTGGGCAACACCGCGGCCGGCGACGCCTTCGCGGTGGCCATGCGCATCCCCAACATGCTCCAGAACCTGCTGGGCGAGGGCGTGCTGTCGGCCAGTTTCGTGCCCGTCTACAGCCGCCTTCTCGACGAGGCCGAGCATGAAGGGGGCGACGCCGAGGATCCGGGCCGGGTGGCCGGCGCGGTGGCCGCCGCGCTGATGACCGTCGTCGGGCTGGCGGTGGCGCTGATCGTGACCCTGGCCCGGCCCATCACCTTCGTGCTGGCACCCGGCCTCGAGGGCGACCGCTTCGAGCTGGCTGTCTCACTGGTTCGCATCACCGCGCTGGGCACCGGCTTCGCGGTACTGTCGGCATGGTGCCTGGGCGTGCTCAACAGCCACCGCCGCTTCTTCGTGTCGTACGCCGCGCCGGTGCTGTGGAACGCGGTCCAGGTCGGTGCGCTGGTGGTGGCCTGGATCCTGGCCCTCGACCTGGACGGCGTGGCCCGCGCCCTGGCCTGGGGAGTGGCCGTCGGAGGCCTGGCCCAGCTGCTGGTGCAGCTCCCGCTCACCGTGCGCCTGGCCCGGGGCCTGAGGCTGCGCTGGATGCGGGATCACGGCGGACTGGGCGAGATCCGGCGCCGGTTCGGCCCTGCCGTGCTGGGACGGGGCGTGGTGCAGGTCTCGGCTTACGTCGACTTGATGCTGGCCTCGCTGCTGGCCACCGGGGCGGTGGCCGCCCTGTACCGGGCGCAGATCCTGTACATGCTTCCGGTGAGCCTGTTCGCCATGAGCGTCGCCGCGGCCGAGCTGCCCGAGATGTCGCGACTGGCCAACGACCCGGCCGCGCTGGCGGCCCGGTCCCGGGCGGCCATGCACCGGGTGGCGTTCTGGATGCTGCTCGCGGCCGCGGTCTACGTCGCGGCCGGCGACCTCATCGTGAGCCTGCTGTTCGAGGGCGGGGTGTTCGGGTCGGCCGACACGGTGCTGGTCTGGTTCGTGATCGCGGCCTACGCGCTCGGGTTGCCCGCAACCGGCGTGAGCCGGGTGCTCCAGAACGCCTGCTACGCCCGGGGCGACACGGCCGGGCCCGCTCGCATCGCCGCCGTCCGGGTGGTGGTGGCGGCGGCCGTCGGCACGGTCGTGATGTTCCCGTTGGACCGCATCGTGGTCGGCTCCGACGGCCTGGTCGGCGCCGCCGACGCCCTAGGACTGGCGTGGGCGCTGCCCGCGGCCGAGAGGGCACTCGACGATGTCGTGCGGCTGGGCGCGGTCGGCCTGGCTGTGGGATCGGCGGTGGCTGCGTGGACGGAGATCGCCCTGCTGTCCCGCCGGTTCGGCTCCCCGGACGCGGTGCGATCAGCGTTGGGGGCCCCGGCCGTAGCCGCGGCGGTCTCCTTCGCGGCGACCGCCGCGCTCAAGCTGCTGGTGGACGGCTGGCCGTCGATCCTGTCGGCGCCGCTGGTGGCCGCGGCCGCGGTTCTCGTCTACGGGCTGGTGGCCTTCCGCAGCGGCGTAGCCGAGGCCGACCTCCTGCTCCAGCCATTGCGCAGGGCGCTATGGACCTCGCGGGACTAGAGTTCAAGCCATGTGGAAGCTCCTAAAGCGCCGCTGGAAGTACCTGACTGCCCGCCTGGGGGGCCGCTGGGAGGAGAAGGCGGATCCGAAGACCCAGCTGGAGCAGGCCATCGGCGAGGCCCGCGAGCAGCATCGCCGTCTCAAGGATCAGGCCGCGAACGTCATAGCAAACCAGAAGCAGACCGAGATGCGGCTGAACCGGGCCATCACGGAGTTGGAGAGAGTCAACGTCAACGCCCGCCGCGCCCTGATGATGGCTCAGGAAGCCGTCTCGGACAGCGACCAGACCAAAGCCAAGTCCTACAACGCCGCCGCCGAGCAGCTCGCGGGCCGGATGATCACGCTCGAACAGGAGATCGAGAGCCTCAAGGACCTCTACTTGCAGACATCGCAGGCGTCCGATGAAGCCAAGGCAGCCGTCACTCAGAACTCCTTGAGCCTGCAGGAGAAGCTGCGGCAGCGCCAGAGGCTGCTGGGCCAGCTCGATCAGGCCCGCATGCAGGAGCAGATGAACGAGGCGATGACCTCGCTGTCGGAAGCAGTCGGGGAGGAACTGCCGACCTTCAACGAGATCCGGGACAAGATCGAGGCCCGCTACGCCAAGGCGAAAGGCATGGCCGAGCTAGCCGAGGGCGGCCCAGAGGTCAGCATGCTCGAGATCGAGGAGGCGGCCCGCAACAAGGAGGCGAAGGCTCGCCTCGAGCAGATGAGGGAGAATCTAGGCCTTCCCGCGCCGGAGCCTGACGAGATAGTCGAGGCCACCGTCGTGGAGACGGCTGACTCCGAGGCGCCGGTTACCCCGAACGACTGAACGCCGCGCTACAGGCATCTCCAGCTGACGAGCGGCTCGTTCAGGAGCCGGACAGGACCACCGAGGCCGGGGCCCGTTCCAACTCAGCTGCGCGGTGGGCGCCTGGAGCCAGAGGTACGGCGGTTCCCGTATCAGCCGCAGGAGTTGAGTAGCTCGTCGAACACTTCGGGCCACGACAGGGCAACGCCGTGGGACTCGCAGAGTTCAGGCCAATACGCTGACGATGGCTCCCGCTCGACGGCCAGCACGGGGTGGTTGTTCTCGAACCCCCAATCGACGAGGTGCGCGTAGCTGAGTACCTGTCCGAGACTCAGCCGTAGCTGGCGTTCCTCGTTGGCGGGCGTGAGGCTCTTCACCTCCGCGATCCAGGCCGCATCAGCCGCAATCCAGCCGACATCGAAGAGAGGATCGGAATCGCTTGGCGACAGTGGCTCCCACCCACGCGCGCAGACAGCGTCCGCTAGCTGGTTCTGGATCTTCTTGTGCGCGTCCGTTCCTCGGTCGATCGCATCAGGATCGAATCTGAATACCCGAGACCGGGGGGTGGCGGAGCCACCGGATGGAGGATGCAGGTACGGCTGTCCCCCGGTTGTCGGCGCGGCCACGTCGCGCGAGCCGACTTCCCCACGTGAAGCGCGCTCCTCGATGGCCTCGACCACCAACTGGCTGGGGGTGCAGATCACGACCTCCATCCCGGTCATCAGGCGACGGTCCTGGCGGACGCGCACGCCCGCCGCAGCCGCAGCCTCGATGTTGGCGGACTTGACCTGGAGATTCTTCGAGTGTGGGAACTGAACATGCATGGTCGCGTCCCAGAACACGAAGACATCGTGTTCGGGTACATAGCCGCACAGAAGCACGAGATCGACGCCTGACCAATCGAAGTCTCGCCGCTCATCTCTTCGCTGACCGGTGAGACCGAGTTGAATCTTGTGTTCTGGCGTGGGCCGGCCACCAGGCGGGTTCGTTGCGTTGTAGATGTCCACCCGGACCCGCTGGGGCAGCGGGGGCCGAAGGCACACCACCAGCTCGCCGCTGCTATCTGTGTCGACTGCTACGGAGGCGGAGCCGAGGGCCGTGTTGAATCGCTCGTGGAGCTCCGCCTTGGGAAGCAGGTCGGTCACTGTCGCCGCTCCAGACTCGCCCGTGGCCTACACGTAATACGCGCTGCCGACTCGCTCGAATCGATCGTTGCAGAGTTGCTCGAACGCCCGGAGCGAGAGTCCGTCAGGCTTCGCGCCACCGTCGATCACTGCGCCCACGGCGACGGAGTAGAGGTAGTCGAGCTGGCGCTGCGGTGAGGTGCTGCGCTCAAGACTCTCAAGGTGTGCCGTCACGGCATCGACGGCTAGGTCGCCCGCACCGTTGAGCCGCGGGGCGCCTCTCGTCGTGACATCGAAGGTCATGACGAGGTCGTAGAACGGCACAAGCTCTCCTCGCCGGACCTTGTAGCCCTTCTGGCTGCGTTGACCCTTGTCGAGGATCGACACCTCCGCCTGGCGGAGGCCCGCATCCTCTACCGCGTCGAGGAGCGCACTCCACACGGCGTCATCCGAGTTGTGAAAGACGACCGAGACGCGCCCGTCTTGGACGACGACACGCTTTGCCTCTCGGAAGGCGTCCGTGAGCAGCCGCTGATAGTCGCTGACGGTCTTGCCTCCGTCTTCGACGCGACGCGACTTGTTGACGACGATCTCTTGGTCGTTGTCGGTCGGATCTCCCAGCCACGACTCCCAAACGATGTTGCAGTCGGCGTAGTGGATGTTGTTGCCGAACGGCGGATCAGTGAACACGTAGTCGACGGAGTCATCTGCGAGCCACCGCAGGTCTGTCGCCGACGCCTGGGTCACGTCGACATCGCCGTCCGGGAGTACGTCGTACAGCCGGCACACCTGGCGTACCTGGTGGCGGAACACTTCGAAGACGTTGGGCTCCGAGATCAGCTGCGGGATGAAGAGAGTGCCTGTGAGCGGACGCTGGCCTCCCTTCGCGTTGTAGCGCCGCATGCGGCTGGCATGCCATGCCGTATTGGTGAATGCGAACTGCAGCGCCTCGCGAACCGCCGGATCGTCGACTTGGCCAATCCGATGCCACAGTCGGGACAGCGCTATAGCTGGCCGGCGAGCGAACATGTCGGCGACCGTTCGCACCCCGCGAAGATGCAGCGCCGACCGTATGTACATCTCGCGGGACGAGTCGATCGGCGCAGTCGGCACCCAACGCGTGATCCGCTGACCTCCGATCTTGTCGATCCGGCTGAGTGCTTCGACGGTGGGATCACCATGGACCAGCTTCCCGCCTGACTCTGGTGCGAGCGTGATCCAACGCGGCACGGATGCGATCGGCACACCACCTCTCCGGTCGAACCACCACCTGCAGCCGCCGCACCGAATGTCACGGGGCAGCGGCCGATCGGGCTCAGTCGCATCCCAAAGGACGATCTCCGACGCGCAGGCCGGGCACTCATAGACCTCCGACCAGACGGTGTGGCGCGCCAGCCCGTGGACTACCCCGTCATCGGTGTCGACCGACGACCAGTAGAGATCGCGCTCCGTGCGACGCATCCACGAGCGGTCAAGCGTGGCGATCGCCCCGACCAGCATCTCGGGGGACACACGTCGCGTGTGGTTGCGGGCGAGGTGCACCGCACCGGGTGACAGGTCAGATAGTGCCGCCCGCCGGCCCGTGAGCACTGCGGCAACTCCCGTCATGCCGGATCCGCAGAACGGATCGGCGACCAATCCACCCGGCACGGTCGACGCCTCTATGAAGGGCTTGATCGTCTCAGGCGGGACTTTGGTGGGATAGGTGTGCGACGTGTACCAAGGCCCACCCTTCGAGCCGGCCACATACTCGGGTAGCGGCTCATGGGCGGCCAACGACCGCTGGACTACTTGCTGGTGACAGGCAGATGCCATGAGGTACCCCTCCTCTCAAGAATCTCGCCCAACAGAGACTCGACGGCGGCGAAGCTCCAGCCGGCGGGCGATGCGCCCTCGGCGAGCAAATGTCGCATCACCTGCGAGTGCAGCCACGGCGTAGTGCGACGCGATGCAGGCTGACGCGCGACGTACTCCCTTAGTTCCTTCTCGATCTCGGCTCGATCCACTTCGCGGCGCTGAGCAATGGGGCTGGCCTGGGTTCCAGCAGCAAGGTGCATCACGAGGTCGAAGTTCGCGACCTTCTCACCCTTGTCCTCATGCCGGAGTCCCTTGAACGACGCCTGCCCCTTGTCCATCACGACAGCAGCCTCCACCCGCAGCCCCGCCGAATCGACAGCGTTCTGAATGGACGACCAGACCGCATCATCGGAGTTGTGGAACTGCAGCGAAGCCCAAGCACCCGGCCGCATCACACGACTGATCTCCCCCATCGCCCGGCTCATCGCCTTCTCATAATCGTCGAGCGTCGTTCGGCCCAACTCGGCCGTCAACCGCCTGTTGACCACAGTCTCAGCAGCAACGTCGGTCTGCTCACCCAGCCACGCCTCCCACAGGAACGACGAGTCGCTGTAGTAGATGTTCGAGCCGAAGGGCGGATCGGTGAACACATAATCGACGCTGCCATCCGCGACCCACGCGAGCTGCTCGGCGGATCCGAGGTGTACTTCACACGATCCAGGCGCGTCCCAGGTCCGCCGGTACATGTCGGCGATGGTGGCGAGCTTGCGGCGGAAGAGGCTGAACACGTTGAACTCATAGTTCAGCGATGCCAGGTACATGGTGGACGACAGGACGTTGGTCGGCCGCCTCGGATGCCACTGGTAGCGACGAGAGGCACGGTTGACGCTCGCGGTGAACACGAAGCGAAGGCCGGCGCGAACCGAGTCTTCCTCGACCTGCCCGATCGCATTCCAGAGTGCCGACAGCGCGTACAGATTGCGCGCCGTGAAGAAGTCAGCCGAGGTGACGATCCCTTGAACCTCGTGCTGGGCTCGCCACATCTCGCGCCATGATTCCCAGGCAACGCTCGGGTACCAGTGCGGGACCTTGGACCGTTCGACTCGGTTTCCCTGCCCCGCAGTCTCGACCGGCCTCACGAGTCGAGCCGCTTGACCGTCGAGGCTGATGTTCTCTTGCACCGGCTGGGAACGCAGCCAACGGAGATCCGTCTTCTTGAAGGGCCCGTGGCCCACGGGACACGACAGCCTCTTGAGGACAGCCCCCGCCTCATGGTCCACAGCCGCGTCCCAGAACAGGACCTCACGCTCACACATCAAGCACCGATACACGTCGGACCAGACCGTGTACTCGATCCGACCCCCGGGCACCCCATAGAGATCCATCTCCAACGGCCTGAGCCCGGCAAGTAGCTCCGATGCGACCTGCCTGAAGCGATCAGGGTCGACCCGCGCCGTGTACCCGCGAGCAATGTGGACCGCGGCCGGCGACAGATCGGATATCACGGCGCGCCGCCCAGTCAGCACTGCCGCAACACCTGTCTGCCCGGAACCGCAGAACGGGTCAAGCACCACATCGCCAGGATCTGTGTAGTGCTCGATCAGCTGGATGAGCCCCTCTACCGGCACCTTCGTGTGGTACGAGTGCGCCCGATAGAAAACGCTCCCCTTACCACCCTCGATATTGTCCGTCATCGGCTCACGAGGCCGAGCCTCGTTCAGCGCCAACTGTCGGTGATACAGGTCAGCCATGATCAGCCGCCTTCGTTCCGTAGGAGCAGACGGCGGACATCTCGCCAACACTACGTCGGTCGACGAAGCCCTCTGAAGAACGGCTGATTGAAGAACGGCCCGGTGACGAGACATAGCCTGACAACTTACGGACCGGGTGTGACATTTTCCGAACGCGCGTTCGTGCTGTGGGCGCCGGGCCGCCATCCCGGGAGACCCGGCCGGACAGCCTCCGGAACCTTCGCCCTGCAACGGACAGGGGTTCCGCGAGGCAGAGCCATCGGGCCGTTACCTGACCTCTATGCCCTGACTCGTGGCTGTCTCAAGTTCCTCTTCGGAATACTCGACCGCACGGAGGCCGCCACCGTCGCGCTCCAAGCGAACCACGACGCCCTCCACATCGTTGTTCTCGCAAGAAGCGGACGCGAATCCCCTGATGCAGTCCCAACCGTGAGTCGTTGCGATGACCTGGACGTTGTTGTCTGCCGCGGCGCGAAGCACCAGGCGCCAGAAGTCGTGCTGCAACGAATGGTGGATGCCGTTCTCGGCCTCATCGATTAGCAGCAGACCACCAGCCGAGCCGGCCAGCGCGACCGCGACGCCGAACAACCTTACGGCACCATCTCCAAGACTGGGGAGTGGGACGCGATGTCCGTTCAGACGCACGAGGAACAGACGATGAGAACGGTCAGCGCCAGGAACCAGGGCCACGCCATCGATCTCGGAATGAACGGCTAGCCGCATGGACTCAACCGCCGCTTCCTCATCCGGCGTGAGCGCGATCTCGCCCCAGAGTTCGTCGAGTCTCGGGCTTGGCAGCGGCTCTGGCCCAAGCGACAGGCACTTGATGGGATCAGGCCAGAGATCCTGCGTCATCCCTCGGCGTATGAACCGTCGGGATATCGCTGGCATATCGGAGGGAGATGGCGAGGCGTAGCCGTCGAAGTCTCCAAAGGAGACGCTCAGTACCTGACCCGTCCTCGCTGAAGCCAAGTCCCATCTCTTGCCGCGGCGCTCCTTGGGAACATCGTCGGCATTCACGATTGAGACGCTCAGCATCGGACCATCGGATTCCACCGCGCCCACCCGGAACATCGCTCCCTCCGCGGAGACCCTTCCGTGGAACAGTGCCGCGAAGTCAAGCAGTGCTTGCGATCCATCGTCGCCGTGCGAGCTGATGTCGAACTCTTCATTTTGCCGCAGCACTTCGGCCATCGATGTCGCATAACCGCGGTCGGCGAAGATGCGGACTGCGTCGAGCACGGTTGTCTTGCCAGTGCCGTTCCGGCCCGCTAACAGCGTCACTCGGCCGAGGCGGTTGATGGTCAGACTCTCAATGCCGCGGAAGCCCTCGATCTGCATGGAGGGCACATGCAGGGAATCGTCGACGGTGTTGTCAGACATTGGTCTCATCCATGCCGGAACTGATCACTGAACATCGTAGCCAGCGGCAGGCTTCAGGGGCCGGGCAGGACTACCAGGTCGTTGGCGTGGACCACCACGTGGGGGGCGCCGGGGGGCAGGTCCTCGCGGCGGCGGCCGGCGGCGGTGCGCAGCTCGTCGCTGCTGTGACGGGCGAGGCCCTTGGCGAACACCTCTCCCCCCGTCTCGCGCACCTCGACCGGCGCGCCCGCGTCGAAGGTCCCTGACACCGACCGCACACCGATGGCGAGCAGCGACTTGCCCCGCTCGAGCGCGGCCCGGGCCCCCGAGTCGACCGCGATCTCTCCCTGGGACCCCACCGCGAAGCCGATCCACAGTTTGCGGGCCGGCAGCCTCTGGGCCGAGGCCCGCACCACCGTTCCCACCCCGGCAACCCCGGCTGCGGCGTCGGCGAGCACGCCGGGCCGCTTGGCGTCGGCGATCACAGTGGGCACTCCCGACAGCGAGGCAACCCGGGCCGCGGTGAGCTTGGATGCCATGCCGCCACTGCCCCGGTCCGTTCCGGCGCCCCCGACCCGGCTCTGGAGATGTTGGTCGAACTCCACGATCTCCTCGATGAGCGAGGCCTCGGCGTTCCGGCGCGGGTCCTCGGTCAGCACTCCCGCGGTGTCGGTCAGCAGCACGAGCAGATCGGCCTGAACGAGGTTGGCCACCAGGGCGGCCAGACGGTCGTTGTCGCCCCACCGGATCTCGTCGTCGGCCACCGCGTCGTTCTCGTTGACGACGGGCACCACACCCAGGTCCAGCAGCTTGCGCAGGGTGGACGCGGCGTGCACGTACTGGGTGCGGATCACGAAGTCGAGGGGCACCAGCAGCACCTGGCCGGCCACCACACCCAGGCCGGAGAACACCTCGCGGTACATGCCCATGAGAGCGCTCTGGCCGACCGTGGCCACCGCCTGCAGCGTCTCCATGGCCGACGGCCGCCGATCGCCGCCCATGCCGAGCTCGGGGAGCCCGGCCGCGATGGCACCACTGGTGACTACCACCACCCGGCACCCCTGTGAACGCAGGGCGACCACCTCGTTGCAGAACTTCTCGATGGGGGCGCGATCGATCGCGCCGGCGACGTCGGTGATCGACGACGTACCGATCTTGGCCACAATGGTGCGGGCCGCCGCCTCCGAGCTCATCGGTCGCTCCCGCCCATGGCTCCGGAGACAGCAGCCTCGGCGTCGTCGTAGTAGGTGAAGCTGAAGTCCCCGATGCACACCTCGTCGCCGGTGACCGCGCCGGCGGAGGCCAGCGCCTTCTCGACACCGAGGCTGCGCAGCCGATCCTGGACATAGGCCTGCGCGCCGGGATCGGTCAGGTCGCTGAGGGCCACCGCCCGCGCCGCGGCCCGTCCCAGCACGGTCCAGGCTCCGTCATCGCCGCGGCTTACCGTCACCTCCTGAGCGTGGGGCAGGGGCCGGTGCACGACCGGCACCTCGAGGACAGGCTCGCTTACCCGGGCCTCGGTCACCATCCGGCTGAGCTCACCGAGCACCTCGGACACCCCCTCGCCGGTGACCGACGACAGGCGCCCGCCCGCAGAGCCGAAGCTCTCGTCGGGCGCGGTGTCGGCCCGGCTGCCCACCACCAGCCGGGGACGCTCGGCCAACTCGGGGCGGTACCGGCCCAGCTCCCGCAACAGCACCGACAACTGCTCGTCGGGGCCGCAGCCGGCCAGCTCGCAGAGGTCGATCAGCACCAGCAGCACCCGGGCCCGCTCGACGTGGCGCAGGAACCGGTGGCCCAAGCCGCGGCCCTCGCTGGCGCCCTCGATCAGACCGGGGATGTCGGCCAGGACCATCTCGAAGGTGTCGTCGAGACGGACCACCCCGAGGTTGGGCTCCAGCGTCGTGAAGGGATAGTCGGCAATCTTCGGCTTGGCCGCGGACACCCGGCTGATGAACGTGGACTTGCCCACGTTGGGAAAGCCGACGATGGCCACGTCGGCCAGCAGCTTCAACTCCAGCCGCAGCCAGCGCTGCTCGCCGAACTCGCCCTGCTCGGCGAACGCCGGAGCCCGCCGGCGGTTGGACAGGAACCGGGCGTTGCCCCGACCACCGTCGCCGGCGTGCGCCGCCAGCCAGCGCTCACCGTGGGCCGACAGGTCGGCGAGCTGCGAATGGTCTGAATGGTCGAGCACCACCGTGCCCACCGGGACCCTCACATCGACATCGTCGCCCCGGGCCCCGTGGCGGTTGTTGCCGGAGCCGTGCTTGCCGTTGCCGGCCCGGCGATGGGGATGGTCCCGGAACGCCAGCAGCGAGGCGACGTTGCGATCGGCGACCAGCCAGACTTCGCCGCCGCGGCCGCCGTCCCCACCGGCCGGACCGCCCCGGGCCACCCGGGCCTCCCTGCGGAATGCAACGCACCCGGCACCCCCGTCACCCGCGGTGACATGCAGATTGCACTCATCAACAAACCCGGACACCCCTAAAGACTAAGCGGAGGCCCTGCCGACGGGGACAGATCGAGCCGTCGGCGCCCGGGATAGAGGTGAGCTGCGACCAGACAGGCCGGCGGGTGGCGGCGAGTCCGAGCGACCGACGAATAGGGCGAAGCCCGTGTCGGTCGAACGGGCTCGACGACAGGACCCGCCGGCCGGAACGACCCGGCCGGCACCGTCAGGCTTCGGCTGGGACTACCTCGACCAGCTTGCGGCCGTGGCGGGAGCCGTAGCGCACGACGCCGTCGGCCTTGGCGAACAGGGTGTCGTCGCCACCTTTGCCCACGTTGGTTCCCGGATGGATCCTGGTGCCCCGCTGGCGCACGAGGATGGCCCCGGCCAGCACCCGGCCACCGTCGTAGACCTTCACGCCGAGACGCTGCGCGTTCGAGTCGCGGCCGTTGCGGGTCGATCCCCCGCCCTTGGTCTTGGACATGTCGGATCAGCCCCTCTGGATGTCGGTGATCTCAAGGGTGGCCAGCGTCTGGCGGTGACCCCACCGGCGGCGCTGGTTGCTCTTGGACTTGTAGGTGAAGCCGCGGATCTTGGGACCGCGGTGCTCGTCCACCACGACCGCGGTCACGCTCGTTCCGGCCAGATCGTCCGGCGTCGCCAGCACGCTCTCACCGTCCACCAGCAGCACCGGGCGCAGCGAGACCTCCGAGCCGGGCTCGCCGACCCGCTCTACCTCGATAGTGGAGCCCTGCTCGACGCGGTACTGCTTACCGCCCGTCTGGACCACTGCGTACATAGCCATCGAATCGTAGCGGCACCACCATGTCGCTCCACGCCGCAATAACGGCGCCCCCGACAGGCCGGCGGGTGGCGGCGAGTCCGGGCGACCGACGATAGGGCGAAGCCCTGTCGGTCGAACGGACGGCGAGACGACAGGACCCGCCGGCCGGAACGGTCCGGTCGGGGCGGACCCGCCGGGCTCGTGTCAGTCGATCAGGTCGGCCAGCAGCCGGAAGCCCCGGCCCGAGCAGTCGCTGCAGATGTCCGACAGCGACTCGAGCAGTCCCTCGCCGCTGCGCTTGCGGGTCATCTCCATCAGCCCGAGACCGCTGATGTCCAGCACCTGCGTACGGGTCTTGTCCCGGGCCAGAGCCTCGCGGAAGCGCTTGGTCACCCGGGCCCGGTTGGCGGCCACCTCCATGTCCACGAAGTCCACGACGATGATGCCGCCTATGTCGCGCAGCCGCAGTTGGCGGGCCAGCTCGTCGGCAGCCTCCAGGTTGTTGGCCAGCACCGTCTCCTCGAGGCTGGACTTGCCGACGTTCTTGCCCGTGTTGACGTCGACCACGGTGAGAGCCTCGGTGTGCTCGATGATGAGCGAGCCGCCCGAGGGCAGCCACACCTTGGGCTCGAGTGCCTTCTTGAGCTGTTCGGTGACGTAGTAGCGCTCGAACAGCGGCAGGTCCTGCCGGCCTGCGTCGTAGTGCTCGACCCGGTCCGCGAGCGGAGGGATGATCGACGAGATATAGCCGGACACCTTCGAGTAGAGGTCCTGATCGTCGATGATCACGCCCCGGTAGTCGGCGTTCAGCTCCTCACGGATGAGGCGCAGGGGTGCTTCGGGCTCCCGGTACAGCAGCGCGGGAGCCGACGACGACTTGGCCAGCTTCTCGATGTCCTTCCACTGGCGCAGCAGGCGCTCGACATCTCGCTCGATCTCGGCCGCGGTGACCTTCTCGGCCGCAGTCCGCATGATCAGCCCATGACCGTCTGGCTTGACCTTCTCGAGGATCGACCGCAGACGCCTGCGCTCGGCGTCGGGGAGGCGCTTGGAGATCCCGAATCCCGTCGACTTCGGCACCAGGACCACGAACCGGCCGGCGAGGGAGACGTCCTGGGTGAGGCGGGCACCCTTCTCGCCGATCGGGTTCTTGGTGACCTGGCACAGGATCGACTGCTTGGGCCGGAGCAGCTCCTCTATGCGGGGCTTGACCGGACCACCGTCTGTGCGGCCGCCCTCGATCTCGTCGGGGTCGTACTGGACGTCCCCCCGGTACAGCACCGCGTTCTTGGGCGTGCCGATATCGACGAAGGCGGTCTCCATGCCGGGCAGGACGTTCTGCACCCGACCCAGATAGATGTTGCCGTGGATCTGGCTCACGTCGTCGGCCGGGCGGGAGACCCTGAACTCGATGAGGCGCCTGCCCTCGAGCACCGCGATCTGGGTGGCCTGCCCGCTGACGTGGACGCACATCAGGTACCGGCCGAGAGCCTGGCCCTTGCGGGTGCGGCCCCTGCGCCCCTTGAGGCTCTTCTCGTCGAGCTCCACCGGCTCGTCGTAGGTGACGGCCTCCACCACGGCGGGCTGGCGGGACTTCTGACCGGATCGGTTCCCGCCGCCGCGCCGGCGCCTCCTTCGCCGCCCGCCGGCCGCGGAGCCGGCTTCGTTCCCACGCCCGTCGGTTCGGCGCCCGCCGGCGTCCGGAGGCGGCGGGGCGGGGCGGGTGTCGCCGATCTTGGGCTTGCGGGCCGCCGGCTGATCGGGGCGGCGCTGGCTGCCGGACCGGCCGCCGGTCGAGCCTCCGGCCGATCCGGCCTTCTTGGCTGCGTCAGGCTTCGACGCCTGTGCTTGCTTCCCGGATTGCTTCTTCGCCTCCGGCTTAGGTCTCGGCGCTTCCTTCTCGGCGGCGCGGGGCGCGCCAGCCGCGTGTCGTTCGTTGCTCATTGTGTTCCTTCGAGTACGTGAGCAGGCTCGTCATGATGCGACTCCTGCTCCTGCGACCGACAGCTCGGCGACTGCCAGCGGTTCGCGGCGCTGGAGCCCGTCGGTTGCGATCCATTGGTGAAGACGGTGGGCCCGCAAAAGGCTGAGCGGCGGGTCGAGGCTCGCGAGCAGCTCCGGCGGGCGCACCGCCCGCGGTTTCGTGCCCAGCTCGGCGATGAGCCTCACACCGTCTGTGATATTCCCCTGCACTTCGGCGGCCAGCACGGCGGGCCGGATGTCATCGGTGTCCAGCCGCCCCTTGCGCTCGCGTTGCACGAGCAACTCGCTGCGGGCCATGGCCCGCGCCAGCGCCTCCGACGCCTCGTCAGCGTCGGCGCCGGCCGCGTCGATCCTCCATGTACAGCTCGTCACCGCGTGCTGCAGCGACGGCTCGCCACCGGCGAGACCGGCCGCGGTCAGCGCTGTCATTCCCGCCGGCAGCGACGCGGTCAGCGCTGCGACGAGGGTCTCGGTGTCGATGCCGGCCTCCCGGTCCGGATCCAACTCGACGTCGAGGTACTCGGCGTCGGAGGAGTATCCGGTGGACAGGGCCAGCCCGAACGCGATCTTGGGCCGGGGGTTGAACCCGGCCGAGTAGGCCACACCCACGCCGGCGCGCCGCAGCGCCCGCTCCCAGATCCGGGCCACGTCCCGGTGGGAGGTGAAGCGGACCTTGCCGTGCTTGGAGAAGCGGATCCTCACCCTTGACGATGTCACGCCGCGCTCCCGATCCGCTCGGCCTCTCGTCCCCGCTCGCTCAGGCGCACCGGGACGGCCCCGCCCCGCGAGGTGTCCATGCCGGTGCCCTGGCTGCCTCCCGCCGGAGGGACCGCGGAGGCCACCACGTGCTCGATGCCGTAGCCGGTGCACGCACCGCAGTCATAGCACGGCGTCCACCGGCAGTCCTCGAGGCCGACCTCGTCGAGGGCGTCGCGCCAGTCCTGCCACAGGAAGTCCTTGTGGAGACCGGCCGACAGGTGATCCCAGTGCAGCACCTCGTCGAACGTGCGATGGCGGTGCACCCAGGAGTCGATGTCGATCCCGCAGGCGTCCGCCCCGGCCTGCCACCGCTGCAGGTCGAAGTGCTCGGACCACTCCTGGAAGGTGCCTCCGTTTCGCCACACGTGCTCGATGACCGGACCGAGCCGGCGGTCGCCCCGGCTGGCCAGTCCCTCGGCCAGGCTGGCGGCCGCGTCGTGCCACTTGAGCTGCACGCCCCTGGCCCGGCGCAGATCGTCGCGCAGCAAGCCGATCTTGCGCCTCAGCTCCACGGTGGTGTTCTGCCCGAACCACTGGAACGGGGTGAACGGCTTGGGCACGAAGCCGCCGACGGACACCGTGACCGACGGTGACCGCACGTGGGCCCGGCCCAGCGCCACGCAGTTGCGGGCCAGCTCCGCGATGCCGAGCGTGTCCTCGTCGGTCTCGGTGGGCAGGCCGGTGAGGAAGTAGAGCTTCATCCGGCGCCACCCCTGCGAGTAGGCCGACTCCACCGCGGTGTAGAGGTCGTCTTCGGTGATGAGCTTGTTGATCACCTGGCGCATCCGCCACGTGCCCGCCTCGGGTGCGAAGGTGAGCCCGGTTCGGCGGGCCCGCTGGATCTGAGCCGCGATGCCGACGGTGAAGGCGTCGACGCGCAGGCTGGGCAGCGATACCGAGACCTGACCGCAGCCGGAGTCGTCGACGGTGGAGGCCACGACCTGCTCGATGCCACTGAAGTCGGCGGTGCTCAGCGACGTGAGGGCCACCTCGTCGTAGCCGGTGCGGCGCAGGCCCTCGCCGACCATGGTGCGCACCTGTTCGGCCGGGCGCTCGCGCACCGGCCGGGTGATCATGCCGGCCTGGCAGAAGCGGCAGCCCCGGGTGCAGCCCCTGAAGACCTCGACGTTGAGGCGATCGTGCACCACCTCGGTGAGCGGGACCAGTTGGCGCTTGGGATAGGGCCAGTCGGCGAGATCGGCCACGGTGCGCTTCTCGACGACGGCCGGTACGTCGGGGTGGCGCGGTTCCATGGCCGCGAGCCGGCCACCGTCGTAGACGGGCCGGTACTGCGACGGCACGTAGACCCCGGGCACCCGGGCCAGGGCCCTGAGGATCCCTTCACGGCCGCCGGGTCGGCCTGAGGTCTTCCAGTCCCGCAGCACCTCGGTGATGTCGCCCACCGCCTCCTCGCCGTCGCCTAGCACGACGAAGTCGACGAAGTCGGCGAGCGGCTCGGGGTTGTAGGTGCAGTGGCCCCCGGCCCCGATCAGCGGATCGGCCTCGTGCCGCAGCCGGCTGTGGACCGGCACACCCGCGAGGTCGATGCAGTTCAGAAGGTTCGTGTAGGTGAGCTCGGCTGAGAGGTTGAACGCTATGACGTCGAACAGCGCGGCCGGGCGGTGGGTGTCGAGCGAGAACAGCGGCAGCCCCTCGGCCCTCATCTGTGCCTCGAGGTCCACCCAGGGGGCGTAGGCGCGCTCAGCGGCCGCGTCGGGACGCTCGTTGAGGATCTCGTAGAGGATCTGCAGGCCCTGGTTGGGCAGGCCGATCTCGTAGGTGTCGGGATAGGTGAGCAGCCACGACACGATGCCACCGCCGTGGACGGGGGTCTGCATCCCGTGCTCGCCGCCGATGTAGCGGGCGGGCTTGGACACCTGGGGCAGCAGAGGCTCAAGTCGATGCCACAGGTTCGTCACTATGCCAGCCTACATCTGCTGGTTGAGCATCCCTTCGATGTCGAGGCGGCGGCGGTACACGCCCGCGACCAGCCCGAGCGCGGCCATCGACGTGAGCATCGAGGATCCGCCGTAGCTGACCAGCGGAAGCGGGATGCCGGTGACCGGCATCATCCCCATGGTCATGCCGACCGACTGGAACATCTGGAACAGGAACATGGCGAACACCCCGCCGCAGAGGAGCCGCTCGAACGGCGTCGCCGCGATCTGAGCCGTCCGCCAGATGCGGAACAGCAGGACCGCGTACAGGCCGATCAGCAGCGCCGCGCCCCGCAGGCCCAGCTCCTCACCGGCCACCGTGAAGATGAAGTCGGTCTGCTGCTCGGGCACCAGGTCGGACCTGGTCTGGGTTCCCTCGAACAGCCCCTGCCCACGCAGCCCGCCGTTGCCGATGGCGATCTGGGCCTGCTCGACATTGAAGGCGTAGGTGGCCGCATCGTCGCTCACCTCCGACGGGGTGAACAGGTACACCCGCAGGCGGGCCTCCTGGTAGTCGGCCAGCGCGTCGGAACGCAGCACGCCCACGATGCCCACCGCGGCGACGACTGCCAGCAGCGCGATCCAGCGGAGCTTGATGCCGCTCGCGACCACGCTCAGGAGGGCGATCACCAGGTACACGAGCATGGTTCCGAGGTCGGGCTGGAGCAGCAGCAGACCGATCGGCGCGGCGGTCAGCACCAGGGCGAGCGCCAACCGGGTCAGGCCGGCACCACCACCGGCGCGCGGTGACAGCAGCAGGGCCAGACCCACTATCACCACCAGCTTTCCGGGCTCCGACGGCTGCATCCTGAACGTGCCGAGGGAGAACCAGCCCTGGGTGCCGCTCACCTCGACGCCCACCTGCAGCACCAGCCACAGGGCGCCCATCATCGCCGCGTAGGCGAGCGGGTAGAGCCGCCTCATGTGCCTGGGAGCGATGAAGGCCGCGACGGCGGCCACCACAACTCCGATGGTGATGAACAGGACTTGCCGCTCGAGGAAGGAGTTGTTGGGCTCGGTGAAGTCGTCCACCACGCCCCTGGTAGCCGAGTACACCAGAACCGACCCCATCGCCGCGATGGCCAGCGCGGAGAGGATCAGGAACGGGTCGATGAGCAGCCACCAGGGATCCTTCTCGCGCTCGAGGTTCTCGGTCTCGGGTGGGGACGCGAGGACAGTCACAGCAGGGCGTCCAGTCCTCGCTGCTCCACCGCGATCTCGCCGCCCACCAGTTCAGCGCACTCTTGTGACAGCACAGGCCGCTCCGCGGAGATCGGCACGCCGTCGGAATCGACCTTGATCTCACCGGTACGGATTCCCTCGAGGAACGACACCAGCAGCTTGACCTCCCCGTAGCAGGCGTCCACCTCCTTGGCCGTGCGGGCCCGCTCCACCGTGCCGGTGGCGATCGGAAGGAGGATGCGAGCCACAGCCGGCGCGGCCACATCACCGCCGAAGCCGGCCTCCTCCAACACCATCGTGACGACCACCTCGGGGTTGTAGTCGAAGCCGCGCTCGGGCCACGGCGCCGGCCCGAACGCCGCGAACCAGGCGAAGTCGGCCTTGCCCTGCTTCTCAGCCGTGCCCGTCTTGCCCGCTACCGGCCACGCGCTCAGCGGGAAGTCGACTCCCCCTTCGGCGGGAAGGTTGAAGGCCTCGTAGGCGGTTCCCCGCAACAGGGCCTCATCGCTGGTGGGGCTCGGGATGTTGAGCGCGGTCACTCCGTTCAGCCCGTCGAGCAGCGGTGTGGACAGCGCGGCCTTCCAATCGAGCTCCCGCACGAGCCTCGGGCCGAACTCCTCTAGGACGTTGCCGTTGCGGTCGGTGATCTTGGAGGCGATGTTGGGCTGGTGGAGCTTCCCCTCGCTGGCCAGCGCTGCGTATAGGTTGGCCATCTGTAGCGGCGTGGCCAGGAGGTTGCCCTGGCCGATGGCCAGGTTGATGGTGTCGCCCGCGAACCACTGGTCACCGCCCCGCAGGAAGACGCCCTGCTCGAACTGGTAGTCGTAGTACTCCCGGTCGGGCACGACACCGGACCTCTCGTGAGGCAGCGGGACCCCCGTGTGGGAGCCGAGGCCGAAGGCCTCGGCCGTCTCCTGGATGCCCTCGTCGAGGGGCGCGCGCCGCCGGAAGAAGCCCTCCCCCCCGATCCGGTAGAAGTAGGTGTCGCTCGACACAGTGATGGCGTCTCGCAGGTCCACGCCGCGCTCGCAGCAGTAGGGACTCTCGAACAGACACGTATCGGACTCCTCGAGACAGAACGGATAGCGGTAGGTGCCGGTGTCCCGGTAGAACTCGTCGACACCGGTCAGCGCGGCACCGGTGTCGGCTATCACTCCCTGTTCGAGAGCGGCGTAGGCGGTCACCACCTTGAAGGTGGAGCCGGGCGCGTAGAGGCCCTGGATGGCCCGGTTGAGGATCGGCGAGTAGTTCTCCTCCGCGGTCAGATCGTTGAACAGCCGCCGCGAGATCCCGTCCACGAACTCCCTCGGGTCGTAGGTGGGGAACGACGCCATGGCCAGGATCGAGCCGTCCCGCGGGTCTAGGGCCACCGCCGCGCCGGCCGAGGCCACGAAGCGGGGGGCATCGGGATCCTCGGGCGGCGGCTGGTCCCGGGCCTCGTCGAGCCCGCGACGCAGCTGGCGCTCGACGAGGCTCTGGATGTCGAGGTCGACAGTCAGGTGCACGTCATTGCCGGGTTGCGGCTGGCGGGCCTTGTCGTGGTGGACCTTGACGATCTCGTCCAGCCGGTTCACCTCGAAGACGCGCACCCCGGGGACGCCCCGCAGCTCGCTCTCGAATATGCGCTCGACCCCGGACTTCCCGATCTCGTCTCCGGGCTGGTACGTCTTCGCGTCCGGATCGGCCGGGTCGTACTGCGCGCTCACCGACCGGTACTCGGACTGGGTCAGGGGCCCCACGTAGCCGAGCAGGTGCGCGGCCAGCTCGCCGTAGGGATAGCTGCGCACGGTGCGCTCCTCCACCGACACCCCCGGGAACAGGTCGGGGCGCTCGCCCAAGTAAAGCAGCAGGTCGGGGTCGATGTCGACGGCCACCGGAACCCGGTCGAACGGCCCGTACTCGCGGCTCGCGAGCCGCTCCTCGATGTGGCGGACCTTCGTGAGGCGGCCGGAGCGGCTGACGATCTCGGCCAACTCGAAGAGCACGTCGCGCTGCTCGGACTCGTCGAGCGCGGCCCTGAACGCCAGGCGGTCGACGGTCACCACCTGGACCACCTTGTTGTCCACCAGGATCCGACCCTGGGCATCGAAGACCCGGCCCCGGGGCGCCTCGGTGTACACCACCCTCAGAATGTTGGCGGAGGCGGCGGTCTGCAGTTCCTCGTGCTCGAGCACCTGCAGGAACCACAGCCGGGCCACCAGGGCGGCCACCAGGCAGACGGCCACGATGCCGACGATGTACAGCCGGAAGCTCTGGCGCTCATATACCTCGGAGCCATTGTCGGTCATCGCCGTCCGATCCTGGCTGCGGTCCGGGAAGAGTCGACCGGCTTGTCCCGGGACCGGCCGCCCCAAACAGCCCAGCGCATCGCCGGCGCCACCACCAGCGACAGGACCGCGTTGAGCGCCGACGAGACGAGCACGATCTTCAGCAGATCGTCGTCGACCAGGCCGCGCTGGCCGATCACCTCCCCCAGTACCGCATAGGCAGCCACCGCGGCCGCCGTGCCCGCGAACACGAGCAGGCCCGTCCGGACGCGGGTGTCGTGGAAGAGGTCCTCAGTGATGCGGCCCAGCCCGTAGGCAACCAGAGCGAACGACACCGCGGCCAGCCCGAGCGGGGTGGGCAGGTAGATGTCCCACATCAAGCCGGCCCCGAAAGCGATCATCGAGCCCCCCTGGACGCCGGCCAGGAGCCCGGCCAGGACGGCCACCATCGCCGGCAGCTCGGGGGCCACCCCGACCACCCGCACCTCCACGAAGATCGTCAACTGCAGCAGCAGTGCGACCATGTACACCAGGATCACCCGCAGAGCGGCCACCAGCACGCTGCTGCGCAGCGACGAGAGTCCCCGGCGCACCGGTGTCGACGCCAGTTGGGGAGCGGTCACGGCGACTGCTCCGGGAACGGCGAGTCCGGCCCGACCGGCGCCTCGTCGAGCGGGACCTGCAACAGCACGGTGACATAGCCGAGATCATCGACGTCAGCGGCCAGGTCGACCGTCACCCACTGCACCAGGCCCGCTTCGGCCGGCTCGACGGCGGCCACCCGCCCCACCGGGATGTTGGCCGGATAGCGGCTGCCCGCCGCGGTGACCACCGCGCTTCCGATCGCGGGCAGCTCGGAGAGATCGCCGGTCTCGGGCCAGCGGAGCCCGGTGTCCACCACGAACCTGGCCTGCTCGCCGGCCATCCCGTGACCGAGGCCCACGTCACCGGTGTCGATCAGGCGCACGCCGACCACCAGGTTCGGATTGCTGATCATGGTGACCGTGCTGAGCCCGGTATCGACGGTCTCGACCGTTCCGACCAGACCGGCCGCGGTGACCACCGCCATGCCTGGAGCTACCCCGTCTCGATGTCCCACGTCGATCGACACGATGCCGTCATCGAAGTTGCCCACCGAGTCGCGCAGGACCGAAGCGGTGATCTGCTCGATGTCGTCCACGTATGTCACCCCGGTGGCCTCCAGAAGCCGGTCGAGGGTGTCGGTACGGGCCGCGGCCCGCATGTCGGCGCTGCGCAGGTTGTCGACCTCTGCTCTGAGCTGCTCGTTCTCGGACCGGAGGTCGTTGTAGGAGAACATCACCGTCCACACTTCAGCCACGGGTCCGAGCACGACGTCGACGGCGGAGACAACCGGCTCGAGAAGGTCGCGCACGCGGCTCTGGGCCGTCTCCAGCGGCCCGTAGCCGCGGAAGTCGAGCGTCAGGAGCGTGATCGCTGTGAGGATCAACAGGAGCAGGCGGTAGCGGGACCGCCCGCTTCGCTGGGCCACAGCCATGGCCCGGCGCTACAGGTTGCTCGCCGTGGTATCGCCCGTCAGCTGGTCCAAGTTCTCGAGCACATGACCACAGCCCCTCACCACGGCGTGGAGCGGATCGACCGCGACCGTGATCGGCATGCCGGTCTCATTGGCCATCCGCTGGTCCAGATTCCTCAGCAGGGCGCCCCCGCCCGCGAGCATGATGCCCGACTCCATGATGTCGGCGGCCAGCTCCGGCGGGGTGCGATCGAGCGTGCCCCTCACCGCGTCGCAGATGGCGACGACCGACTCCTCCAAGCCCTCGCGGATGTCCTCGGTGGTGATCGACACCACCCGCGGCAGGCCGCTCACGAGATCGCGGCCCCGGATCTCGGCCCGAGCCTCCCGCGGCAGGGGGTGGGCCGAGCCGAGCACGATCTTTATCTCCTCAGCGGTGCGCTCCCCGATCAGCAGGGAGTGCTCCTTCTTGACGAACTGGACGATCGCGTCGTCGAACTCGTCGCCCCCCACCCGGATGGACTCGCTGGAAACGATCCCTCCCAGCGAGATGACCGCCACCTCGGTCGTGCCGCCCCCGATGTCCACGACCATGTTCCCGGTGGGCTCCCACACCTTCATGCCGGTGCCGATCGCGGCCGCCATCGGCTCCTCGATGATGTGGGTCGGCCTGCGGGCGCCGGCCGACTCGGCCGCCTCCTGCACGGCTCGCTGCTCCACGCCGGTTATTCCCGACGGCACGGCGATCACCATGCGCGGCTTGGTCCAGCGCCGCTGATGGACGCTCTCGACGAAGAAGCGAAGCATCTCCTGGCACATGTCGAAATCGGCGATGACGCCGTCCTTGAGCGGGCGAACGGCCTGTATGTGCGAGGGCGTGCGCCCGAGCATGCTCTTGGCCTCGGAGCCAACCGCGAGGACCTTGCGGGTGCGAGTGTTCACCGCGACCACTGAGGGCTCGTTGAGCACGATCCCCTCGCCCCGAACGTACACGACCGTGTTGGCGGTGCCGAGGTCCAGAGCCATGTCGCGACCCATGACCCACCCAAGCCCGGATTGCATGGTCCCTGTACTCATTCTCACGCCTCTACCAGCTCCGGAGACTATCACAGCGCCGATGGATCCGGCCGCACGCCCGAAAGGAGGCTAGACGATAACCGGCGCTGGCGCGCATCGGAAAACCACCGACCTTGATGCTGCCGCGCGACCCGGCACCAACCCAACCTCACAGATCGGGAAAGAACAGGCTGACCTCGCGCTGAGCGGACGCCGCGGAATCGCTGCCGTGGACCAGGTTCTCGGTGACCTCGGTGCCGAAATCCCCCCGGATGGTGCCCGGCTCGGCCTTCAGGGGGTCGGTGGCTCCCATCATGGCGCGCACCACGCCCCAGGTGTCTCCGGGACCCTCCACGACAGCCATGAGCGCGGGGCTCCTGCTCATGAAGGCCACCAGATCGTTGTAGAAGGGCTTCCCGACGTGCTCGGCGTAGTGCCGGGCGAGCAGATCGAGGTCGAGGGTCCTCAGCTCGGCGGCCACCAGGCGCAAGCCCTTCCGCTCGAAGCGGCCGAGGATCTCTCCCACCAAGCCCCGCTCGACTGCGTCCGGCTTGCAGATGACCAACGTGCGATTCACGGCGGCGATGCTACAAGCACTCCCGGCGCGCCCCGCGAGCCGGCAGGTGGTGCCTACTCGCGCTCGGCGAGCGCGGTCTTGGCCGCGCCGATCACCGTGAAGGAGCCGGTCACTGTGACGACATCGGCAGCGTCCGCCAGTTCGAAGGCACGGTCGAGGGCGGCGCCCACGTCGTCGACGGCCTCGGAGGTCGCGCCGAGAGCGGCGGCCGCGGCCGCTATCTCCGGCGCCGGTATGCCGCGGGCCGTGGGAGCGGTGCAGCACACCACCCGCTCGGCCCGGTCGGCCTCAAGGCCCTGCAGCACACCGGAGATGTCGCGCCCCGACTGCATCCCCACCACCAGGAAGCGGCGGCCGGAGGGTGCGAAGTCGTCGTTGAGGGTGGCGGCGGCGGCACGGGCTCCATCGGGGTTGTGCGCTCCGTCGAGAACGACAAGGGGCTCGCGGCTCACGATCTCGAAGCGTCCTGGAACCCTGACGCCGGCCAAGGCTTCGTCCACCACATCGCCGGGGAGTCTCGCTTCGAAGAAGGCCTCCGCGGTGGCCAGGGCCAGAGAGGCGTTGTCCAGTTGGTGGCGGCCGTGCAGAGCTATCAACGAGTCGGCGTGGCGCCCGTAAGGCGTGAGAAAGTCGGCCACCCATCCGCCTATCGCGAGGCGCTCCCGGTCGATCCCGAAGTCCGGGCCGCGCTCGAGCATGGCCGCATGGGGCTCGGCCCGGAAGACGTCGCGCAGACGGGGGTCGGTCTCGCCGCAGACGATCGTCGAGGCGGGCTTGACTATGCCAGCCTTCTCATGGGCGACGGCCAGCCGCCAGTCGCCCACGCCGTCGGTGTGGTCCCTGCCGACGTTGGTAATCACCGCCACCTCGGCATCGACGACGTTGGTGGCGTCGAACCGTCCCAGCATCCCCACCTCGATAACGGCCACGTCCACAGCCACATCGGCGAAGTGCTGCATTGCGGCCGCCGTCACGGTCTCGAACCAGGTGGCCCGCATCTGCATGTGATCGGTGAAGCGGGCCACGTCGCCGATGGCCGCACCGAAGGCCTCGGGGTCCATGGGCTGGGAGTCGACCGATATGCGCTCGGTGGGAGCCACCAGGTGCGGGCTCGTGTAGGCGCCGACGCGCAAGCCCATCTCCTGAAGCAGGCGGGCCGTGACCCGCACAGTGGACCCCTTGCCGTTGGTGCCCGTGACGTGGATGACCCGGTAGCGGTGCTGCGGATCCCCCATGGCCGACGCCAGGCGCTGCATCGACTGGAGGCTCAGTCCATGGACGCGGCCGGCCCGAGGGGTCGACTCGTAGTTGATGAGGGTGTCGAGATGGTCCAGTGCCGCGCCGTAGTCCACGGGCGGGCGCTCGCGTCGTCAGCTGGCGCGCCGGGAGCGCGTGTCGCCTCCCTCGGCGCGCGGCACCAGCGTGGGGTTCACGTTGCGCAGCACGGCCTCGCGGTCGATCGCCACCGTCTCGACGTCCTCGCGGCCGGGGAGGTCGTACATGATGTCGAGCAGGACCTCCTCGAGCACGGCCCGCAGCCCCCGGGCCCCCGAGGCGCGCTTGATCGCCTCGTCAGCGATCGCCTCCAGCGCTTCGGAGTCGAAGACGAGGTCGACGTTCTCGAACCGGAACATCTTCTGGTACTGCTTGACGAGGGCGTTGCGGGGCTCCACGAGGATCCGCATCAGGGCCTCACGCTCAAGACTGCGCACCGCGCCCATCACCGGCAGGCGCCCGATGAACTCCGGGATCAGCCCGAACTTCGTGAGGTCCTCGGGGAGCACCTCCGCGAAGATCGCGCCCAGGTCCTTGTCCTCGGGCCTGCGGATATCGGCTCCGAACCCCACACCCCTGGTGCCGGTCCGGCGCTCGACGATCTTCTCGATGCCGGCGAAGGCACCGCCGCAGATGAACAGCACGTTGGTGGTGTCGATCTGGATGAACTCCTGGTGGGGATGCTTGCGTCCCCCCTGCGGGGGCACGGACGCCGACGTGCCCTCCAGGATCTTGAGCAGCGCCTGCTGGACGCCTTCACCGGACACGTCGCGGGTGATCGACGGGTTCTCGCTCTTGCGGGCGATCTTGTCGATCTCGTCTATGTAGATGATGCCCTTCTCGGCCTTCTTGACGTCGTAGTCGGCCGCCTGGATGAGCTTGAGGAGGATGTTCTCCACGTCCTCGCCCACGTAGCCGGCCTCGGTGAGAGCGGTGGCGTCGGCGATGGCGAAGGGCACGTTGAGCATCCGGGCAAGCGTCTGCGCCATCAGGGTCTTGCCGCAGCCGGTGGGGCCTATCAGCAGGATGTTTGACTTCTGGAGCTCGATCTCAGGGTCCTGGCTCTCGCCGAGCTGCACCCGCTTGTAGTGGTTGTAGACCGCGACCGACAGGATCCGCTTGGCGCTCTCCTGCCCGACGATGTAGTCGTCGAGGAAGGTGTAGATCTCACGGGGGACCGGCAGGTCGCCGACCGGGTCGTCGGAGGGACCGGCCAGCTCCTCGTCGATGATCTCGTTGCACAGGTCGATGCACTCGTCGCAGATATAGACGCCGGGGCCGGCGATGAGCTTCTTGACCTGCTTCTGCGACTTGCCGCAGAACGAGCACTTGAGAAGCTCACCTCCCTCGCCCAGTTTGGCCACCCGTCCGTCTCCCTCTCGGTGTCAGCTGATCGCTCTGATGGCGCTGCTGTTGTCCACCACATTACGCGCCTGGATCACTTCGTCGATGACCCCGTAGTCCGCGGCCTGCTCGGCGGTCATCACAAAGTCGCGGTCGGTGTCGGTAGCGATCCGCTCGATGGGCTGGCCGGTGTGCTCCGCGAGCACCTGCTCCAGCGACTCCTTGAGCCGGGCCACCTCGGAGGCGATCCGCTCGATGTCGCTGGCGTCGCCGTGCGCGCCGGCGTAGGGCTGGTGGAGGAGGATCTTGGCGTGCGGCAGGGCCAGACGCTTGCCCTTGGCTCCCGCGGCCAGCAGGACCGCAGCCGCCGACGCCGCCTGGCCGAAGCAGATCGTGGTGATGTCCGGCTTGATGTACTGCATCGTGTCGTAGATCGCGAACAGCGAGTTGATGTCCCCGCCCGGGCTGTTGATGTAGAGGTTGATGTCCTTGTCGGGATCCTCCGACTCGAGGTGCAGCAGCTGGGCGCATATCAGGTTCGCCACCACGTCGTCGATGGGCGTCCCGAGGAAGATGATGTTCTCCTTGAGCAGCCGGCTGTACAGGTCGAAGGCGCGCTCGCCGCGGTTGGTCTGCTCCACCACGGTCGGCACCAGGTAGTTGCGCGGGTTGATCTGGCTCATCGGGCGTCCTGTGGTTCGTCGGCGTCTACATCTTGAGGGTTCCCGCCGTCATCACCAACGTCGGAGGCCGAGACTTCCTCGGACATCCCTTCCGGCGGGCCGGTCTCGTCTGCGCCGGGCAGCCTCAGCAGTTCCGGATCGACGAGCTCCCCGTCGGGATCGACGAGCTGTACCCGCTCGGTGATCCACTCCAGGGCGGCCCGCTTGGAGATCTCGGCGCGCATCGGTGACAGCTGACCCGACGATGCCAGCGCCTCCCGCAACCGGGACGCCTCGGCGGCCGCGTCCACGTCGGCGCTCTCATCGGCGGGAGCGCGCCGGGACGCCGCCAGCACGACCTGTTGCAGCTCAGCGTCGATTGTGTCCTCGTCCGCTTCGAGTCCCTCCGCCGAGGCCACGGCCCTCAGGGCGAGATCCAGCCTGACGCTGCGGTCTGCGCTGACCCTCACGCCGGCCTCGAACTCCTCGCGGGGCTGGCCGATGCTGCTCAGGTAGTCGTCCAGCTCATGGCCCCGCTGGGCCAGATCCCTGGTAATGCTGGCGACACGGCTCTCGATCTCGGACGCCACCATGGCCTCGGGCACCTCGCCGGTGACCAGGCCGGCAACGGCATCCGCAATGGCCTCCATCCGTGCCGATGCGGCGTACATGGTCTTGGCCCTGGATTGCCCGGCTTCGAGGGTCGAGCGGAACTCCTCGACGGTGTCGTACTCGGTGTTCGACGAGACGAACTCGTCGTCGAGGGTCGGCAGGACGGTCTCCTGCACCTCCTTGACGAGCACCCGGAAGCGGAGATGGCTGTCCTCGTCGGGGTCGGGATGGACGGCCGTGAACTCGAGGATGTCGCCGGGCACCGCGCCGCGAAGGTTCTCGTCGATCTCGGGCACGACCGCGCCAGTGCCGAGCAAGTAGTCGTAGTCGGAGGTGGTGAGGCCGTCGATGGTCTCACCCCCCATCGTGCCCGTGATGTCGATAGTCAGATGGTCCCCGTCCGCCGCGGCCCGGCTCACCGGGGCGAGCTCCGCGAACTGCTGGCGGAAGCGGTCGATCTCACCGGTGATCTCCTCATCGTCGACCACGGGGCTGGGAATCTCCACGCTCAGTTGCTCGTAACCCGACACGGCTACCGCGGGACGCACATCGACCACCGCATCGAAGCACACCGGCCCCGACTCCGCTCCCTCGGTGATCTCGATACTGGGAGCGTCGATCACGTCGATGTCGTGCTCCACCACGGCGCGGGCGTAGAAGTCGGGAAGCGAGGACCGCAGTGCCTCCGCCCGCCCGGCCTGGTGGCCCAGCTGGGCTTCGAGCAGGCGGCGGGGAGCCTTTCCGGGCCGGAAGCCCGGAACCCTGACCTCGCGGGCGATGCGCTTGAAGGCCACCTCGATCTCGGTCTCAAACTCCGCCTCGTCGAGTTCGACGGTCAGCTTGACCCGGTGATCGTCGAGCGTCTCGACGCTGCTCTGCACGGCAGGGATTGTACCGGTGCCCATCGATGGCACTACCGGCCACGACGCCCAACCAGTCCCCAGCCCGAGAGCACTACCAACGTGGAGGACCGATACCGTGATGGCGCCGCGGGCGTAGTTCAACGGCTAGAACCTCAGCCTTCCAAGCTGATGATGCCGGTTCGATTCCGGTCGCCCGCTCAAGCCCCCGTGTGAGGAACCCGAGCCGCAGCCAGACTGACCGCCATGCGCACCGAGTTCGACCCCGAACGGCTGCCTCTGACGCTTCTTGAACTGTTCCGGATCAAGCAGGGCGAGATGGTCTCCGCGATGATGCACCTGGGCACCCGCCTGGGCCTCTGGGAAGCGTTGCGGGAGACGGAGCCCTGCACCAGCGCCGAACTGGCCTCCTCGACCGGGCTGCAGGAGCGATGGCTCCGCGAGTGGCTGCACGGCATGGTCTCGACGGATCTCGTGCAACACGACGATGGCCGCTTCGCGTTGACGCCCGAGGCGAGGGTGGCGCTGACCGACCGCGGCCATTGGTCCTACATGCCGGGGGTGTTCGGCCCGCCCATGACCCATCGCGAGATCGAGCGCACCCTGGAGGCCTTCCGAACGGGACTGGGAATGACCTGGGCCGAGCACGGCGAACACACCTGCCACATGCAGTGCGCCATGTCGGCGGCCCGCCAGGAGAGCTTCCTGGTGCCGGAGGTCCTGGCCGCGTTCGACGGGGCCACCGACCGGCTGCGCTCCGGGGGCGCTCGCATAGTCGACGTGGGCTGCGGTGCCGGGGTCGCGGCCCGGCTGCTGGCGTCGAGTTTCCCCACGGCCACCGTGGTCGGCATCGACCCCTCCTCCCGGGCGCTGGCGGTGGCCCGCTCCCGCGCCGGCGAGGCGGGCCTCGACAACTTGACCTTCGAGCAGGGCACCTTCGACGACCTCGACCGCTTCGGTCCCGCAGACCTGCTCGTGACCCTCGACGTGCTGCACGACCTGCCCCGGCCGCAGGAGGCGGTGGCGGCCGCTCGCCGGAACCTGGCCGGGGACGGCTGGTGGCTAGTGGCCGACATCAAGGGACGCGGCGACCTCGAGGCCAACCGCAAGATCCCCTTGCTCCCCTACATGTACGCCATGTCGGTCTTCTACTGCATGTCCTCCGCCCTGTCCGAGCCCGGAGGGGAGGGGCTAGGAACCCTGGGGCTCCACCCGCAGAAGCTGGAGGAGATGGCTAGAAGCGGCGGCTTCAGCCGCTTCACCCGCCACGAGGTCGAACTGGACCCGACGAACTGGTACTACGAGATCCGGCCCTGACCCGGCCCGGCCGTCGGCCGAGCCGGCCTAGTCGTCGCTTGACTCCGAGTCCGCCCCTCGAGGCGCTACCTCGGGATACAGGTGAGAGATCGTTCCCGGCTCGATCCGGCACGACTCTATGTAGGCGTCGACGTCCTCGCCCTTGACGCGGATCACCCTGCCCATCCGGTAAGCCGCGATGTAGCCCTCGTCGATGAAGCGGTAGAGGGTCCGCGTTGTGATGCCGAGGCGCTTGGCTGCCGCGGTCGTGCCTAGCCACTCGACCTGGGCCTGCTCCGGGGAAATTTCATCAACCATGGCTTGAGTTGCCTTTCGATTACTCTAGTGATGTTAGATGCCGTAGTAGACCACCGCATGAACGGCGCATGAACACTGCACGTGAACAGCGCGCCCTACGACGATACCTAGGAGACTCTATGGCATTTACTGAGGCGCGCGGTGGATACACGCCCGGATGGCGGTGATCAGCGCCAGCAGCGACTAGCCTCACGGCGGTGATCGACCGAGTCCTGCTGGCCGCGCCCCGAGGATTCTGCGCGGGTGTGGACATGGCCATCAAGGCGCTGACCTGGATGATCCAGGCCTTCGACCCGCCCGTCTACTGCTATCACGAGATAATCCACAACCGGCAGGTGGTGAAGCGCTTCGAGCAAGCCGGGGTGGTCTTCGTCAACGACGTCGCCACCGTGCCGGCGGGGCGGCCCATCATGCTCTCGGCGCACGGTTCGGCCCCGGAGGTCGTCCAGACGGCCCGCGATCGGGGCGGCTACGTCGTGGACGCGGTCTGCCCGCTGGTGACCAAGGTCCACCACGAGGTCAAGACCAGGGCAGCCAAGGGCTACCAGATCGTGTACGTCGGCCATGAGGGACACGAGGAGGCCGTGGGGACCATGGCCGTCGCCCCCGCCGCCATCCACCGGGTGGACAACGCCCGGGGAGTCGCGGCGCTGCCCGAGTTCAAGGAGCCGGTTGCCGTGCTGGCCCAGACCACGCTCTCACACCGGGAGTGGGAGGGCGTGCTCGAACACACCAGGCGCCGCTTCCCGGACCTGTGGCAACCCAGCATCAGTGACCTGTGCTTCGCCACCACCAACCGCCAGACCGCAATGATGGAAATCGCACCGGATTGCGACGCGGTGCTCGTGATCGGCTCGGCCAACTCGTCGAACACCCAGTCCCTGGTGGAACTGGCCGCCGAGGCGGGCTGCCGGCGGGTGCTGCGGATCAATGACGCCAACGATGTTTCCGACGACCTGTCGGGCACCATCGGCGTGACCGCGGGCGCCTCCGCTCCCGAGCACGTCGTGTGGGAGGTGATCGACCGGCTGGCACCGGTGAACGGCACGCAGGAGGTGACGGTCATCGATGAGGACGAGTACTTCCCTCCGCCCCGGAACCTGCGCGACCTGCTGGCCGCGGTGGAGGCCGCGGCCGCGGTGACCCTGGGCTCGAGCCCCGACGGCCGGGAGCCGCTGAACGACCGCTCCATAGACGCCAGCGACCTGCTCGACCGCCTCAGCCCCCGGGCCTGAGCGGCCCGTGAGCGAAGCGAACTAGAGCGGGAATCAGGGCCTGAGCGGCCCGTGAGCGAAGCGAACTAGAGCGGGAATCAGGGCCTGAGCGGCCCGTGAGCGAAGCGAACTAGAGCGGGAATCAGGGCGTAGGGCCTAGGGGCGGGCCGGCTCCTCGCCGGCCAGCACCCGAGCCTCGACATAGAGGTCGCTCAGCTCGCGGAACAAACGGTCGGTGAGTTCCCGAACGGCCCGGCGCGGAACCCGCCCCTGGACTTTGGCCGGCGGCGGGATCGGGTCGCCGACGACCACCACCACCCGTCGGGGTCGAGGCACCACCGAGCCCACCGGAAGGGCCCTGACCGTGCCGCCCAACCCGACCGGCACGATCGGCACCCCGGCGCGCGCCGCCACGAACGCCGGGCCGTCGAGCATGTCGTTGCGCCGGACCCGGTCACCGGAGCGGCGCGTCCCCTCGGGGAACATCACCAGCGGCTCGCCGAGGGACAGGACATCGGTGGCGGCTCTCAGCGCGGTGCGGTCGGCCGTGCCCCGATGTACCGGGAAGCCGCCCATCACCGACAGGAAGGCGCCCAGGGGCCGGATCTCCCAGAGGCTCTCCTTGCCCATGAACCTCAGGCGCCGGCTGGTGGCCATCCCGGCGATAGGTGTATCGATGAACGACCGGTGCACGGGCGAGAGAATGAACGGGCCGACTGGGAGGTTGTCGCCTCCCTCCACCCGGAGCCTGAACAGCACCTTGATGAGCGCGAAGACAAGCGTCCAGAGCACCCGGTAGAGGATCCGCCCCCACAGAGGCTGGCGACTCCGGCGCAAGGAGCCCTCTCCCGAAGCCTCGCCATCAATCCGGCGCCCGTAGACGCTGCGGCTCATACCAGCCTCATTACCTGCTCGACGGTCTCGTCGAAGGTCAACTCGGTGGTGTCGATGACGACCGCTCCGGGAGCCTTCAGCAGCGGGGAGGCGCTGCGGGTGGAGTCGATCCGGTCCCGCCGGGCGATGTCGGTGGCCACGGACTCCACGGCTTCGTCGTAGGTGCGGCCTCCGCCGGCGCCCCCCGACGGGGGCGTGCCGCTCTGGTCGACCCTTCGCTGGGCCCTCACGGCCGGATCGGCAACGAGATGGACCTTGACCTCCGCGTCGGGGAACACCACGGTGCCGATGTCGCGACCCTCCACCACTCCCCCGCCCCGCCGCCGGACCCACTCGCGCTGGCGGACCACCAGCTCGGCGCGAACCTCGGGGTTGGCGGCCACCAGGCTCACAGCCCGGTCGACCGAGGGCCCTCTGATCTCGACGGTGGCATCGACCCCGTCGACCAGGACTTGCCCGGTGCCTATGTTGATGTCGATCGTCCGGGCCACCGCAGCCGCGAAATCGTCATCGGAGGGATCGCCGCCGGCCCGCAGCACCGCGAAGGCGACGGCGCGGTACATGGCTCCGGTGTCCAGGCATTCGAGGCCGAGCCGATCGGCCACTGCCTGCGCCAGGGTGGACTTGCCGGAGCCGGCGGGGCCGTCGATGGCGATGACCCTCACGCCGGTCCAGTCTCCTTGCCGGGACGCAACCCGTCCAGCGCCTCGTAGAAGCCGGGAAAGGTCTTGGCCGCGCAGCCGGGATTCTCGATCTCCATCCCGGACACGACCAGGCCGAGCACCGCGAAGGCCATGGCGATGCGATGATCGTCGTAGGTCCGGATCCGGGTGCCGGTCACGGCCGCTCCCGGCACCACCTCGAACCCGTCATCGAACTCGCGGGCCTCGACTCCGCAGCGGGCCAGTTCGGCGACCACGGCCGCGATCCGGTCGCTCTCCTTGCTCCGGATGAACCCGATGCCGCGCACTCGGGTCGGCGTCTCGGCGAGGGCGGCCACCGCGGCCAGGGTGGGGGCGGTGTCGGACATGTCCGCGAGATCGACGTCGATCCCCGTCAGCGGCCCGCCGGTGACCGTCGTGGCGGACCTGTCCTGGTCGACGGCCGCCCCCATGGACTCCAGGACTGCTGCGAAGCGGGCATCGCCCTGTATGGAGCCTGCGCCCAGGCCCTCGATGCGCACCGTGCCTCCTGTCACCGCGGCCGCGGCCATGAAGTACGAGGCCGAGGATGCGTCGGGCTCCACAGCGAAGCGCTCGACAGACCGGTAGCCGCCCCCCGCCACCCGCACGAAGGCCGGCTCCACCCTGACGGACGCGCCGAAGGCCTCCATGACTGCAGCCGTCATCTCCACGTAGGACTGGCTCACCACTGATCCGACGATGGGCAACCACATCCCGAGGGGCACCGCCGGGGCGGCCAGCATGAGACCGGACAGGAACTGGCTGGAGCGGTCGGCGGCAACGTGGGCCATGCGTTTGCGAATCGGCCCCCGGATCCGCATGGGAAGGCTGTCGCCGCCGCTGGGGAACTCCACGCTCACCCCCAGTCGGCGCAGCGCCTCGGCCAGTTCGCCGAAGGGCCGGGCTCTCAACTGGGGATGGCCGTCGATGGTCGCACCGTGCTCCGACAGGGCAGCCACCGGGGCCACGAAGCGGCCGGTCGTGCCCGACATGCGGGCGTCAATGACGATGTCCGGGGAGCCACCGACGGCACCGTCGATGCCGCGGACCCGCATGATGGACCCTCCGGGATCGCAATCGACCTCGGCGCCCAGCGCCCGCACCGCGCCGACCATGGCCTCGGTGTCGTCGGCGAAGAGCGCCCCGGTGAGGGTGGTCTTGCCGTCCGCCAGAGCGGCGCACACCAGAGCCCGATTGGTGATGCTCTTGGAGCCGGGCAGCCTGATCGCCACGTCCGGCGGAGCCTCCAGCGGCGCGATGGCCAGCGTCGGGGGCCAGTGATCCATCACTCGAGCGGGTTCAGCGAGGGGCGGTACCCGGCCTCGACCAGGCCCCGGGCTAACTGGTCTGCCCCGTCGCTCTCCACCACGGCCACCACGACGCCGCGGGGCCCCTCCGCGGAGTGGGCGATCTCAAGGTCGTAGATGTTCACGTCCAGATCGGCCGCCAGCGTGGTAATGCGGGCCAGCTCACCCTTCTGGTCGCGTATCGCGATCCGAACTTCGGTCAGCCGCGAGAGGTCGGGAGCGCCCACCGACAGGCTCCGGCGGCTGTCCCTGGCGGCCTCGAGGCGTGCCAGCAACTCGTCGCGATCACCCCCGGACACGATCAGGCGCATCTCGACGAGCTCGTCGAGCAACTCGTCGAGCACATCGGTGATCGCCGTCCTGTTCTCGGCGCAGATCTCGGGCCAGATGGCGGGATGTCCCGCGGCCACCCTGGTCATGTCCCGGAAGCCCCCGGCAGCCAGCCGCAGCAGGGCCCGGTGCTCGGTGGAGCGTCCCTCGGCGATGCGCATCAGCACGGCCGCGGTGAGGTGCGGGACGTGCGACACGACGGCCACCAGCGCGTCGTGGCGCTCGGGCGCCAGTGAGATCACCTGGGCGCCGAGCCCAGAGACCACTTCGCGCACCTGGGCGAGGGCCGCATCGTCAGCGGTTCCGGTGGGGGTGAGAACCCACACCGCGTCGCGGAACAGGTCCGGATCGGCTCCGGTGAGGCCGTCCTGCTCGCTGCCGGCCATGGGATGGCCGCCGATGAACCTCGGATCGTCGACGGCCGCGACCACGGGTGCCTTCACGCTGCCGACATCGGTCACGATGGCGGCCCCGGCGTCGAGCAGCTGCTGGACGACCGCGGCCAGCGATGAAGGCGGCGTGGCGACCACGGCCAGGTCGCACGGCCCGGCCTCGCCGATGACGTCGACCGCGCCGGCAGCCACCGCGGCCTCGGCTCGCTCGGTGTCGGGCTCGATGCCGGTCACATGCCACCCGGCCTTGCGCAGGGCCATGCCCACCGACCCGCCGATCAGACCCGTGCCGGCGATGATGGCGGTTCGAGATGGGGCCATGGACGGCGATGCTACCGGTGCGACCGCCCAGCCTCGGCCGTGCTTGCAGCCGCGACGGCCTTTTCGAGCGACCTCGCCTCCGCGAGAGTCAGAGACCGCCAGCAGCCCGGCTGCAGCCGCCGATCGGCCAGCGGCCCGATCCTGGTCCGGACCAGGCGGAGGACCGGATGCCCCACCTCCTCACACATCCGGCGCACCAGCCGGTTGCGGCCCTCGCGGACAGTGATGCGCAGCACATCCGGCTCGACGAGGGCGACCCTCGCCGGCGCGGTGGGGCCGTCGTCGAGCTCGACGCCCCGGCGGAGGGAGCGCACCGCGGCCGGCCGCGGTGAACCGGCGACGTGCGCCAGGTACTCCTTCTCGATACCGAACGACGGGTGGGTGAGCCGGTGGGCCAGGTCGCCGTCGTTGGTGAGGAGCAGCAAGCCCTCGGTCAACAGGTCGAGACGCCCTACCGGAAAGACGCGCGGCTCGGCGGGAACGAGGCCCGTGACGGTGGGGCGGCCCTGCGGGTCGTGGGCGGTCGTGACCACGCCGGAGGGCTTGTTGAGCAGGTAGTGGACCAGGTCGGGCCGCACGCCCACGACAACCCCGTCCACATCCACGACGCACCGGGCCGCATCGATGCGATCCCCGAGCCGGGCGACGGAACCGTCGACGCGCACCCGCCCGTCGGAGATGAGCGACTCGCAGGCCCTGCGGCTGCCGATCCCGCAACGGGCCAGGACCTTCTGGAGCCGCTCACCCTCGCCGGCGCTCACCGGTCCTCCCGACCCTCCAGCGGCTCTCCCCCATTTGCGGACGCTCGCACGACGTCACTGGTCGCCGTCCCCGGGCCCGCCGGGATCCGGTCCGCTGTGATCGGACACCAGCCTCAGGCGGCGCTCCATGGCCTCCACCTCTGCGGAGTCCGGCACGAACTCGCCCAGGGGCGGCAGGTCTTCGAGGGAGTCCAATCCCAGGTGCTCGAGGAACTGCGGTGTCGTCCCGTACAGCACGGCCTGCCCGGGGCCGGGGGCTCGGGCGATCTCGTCGATGTAGCCGCGGCGCCTGAGGGTCCGCATGACGCCGTCGACGTTCACTCCCCTTATCTCGGCGACCTGGTGGCGTGACACCGGCTGCTTGTAGGCGACGACGGCCAGGGTCTCGAGCGCGGCGGCCGAGAGCCGGGCACTGTGGCCTTCACGCACGAAACGCTCGACGTAGGCGTCCTGGGCGGGAGCGGTCTGGAAGCGGTAGCCGCCGGCCACCCTGGCCAGCACGAAGCCCCGGCGCTGGGACTCGTACTCGGCGGCGAGCCCCTCGCAGGCAGTCCGCACCCGCTCGGTCGAGGTTCCGAGGACCCCGGCCAGCACGGCCGCCGGCACCGGCTCCTCCGCCAGCAGCAGCACGGCCTCGAGGGCCGCTGCGATCCCGGGGTCTCCGGTGCTGTCACGGCCGGCGGGTCCGCTCATCGGATACTCGATCCTCAGCCCTCGTAGACGTCCGCGCCCGCAACCGCCGCCTGCCGGACCTCGGCATCGTCGCCGCCGGTCCACACCACGACGATGTCACCGAACGTGGTGGCCTGCTCGACATCGGCCAGTCCCTGCTTGACCAGCTCCAGCAGCGCGAGGAAGCGCACCACCAGTCCGATGCGGTCGTGGATGCCGGAGGTGAGACGCCGGAAAGTGATCCGCCCGGCCCGGGCCAGTTCCTCGACCAGCTCGGCGACGGCGTCGCCCACCGTCACCGAGATCGGCGTGATGTGGGCGGTGTCGACCCGGGGGGTGGGAGCCGGCGCCGCGGCCCGCAGGTAGGCCGCCCGTACCTCCGGGGGGGACACCGAGTCCAGGATCGACGGAGCCAGCAGCAGCCAGCGCTCCTCGGTGGCGCCCACCCGGCGGGGCCGGCTGCAGGCTGCGACCTCCAACATGTGACGCAGCCTCTCCGACGCGTGCCGGAACATGGCGCACTCCGACAGCCTCGCCAGGAGCAGGTCCCGCTCGGAGATCCCGTCCAGCTCTTCGTCGAGTTCGACGACGGTGTCGGTGGGCAGCATCCGCTTGACCTTCATGTCCACGAGAGTCGCGGCGATCACCAGGAACTCGGTGGCCACCTCCAGGTCGCACTCCGGCATCCGGTCTATCTCGGCCAGGAATGCGTCGGTTATGCGGGCGATGGGGATGTCGTAGATCTCCACCTGCTCCCGCAGGATGAGCGGCAGGAGCAGGTCGAAGGGCCCGCTGTAGACGGCGGTGGACACTTCGTAGGCCATCAGGGCGAGATTACTCCCGTACGCTGACGCTCCATGACCACCCGGGTCCTCTCCGGCATCCAGCCCAGCGGCGACCTGCACCTCGGCAACTACCTGGGGGCGATCCGCAACTGGGCCAGGATCCAGCACACCGCCGACGCCTTCCACCCGGTGGTCGACCTCCATGCGGTCACCGTGCCCCAGAAGCCCGGCGAGCTCGGCAAGGCGACCCTGCGCATGTCGCAGATGCTCATGGCGGGCGGGCTTGACCCAGAGGTCTGCACGATCTTCGTCCAGAGCCACGTGCGCGAGCACACCGAGTGCGCCTGGCTGCTGGAGTGCACGGTGTCGTTCGGCGAGCTCAGCCGCATGACCCAGTTCAAGGACAAGTCGCACCAGCAGGAGTTCATCTCGGCCGGGCTGTTCACCTATCCCGCGCTCCAGGCGGCCGACATCCTGCTCTACGACGCCGACGAGGTCCCGGTAGGGGACGACCAGCGCCAGCACATCGAGCTCACCCGCGACATCGCCGACCGGTTCAACTCCCGCTACGGCCCCACCTTCAAGCCGCCGGAGGCGGTCGTGCCCGCGGCCGGGGCCCGGGTGATGGACCTCCAGCACCCCACCAACAAGATGTCGAAGTCGCTGGACTCGCCCCGCGGCACCGTGGACCTTCTCGACGATCCGGCCGACGTGGTCCGCAAGATCAAGGCCGCGGTCACCGACAGCGAGTCCGAGGTCCGCTACGACGTGGAGGCCAAGCCCGGAGTGTCGAACCTGCTGTCCATCCTGGGAGCCGCCACCGGCCGGACGCCGGAGGCGGCCGCCGAGGGCTACTCGATGTACGGGCCCCTCAAGGCCGACACCGCCGAGGCGGTGGTCGAGTTGCTGCGCCCCATCCAGGCCCGCTTCGCCGAACTCGAAGCCGACCCCGCCGAGACCGCCCGGCTGCTGGCGATCGGCGCCGACAAGGCCCGCGCCATAGCGTCGGTCACCCTGGAGCGGGCCCGCACCAACATCGGCCTGCTGACCCCCTAGAGAGCGGCGCGTCCGGGTCGGAGGATCAGCCTCCGACCGGCCCGGCGAGCAGTGCGATCCAGATGGAGATGGTGGCCAGAACGACGGTGGACACAGTGATGTACAGGTGCCTGGCCTGGCTCTTGGCCAGCTCGGCGTGGCTATCGGCGTGGGCGACCTTGATATCGGCGAGGGCGTCGGTGACGGCAACCCTGAACTCCGCGAGGGCGGTGGTGAATGTGGCCGCGAGGACCTGGAGGTCCGCCTTGGTGGCCATGGTGTCCCAACCGCCAGGAGGCAGTTGCTGCATAAGGGTCTCTGCGTCGTCTGTGCCCATCAGTTCCGCCAGCGTGTTGAACAGCGAAGCTCGCTCTGCTTGGGTCGTCGCCACTTCGGGCCTCCCGTCTACTCGTCTCGACTAGCGGGAGCCGTCAAAGGCTCCGATCCTGCCCGGAACGGCGGGCCGTACCAGGCCAGCTAATATAATAGCAGCAAACTACTGTAACTTTAATGAACTTGAGATAAATTCAGTCACCGACCACAAAGGCGCGGGGGTGGCCGGCCCGGTAGACGGCCCGCAGGCGCTCCGTCGACACCCTGGTGTAGAGGCCGCCGAAGGCTACTCGATGTACGGGCCCCTCAAGGCGGACACCGCCGAGGCGCTCGTCGAGCTGCTGCGCCCCATCCAGGCCCGCTTCGCCGAACTCGAAGCCGACCCCGCCGAGACCGCCCGGCTGCTGGCGATCGGCGACGACAAGGCCCGAGCCATAGCGTCGGTCACCCTGGAGCGAGCCCGCACCAACATCGGCCTCCTATCCCCCTAGCCGCCCCGCAGGGCCGGGGAACAAGGAAGAACGATCCTCCTCGGACCGAATTCGAAAGAGTCTCACGCGGTTTCCTGGTCAGGACGGGCGGGCTCCGTCACCAGCCAATCGAAAGGTACTCCTTTGAGGCGTCTGTCGTTTAGATGGCCGGCCAAGTCAGGGAACACGCGCGGGTAGCCGCCGTCGCGCAGTTGCTTGAACTCCTTGGCCGGGTCTAGGTGGAGGTTGATGCCACCCCAGAAGTGCAAGGTGTACTCCGAGCCGTGCTCCTGGGCCCGTTCATACTCGTTGCGAGAGAGGTGAAACCGCCTCTTCGCGTTTGAGGGTGGAGTAGGGGCGGCAGGGGTCCGCGGCTGAACGCGAGGGATCCCCCAGAATCGGCGCCGCCAAGGCAGCCGAAGAACTGGAGGATCCCTGTGGAATGCGACCCTACGCGCGTCTGTGAGCGGCTGGTGGGACTCGGCGACGTCGAGGTGCTCGGCGTCGACGACGAGTCCGGCGAGCCGCTGAGAGTGCACATCCGCAGACGGACGTCGAGACCGGACTGTGAGGTCTGTGGCGGGCCGTTGTGGTCCAACGGGGAGCGGGAGGTGGAGCTGGTGGATCTCCCGGCGTTCGGGCGGCCTGCTCGGCTGGTGCAGCAGGCGGCGGTGGCGCTGCGGACAGCCGCGGTGCCCGGTGGGCGCCGTCACCGAGCAGGCTCCTGAGATCGCGCCGCCGCGCGAGAAGCTGACCGCCCGGGCGGGGCGCTGGGCGACGCGCCAGGCCGGCAGGGCGCGCCCCGTCGACGAGGTCGCCGCAGAACTGGGATGCAGCTGGCACCCGGCGAACGAGTCGGTGCGGCGCTGGGGCTCAGCGCTGCTCGACGCCGACACCGAGCGGATCTCAGATGTCGAGGCTCTGGGACTGGATGAGACCTTGATGGGCCGCCGGGGCCGGTTCAAAGACAAGGCCTGGCCCCGCCAGCATCGTCGACGTCGGCCGGGGCCAGCTGCTCGACATAGTCCCGGGCCGCACCGCCAAAGCGCCCACCGAGTGGCTGCTGGGCCGGCCCCGCGAATGGCTCGATGAGATCCGCTGGGCGGTGCTGGACCTCTCGGGCCCGTATCGGGCCGCGTTCGACACCGCGATACCCGACGCCGGCCAGGTCGCGGACCCCTTCCACGTCGTGCGGCTCGGCAACGACGCCATCGACGAGGTCCGCCGCAGAGTCCAGAACCAGACCCTCGGGCACCGCGGCCACAAGCACGACCCGCTGTATCGGGCCCGCAAACTGCTCGTGTCGGCGTCTGAGAACATCACCGACTCCGGCCGGGTCCGGCTGCGGGGCCTGCTCGACGCGGGCGACCCCTACGGCGAGGTCCGCGACGCCTGGCACGCCAAGGAGACCCTGCGCTCGATCTATGACATCGACGACGCCAAGGTGGGCGCCGCGACCGTGGCCCAGCTCGGCTCTGACCTCCAGGACCCCGGCCTGCCCCCGGAGATCAACCGGCTCGGCCGCACCATCTCCACCTGGCGCACCCAGATCGCCAACTGGCACGCCGCCAGAGTCACCAACGCCGCCACCGAGGCCGCCAACAACCTCATCAAACGCGTCAAACGCGCCGCGTTCGGGTTCACCAACTTCACCAACTACCGCATCCGGGCCCTGCTCTACGCCGGCAAGCCTGACTGGGCGCTGCTCGACACCCTCACTCCACCCTAAAACGCGAAGAGCCGTGAAACCTGACATCCTTCCCCACGCTCGCTTTGACCTCAACCCTCTCTAGCTGGCCACTCGAACGATCCTCTATGTCATGTCCAAGCGTCTCATCGTCCGCAGCGACCCATAGAACATCCTCGGGTCGTGACGCGTTGTGCCTAAGGAACTGGAAGCTGTACGCCTCCCCCCGTTTGCCGATCGTTAGGCGCGCATCTTGGGCGGCAGGCGTCACTGACGGGATGAGGCTCCAGGGGGAATCGATCTCGACAAGGAGCTCTCCGCCAACGACTACTTCAGCCTCAGAGACCACCGAGGGCCAGACTTGAAGGACGCCGACCAACTGTGGAGCGACCTCCCGAGCGCGTTCTGTGTCGCAGGAAAGGCTCGTGGCGCCCTTGGTCAAGACGGTGAGAAGCTGGCGGATCTGATCGTGAAGCCAGCCTCGTCGGATGAGCGTCATCGCCAGTTCCTGCCGGCTGCGGTCGGCGTTCATCTGGATGATCCGTTCGCCCTGTCGGGTTCGGTAGACACGCTTGGCTTGAAGCTGAGCGAGTCCAGATCGAATAAGCACATCGAGCAGGTCGTCGATCTCGTTGCGAGGTCCTCCGCATGCCGGCCACAGCACACGGGCAGCGTTTGCTTGAGCGAATCCGGGCGCCCGTGGGTCTAGTCCTTCGAGCACGGATTGGAGACGGCGTACGCGTGAGGCGGTGAACCAATCGCTGCGGCTCGTCATGGCACCTATTCGCCGAGGAGGTATCGAAGGAGCGCTGAGAGGTCGTCGTCTGTTCCTTCGGGCCGGCTGAGTTCATAGACCGATGGGTGCAACTCAGCTCCTTGGAGAACCTCCTCCATTGCGTCACGCTTTCGAGTCAATGACGTGTCGACAAGGTGGTCGATCGTTGGTTGAGCATCGTGGGTCGCCATGAGGAGATGGATCGTTACATCTGCGCCGGGCGGGAGGCCGAGGCGATGGATGCGGTCGATCGATTGCAGGTACAGCGCGGCGTCGTAGGTCCGGTCGAGGTAGATGGCGTCGTGACAGGCGTGGTGGAGCGAGATCGACTCGGAGCATGACGCCGGGTTGGTGATGAACACGGCCGGGCCGACGTGGGTCAGGAAGTGGTGGAGGACCTGCTCGCGGGTCTCGTCGAGGTCGTCGTACTTGGACCTCGTGCTTCCATCGTCGACAGGAACTCGCCCGTCGATTTGGTAGCACGCAACCCCGAGTTCGTGTTCGAGGTACCGGCGCCACTGGTCGAGGTTGGCGACGAAGTTGCTCCAACACACGACCTTCCGGCCAGCGCCAACGATGTCGGCTACGAGTTCGGTCGCGCGGACGTACTTCGAGGGAACCTCTGCGTTTGAGAAGCGCGCGAGGCGGTCCATGAGCGTCGGGCTGTCGGCCGGCACCCGCGGCGTGTCGTAGAGCTCGTCGTGGCGGTTGAGCAGGTCCGGGTTGGCGGCGGCTTGGAGGAGGCGAATGGGTCGCGCTCTGCGAAGCGCGTTCAGCTTCTCCTCCCAGCTGGGGGCGTCGGCGAGCGTTCGCCGGAAGCGGCCCGCGATCAGGTCGTAGATGTCGGCTTCAGTCCCGTCGAGCTCGACCTCGTGAGTCTTGATCGTGTATGGCGGGAGGCCGAGATCGGACTTGGGGGTCCGGATCGTGAATGGAGCGATCTCGGCTCGAAGCCTGGGGAAGTCTGCGTCGGCTCGCTGCTCGAACTCGTCTGCCGTTCCGGTGAGCTGTCCGTCCGGCCAGATGATGTTCAGTTGGCTGTACAGGTCGAGGGGGCTCCGCGGCATTGGGGTGCCGGAGAGGGTGATGCGAGTCTTGCAGCGCTTGGCGATGGCGATGAGAGCTGGAGCCCAGCTGCCGCCGCGGAATCGCTTGGCTCGGTGTGACTCATCGACAATGAGCATGACGTTGAGGCGTTCGGCGATGTCGAAGATCTGCTGCTGGTCCGCTGTTGCTGCTTGGTATCCGACGAGGAGCATGGAGCCGGAGCGGGCTCGGCCGTACAGCTCTGCACGCTGATCCTGCGTGCCTCGTACTCGTGTGACCCTCAGCTTGTCTGGGAGCGCCGCGTGTGTCTCGGTTTCCCATGGCTCGAAGCATGCGAGCGGCCCGACGACGAGGACGAGGTCCACTGTGCCGGCAGCCATGTGGCTGGCAGCGACCGCCAGCGCCGTGGTGGTCTTGCCAGAGCCGGGGACCGAGAAGTTGGCCGAGTTCCCCGCCGTGAGTGCATGGGTCGCGCCGCTGCGCTGATGATCCCGCAGCCTGCGGGTATCACTCCAGCCGAATTGGCGGAGGGTCTCCTCAAGCTCGGCAGCGGTGACGGCGACCTTGCCGGCCTTCCATTCTCGGGCGGCGGCCGCAGTTCTCTCGAAGCTGTGCCGCCTTTCGAGGGCAAGCTCAATGTCGCGGGCAACCAGTTCGTCGCGGTCAGGAGTCCAGCCGCGTTGGTTGATGTAGCTGTCGACTCGCAGGACGAGTTGTGCCGTTGGCTGATTTCGGGCTGAGATCCTCCACCCGGCGGTTGTCTTCTTGCCGCCGAGGATTGTGCTGAAGAACCTGCGGGATCGTCTGTCGTGCAGTTCCGCTGTGCCTTCGAGCACCAGGTCTCGGCCGTCGAGACGGAGTTCGACGACCGCGCCGCTCACCTCAAGTGATCCGTGTGCTCGTCGACCCATGTCTGGATGTGGGCCAACTGGTCGTCGATCCCGGCTACGCCAGCCGCACGGGCATCCTTGAGGAGGTCTCGGTTCTCCGACGCGAGTGCCTCCAGGCGGTTGATGACTTCAGCGAGGAGCTTCAGCACGTCCGTTCCTTGACTTGCCTTGAAGCCATCGAGCTGGGAGTCGAAGCTTCGTCGAACGTTCTCAGCCGGCTCATAGTCGGGCATGTTGGGACCTGGAGGCTCCGAGTCGGCGTCGTCGTTTTCATAGGGATCGCCGGTGACGTCAGGCGCAGCACCCTCATCGGAATCGTCGATGACGTCAGCCTCATCGTCAACAGCATCCCGTAGGTCCGGCTCGTGGAGTGGATGGCTTCCGGGCGCTGGCTCCCAGCCGGCTTCTGCCTCGCGAATCTCCGCTACGAGGGCATCGAAGCGACTGCGGTCCTTGACGAACATCTTTCTGATGTCCCGTATGTCTCCGTGAGGGATACCGCTGCGTATCGCGGCGAAACAAACCTCGAGCATGTCTTCTTCTCGGTTTGGAGCGAGTCTCTGGACTTGGCGCATTGCCTTGCCTACATCGCGGAATCGTTCGATCTGGCGTAGTAGCAACTCGTAGGCTTCGGCCTGGTCGAGATCGTCCAGGAATGCATCCATGTACTTGATGGCATAGAGCTGCGTGACGGCGTAGTTCTTGTTGTTCCCGATGAGGCCTCGAAGTTCGCCAGCTACGCGATCGATACTGGAAGCATCGCCCCAGTCGATCGTGCTGGCCTCAGCTGCGTCGCGGATCGCGAGGAGGAGGTTGATGTCGGTGTAACGGACCTTGTAATCCTCGGTGAGTTGTTCGTGTTGTTCCATCCGGAACAGCGTGAGTTCGTCGATGTCATCGCCGATTTCGACGACCTGTACCCAGGTATTGCCGTCCTCGCCGTGCTTTCGCCGCCGTCGGCGCATCATCGCGAGCCGTCGGTTCCCGTTGTGCGCGACGCCGTCGGGTCGGATCCAGAAGGGCCGCTCCTGTCCACGATTTAGCCAGTCGATCTCAAGTGCCACCGTGTCCTTGCTGGGCTTGCCAACAACTTGGCCATTCTCGACTCGCCGGCTTGCGGCCGAGTCAAGCAGGATGGACTCGAGGCTCAGGGCGTCGACTTCCCGATTCTCCGGATCGAGGGTCAAGCCTCCGAGCTTCGCTTCAAAGTACTTTCGCTCGGCAGCGAAACGACGATTCTCGACATTGAGAACGAGCAGGTCCAGAGGCACTCGCCAGACCTTGAATGATCTCCAGGCATCGGCAATCCAGAGCTGTTCTTCGGGCCGGTCAGCCCGTTGACGCTGAGCTCTAATCGCGGCGGTACGTTCGGTGGCGTCCATTGTGCTCCCAATCAGTCCGGGTCCGCCGCGACGCTGCCGTAGCGACAGGCTGCCATGTCACGCGCCAGGCGGAAGTTAATCCGGTCGGCGTCTCCTACTTCCAGATCACCGAACAGGCGCTCCCAATCCGAACCAACGGCCGCCGCGGTGGCTGGTGCTGTTTCCGAGACCGGCCTGCAGACCACGACGATGTCCCACTCGCAGTTGCCGGGATGACTGTGATGGCCCATGTGCCCATCGCTCCGGACTGGCCACATTGCTGTGATCCGCAGCTTCACCTCATCGAGCGCGAGTCCGATGGCCGACCACGCCGCTGGGTTCGACGAATGGTACGTGAACGCGATTGGGAGTCCTTCGTTGCGAGCGGCGATAGCTGGCCGCAGACAATCCGCGAGAGTGACCCCGAACTTGACCCCGTCCCCGCCCGTTGCCGATTGGAGTGTCTGACCGCCTTGATGGCCGCGATCGTTCCATGCTCGGAAGAGTTCGGCCAGCTCGTCGTAGACGATGTAGTCGTAGTAGGGCGGATCGAAGACGAGCAGATCGATCGTCGCAGTCGGTTGTGTGTCGGCGGCAGACGAGCAACGTAGGTCGATCGCGCCCGGTTCCGGTGGGAGCTCAAGAACTCGCGCCTCGGCTTTGCTTGTGGCCATCGTCCAGACGCTGCGGCGCACGGAGCTCGCAGCCGAGCGGGCAACGCGGTTGAGGCATTGTCGAATTGTTCCTCGCCCTCCCGACTCGTGCAGGGGATTGAGTTCGACGGGTAAAGCTGGGAGTGAGTAACCGCGCACGCTAAAGAGGGCGGATAGGCGCCCGTAGTCTGTGGCGTAGGAGCACAACCGGTTGTTGGTCGTGAGTGCGTTTGACAGTGCCAAGCGAACCGCTCTGTTTACTTCGGGCGCCACGTCGATCCTTTGATCGAGCCATGCGTGTGCGGCTCCGAGTACAAGAAGTTGCCGAGTGGAGAACAACTCGCTGACCCTGCAAATGCCGAAACTTCGTGGGCGGGGGTCGCTTCGCTGTTCAGTGAACTCTGCGGTCGGCAACGCCAGCGGGACGGGCGGTGAGGTGAGCATCGACTCCGCCGCTTCGAGCGCCGAGAGGTCGGCGGTGCTCGCAGCTTCCAGCCGACGCCGCTCACCGGCCCGAGTGCGTTCCACGGCGACCAACTGCCGGGGCGCGGCGCCTGTGAGGAGCTCGCGATGTGTGGAGCGCTTTCCGCAATGGGGGCAGACGTATCGAGACGATTCGAAGGTCGACCGATCGACTCGCCATTGCCTAGCCGCTCCCATGAAGCTCGCTTGGTCGTGCTTTCGGAGGTGGTGAATACTGAATTCCTCGGGGTCGAAGACTGTGAGCGGGTCGTCTCTCAGCACTGCGCCCGGTTTGCCGGAATCCCGAACTAGGACGAGCGATCGGAACAATGGACCCGATCGATCGCAACGCGGGCAGGTGACGATGTGGAGCCAGAAGTAGTGAAGTGGATCACCTGTATCGCCTGGGTAGAGCACGCCGAAGTTCGTTCGGAGGTAGGTGAGCAACTCGTCACCCGCGGCGAGGACATCGGCTGCGGGGACTGGCTCCAAGGCGTGCGCCACGATCGCCGCCGACGTCGGATCGACATCTGTGCCACCAACGTCGGCGCCGAGTCGCGCTGCTTCGATCAGTGTCGTACCGCCACCCATGAAAGGGTCGTAGACCGACAGGCCAGCCAAGGTTGTCGCCGGGTCGGCGTACATCCTCCAGAATTCCTCTTCGGGGGTGTTGCTGTCTAGGGCGGCGGCGAGGAGGATCGCTCGCATGACGGCGGGTGGCCGTCTAGCCCACCATCTGTGGGCAGCGTATGCCGGATCCTTCACTCGGCGGTCCGCAGCAGCAAGCTGCGATACGCCAAGCGCGGGGAAGTCTGTCTCGAGCAGCGTCGACGAAGCACTTGGCATGCCGGTCGCGTCCTTCACCTCGTCACCTCCCTGCAACCTCATGATCCTTCAACGAACGTCGCTCGGGTCGTAACAAGCGTTGAAGATCGAAGGTAGTCAAGGTGTTCAAGCGACATCCACATCGCTGATTGTGGCCAGATGGCGCTTTCACGTTGCTGACGATGTGTGCCCATGGTTCCTCCCCTGATCGCCGCTGAGGGTCCATCAATGCCAGCCGCGCCATCGACCATCTTCGGTCTGGTCGCACGAAACGCGTGGGCTCACCGTAGAACAGCGTTGTGACAGAACCGGGCCTTCGGGCGATATGACCGCGTAGGTCCCAGACAACGGGATGTTTCCTGTGATCTCCCCATCTGCGGACGGTGGCGCCCTGTGACGGTTAGGGAGCACCTTGGGGTGAGTCAGAGACACAGTCCGGCCAGATCGCCAAGGTGTTGAAGCCAACCTCACGGCGCCACCGCGCGGGGGTGGGCGGCCCGGTAGACGGCCCGCAGGCGCTCCGTCGACACCCTGGTGTAGATCTGGGTCGTGGAGATGGAGGCATGACCCAGCATCTCCTGCACGAAGCGGATGTCGGCGCCGCCGTCGAGCATGTGGGTGGCGCAGGAGTGGCGCAGCACGTGGGGCGTCAGCATCGAGCCGATGCCGGCCGCGTCGCCGTGGCGGCGCACCACCAGCCACAGTCCCTGGCGGCTGAGACGGCCGCCCCGCTGGTTGAGGAACACCGCCTCGGCATCGCCCCGGCGGGCCCAGAGCTCCGGCTCCAGGGCGCCGCGGCCCTCCGGTGCCAGCCAGCGCTCCAGCGAGGTGGCCGCGCACCGGCCGAGGGGCACGATCCGCTCTTTGGCTCCCTTGCCGGTGAGCCGCACCAGACCGTCGTGGAGGTCCACATCGGCCAGCGACAGCGAACCCGCCTCCGATATCCGGCACCCCGTGCCGTAGAGCAGCTCCAGCACGGCCCGGTCCCGTCGAGCAACCGGATCGTCGCCCAGGACCGCATCCATCAGCGAGGCGATCTGGTCGATCGACAGGGCCTTGGGAAGGCCCCGGGGAAGGCTCGGCACCTCCACATCCGCAGTGGGGTCGTCAACTCGATGGCCTTCGGCGGCCAGGAAGCGGTGGAGCCCCCTGACCGACACGAGCATCCGGGTGACGGAGGCCGCGGCCAGGCCGTCACCCTGCAACGCTCGCAGGAACGCGATCACGTCGGTGTCGGCGGCGGCGTCGAGGCCGCGCCCCCCGGCCGCGAGGTGCCTGCTGTAGCGGAGCAGGTCTCGCCGGTAGGCCTCGACCGTCCGTGGCGACCGGCCCCGCTCCACCGCGAGCCAGGCCAGGAACTCCTCGGCCCTCGCGTCCAGGCCGGCCTCGGCCTTCACCGGCGGGGCTGCCGGCGCGGCCACCGGACTCATCCCGCCAGCCGGCGCTGGGCCAGCAGCAGGCCGATGATGGTCTTGCCGTCGCGGATCTCGCCCCGATCGATCATGGCCTCGACGTCACCGAGGCCGACCCGCTCGATGGTCATCCACTCCTCCTCGGCCCCGTCGGGCTCGCGGGGCACCGGCGACAGTCCGGTGGCCAGGTACACGTGCGACAGCTCGTCGCAGAAGCCGGGCGAGTTGTAGAACGTCCCCAGCTCCTCCAGCGACTCGCAGGCCAGGCCGGCCTCCTCGGCCAGCTCCCGGCGGGCCGTGCCGGCGGGATCCTCGCCGGTCACGTCGCGGGTGCCGGCCACGATCTCAAGCAGCTCGTCCTCCACCGGAGTGCGGTACTGGCGCAGCAGCACCACCTCGTCGCCGTCCACCGCCACCACCGCCACCGCGCCCCGGTGGTGGACCACGTCGCGGGTCACGGTCCCGCCGCCGGGGGTGGCGAACACGCTCTCGGTCAGCCGCACAACCCGCCCGGCGTGGATCTCGCGCTCGCTGACTTTGTGAAAGCCGCCCGCGGAACCGTCCGGCAGGTCTGGGACGGCGTCCGGCCCCTCAGGCACCGACGTCACGCGGGAGCCGTCGGCTCGGCGGGCTCGTAGTCGCTCATCTCGGGCAGCCGCGGATTGCGGCCCGCAGCTCGCACCATCGCGGCGGCCACCAGCCCGCTGAACAGCGGGGCCGGGCGGTTGGGGCGGCTCTTGAACTCCGGGTGGGCCTGCGTTCCGACCCAGTAGGGATGACCCTCGAGCTCGACGAACTCGACCAGCCTGCCGTCGGGCGACTCGCCGCAGAGCACCATGTCGGAGGCCTCGAACCGGGTCCGGTAGCGGGGGTTGAACTCGTAGCGGTGGCGGTGCCGCTCCGACACCACCTCCTCCCCGTAGGCCGCCGCGACCTGCGAGCCGGGCCGCAGCTGGGCCACGTACGCGCCTAGGCGCATGGTTCCGCCGTAGTCGGTGATGCCGCGCTGGCTGTCCATCAGGTCGATGACCGGGTGCGGGGTCAAGGCGTCGAACTCGGTGGAGTTGGCGTCGGCCAGCCCGAGGGCGTTGCGGGCGTACTCGATGGTCATCACCTGCATGCCCAGGCACAGGCCGAGGCATGGGATCAGGTTCTCTCGGGCATAGCCCGCAGCCGCGATCTTGCCCTCGATGCCCCGCTCGCCGAAGCCCCCCGGTATGACGATCCCGTCGAGGTCGCGCAGGCGCCCGGCGACGAGCAGCCCCTCGACCTCCTCGGCCTGCACCCACTCGATCTCGATGTCGGCGCCGTGGTGGATGGCGGCGTGGTTGAGCGCCTCGATGACCGACAGGTAGGCGTCGGGGAGGCTCACATACTTGCCGATCATGCCGATGCGCACGGGCGCGGAGGCCATCCGGATCCGCTCCACCAGAGCCTCCCACTCGCCGAGTTCCACCTCGGACGGGTCCAGGCCCAGCTGGCGGCACACCACGTCGTCGAGTCCCTCGTCGTGCAGTATCAGCGGTATCTCGTACAGGCTGCCGGCGTCGGCGCAGGTGATCACCGCCTCGGGCGACACGTCGCAGAGGTTGGAGATCTTGCGCTCGAGCTCCTTGGTGAGAGGGGTCTCGCACCGGCACACGATCGCATCGGGCTGCACGCCCCGCGAGCGCAGCTCGGTCACCGAGTGCTGGGTGGGCTTGGTCTTCTGCTCGCCGGTGGGTCCGATGAACGGGACCAGGGTGACGTGCACGAAACAGACGTTCTCGCGACCCACATCGAGGCGGAACTGCCGGATGGCCTCCAGGAACGGGAGGATCTCGATATCGCCGACTGTGCCGCCCAGCTCGGTGATCACGACATCGACGTCCTCGCTGGCGAGCCGGGCGATGCGCCGCTTGATCTCGTCGGTCACGTGCGGGATCACCTGCACGGTGCGACCGAGGTAGTCGCCCCGGCGCTCCGACGCGATGACCTCCGAATAGATCGACCCGGTGGTGCCGTTGGACTCGCAGGTGAGGCTCTCATCGATGAAGCGCTCGTAGTGGCCCAGATCGAGGTCGGTCTCGCCGCCGTCGTCGGTGACGAAGACCTCTCCGTGCTCGAACGGGTTCATGGTGCCCGGGTCGACGTTCAGGTAGGGGTCTAGCTTGAGCATCGTCACTCGCAGGCCCCGGGCCTTCAGCAGGCGCCCCAGCGAGGCCCCGGTCAGACCCTTGCCCAGGCCGCTGACCACACCGCCGGTGACGAAGACGTGCTTTGTCATCGGGATCTCACCCTACCGCGATCGGAGCCCCACCCGGCGGACATCTGGCGAGGCCTCCTCAGCCCCTGCGCTGTGAGTGGGCTGCGGCCAGCAGCTCCTCGGCGTGCTGCAGGGCCGCCGCGGACTGGGGCGATCCCGAGAGCATCCTCGACAGCTCGACCAGACGATCGTCCCCGACCACGGCGCGCAGCCCCACCCGAGTCGACCCTTCGACCTCGGCCTTCTCCAGCGCCAGGTGATGGTCCGCGCAGGCCGCCACCTGCGGGAGATGGGTCACCACGATCACCTGGTGGTCGGTGCGCAGCGCGCTCAGGCTGCGGCCCACCGCTCGGGCCGCAGTGCCGCCGACGCCCGCGTCGACCTCGTCGAAGACCAGCGTCTCCGGTCCTGCGGTCAGCACCAGCCTCAGAGCCAGCATCGTCCGGGCCAGCTCGCCCCCGCTGGCCACCCGGCTCAGGGGCAGCGGCTCGTGACCGGGGTTGGCCGCCAAGCGGAACGAGACCTGCTCGCCGGCATCGCCGCTGACGTCGACGCTCAGCCGGGCTGCGCCCATGGCCAACTCGGCCAGGCGCGACTCGACCGCGGCGGCCAGCCCGGGCGCGGCCTCGGAGCGCCCTGCCAGCACGCGGGCCCGTTCAGCCCCGAGGCGCTCCGACACCTGGGACCGGCGCGCCTCCAGCGAGGCGGCCCTCGCCTCGTACCCGTCGAGCTCGTCGAGCCGTCGTGCCGCCTCCGATCGGAAGTCGAGCACCTCGGCGAGCGTGGAGCCGTACTTGCGCCGCAGCCCGGCCAGCAGCTGCCGCCGCTCGCGCAGCGCGGCCAGGGCGGCGGGATCATCGGTGATCGCTTCGGTGCAGGCCCTAGCCTCCGCCGCGATGTCGGCGATCTCCGCCGACGCATCGGCGATCCTGGAGACAAGGCCGGCGAAGGGCTCCCGCCCGGCAAGCACGGCCTGAGCGCGACCCAGCCCGTCGGACACCTGGCTGTCGGCGCCGAGCAGCCTCATCGCATGGGCGGCGGTCTGGCGGTGCGCGGCCGCATCGGCCAGCACCGACTCGTCCCGGTCGAGGCGCTCGTCCTCGCCGGGATCGGAGATGGCGGCGCCATCGATCTCCGCGAGCTGGTGGCGCAGCAGATCGATCTCGCGGAACCGGGCCCGGGCGTCGCCGCCGAGCTCGGCGAGGCCGGCCTCGACCGACCGCAGCTCATCGGCGAGGCCGGCCATCGTCGCGGTGTCGACCGCGCCGAAGCTGTCCAGGACGGACCGCTGGATGGGGCCTCTCAGCAGCGACTGGTGGGTGTGCTGGCCGTGCAGATCGACGAGATCGCGCCCCAGTTCCTCCAACGCGGCCGCGGTGGCCAGGTGGCCGTCGATGTAGGCCCGGGACCGGCCGTCGGCGGGGATGACCCGGCGCAGCACAGTCTCGCGGCCGCCGGTGACGAACCGGCCCTCGACCTCCGCCTCAGGCGCACCGGGGCCCACCAGCGCGGGAGTGGCCCGGCCGCCGGTCAGCAGGTCGATGGCCCCGACGACCAGCGTCTTGCCCGCGCCCGTCTCTCCGGTCACCGCCGTCATGCCGGCCCCCAGGACCAGCTCCATGTCCTCGATGACGCCGAGGTTCCGGACGACCAGCTCGGTCAGCACTTGAGGATCAAGCAGTGTTCAGCGGTCATTGACCCCGAACTTAGCCTTGAGCACCTGGTGGAACCGGCGGCTCTCGAAGGTCACCAGCCGGGCCGGGTGGGGCGACGCCGAGCACACCACCGAGTCGTGCTGGTCGAGCTCGGCCAGCCGGCGACCGTCGACCGACAGCACCGCGCCCCGGTCGGTGAGGACCTCGAGCCGCAACTCGGCGTCGGCCGCCACCACCATGGAGCGGTCGAACAGCATGTGGGGCGAGACCGGCGTCAGCAACAGGGCCCGGTGGGTGGGGTCGATCACCGGCCCTCCGGCCGACAGGGAGTAGGCGGTCGAGCCGGTCGGGGTGGACACGATGAGGCCGTCGGCCGCGTAGGTGGTGAACTGCTCGCCGTTGAGCGCCACCCCCAGCCGGAGCGCGTAGGAGGCCGCGGGCCGCTCCACCACGGCCTCGTTCAGAGCGACGTGGCGCCGGCGGCCGCCGGCGCCCGAGTCGCCGAACTCGACGGTGAGCAGCATCCGCTCCTCGACGCCGTGGTCGCCGGCCAGCACCCGGTCGATGGCCGAGCGGGCGTCCTCCGGCGCGACTTCGGTGAGGTAGGCCATGCGGCCGAAGTTGACGCCGAGGATGGGGACTCCCGACTCGCCGACCAACTCCACCGCCCGCAGGATCGATCCGTCGCCGCCCAGGGTCACCACGACGTCCAGGCCCGGCGCGAAGCGGTCGGGGCTGCACGCCAGGTCCGGGCACGACACGGCGGCGGCCTCCGCGGGCGGCATGCGGACCTGATGGCCCTCCCCGACCAGCCACATCGACAGATCCCGGGCGGTGGCGGCCGCCTCGGGGCGGCCCTGGTGGACGATGAGCCCGATGACCGCCATCAGTCCCGCCGGACCTCACTCGCCCGGGCCACTGCGGCGTCGACCGCCTCACCGACGTCGGCGGGGCCGCCCGCGCCGGGGCCCACCCGGGCGTGCAACAGGAACTCCACGTTGCCCTCGGCGCCGGTGACAGGCGAGACCATGACCCCCATGATGGCCGCTCCGGCGTCCACAACGGCGCGGCAAACCTCGACAAGTGCCCGGTTCCACACCGCGGGGTCGCGGATGACGCCCCTGCCGCGGTCGGCCTCGGCCCGGCCCGCTTCGAACTGGGGCTTGACCAGAGCCACGATGTCGGCGGTCGCGAGCCCCACGAGATCGGGCGCCACGAGGCGCAGCGAGATGAACGACAGGTCGGCCACCACCAGTGGCGCCGGGCCGCCGATGACGGCCGTGTCGACGGCCCGCACATCGGTGCGCTCGTAGGACGCCACCCTCGGATCGGCCCGCAGACGCTCGTGGAGCTGATTGCGGCCCACGTCGATGGACACGACCGCCGCCGCGCCGTGCTGTAGCAGGCAGTCGGTGAACCCACCGGTCGATGCGCCCACGTCGATGGCCCGGGCCCCGGCCGCGGCGATGCCGAAGCCGGCCAGCGCAGCCTCCAGCTTGTGCCCGCCCCGGGAAACGTAGCGGGGCGGGTCGCCGGCCACGACCACGGCCTCGGCCGGATCCACCAGTCGGGACGCCTTGACCGCCGGAGACCCGCCGACGGTCACCCGCCGCTCCTCGATGAGCCTGAGGGCTTCGCTGCGGCTCCGGGCCACGCCGCGGCGCACCATCTCTATGTCGAGGCGGCGGCGCCTAACGGTCACCGGTCAAAGGGGTGGGGCTCAGAGGCCGAGCGACTAGGTGAGCAAGTCCGGCTCATACGGGCGAGGCCGTGGCCCGAGCGGCCCGTGAGCGAAGCGAACAAGAGCGGGAATGACACCGCTGCAACGCGACGAACCCTCACCTATCCGCGCCTGCTCTCAGCCCGAGATCCGGGCCTGGCGGTCGAGCCAGCCCAACGTGAAGGCGTTCCACTCGTCGGCCATCTCATGGAAGGCGATGTGGCTGGAGTGGGGACCGCGGAAGACGTGCATTGTGGAGCCTTCGATGGCCCGCTGCACGTCCAACCCGTAGCGGGTCGGCACCTGCCAGTCCACCTCGCCGGAGGTGATCAGCGTGGGCACCTCGATGGAGCCGAGGCGGTCGAGCGCGTCGTGGGTCTTGTCGGCGTGGAAGTGGCCCAGCATCCCGGCCCTCGACGGGGGATGCGGGTTCTCGAGAATGAAGCCCCGCTCGAAGGCCTCCACGTCGGCGGGCTGATCGTTGATGAACGTCGGGCTGGCCACCCAGAGCAGGGCGGTGCGGATGTAGCCGGCCGGGTCGTCGTGGAGGATGTAGGTCTCGTTGGTGTCGATCATGCGGATGAACCACTCGTCGGAGCGGCCCCAGGTGCAGTGCAGCTGCAGCGTCGCCACCATCTCGGGGTGGTTCACGGCGAGTTCCTGGGCGGTGGCCGAGCCGAGGGACAGGCCCGACACGTGGGCCCGCTCCACGCCGAGGACCTCGAGCAGTGCGGCGGCGTCATCGCCGAGGATTCGCATCGAGTAGTCGCTCGCCTCGGCCGGCTGGGTGGACTGGCCCGTGCCCCGGGCGTCGTAGGTGATGACGGTGTAGTTGTGCCGGTAGGCGGCCACCTGCGACGCCCACGTCGAGTGATCGGCCGCGGTGCCCATGATGAGCAGCAGGGGGTCGCCGGTCCCCTCCACCTCGTAGTACACCTCGATCCCGGTGGACAGGTCGGTGAAGGGCATGGCCGCGGTCCTTCCGGTCTGGGCTAGCCGGCTGCGCCGGGGGCGCTCACGGGCGGCCGCCGGCCCGACACGCCCGCCACCGACTCGAAGCAGGCTCCGACCTGCAGTGCGGTCTCCTCGTCGAACGGCGCCGCCGCGATCTGGAGGCCGATGGGCAGCCCGTCGCGGTCGAAGCCGGCCGGCACCGACAGGGCGGGCAGGCCCGAGAGGTTGAACGGGGCGGTGGTGCGCACGTAGGCCGCCCCGGCCGGCTCGGTCGAGGTGCCGTAGTCCAGGTCGGCGGCGTCCTTGGGCACCGCGGTGCCGGGCAGGGTCGGGGTCAGCAGCGCGTCGAGCCGGTTGTCCGCGAAGGCCCGCCGCAAAGCGCCGGCGATGGCCCGCCGAGCCTGGAGCGCCTTGAAGTAGTGCTCGGGCTCCATCACCAGCCCGGCCACCAGCAGGGCGCGGATGAAGGGGACGATCCGGTCGGGGCGGCTGCGCACCAGCTCGCGATGGTAGGCGGCCGCCTCGGGGCAGACGATCCCGAACTCGGCGGCCAGGACGTGCTCCAGTTCAGGCACCTCGACGCCGACCATGGCCGCCCCCTGGCGGCCGAGCAGGTCGGCGGAGGCGGCGAACGTCTCGGCGACGCCGCTCTGCATGGGCTCGACCGGCGGGCCGTGCAGCACCCCGATCCTGAGCCCGTCCACGCCCCGGTCCAGTCCCCGGGTGTACTGGGGCACCGGCCGCGACGACGCCGACGGGTCCAGCGGGTCGGGCCCGGCGAGGACCTCGAGGGTCGCGGCGCTGCCCGCCACGGTGGCGGTCAACGGACCCAGATGGTCGAGCGACCACGACAGCGCGGCCACCCCGGACCTCGACACTCGCCCGTAGGTGGCCTTGAGCCCGACCGTGCCGCACAGCGACGCCGGAATGCGGATGGAGCCGCCGGTGTCGCTGCCGATGCCCATGGGCACGATCCCGGCCGCCACCGCCGCCCCCGAGCCGCCGCTGGACCCGCCGGGGATCCGGCTGAGCTCCCACGGGTTGGATACCGGCGGGGTGTAGACCCCGCAGGCCAGCTCGTGGGTGGTGGTCTTGCCCACGATGACCGCGCCGCCCCGGCGCAGCCGCCGCACCAGCGTGGCGTCGGCGGCGACCGGGGTGCCGTCGTACGCGGGCGAGCCGCACCGGGTGGGCAGCCCGGCCATGTCGACGATGTCCTTGACCCCCACCGGCACGCCCATGAGGGGACCGAGGTCCCGTCCAGCGGCGATGGCCTGGTCGGCGGCGTCGGCCGCTGCGAGGGCACCGTCGGCGTCGATGATCACGAAGGCCGACAGGTCGGGATTCAGCGCGCCGGCGGCGGCCAGGCTGGCCTCGGTGAGCGCCCGGCTGGTGGTACGGCCCGAGCGCAGCGCCCTCGCAGCCTCCGGGATCGTGGTCATGCCTACGCCTGGGACTCGTCCGGCCAGCTCGGATCGAAGGCGGTGGGGTCCGGCCCGCCGCTGCCCGGCACCAGCGCGTCGAGGCTGGCGCTCGCCGCGATCCGGTCGGCCAGGTCGGCCGCGGTCTCGGCCGGGTCTATGGCCGGGTGGTCGAGCCCGAGTTGCCGCAGGCGGGCGGCCACCAGCGCGACCGGATCGCCTGCGCCGGCGTCACTCACGCCCGGCGCCGATCACCGCGACCACGTCCACCTCCATCTTGAGGCCGGGCAGGCCCAGGGCCGCGGCCTGGCAGGCGGTCACCGCGGGGAAGGGCCGCCCCGAGAACACCTCGCGCCGCACCTCGATCTCCTCTGCGATCTCGCGCACGTCCTGCATGAAGTAGGTGATCTTCACCACATCCGCGATGGAGCTGCCCGACGCGGCCAGCACGCTGGCGATGTTGTCCCACACCTGCCGGGCCTGCTCGGTCACCGTGGTCCCGACCACCTCTCCGGCCTCGTCGAGGGCCACCTGACCGGCGAGATAGAGGGTGTCGCCGGCCCGCACCGCGTAGGAGTACGGCTCGGGCGGCGGGCACAGCCCGGGCACGTCCACTACGGATTCGAGCGGCATCGGCGGCCAATATAGGCTTCCGCCCAGCCGGCATCCGCACCCGGCCGGACGCCGCCAATATCCCCCGGAGAGTGAGGGTGAGCCGATGCCGAAGGTAAGCGTCAACGGAGTCGACCTGTGGTACCAGTTCACCGGCGAGGGTCCCACCATCGTCCAGATCGGCGGCGCGGTCAGCGCCCACGAGGGGTACGCCACCATCACGCCGGGCCTGTCGCAGCACTACCGGGTGCTCGACTACGACCACCGGGGCTACGGCAGCAGCGACCGTCCGGCCCAGCGCTACACCCTCGACACGTGGAGCGACGACCTCGACGGGCTGATGGACGCGCTGGGGCTGGAGCGGGCCCACATCCACGGCGGCTCGATGGGCAGCTTCATCGCGGTCAACTTCGCGGCCCGCTACCCCGAGCGGGTCGACAAGCTGCTGCTTGGGGCGGGCGCGGTGGGCCGCTGCGACCGCATGGGCGTGCTCCAGTTCCGGGTGTGGCAGAGCCTGGCTCGGGCCTACGGCGTGGCCTCGATCGAGGTGGCCGAGAAGCTGCTCACCCACGCGTTCTCCCGGACCTACCTGGACGGGCCGAACGGGGGCGACGAGGCGCTCGCCGCGATGCAGGAGGTGACCGCCCGCAACGTCGGCACCGACGTGTTCGTCGACGCCTGCCAGGCCATGATCGACACCGATGTCACCGGCGCGCTCCACCGGGTGACCGCACCGACGCTGGTGATGGTCGGATCCGAGGACGTGCTCACGCCGCTCGACGCCGGGCCGGGCGGGGCCGGCGCCCGCTACGTGGCCGAGAACCTGCCCAACGCCCGGCTGGTCGTCTTCGAGGGAAGCGGGCACGGCCACTACATCGAGCAGGAGGAGGAGTCGGTGGCCGCGATCCTGGACTTCCTGGCGGAGTAGCGCCAACGGTACTCATCCGGTGACCCGCGGCTAGCCTCGCCGCCCATGGTCGGGTTCGACGGAGACCGACGGCTCCTGGAGATCAACGGCGAGCGCCTGCTGCGGAGGCTGTGGGACCTGGCCGAGATCGGCCCCATACCGGGAGGGGGCAACAACCGCCTGGCCCTCACCGACGCCGACAAGGAGGGCCGCGACCTGGTGGTCACCTGGATGCGCGACCTCGGCCTCGATGTGAGCATCGACACGATCGGCAACGTCGTGGCGGCCCAGACCGACGTGGGCTCCGGTCCGCCGGTGATGATGGGCTCGCACATCGACACGGTGGCGACCGGCGGCAAGTACGACGGCAATCTGGGCGTGTTGGCCGCTCTGGAGGTGATCGAGACCGCCATCGAGAGCGGCGTCGAGCTGGAGCGCCCCCTGGCCGCTGCCTTCTTCACCAACGAGGAGGGCTCCCGCTTCCCGCCCGACATGATGGGCAGCCTCTGCTACACCGGCGGCCTGACCGTCGAGGAGGCCATGTCCACCACCGACGCCGACGGCAAGTCGGTCGGCGACGAGTTGGACCGCATCGGCTACCGCGGCCCGACGCCGTGCCCGGCTCCGCCCCCGTATGCGTTCGTGGAACTGCACATCGAGCAGGGGCCGGTGCTGGAGCGCGACGGCATGCGCATCGGCGCGGTCACCGGCGTCCAAGGCATCTCCTGGACCGAGATCAACATCACCGGCCAGTCCAACCACGCCGGAACCACCCCGATGAGCATGCGCCGCGACGCCGGCCTGGCCGCAGGCGAGCTGGTCGTGGCGGTGCGCCGCATCGCGTCGGAGATGGGCGGCACCCAGGTGGGGACGGTGGGAGCCCTGCGGCTTCACCCCGACCTGGTGAATGTGGTGGCGGCCCGGGCCAAGCTCATCGTCGACCTGCGCAACACCGACGACGACGACCTCCAGTCGGCTGAGCGGCGCCTGCTCGCGGAGACCAAGCGGATAGCCGAGTCGGAGGAGGTCGAGATCGACACCAAGTGGGTCGCTCGCTTCGAGCCGGTCGTCTTCGACCCCCGGGTGGTGGAGCTGGTCGAGTCCACCGCGTCGGCGCTGGGGCTGTCGGTGCGCCGGATGCCCTCGGGGGCGGGCCACGACGCCCAGATCCTGGCCGACGTGTGCCCGGCCGGCATGGTGTTCGTGCCCAGCGTGAAGGGCATCAGCCACAACCCGGCCGAGTTCACCGAGCCCGACGACCTCGTGGCCGGGGCCAACGTCCTGCTCAACACCGTGGTCGCCCTGGCCGCAGACGGCGTGTAGGCGGCTGAGACTCCTTCTTGCTGCTATTGTCGCGGACGGTTTGCCCGTGCCTCGAGACAAGGAGAACCGCGCATGGCTTCGATCCGAAAGCGTGGTCTGAAGGCCGCCGGAATCACGCTGCTTGCAGCCGCGTTGCTGATCGCTCTGCCGGCGGTCGCTCTGGCAGAAGAGGGACACGGCGGGTCGGCGGGCCTGCCGCGCGAGGAATTGCAGTTCATCCTCAACACCTTCGCGTTCCTGATCTGGGGCGCGCTGGTCATGTGGATGTGCGCCGGCTTCACCATGCTGGAATCGGGCGCGGTCCGCACCAAGAACGCCTCGATGATCTGCCTCAAGAACATCGGCATCTACTCGATCGCCGGCCTGGCCTACTACTTCATCGGCTACAACCTGATGTATGTCGACGTGGGCAGCGTCATCGGCTCGTTCCAGTTCCTGTACGGCCCCTCCGACGCCGAGATCGGCCTGCTCGACGGCGTTGCCGACAACCTCGCCGAGGTCGTCGGCAACGGCTACTCGGTCATGTCGGACTGGTTCTTCCAGATGGTGTTCGTCGCCACCGCCGCGTCGATCGTCTCCGGCGCCATCGCCGAGCGGATCAAGATGTGGGCCTTCTTCGCGTTCACGCTGATCCTGACCGCCTTCATCTACCCGATCGTGGGCTCCTGGTTCTGGGGCGGCGGCTGGCTGGCCGAGGAGGGCTTCGTCGACTTCGCCGGATCGACCATCGTTCACAGCACCGGCGGCTGGGCCGCACTGGCCGGCCTGATCATCATCGGGCCCCGGCTCGGCAAGTACCGCAAGGACGGGACGGTGAAGGCCACGCCCCCGTCCAACGTGCTGCTGGTGACGCTGGGCGTGCTCATCCTGTGGCTCGGTTGGTTCGGGTTCAACGGCGGCTCGCAGCTGGCTCTTGGTAGCGCCGCCGACGCGGTGGCCATGAGCAACGTACTGGTCAACACCAACCTGGCCGCGGCGGCCGGGGTGGTGGCCGCGCTGGCCGTGTCCCGTCCCATCTTCGGGCGGATGGACCTGTTCGCGGGCCTCAACGGGGCCCTCGCCGGGCTGGTCTCCATAACCGCCGCTCCCGACCTCACCGATCACTGGTGGTCGGTCATCATCGGAGCCATGGGCGGCGTCATCTGCACCCTGGCCATCAGGGGCTTGGAGAAGATCAAGATCGACGACGTGGTCGGCGCCATCCCCGCCCACCTCGTGTGCGGCATCTGGGGCACCCTGGCAGCCTGCATCGCCGGCGGCGCCAAGTTCCACGTCCAGCTCATCGGGATCCTGGCCATCGGCGCGTTCGTGTTCGTCGCGTCGCTGATCGTGTGGAAGCTCCTCGACCTGGTCCTGGGCGGCTTGCGGGTGTCCACCGAGGCCGAGCGGCTAGGCCAGGACACTGCGGAGCTGGGCATCGAGACCTATCCCGAGTTCGTCCTCATGCCCGAGGAGTTCGACGACTGACCCCCCTCCCGGGGAGCAGACCCCAGTAGACCACCACCGAACTAGAGGAAGGGACGTTCTGCTGTGGCTGACGCGCTAGGCATCGAACACCTCGCCGACCTGACCACCGGCGAGGCGGTGGCGGCGTTCTTCACGCCGCTGATCATCTTCGCGGTGTTCTTCGTGCTCCAGGTCATCCTGCCGGCGAGGCGGGTCACCGGCTATGTGAAGGACCGCGACACCGGCGAGCCCCGCAACTACCGGCTCAACGGCCTGCTGGTGTTCGTGGTCGTGGAGCTGGCGTGGGCGTTCGAGATCTTCGGCCTGCCCCGGGACTGGTTCTACCGGTCGTCGCTGTGGGCGGTTGTCGGGGGCACCGTGTTCTGCGCGATCTTCGCGGTCTGGTCGGTGTTCACCCAGCCCAAGGGCGAGATCGCCAACCCGTGGCTGGCGCTGTGGGAGGGCCGGTCCCAGGAGCTCCAGCTGTTCGGCGGCCGCATCGACATCAAGATGTGGTGGTACGTGGTGGGCGGGACGATGCTGTCGCTCAACGCCCTGTCGGGGGCGGTGTGGCACCACAACAACGTCGACGACCCGAACCCCGGCGTCTACCTGTACGCCGCCTTCTGGACGTTCTACGTGTTCGACTACTTCATCTGGGAGCGGGTCCAGCTCTACACCTTCGACCTGATCCACGAGCACATCGGCTTCAAGCTGTGGTGGGGCGGCCTGGTGGCCTACGGATGGCTGTTCATCCTGCCGCTGTGGGGCATGGCCCCCCACTCGGACCCGGGGTACTCAACCGGACTCACCTACCTCTGGCTCATCGGAGTGTGCGTGCTGTTCCTGGGCGGGTGGACCATCGGGAGGGGCGCCAACCTGCAGAAGTACACCTTCAAACGGTGGCCGGACCGCAAGTTCCTCTGGGTCGAGCCGGAGTACATCGAGGCCGGCGAGCGCAAGATCCTGTGCAGCGGGTGGTGGCGCCCCGCCCGCCACTTCAACTACCTGGGCGAAGGGATCCTGGCCATCTCGTTCGCCCTGGTGTTCGGCCACCCCGGCAATTTCTGGTCCTGGACCTACTCCATCTTCGTGGTGTCGTTCTTCACCGTCCGTCAGCGCTTCGACGAGAGGGAGTGCGAGCAGAAGTACGGACCCGAGAAGTGGGCCGAGTACAAGGCCCGGGTGCCCTACCGGATCTTCCCCAAGATCTACTGAGCGCCAGCGATCCCCGCGGCTGAGGCGCCGTGGACCGCCCGGACACTGCGTGCTGCATGGTCAAGGGCGCGGAGCGGTTGCTGCGGCTTCCGCCAGCGGGCGGCGGGGGGTCGTGGTGTTGATCACGTCGACGGCGTCGATGATCTCGGGAGCGATCCACACCTTGGAGCGTCCGGCCTTGTAGGGGCTGGGCCGCAGGATCCCGGCGTCGGCCAGGCGGTGGAGGACCTGCCCTGCCCGGGCCGACGTCACGCCGAAACGATCCTCGATCGACAGCGCAGTGACCGCCGGATTGTCCAAGAGCATGTCGACGACGTGCGGCACGATCGACCCCTGCCGGGTGCGTACCCGGTCGTGGTAGTCGGCCCGCAGATCAGTCAGACGCCTCACCAGGCGAGACGCAACCTGCGCGGCAACAGTGATCGCGTCGGCGAACACGGCGATCCATGAGTCGAGGTCCCCCGACCGGTAGCTGGTCAGCCCGGTCACGTACCTCGCCGGATCCGACAGCAGGCCGTGAGCGACCGGCACCGGCGCCGGTCCGGCCGGCAGCAGCTTGTGAATCAGCAGCCTCGCGATGCGGCCGTTGCCGTCGACGTAGGGGTGGATCGTCAGGAACTGGGCGTGCGCGATGGCCGCATGCAGCACCGGATGCACGTCGACCCGCCGGGCGAACCGGATCAGGTCGTCCATCAGTACCTCAACCTGCCCATGCGGTGGCCCCTCGAAATCCGCCACAGCCCGGTTGGGTCCGACCCACACCGCACAGTCACGCCATGCTCCGCGGTAGCGCGGCTCTATCTCCGGATCGGCGGCGAGCAGCGCACGGTGCAAGCGATGGAACCAGTCCGCCGACACGGCGCCGCGGCTGCGGTGCGCCGACAGGGCGACCTCGACGTTCGCCGCCACCAGCTCGGTGTCGGTTGGGTAAGCGCTGGCATCGTCGTCGCTGAGGTCGGCGAGCTTGACGGCAAGCTGTTCGGCCGAGGTCGTGATGTGCTCGATCTGCGATGAGGCCACCGCGTCGGCCCGGATCAGCACCGCGCTGAGGTGTCCGAGCACCCCCGGCACCTGACCGCTGGTGGCCTGGAACCGCGCCGTGGCCTCCAGCGCGGCCGCGATCGCATCCGCCGCCGCAGTATTGAGGGCCGGAACCGCGATGCCGGCGATGTCCGGCGGCACGGTCTGGGCGACATCGATGGTCGGCGTGGACTCCTCGTCCCAGTTCCGCCACAGTTCGTTGGGAACTGTCTCCAACGTCGTATGAGCAGCAGGCCAAGAACCCATCAAGCCCTCCCCAGATCCTTGCCGTCTGGTACTATAGATAAAGTTAAGTCGAGATAGACTTGATTTTCAACAGGCCAATCAACACTATCTCTATTAGACTTGCAGCCATAGCGAAGCGGCGTGTGGCCGCAAAGAACCCGACTAAATCGGGACTCCTCTGATGAACTTTACATTATTTTATCTGACACTTACCTACAGATGTCATACCCCTATGGGATGCTGTGTGCATGTTGATCGAGGCTGCTCGACGGGCCGAGGCTGCGGTAAGGGAGATGCTGGCCTGGGCCGACGGCGGGAACGTCACCACCGGCGAACTGCGGGACGCCCTGGCGATCTCCATGGCCATCTCCGGGGTCAACTCGGCATTCCAGGTTTCGGCGGCGGGTACGGTCGCGGGCCGGGAGCGTCACGGCGACGGCGGCGCGGAAGTGCTAGCCGCCTCTGCGGGGCTGTCGAGGCGAGAGGCCCACAGCCAGGTCAAGACATCCGAAGCACTGAGGGACGCCCCGAAGCTGCGAGACGCAGTGGCGGAGGGGCGGGTGTCAGTGGCCAACGCCAAGCGCTTGGCCGAGGCTGTCGGCAGGACCAGTGCCGCCGATGTCGAGTCTGACGGTGAGTTGTTGGCGAAGGCAGAGTCGTTGCGGCCCGAGGACTTCAGCCGTGAGGCCCGGCACTGGACGATGCAACGCCAGGGCGACAACGGCGAGTCCGAGTACGCCCGCCAGCGGGCGCGGCGTCGGGTACGGATCTGGGACGGCGACAACGGGATGGTGCACCTCCACGGCGAGTTCGACACCGCCACCGGCCGTCGCATCGGCAACCGGCTGCGAGCCGAGGCTGCCCGCATACACGACATCGACAGGAAGAACGCCGGCAACGATGGCGATGGCGACAGGCGTACCTTCGACCAGTGCATGGCCGACGCCCTCGACAACCTCACGTCGAGTCGCAACACGAGCGCAGCAGACGGCGGCGGCAAGCCCTATGCCGATATCTGCGTGGTCGCCCACGTCGACGACGAATCCGGAGAACTCATCTCCGAGATGCCCGGCGGGGGCCGCCTGCCGCGCTCAGTGCTCGACGAGTTGACGTGCAACTCGCTGATCACCCCGACCATCTACGACCGGCGCGGCGTGCTGTTGTGGCAAGGCCACAGCAAACGCACCGCCACCGCCACCCAGCTCAAGGCACTCAAAGCCATCTACGGAGGCTGCTTCGCCTGCGGATTCGACTTCGACGCATGCCAAGCGCACCACGTCAGACCAGTGTCCCAGGGTGGCCGCACCGACATCGACAACCTTTTACCCGCCTGCTGGAGTTTGCCATAACAAGATCCACCACTTCGGCTGGCGGATCCACGGCCCACCCGGCAAACGCACCCTCCATCCCCCAGATTCGGTGACTCACGGACCCTCCCGCGCCCCCGAAGAACCGAGCCTCTTCCCGCTCACCAGCACGCCGTGACTGGCATAGGAACGGTCCAACGGGGGTAGTCACGTCGCCGACCCTACCGACCCGCGGGGGTGGGCTCGCCGTGGTTGGTGATGCAGGTGAGTCGCTCTTAGGCGGGTGGTGCGCCTAGGACCTTGAGTCCGTGGTCGGCGGCGCTGGCGGCCAGTCGCACGTCGAACGTGGCGACCGCACGGGCACGCTGGTTGAGAGCGGTGTCGAGCACGATGGCGTCGGGGAGCCGGAGTCCGGTCGCAGCCCGCAGCTGAGCCCACCGCATCGGGGCGTCCGGGTCGACACCGGCCACGTCGAACGACGCCCGAAGCCCAGCCGAGGCCTCCTCGAGCACCCCGAGCCTCGCCGGTGCGACCAGGCACTCCGCGAGCGTTACCGGGTGCAGGATCGCATCCTCGTCGGCGATCTCGCGGGCCGTGGCCACCGCCCGGCCGTGATGGTCGTCGCCCGGGTCGCGCAGCGCCACGATCCAGCTTGCGTCGACCACGATCACGCTGGCCAGTCCTCGGCCCGGTCGTAGAGGTCCCAGGAGCCCGGCAGCGAGCCGACCAGCTCCTCGCGGGCCCGAGACCGAGACGACGGCGACTGCCCGCCCTCGGCCCAGTCCCGCATGACGAGCAGGATGAGTTTGGGCCTGGGAACGCCGGTCCACCGCCGTGACGCCTCATCGAGGATCTCGGCGACGTCGTCCGTCTCGGTCACAGCATGTCGAGGACGGCTGGTAGGCACAGCACAAAGTGTAACACCAGGTGCAACACCACTGCGTCGGGTGTGCCGACGCAAGCCCTACGGGGTGGAGGTGAGGGGATTCGAACCCCTGGCCTCCTCGATGCGACCGAGGCGCTCTAGCCAGACTGAGCTACACCCCCGCGGGAGGGGCGAGTGTAGCGGCGCCTCCCCCCGCACCGGACGACCTCGCCGGCGAACGTGGGCTGCTCGCTGTCCCCCGGCGGCGTCCATGTGCCGCCGGATCCGCCTCAGCCGTTGACGACTCGCCTCAAGGGCGTTACGACAACCTCGCTGGACGAGGGCCGCTGCGGATACAGCAGCCTCACCTCGGCCACGCCCGGAGCCGCCGGCTGCTGGCGGCGGGAGGCACCGAAGGTGAACAGCAGAAGGGCGGCATCGGCCAGTACGTGAATGGCCAGGGCGGCCACGCCCAGAGCGGGAATGGCCAGCAGGGAGGCGACGGCCACCGCCCCGAGAACCGCTATCACCTGGCGGCGGCGGGAGAGCGCCTGTTCGGCGGACCTGGGTGCGTCGAGCAGCTCGCCGCGGGACCGGGCTCCGCGGCCGGAACCTCCGGCGAATGCATGCCTGCGGTCCATGGACTTGAAGGGACGGTCGAAGTTCACCGCTCCGTTGGTTCGAGCCGGTTGAGAAGCCCGCCTCTCCCGGAACCACAGCACGAAGTACCCCAGCCACGCCGTCGCCAACACCGCCAACACGATGAGAGTCACAGACCAGTTTCCTCCTCGTTCGATCGGATCGAGCCGCCGACGCCTCGGCGGGTGCGCACCAGACGCACCGCACGCCGCTTCGACGACCCGTACATGCAGACGACGGCTCCTTAAGAGTGGCAGGTAGCAATGGCCAAGTGGTGGATATCCGGGGTGGTCGATATCCAACTGGCGACATTCACGGTCCGTCACCGCGAGCCGCGCCGAGCCGGTCAGCCGGCGATCACGTCTCCTCGCGGCGATAGGTGCCCGAGCGTCCGCCGCTCTTCTCCCACAGTGCGATGTCCGTGATCGTCATGGACCGATCCTTCGACTTGCACATGTCGTAGATGGTCAGCGCGGCCACGCTGCACGCGGTCAGCGCCTCCATCTCCACACCGGTGCGGTCGATCGTCTCGACCGTCGCCTCGATCCCGACCGAGTCGTCGAGAACCTCGAAGTCCACCGCCACCGAGCTGATGGCCAGGCCGTGGCAGAGCGGCACCAGTTCGGAGGTCCGCTTGGCGGCCTGGATCCCGGCCACCCGGGCTACGGCCAGCACGTCGCCCTTGCCTATCTCGCCCTGGCGCAGGGCTCGAGCCACCCCGGACGCCATCCGCACCCGGCCCCTGGCGACGGCCCGGCGGTGGCTGGGCTCCTTCGATGACACATCCACCATCCGGGCCCGTCCCTGGGGATCGAGATGGGTGAAGCCCAACGCTCAGCCGCCGATCTCACTGACGCGCCGGGAGACCTCAGCCGCCGATCTGCGACATGGAGCGGCGAGGCTTGATGAAGTTCACCCGGTTGATCTGGTGACCGGCCCACTTCGACGCCACCGACGCCTCCAGCGCGGCCGCGAGCTCGTCGTCGTCAGCGCCGGCCCGCAGCAGGGCCCGCACATCGGTCTCGGTCACCGCGAACAGGCAGTTGCGGAACTGCCCGTCGGCTGTCAGGCGCACCCGGTCGCACGTCGAGCAGAACGAGTCACTGACCGACGCCACGATCCCTACCGACCCGGACCCGTCGGCGAACCGGTACCGGGTGGCAGGCGCAGACGTCCGCTCGACCGGCTCCACCGGACAGGCATCGTCGACACGGGCCAGGATCTCGTTCACCGGAACCACCAGGTCGTTGGTCCAGATGCCGTCGGCGTCGAGGGGCATGAACTCGATGAACCGGACCTCGACGCCCTTGGCCCTCCCGAACTCCACGAAGTCGGCGATCTCGTCGTCGTTGACGCCGCGCATCACCACGCAGTTGACCTTGACCGGATCGAAGCCGGCCTCGATGGCCGCGTCGATGCCGTCGAGCACCCGGTCGAGGCTGTCGCGCCGGGTCAGCTCGGCGAAGCGGGGCGCCTGGAGCGAGTCCAGCGACACGTTCACCCGGCGCAAGCCCGCGGCCCGAAGGTCGGCGGCCAGCAGCGGCAGCGACACGCCGTTGGTGGTCATGGCCAGGTCGGTGTCCAGCTCGGCCAGCATCCCGACCAGCACCGGCAGGTTGGCCCGCACGGTGGGCTCGCCGCCGGTGAGGCGGATGCCGTCGACCCCGTAGCGGTCGACCATGATCCGGGCCAACCGGGCGATCTCCTCGAAAGTAAGCAGGTCGTCGCGGGGCACCCACTCGAGGCCCTCTGCGGGCATGCAGTAGGTGCAGCGGAAGTTGCACCGGTCCGTGACCGAGATCCTCAGGTCGCGGTGGACCCGCCCGAAGCCGTCGACGAGCTGCTCCGCCATCACTGTGCAGGCTAGCGGCGCGCTCAGAGGCCGAGCGAATGGGACGGCGCGGACACGCTCAGAGCACGATCACGTCGACCGGGTCGCCCACCTTGGGGTGGACGCCGTCGGGCACCACCGCCAGCGCGTCGGCGCGGGTCATGGCCGCCAGCTGGTGGGAGCCCTGGCCACCGGAGCTGGCCACCCGCAACACGCCGCGCTCGTCGCGGGTGGCTGCCACCCGCACGAAGTGGGTCTTGCCGTCGCTGCGGTGACCGAGATCGTCGTCGCTGACCGCCCGCACCAGTCGTGGGCCGAGATCGTCGGCGCCGTGGCCCGCCATGGCCCTCAGCCCGGGCTTGGCCAGCAGCTCGAAGCTCACCATCGACGACACCGGGTTACCCGGAAGGCCGAACACCGGGGTCCCATCGACCAGACCGAAGGCGAACGGCTTGGCCGGTTTGATGGCGATCTGCATCCAGCGCATGTCGCCGATCTCGTCCAGCACCACCTTCACGTAGTCGAAGTCCCCCATCGACACGCCCCCCGACGAGAGCACCGCGTCGCAGTCCGCCGCGCCGGCCAGAAAAGCCTTGGAGATGTCGTCGGGACGGTCGGGCGCGATCCCCAGGTCCACGCCCTCGAAGCCGGCCTCCGACACCAGCGAGAGCAGCGTCCGGCGGTTGGTGTCGCGGATCTGGCCCCTCCGCAACGGTCCGGGCGTGTCCGCGAGCTCGTCGCCGGTTGACAGCACCCCCACCCGGGGCCGGCCGTGGGCCGCCACCTCGTAGGCGCCCACCGCGGCCAGCAAGCCGACCCGGCCCGGTGTCACCAGCGTGCCCGCGGCGAGCACCTGCTCCCCGGCGGCCACGTCCTCGCCGGGATGGCGGATGTGGTTGCCCTCCTTGACGGAGGCCTCCACCCTCACCCGGTCGCCGGAGCCGCCGGCCGGGCTGGTCAGCTCCACCTTCACCACCGCGTCCGCGCCCGGCGGGATGGGCGCTCCGGTCATGATGCGGGCCGCCTGGGCCTCCCCGACGTGCAGCGAGCCGTCGTCGCCGGCGCCGATCGTCCCGACCACGTCGAGCTCCACCGGGGCGCCGAGCGTGTCGGCCGCTCTCAGGGCGTAGCCGTCCATGGCGGTGTTGGCGAAGGCCGGGATCGGCTCCGATGACGTGACCGGCTGGGCCAGCACCAGGCCGAGGGCCTCATCCAGCGGGACCCTCCGGGCCGGGAGCGTCCCGACCCGGGAAAGGATGTGTTCCCGGGCCTCCTCAAGGGGAATCATCTCAGCCCTCTCCTCTCCCGCTCCGGCGGCCGGACGCCGCAGCCGGGTCGGACCCGGCCGGGTCCGAGGTCAAGTCTTGAGCCTTCGCTCGGTGCCGCGCCACAGCCGCACGATATTGCCGTGGTGCCGCATTGCCATCACCCCCATCACCACGGCCGCCACAACGACTTCGGGCCCGGGCCAGCCCAGCACGAGGGCCAGCACCGGGTAGACGACGCCCACACTCAGGGAGCCGAGCGCGGCCACCCTGGTCAGGCGCACCATGCCGAAGAACACCACGACGCAGATCAGGCCGATGATCGGGTCCAGGACCAGGCCGCCGCCGCCCGCGGTCGCCATCCCCTTGCCGCCCCGGAAGCGTCTCAGGACCGGCCACACGTGGCCCGCCACCGCACCGATCCAGGCCGCCATCGCCTCGGGCCGGTCCCACAGCAGCAGGGCCACGCCGATGGGCAGAGCTCCCTTGGCCATGTCGCCCAGAGCCACCGCCACGCCGGCGAGGCGCCCGCCCAGGCGGTAGATGTTGGTGGCGCCCGGGTTCCCCGACCCTTCGCTGGTGGGGTCGTGGCCGATCTTGAGCCCTACCAGCGTCGCGGTGGGGAACATGCCGGCCCCGTAGGCCGCGACGAAGGCGACGACCATCCACACCGTCACGCCCGAATCGTAGAGCGAGCGCGGATGGCGGGCGAACCTGGTCGATGCAGGCACGGTGTCGCGGTTTCGAGGTGCGGTTATCCTTCGCCGCCGTGCCGATGTACGACTACCGCTGCGAACGCTGTTCGGTGCAGTTCGAGGTGAGGCAGTCGTTCAGCGAGGATTCGCTCTCCGTTTGCCCGCCCGAAGGGGGGCCGGCTTCGTGCGTCGCGCCGGGCGAGGGGCCGGTCAAGAAGGTGTTCAGCGGCGTGGCCATCGCATTCAAGGGCGACGGCTTCTACAAGAACGACCACGGCGCCAACGCCAAGGGCCGCCGCAAGGAGCGGGAGTCGGACTCCTCCAAGGACTCGTCCGGCTCGTCTTCGTCGAAGGAGTCCTCCAAGGAGCCGTCGAGCAAGGACTCGTCCTCCAAGGAGTCTTCGAGCAAGGACTCGTCCTCGAGTTCGAGCGGCGGCCGGGCGAAGGCCGACGCCAGCACCTCGTCGTCCTCCTCCTAACGTCCCGGACCCTTAGCCTGAATCCACCGGTGGGCTGGTCGGGGTGGCTGGTTTTGGTTGTTGTGGGCGGTGTTGGTCTGGTTTGGCTGTTGTGGGTGCTGTTGGGGCGTGTGGGGTCGGCGGCTGGGGTTGTGGCTGGTTGGTGGCGCTGGGGGTGTGTGCTGGGTGGCGCCGGGTCCCGGGGGGTTGTGCTTTAGATGAGTTGGGGCAGGTTGCGGGTGTGGGCCAGCGCGGTGGTGAATTGGTGTGCCCAGGGCCAGTTGAGCGGCAGGCGGAGTTTGTGTCGGTGGCTGTGGTTGACGAGGCGTCCGGGGACGGCGAGCAGCCGCCGGCGGACGGTGGCGGCGACGGTGAGCCGTTCGGGGTGGTTGGTGTGTGCGAGGCGGGCGGTCCAGCGGGCGAGGTTGTGGGCGAGCGCGGCGCAGGCGAGGTGGGCGCCGTTGGCGAAGAATCTTCCCGAGGGGCAGTGGGCTAGTCCATTGTCTTTGAGGTCTCTGATGGCGAGCTCGACTCGGGCGTGGCCGCGGTGGTAGGCGTCGGCGGTTTCGGTGTCGAGGCCGTCTCTGTTGGTGACGAAGCAGTGGTGGCGCCAGTTGGGCCACAGCTCGCGTTGGGGGCCTTCTGGGAGGCGGGTGCGGCGCACGACGAGGCGCAGCTTTCGGGGGCCTTGGGGGTCGCGGCGGCTCGTTGTGATGGCGCTCTCGGCGACCTGGGCTTCCCCGTCGGGGTAGGCGATCGGCGTCCAGGCGGTTTCGTCGATGCCGTCGATGGCTGCTTTGACTTTGGCGTTGTTGGGGATCGTGACCGACCAGCGGGCCTTGTATGCGTCGAGCTTCGCGATCAGCGCATAGGAGAAGAACCCCGCGTCGGCGCGCACCGTCACCGCCGCGTGCGGCGCGAGGCGCCTGAGCCTCGCGAGGGTCTCCGCGGCGAAGCGGACATGGCCGCGTTGAGAGGACCCCGACCGCATCCGGGCGTGGACGACCTCGCCGGTGTCGTCGCGCACTGCCGCCAGCGGGTGGTATCCCCAAACCTTGGTGTGGCCATAGGCCGCGCCCTGCTTGGACTTGCCGTGGACCTCACACACCGTCGAGTCCAGATCCACCGTCATCTCCGCCGCTGCCGGCGCCGCGCCCACAGACCACGCCCGGCCCAGCGCCAGCTCCAGAGCCCGGTCGAGCTGACGGACATGGCCGAACGTGAAGGACCGCAGCCACGTCCCCAACGTCGACGGAGCCGCCACCGCGAACGGCAGCACCGCTGAAGCGGACCCGGCCCGCAGCCTGTCGGCGTCGCCGATGTGTGACCCTCCCACCAGCATCGACGCCACCACCGACAACGCCTTCGCCCCGGACCCCCGCCCCGACTCCGGCGGGCGCACCACCTCATCGATGAGCGACTCCAAACCCAGCCGGCCCATCACCGTGCCCGCCAACAGAAGCCCCGCGTCGGCCACCAGCGAAGCGTCGTCGAACACCGCCTCGATCCCGTCGATCCCGCCCGCTATGCTGCTCACAGGAAGTGCCTCCTCACATGGCCAGAATGACCGTTGCTTCAAACAGCATTCTCCCATGTCAGGAGGCCTTTCCGGTGGACGCGCCAACCCCACAAACCTCACCGCATCGGTGGATCCAGGCTTAGCGTTCCGGGCCGCTCGTCGCACCTGGCGACCGTCCCAGCGGTTGGGAGCATCCCGAGCGCAGGGAACTCCGCACGCCCGCCGGCCCGCGCCGGTCGACCAGAGGAGGCTCGATGTCCCCAGCCACGCCAGCCGCACACGACCTCCAGAGGACGCAGCCGCACCTCGGGCCGTTCCGCAGCTCACCGTCGCCCGCCCGCCCGCCGGCCCGCCGCAGCAGCGCGGCAGGGCGGCTCAGGATCATGCTGTATCGCCATCGGTGGCTGCGCTGGGCCGCGGCTGCGGGGGCCGCTCTGGCTGTCCTCGCCGCCGTCGGCAGCGACTCCTCCGACCCGCCTCAGGCGCCGGCTGAGATGGCGCCTCCGGGGCCGTCGACCCTGCTTCCGCCGGGAACCCGGGGCGTTGTGGTGCCCGTCGACAGCACGGTGTTCGCGGTGGACGACGCCGTGGATGTGCATGCGGTGCTCGACGGCGCCGCGGTCGTGCTGGGGGCGCCGGTCGTCTCCGCCACCACCGGCGAGGTGGTCCTGGCGGTGCCCTCGGACCGGGTGGACGCCACCGTCGACGCGCTGGCCACGGGGGGCGTGATGCTGGTTCTCGTGCCTCCGCCGTCCAGCCAGTCCCCTCAATAGGGGTCAGCGCCAGGAGGTGGCCGCGAGGGCGAGGACGGCCGCTCCGGCCAGGACGCGATATACGACGAAGGGCTGGAGGCCCGCCCGGGACACGATCTGCGTGGTGCCCCATACGGCCACCCATCCGGTTACGCCCGACGACGCCATGCCCCACACCAGGGCGGGCCACAGCGAAGAGTGGACGCTCAGCTCGAAGAGGCCGTAAAGGCCGGCACCGGCGATGACCGGGAGGCTCATCAGGAAGGCGAGTCGGACCGCCGCCTCGCGGCTGTAGCCGAGCGCCCGGGCGACGGTCATGGTCACCCCGGAGCGCGAGACCCCCGGCTGCAGTGCGAGCGCCTGGCCCGCGCCCATCACCAGGGCATGGCCGATACCGAAGTCCTGCCGGCCGCGCCGCTCCGCCAGACGGTCGGACGCGCCCAGCAGCAGCCCGAAGACGATCAAGGCCACCGCCACCGCCACCACCCCGCCTGAGCCCCGCAGCGCGTCGCCCGCGAGCACGCCCACCACGCCCGCCGGGACCGCGGAGGCCGCCAGGCTCCAGGCGACGCGACCGTCGGGTCCGAGCGGACCCCGGCCGAGCACCGGCGACAGGGCGGCGGTGACGTAGGTCTCGATGTCTCGCCGGAGGTAGGCGGCCGCGCCGATGAGGGTGCCGACGTGCACGGCCACGTCGAAGGCGGTCGCGGTGTCCGGTGACAACTCGTCCCAGCCGAACAGCCAGCGGACCAGGATCAGGTGCCCGCTGGAGGAGACCGGCAGGAACTCCGAGAGGCCCTGCACGATGCCCAGGACGATGGCGTGGAGGATCGGCACCGCAGGGCCTACCCGCCGGCGTCAGGTGCCGGACATGGTGACGTCGGCGATGGCGAGGGTCACCCCGGCGGCGCTCATGGGCAGCCATTCCAGGTCGGAGCCCACCTCGGTGACATCCAGGAGCAGGCGCTGGATCGTGCTCGCTATGGTCACCTCCCGTACCGGCTCGGCCGTCTCGCCGCCGCGGATGCGCAAGCCCTCCGCACCCACCGAGAAGTCCCCCGACACCGCGTTCACGCCGCTGTGAAGGCCGGTGACCCCCTGCACGAGCAGGCCGTCGTCGATGCCGGCCACGATCTCGTCCTGGCCGCGGGTTCCGGGCGTGAGGCTCAGCGCGTGGGCACCGACACCGGGGGTGCCCTTGAACCCACCCCTGACCGCCGAGCCGGTGGAGGAGACCCCGGCCCGCCGGGCGGTGTAGGTGTCGTAGAGGAACGACTGCAGCACCCCGTCGGTGATCAACGGGATGCGGCGGGTGGCCAGGCCCTCGGCGTCGATGGCCGACGCGGTGAAGGCGTCGGGATCGGTGGCGTCGTCCACGAGCGTCAGCGACGAAGCCCCGACCACCTCGTGCATGCGGTCAGCGAACAGCGACCGGCCCTTGAGCACCGCATCGCCGCTCAGGGTCGCGCCCACGATGCCCAGGATCCGGGCGGTGACGTACGGGTCGAGAACCACGGTGAGGCGGCGGGTGGGGGCCTTGGCCGCGCCGAGCAGCCGGGTGGCCCGGTCGGCCGCGTCGGTGCCGGCCGTCTCCGCCGACAGCTCACCGGGATGGCGTCCCACCGAGAAGCCGAAGCCGGTCTGGGTGTCGTCGCGCTCGGTTGCCAGGCTGTACGCGGCCAGGTAGCAGCCGGTCTCCCGTGCGGTGGCGGCCACACCGCGCGAGGTGGCCACCGCGGACTCGTAGACCGAGTCGGCATACTCGGCCGTCTCCACGCCGGTCACCCTCGGATCGGCGGCCAGGGTGACCCTCTCCAGCTCCAGGGCGAGCGCGACCTTGTCCTCGGCCGGGAAGTCGGCCAGTTCGGTGCGGTACAGGTCCAGCGGTTCGGGCTCGACGCCGTCGGGCTCGGCCACCCCCGCGAACTCGTCGTCGCTGCCGAAGCGGGAGTTGTCGAGCGCCTCGTCGAAGGTCTCGCGCACGGTGTCGTCGTCGAGGGTCGCGGCGTAGGCGAAGCCCTGCCGTCCCTCTTGCACCACCCGTACGCCGATCCCCTGAGCGGTGGCTGCGGTGAGCGACTCGACCTCGCCCTCGTAGGCACGCACCTCGGTCTCGCGCTCGTGAGCCACGAAGGCTTCCACGTCGAAGCCGTCGCGGGCCCAGCCGGCGACCCGCTGCGCGATCTCCAGCAGGATGGGTTGGGCCACTCTCAGCCCCCCGCCCAGCTCCGAACTGGCAGCCAGGAACGCCCTATACGGCGCTCAGCGCTGCCAATTCCCATGAGGGCTCGATCACGCGGCGGTGCCGCCGACGGTGAGCGCGGTCACCCGCAGCGTCGGCGTGCCGTCGCCGACGGGGACGCCCTGACCGTCCTTGCCGCACGTGCCGGGCGATCCCATGGCGAAGTCGTTGCCGAGGGCGTCGATCCGGGTGAGCACCTCGGGGCCGTTGCCGATGAGGTTGCCCTCCCGGATGGGCGCGGTGATCTCGCCGTTCTCGATCAGGTAGGCCTCGGTCATGCCGAACACGAAGTCCCCGGTGGCGGTGTTGACCTGGCCCCCGCCGAGCTGGGCGACGTACACGCCGTTGGGCGTGTCGGCCACGATGTCATCGGGGTCGGCGTCGCCGTTCTCGATGTAGGTGTTGGTCATGCGCACCATGGGCAGGTGCTGGTAGCTCTGGCGACGGCCGTTCCCGGAGCTGGCCCGGCCTTCCTTGCGGGCCCGCAGCCGGTCCCACATGTAGTCGGTCAGCACGCCGTCGGAGATGAGGACGTTGCGGGCCGCGGGCTTGCCCTCGTCGTCGATGCCGTAGTGGCCCCACTCCCCCGCCATGGTGCCGTCGTCCACCAGCGTGACCATCGGGGCGGCCACGCGCTCGCCGATGCGCCCGGCGAACGCCGAGGCCGACTTGGCCACCAGGTCGGCCTCCAGGCCGTGCCCGCAGGCCTCGTGGAACAGCACCCCGCCGCCCCCGGGACCGACCACCACCGGCATCTCGCCGCTGGGCGCGGGCCGGGCCGTGAGCTTGGTGAGGGCCCTGTGGGCGGCCCGGCGGGCCATCTCCTCCACGTCGTAGAGGTCGAACATCTCGAACCCGGCGGTGCGGCCCGCCGACTCGCGGCCCGTCTGCATGCCGGTGTCGCCCGAGGCCACGCACGACACCGAGAACAGGGTGCGCACCTGGTCGTCGCTGGTGAACAGCCCGTCGCTGTCGGCCACGAGGATGCGGCGGCGGCCGTCGCCGTAACGGGCCGACACCTGGGTAATGGCCGGGCCGGTCGACCGGGCGGCGGCGTCGGCCGCCGTGAGCAGCGCCACCTTCGTGGACTTGGGCACGTCCTCAGGGGGCACCCGGACGGTGAGCGGCCGGGGCGCCTCCGGCGACGACACCTCGACGACGCGCCGGGCGCCGCCCGACCGCCGTGCTGCAGCCGCAGCCGCGCCGGCCGCAGCGGCCAGGCCGGTCTCGCTCAGATCGGCGGTGTGGGCGAACCCGGTGGTCTCGCCCACCACCACTCTGATCCCGGCACCGCGGTCACGGCCCGATACGACCTCCTCGACACGGCCGTCATCGAGGATCGCCGACGACGAGCGCCGGTCCTCCGCGAAGATCTCGGCGAAGTCCGCTCCGGTGCGCATGGCCGCTGCGAGGGTCCGGTTCACAAGGTCTGCTTCGAGCATGAGCGACTACTGTAACGCGATGGCTTCGGGAGCCGCCGACGTCGACGCACCCGACGACACGGAGTCGCAACAGGGCTCGCCGCTCGCTTCCGGGGGTCCCCGGCGTGCTCTGAGCGGCCGGCTGCACTGGTGGAGCGAGGTCCTCATCATCGGCGCCTTCTACGGCGTGTACACGATGATCCGCAACCAGTTCGGGTCCGAGCTGGGCGACTCCGTCAGGCAGGCCGCCATCGACAACGCCTACGACATGATCGCCCTGGAGCGGGCCGTCCACCTCTTCGGCGAGAAGGGCATCCAGGACCTGTTCATCGAGTGGGACCCGTTCATCCAGTTCTGGAACATCTTCTACGGGTTCTGCCACTTCGCGGTGACGATCGGCGTGATGGCCCTGCTGTTCTGGCGCCACCCGGTGCGCTACGGGGTGCAGCGCACCGTGCTGGCGTTCACCACCGGCCTGGCGCTGGTCGGGTTCGCCCTCTACCCGCTGATGCCGCCCCGCCTGCTCAACGACTGCGGCCCCTTCGGCGCCTGCGACCTCACGTACTCCTATGTCGACACGCTGGTCGACCCGGGCGGGTTCTGGTCGTTCAACTCCAGCGCCATGATGGACATCTCCAACCAGTACGCGGCCATGCCCAGCCTGCACATCGCCTGGGCCATCTGGTGCGTGGTGGCCGCCCTGCCGGTGCTACGGCGCCGGTGGATGCGTCTGGCGCTGCTCTCGTACCCGTGGCTTACACTGTTCGCGGTGATGGTCACCGCCAACCACTACTGGATCGACGCCGTGGGCGGCCTGCTGGCCGTGGTCATCGCCTATCCGCTGGGAGTGTTGCTGTCCCGCAGGCTCCCGCCCTGGCTCGCTCCCCGGCCCGTGAGCCCCACCGCGAACCCCGCCCGCCCGTAACCGCATCAACAGGGAGAATCCGATGCAGCTCGAAGCCCTAGGTGGTCCCGACGACCTGCGGGAACGATCCCACGCCGAACTCGACGACCTCTGCCAGCAGATCCGCGCCCGCATCATCGAGGCAGTCTCCGCCCGGGGCGGGCACCTGGGGTCGAACCTCGGCTCGGTCGAGCTCACCGTGGCCCTGCACCGGGTGTTCCGCTCGCCCCACGACGTGATCCTGTGGGACACCGGCCACCAGGCCTACGTCCACAAGATGCTCACCGGGCGGTCGGCCGACTTCGACAGCCTGCGCACCGCGGGCGGGCTGGCGGGCTACCCGTCGCGGACCGAGTCGCCCCACGACTGGATCGAGAACAGCCACGCGTCGACGGCACTGTCGTACGCCCACGGCCTGGCCACCGCCTTCGAGTCCTCCGACAACCGCCGCCGGGTGGTGGCCGTGGTGGGCGACGGCGCCATGACCGGAGGGATGGCCTTCGAGGGGCTCAACAACATCGGCCACAGCGGGCGCCGGGTGGTGGTGGTGCTCAACGACAACGGCCGCAGCTACGCCCCCACCGTCTCACGACTCACGGAGAGCCTGGTGCGGTTCCGCTCCAACCCCAAGATCATGCGCCGCTCAGACCGCCTCGAGGAGGTGGCCGAGCGCATCCCCTGGGTGGGCGACACGCTCCAGCGGGGCATGCGGATGTCCAAGGCCGCCATCAGGGAGCTGTGGGACTCGGCCGGCTTCTTCGAGAACCTGGGACTGCGCTACCTGGGGCCCTTCGACGGCCACGACATCGCCGGCCTGGAGGAGGCCCTGTCCAACGCGTCCCGGTTCGACGAGCCCGTGGTGGTGCACGTGCTCACCCAGAAGGGGCGGGGCTACGGCCCGGCCGAGCAGGACCAGATCAAGCACATGCACGACGTCGGCAAGGTCAAGCCGGGCACCTACACCGGCATGTTCTCCGACGTGATGGTCAAGCTGGGCGGGCTTCACCCCGAGGTGGTGGCCATCACCGCGGCCATGCCCGACTCCACCGGGCTGCTGCCGTTCCGGGAGCACTTCGGCGACCGCTGCATCGACGTGGGCATCGCCGAGCAGCACGCGGTGACCTCCGCGGTGGGGATGGCGATGGGCGGGCTGCGGCCGTTCTTCGCGGTGTACAGCACGTTTTTGAGCCGGGCCTTCGACCAGGTCAACCTGGACTGCGGGCTGCACCGGGCGCCGGTGGTGTTCTGCATCGACCGGGCCGGGATCACCGGCGACGACGGGCCCTCGCACCACGGGATCCTCGACATGGTGCTGCTCACCAAGGTGCCGGGGATGGTGGTGCTGGCGCCTTCGTCGCTGGAGGAGCTCGAGCAGATGATGCTCGACGCCATGAACATGACCGCCGGCCCGGTCGCCATCCGCTGGCCCAAGACCGCGGCCCGCAGCGTGAGCAACGACCAGGTCGGGTCGGGGCTCGGTGCCCGCAAGGCCCGCTCCGGCGACGGCCGGCTGTGCCTGATCGGGGTGGGCAAGATGCTGGAGGCCTGCGAGCAGGCCGCCGAGCTGCTGGAGAACGAGGGCGTGGACGCCACTGTGTGGGACCCCAGGGCGGTGACCCCGGTGTGCCCGGAGATGGTGGCCGACGCGGTCGAGTGCGAGCTGGTGGTGACGGTGGAGGACGGGCTGCGCGCCGGCGGTGCGGGCACCGGGATCCGCGACGCGCTGGTGGAGCGGGCCGAGGCCGCCGGGCGGGCCGCGCCCAGGGTGCGAGTCCTCGGGGTGCCCCTCGACTACCTGCCCCACGGCAAGCCCGACCAGATCCTGGCCGACCTGGGCTTGGACGCGGCCGGCATCGCGGCCACCGTCAAGCAAGAGCTGCTGTAGGGAGCCTCCCCTCGCGCCGCTAGCTGCGGTAGGAGTCTTCCTCTAGCTGAAGTAGGGGTTCTCGCCGGCTTCGTGGTCGGTGACGTCGATCACGTCGGTCACCTCTTCGATGGCCTCCATGATGGCCCGCTTGATGCCGTCGGACAGGGTGGCCTGGCTCATGGCGCATCCCTGGCAGCCGCCCCCCATGGTCACCACCACCGAGTCGTCGTCGTTCACGTCCACGAGGCTGGCGTATCCGCCGTGCGAGGCCAGGGCGGGGTTGATGCTCATATCGAGCAGTTGCTGCACCTTGTCGGCGATGCTGCCGGTCAACTCCAGGCGGCCCATGTCGCCCAGGGGGTTGGGGCGGTTGGGATTGCGGATCACCAGCCCGCCCTGACCGTGAATCGACGGCACGTCCAGGGTGGAGCCCCGGAGCCGGCTGACGCTGGCGTCGGGCACGACCACGGTCAGACCGTCGGAGTCGTGAACGTGATCGTCGGCCGCCGCGTCCGCCACGGGGTCGAGCGTCAGGTCGTAGGTGTAGTCGATCCCGGCGGCGCCGGTCACCTCGACTCGCAGTCCCAGCGTGGCGCCGTCCTCCTCGCGGTCACGGATGGCCAGCACCGCGGTGCGGGCCGCGTCGGTGACGATGAGGATCTCCCCGCCCGATGCGGCTCCGGTCTCGGCGGGTGCTTCGGCGGGGGCTTCCGTCGGAGCGGCGGTATCGGTCACGGGGCTGAGCCTACCGAGGGCTCAGAGGCGTTCGTGCGGGCGGTTCGTGCGCCCGCGCTACGGTGCGGTCATGACTGCGAAGACATCGTTTGGGATCCATGACGGCGTGGCCGTCCTGCACCTCGACGACGGCAAGGCCAATGCCGTGGGCTACGACACCCTCGACGCCATCGACGCCGCCCTCGAGACCGCCGAGCAGGACGCGGGAGCCCTCGTGATCGCGGGTCGGGAGGGCCGCTTCAGCGCCGGCTTCGATCTCAGCGTCATCGGCGAGGGTCCCGAGGCCGCTCAGGCGCTGGTGGCCGCGGGAGCCCGCACCGCGACGCGGATCTACGGGGCGCGGGTACCGGTGGTGGCCGCCTGCACCGGCCACGCGCTGGCGTTCGGCGCGATCATGCTGCTGTCCTGCGACGTGCGCATCGGCGCAGACGTCGAGGCCAAGATCGGGCTCACCGAGGTGTCCATCGGCATGCCGCTGCCCATCTTCGCGGTGGAGTTGGCCCGGGATCGGCTCAGTCCCCGGCACTTCACCGCGGCGACGTCGCTGGCCACCGTGTACTCGCCCCGCGGCGCGGCTGAGGCCGGCTACCTCGACGAGGTGGTGGCGGCCGGCGAGCTGCACGACGCCGCGCTGGAGCGGGCCGGCGCGCTGGGCGGCTATGTCCGCCGGACCGCGTTCGGCCTGACTCGCCGCACCACCCGCCAACAGACCATCGACAACATCCTGTCGACGCTCGACGAGAACATCAAGAGCTTCGGCGTGCTGGATTGACCTGCCTCCTCCCTGCGTTCCCGCCTGTGGACGGTCTGTGGATAACTCAGGGCAGACGGTGGGTCGAGTGGAGATGACCGGACCCGCGTACGACTCCGTGCTGCTGGTGTCGTTCGGGGGCCCCGAAGGCCCCGAGGACGTCGAGCCGTTCCTGGCCAACGTCACCGCCGGACGACAGATCCCAGCCGAGCGGCTGGAGGCGGTGGCCCGGCAGTACCACCACTTCGGCGGGGTCAGCCCCCTCAACGAGCAGTGCCGCCGGCTGCGCGACGCGCTGGCCGTGAGGCTCGCAGCCTCGGGCCGCGACCTGCCGGTGTACTGGGGGAACCGCAACTGGACCCCCTTCCTGGCCGACACGGTGGCCGAGATGGCCGCGGCCGGGCGCCGCCGGGCCCTCGCCCTCGTGACCTCCGCATACTCGTCGTACTCGGGCTGCCGCCAGTACCTCGCCGATATCGCGGCCGCACGGGCCTCGGCGGGCGTGACCGCTCCGGCGATCGACAAGGTCCGCGCCTACTACGACCATCCGGGCTTCATCGCGCCCTTCGTCGACGAGGTCGCTGAGGCCCGCATGAGCCTGCCCGCGGGGCTTCGCTCGCAGGCCCGGCTGGTGTTCGCGGCCCACTCGATCCCCGAGTCGATGGCCGCCGGCTGCGACTACGAGCGCCAGCTGGGCGAGACGGCGCGCCTGGTGGCGGCCGGGGCCGGCTTCGGCGGCTGGACCATGGCCTGGCAGAGCCGCAGCGGGCCCCCGTCGGTTCCGTGGCTGGAGCCCGACGTGAACGACTGCCTGCGAGAGCTGTCCGGTCGGGGCGCGGCCGCGGTGGTGCTCGCCCCCATCGGCTTCGTCACCGACCACATGGAGGTCATGTGGGACCTGGACGTGGTCGCGGCCGGCACCGCCGCCGACCTCGGCCTTCGGCTGGTGCGGGCGTCCACCCCCGGCACCGGGCCCGACGATCGCTTCGTGGCCATGTGGCAGGAGCTGGTCGAGGAACGCCTCGACGCCACCACGGCCCGGCGCTCGCTCGGCCGCCTCGGTGCGGGCCCCGACAGCTGCCCGCCGGGCTGCTGCCCGCTGCGAACCTGAAGGGGGCCACCGCCCCACGAGGGTCCACCACCGGCACTGTGGATAACTGTATTTTGTATACACCCCGGTAGGACGACGGCCGTACTCAGAGGCCCTGCCCATGAACCATACTCGCATCGCCGCGGAGGCCATCAGGTTCCGCATCTCCACCATCCGGCGCCCCTTGGTGACCAGCGAGACGGTCGATATCGATGCGATGGCGGTCGCGGCCATCACGGCCGCATCGCCGGAGGTGGACGCGGCCCTGCGGGTGATCGCCACCACCTGGGTGCAGGCCGGGTTCGACCCCGAGGCGCTCGTGCAGCCCTGGACGGGCGAGCAGGCCGAGTACTTCAGGAGCCGTCCCGAGCTCATCGACCTGATCGACGTGATCGCGCGGGGGGCGAACGGATCGACCGCCGCCGCCTGACGCTTCACCTCCAGCCTGATTCCTCGCGCCGTACTGGCCTTTGGCGCTCGGCCCGGATTCCTTGGGCCGAGCCCGCTTGATGGCTGACCGGCCGCAGCTGGCTCCGGTACGGTGAGGCCGGTGCCCGAGTTGCCCGAGGTGGAGACCATCCGAGCCCAGCTGCAGCCGCGGCTGGAGGGTCGCTCGATCGCTGAGGCCGGCTCCCATCCGTCGGCGAAGTTCACGCCCGCGGTCGAGGCGGTCGGCTGCGACGTGACCGGGGTCCGCCGCCGGGGCAAGTACCTGATCGTGGATCTGGACGACGCCAGCGAATCCGGATGCGAGCTGGTCATCCACCTGGGCATGACCGGCAGGCTGGCCGTCGAATCCGCCGTCGATCTGTCCCACCCGCACCTGCGGGCCTGGTGGCGACTCGATGACGGCGATGCGCTCACGCTGCACGATGTGCGCCGGTTCGGCCGGGTCCATGTCGTGCCCGCGGGCCGCTACGAGACGATCGCGACGCTCCACCGCCTCGGCCCCGAGCCGTTCAGCGACCAGTTCACCGGTGAGAGCCTCTGGCGGGCCCTGCGGGCCAGCCGGCGCTGCATCAAGACCCAGCTCCTGTCGCAGCGACCGGTGGCCGGCGTGGGCAACATCTACGCCGACGAGGCGCTCTGGCTGGCGGGCGTGAACCCTGCCGTACGCCACCTCTCGAAGCCCCGGGCCGGCCGCCTGGCCAGCACCATCCGCACCGCGCTGGCCTCGGGGCTGCGCCATGGCGGCACCACCCTGCGCGACTACGCCGCGCTGGACGGCGCCCGGGGCAGCAACCAGCACCATCTGCACTGCTACGGACGGGCCGGCGAACCGTGCGAGCGCTGCGGGACGGAACTGCGCCGCAAGGTGGTCGACGCCCGCGGCACCACGTGGTGCCCCGTCTGCCAGCGCCGCTAACGTGGCCGGCATGGAGCTGGGCCCCGTACACCACGTGTCGATCAACGTTCCCGACGTGGAGGCCGCCGCGCCGTTCTACACCGACGTGCTGGGTATGGCCGTGCTGGACCGGCCCGACTTCGGCTTCAACGGCCGCTGGATGCAGAGCCCCGGCGGCGGCGAGGTCCACCTCATCGAGGTCGAGGGCTGGGTGCCCCCCACCGGCCAGCACTGGGCTTTCAAGGTGGACGACATCGACGCGGCGGTTGCCGAGCTGCGTGGCCGGGGCGTCGAAGTGGACGATCCGATCCCCCTCCCGGGAACAGCCGCCCGCCAGACCTTCTTCTTCGACCCGGCCGGCAACATGATCGAACTCAACCAACCACGGTATTGAACTCGCTTGTATCTGCTTGTGCCGTGATGTGCCGATCCATACCGTTGCGACCCTAAAAATCCCAGTTCAAAGGCTGATTTTTGCTGTAGACTGATCGAAGGGTTGTGCCGTTGAGGATCGTTCAATACCATCAGGGACCACCCAAGAAAGTAATAATGGAAAGGATATCTGATGGGCCGGCCGAGGACGCTCACCGCCGTTTTCGTGCGCACTGTCAACCAGCCCGGGAGGTACGGCGACGGGCGTGGCGGCTACGGGCTCAGTCTGCTGGTGCGAGCCACCCGAAACGGCCGGCTGTCCAAGACGTGGAGCCAGCGACTGTACATCAACGGCAAGCCCGCCATGATCGGCTTGGGCAGCTATCCGATCGTCACCCTCGCCGAGGCACGGGCCAAGTGCGTGGAGAACCGCCGTGCCGTCGAGCAGGGTCGCGACGTGCGGTCGCCCAGGACGCCGACCGTCGCCGAGGCTCTGGACAAGGCGATCGAGACCCGCGAGCAGCACTGGCGCAACCCGCGCACCGCCAAGGCCTGGCGGGCCTCGGTGCACAACCATGCAGCTTCCATAGTTGACCGCCGCGTTGACCAGGTGAGCACCGCGGATGTCGTGGCCGTGCTCAACCCGGTGTGGACTACAAAGCCCGAACTGGGCCGCAAACTACGCCAGCGGCTGTCGATGGCGTTCAAATGGGCGGTCGCTGCGAACCACATCGCCACCAACCCCGCAGGCGACGCCCTGGCGGGCGTACTGCCCCGCCACGCCGGCAACGGCGGCCACTTCGACTCGCTTCCCGCGAGCGAGGTCCCCACCGCTCTGGCCACGATCGACGCCAGCGGCGCGTTCTGGTCAACCAAGGCCGCCATCTGGATGCTGGCCTTGACCGCGACCCGCTCCAGCGAGGTACGCGGCATGCGCTGGGACGAGATCGACGGCAACGTGTGGACCATCCCCGCAGACAGAACCAAGACCGCCAAACCCCAGCGGGTGCCGCTGTCATCCGCGGCGCTGGCGGTGTTGGAGCAGGCCCGCGCCCTCGGCGACGACAGCGAGTACGTGTTTCCGAACCGAAACGGCCGCCAGACCACCGTCGAGGCACTGTCGAAGCTGTGCCGCGATCGGGGCCTGGCGATGACACCGCACGGCCTGCGGTCCTCGTTCCGCAGCTGGTGCGCCGAGCAGAGCATCCCCCGTGAGGTAGCCGAGATGAGCCTCGGCCATGCGGTCCGGGGCGTTGAAGGCGCCTACCAACGATCCGACCTCCTCGAACAGCGACGCGACGTGATGGAACAATGGGGCCGGTACATCTACGGTCAGGATCAGCCGGGCTGACGTCAACCGGACGTGGACACAGGAACACAAGTGCGGACCGAGTTGCTAGTGGCTGCGATCCGCACGGAGCGGGCCGCCATCCTCGCTGCAAGTGACTAGCCCTGATCGTTCACGAGAATTCGTGAGTGGTTGGGGCGAGTGTGTTTTGGTGTGATTTCGGTGGCAGGGTTCGTTGGTGGGGGTGTGTTGGCCGGGTTGTTGTGGGGTATGTGGCGTCGGGGGCGGGTTCGGGGGCTCACCCGCCAGCAGCTACGACACTGCTGGCCATGCCGATGGGCAGGGTCCATCCGACGGACCTCCCCATCCCCAGTCGCCACCACTGGGGATGCATGGGGGTTATCGGTCCTCCTCGCTGATGAAGCTGACTGCGAGCGGTGGCCGATCGACCGACCGGTGTGCATCGAATGACTCAAGCACTTCGCGCCATGCGGCGCACCACTTGGCTCTGGTTGACGCGTCAGCTAACTGAGCGTCAACGCTGTGGTCCGCGCCGAGGCTCCAAAGGGGCGGATCGCACGACGCCAGGCATATCCGCGCCAGCATGGCGCGACGAACGAGATCGCGCAGCCGGTCGACTGCATGAGCGAGGGCGTCTCCGGTCATGCGGTCGTCGGGCACGGTCGTGATCGACTTCGCGACCTTGTTCAGGACTTTCTCGGAGAAGCCGCTGCCGTGGATCAGCCTGGACCGCAGTTCATAGATGTGGCCGATGTCTTTGAATATCGCTCCAGCAGGGTCCTTGTCGGTTGCGAGCAGGACGGAGGCGCGTGTCTTGAGCCGGAGCAGGACATCAGTCTTGTCCGTGCCAGACAGCGCTGCTTCAAATGCGGTGGAGAGGTCAACTAGCTGTTCGAACCAGCCGTGCGCGTGATACGACATCTGGAACTTATGTTTGGCCATGCCGAATGAACTCAACAAGAAGGCCTTGGGTTTCCCCTCTGCAGTTGTGATGGCGTCAGCGAGGCCAGCGAATCGCGCTAAGTCATGAGGTTGGAGCCGAGTTGTGCGCCGCAGCAGCTTGACGGCCGACAACACGCCGGTGTCGCCGCGGAAGTGCATGAGCGTTGGCGTGAACTGCCGGACGAGCGATGTCTCGCCTTGGACCTCATAGAGGGAGTCGCAGGTACTAGCGTGCAGGAGTCGTGCGACGAACAAGAAGCGCTCGATCCGGCTGGAGAGGGCCTTGGCTTCGTCGAACGGCTTTGGGCCGTGGTCCCGGGCGATGACGATCGACTGCGGCGGGTCCCACGCTTTTGGCGGAGTGCATGCGAAGGAACTCTGCGCGTGGGGGATCACTGCCTCGATGGCTCGGTGAGCGTCTCGGCTGTGATCAGCGGGGGGCGCTACCAGTGGAACGACGGTCACGCCCGCGAGATCGAGGGGCTCGCCGTTGGCTGTGGTCAGATTGGAGACTTCGCGACAACACGCGACTTCCCAGGAATCGGCCTCGATTACGGACACGAGGCTGGCAAGACACCTATTGAAGCTGGGAGCGTCGGGCGTCAGATCCTCTCCATTCAGGGTGACCTCTGCGATGAACGCCTCCAAGAAGCTGAAGACGTATCCATTCGCGAAATCGCGCTCCCCTAGTGGCACGTCGTCTCCGAAACGCGGATGGCGCTCGGCGACGGCGCTCTCAAGGGCAGCAAACTCCGTGAGACCCATGAGGCTGCCCCCGAAGTAGTCACGCCCAACTTGAACGAACGGGTGGAACCACGGCGTTGGAACCACGTTCTCACTTCGCAGCACCGCCAACGCCGACGCCAAGAAGGCTCGGGCCGTGTCGTCAAGGCTTGTCATGTAGTTCAGTGGCACAGGACAGCGGCAAGAGGTTCACGAATGAGATCTTGCCAGAGCCCCAGGGTCCGACAACGCCAGCGACCAGGCCCCCGTCGCATCTGCGCTAAGGACCTGCTTCGTGAAAGACGCTGCCAGAGGTGCTCTGCCAAACCGATCCTCTGACGGCTCCAGAATCGGGTTTGTTGCCTACGATGGCCATGAACTCTCACGCCGACTGTGCGTCCTCGGACCTCAAGGCCGGAAGCAATCCGGGGATTGCAGGCACCCGTGGCCCGTGCTGAGGCTGATTGTTCGGCTTGGGTCATGGGGTGTGGCGGCGCCAGAACCCCAGGCGTCGGCGCCTTGTTCGATCCGTTGACGACACTTCGTGCTTGGGCGTCGGCGCTGGTGGTGGGCTGTGGGGGTTCCAGTTGGGTAGGAATTTGTTGAGTTCGGTGAGCACGAGCGATGTGTGGCCGCTGCTGGATGCGTCGGCGTCGATGATGGTGGAGGGCACCTGGTCCCAGTTGAAGGCGCTCTGGCCGTATTGGTTGACTCGCTCGCGCACGACGACCCGCCCACCATCAGGGTCGATCCACCATCCCTCGGGCTTGGGGCTGTCGGCGTCGATAGCGGCGGCCGGGCGCAGCAGGTGCTGGAACTTGGCTCTGAGGCTCTTGTAGCGCCGTTCGGCGTGGCGGGTGCGTGTCTGGGGTGCCGCCCATCCTGGGGCATCGCCGCCTGCTGCGTCTGCGAGCAGTTCGCTGAGGGCTGAGGACGACAGCAACAGCCAGTCGTCTGGGTTGGGGTACTCTTCAAGCTCGTCGAGGATCATCTGGAGGTAGTGCTTGTAGAGGTGGCCGCTGAGTTGGTCGGTGACTTTGCGGATGCGCTGGTCCTGGTCCTCGCGGATCTTGTCGTTGTAGACCGCGAGCGCTGTTTGGGTGTAGATCAGGAACGCCCGTTTCATGATCTCGTCCGCGAAGCCGTCTTTGTGGCGGTTCATCGAGATCACCACCGCCGGGTACTCGGCGAGGCCCAACGGGGTCTCGTTCTTGATGAAGTCCTTGCCGGTGAGGCCCATCTGTTTGGCAGTCACATCGTCAAAGAACGCAGGGCAGCGTTTCGCGGTGCGGGTGATGGCCTCAAGCTCGGCCGTCTTGAACAGGCTCTTTTCCATGCACGCGGCCTGGGGCCGCTGCGGGAACATGGACCTCAGCAGCGCCTGGATCAGACTGGTCTTGCCGCAGTTGGCCTTGCCGTAGAGCACAGCGACGCGCTCATAGCGGATGACGTCGCGGTTGTTGTGCGCGGCTCGGGTGCGCAGATCGCACATGAACGGCGAGAAGTACAGCCACGCCCAGAACGCGAAGTACTCCTCCTGGAGCTCACGCACCTCGTCAGGGGTTCCTGCGAAGCCCTCGAAGCCCGAGAAGTACTCGACCATCAACGCCGCATCTGCTGTGGCGAGTGCGGCGTCGAAGTCCAGCGGGAACGGCGCACCTGCGAAGGTGGCGGTTCTGGTGTCGGTTGAGATCGAGAACGCGGCCGGTTCGCTGGCGTCTCGGGGCTGGTTCCGCAGAGCGCGGCGGATGCGGGCCTTATGGTCGGGGTTCAAAGTCTGGGTGTCGCGGCGCACCGCGGGCAGATGCGGCCCGATCTGGTTGCGCAGAGCCCTGGCCTTGCGGCGGATCGCGTCTGTTGCGTCCTCGGTCGCCGGCGAGTCGTCTCCGACCAGCACGATGCTGGGCCGGTCACCAGAAAGCACCGGCGTTTCTTGGACCTCCACGGGCTGGGCCCGGCCGAGCAGCAGTTGCGGGTCGATCTGCTGGGAGGCCTTGTCGCGGACCTCGCGGTAGCGGGCGCTATAGAAGTCCCACGCCGCTTCGTCGTCGTCATACATGGCCAGCGTCTCATGCTGGTATCCCCGGAATGCCTGCTCAGAGAAGTTGGCCGAGCCCATGATGATGCGCCTCTCAGGCACAGTGCCGCCCTCGAGCAAGTACAGCTTGGAGTGCGAGACCTGATCCCGCAGAACCCAGAACGCCAGCCGGCCCGACGACAGCGCCTCGACGACATCGCAGTCCGCATTGGAGAGTTCCTCAACCAGAACCGACGCGTGCTGCATCGCGGCCTGCTGCACAGCGAGGACCTTCTCAACACGGTCAATGGTGGCAACCGTCCCGATGACGCACTCCAGCTCCGAGACAGCTAGATCAGCAACAAGGCGCCTCACCGTCGCCAGGTCGATCGAATAGGTCAGGACCCGGCACGACCTGAACCCCCGGAACAGATCCCAGCTGAACTGCAGATCACCATGGAACGACGAGCGCGCCACCCGAACACCGGTCCCGTCATCAAGATCAAGACTCCACGGCCCCGAAGCCGCAACCTGCCCCGCCGAGGGCGCTCGCAGACCAGACCGATCAACCTGCACAGCCTCGCACCATACCCACGACCTGTGACAGCACAGGACCCTCGTGCAGTAACCCGAACCAACCATCCGCCAAACGGGCGGTCGAACCTCCCTGACGCCCCTATGCAGGCTCAGGCACGCTTCTAGGAGAGTGCTGAGTAATTCGGGTCGGGGTGCTCGCGATGGTGGTGGTGGTGTGGGACGATGTCGGTGTGCAGGGCACTGAGAATCCGGATCGGGAGCTGTTGGACACGCTGGGGCTGTGCGGGCATCTGGTGGGTGAGGGGTCGGTGTATCGGTTCTTGGCCGAGAACCGGCTGAGGCTGTTCCCCGACTCGATGTTCGCGGACTTGTTTCCGTCGGGTCGGGGGCGTCCGTCGGTGCCGGGTTCGGTGGTGGCGACGGTGATGGTGCTGCAGGCTCTGGAGTGCTGCTCGGACCGTGAGGCGGTTGAGCGGCTGCGCTGTGATGTGCGCTGGAAGGCCGCGGCGGGCCTGGGGATCGGCGATGGGGGCTTCGACGCGAGCGTGCTGGTGCTGTGGCGGATGAGGCTGCGGGCCAGCGCCGCGCCGGAGCGGGTCTTCGACGCGGTGCGCGAGGCGGCCGCGGTGTGCGGGGCTTTGGCGAAGCGGACGCGGCGGGTGTTGGACTCCACGGTGCTCGACGACGCGGTCACGACCCAGGACACCGTCACGATGATCGCGTCGCAGATACGGCGTGTGCGCAGGCTGGCGGCGGGGGCCGCGGCGCTCGGGCTGTCCCACGATTACGACGGCCGCGCCAAGCCGTCGTGTGACTGGGGCGACCCTGAGGAGCGGGCCTGGCTCATCGACGAGCTGGTCACAGACGCAGGCGACGTGCTCGACGCGCTCGAGGGCGCCGGGCTCACCGGCGAGCAGGCCGACGCGGCGGAGCTTCTGGCCGCGGTCGCGGGCCAAGACGTCGAGGCCGACCCCAAGGTGCCCGGACGCCGCCGCATAGCGCGCCGTGTCGCGCCGGGCCGGATCATCTCCACTGTGGATCCCGAGGCCCGCCACGCCCGCAAGACCAGATCGCAGCGCCGCGACGGCTACAAGGCCCACATCGTCGCCGAGCCCGACACCGGCATCATCACCGCCGCAGAGCTCACCACAGCAGACACACCCGACGCCCGAGTCGGCCCCCGCCTGCTCCAAGCAGACCCCACAGCCCCCCACAACACCCACAACACCGACACCGACACCGCGGCGCCCCACGACACCGACACCGACACCGCGGCGCCCCACGACACCGACACCGACACCGCGGCGTCCGACGACACCGACACCGACACCGCGGCGCCCCACGACACCGACACCGCGGCGTCCGACGACACCGACACCGCGGCGCCCGCTGAGGGGTTCGTGGGGCTGGTGCTGGCCGACTCGGCCTACGCCTCCGGTGAGGCGCTCGAGGAGTTCGCGTCCGCCGGCTACGCCACCGCGATCAAGCCCATCTGCCCCAAACCGCGCATAGCAGGCGGCTTCACCCGAGAGGACTTCGCCATCGACGCCGACGCCGGGGCTGTGACCTGCCCCGCCGGGCACACCAGAGCCGTCAAATCCGGCGCGGCCCGCTTCGGCGCGCTCTGCTCGAACTGCCCGCTGCGGGCGCGCTGCACCACCTCGGCCACCGGGCGCAGCGTCACCGTCGACGCCCACCACCAGCGCCGCCAAGCCAACAAGGACCGCTGGGCCGACCCCGCCACCCAAAGCGCCTACCGCCGCCACCGGCCCATGGCCGAACGCTCCATAGCGTGGCTCACCAGAAACAAAGCCAGACGCGTCCCCTACCGAGGCGTCGCCGCCAACCACCTCTGGCTCACCCACAGAGCCGCAGCCGTCAACCTCGTGCGCCTCGCCAACCTCGGCATCACCTGCACCAACGGCGCCCTCACCATCTGAACCCCCGCGGCAACGCCGCCCGCCCCAGCCCGCACCGGCCACAGCACCCCCACCAGCCCAAACCACCCACACCGGCACCACAGACCCCAGCCCAGCACCCTGCCACACACCAGTTGCTCAGCAGTCTCCTAGGGTCGGTGTCACAGGTGCTGGGTACTGTGCGGTTGTGCGGTTGCTCCACACTTCTGATTGGCATTTGGGTCGGAAGTTCTATGGCGAGTTGCTGATGTCGGAGCAGGAGGCGGCCGTTGACCGGCTTGTGGATTTGGCAGCGGATGCCGAGGTGGACCTGGTGGTGATTGCGGGCGATCTGTATGACCGGGCTATTCCGCCCGCTGATGCCGTGGGACTGTTCAATGATGCGTTGGTGCGTCTGCACGGGACCGGTGCGAGGATCGTCGCGATCGCTGGCAATCACGATTCGGCCAATCGGGTGGCTGTGGGCGACCAGATCCTCGAACATGCCGGTGTGACCGTGCGGGGTGCCGTGAGCCGGTGTGTCGAGCCGCTGCGGTTCGATCCCAGCGATGGTGGACCGCCTGTCGCGGTCTATCCGGTGCCTTTCCTTGAGCCGTCGCTCGCGGGGCCTGCGCTGAGCCGGCTCGACGGTTCCACTGATGCGGAGGGTTCTGGTCGTTTAGGCCACAACGAGGTCACGGACCGAGCAGCGGCGTTGATTCGTCGCCACGCCGCGTCCGGTGGCCCGGCGCGAACGGTTGTGGTGGCGCACACCTTCGTGTCTGGCGGCACGACCACCGACTCCGAGCGGGATCTCAGTGTCGGCAACATTGACGTCGTCGACATGTCCGCCTTCGATGGGTTCGACTATGTGGCTTTGGGGCATCTACACCGCGGCCAGGCTTTCGACGGTGGGCGTGTGGCCTATTCGGGCACGCCGCTTGCCTATTCGTTCTCCGAGGAGCGTGACACCAAGTCGGCGCGCATCGTCGAGTTGGATGCCGAGGGGAACTGCCGTAGCGAGGTTGTCCCACTGGGTGTCGGCCGTCCGCTGCGCACCTTGCGGGGCAAGCTCGACGATCTGCTCAGAAACCCCGGCTTCGCGGATGCCGAGCAGGCTCGGGTCCGGGTCCGGCTCACCGATCCAGAGCTGCCTCTGCAAGCCATGCCACGTCTGCAGACACGGTTTCCCCACGCCGTGGCCCTTGAGCACGACCCCGAGGGACGGGCGGCGCCCGGCCGTGGCGCTGTCGCGGATGCTGTACAGAGCGCGGAGACTGCGTTGGATCTCGCGACGCGGTTCTGGGTGGACCAGCATGGCGCCGACCCTTCCGAGGCGCAGGTCGCCGTGATCGCCGAGGCGCTGGCTGCGGCAGAAAGCGCCGGCCAAGGGTGAGGCCGCGGCGTCTCCGGTTCGGCGCTCTGGGCCCTTACCCGGGCGAGGTTGAGATCGACTTCGACGCTCTCGCCGCCGATGGAGTGTTCTTGATCCACGGCCCCACAGGTGCCGGAAAGACGTTCTTGCTCGACGCGCTCTGCTTCGTGCTCTACGGCGACGTGCCCGGCGAACGGCGCAGTGACAGCCTCCGCTCCCACCATGCGCCGGCTGACGCGTCCCCGTGGGTCGAGTTGGAGTTCAGTTCCCAGCACACCCGTTGGCGCGTGCGGCGCGTTCCGAAGCATGAGCGGGCCAAGAAGCGCGGGACGGGCACCACCGAGGTTGCCGGCTCCGCAACGCTGGAACGATTCGAGGACGGCACATGGCGCGCTGTGGCGCGCAAGATCGATGAAGTCAAGATGGAGGTCGAACGGCTGCTGGGGCTCGCCGCCGAGCAGTTCCAGCAGGTCATCCTGCTGCCACAAGGCAAGTTCGAAGCGGTACTGCGTTCCGGCTCCACAGAGCGCGAGGACCTGCTGCGCACGCTCTTCAACACGACGACGTACGAGTCGGCCTCCCTCTGGGTCGCCAACGAAGCGAAGCAGCGCAAGGACCACGCGTCAGGCCTGGCACATGAACTCGCCATTCTGCGCGAAAAGGCCGCCGAGCGGTGGCAGTCTGTGAACCGCCACCGCCAGCACGACCCCTCGGTTGCTGCCACCCCACAGGCTGGCGGCGCCGATGAGTCTTGGCCTGCCGATCAGGCAGCTCTCGACGACCTCGTCGAACAAGCATCGGCATTGGCCCACCATGCTGCCAGCGCCGCCGTCTCCGCCGACGCGACGCTCGATTCCGCGCGTACGGCACATGCGGCACTGGAACATCTCGCCCAACGGTGGGATCGCCACAAGAGCCTCCGTGAGCGCCGCAGCGGACTCGCTGAGGCGCAGCCCGCCGTCGACCTCGACCGTGAACTTCTGCGCCGCGCCGAAGCGGCCGAGAACCTACGGCACGTGCTCGATGGGGAGCAGCGCTACCGGCAGCAACTCAACGGGTGCGCCATCGAGGTCTCGAAGCGGTTCGCAGCTGTGCAAGAGAGCTGGGCCGCTGCGCCGAGCCTCCCCGACGACGTCGACATCCCACCCGCCGACGACGCAGCGCTCCTCGGCGCTCTCACGTCGATCGGCACCGCGCTGGCGCGTCATCGTTACAAGCTCGACACATTCGTCGCGGACGCCAGCAAGGCGGACACGCGACAGTCCGATGCTGCTACCGAGCGGGAAGCCGAGGCGAGCCAGCGCCGACTCAACAAACAGTTGAGCGAGGCCGCCGCAGGACACGAGCACGACCGCAAGGCCACTGAGGCGGTGTTGCTCAAAGCCCGGTCAGCAGCCGAGAAGATCCCGACACTTCAAGCCACGGCCAAGCAGGCGAAGGTGCGCGCCGACGCTGTTACCGAACTGGATTCTCTTCGCCCCGAGCTGGACGCCGCCAAGCAGGCGTTGACGCTCGCGGAGCGGGCGACGCTGGATCGCCGGCGCGAAGCACTTGACCTGCGCCAGCGCTACATCGAAGGGATCGCCGCAGTGCTGGCCGGCCAGCTCGAAGAGGCTGCGCCGTGCCCCGTATGCGGATCGACGGATCACCCCGACCCGGCCACACCCGCCAGCGACGCCGTACAGATCGAGGACGTCGAGACCGCCGAGGCCGAAGCGGACGAAGCTGCGACCACCGAAGAAGCGAAACGAGAAACACATAGCCAGATCACCTCCCAAGTCAACGGGCTGCGCGGGCGCGCCGGCGACGCCGCCGCAGATCCCGAAGCGGCGATTCAACTAGCCGACAAGCTCGCCGCCGAGGTGCGATCCGCGACAGAACTGGCGGGACGGATCGACGATCTACAACGCAGGGCCGAAGCAAGCAACGACGCCGCATCCGCTGCGACCGAGGCGGCCCAGCAAGCCGACCTAGCCGCAAACGCCGCCGCCGATCGCGCCACGGCAGCCGACAGCGAGGCGGCCAGCTTGCGGACGCGCATCGAGCAGGCGATCGGTCACGCCGACCCGGGCGCAGCCATCGACGGTGTCGACACTGTCGATGCCGCCATCAAAGAGCTCGCAGCAGCCGCGCAACAGCAGAAGACGGCAGACACCGCCCTCCAGACACTCACCGGAACGCTCAGAGAACAGCTCGCAGCGTCACCATTCGCCACACCCGACGAGGCCCTCAAGTCGCTGCGCAGCCCCGACGAGCGCGCCGAGTTGCAACGCCGAGTCGACAGCCACGACAAGGAGACCCGCGATGTCGAACACAGCCTCCGCTCCGACGACCTGCAGGATCTCCCCCAAGAACGCCCCGATGTCAACACAGCGGCCTACGCGGTTGCCGACGCTGACGACACAGCCAAAAGAGCCAACCATCATCGAACACGCACAACCGACGCTCACGAGGCCATCAACGGTTGGGCCGCCCAGCACCGCAGCCGCCTCGAGACCTACGAACGTGCCCTCACCGACGCCGAACTATGGTCAACCGTCGCGGATCGGTGCAATGGACACACACCACCGAAAGTGTCACTGCAACGCTGGGTGCTGTCCGCGCACCTAGAGGAGATCTGCGACTACGCCAACGAGCGCCTTGGCTCCATGACCGGCGGCCGCTACCGCCTCAGCGTCCACCGCGGCCGCGAGTGGCACAACCCGAAGGCGGGTCTCGGTCTGCGAGTGCACGACACCCACACAGGCGCCGAGCGCGAGGTCTCCACCCTCTCAGGCGGCGAGACGTTCCAAGCGTCGCTGTCGCTCGCTCTCGGTGTCGCCGACGCAGTCACAGCCCGAAGCGGCGGAGTGCGCCTCGACATCCTGTTCGTCGACGAGGGCTTCGGCACCCTCGACAGCGAGGCACTCCAACTCGCCATGGACGAACTCGACCGCCTACGCGAGGGCGGCCGCACCGTCGGGCTCATCAGCCACGTCAACGAACTACGAGAGCGCATCCGCACAGGCATCGAGGTCCAACCCACCGACAGCGGCTCCGCCATCAGCGTCGGTGCCGTACCCGGAGTATGAACGCCGATGGTGCCTACTCGCACGTCGGAATGGCTCAAGCGACGCGATCCCAGCAAGGTTGGCACCATCAGCACGCCGCTCCTAGTGAATAGCCAGAAGCCTGCCTCGCGTGCACCGTCAAAGGCTTCGAAGAGCCTTTTCTGACCCAGCCATGAAACGGGGCTCTCGGGCGCCCCGCGTCGCGGCTTGGCCGTGACCACCTACGCCACCAACTGGATAGGCACCGCACGCGGAATGACCTAGTCGGGTCGCTGGTCGTCGGCGGCGGGTACGGTGGCCGGACGCTGCGACCACTCAGCCACACCGACCAGCCCCGCACACAAGTCGGCGATTCAAGGCGCTTGGCAGGTCCGTCCACTTCGTGGACACCGGGTTTGCAGAGGTGACAGGCGGCAGACGGGGAACTAGAACTCGACGCGGTAGCGGGGGGTGAAGCTCTCGGGTTTGACGCTGACGGCGTGGATGCGGTCGGCGCGGTAGCTGCGGATCTGTCCTCTGTCGTTGACGACGAAGACCAGCAGGTTGCCTTGTTGTGAGCGGCGGAGGGAGTAGGGCTCGACGGTGCGTGGCCCGATTCGGCCCCGCACTGCGCGGTAGTCGATCGTGACCTTGAGGCGGTTGGCTCCGGCGAATCGTATGAGTTCGATCGGCGAGCGTTGTCGCCATGTGGTCATGTGGCGGGCCGGCCGCCAGTCTGTGACCGGCTCGGTCGGCTGGATCTCTGGTAGCTGTGGCAGCGGCCGGATCCCGTCGAGCCAGGCGAAGATGTCGTCGAGTTGGGCCCAGAAGGCTTCGAAGCTGGGCAGGTGGGGCAGCTGGTGGCCGAGCATGTTCGACCACTCGGTCTCGATCTCGTCTCTGAACGGAGTGGAGCGGATCGTGGCGAGCGTCGGAGTGTCGATGCCTGCGTGGGCGCACTTCTCTGCGAGGACCTCAACCACGTCGTCGGCGCGGCCGATCAGGTCCGGATGGCGATGGGTGTGGACGATGTCGTAGAGGTCGCGGGGTCTGCACCGCTCAGCGAGCGCTCTGATCTTCTCTCCTAGGAGCTCTGGCAGCGAGTAGCACACGACACGGGCGAGGTGACTGGCGGCATTGCTCGACGGTGCGTCGCTGAACGGGTGCAGGACTGGCCGCAGATCGAGGCGTCGCACGATGACTTCATCGGCGGTGAGGTCGAGCTTGACCTTGGGTGGCGTGGGCATGCCAAGCGGCCCGAGGTAGCCCAGGCGTCCTTCGATCGTCGGGTTGCCTCGCTTGTTCTGGCGCTGCCGGAACGACCCGTCGTCAACGATCAACCCCAGACCACAGCGCTCATCCAGCCACGACGCGATCTCCGCGAACGTGTCTCTCAGTCGCTCGATGTCGAGGTCGGATTCTGCGACTGTGAAGTCGAGGTCCTCGGAGAACCGGTATGTCTCGAACCAGCACTTCCGGAGACATGTCCCGCCCTTGAACGCCCAAGACCGCGTCTGTGGGTGCTCTGAGATGGCGGCGAGGAGCCAGCCGAGGACGTAGTCCTTTTCAACCACGTGGTGATCGAGTTGCCACTCGTTTGCGAGATTGGCGATCTCTCGGTTGGTGATCACGCTGACACGTCTGCGTTGATGCGCAGGCCCCACCGAGCCGACCGTTTGCCTCCTGAGGGCAGTGACGGGTCAAGCAGCGGAAACCCCGAGGTCAAAGACCGATCAAGCGCCGCAGTGTCGTGGCCCAGCACCTCCAGGAGATATCCGAGCCGCTTGATCGCCGCGCCGTTGTCCAGCCGTTCTAGGGCACCGACCAGATTCTCGAGCCTCCCGACCGACAGCAGCGTGTCGAGGACCTCCATCGCGTGGCGGATGCCTCCACCCAGCGTCGGGTCCGACAGAATGTCGGCGACGGTGCGCTCCCGACTGGACACGTTGATCCTCCGGTCGCCCCGCCACTCCCCGACGAGTCCCCACTCGAGGCGGTCGGCTCCGACGTGATGGACCAGATAGCTGGCGCCAGCGAGTTCCTGATCAACCCGGCGCACCCGTTGTGCGGTGGCGACGACCGTGGAGCGAAAGACCTGGTCGGTGAGAGCCCAGTGATTCGCTGCAGACCACCCGGCGATGTAGCACGGATCCCACACCAGATCCGCCAGATACCAAGGATCCTCGCTCCAGGTCGCCGGATCGCGCGCATCCACGGGAACCGCGATGTACAAACCCCGCCGGACACGGCGCAGCCACCCGTTGGACGCCCAGGCCGACAGCCGCCGTGCAGCAGTCTCGCGACTGACCCCCAACGCCGCGGCCGCAGCATCCACTGTGACCGTCCGCTGCCCCGCCCCGAACAACGCGGCAAGATCACGCCGACTCCGCGCCGACAATCCTCCCGGCTCGATGCTCGGAATCATGGAGACATCCTAAGTCCAATATTTATGATCTGAACAGAATAACTGGCTTTGCGTTGTCACCCTCGGCCCTGTCGCATAGCGCCCTGCAGGAAGTCCGCCGAGCCCGCAACACCCAACTGGAGCGGACCTACAGAGCCGCCCTGACCCAACCCCACGTTCGGGTCAGGGGCAACATCCAATTCTCAGCAATTCACCTAGGTAAGAGGCTGTTTCTGGGTCTGGCAGTGGCACCCCGTACGGGATTTGAACCCGTGCTACCACCTTGAGAGGGTGGCGTCCTAGGCCGCTAGACGAACGGGGCAGGTACAGGCCGCAAGGCCCGCAGGCGGGCGCAGCATACGGCGATGCGCGCCCGATCGCTAGGCCTGTTGGCACCGGGTTCGGGGAGGAGGACTTGAACCCCCAATGGCTGGGCCAGAACCAGCTGTGTTACCTATTACACCATCCCCGAAGGAGCGGCTCAGGCTACCCGGCCAGGCCCGGGCCGACACGGCCGCGGCCGCCCCGACGGCCTAGACGCCAGCCTTGGAGTTGAGGCCGGCGAGCTGGCCCCTGGTGCCCAGCGCGATCAGCACATCGTCGGCGGCCAGGACGAAATCGTCCGGCGGGTCGGTCACGAAGGAGCCGTCGCGCCGGACCGCCAGGACGGTCGCGCCGGTGGCCTCGTCTATCTCGCACGCGGCCAGCGTGCGGCCGGCGAACGGGCCGCCCGCGGTGACCGGCGTCTCGGCCAGGCGCACCGAGAGCTCGTCGGCGTGCATGACCACGCCGAGGAAGTCGATCACGTCGGGCTCCAGCACCAGGGCCGCCATCGTCGTCCCGCCGATCTCGTGGGTGTTGACCACCCGGTCGACGCCGGCCTGGCGCAGCTTCGGCTCCGCGGTCGAGTCGTTGGAGCGGGCCACGATGAACAGGCTCGGGCGCATCGAGCGAGCCGTCAACGCGATGTAGAGGTTGTCGACATCGGAGTCGAGGGCCAGTACGAGAGTGCTGGCCCGCTCCAGGCCGGCCGACACCAGCACGCTGTCGTCGGTCGCCTCGCCGACGACGGCGTGAGCCAGACCCTCGTCGACTAGCTCCCGGCGGTCGATCACTACCACCGTGCGCCCGCCGGCGGACAGCTCGCGGTGGATGGCCCGCCCGACCTGCCCGAAGCCGCACAGCACGACATGGCCGCTCAGCCGATCGATCTGCTTCTGCATGCGCCGCCTCCGGATCTCGTCATCCAGCCGACCCTCGAACAGTGACTCTATGAGAACGCTCAGGGTGTAGAGGGCCGCACCCACCCCGAACATGATCAGCAGGATCGTGAACACGCGGTAGCTGTCGGTGACCGTGCCGATCTCCTCGTAGCCCACCGTCGTGATGGTGATTACCGTCTGGTAGAGGGCCTCCCCCACCGTCAGCCCGAGCCGGTGGTACCCGAATGTGCCTGCTGCGGTCACCAGTACGAGCAGGCCCAGACCGGCCCAGAAGCGGCCCCAGGGATCCTTGGGGGCGCCTCTTGGCAGGTACGGATGGCGGCGGGTGCGCCTTCGTGCCCAGGTCTTCACCGGCCTCAAGACTAGATCGCTCCGGCTCCGGCGGCGGACCCCCAACTACGGTGGTCGTGATGGGTGTGAACGGCCGGCGGCACCGAGCGCGGTGAGCGAGGAGGTCGGCGTCGGGCCCCACCCCGAGCCGTGGCCCGTCGGCGAGCACCTGGACCCCGAACTCCTGCGCGACGGGGACCGCCGCAACGTGATCGACCGCTACCGGTACTGGAGCGTGGAAGCCATCAAGGCCGACCTCGACGCCCGCCGGCGCCCGTTCCACGTGGCCATCGAGAACTGGGAACACGACCGCAACATCGGCACCGTGGTCCGCACCGCCAACGCCTTCGCCGCGGCCGCAGTTCACATCGTGGGCCGGCGCCGCTGGAACCGCCGCGGGGCCATGATGACCGACGTGTACCAGCACGTCCGCCATCACGCCACCGTGGAAGACCTGCTTGCCTGGGCAAGGACCGAGGAGCTGCCGATCATCGGGATCGACAACCTGCCGGGCGCGGAGCCCCTGGAGACCGCGGACCTCCCCGAGCGGTGCGTGCTGCTGTTCGGCCAGGAGGGCCCCGGCCTGTCACCTGAGGCCAGGACCGCGGCCGGCCAGGTCCTGTCAATCGCCCAGTTCGGCTCCACCCGCTCCATGAACGCCGGCGTGGCCGCCGGAGTGGCCATGCACGCCTGGATCCGCCAGTGGGCCGAGCCGTCGAGCTGACTGCTCTCGAGTCAAGTCGCTGTTCGCGCTCAGACCCTCCGGTCGCAACTTGTAGAGTTCACAGGAGCCCAAGTCCACAGAACGAGATCAGCGCACAACGGCCCAATCCGGACAGTTCGTTAGGAAGGGTGCATGACACGAGGACGAGCCAATAGAGCAACGGCCGAGGCAGGCTCGCCGGGCGCGGTCACGGGCTACGAGTCCGAGTTGTGGGCGATGGCGGATGCTCTGCGGGGCAGCATGGAGGCGTCCGAGTACAAGCATGTGGTGCTGGGCCTGATCTTCCTGAAGTACATCTCCGACGCGTTCGAGGAGCGCCATGCCCAGCTCGCAGCGGAGGAGGCCGAGGGCGCCGACCCCGAGGATCCCGACGAGTACCGGGCCCTCAACGTCTTCTGGGTGCCGCCCGAGGCCCGCTGGGACGACCTGCGGGCGGCCGCCCGCCGCAGCGACGTCGGCGAGATGCTCGACGACGCCATGGAGGCCATCGAACGCGACAATCCGGCGCTGGCCGGGGTGCTGCCCAAGGACTACGGACGCCCCGAACTCGACAAGGTGCGCCTGGGCCAGCTCATCGACATGGTGGGCAATATCCGGGTGGGCGACGCCGAGGCCCGCTCCAAGGACGTGCTGGGCCGGGTGTACGAGTATTTCCTGTCGCAGTTCGCCGGCGCGGAAGGCAAGCGAGGCGGCGAGTTCTATACGCCGAGGTGCGTGGTGAAGCTGCTGGTGGAGATGCTGGAGCCCTACAGCGGGCGGGTGTACGACCCGTGCTGCGGGTCGTCGGGCATGTTCGTGCAGTCGGTGGAGTTCATCCAGGCCCACGCCACCGGCAACGGCAACAGCAACGGCGGACGGCTTCCGGCGAGGGCGGGGACCGACATATCGATCTACGGCCAGGAGTCGAACTACACGACATGGCGGCTGGCGAGGATGAACCTGGCGATCCGGGGCATCGAGGGCCAGATCGCGCACGGCGACACGTTCCACGACGACCGCCATCCCGACCTGAGGGCTGATTTCATATTGGCCAACCCTCCGTTCAACGTGAAGGACTGGGGCGGCGACCGCCTCACAGACGACAAGCGCTGGCAGTTCGGGATGCCGCCGGCCCGCAACGCCAACTTCGCGTGGGTGCAGCACATGGTGCACCACCTGTCGCCGTCGGGGGTCGCCGGGTTCGTGCTGGCCAACGGCTCGATGTCGTCCCAGCAGTCCGGCGAGGGCGAGATCCGCAGGGGCCTCGTGGAGGCCGGCCTGGTGGACTGCATGGTGGCCCTGCCGGGCCAGCTCTTCTACTCCACACCGATCCCGGCGTGCCTGTGGTTCGTGGCCCGGGGACGGGCCGGGGCCCGGTTCCGCGACCGCCGGGGCGAGGTGCTGTTCATCGACGCCCGCAAGCTCGGCCACATGATCGACCGCACCCACCGCGAGCTGAGCGACGACGACATCGCCCGCGTGGCCGACACCTACCACGCCTGGCGAGGCCCAGGCACCGGCGACTACGAGGACGTGCCCGGCTTCTGCAAGAGCGCGTCGCTGGACGAGGTCCGGGCCCACGACCACATCCTCACCCCCGGCCGCTATGTCGGTGTCGAGCCCGAGCCCGACGACGGCGAGCCCTTCGACGACAAGATGCGGCGCCTGGTGGCCCAGTGGCGCGAGCAGCAGGCCGAGGGCGCACGGCTGGACGCCGAGATCGAGAAGAACCTGGAGCAGCTCGGCTTCGGCAACCCAGGCGAGACTGCTCTTACAGATGGAGGCCCAGAGTGAACAATATCGACTTCACGAAACTGCGCCTGTCGCTAGAGAGACTTGAGGAGCAGCACGACAACTATCTCCACCCAGACACATCACTGTCTCGACTCAATCAGGAAGCGATCATCGAATCTACGATTCAGCGTTTCGAAGTATGCTTCGACACATTGTGGAAGACATTACATCGATACCTAAGCGAACGGCTCGGGCTTCCAGACGTGCCCAACAGCCCGAAGCCTATCTTTAGAATCGCGTACGAGAATCAACTCTATACGGAGCCGGTCGAAGACTGGTTTCGATACAACGATGCTAGGATCAATACCTCTCACGATTACGACATGAAGAAGGCTCAAGCTTGCCTTGCACTCGTCGATTCGTTCATTACCGACACCATAGGTCTGTATCAGACAATGACCGGAGAGACATGGGATTAACCGGCTCCATAGACCTTGAGCGTCGACATCGCAATGTCGTTATCGACTTACTTGATACGTATGTCCGACACACAGAGGTATGGGCGTATGGATCACGAGTGGCCTGGACATCGCATCCAGCTTCCGATCTGGACTTAGTAGTCTTCGCGCGCCCAGATCAAACCTACAATGTGTGGCGTTTGCGTGACGCTTTTGCAGCGAGCAATCTGCCGTTCGGTGTCGATGTACATATCTGGGATCATCTTCCGTCTTCATTCCATGAAGAGATCACACGGAACCATGTGGTCCTTCGTCATGAATTCTCAAGAAATATATCACATACCAACAGGGAAGTATCAATTGGAGAGTTCGCGCCGTTCTCTTACGGCAAGAGTCTACCGGCAGCCGAGCGCAACAGGGACGGCTCCGTTCCAGTGTTTGGATCGAATGGTATCATTGGATGGCATGATCGTGCGTTAACCGGTGGTCCAACAGTAATCATTGGACGCAAGGGAACCGCTGGCGCTGTTCACTATTCCCCCGTACCCTGTTGGCCGATAGATACCACGTTCCTTGTCGAAGGTGATGATGCAGACATGGTTCGCTTCAAGTACTATCTTCTCAGATCATTGAGACTGCATGAGATGAATGCCGATAGCGCTGTACCGGGCCTCAACCGGAACGAGGCGCACGCCACGAAAGTCCGTATTCCCGATCCCAATACTCAACGTTGGATCGGCGGAGCCTTGGGTATGCTAGATGACCGGATAGACCTTAACCGACGCATGAGCAAGACGTTGGAGGCGATCGCCCAGGCTCTCTTCAAGTCCTGGTTCATCGACTTCGATCCAGTACGTGCCAAGATGGAAGGCCGCGATACCGGACTTTCTGACCACATCACTGACCTATTCCCTGACAGCCTAGTTGATTCTCGCCTTGGCCTCATACCAGAAGGCTGGGATGTAGTGCGATTAGGTGATGTCATGGAGCTAAATCCTCAAAGATCGGTTCCTCGCGGAGAAATGGCTACCTATCTCGAAATGGCAGACATGCCTACAGAAACTCATCGTCCGAGCAGTGTCAAATATAGGGCACCCGGTTCTGGAGTCAAGTTCATGAATGGCGATACACTAGTTGCTCGGATCACACCCTGTCTTGAGAATGGCAAGATAGCTTTTGTGAGTTTCCTATCTGAGGATGAAGTGGGCTGGGGCTCGACAGAGTATGTTGTGTTGCGTCCTAGACCTCCGCTGCCATTGGCATACGCGTATCTTGTGGCAAGGACAATCAAGTTTCGTGACTTCGCTGTCGGAGCAATGACTGGTTCTAGCGGTCGGCAGGCGTGTGTCAGCGGATGTGCTTTCAGGTTTCGAATTAGTCAAACCGACCCCCCGTGTTGCGATGGCCTTCGGATATATCGCCGCTTGCCTGATGAAGCGAACCAGCATGGCGATTGAGGCTTCGAGTCGTTTGACGGAACTTCGAGATACCCTAATTTATCCACTCCTTACTGATCGGTTGCGAACAGGCACAATGACGCATACAGAGAATAGCAACGACACCTACACCGAAAGTGGCGTAGACTTGGATCACGAACGCTAGGAGACTGCTGAATAACGCCGATTCGGCTAACCAGGCAAGCCTCTGACCTGGGGTTTTGTGATCGCCAAGTCGGCTATTTGGGACATAATCAGCACTCTCCTAGGACGTCCGTTCGACATGGGGTACGCGAGCGGAACGCTCCTCTGTGGCCCCAACTCTGGGCGCACGCTCCGTACCACATCTCCTCCAACGTCTGGAACGAGACAATCGGACGAAGACCCGCAATCTCAGCCTGGTAGTACTCCGCCCGGCTGTCGCCGCCGAAGATCAGCGATACGACGCTAGTGTCGAGCACTACGATGCTCACGGCTGCACCTACCGACCACGCGGCCACGGCTCGTCCACATCGCGGCCTCGGTGGATGGCGTCAATGAAGTCCTCGACGTCGAAGGGTTCCTCAGCGGTCACCACTGCCCCAGGGTCGAACGCGGCACCCGTTGATGCATCCATGAGCGACTTCAGATTGAACGGCTCATCCAGGGATCTCGAGTCGTGGATGCCGTCGACTACGACCGTCGTCCACTCGCCGCGCTTGTTGAATCTTCCAGTTCCAGTGACTTTGACGTACCGCGCCCCGAGTTCCGCCATCCGGTCGTCTAGCGCCGAGTCGAATCGCAGCGCCACGTTGCCACTGGCACTGTCACGGAGTTGGGCCGTTCCCTTGTCCCAGTTCACCATCGTCGGCCAGCCATGAAGCACGGCCTTCTCGGTCGGGCCGACTGCCCGAGCCGGGCGGCCCCGGCACCCGAACCAGACCCGGCGCCTATTGCCGGCGTCGCCCAGCCAGACTTGCATCTACGTCCGCTGACAGATCGGTGCCGATACAAAGCAGACGGTCAGCTGCCGCGCTGGGGATGGCGCCGCTGTCGACGCCGAAGTCCATGATCGCTCTCAGCGCGCGTTCCCCGACGTCATCGGCAAGCGGCCCGGCCTGCGCAGGGGGCGCGAGGGCCAGTTCGGTGGTCAACGATCCGGGGGAGATGCCTCTCAGGCGCAGCCCGCTCGCCTGGCGAACCGCGTTCGACGGACGGCCCCGGCGCGGAGCATCGCTGCCCGACAGGTGAGCAACCGTGATGCGAACGGCGTCCTGCACATGCTGGAGCGTCCTATGGAGATCCTCCAGCGGAACTCCGCCGTCGATTCCCGGCCCTTCGAAGGTGACACTCAACGTCCTCACGGCCATGACTCCTCCCACCCCATTCGGGCCAAAGGCTAGTTCCGGGACCGGCGCGACAGCCGCCGAAGACGCCGGAAATCCTGGCCCAGGGCGAGGCACCGCCTCGACGATGATCACCAGTTGTGTGATCGCCATGGCTCAGTCCTCCTGATGCCAACCGCAGCAACGCTCGAAAGCCTTGCGCGTGTTGATCAGGGTACGGGAACTCGACGGAGCAAGCACGACGCATGGCGAGCACATGCACCGCTCCGGACACAACGCGCGGAAGTAACGCTTACGCCGAGTCACCCTCCAACCGCGCCGCTCGGCCTCCTTCAGCAACTTCTCAAAGTCCTTGTCGGCGTGGCGCGGACGCTGAGGTCGAGACGACATATGGACATGCTATCAAATGATCTATAGGGATTTTTCATAGCATTTCAGCGGAGCAGACCCTGTATCGGTTCCTCGCCTCAGGACTCGGCGAGAGCTAATCGTCTTACGATTGTTCGCATGCGGACTTCCGCCGCGCGCTGCGCCCGAGCCGGCCGCGCCCTCGCTGCGTGACCGGGCTCACCGAGGCCGACGTCGAGGCCGCTGCGCTCGGCTGGCTCGGCGAACTGGGCTGGGCCGTCGCCCATGGGTCGGAGGTCAACCCGGAGTCGGCTCCGTCGGAGCGAGCCGACTACAGCACCGTGGTGCTGGCCGCGACACTGCGGGATGCGCTGGCACGGCTCAATCCGGGGCTGCCCCCCGAGGCGCTGAGCGATGCAGTTCGGCGCCTGACCCGCCCGGAGGGAGCGACCGTGGAGGCCCGCAACCGGGCCTTCCACCGCATGGTGGTGGAAGGCGTGAACGTCGAGCACCGCTACGGCGCGCGGATCCGGGGCGCGCAGGCTCGGGTGATCGACTTCGACGACGCCTCCAACAACGACTGGCTGGCAGTCAACCAGCTCACCGTCGTTGAGAACAAGACCGAACGGCGCCCCGACATCGTGCTGTTCGTCAACGGGCTGCCGCTCGGGGTGATCGAACTCAAGAACCCGACCGACCCCGACGCCACCATCTGGACGGCGTGGCACCAACTCCAGACCTACAAGAACGACCTGCCTGGGCTGTTCTCGATGAATGCGGCGATGATGGTGTCCGACGGGCTGGAGGCCAGGCTCGGGACGCTGACCGCGGGCCGCGAGTGGTTCAAGCCGTGGCGCACCATCTCCGGCGAGGAGCTCGCAGACTTGGCGCTGCCGCAACTCCAGGTGCTGGTGCAAGGGGTGTGCGATCACCGGCGGTTCCTCGACCTGATGCGGGACTTCGTCGTGTTCGAGGACGACGGCAGCGGGCGCTTGGAGAAGAAGATCGCCAGCTACCACCAGTTCCACGCCGTGCAGGCCGCAGTGGGCGAGACGCTGCGGGCCGCGGCCCTCCAAGACACGGCCGGCGGGGCATCGGACCGCCGCAGGCCCGGCGGCGAGCCCCGGCGACCGGCGCATCGGGGTCGTCTGGCACACCCAGGGGTCGGGCAAGAGCCTGACGATGGCCTTCTATGCGGGGCGGGTCGTCCGCGAGCCGGCCATGTCCAACCCCACCGTCGTGGTGCTCACCGACCGCAACGACCTCGACGACCAGCTCTTCTCGGTGTTCTCGCGCTGCGCGGACCTGCTGCGCCAGCCCCCGAAGCAGGCCGAGTCCCGGGCCCATCTGCGCCGACTACTCGACACCGAGTCGGGCGGGGTGGCGTTCACCACCATCCAGAAGTTCCTCCCCGACGAGAAGGGGGACAGGCACCGGCTGCTGTCGGACCGGCGCAACATCGTCGTCATCGCGGACGAGGCCCACCGCAGCCAGTACGACTTCATCGACGGATTCGCTGCCCACACGCGCGACGCGCTGCCCAACGCATCCTTCATCGGCTTCACCGGCACGCCCGTCGAGAGGGCCGACGCCAGCACGCGGGCGGTGTTCGGCGACCACATCAGCGTCTACGACATCGAGCGCTCCGTGCACGACCGGGCGACCGTGCCGATCTACTACGAGAGTCGCCTGGTCCGGCTCGCCCTCGACGACCGCCAGAGGCCCCGCATCGACCCCGACTTCGAGGAGGCCACCGAAGGCGAGGAGGTCGAGCACAAGGAGAAGCTCAAGACCAAGTGGGCCCAGCTCGAGACCGTCGTCGGCGCCGACAAGCGGATCGCTCAGGTGGCAGCCGACATCGTCGACCACTTCGAGACCCGCCTCGACGCCATGGACGGCAAGGCCATGGTGGTGTGCATGAGCCGCCGCATCTGCGTGGCCCTGCACGACGAGCTGGTGCGGCTCCGCCCCGGCTGGCACCACGCCGACGACGACAAGGGCGCCATCAAGGTGGTGATGACCGGCTCGGCGAAGGACGGGCCCGAATGGCAGCCCCACATCCGCAGCAAGGCCCGCCGCGAGGCGCTCGGCAACCGGTTCCGCCACCCCGACGACCCGCTGCGGATCGTGCTGGTGCGCGACATGTGGCTCACCGGCTTCGACGCGCCGAGCCTGCACACCATGTACGTCGACAAGCCCATGCGAGGCCACGGGCTCATGCAGGCGATTGCCAGGGTCAACCGGGTGTTCCGCGATAAGCCCGGCGGACTGGTGGTGGACTACCTCGGGCTCGCCCACGAGCTCAAGAGGGCGCTGGCCGCCTACACCGAGAGCGGCGGCCGCGGGGAGACTGCGCTCGACCAGGCCGAGGCCGTGGCGGCGCTGCTCGAGAGGCACGAGATATGCCGGAGCCTGTTCTGGGGCTTCGACTGGTCGGGCTGGGCCGGCGGCGACGCTACGTCGAGGCTGAGCCTCATGCCCGCCACGCTGGAGCACATCCTGGCCCAAGAGGACGGCAAGGACCGCTTCACCGCCGCGGTGCGGGAGCTGTCCCAGGCGTTCGCGCTGGCGGTGCCCGACCAGGCCGCCCTGTCTATCCGCGACGATGTGGCCTTCTTCCAGGCTGTGGCCGCGGCGCTGTCCAAGCCTGCCCCCGGCGAGGCCCGCCATGAAGAGGACATCGACCACGCTGTCCGACAGATCATCTCCCGGGCGGTCGCCTCCCAGGGCGTGCTCGACATCTTCGCGGTCGCCGGCCTGGAAAGGCCCGACATCTCTGTGCTGTCCGACGAGTTCCTGGCTGAGGTTCGGGGCCTGCCCCAGCGCAACCTCGCCGTCGAGGCTCTGCGCCGGCTCCTGCAGGGCGAGGTCGCCCGGCGCCGCAGCCGCAACGTCGTGCAGGCCCGCTCATTCGCCGAGATGCTGGAACACGCCATCCGCCGCTACCAGAACCGGGCCATCGAGGCCGCCCAGGTGATCGAGGAGCTGATCGGCCTCGCGGAGGAGATCCGCGAGGCCGATGCCCGCGGCGAGCAGCTCGGCCTCAGCGACGACGAACTCGCCTTCTACGACGCCCTGGAGACCAACGACAGCGCAGTGAAGGTCCTGGGCGACGAGACCCTGAGGGCCATCGCCTGCGAGCTGGTCGAGACGGTACGCAACAACGTCGCCATCGACTGGACGATGCGCGAGAGCGTGCGGGCCAACCTCCGCCGCCTGGTGCGGCGCACACTCCGCCGCCATGGCTACCCGCCCGACCGGCAGGAGCGGGCCACCGCCACGGTGCTGGAGCAGGCCGAGGCGCTGTCGCGCACCTGGGCCCTGGCGGGCTAGCACGGCTGGGACGGCGCAGGCAGTATGGCAGGACGCATTGCACTTGGACCGTGAATCACATAGTTTAATAGCTGCGAGAGATATAGTTTTATAGGCGCAGATCGTATAGACGAATGCAACGGAGGTGCGGTAGTCACAATGGCGGAGCATTATCCGAGGATCGTCGAGCGCTTGATCGAGGTGGAACTCCTGCCGGCCTTCCCCGCGTTGCTGATCGTGGGGGCGCGCGGCAGCGGCAAGTCGACCTCGGCTGGCCGGTTCGCCGACACTGTGATCGACCTGTCGATGCCCGGACCGGCCCAGGCCGTGCGAGAGGATCCTGACGGCGTGCTCGCGGCCTCGCCGGGAACGGTGGTAATCGACGAGTGGCAGGAGGCACCCGAGATCGTCGGCGCAGTCAAGCGGGCAGTGGACGCCGACCGGGCACGCGCTCGGGGCCGCTACATCCTCACCGGCTCGACCCGGGCTGCCCAGCGGGCCGCGACCTGGCCCGGAACAGGCCGGATAATTCGGGTCCGGATGTCAGGGCTGACCCAAGGCGAGATCGAGCACGACAACGTCTACAACCCCATCGACGCGCTGTTCTCGGCCGACCCGCCCGTCGGTGGCGTCTCCGACCTGTCTCGGACCGAGTATCTGGAACGGATAGTCGCCGGAAGGTTCCCTTACGCGTTGGGCTTGTCGGGCCGCGACCGCTCCCGCTGGTTCGACGCCTATGTGGAGCAACTGGTCGAGATCGACGCCCCTCAGATCGCGCTGGGCAATCCCCGGCCCGGCAAGGTCCGGGCCGTGCTGGAGTCCTGTACGGCCCGCACCGGTCAGGAACTGAACAAGCAGGCGACCGCCCGCGACGCGGGCATAACCGCTGTGACCGCCGACGCGCATCTGCGGCTGCTGGAGGACCTCTCCATCATCGCCCGCATCCCGGCTTGGCACAGCAAGCGGCTCTACCGGCTGACACGCTCGCCCAAGGTCCATGCCGTAGACCCCGGACTCGCGGCGCACCTCCTGGGCGCGGATGCGCGCTCTCTGGCCCGCGACGCCACCCTCGTCGGGCAGCTGTTCGAGACATTCGCGGCGACAGAGTTGATGCCGCACCTGGAAGCCGGATCGGAGCGCACGAAGATGCACCACTTCCGGGACCGCTCCGGCCACGAGGTCGACTTCGTCCTGGAGCGCGGGGGCCGACTCGTCGGCCTGGAGGTGAAGTCGGCCACCAGCGTCAGCCGAAGCGACGCCAAGAACCTGGCCTGGCTCAGAGACCAGCTGGGCGACGGCTTCCATCTCGGCGCGGTGCTCTACGCAGGCAGGCTGCCGTTCCAAGTCGACGACCGCATCTGGGCCCTGCCGCTCAACACTCTGTGGCGCCCGCCCCGATAGCGTCCCGCGGGCGCTAACCGCCCCAACAGCCAACTTGAAACCTCGGCGCACCGCGTGCGTCAGGTGAGTGTCTTGGTGTTTGCTGCTCGAGTCCATGCGGCCTGGGTGGCGTGCGCCGGACACTCGGGCACTGGGGATCCCGGCCCGCTCGCTGGCCCGAGCCCAGGTAGGATTGTCGGCGGGTGAGTGCCGTGCAGGAGCCGTCCCGGTCGCAGTTGTTGGCCGAGGTCGACCGGCTGCGTGCCGAAGTCGAGCGGCTCCACGATCTGATGGGCTTCAACACCCGCACGGGCGACGGGCATCGCCGGGCATGGGCGCCGACCCTGTTCGGCGGAACCGCGACGGCCCCGGAGGTCACCCGGGAGTCGAGTCCGGGGGACAAGATCGACCTGATCCGGTCGCTGTTCGGTGCCCGGTCCGATGTCTATGCCCGGCGTTGGGAGAACCCGAACACGGGGAGGTCCGGTTGGTCGCCTGCGGTTCGGGGCGGCTGGTCGAACAAGCGGGCGGGGTCGAGGGACTGGCTGCCGCTGACCGACGATGTGCTTGCCTCGCATCTCCGAGGGGACATCGCCGTCGGCATCTACCCGCTGATGGGTGGCGACACTTGCAGGTTGTTGGCCTGTGACTTCGATGGTGGCTCCTGGGCCCTGGATGCCCTCGCTTTCCTGGACCGGTGCCACGCCGCTGGGGTGCCCGCCGGTTTGGAGCGGTCACGATCTGGCGACGGCGCCCATGTGTGGGTGTTCTTCGAGCAGCCCGTGGCCGCCACTGCGGCCCGTGCGATGGGCATGGGCCTGCTACGACGGGCGATGACCACGAGGGCCGAGCTCGACCTGGCCAGCTACGACCGGTTCTTCCCGTCTCAGGACTTCATGCCCAAGGGCTCCTTCGGCAACCTCATCGCGCTTCCTCTCCACGGTGAACGCGTCTCGCACGGCGCGACGGTGTTCCTGGACCCGACGACGATGAACCCGTGGCCGGACCAGTGGGCCTTTCTCTCCAGCGTGTCGCGCATGTCGTGCGACGCAGTGGCTGCGCTGGCCCAATCCCTTCGTCCAGTGACGGCCGGACCCGGTCTGTCACTGGCTGACCTCGCCAGTTCCGAGGGTCCCAAGCCGCCTGCGGTGATCGATGCGCAGCTCGGCGGGATGTTGTCGATTCGCCGGGCCGGTCTGCCTCCGGCACTCGTCGCCGGGCTGAAGCATCTGGCGTCGCTGGCCAACCCCGAGTTCTACGAGAAGGAAAGGCTGCGGTTCTCAACCTGGGACACACCCAGGTTCATTCGCTGCTACCGCGAGGACCTCGAATGGATCCACCTCCCACGCGGCCTCATCGGCCACGTCGCCGAACTGGTCGAGCGGGCAGGAAGCCGGCTCGATGTCACCGATCGCCGCCCCGACCACGAGAGCATCGAGTTTCGGTTCGTCAGCATCCTCCAGCCTCACCAGCAGAAAGCAGTCGACGCCGTCGTCGACCACGACCTCGCCGTGATCGTCGCCCCACCCGGCGCGGGCAAGACCGTGACTGCGTGCGCCGTCATCGCCCATCATCAACAACCGACCCTGGTCCTCGTCGACCGCAAGCCGCTGCTTACGCAGTGGTGCGAGCGACTCGGTGAGCACCTCGGCCTCGACGACGAAGAGATCGGCGTGATCGGCGGCGGCCAGGACAGGCCCGGCCGCCTCGTCGATGTCGCAATGATCCAGAGCCTCGCCCGCCGGGAGCGAGCCGACGAGCTGTTCGCCCGTTACGGGCTGATCGTCGTCGACGAGTGCCACCACCTGCCCGCCGTGTCCTTCGAGGCTTGCGTCCGCACTGCGCCGACCCGTCGCTGGCTCGGCCTCACCGCCACCCCGTACCGCCGCGACGGGCTCGAGGGCATCATCGCCTTGCAGTGCGGCCCGACCCGCCACGAGACCCGCCCCGGCGACCTGCTCGACACATCGCCCGGCCAACGCCGACTGATCGTTCATCCCACACGCTTCGTTCACGACGACGAAGCCTCGATCCAGGAAGTCCTCGGCGCGCTCACCGAGGACGAGCGGCGCACCAGGCAGATCAGCTCTGACGTCGTGCAAGCACTCGAAGCCGGCCGGACCTGTCTCGTCCTCACCCAGCGGACCGCCCATATCGATTCCATATTCCGCCAACTCGCCACTACCGGCCACGACGTCCACATACTCAAGGGCGGGCTCGGCAAGAAGGCCGTCGCCGCAGTCCATGACGCGATGGCCGCTCCCGGCAACGAAACCGGGATCGTTGTCGTCGCCACCGGCTCCTATCTCGGCGAAGGGTTCGACTGGCCCCGACTCGACACCCTCTTCCTCGCTTTTCCCATCGCGTTCAAGGGACGGGTCGTGCAATACGTCGGCAGGCTCCTCCGAACCCACGGCTCCAAAGGTGACGTCGAACTCCACGACTACGTCGACGAGCACGTCAACGTCCTCGCCCGCATGCACACCAAACGCCTCCGGGCCTACAAGACCCTCGGATTCGAACAAGGCTCCCGAGCATCGACCGCCGCCCTCTGAATGATCGGGCCGAAACGTGCCCAAGTCGGAGCAACACAGCAACGGCGACCAGTCCGCTGCGAAGGGCGGAAGCCGCATAGTTGCCCAGGACCGCTCTCAGTGCGTCGCCAGGATCCCGGCAACGACCAGTTCCGGTAGCGTTGGCGACCGCATGAGCCGACCTGCCGACGAGACGCCGCGCCGGGCCGCGGTCCCTGACAAGCCCGGCCTCGAGGGCCTCGAAGCCAAGTGGGACGCCGAGTGGGAGGCGTCGGGGATCTACCGCTTCGACGCCACGAGGCCCCGGGCCGAGGTGTTCTCCGTCGACACTCCCCCGCCGACGGTGAGCGGCTCGCTGCACGTCGGCCACGTGTTCAGCTACACCCACACCGACATCATCGCCCGCTACCGGCGCATGGCCGGCCAGGCCGTCTTCTACCCCATGGGCTGGGACGACAACGGCCTGCCCACCGAGCGGCGGGTGCAGAACTACTACGGCGTGCGCTGCGACCCATCCATGCCCTACGACCCCGACTTCGCGGCCCCGCCCGACGCGGGACGGCCCTCGGCGGTGGCCAAGCGCAAGACGATCGCCGTCAGCCGGCCCAACTTCATCGAGCTGTGCGAGGAGCTCACCGCCGCCGACGAGAAGGCCTTCGAGGACCTCTTCCGCCACATCGGGCTGTCGGTGGACTGGACCCGCACCTACGCCACCATCGACGCCCACTGCCGCCGGGTGTCGCAACTCGCCTTCCTGGAGAACCTCGAGCGGGACGAGGCCTACCAGATCGAGGCGCCGTCGCTGTGGGACGTCTCCTTCCAGACCGCGGTGGCCCAGGCCGAACTCGACGACCGCGAGGTGCCCGGCGCCTACCACAAGCTGCGCTTCACCGGCACCGGCGGCGACGTCTGGATCGACACCACCCGTCCCGAGCTGGTGCCGTCGTGCGTGGCCCTGGTGGCCCACCCCGACGACGGCCGCTACCGGCCCAGGTTCGGCTCGACGGTGCGCACCCCGGTGTTCGATGTGGAGGTGCCGGTGCTGGCCCACGAGCTGGCCGATCCCGACAAGGGCACCGGCATCGCGATGATCTGCACCTTCGGCGACACCGCCGACGTCACCTGGTGGCGCGAACTCGACCTGCCGGTGCGAACCGTGATCGGGCGCGACGGCCGGCTCGCGGCCGAGCCGCCCCCAGCCGTCGAGTCGGCCGCGGGCCGGGCCGCCTACGCCCGCCTGGCCGGCAAGACCGCGGCCCAGGCCCGCACCGAGATCGCGGCCGTCTTCGCCGAGTCCGGCGACATCGACGGCGAGCCCCGCCCCATCACCCATCCGGTCAAGTTCTTCGAGAAGGGCGACAAGCCGCTGGAGATCGTGTCCAGCCGCCAGTGGTACATCCGCAACGGCGGGCGCGACGACGACCTGCGCCAGGCCCTCATCGACAGGGGCACCCAGATGAACTGGGTGCCGGCGTACATGCGGGCCCGCTACGAGAGCTGGATCGCGGGACTCAACGGGGACTGGCTCATCAGCCGCCAGCGCTTCTTCGGGGTGCCCATCCCGCTGTGGTACCGACTCGACGCCGACGGCTCGCCGGTGTGGGACGACCCGATCCGTCCCGGTGACGCCGACCTGCCGGTGGACCCCTCTGCCGACTGCCCCGACGGCTACGACGAGTCCCAGCGGGGCGCACCGGGCGGGTTCATGGGAGACCCCGACGTGATGGACACGTGGGCCACATCGTCGCTGACGCCCCAGATCGCCACCGGCTGGCGCACCGACGAGTCGCTCTACGCCGCCACGTTCCCCATGGACATGCGGCCCCAGGCCCACGACATAATCCGCACCTGGCTGTTCTCCACCGTGGTGCGGGCCCACTTCGACGCCGACGGGGTGCCCTGGCACAACTGCGCCCTGTCGGGCTGGATCCTGGACCCCGACCGCAAGAAGATGTCCAAGTCGAGAGGGAACGTGCAGGTGCCCACCGCCCTGCTGGAGCGCTACGGCGCCGATGCGGTCCGCTACTGGGCCGCCTGCGGCCGCCCCGGAACCGACACCGCCTTCGACGAGCAGCAGTTCCGCATCGGCCGGCGGCTGGCCGTCAAGCTGCTCAACGCCTCCAAGTTCGTGCTCCGCTTCGACGATCCCGGCGACGGCGACGTGACCGAGACCCTGGACCGCTCGATGCTGCACCGGCTGGCCGACCTGACCGATGAGACCACCCGGGCGTTGGACGGCTTCGACTACGCCCGGGCCCTGGAGCGCACCGAGTCGTTCTTCTGGGCCTTCACCGACGACCATCTCGAGCTGGTCAAGGCCCGGGCCTACGGCGAGTACGGCGACGAGGCGTCGGCCTCGGCCCGCCGGGCGCTGCGGACCGCGCTGGCGGTTCTGCAGAAGCTGCTGGCCCCGTTCATGCCCTTCGTGGCCGAGGAGGTGTGGCGCTGGTGGCACGACGGCTCGGTGCACGTCGAGATGTGGCCCGATCCGGAGCCGCTGCGGGCCGCGGCCGGTGATGTCGGCGGGCTGCCCGGCTCGGTCGCCTCAGCGGTGCTGGGGGACGTGCGCAGGGCGAAGTCGGAGGACAAGCGGCCCCTGCGCACCGAGGTGCTCCGGGCCGCGGTCACCGACACCGCCGAGCGGCTCGCGGTGCTGGAGTCGGTGGCCGCCGACGTCTGTGCCGCGGGCCGCATCACCGAGCTGGTCACCAACGAGGGCGACGAGCTGTCGGTGAGCTGCGAACTGGCCGCCGAGGCCGCCGCCTAGCGCCTGAACTGGCAGCACAGGACGCAGAAATCGGCGCTCACCGCGGCCAATTCCCGCCCGGCCGGTGGGGGGTCAGCGGAGGAGGCCGGAGATCTGGCGGGCGGCCCGGCGGCCTGACAGCAGGGCGCCGTGCACGGTGGACGGGAACCGGCTGTGGGTGGCCTCGCCCGCAAAGAACAGCCGGTCGCCCACCGGGCGGGCCATGTCCCGGTAGGTGTCGAACTCCACGCCCACCGGCACATACGAGTACGAGCCCAGGGTCCACTGCTCCGACCCCCACCGGGTGCTGACCGCGTCGACCGGCTCGGGCACGTCGCCGAACATGGCCCTGAGCGCCTCGACCGCCTGTGACGTGAGGTCGGCGTCGGAGTACTGCTCGGTCTCGGTCCCGAACGAGCCGGGGTTGAACATGGCCAGCACCGGCCGGCCCAGGTACGGGTACAGGTTCAGCGTCTCGGACCACTGGCCCGGCTGCTGGCCGGCATAGCCGATCCACTCGGTGCCGGGGTTCCAGAAGGGCTCGTCGAACAGCAGGCACGTCCGGTTGAGGATCCCCATGTCCAGAGCGGCGATCGCGTCCCGCATGGCCGGTGGCAGCGCCGGGTTGAACGAGATCGCCCCCGCCTTGAGCACGCCCAAAGGAACGGTGACCACCACCCGGTCGGCTTCGAACGTGTCGCCCCCGTCCGTGGTGACCACGACGGTCGGCCCGGAATGGTCGACCTGAGCCACCGGGTGGTCGAGCCGGATGTCGCGGCCCGCGGCCAGCGCGTCGACGATCTGGCTGTATCCCTGCGGGAACACCACGTCACCGCCCCGCATGGTGCTGGGGCCGTCGTAGCTCATGATGGACAGGTCGGCGATGTCGGCCCCGAACTCGTGGGAGAACATCGACGCCAACGAGTACAGCCACAGGCGCCGGTCGTGCTCGCTGAGGCCGTGGGTGGCCGCGAACCGCTCGAAGACATCGGAGAGGGACGCTTCGGGCATCTCGTAGGCCAGCGCCATGTACTTGCCCCACAAGGCCGGGTCGACCGGCTCGGCCGGCCGGCCGTCGTGGTCGTAGAGGACCGCGTTGTCGTAGTCGGTCTCGGCAGTGGCGATGCCGTTGGCCTCAACGATGTCGCTGATCGGGTTGCCCCGGACCCCGTGTATCCATGTCGCCCCCAGCTCTACGGGAATGCCGTCGCCGATGCTGGATGTCCAGATGCGCCCTCCGACCCGATCGCGGGCCTCCAGCAGCACGACGTTGCCGAACCCCCGGATCTGGAGTTCGTCGGCCGCAGCCAGCGCCGCGATGCCGGCGCCGACGATGACGATCCGCTCGTCGGTCGCGGCCGGCGAGTCCCCAGCCAGAGCGTCCGCGGCCGGCGCGTCTGCGCTGTCGTCGCCACAGGCCGCCAGCAGGGGCGAGACCGCGGCCAGCCCGGCCGCCCCGAGCCCACCCCACAAGAAGTCCCGGCGCGGCCACTGATCACCCGCGACTGGCCCGCTCGACACCCGGCTAGTTCTACTCGTCTATCTCGGGGATCCGCAGCCCGACCGCGGCACCCCCGAGGGGCGAGTCGCCGGCCCAGGCGGTACCGCCGTGGGCTTCGGCCACGTGGCGCACGATGGCCAATCCCAGGCCGGAACCGGGCTCGTCCCGGTCGTCCTCCAGGCGGTGGAAGCGCTCGAATACGCGCTCCCGGTCGGCTTCGGGAATGCCCCGACCGGCGTCGTGGACCGTCACCGAGCCGCCGACGACCACCACCTCGACCGGACCGCCGTCGCTGAACTTCACCGCGTTGTCGACGAGGTTGCGCACCGCCCGGGCCAGCGCCTCCGGGCGGCCCTCCACCGGGACACCGCGCTCCACCCGCAGCGCGATGTCGCGCCCGCTGCGGCGCCGGGCCCGTTCCAGGACCGGCTCGACCACCTCGACCACATCGATCAACTCCAACTCCTCGTCGGCCTGGACGTCGGCCGCGAGGTCCACCAGCTCGGTCACCAGGTCGGTGAGCTCGCCCAGCTCGGCGTCCACGTCGTCCAGCACCGAGGCCCGATCGGTGGACGGCAGTTCGCCGGAACGCCGGAGCAGGTCCACGTTGGTGCGCAGGCTTGTCAGGGGGGTCCGCAGCTCGTGGCTGGCGTCCATCACCAGGCGGCGCTGCTGGCGGCGGCTGGTGGCCAGCGCGGCGAGCATCGTCCGGAAGCTGCGGGCCAGCCGGCCGACCTCACCGGGGCCGGAGCCCTCGACCTCGCCGTCGAGATCACCGGTCGCGGCGATGTCCTCCACCGTCCTCGTCAGGCGCACGATGGGCCGCACCGCCCGCCCCGCCAGGAACCAGGCCCCCGCCGCCGCGGCGGTGACCGCCAGAAAGCCGAACAGCAGCACCCGTTGACGCAGATCCTCCACCGCGCTGTCGACCTCGGCCAGCGGCCGGGCCACCTGCACGAACACGCCGTCGGAAGCCTCGACCGTCATGAGCCGGAGCCTGAGGCCCCCGACGCTGACGGTCTCCAGCATCGGCCCGTCCCGGTGGCGGGCCCGCTCCAGGCGCCGCGCGTCCGGGACGGTCCCGATGCCGTCGTCGAGGGTGAGGATGACTTCACCGTGAACGACACCCTCCAGGCCGGGGCCGAGGTCGACGACCACTACCCGGGCGTGGGCGTCCAGTGACACCAGGGAGCCGAGCGGGTCGGCCCGCAGCAGTGGCCCGATCCTGCGATCCTCTCCCGTCAGCCCCAGCACCTGGGAGAAGAAGTCGCGGCGTGGCTCGTCGAACAGCAGACCGGCCCGGGCCATGAGGTCGATGTCGACCTCCTCAGTGAGCTCGGCCCGGGCTGATCGCACCGCGGCCCAGCCCACCGCGGCCACCGCCACCGCGACCACGGCTGCCGCCAGCAGCGCGACCCGGACCCGCAGCGTCACTGGTCGACCCTGGCCACGATCACCGGTCGACCCCTGGAAGCGTTCACAGGTCGACCCTGGCCACGTAGCCGATCCCGCGCACGGTGTGAATAATCCGGGGCTCGCCGCCTCCCTCAGTCTTGCGGCGGAGGTACCCGACGTACACGTCGAGCGTCTTCGACTCCACGTCGAGGGCTCCGTCCCACACGTGCTCGTAGATGTCGTAGCGGCTCAGCACGGTCCCGGCGTTGCGCACCAGCAACTCGAGGAGGTCGAACTCGGTGCGGGACAACTCGATGCGGCGACCGGCCCGGCGCACCAGCCGGCCCTCGACGTCGAGCTCCAGGTCGGCGAAACGCACCAGGTGACGGCCGGCGGCCGCTCCGGCCCCGGCGGCGCCTGCATGGCCGCGCGCCTCCTCGGCGGCCCTCAACCGGGCTCGCACCCGGGCCAGCAGCTCCTCCAGCGCGAACGGCTTGACCAGGTAGTCGTCGGCGCCGGCGTCCAGCCCGGCGACCCGATCGCCGACCTCGTGACGAGCGGTCAGCATCAGGATCTGCGTGTCGCAGTCGTCCCGGCGCAGCATCCGGCAGACGCTGAGACCGTCGGCGTTGGGCATCGAGACGTCGAGCACCATCAGATCGGGCCGGCGGGACTTGTGCGCCTTCAAGGCCGCCGCGCCGTCGGCGACGACCACAACCTCGTAGCCCTCGAGCTTCAGGGCACGCTCCAGCGACTGGCGGACCCGCCGATCGTCCTCGGCCACCAGGATGGTGGCGCCGGCCGCGGCACCGGCGGGGCTCGCCGACCCTGAACTCACCGCCCCAGTGTGGCGCGCCAAGGTGAACATCAGGTTAGAAGTTCGGGCCTGCCGGCTCGGGCGGCCGGTGGCCCGCTAGGGTCCGCGGGTGCGAATTCTCGTCACCAACGACGACGGCATCGACTCCATCGGGCTGCACGTCCTGGCCCGGGCCATGGCCACCATCGGTGAGGTGGTGGTGGTGGCGCCCGACAAGGAGTACTCGGGCTATGGAGCGGCCTTCGGGCCGCTGCACCTGATCCAACCCGAGGTCCATCGGGCCCGCATCGACGGGATAGACGAGGTGTGGTCGGTGACCGGCCCGCCCGCGCTGTGCGTGATGTTCGGGCGCCTGGACGTCTTCGGCCATTACGACCTGGTGGTGGCGGGAATCAACCCCGGAGCCAACGTGGGTCGCTCCGTGTACCACTCTGGCACGGTCGGAGCCTGCCTGACCGCCCGCAACGGCGGTGTGTCGGGCGTGGCTGTGAGCCAGTCGGTCGAGTCGTTCGGCGTGGAGGGCCAAGCCTGGGAGGAGACGCTCGCCGATCAACCCTGGCACAGCGCCGCCACCGTGGCTGCGGCTGCCGTGGAGGGACTGGTCACCGACCTGCCGGAGAGCCCGGTGGTGCTCAACATCAACGTCCCCGGCCGGGAGCTGGCCGGGATCAAGGGCTGGAAGCGCACCGAGGTCGGCATCGAGCCGCCCCGCTCGATGGCCACCGCCCAACTCGAGCCGAGGCCGGGCCACACCGACGCGTTCCGGGTGAAGATGAATTGGGGGGAGGCGATCGAGCTTCCCGAGCACACCGACGGCGGCGCGGTGATGGCCGGCTGGGTGTCGGTCGGATGGCTGGGCCGGCTGGAGGCGACCGAGCCGGACTTCGGGGGTGCGTCCGAGGCCGAGTCCCGTCTCGACAAGCTGCTTCACTGACCCTCCCGCCTCTTAGCGTTGGGCGGTGATGCTCGCCGCTTCGGGTCTGGCCAAGGCCTACGGCACCCGCCAGCTGTTCGCCGACGTCAGCCTGAATCTGGCGCCGGGCCGGAAGGTCGCGCTCGTGGGGGGCAACGGCGCAGGCAAGACGACACTGCTGGAGATCCTGGCCGGTCTGACCGACGCCGACACCGGCACCGTCACCAAGCCCCGCGACGCACGGGTCGGGTACCTGCCCCAGGATCTGGGGGAGATTGCCGGCGGCACCGTCCGCCATCAGGTGATCTCCGGAGCCGGACCCCTGGCCGAGATGGCCCGGACTCTCCATGAATTGGAGCGCCGGCTCGGCGATCACGGCGACCGCCACGACGAGTTCGTGGCCCGCTACGGCGAGGTCCAGGCCCAGTTCGAGCAGCTCGGCGGCTACGCCCTGGAAGCCGAGGCGGCCAAGGTGCTGGCCGGCCTGGGATTCTCCGGTGCCGACGCCGACCGTCCGGTAGCCGAACTGTCGGGCGGATGGAGGATGCGGACGGCGCTGGCCCGGCTGCTGGTCTCCGAACCCGACCTCCTGCTGCTCGACGAGCCCACCAACCATCTCGACGTCGACTCCATGGCCTGGCTGGAGCGGCACCTGGCCGAATGGCGGGGCGCGGTGCTGTTCGTCAGCCACGACCGCGACTTCATCGACGCGCTGGCCGACCGCATCGTCGAGCTGGCGTCGGGTGCCGCCGTCGCCTATGAGGGAGGCTTCGCGGAGTTCGTGGTGGCCAGAGAAGAGCGCATCCGGCGCATCGAGGCGGCCGCAGCCCGCCAAGCCCGCGAGGTGGCCCGCGTCGAGCGCTTCGTGGAGCGCTTCCGGTACAAGGCCACCAAGGCCCGCCAGGTGCAGAGCCGGGTCAAGACCCTCCAGAAGCTGGAGCGGATCCAGGCTCCCGGCCGATCCGACCTGGCCGCTCGCTTCGCGTTCGGCGCGCCGCCCCGCTCCGGCCGGGTCGTGGCCGAGCTGGAGCAGGCCTCCGTCGGCTATCCCGACGGGGACGGCCCGGTGGTGTCGGGCGCGACCCTGGCGGTGGAGCGGGGACAGACGGTGGCTCTGGTGGGACCCAACGGAGCGGGCAAGACCACCCTCCTCAAGCTGATACTGGGCGAGCTGTCCCCCACCGCGGGGACGGTTCGCGTCGGCTCGAACGTGCGGGTGGCCGCCTTCGGCCAGCATCATGCCGACGAGCTCGACGGCACCAAGCGGGCCATCGAGGTGTTCTCCGCGGGAATCGATCCGGGCCGCCGGAACCTGCGCACCATCCTGGGCGCATTCGGGTTCCGCGGCGATGACGCCGACCGCAGGGTGGCGGAGCTGTCCGGAGGCGAGCGAACCCGCCTGGTGCTGGCCCGGCTGATGGTGGAGCCCGTGAACCTGCTGGTGCTCGACGAGCCGACCAACCACCTCGACCTGCCCAGTTGCGACATCCTCGAGGACGCCCTGACCGCCTACCCCGGGACGGTCCTGCTGGTGACCCACGACCGCCATCTCATCCGCTCGGTGTCCGACGCACTGATCGAGGTCCGCCACGGCCGGGCGGTCTGGCACCTCGGCGCCGACGAGTCGGTGCTGTTCCCCCAGGACCCGCAGGCCCCGGCCACCGGCGTACTGCCGGAAGCGGCTCCACCCCGGGCCGGGTCCAGCGCCGGCCGGGCCGAGCGCCGCCGGGCCGGCGCCCAGGCTCGGGCGGCCACCAGCCGGCTCCGGAAGCGGGTGGCCGATCTGGAACGGGCCTGGTCCGCGGCCGACGCCGAAGTGGCCGAGCTGCACCGCCGCCTCAGCGACCCCGCCGTCTACGAGCGGCCCGAGGAGGTCCACGCGCTGGCCTCGGCCCACGAGGAGGCCGCGGAGAGGGCCGGGACCCTGCTGGCCGAGTGGGAGTCGTCACTGGCCGAGCTAGAGGCCCTGGGATAGAACCGGACGGATGCTCCTAGCGGATCTGGTCGCCTGCACCGACGAAGTGACGGCCACCTCGTCGCGCACCGGCAAGATCGAGGCCCTGGCCGGGCTGCTGCAGGGCGCGGCCGGACCCGAGGCCGGGGTCGTGGCCGGCCTGATCGCCGGCGACCCCCGCCAGGGACGCATCGGCGTGGGCTGGGCGACGGTGGCCGCGCTTCGAACACAACCGGCTGCTCAGGCGTCGCTGTCGGTGGCCGATCTCGACGCCATGCTCGACGCAGTCGCGGGCGCATCCGGTGACGGATCAACCCAGCGGCGTCTCGACCTGCTCGGCGACTTCCTGGCCCGGGCCACCGATGCCGAGACCGACTTCGTGCGGCGGCTGCTCGTGGGCGAACTGCGCCAGGGAGCCAGCGAGGGCGTCGTGGTGGAGGCCATCGCCCGAGCCGCCGGCGTGCCCGCGGCTGCGGTCCGGCGGGCTCTGATGCTTGCGGGCGACCTCGGCGAGACCGCTGAGATCGCGCTGTCGCTCCGGAGGCCCGGTCTGGAGGCGGTGGGCTTCCAGCCCATGCGGCCGATCCGGCCGATGCTGGCCTCCACCGCCGACGACGCCGCTTCCGCCGTGGCGGAGCTGGGCCGGTGCTCGGTGGAGTGGAAGCTCGACGGGATCCGCATACAGGCCCACCGGCAAGGTGACGAAGTGAGGGTCTGGACCCGCAACCTCAACGAGGTCACCGGCCGACTAGGCGAGGTGGTCGACGTGATGCGAGGCCTGCCCGCCGACATTGTGGCCCTTGACGGGGAGGTGCTCGGGCTGGCCGAGGACCTCTCCCCGGCAGCCTTCCAGGACACGATGGGCCGGGTGGGCACCAGGCGAGCCGGCCAAGCCGCTCCGGCCGGCGCGGGACCGGTGCGGGTAGCGCCCGTGTTCTTCGATGTCCTGCACCTCGACGGGCGGGACCTGCTCGACGAGCCCCTCCAGGACCGCCTGGAGTGCCTGAGGAACGTGGCCGCCGACCACCGCGTACCGGGCGTCGTCACCGACGATCCCGACGAGGCCGAGAGGACCTTCGAGGCCGCGGTGGCCGCCGGCCACGAGGGCGTGATGATGAAGGCGGCGGGCTCGCTCTACGCCGCGGGCCGGCGGGGCAAGGCCTGGCGCAAGGTCAAGCCGGTCCGCCGGCTCGACCTGGTGGTGCTGGCGGTGGAGCCGGGCAGCGGACGCCGCCACCGCTGGCTCTCCAACATCCACCTCGGGGCCCGGGACCCCGACGGGGGCTTCGTGATGGTGGGCAAGACGTTCAAGGGCATGACCGACGAGATGCTCGAATGGCAGACCCGCCGCTTCGAAGAGCTCACCACCGACCGGGACCCGCATGTCGTGAAGCTCCGGGCCGAGCAGGTGGTGGAGATCGCGGTCGACGGCGTGCAGCGCTCAAGCCGCTACCCCGGCGGTGTGGCCCTGCGCTTCGCCCGGGTGGTGCGCTACCGCAGCGACAAGCCGGCCGCCGAGGCCGACACCATCGAGGCGGTCCGCTCCTTCCTGGGGTCGGCCGGATCTATAGGCTCACAGCCATGACCGGCACGATCAGCACCTCCAGCGACGCGCCCACCTACAGCGACACGCCGACGCGGGCCCCGACACCGGCACCAGCCACTCCGGCGCCGGCCACCACCACGATCACCGAAGCCGAGGCCCGGCCGGTGACCGACGACGGGGACCACGACCGCTTCGCCCACTACACCCGGCGGGCTGACGCCAACCGGGCCTACGTCGAGGGCACCCCGATACGGGCCCTGTGCGGCAAGGTGTGGGTCCCTAGCCGGGATCCGTCCCGCTATCCCGTGTGCCCGGAGTGCACCAAGATCCGGGAGCGCCTCCGCAGGCGGGCCTACAACTGAGCGTGACAGGGGCGCTTCCGGGCGGGCCCACGGCCATGCGCACCCATCTCCAGGGCGCCTTCCTGCTGATCGTACTGCTGCTCGCCTTCTGGTGGGCGCTGAACTGGGCCGGTCCTATCTTCGACAGCGCTCTGGGCGGCGCGGACGGCGCCATCGTGGCCAGAGCGCCCTCGGAGGAGGACGCGGCAGCCGGCGAGGCCGCAAGTGACGAGCCGCTCAACGGCAACGAGGTCGCCGCGCTGCAGGGAGCGCTGCTCCAGGTCGGCTACAGCCCGGGCCCGATCGACGGGATCATGGGCGAGCTGACCCGGGCTGCCATCACCGAGGCCAAGAAGGACCTGGGACTGGTCGAGGCGTCGGACCGCAGGCTCCTCGAGACTCTTGAGCAAGCGGTCGAGATCCTCGAGACCGCTCCGGACTCCGGCGAGCCGGACTCCTGACATGCCACGACGGAGCGGCCCTCCGGTCAAGGTCCCGCCATCCCCGCCGGACTGCTCGACCGTCTTCCGGCCCCCCTTCGACCTGAACTTGAAGGTGACGTTGATGTGGGTGAAGACGTCCCAGAGTCGCGACGGCGTTCGATGGTGGGCCACGGAGACGCCCGAGGGATCAGCGTCGCTGGCCTTCCGGCTCCTCGGCTGTGAGGTGATCGCCGATGCCTGGGGACCGGGTGCCGCCTGGGCCATCGGTCAGCTGCCGGCCCTGCTCGGCAACGACGACGACCCCGGCGGCTTCCAGCCCCGCGACCAGGTGGTGCGCGGCCTGGTGTCCCGGATGGGGGTGCCGCGGCTGGGGGCCACCGGCCGCTGGTACGAGGCCATGGCCACGGCCGCCATCTACCAGCGGGTGGTCAGCGCGGACGCCCGGACCGCGGTGACCCGCATGGGAAGGCTGCACGGCGCCGAGGTTCCCGGAGGCGGGCCGCTGCCGCTGTTCCCCCTTCCCGAGGCAGTGCTGCGTGTACCGGACCACGGGTTCCACCGAGCCGGCGTCGATCGGGCCCGCAGCCGGGTGATCCGGGTCGCGGCCAAGCACGCCGAGCGTCTGGAGGCCCTGCACCAGCGGCCCGCGGCCGAGGCCCGCGAGTGGCTGCATCGCCTGCCCGGCGTCGGACCGTGGACCGCGGCCCGCACGACCGGGGCGGCCGCGGGTGATCCCGACGCGGTGCCGGTGGGAGACCTGCACGTGCCGGTGCTGGTGACCTACGCCCTCAGCGGAGCCACCGACGGCGACGACGACTCGATGCTCGAGCTGCTGGAGCCCTACGCCGGCCACCGGGGCCGGGTGGTGCGCCTGGTCAAGGCCGCGGGCATCGGCCCGCCCAGGCACCATCCCGCCCCCACCCGCTTCGACATCAGCCGCATCTAGCCAGCCCTGCGTTTGGAGGCTCGCTCCGCCTGACGGACGGCCTTGGCGGACCGGTGGGCGAGGGTGCGCTCCACGTAGGGGGCCACCTCGGGGGTCTTGCAGCCGGTCTGACCGTGATCGACCTCTACCGGGCCGATCCGGCCGGAGGCGGCCAGCACGGACCGGCGCAGGTTGCCGTCACGCAGCGCCATCACGATGAGCGCTCCGTTCATCTCGTGGCGGACCCGGTTGGGGCGCCCGGCGATCTCGGCCTCGATCTGGCGCACCAGCCCCCGCAGTTCTCCGACCGACCAGACCTCGGGGTCCTCGGCCGTGCAGGTGACGATGAACCACCCGGTGGACGCGGTCCACTCGGCCGGGCTGTCCCTCCAGGAGTCGCTCAGCTTCCGGGCGTGGGGCGACTGCGAGCACAGCCCGCCGAGGCCCTCGGCCAGGATGTAGTTGTCCACATCGCCCAGCCAGCGGCCGGCCAGCGGCACATCCATCGCAGCCGGGTCGGCCACCCGCAGAGCCAGCACCCGGGCATCGTGGTTGCCGCTGTCCCAGAGCTTCTGCGCCAAGTCGTGATCTGTCTTGATCGACTTGGCGATCTTGCCCAGTTCGGCGTAGCTCACCCCGAATATCGGCTCGGCCGCGCCGTGGCGGGCGTACACCTTGCGGTTCTGGGCCGTCCCCGCCGCCTCCAGCTGCGCCATCACCTCCGGGAGGCCCGACATGGCCGGTTAGAGCACAACGACGGAGCGCAGCACCTCGCCTCGCTCCATCTTGTGGAAGGCCTCCTCCACATCGCCGAGGCTGATCGTCTCCGACACGAAGCCGTCGAGGTCCAGGCGGCCCTGGAGGTACAGGTCGATCAGCATGGGGAAGTCCCGGGTCGGCAGGCAGTCGCCGTACCAGCTCGACTTCAGGGCCCCGCCCCGGCCGAACACCTCGATGAAGGGCAGCTCGATGGTCATGTCGGGCCGGGGCACGCCCACCAGGACCACGGTCCCGGCCAGGTCGCGGGCCTCGAAAGCCTGGCGGTAGGTCTGGGGCAGGCCCACGGCCTCGATGGCCACATCCACCCCGTGGCCGCCGGTGAGAGCCTGGATCGCCTCCACCGCGTCGGTCTCGGAGGAGTTGACGGTGTGGGTGGCGCCGAAGCGCTTGGCCCACTCCAGCTTGCGGTCGTCGATGTCCACACCGATGATCGTGTGGGCGCCGGCCAGCTTGGCGCCGGCGATGGCGGCGTCGCCCACGCCCCCGCAGCCGAACACGGCCACGCTGTCGCCCCGGCCCACGCCGCCGGTGTTGATCGCCGCGCCGATGCCGGCCATGACGCCGCAGCCCAGCAGGCCCGCGGCGGTAGCCGGGGCGGCCGAGTCGACCTTGGTGCACTGGCCTGCGGCAACGAGGGTCTTCTCGACGAACGCGCCGATGCCCAGCGCCGGCGACAGCTCGGTGCCGTCGTCCAGCGTCATCTTCTGGGACGCGTTGTGGGTGCTGAAGCAGATGTGGGGCCGGCCCCTCAGGCACGAGCGGCACTGACCGCACACCGCCCGCCAGTTGAGGATCACGTAGTCGCCCGGCTCCACCTCGGTCACGCCGTCTCCGACCGACTCCACCACGCCGGCGGCCTCGTGGCCCAGCAGGAAGGGGAACTCGTCGTTGATCCCGCCCTCGCGGTAATGCAGGTCGGTGTGGCAGACGCCGCAGGCCTGGATGGACACCACCGCCTCACCGGGGCCCGGGTCGGGGATCACGATGTCGGTGATCGTGACCGGATCGCCGACCGCCATCGACACCACTCCTCGCACGGTCTGGGGCATGTCATCTTCCTCCTGATAGTCCGGCCGGCTGGTCCCGCACACTACCGCGCCCGGCCGCGCCATGAAGCAGCGCGCCACCTGGGACCTGCACGCTCGGCCTCTCAAGTCCGAAGGCGTAGAGTCGCGGCTATGTGCCGCAACATCACGACCCTGCGCGGCTTGGCCCCTCCGGCCACCACCGCCGAGATCGAAGCCGCCGCCCGTCAGTACGTCCGCAAGGTCAGCGGGGTGCAGAAGACCTCGGCCGCGACCGAGGCCGCCTTCGAGCAGGCGGTCGCACTGGTGGCCGACGCCACCGCCGACCTCCTGGCCACCCTCCCTCCCCGCCGGACGCCGCCCCGCCAGGATCCACCCCTGCGCCGGCGGGCGGCCGCGAGCGCGGCTGCTTGATCCGTCCATGGCCAGGCCGGCACGGCAGCTGTCAGACCTGGTGAGTCAGGCCCGCCGCTACGGCGTGCGGGACGAGGCCGTGCTCGCAGCCATCGGGACGGTCCCGCGCCAGCGCTTCGTCCCCCGCCGGCTCGCGGCGGCCGCGTACGACGACGGGCCTCTGCCCATCGGGGAGGGGCAGACCATCAGCCAGCCCGCGATGGTGGCGATGATGGCCGAGGCAGCCCAACTCCACCCCGACGACAGCGTGCTGGAGGTCGGGTCGGGCTCGGGTTACGGCGCGCTGGTGCTGCGGGCCCTGGCCGGCCGGGTCGTGACCATCGAACGAAGGCCCGGCCTGGCCGAGAAGGCCCGGGCCGTCCTGGCCGGACACGAACCCGGAGACGTGAAGGTGGTGGTGGGCGACGGGACGCTCGGCTGGCCCACCGATGCGCCCTACGACGCGATCGTCGTGACCGCGGCCGGTCCGGCGCCGCCGCCTCCCCTGCTTCAGCAGCTCGCGCCGGGAGGGCGCCTGGTGATGCCGGTGGGGTCGCGCCACCGCGACCAGTTCCTGATGCGCTACACCCGACCGGCCACCGCGGACGTCGGGGACAACGGCAACCCCGTGCTCGCCGAAGAGTGCCGTGCGGAGCGGCTTACGGCCGTGCGCTTCGTCCCGCTCATCGGCGCCCACGGCTTCGGGTCCGGCCGGTGACGCCCCTTGGGCCCATGACACTCGACCGCCGCCGCATCATCGACGCGACCACACCGGGGGCGCCCCGCGACCACGACCGGTTCAACGTGAACGGGCCGTCAGTGCTGCCCGCCCCCGCCTGGATGCCGGACCCTCCCGGCCGGTGGCGACGTCGGACACCGGGCGACACTTCACGCTGGTCGAGCCGGTGGTGGGTGTCGCCCCGAGCTACCTCCGGATGTTCGAGGCCGACGACGCCTGGTACGGCGTGGCCATGCCGTCGCAGGTCGTTCGCTCGCCCGACGGGCTCCGGGGCTTCACCTACGGGCCGGTGCTGTTCGACGACGACGAGATACGCCACTGCTGCGTGTCCCACGACCCCGAGCGGCGGGAACTGGAGATGCTGTTCACCCGCTGCTACGAGGCCCCCGAGAGGATCTACCGCACCGTGATCGACACCTCCGGTGACTGGCTCGGCTGGACCCCGGGACCGGTGACCGAGTTCATGCGGCCGGCAGAGGACTGGGAGGGCGCTCAGGAGCCGCTCAAGCCGGTGCCGAGAGGCCTGGCCACCGGCCGGCAGAACGGACTGCGCGACCCCTGCGTGCTGGCCGCGGGGAACCAGCGCTGGCTCTTCTACGCGGCAGCCGGGGAGGACGCTCTGGGCGTCACCGAGATCGCAGGCGCCTAGTCCTGTGTCCGTTTCTCGCTCCGCCGGAGGCGGTGCCACCCAGCCCGGCACGGCCCGCGAAGTAGCCCGCCGGTTCCCGCAGCTGATCGCGGGCTTGTGGATCTTCGGGATGGGTCTGGGTTTCGTGGTGCTCGGCGGCCAGGGTCAGGGTCCCTGGGTGGTGTGGGACGAGGGCGTCTCGCTGCACACCCCGCTGACGATCGGCACGGTTGCGATACTCACCGGCCTAGCGCTGGTCGCCGGCTTGATCTGGGCGCGCGAACCGATCGGCTTCGGCACGCTCATGAACGCAGTGGTCGTGGGTCTGTCCACTGATGTGACGCTGGCGCTCTTCGACCAGCCCGCCTCGGTCTCGGGGCAGGTGGCCCTGACGCTGGTCAGCCCGTTGCTGGTGGCGCTGGGCTCGGGCCTTTACCTCGGCGTCATGCTGGGTCCGGGACCGCGTGACGGCGTCATGACGGCCATGCACCGCCGCGGCGTCCCCATCTGGCTGGCCCGGTTCATCATCGAGGCCGTGCCGTTCACAATCGGCGCCATCCTGGGCGGCACGGTGGGCTGGGGGACGGTCTACTGGCTGGTGGTCATAGGCCCCGCTGTGAACCTGGCGATGAAGTTCTTCTCCTGGCCCCGGGTGCCCTCGCGTTGGCTCGACCTGCTCAACGCGCTCGGGACGGATCGGCGGGACGTCGGAGGCGCCGCCCGCCGGCGCCCAGGCTTCGGGAGCCCCTGACGCCCCACCGCCCGGGGTCATCGACCGCCGATGGGGCGTAGCCTTGCATGCCGTGATCGACCTTCGCTCCGACACCGTCACCCAGCCCACGCCGGCCATGCGAGCGGCCATGGCTGCGGCCGCCGTTGGTGACGACGTGTACGGCGAGGATCCCACCGTCAACAAGCTCCAGGACGCGGTAGCGGCGCTGCTCGGCAAGGAGGCTGCGCTGTTCGTTACCAGCGGCACCCAGGGCAACCTTTGCGGGCTGCTGGCCCACTGCGGGCGCGGCGACGAGTACATCGTCGGCGACCACGCCCACACCTACATGTACGAGGGCGGCGGCGGGGCCGTGCTCGGCTCCATCCAGCCACAGCCGGTGCCCACCGGCGACGACGGCATGATCGACCTGGCCGCGGCCGAAGCGGCGGTGAAGTCGCCGGACCATCACTTCGCCCGCACCCGGCTGCTGTGCCTGGAGAACACCAACGACGGCAGGGTGCTCACGCTCGACCAGATGGAGGCCGCGGCCGCGCTGGCGGACCGCCACGGCCTGTCCCACCACCTCGACGGGGCCCGGCTACCGAACGCCGCGGTGGCGCTGGGGGTGCCGCCCGCCGCGGTGGCCGAGCCGTTCGACTCGGTGTCGGTGTGCCTCTCCAAGGGGCTGGGCACGCCCATGGGATCAGTGCTGGCCGGGCCGGCCGAGCTCATCCACGAGGCCCACAAGTGGCGCAAGATGCTCGGCGGCGGGCTGCGCCAGGCCGGCATCGTGGCCGCAGCAGGCCTCTACGCGCTGGAGCACCACATCGACCGGCTGGCCGACGACCACGCCAACGCGGCCCGCCTCGCTGACGGCCTCGCCGCGATCGACGGCGTCAAGATCGACTCGTGCGCCACCAACATGGTGTTCATCCGCATCGACACGGACCGGCTCGACGGCGCCGCTAACCCGCGTGACGCGCTGGCCGATCGCGGCGTCCTCACCCGCTGGAGCGGCTCGCAGTCCCGGCTCGTCACCCACCTGGACGTCACCGCCGACGGCATAGAGACCACCATCGACGCCTTCACCGATCTGCTCGCCTGAAGCCCCGGACCGCCCGGACCGAACTTCCGGCGGTTCTGGGTCATATATCGCCCACAACCGCCCGAAGTTCGCAGGCGACGGCCGCGGTCGGGCCGCGATGAGTACGGTGGCGCCATGACGCTGGCCGTGGCCGGAAGGCTGATGCAGACGCCGGCACCGGACCGCCTCGCCGTCACCGATGCAGTGGTGGAGGTCGACGCGGCCGGGGCCGTCACCGCCGTCCACGACCGCTCCACTCCCGAGGGCGCGGCCGCGGGACGGCAGGCGCTCGCATCCGCCGCCGAGCAGGTGGAGTTGGCCCCCGGCACCCTCCTGCTGCCCGGGCTGGTCGACCTGCACATCCACGCGCCCCAATGGCCCCAGCTCGGCACCGGACTCGACCTGCCCCTGGAGCGCTGGCTGTTCGAATACACCTTCCCGCTGGAGGCCCGCTACGCCGACCTCGAGTTCGCCGCGGCGGTGTGGGACGACCTGGTGCCGTCGCTGCTGGCCATGGGAACCACCACCGGCGTGTACCACTCGTCGAACCATCTGGAGGCCACCACGGCCCTGGCCCGGGCCTGCGCCCGGTACGGGCAGCGAGCCCTGGTGGGCCGGGTGGCCATGGACCATCCCGAAGGCACACCCGAGTGGTACCGGGACACCACCGCCGCCGCCGGGGTGGAGGCGTCGGCGGCTTCCATCGAGGCGATAACGGCCGAGGCCAGCCCGCTGGTGGAGCCCGTGATAACTCCCCGCTTCGCTCCGGCATGCACCGACGCGCTGCTCCAAGGGCTGGGCGAGCTGGCCGAAGCCACCGGGGTGCGGGTCCAGACCCACTGTGCGGAGTCAGACTGGCACTGCGGCTACGCCCAAGAGCGCTTCGGCTCGACCGACCCGGTGGCCCTCGACAGCTTCGGCCTGATACGCCCCCACACGGTGCTGGCCCACAGCGACCACCTCACTGACGACGACATGGCCCTGGTATCGGGACACCGGGCGGGTGTCGCCCACTGCCCGCTGTCCAATGCGTACTTCGCCAACGCAGTGTTCAGGGTGCGCCGGGCGCTGGCCGCCGATGTCGGCGTGGGGCTGGGCACCGATATCTCGGGCGGAGCCCGCCCCGGGCTGCTGGGAGTGTGCCAGGACGCGGTGACCGTCTCCCGCATGCTCGAGGACGGCGTCGATCCGGCCCTCGGCCCGGCCGGGCGCGGCGTGCCGGACTCGCGGATCGACACCGTGACCGCCTTCTGGCTGGCCACCGCGGGCGGCGCCGCCGCCGTCGACCTGCCGGTGGGGCTGATCGAGCCGGGACGCCGCTTCGACGCCATCGCGGTGCGGACCGACCGCCCAGGCGGATTGATCCGCCTGTGGGAAGAACTCGACGACGACGCCCGCACCTTCGAGAAGGTGGTCCGCCTGGCCACGGCCGACGACATCAGCCACGTCTGGGTTGATGGCATCACCGTGAAGCCGTAGCTCTGTGGTGCTGACGCAACTTCAAGCAGTTAGCCACATCAGAGGTGGTCTATCGCTTGAAGTTCACGGGCGGCGAGGTGCGAAGTCGCGCGAATGAGCGCGGACGGTTCGCTCAGCCTCTGCGCCACTAGCGTCGAGCCATGACCGAGACTCTCACCACGCCGGGCGGCCTCGCCTTCGTGCGCACCCCCGAGGAGCGCTTCGCCGGCATCGACGACTACCCCTACGAGCCCCGGTACGCGACCGTGGACGGGCTGCGAATGGCCTACGTCACCGCCGGTCCGGCCGCACCCGACTATGACACGGCCACGATCCTGCTGCTGCACGGCGAGCCGACCTGGGGCTACCTGTACCGCAAGATGATCCCGGTGCTGGCCGGCGCCGGCCACCGGGTGCTGGTCCCCGACCTGATCGGCTTCGGCCGCTCCGACAAGCCGGTCGAGCGCTCCGCCTACACCTACGCAGCCCACGTCGAGTGGATGCGAGAGTTCCTGCAAGCCACCGCGGCCGAGCGGGGCTCAGGCCCGTTGCACCTGTTCGGCCAGGACTGGGGCGGCCTCATCGGGCTGCGACTGGCGGCCGAGAACCCGGACCTGTTCGACCGGCTGATCCTGGCCAACACCGCTCTCCCGGTGGGCGACTCCCCCGGCGCCGGCTTCGACTTCTGGCGCCAGTTCAGCCAGGACGTGCCGTTCCTCGACTGCGGGCGGCTGGTCGAGAACGCCACCGCCAACGAACTGAGCGAGGCCGCGGTCGAGGCCTACCGTGCGCCGTTCCCCGCCGAGGCGCACATGGCCGGGGCTCGCCAGTTCCCGCTGCTGGTGCCGGTGTCGCCCGACGACCCGGCCGTGCCCGCCAACCGGGCCGCCTGGGACGTCCTCGGCCAGTGGACCAAGCCGGTGCTGACCCTGTGGGCACCCGGCGACCCGGTGCTGGGCGGGCTCCAGCCCTTCATGATCGAGCGCATCCCGGGCGCGGCCGGCCAGCCCCACGCCCAGTTCGAGCCGGCCAGCCACTTCATCCAGGAGGACCAGGGCCCAGCCCTAGCCGAGTCCATCAACGCCTGGCTTTCCGCCGGCTGACTCCCTGGACCGACAGCACCACAGAGCTCGAGTGACTAGGGCGACTGTCCTGCTGGACGCGTAGCCATGATGCCGGTCCGGTTCGTCGACAAGCAACGAGTATCGAAGGGCGTGGGCCAGTGGCTGAAGCCTCTGGCTGTATTCGAGGCCGTGGTCGTCGTTCTCGTGGTGTCGATTCTTCTCGTCGACGAGAGTGCCGGCTCCCCGTGGGAGTGGGTCGGCGGCATTGCCGTGGTCGCCCTGGCGGGGGGCCTCCTCCCGGCGCTCCTTTGGACGATGCAGCTGCGGGTGCGGGTCGACGACCGTCACTACACCGTCCGCCTCTGGCCCACACCCTTCAAGTCGCAGGTCTCGAGACGCGAGATCAGGAAAGTCTACGGCCGCGAGGTCGACCCCATGAGGGACTACGGCGGCTGGGGCCTGAAGGGCAAACGGCGCGACCTGCTCTACTCGCTCGGCGGCAAGCAGGCCGTCACCGTCGAATACCGCCGCAAGAGCCAGACCCGCAAACTCACCGTAACCACCGAGCGAGCCGACGAACTACTCACCGCCCTAACGAGCTAGGGCTGGTAACGGTCCCTGCCGTAGAGTGGGCGGGCCAGATGTGGCGAAGGCACCCGCACGAATCTCTGCGCCTGGCGCGAATGCCGACAGGATCGAGTCGCGGTGTGATCGCGCTATGCAAGTCCTACAATCAAATCTACTGTAAATCTATGTAGGATCATGGCCAGATCCGAGTGCGGCGAGTCGGAGGTCCGACACAATGACCACAAGCTCCACCCCTCAAGCCGAGGTCATCGGGGACAAACTCGTAGGCCTCAGCCTCACCACCCGAGGTGATACCGTGCCCGCCAGCAGGCCGTCTGCATCCAGGAGGAACGGCGAGATGACCGTCAACTACGTCAGCCGTGACGAACTCCGCGATCGGGTCAGGCAGGACGTCTCAAGAGTCGGCATGACGCTCGAGGAGTTCATAGCAGAGGGCGAGGCAGACGCCCTGACCGATGGGAATCTCCGGGACCTCTGGCTGATCTACGGCGACCTGATCGCAGAGGAGTGACAGAGACGCCCCTCGAGCATGCCGTCGAGGGCTTCATCAGCAGACTCAACAACGTCATCGACGCGAGCATCCACACCGACATCCGGTTCGCGGCGGAGTTCTTCGAGCCTGACGAGCGAGCCATCGTCCAGTTTCCGATTCCTGCCGACCGCCGCTCACCTGGCTTGCCGCTTGTTCGCCCCAACGATGACAGCCAGCCGTCGAACCTGTTTCTGCGAGCCCAATACAGAGTGGAGATGGACGACACGAACGTCCATCTGCAAGTCATCACCTCAACTGTGGGCCTGCTGGTTGACGTCACCGGCGGCCAGAGCGATCCACGGCCGCTCGTGCGAGTCGAGTACGACCGGCGGCGCTCGAAGCCCGGTAGACCGGCGGCGCACGTCCATCTACATGCCAACTCACCTGAACTGGCATGGATCTACGGTTCCAGCGGGCAACCGGCGCCTGATCTCCACGCGCTGCACTTCCCCGTTGGCGGAAGGCGCTTCCGCCCGACGCTGGAGGACTTCCTCCTGTTCCTAGACCGCGAGAGGATCTTCACGAACTGGAAGCCCGGATGGCGGGCAAAGGTCATCGAGTCACTAGCGGAGTGGGACCGATCCCAGGCACGAACAACGGTCCGCCGCTACCCCGACGAAGCCATCGCACAACTGGAGGACCTTGGCTACGTCGTGACTCCGCCCGGAGAACCGGGCGGCTAGACAGAGGCCGATCTCTAGACTGCTGGTGCGGCTGACCGGACGAGGGCTGGCAACGGTGCCTGAGATTATTGAGGTGGAGGCTTACCGTCGGGCCATCTCGGCCACGGAGGGTCGCAGGATCACTCGGGTGCACGCACCCGATGAGTGGTTCGCCAAGGGAGCAACCACCACCGACGGGCTGCGCCTGGAGTTGACCGGGGCGCGAATCGAGGCGGTGCGGCGGATCGGCAAGCTCGCGATCGTCGACACCGACGGGCCCCGGCTGGGGCTGCGGTTCGGCATGACCGGCAAGATCGTGGTGGACGGGGCCATGCCCATCGACCACCTGCTCTATGACAGCCCTCGCCACGAGCCTGCATGGGACCGGTTCGGACTCGAGTTCGACGGCGGCGGCGCCATGGTGCTGCGTGACCCGCGGCGACTGGGCGGCGTGCAGCTCGACCCCGACGAGACGGCGCTGGGACCCGATGCGCTGTCGCTGACGCTCGGCCAGCTGCGCAAAGCCCTGGCTGGGTCGACGGTGGCGCTGAAGGCACGGCTACTCGACCAGCGCCGGGTGGCCGGGCTCGGCAACCTGCTGGTCGATGAAGCGTTGTGGCGGGCCGGCCTGTCCCCCGTCCGGGAGGCCCGATCCCTGGACCCGAAGGAGACGGCCCGGCTGCATCGCCATATCCGGCGCACGCTGGCGGTGCTCAGCGAGAGGGGCGGCTCCCACACCGGCGACCTCCAGCCCGCCCGGGTCCGGGGCGGTTGCTGCCCCCGCACCGGGGCGCCGCTGCGCCGCGAGCAGGTCGGCGGCCGCACCACCTACTGGTGCCCCGAGCACCAGCTCTGACCTCTGTCTCTAGCCTGAGCGGATGGCTGGGCCGCTGGCGCTGCGCTTCGTGTCGTCGTATCCCCGTGCCGGGCAGATGCCAGCCACGGTGGCCGAGATCGCGCTGGTGGGGCGGTCCAACGTGGGCAAGTCGTCGCTGCTGAACGCGCTGGCTCAGCGCAAGCAGTTGGCCCGCACGTCGAAGACCCCCGGCGCCACCCGGCTGCTCAACGCGTTCGAGTTGGGCGCCGAGGGGTCGGGTCGCTGGCTGGTGGACCTTCCCGGCTACGGCTTCGCCAAGGCATCCAAGGCGGAGCAGGGCCGCTGGAGCTCGATGGCCGAAGGCTACCTCGCCGACCGGGAGCCCCTGCGGGGCGTGCTGCACCTCATCGACGGCGAGATCGGCCCCACCCGCCTCGACCTCCAGACGGTCGAATGGCTCGACGGGCTGGACCTGCCCGTCACCTACGTTGCCACCAAGGCCGACAAGGTCCGCCCGTCCCGACGAGGCGCCCGCAAGGCCGATCTCGCGGCCAAGCTCGGCACCGAGCGGGGTGCAGTCCATTGGACCAGCGCCGCCAAGGGCACCGGCATCAGCGAGCTAAGGGTGCTGGTGACCGCACTGCTTCACGCCTAGGGCTCGCCCCGGAGAGTTCTGTTTGCACAAGTCGGCCATAGTGGACAAGAAACGCACACAGAACTGGCGGCTAGGGAGTAGAGGTGGCGGCCAGGGAGGCGACCGCGGCGGGCAGCCCGTGGCCGTGGGGCAGCCCCAGCACGGTCATGGCGGTCTCCAGGCCGCCGAGAGCACCGAGCAGCATCGGCTCGTTGAGGTCGCCGAGATGGCCGATGCGGAAGGTCCGGCCCTCCAGCGAGCTCATCATCCCGGACCCGACGCTGACCCTGAAGCGGTCCCGGGCCATCTCGATCAGCGGGCCCGCGGCGATGTCGCCGGTGCGCACGCAGGTGATGGCCGCGGTGCGGTGCTTGGGCTCGGCGATGTTGATCTCCCACGGGCCGCCTGCCGCCCACCCGTCCACCGCGGCGTGCACGGCAGTGGCCCAGCGACGGTGGCGAGCTACCGAGGCGTCGATCCCGCCGTTCTCTGCGATCATGTCGAGCGCAGCCCGGAGGGCGAACATGTGCTGGATGGGCGGGGTGCCGCCGAAGCGCATGTAGATGTGTCCCCTCTCGAACCGAGGCGCCCACGCCAGATGGAACCGGGGCGTGGACGCCGAGCGGTTGCGCTCCAGGGCCCGCTCGCTCAACGCGCAGAACGACAGGCCGGGCGGCATCATCAGCCCCTTCTGGGATGCGGCCACCACCACGTCGATCCCCCAGTCCCGCATGCGCAGCGGCTCGATGCCCAGCGAGCACACCCCGTCCACCACGAACAGCGCGGGATGGCCGGCCGAGTCGATGGCGGCCCGCATGGCGGCCAGATCGGTGACCGCGCCGGTCGAGGTCTCGGTGTGGACGATGCACACGTTGCGGATCCGATGGGACGTGTCGGCGGCCAGGATGTCGGCGATCTCGGCCGGGTCGGTCGGGCTCCTCATATGCTCCGACGTGGAAACCACCTCGTAGCCGAGGTGTCGGGCCATCATGGCCCAGCGCTTGCCGAACAGCCCGCAGTCGGGGATCAGCACCGCGTCACCGGGGTCGAGGGTGTTGGTCAGGGCCGACTCCCAGGAGCCGTGGCCCACCGTGGTCAGCACCACGATCTCGTCGGCCCCGCCGAACACATCGGGCAGCTCGGCCCAGACGCTGTCGGCCAGCGCGATGAAGTCGGGGTCGGCGAAGTCGATGGCCGGGCGCCGGAAGGCCTCCAGCACCCGGTCCGGGATGTTGGTCGGCCCCGGATTCTGGACGAAGTACCGCCCGGGAGCGCTCACGACTCGAGCCGGGCGGCCAGGGACTCCACCGAGTCGATGAACTCCTCGATGATCTCGTACACCACCTGGGCGCTGGTCTTCGACTGGTTCATGGTGCCCACGATCTGCCCGACGAAGTAGTTGGCCAGCTTCTCGGCCCCCGAGCCCGCGGTGTGAGCGGCCCGCTCGATGCGGCGCTGGGCGGTGCGGGTCAGCACCGGCTGGAGCGGCATGCCGAGCGGGTCGGGGGTGTCGCCGCGGTGCCACTCCTCGGTCCACGCCGACTTGAGCATGCGGGCCGGCTTGCCGGTGAGGGAGCGCGACCGCATCGTGTCCGACGACGTGGCCTCCAGCATCTTGTCCTTAACCACCGGGTGAGTCTCGGCCTCGGCGGTGGTCAGCCACACCGAGCCGCACCACACGCCCTCGGCCCCGAGGGCCATCGCGGCGGCCATCTGCCGGCCCCGGCCGATCCCGCCCGCGCCCAGCACGGGCACGTCCACCGCGTCCACGATCTCGGGGATCAGCACCATGGAGCCGATCTCGCCGGTGTGCCCGCCGGCCTCGTATCCCTGGGCGATGATGATGTCGACCCCGGCGGCCTGATGGCGCTCGGCATGCACGGCTCGGCCGGCCAGGGCGCCGACCAGCTTGCCGGCGTCCTTGGCCGCGTCGATCATGTACTGCGGCGGCGGGCCCAGGGCGTTGGCCACGAACGCGCCCCCGTGGGCCAGGGCGATCTCCAGCTGAGCACCGGCCGCGTCGACCGAGAACGGGGTGGCGTCGCCCAGGCTGCCGAAGGACGTGAGCGAGTCGGCGCTGTCGTCGGCGGGCAGCTGCGGCACGTCGTAGCGGGCCAGGATGTCGTCCACGAAGTCGACGTGGGTGGCCGGGATGAGCTGGCGGACATCGTCGAGGCTGTAGCCGCCGTCGGGGCCGCCGGTCAGGCTGGCCGGGATGATCACGTCCACGCCGTAGGGCCGGTCGCCGACCTCGGCCTCGATCCAGTCCAGGTCGATGTCCAGGCTCTCGGGCGAGTGGGCCACCGCGCCCAGCACCCCCATCCCGCCAGCCTTGGACACCGCGGCCACCACGTCACGGCAGTGGCTGAAGGCCAGGACCGGGAACTCGATGCCCAGCATTTCGGTGATGCGCGTCTTCACGGCCCGCGAGCCTACTTTCGTGAGACGGCTTGCCGCCCGGCCGGCCCTCCGAACCGGCAGCAGAATGCACGCCATCCGTGCACAACACTGCCAATTCGGCTGCGAGGCTCAGGGGGCCGGCGCGCCCGCGTCTCGCTCCAGGTGAGGCCGGCCTCCACGTTGGGCTCGCGGGGCAGGCCCAGGACGTGCTCGGCCACGATGTTGCGCTGGACCGCGAACGTGCCGCCGCCCAGCGTGAGCGCGGGCGAGAACAGCAGGCCGTAGTGCCAGATCGGATCGACGTCGGGGAACTGGCCGCCGCCGCGGGGGAAGTTGACCTCGGTGGCGCCGGACTGCATGGACTTGGGGATCTCGCCGGCCGGCCCCGACCCGGTGAGCATCCCGGCCGGGCCGACGGTGGCCGCGGCCAGTGGGGCACCACGTATCCGGCCTCCGCCAGCTGCCGGCCGGTGGGCTCGGGATGGTCGGCCAGCCAGCGCCTGACCGCAACCCGGCGGGGGTCGTCGTCGGGAGGCAGGTCGAAGTCCATGCGAGTTCTCACTCTCGCCCCATCAACGCGCCCTCGCAACAGGCCTTGATCTGGGCCTCGCTATTCGACGTGCTGAGCGGCACCCTGCCATGGCCGGCGAAACCTGTCGGACCGTGGCCCGTCAGGCGAGGCGGACGGGAAGGGACTTCAGCGCGTTGTTCAGGTTGGAGCGCTGCCGTCTCGGCTCGCCCGCGAGCTCGATTCGCCCGAAGCGGGCCAGCAACTCCTCGAAGAACACCCGTCCCTCGAGCCGGGCCAGATGCACGCCCAGACAGAAGTGGGTGCCGATCCCGAAGGACAGGTGAGGGTTCGGGTTTCGGGAGATGTCGAAGGAATGGGGGTCCTCGAACACCACCTCGTCTCGGTTGGCCGACGTGTAGACCATCGCCACCTTGTCGCCCGCCGCGATCGGCTGGCCCGCGATCTCGGCGTCGGCCACCGCCGTGCGCCTGAAGTAGTGCAGGGGGTTGGCCCAGCGAAGCACCTCTTCGACCATGCCCGGTATCGCCTCCCGACGTTGCCGCACCTGCGCCAGCTGCTCGGGGTGTTGCAACAGGGCCAGCAGCCCGCTGGACAGCATGGTGCGGGTGGTGTCGTTGCCGGCCGTCACGAGCTGGACGAAGAAGCGGCCGAAGTCGATGTCGGTCATCAGACGGCCATCGAAGCGACTCCCGAGCAGCACGTCGGTGAGGTCCTCCTGCACGGGCATGGTGCGGCGGCGGGCCGCGAAGCCCATGGCGTACATCGCCATCTCCACGCTGGAGGAGCCCCGCTCGGACGGGTCGGCTATATCGGGGTCCTGGCCCCCGGAGTTGCGCTCGGCCATGGCGTGGATCGCCGGCCAGTCCTCGCGGGGCAGTCCCAGCAGCTGGCCCACCACCGCACTCGGCAGCTGGGCGCACACGTCGTGGACGAACTCCACCTCGACCCCCGCTCCTGCGACGACCTGAGCCTGAGACTTGATCGGGTCCAGGATGGCGGTGGTGATGGCCCGGATGCGTGCCTCGAGCCGTCCGATCACCCTGGCCTTGAACTCCGGCGAGACCGGCTTGCGGTAGGCGGTGTGGCGGGGCGGGTCCATGGCCAGGAGCATGTCGCGCATGGCTTCGAGGCTGGCCAGTTCGAGGTCCTCGAGCACCACCCCGCCCTCGCTGGCCGAGAACAGCTCCGGATGGCGGGCCACATGAACCACGTCGGCGTGGCGCAGCACCGCCCAGTAGCCGGCCTGGTCGGGCACCTCCTGCCAGCAGACGGGCTGCTCGCGGCGCAGGCGGCTGAAGGCGTCGTGCGGCGGGCCATCCACATAGGCATCGGGGGAATAGATGTCGGCGGCGGTGTCGGTCATCGGTCGGGGCCGCGGGCGCCGACGGTCTGGGCGCGGCGCGGCCGCAGACGGCATGGTAGTGATGGCCGCGCCGTCCGGTCGGGGATGAATTGGGCTGCTCACTCGTTACCCTCGTTCGATGGTCCCCGCCTCTACGAGGACCGCAAGCGATCCACGGAGGCTGATCACGATGGCAACCGGACGATCCAGCTTCGCCAAGCGCCAGCGCGACATGGCCAAGAAGGCCCGAGCCGAGGCCAAGCGCCAGAAGCGCCTCGGACGGGGTGAGCTGTACGAACTGGAGCACGGCCGTCAGGACGACGAGGACGCCGACGCCCCATCGAGCGCTCCGACGCTGAGCAACGACGAGATCATGGCCAAGGTGGAGGACCTGCACCGTCGCTACGACGACGGGCAGCTCGACCTGGAGACCTTCGATGAGCAGCGGGCCAGCCTGATGGCCCAGATCTCGGTCGACTGAGCAACTCGCTCGAGCACTCTCGGGGGCTTGCCTTGCCGGCCCGGGTTGCCTGCGTGCGGTAGGTTGGCGACGTCATGGGATTGGGACAGATCCGCACGGGACTCACCTTCGACGACGTGCTGATCGTCCCTGGACGGTCCGCGATCAGGTCCCGCCAGGATGTGTCGGTCTGTACCCGGCTGTCTCGGCGCATCGAGTTGGGCATCCCGGTGGTGGCCGCCAACATGGACACTGTCTGCGAGCACGAGATGGCTGTGGCCATGGCCCGCCTCGGCGGGATCGGGATCGTGCACCGGTTCATGCCCATCGGCGCCCAGGCCGATCAGATCGACATGGTGAAGGACGCCGGCACTGATCTGGTTGTCGGGGCCGCGGTGGGCACGGACCGCGACATGCTCGAGCGGGCCAAGGCCCTGGTGGCCGCGGGCGCCGACGCGCTGGTGCTCGACATCGCCCACGGTCATTCGGACCACGCCATCGAAGGGGTGCGCGCCCTCAAGGACCATTTCGCCGACATCGATGTGGTGGCCGGCAACGTCGCCACCTATGACGGCGCTGCCGACCTGGCCGATGCCGGGGCCGACGCCGTGAAGGTGGGGGTCGGCCCGGGCGGGGTCTGCACCACCCGAACCGTCGCCGGTGTCGGCGTGCCCCAGCTCACCGCCATTGCCGACATCGCCCCGGTCGGCGTGCCGGTCATAGCCGACGGCGGGATCCGTAGCTCCGGCGACATCGCTAAGGCCCTGGCCGCGGGCGCGTCCACGGTGATGGTCGGCAGCATGCTTGCCGGCACCAAGGAGAGCCCCGGCGAGGTGGAGCAGGGCTCGAAGGGACTCCAGAAGCGCATCCGGGGCATGGCCAGCTTCGAGGCGGTCCAGGCCCGGGCCGACCGCTCCGGCGAGGACCTCGACGAGGAGTACCTGTCGTACCGTGCTCCCGAGGGCGTCGAGGGCACCGTGCCCTACAAGGGCGAGGTCTCCAAGCTGGTCCACCAGTTGATGGCCGGCCTGCGCAGCGCCATGAGCTACACCAACGCCCGCACGCTCGGCGAGTTCTCAGAATTGGCGGAGTTCGTGGCCGTCACCCCTCAGGGCGTGGTCGAGAGCCTGCCTCACGCAACCTTCAGCTCCCGCTAGCGCCGCTGCGACCGCGGGGCAACACCCACTCAAACCGACCTCGACTGGGACCAAGGCACCGGTTGATGCCTCGATACGGCCCTCCAGACGGGCGTACCGGAACTCGTCAGGACTGGTCGACAAGCTGCAGCCAGGGAAGAGGCTTCAAGGCGTCCGATTACCGGGTCGGGAACCATCGGCCCGAGTATGCCATCACCGTCTGCCGTCTTGCGCGGCTACTGACTGAGGTTCGTGCCCGCGGGCACGGTGGCGGCAGGCGTCAGTCGGCGCAGGCGAGGCCGCCGCCCACGGGCACGGTGGCACCGGTCAGGTACGACCCGGCCCGCGACGCCAGGTACACGGCCGCCCCAGCCAAGTCGTCGGGCTCGCCGATGCGGCCCAGGGGAACCTGGGTCGCCAGCGCTGACCGGGTACGGGGATCGTCGAGGATGAACGCCATCATCTTCGAGTCGAACGGGCCGGGCGCGATGGCGTTGACGGTGATGTGCTCAGGGGCCAGCCGCTTGGCGAGATGGCGGGTGAGCTGTATGAGTCCCGCCTTGGAGGCCGAGTAGGAGTAGGTCTCCATATCGGGCACCTTCAGCCCGTCGACGGAGGCGACGTTGATCACCCGGGCCGGATCGTCCGGGCTGGCCGAGGCCCGCAGCATTCCCAGCAGCCTCTGGGTCAGGAAGAAGGGACCGCCCAGGTTGATGTCGATGACCTTGTTCCAGCCCTGCACCGGGTACTCGTCAAGCTCAGCGCCCCAGCTCGCTCCCGCGTTGTTGACGAGGATGTCCAGCGAGTCCCATCGCTCGGCCACAGCTGCGGCCAGCGCGGCGCAGCCCGCCGCGGTGGACAGGTCGGCCGGCATCGCCTCGCACGGGCCGCGCACCGCCAGCTCGGCTGCGGCCGCGGTCACCTGCTCCACCTTGCGGGCCGAGATGATGACCTGGCAGCCCGCATCGAGCAGCCCGCCGGCGATCATGCGGCCGATGCCCCGACTCCCGCCGGTGACGACCGCGGTCTTGCCGTCCAGCCCGAACAGTTCAGTCACACGATCAACGTTCATCGGCATTGCCTGTGGTCCTCCGCTTCCGGGCGCGTGCTCGACGCTTAGCAGTCATCCTTGCAGCCATGACCGATTCTCACGCACTCTGGCGAGCATTGAGAACTAGGGTCCGCGACGATGATGGTCGATCGCGACCGGGGCGTCGCCCGGCATCGCCAACCGCGACCTCGGATCCTGGCCAGCGCGCTGCTGGCTGTTGCCGGGCTTGTGATCGCCGGGTGCGGTGACTCCGGTGGCGATGGGGCGCCATCGGAGAGTGCCTCGACCTCGACCACCGCCGCGGCGACCACTTCCAGCGAGGCCGCCTCGACGACGAATCCACCGACCACCACCGCGGCAGCGACCACGACCTCCCCAGCAACGACCGCCCCGCCTGCCACCACTGACCCACCGACGACCACCACCGCCGCGGCCACCACGACTGCGCCAACTACCACGGCGCCGCCGACCACTACCGAGGCGCCGCCGACCACTACCACCGTCGCCGTGCCGCCGCCGGAGGCATCCACGGTGGAGGGTCTGGTAGCGCTCGACCGTCCCTTGGTGATCGCCCACGCGGGCGGCGACCAGGACTACCCGCACTCCACCATGTACGCCTACACCCAGTCGGCGCTGGCGGGGAGCGACATACTCGAACTAGACGTGATGCTCACCGCCGACGGCGTGCTCATCGTGCAGCACGACGACACCGTCGACCGCACCACCGAGACGACCGGCCCAGTGGCCGAGTTGACGCTGGAGGCGATCCAGGCCCTCGACAACGCCTACTGGTTCGTGGTCGGGCTGTGGGGCGACCAGACCCTGCCGGCCTCGGAGTACGTGTTCCGGGGCGTGCGCACCGGCGCGGTCGAGCCGCCGGAGGGCTTCACCGCCGACGACTTCAGGGTGGCGACGTTCCGGGAGGTGGCCGAGCGGTTCCCCCACCACGTTCTCGATGTCGAGATCAAGCTCCAGCGGAACGCCGACGGCGAGGAGGACCCTGCGACCGGCATAGCCGCGGCCGAGGTGCTGGCGGCCGAGATCGCTGAGCTGGGCCGGGAGGAGTCCGTGATCGTGGCCTCCTTCAACGAAGACGTGCTGGCGGCATTGAACGAGTTCGCCCCCTCGGTGGCGACCACCCCGGGCGAGGCGACGCTGGTCGGCTGGTTCCTGGAGGGCCAGACTCTGGACCCGCAGCAACGGGTCATCCAGTTGCCCTTCACCTACGCCGGCATCGACGTGGTTACGGCCGACACTGTCGACAGGGTGCACAGCGAGGGCATGGAGGTGTGGGTGTGGCTCAGCGGCATCGACGTGGTCGAGACCCGCGAGTTCTACGCCAGCCTGTTCGCGCTCGGGGTGAACGGCGTGATCGCGGGCCGCCCCGCGGAGGCCGTCGCCGCTCTAGCCGACGTCGCCAGCGGCGGTTAGCGGCGGCGAGCGATCTCGAAGCAGGCCACTGCGGCCGCCGCGGACACATTGAGCGACCCCAGCGTCCCCCGCAGAGGGATCGACGCCAGCACGTCGCAGCGCTGAGCGACGAGCCGCGACAGGCCCCTGCCCTCGGATCCGAGCACGAGAGCAACCGCCTCACCCGACAGGTCGAGCTCGTAGAGGGGTCGCGGCCCGGCTGCATCGAGCCCGACCGTCCACACGTCTCGGCTGCTCAGCGTGCGCAGTGCGGCGGGGATGCCGCCCACGACCGCGAACGGCAGGTGCTCCACCGCGCCAGCGGCCGCCTTGGCCACGGTCGGGGTGATCCGGGCTGATCGATGGCTCCTCAGCACGACCCCGGTAACGCCGGCGCACTCCGCGGTGCGCAGCACCGCGCCGAAGTTGCCCGGATCGGTGATGCCGTCGAGAACCAGCAGGAACGGAGCGCCCCCCGCGGCACCGGGAGCCTCGACCAGCTCGACCAGGTCCGACTCGGGCAGCGGATCGGCTAGGGCGACCACGCCTTGGGGCGCCTCGGTGCGGGCGGTGGCGTCGAGCTCGGCGCGGCTCACCTCGCGAATACTGGCCCGCTGCTCGCGGGCCAGCTCCACGATGTGCTCCAGGATCGGAGCGGGGTCTAGGCCCTTGGCCAGCATCACCGACCGCGTCCTTCGCCGTCCTGCCAGAAGCAGCTCTCGCACCGCCTGGCGGCCCTCGACCTGCTCCCCGCCCACGCCGCCGCGGTCCCGGGCCGGCGACCGACCCGCCACGCCACGCTTGCCCGCAGGGCCCGACCGCGAGCGGGCCCCCTGCGATCGCTTGGGGCGCCGCGACCCGCTAGAACGACTCACCAGCCAGGCCTGCACGGTCCGGCCGGCTAGCCACGAGGGCCACCGCCCACGCGGCCACCCCCTCGCCCCGGCCCAGGGCACCCACACCCTCGCTGCGCCGGCCGGTCACGGTCACCGGCGCGCCGGCTGCGGCGCCTAGACGGGCCTGCATGACATCGCGGTGCGGGGCGATCCGGGGCGCGTCGACCACCACGCTGCACGACAGGTTCACGGGGTCCCATCCGGCGTCGCGGACCGCGCCCGCGGCCCGTCGCAGCAGGTCGATGCTGTCGGCTCCGGCCCAGGCCGGATCGGTGTCGCTGAAGAGCTGGCCGATGTCGGGAAGGCCCGCGGCCGCCAGCAGCGCATCGATGCAGGCATGGGCGACCGCGTCGGCGTCGGAGTGCCCCTCCAGGCCGCGCTCCTCGTCAAAGCGCACGCCGCCCAGCACGAGAGCCCGTTCGGGGTCGTCGCTGTAGCGGTGCACGTCGAAGCCCTGCCCGACCCGAAGTCCCATGGCCTCTCCCTTCCCGGCGGATCCCCCCGCCAGCAGAGCCTCCGCGGTCACTAGGTCGTGGGGCTCGGTGATCTTGAGGTTGCGGGGGTCCCCGTCGACGGTCACCACCGTCCCGCCGGCCGCCTCCATCAGGGTGGCGTCGTCGGTGGCGTCGGCACCGGTTGCATGGGCGTCCCGCAGCGCTGCCGCTCGGAAGGCCTGAGGGGTCTGCACCGCCAGCAGTTCGCCGCGGTCGGCGACGCCGCCGCGGCGCCAGCGGATGGTGTCGGTCAGCCCGACCACAGGAACGGCACCTTCGGCGCCGTCGCGGACCGCCCCGATCACCCTCTCGAACACCGGATCGGGCGCCAGCGGGCGGGCACCGTCATGGACCAGCACGATCTCGGCGTCCTCGGGCACCCGGCTGAGTCCGCAGCGGACCGAGTCGGAGCGCAGCACGCCGCCAGCCACTGCCACCACCCGCCCGGAGCGGTCGCCGTGGGGGTCCGCCAGCGTCCAGGCGTCCTCGCCGGTGGCGCGGTCCTCTGGAAGCACGACTACCACGCCCTCGGACCAGCGGGCGGCGGCCGCCACTACCCAGTCGATCACGGACCGGTCGCCGAGACGGCTGAACTGCTTGGCGCCCCCGAACCGGTTCCCGGCCCCGCCGGCCGCCACGATGGTCCAGACGCCGGCTCGCGGATCGCCGCTCATCTCACGTTCACGCTTACCCACCGCCACTAGTGTGGGCCGTTGGCATGTCCGACACCACCCCCGCAACTCTCGAGGCCGCGATCGCGGCTTCCCCGAACGCGCTACGGGAGGCCCTGCGAGAGACGATTCTCTTCGCCAGGCTCGACGACGAGCAGCTCGACCACATCGCGGCCGCCGGCTCGGTGCAGTCGCTGCAGCGGGGCGTGATCGTGTTCGATGAGGGAGCCGAGCCCGGCGAGTTCTACCTGGTGCTGTCAGGCCGGATCGCCATCGCTCAGGAGTCCGACGACGGGCGCGAGTCGCTTCTGGCGGTGTTGGGTCCAGGCGAGCTGTTCGGCGAGATGGGCTTCCTGGACGGCTACAACCGCTCGGCGCAGGCCCGGGCCCTGGAGGAGTCACGGGTCCTGATGGTCCCGTACGCGGAGCTGAGGCTCCTGTACGAGAACAACCCCTCGGCGCTGTGGAGCGCGGTGGCACTGCTGGCCCGGCGGCTGCGGGCCATGGACCAGGCTCTGTCCGACACGGTGTTCCTCGATGTGATGGGCCGGACCGCCAAGCGGCTGCTGGACATGGCCGGCGACCGCGACGAGTTCGAGATGCCCCTCACCCAGGAGGAGCTGGCCTCGATGGTGGGCGCCAGCCGGGAGCGGGTCAACAAGGCCATCCATGCCTTCGAGAAGCTCGGTTGGATAACCCACGACCAGCGCCAATACAAGATCACCAACCGCAAGAACCTAGAGATCCGAGCCCGCTGACCCGCCGGACAGACGGTACGCGAATCGGCCGGCAAGGGCCGCTATGTTGATCCTCACGTGGTCCTAGGCAGTAGGGCCGACAACATGAGGAGTTCGATTTGCGGGCCTTGCCATCCGTAACCCCAACCCCGGAGCAGTTGAAGCTGATCGGGGATGTCAGGCAGGGGTTTCGAATCATCAGGGGTGCGGCGGGAAGCGGCAAGACCACCACCTCCCTGCTTCGCCTGCGCGAGCAGATTAGCGTCCGACTGAAGCCCCAGCGGCGACGCGGCAACGCGCCGGTACGCGTGCTGGTGCTCACCTTCAACCGGACCCTCCAGGGCTACATCGCCGAGCTTGCCCGCCATGAGACGCCCGACAACGATGCGTTGGAACTAGAGGTCAGCACCTTCGGCCGGTGGGCTCGGTCCTTGGTGGGCGAAGTGAACATCACAGGCGGGGACAAGGTCGCAGCCATGCTTCGGCCGCACCTCGACACGTTCGCCACGTCTCGTCAACAGGAGTTCCTGGTCGATGAGGTCCAGTACATTCTCGGTCGCTTCGAATACGACCCCGACAACTTCGACCCAGCGAGTCTCTCCGACTACCTGACGGTCGTTCGAGAGGGCAGAGGAACCGCTCCTCGCGTCACTCGACCCACGCGCAAGAAGTTGGTCGACGAGGTGATCCCGGCGTACATGGATGCGAAGCGGACACGAGGCGTGGTCGACTGGAGCGACCTCGCGCTGCTGGCTGCCGACGCCCGGCCTGACCTGCTCTATGACGTCGTGGTAGTCGACGAGGCTCAGGACTTCTCGGCGAACCAGGTTCGCACGATCCTGCGCCACCTGCAGGACTGGCACACCACGACGTTCGTGCTTGACGCGGTCCAGCGCATCTATCCGCAGTTCTTCAGGTGGTCCGAGGTCGGCATCGCAGCCCGCCCCGAGATCATCCACCGGCTCAAGGAGAACTACCGCAACACCGCCGCGATCGCCGCCTTCGCCCATCCACTCGTGGCCGGGCTGCCCCTCGAAGACGACGGCACTCTGCCCGACTTCTCCGTTTGCGATCGCCCCGGTGCCAAGCCGAGGGTCATCGCCGGCAAATACAGCGATCAGATAGAGATCATGTTCGACAGACTTGAACGCAAGGCCGACCTGGAGAAGGAGTCCGCCGTCTTGCTCCAACCTCGTGGCGGAGGCTGGTTCGATGAGGCCCGGAGGACACTGCGCCGCCGCGGGATCCGGTATTGCGAGTTGACCCGGGAGAACGAGTGGCCGTCCGGTCCCGAGCGAGTCGCTCTATGCACGATCCACTCCGCCAAGGGTCTGGAGTTCGACCATGTGCTCCTTCCCGGCCTCAGCCAGCAGGTGACCCCGCATGGGCCCGAAGCGGGCGACGCCGATCTCGAACGGCTCCGCCGAATGCTGGCGATGGCCGTCGGCCGAGCCCGAAAGTCAGTGATGGTCGGCTACAAGCCGGGTGAGGAGTCGTCCCTGATCGGACTCCTGGACCCCTCGACCTACAAGCTGATCGAAGCATGAGCTACCTGTGGGCTCCCGAAGCGGAGCCACAGTCTCGCAACGAAGCACGGAGCGCTTCGCGGTGTCCCGAGGTCGTGGACGCTGCCAAGGAACGCGACGTCACCAGCCTCGTGCACTTCACGACCGTCGATGGGCTGAAGGGCATCATGGCGAGCGATGCAATCAAGTCCCGCCGAGACCTCCCAGAGGATGCGGCGGTCAAGTACGTCTACGAGCCTAATGCCGTATCCAGACACCTCGATCGGCTCTGGCACGACTACATCAACTTGTCGGTCACCGCCATCAACTTGCGGATGTTCAACTTCTCCGCCCGGGAGCACCCTGATGTCGAGTGGGTGATTCTGGAGTTCGGCCCCGAGATCCTCGGCGACAGTGGCGTAGTGTTCTGCACTACCAACAACATCTACCCAGCCGCACGCCGCGGCCGGGGCCTACCGGGCTTTGAGCAGCTATTCGCTCCGACCGTGGCGGGCCGGTACGGGCACCCAGTGAATCGCGGCGACCAGCCATCAAAGCAGACGACGGACCCGCAGGCAGAGGTGCTGTACCCGTTCGAGCTTTCGCTCGAGCACCTGCACACTGTCACAGTGCCAGACGATGATACGGAGGACGTCGTCGAGGCTGCCCGCTCCCACTTCCACCACAAGCCTATGATCATCACGGATCCGGAGGCCTTCCGATGACCGAAGCGACCATCGCCTCTCATGAACAGCCCGGCCTTTTTGCCGATCCCGAAGGCGAACAGGCGATTCCGGCGCGTCACATGGCGGAATCGTCGTCCGCTAGGCCGGATGCGGCGGCTAGCGATGTTGGTAGCGAGCGAACGACGCGGACGCGGGGATCGATGCTCTGGGCAGCCTACGGTGACGCTCTCGGCTTCGTCAGCGAACTTGTGGACCAGAAGGGACTCGAACGGCGGACGCAGGGCGCTCCCTTGGACCACCTTATGGAGTGGAAGAGACGGATCGGCGGCAGGCGCGGTGTCGAGGTGTCGCTTCCCGCAGGGTGCTGGTCCGACGACACTCAGCTGCGCATGGCCGTCAGCCGTTCAATCGGTGACCACGGCTTCGACGTCGAGACGTTCGGCCGCGTCGAACTGCCTGTCTGGCTCTCGTACGCGCTCGGCGGCGGCCGAGCCTCCAAAGCGGCCGCCAAGAACCTCGGGAAGCCCTCCACTCTGTGGTACGCCAACACTTTCACAGGCTGGACGAACGCCGGTGGCAATGGCGCAGCTATGCGCATCCACCCACACGTCTGGGCATCACGCGACCTCGACGGGGACTACATGCTCGACGTGATCGCGGACACCGTCTGCACCCACGGACATCCCCGCGCAATCGTCGGTGCCTGCTTCCATGCGGCAACCCTCGCCCACTGCGTCAAGACCGGCGCAGTTCCGGACTCTGACACATGCGCGGGCATCGCAGACCGCGTCGGCGACGCAATCCAGTTGATCGAGAAGCACTCGACTCTGGGGCCAGTGTGGAGCGGCCTGTGGGAGCGAGAGACCGGCGAACGGTTCAAGGACGTGTGGCAGGTGACCGTCGATGAACTTCATCACGCCATCAAGAACGCAGCAGACGGCGCTGAGGCCACCGACAGCAGCGCCGCCGCCTACCAGGGGATCGTCGATCGCCTAGGCCTCCGGGACCGAGCGCAGCAGGGCAGCGGGATACTCACAACCGTTGCCGCCGTTGCGTTGGCATCCGCAGCCTCCGGAGCCCACGAAGGCGTGGTCGCGGCGGCCAATGCCATCGGCACCGACACCGACACGATCGCCTGCATGACCGGGGCCTTGATCGGTGCCTGCGACCGCGCCACAGACCCGCCCGAGGATCCCCTTGACAGCGCCTACCTAAGGGCAGAAGCCGACCGCCTCCTAGCCGTGGCCACAGGCGAGCAGGCCCAGGGCCACCTGTACCCCGACATACTCACATGGTCCGCGCCCCAGACCCAGGCGGACGCTTTGGTCCGCGACAACGGCAACCTGGTGGTAGAAGGCCTCGGCGAGGTGACCCGGCTAGCCGCCGAGCCGATGTACACCCCGCGCGAGGACTTCGCTTGGGAGTGGGTGAGCACCAGTTTCGGCCAGACACTACTGATCAAGCGCCGGCCAGAGATCAAGCCGAGAGCCTCCCACAATGACCCGGCCCCGCCAACTGCTCCCGCGAGTAGGCCCCGCTCCCACCGAGCACCCGAACATCGAGCCCGCGAGGATGCAACCCGAGAGGCTCACCATCCAGAATTCGGCCGTCGAACGATCGATCGATCGGTCCTCGACGCGAGGAAGAAGATCTCCGATGACGCGGCCTTGGGATCAATCGTGCGAGATGTCGCCCGTGCGGGATCACTCGGCGACCTTCTCAACTTCGTGAGGATCATCCGCGACGACCTTCGCCGCTGAGGCATCACGGGGGACGCAGATCGAGCCGGACGTACCGACGGCGAAGACGGTGACGGCGCGCCCGGCTCGGCGACCCGTCGGCGCGAGCGCCGCGGGCTGTATCGACACCGATGATCCGATGATTGCAGGTCTATTCATGACCTAACTTGAAAAGCTATCGACCACCCGGTAGAGTGCTGATGACATCGCGGGGCGGGCCCCGGCCCGCGGCATCGGCGCAGCCCTCGCGGCGGCCCCTCCCAAGCAACCCACCCGCGACCGGAAGGGAGCCGCGATGGCCGCAACCCGACAACAGCGCGCCGCGCTGTACACGAAACTGGCAGAGAACATGGGCCACGACGACGCCGACACCCTCATGGAGCAGCTCCCGCCCGACGGCTGGGAGAACATGGCCACCAAAGACGACCTCGCCGGCCTCGAACAGCGCCTTACCACTGCGTTCACCACCGCCCTCGGCGAGATGAACAACAAACTCGTCGAAGGCCTCGCCGAGACCAACAACAGAATCACCGAAGGCCTCGCCGCACTCGACATCAGGCTCACCGAGGGCCTCGCCGCACTCGACATCAAGCTCACCAAGGGCCTCGCCGAGGCGTCCACGGAGCGTGCTCAGATGATCAGGAGCCAGGCCCGCCAACTCTTGGTGATCGTCTCGACCATCTCCGCGGCCACCATCTCCATCTGGATCACGCTGTTCGTCACCCTCAGCGGGTAGTCCACAGCCGCGCCGGCGCCGGCCGACATGGATTCCATTGTCGCCAACCCGCCCAGTCCGGGCCCGCAAACAGACGACGCAGGTCGTCTGGCACGGTTCCGCAAGAGCAACCGAGGCCGCAACCCGACCTACAACAAGACCAGAAGCGGCGGCTGGAGATCCTGAAGTCCGAGCCGCTCAGGCGCGCGCTGTGCTGCGGGCTATCGCGTCAGCTATAGGCCCGAGACGGGATGGGCCGGAGAACGCACCGTAGTCCAGCAGCATCTGAGTGTCCTCGGCGTCCATGGCCGCGATGGCCCGGAAGACCCGCGGAATCGCAGAGGCACGGGACTTCGATACTGGCTCGTCGATGTCGTAGGCCTGGCAGAAATGGGCGATGTCGCCGAAGGTCGGCAAGACGCTGTCCGGACCCGCTGGCGCCGAGCGACTAGGGCGATTCTGGGATGGAACTGGAACCTCCAGTCATCGAGGTCGATCAACGCTCGGACGGCCTCGACGCGATCGTCGCGGCGACCCCGGAGGGACGCTTCCCCATGGCGAGGGCGTCGTCCATGCTGTCCGAACTGGCGCCGTTGCTCCTCGTCCTCAAGTCCAGCGAGTTCGTCGACCACATCACGATCGATGAGCCCGAGGCGCACCTTCATCCTGGGATGCAGGTGCGGGTGGCGTCATTCCTGGCCGAGTTGGTGAACAGCGGCATGGGGCTGGTGCTGACCACTTACTCGGACTTCTTCGTCTCGCAGTTCAACAACATGATGAGGCGCCATGAGCTCTCCGCGTCGTCCAGCTCGGAAAGCCGCAGCGATGGGCCGACCCTGACCCGCTCGAAGGTCTGCTCGCTGACGTTCTCCCGCGAGAACGGCTGGTGCGTGGCGCGTGAGTCTGTGCCGGATCGCCTTGACGGCATCGACGAGTCCATGTTCACCGATGTGATGCGCGAGCAGTTCGGCGAGACAGCCAGGCTCGTCAACGAGTTGATCGGCTCGGCTGCAGAATGAGCGCCTGTGCCTCGTTCGTCGGAACCTGCGCATTGCTCTGACGGCGACTGCGGAGTCTGTCGTCTTGAGGCGCGGCTGATCGACGGCGGGGCGCAAGCCGTTCCTTCGAGCCACCGAGTCGACCTAGCGCCAGTGGCATAGGCGGCCTAAACGGGCCAGATGTTCACGCGCGCCTGCGGTCCGTGCTGGTCCAAGCCAAGGACAGCCAATCTGCCTCCCACAAGCGGTCGGCGCAATGACGCTGGCCGATGTACTCTACGAGCGTGACCCAAGGCACGTTGACGGAGGCGACCCACAGGGTGACTGGGACCTCCGAGCGCGACGTGCAGGATCTGCTGGTCTGTCTGCAACGCGCCCTCTCCGACGGCGCCCCCTTGGGTCTTGACCTCCGCTCACTCGACGATGGACGGGCATCGGCGCGCCGCGTCGGCCCATGGTGGGCATCCAGCGTCACCAACCTGCTTGCTGGGCACTTCTCCGATCTGCCTTTGAGGGTTGCTCTGCCCGCCGCGCGGGGCGTTCACCTTCAACTGCTGCGGGGCGGCCTCTACCACGCGCTGGCTCAACGGCCGGGACATCTCGAATGCGCGGCAAGCAATGGCTTCGCCGAGAACGCCTTGAAATGCAGTGCCGGCAACTGGACTCCCAAGACGGGGCCCGTGCTGTTCGGGGAGGCCTCGGGAACGCCTGTCAGCGAGCGGTCCTACCTGTACGCGAACACGCACGCGAGGGCTGAGTCCGGCTACTTCCGCCGTTACGAAGGCTCTGCAGCGTTCCCATTCTTGGGCGAGATCATCCCGAAGCCTGGCGCGGGCGCCGGACGCGAGGCGCACCGGATGTTCCTCCTGTGGGCGTGCAGGGCGCTTATGGAGGTGCTCGACAACTTCTCCACCCATGCCTTCAACCGCCTAGACACCGGCTTCGACGCGGACTGGCTCGGGCCGATGGTGGTCAACCGGGCGAGATCGTGTCTGCTTGTCGGCGTCACCACCGGAGGCACCGACAGCTACGACCGGCTCCACTTCATCGCGCTCGACAACGGGTTCGGCATTCCTAGAACGATGCGTTGGAAGCACCCGACGTCGCTGAAGTCGGCAGAATCAGCCGACATCGTGGAACGCGTGCTGCGAGAACGGTTGACCGACCGCAATATCGACGGGCACGCTGGAGGAGGCTTGTGGTGTCTTTCTGTTCTTGCCGAATTTGCCGGCGGAACAATCTGGGTCACCTCTGAAGACGACCTCAGCGACGGTCAGAGCGCGACGCGCGTTCAGGTCGACGTACCAGCCATCGGCTCTGACGATCAATCACTGCAGGTAGAGAGACGAATCGCTCAACTGCCATGGCGCGGGACGACGGTTCATGTGAAGATCCGCATTCCCCGTCTAGAAGATGTACATGAGCACCAACTGAACGAGTTCCGAAGCAGGCTCTACAGAAGTAGTTCGGTTCCTCAGCCCGTCTAACCGCTGGAGACTCGATGACGGGCGGTTCGAGCACCTGCAGCTACGTGCGCGTGGAGCCCTACCGAGCCACTCCACGCACCGAGACCGTCGATGTGGCCGGCGGCCTCCTCTTCGTTGATGTCGCCGGGGAGCATGTAGGCGGATGGGAGGGCGAGGTCGCCGGTCAACTCCGCTTTGTGGAGGAATCCGTGCTTAGCGGGCTCACCCATGTGCTGATCCGGTCCCCGGCCCCGATCGACGACAGTCTCCGGGACAGGATCAGCATCATAAGCGACCTTGTCGAAAGCCGATCGGGCCACGCTCCTCCCATCGGGGTGGTTCACTTCGTGCTCGGCGAGCAATCGACGCCAGTGCGCTGGTCGGTGCCGGTGAGCGACGAACCAAGCCTGCTGGCAACAGCCCGCGCGGTGGAGCTGGCGGCGCTCATAAGTGCGGGAAGCGCTCACTGGAAGCCGAGGACGTTCCACTACGAAGCTCCGTCTGGAGAGCACCGCAGCGACTTCATCCGAGTGGGTGACGCGATCCGGTCGCCGCGCGACGCGGCAGTACTCGCAACCTGGCTGTATCCGTACATTGGCACCGGGACCGCCGTCCTTCTGGACACCAGCACCCTGCTCCCGGTCGTGATGGCGCTCCAAGCCGCCGCGGCAGAGGCCGGCATGACGGTCGGCCCGGTCGCCATTCGAGACGCTTACCCGCACTCGCGGCTTCAGGACGAGGAGCTCGTAGAACTGACGGTCGGCGCCAACGGCGCTTTGGCGTTGCTGTCGGTCTCCTCCACGGGGCAAACCGCGGATTCGTTGTCGCAATGCCTCGATGCGCGCATCGGGCGGGGCGGCAGCGGAGCCGGCTGGAGGCTCGAGACGCTCGTCCACCGGACCCAGCCACAGGCCGCTCGTTGGCACGATGATGCCGATGCACGCAGCGAACCGTGGCTGCACATACCCGGCGGGGAGTCCTTCGCAGCCGGCGACGATTGTGAACTGTGCCGCAGCGCCGACCGTGCGCCCTATGTGCGAATCGATCCGGCGAGCTTCGCGAACACCTCGCTTCCGGAGCCACCGGTCGTGGTGATGCCTGATCCACCGGCCAGCGCTCGCAGGATCGCCAACCTGCTGCAAATGTACGACGACACCGACGGCATCGGCATTGACTGCGATCCGGCGGAGCGCACCAGGATGCGGCGCAGGGCTAGGCGCTGGGGGGTCTGCTTCTACCCCCACCGCCTGATCTCGCACCAGCGCCTGGTCGAGGCACTCGATGATCAGCGGGCACTGGAGCGAGGCGACCACAACGACGGCCGGATCGACATGGACGAGCTGGCCGGCTTCGACGCGATCGCCGCGCTGGATGAGGACATCGACCACGACGGGTTCGATGAGTTCGTCAACTGGGCCAAGACAAGACTCAACGACGGCAGCACGAAGGCCGCGAACATCCCGGTAGTTCGATTCGCGTCAAGCCCGGATGACGACGATCGTGAATCTGTCGCGGAGCAACTCGAGGACGCTTCGCACATTCTCGTGATGGCCGTGGGAACAGTCACAGGTGGAACCGTCCAGGAGATCCTGATCCGCATTCACCGTGCGCTGAGCGATCGCCCCTCAGGAAGCTACGTCGTGTCCGGCCTGGTGCTGCACGCTCGACCGTCTTCGTATGAAGAATGGCGGTCTGTTCGCAGCTCCTTCAGCAACCGACTAGCGGCGATGTGGATGACCTACCTGCCGTCACGAGATCATCCCTTGGCTGAGGAGCAGCGCCTGTTCAGGCAGACGCTCGACGACGACCTGTTGTCATCGGAGGCATCGGCGTATGCACAGGCGCGTCGCCAATGGGTGCTCAACAGCACACAGAGTGACTGGCCCGCCCGTCGCGAGATCTGGAACCCGGAGTCCGGGGCGTCGAACCCTGCGGCCGTGTTGATGTGCGGAAGGCCGGATCGCGACTCTGAGCACCTGCCCCGTCTGCTGCCGAACTCGCTCTTTGGTCACCGCATGTCGATGGTCGGCACGCTCGTGGGCGTAGGAGCGGCGCTGCATCGTCGGCGCCTCGAAGAAGGCGCTCAGGGCGGTCCGCCGGGACTTCGGTTCGATCTGTCTAGAATACCGGTCGTCTACTTTGAGGTGCCGATCATCTGCGCGGTGCTGCGATGGATCAGACCCTTCGAAGCGTGCTGGGAACGACCGGGCCGAACGGTGGACGACGTGCTGTCGGAAATCTGGCACAGAGCAGCATTCGAGGAGCCCGGCAGTCAGGCGACGCTCCTTGCAGAGTTGGCGCTCGCCGCAGCCGCCGGAAAGATACCGCTCCACGCCAAGAACACGATCGCACAGTTCTTCGCCGACATTGAGAGCGACACGGAGACCGACACGGCTCCTCTTGAGACAGCGAAACAACTGCTCGAGGCAGCTTGGGGCACGCTGCCCAACGGGGAACAGCTTGGACTCCGGTAGCCCGAGCGGCCACCAAGGGCACGGCCGTCGGATCGCGCCTGGTTATGGTGGAGCGGTCCCGCGGCTACGGGTCCCGGCTGCTACAAGCACACTCCGAAGGAGCCGCCATACCAGGATCGCAAACCGCGGGACCGCCCGTTTCAGCCGTCCAGCAGAGACTCCTTGACCTTCCTCAACCAGACGGCCTACGAAGGCTCGGGTGTTTGATATGCCGCAAGGGATCAGCGGCCCCGAACCAGCGCTCTAGGGTTGAATGCCTGGGTCGCTCACTACGCACGTTGCTGAACCGGCCGAGGATTGGTTGGTAAGCGTGAGCGTCCCGCGGGCCAAGCGGCAAGCTCCGGCGGTCACTTCCTGGGGGGCTGCCTTTTGGGCGAGACCTGTCTCTTGCCAGGTGCAAGTGCCGCTAGTTGGCACACCCCCCTTGCTTCCCATCGTGTGGCTCTCGCATTCGAGCTTGGTGTCAATCTTGGTGCCGGTTACGTCTGCGGTCTCGAGTTCGTTGGTCACGTCACTGGCACGGTTGAACAGCACCGCGGCTACCGCGCCCGCTATGGCGAGCATCACGACGATGATGATGACGGTCTGAAGGGCTACGCCCCGGTCGTCGCCGTGGGCTTCGCGGAGTCTGGCGAGGAGGCCTGACGGTGGGTTGTGGTGGGTGGGTTGGTGGTTCACTTGGCCCCCAACTCGTACGCCACAAACCCCACCCCTCCAAAAAATAATTAAAAGATAATGACACTTACAGTAGTTCACCCAATTCTCACCAAGGCAGCCCCATCCAAGGCCGCATCTCATGCGTGAAGACACAAGTCGGTAGGGATAACGAGAGGGATAACCGCCAGTGGTAACGCCTCAGAGGCTCCCGCTCACGGCCCGCCAGGTGCGTGCTCTGACCCAGCCGGGACGCTACGGCGACGGCTCCCGCGGCCACGGCCTGAGCCTGCTGGTCAAGGCGACGGCATCGGGGCGGCTCTCGAAGACCTGGAGCCAGCGCGTGCGCGTCGACGGCAAGGAGACCAGGATCGGCCTCGGCCCCTATCCGCTGGTCACCCTGGCGGAGGCCCGGGCCCGGGCCCTCGACAACGCCTTCGCCGCGAGAGCCGGCCGCCACCCCGTGGCGTCGGATGTCCCCACCTTCGCGGAGGCGGCTGAGACGGTCATCGCCCAGCGGTCGGAGATGTGGCGGTCGGCCGCGACCGCGCAGACCTGGCGCAGGCTGCTCGAGCGGTTCGCCCTGCCCGCGCTGGGGGGCCTGCGGGTGACCGAGGTCACCCGGGCCCATGTCTATGCCGTCCTGGAGGGCTGTCCCCACCGGACGTCGAGGGACCGGCTGGCCTCGATGGTTCGGGCGGTGATGTCTTGGGCCGTGGGCGCGGGGTTCCGGGACGACGACCCCACCGCGGCGGCGCTCGCGGCGCTGCCCCGACAAGCCGTCAAGACGGTGCACCACGAGGCGATCGCATGGTGCGACCTCCCCGATGCCCTGCTGCGGGTACGGGGCTGCGGGGCGAGGCCCTTGCTCAGGCTCGCTTGGGAGATGGTGGCGCTCACCGCCTGCCGCACAGCCGACATTCGGGGGATGACCTGGGCCGAGGCCGACCTCGACGCCGCGGTGTGGACCATCCCGCCGGACCGCTACAAGACGGGCCGCGCCCACCGCGTGCCGCTGTCGGCGGGGGCGCTGGCGGTGCTGGAGCAGGCCCGGGACCTCAGCGGCACCGCGCCGCCTCTGGTCTTCCCCGGCAGTTCGGGCGCCAGCGGGATGCCCCCCAACGCGCTGCGCAGGCTCACCGCACGGCTCGGGGTGGGCACCGTCCACGGCCTGCGGACCGCGTTCCGGTCCTGGGCCGCCGACACCGGGGTGCCCGACCCCGTCGCGGAGGCCGCGCTCGGCCATGTGGTCAAGGGCGTCGCAGGCGCCTACCAGCGCTCGGACCTTCTGGAGCGCCGCCGCCCGGTCATGCAGGCCTGGAGCGACCACCTGCTGTCAAGCGCCTCGGCGCCACCCTGCGGCTAGACGGCACCGAAGAAGACGTTTGCAAACGCGCCGGGCAGCGCTACCCTCCCGCACGATTCCAAACCGGAACATAGTCAAGATGTACCACTAGGGGGCCTAGTAGTACATCTCCTGCCCGCTCTTGGCTGGACGCGGTGGGATTGCTGAGCGTAGCGGACTGCCGGAGTTGGTGCCGTGGTCGGGGGCCGTGACCCCTACAGGGACAACAGGTCGGCTGCGGCGGACTCGGGGGTGATCTCGTCCCGTTCGACGGCCTGCTCTAGTTCGGCTCGGCGCTCTTGCAGGCCGGGGCGTGACTCGAACTGCTCCAGCAGGCCGCGTTCCAGCAGCACCTGCATCCAGGCCAGACGGCCCCCGGCCCGGCGGCGGGCCAGGCCGCCGGAGGACTCCAGCAGGCGGCGGTGCTCGACGATGCGGTCCCACAGCCCGTCCACGCCCGCACCGGTCAGCGCCGACACCGTCATCACCGGGGGCGGGCCGTCGGTGCGGGTCGGGGCCAGCAGCGGCAGGGCCCGGCGGAGCTCGGCCGCGGCCAGCCGGGCCGCCTGCTCGCCCGCACCGTCGGCCTTGTTGACGGCAAGCACGTCGGCCAGCTCCAACAGGCCCCGCTTGACCGCCTGCAGCTCGTCGCCCGCGCCGGCCAGCGCCAGCACGCACAGGCAGTCGACCGAAGCGTGCACCGCCGCCTCCGACTGGCCCACACCCATCGTCTCCACCAGCACCACGTCGTAGCCGGCCGCCTCCAGCACCGTGATCGCGTTGGGGGTGGTGCTGGTGACGCCGCCGAGCGTCCCCGCCGACGGCGACGGCCGGATGAACGCGCCCTCGTCGGCGGCCAGGCGGGCCATGCGGGTCTTGTCCCCCAGGATCGATCCGCCCGTGACCGTGCTCGACGGGTCCACGGCCAGCACACCGACCCGGTGGCCGGCCCCGGTGAGCCGGGTGCCGAGGGTGTCGATCAGCGTCGACTTGCCCGCACCGGGAACGCCGCTGACACCCACCCGGTGGGCCCCCCCGGCGTGGGGCAGCAACTCCGACAGCAGTTCCTGGGCGCGGCCGCGGTCGTCGGGCCGGGTCGACTCCACCAGGGTGATGGCCCGCCCCAGAGCGGTGCGGTCGCCCGCCAGCACGCCGGCGGCCAGGCCGGTCACCTAGAGCAACTCCAGCAGCTGGGCGGCGGCGGCGGCTATCACCGTTCCGGGCTGGTACACCGCCACCGCGCCCGCGGCCAGCAGCGCGTCGACGTCGGCGTCGGGGACGACCCCGCCGACGACGATGGCGATGTCGTCGCGCTCGAGCCGGTCCAAAGCGCGGCGCAGCTCCGGCACCAGGGTCAGATGCCCGGCGGCCAGCGACGACACCCCGACCACATGGACGTCGGCCTCGACGGCCTGGCGGGCGACCTCGTCCGGCGTGGCGAACAGCGGCCCCACGTCGACGTCGAAACCGAGGTCGGCGAAGGCGGTGGCGATCACCTTCTGACCCCGGTCGTGGCCGTCCTGGCCGACCTTGGCCACCAGGATCCGGGGCCGGCGGCCGCGGCGGGCCGCGAAGTCGTCCACCCGGCTGCGCACGGCGTTGATCCCACCGGCCCCGGCCCCGCCACCGTCGCCAGAATCAAAGCCAGAGGCCTCGTTGCGGTACACGCCCTCCACCGATCGGATCTCTGCCACATGACGACCGTAGACGGTTTCGAGCGCGTCGCTGATCTCCCCCACCGTCGCATGGGCCCGGGCAGCGTCGATCGACAAGGCCAGCAGGTTCCCCGAACCGCTGCGAGCGGCCGCCGTCAACGCCCCCAAGGCAGCCCGCAGAGGCCCGGCGTCCCGCTCAGAACGCAACCGTTCCAGCCGGGCAACCTGGGCCCGCCGCACCTCGGCGTTGTCGATCCGCCGCACCTCCACCGCCGCACCCGCACCCGCACCCGCACCCGCGCCATCCTCGACCCGGTACCGGTTCACGCCGATCACGGCCTGGCGGCCCGAGTCGATCCGGGCCTGGGTGCGGGCCGCAGCCTCCTCGATGCGCAGCTTGGGAAGGCCGTTGGAGATGGCCGCAGCCATCCCGCCCAACTCCTCCACCTCGCAGATGTGGTCCCACGCCCGATCGGCCAGCAGCCTGGTGAGCCGCTCCACGTGATAGCTGCCGCCCCACGGGTCCACCGTCCGGGTGATCCCCGACTCGTGCTGGAGGAACAGCTGGGTGTTGCGGGCGATGCGGGCCGAGAAGTCGGTGGGCAGGGCCAGCGCCTCGTCGAAGGCGTTGGTGTGCAGCGACTGGGTGTGGCCCTGCACCGCGGCCATGGCCTCCACGCAGGTGCGGACCACGTTGTTGTAGGGATCCTGGGCGGTGAGGCTCCAGCCGCTGGTCTGGCAGTGGGTCCGCAGGCACAGCGAGCGGGGGTCCCGGGGCTCGAACCGGCTCATCAGCCGGGTCCACAGCAGGCGGGCGGCCCGCAGCTTGGCCACCTCCATGAAGAAGTTCATGCCCACGCACCAGAAGAAGCTCAGCCGGGGCGCGAACTCGTCGATGCCGAGCCCGGCGGCGAGCCCGGCCCGGGCGTACTCCACGCCGTCGGCGAGGGTGTAGGCCAACTCGATGTCGAGGGTGGCCCCGGCCTCCTGCATGTGGTAGCCGGAGACCGAGATCGAGTTGAACCTCGGCATCCGCTCGGCGGTGAATGCGATGATGTCGGCCACGATCCGCATCGACGGCGCCGGCGGGTAGATGAACGTGTTGCGGACCATGAACTCCTTGAGGATGTCGTTCTGGATGGTCCCGGCGAGCTGCTCGGGCTTGACTCCCTGCTCCTCGGCGGCCACCACGTAGAGGGCCAGAACGGGGAGCACCGCGCCGTTCATGGTCATCGACACGGTCATCTGGTCGAGGGGGATGCCGTCGAACAGGACCCGCATGTCGAGGATCGAGTCGATGGCCACCCCGGCCATGCCCACGTCGCCGGCCACCCTGGGGTTGTCGGAGTCGTAGCCCCGGTGGGTGGGCAGGTCGAAGGCGACCGAGAGGCCCCGCTGGCCGGCGGCCAGGTTGCGCCGGTAGAAGGCGTTGGACTCCTCGGCGGTGGAGAACCCGGCGTACTGGCGGATCGTCCACGGCCGGGTCACGTACATGGTGGGATAGGGCCCCCGCACGAACGGGGGCAGGCCCGGGTAGCTGCCCACGAAGTCGGCGCCCTCAAGGTCGGACGAAACGGCCAGCGGCGGGACCGGGATGCCCTCGGGCGTCTCGAAGACGGGGCCGTCGGTGGGCACGGCAGCCGGGCGGGCCGCGGCATCGCCGTCGCGAAGCTCGACCCGAGAGAAGTCGGGGATCGTGGTCACAGCCTCTCCCCCGTTATAGGAGGTCGTTCAGGTCGATGACCATGAGCACGGACAGCAGCACGATTATCCCCGCGTTGAGCGCGGTTATCAGCCACCGGTACCGGTGCCTGGTCCGCTGGAAGCGCCGGATGCTCAAGACGTTGAACACGATGGCGACCGAGCCGACGGCCAGACCGATTCCCGAGCCCACTCCCGAGGCGATGCCGGCTGCGGGCAGCAGCCACGGGAACAGCACGTAGAACAGGAAGCAGCGGACCCCCGACACCACCACCGACAGGCTGAAGACCCCGCTCGGTCGGGCCGGCGTCGGGGCTGCCGGGACGGGAGGTGGCGGGATCCGCGGCCGCGGTCACCGCCATAGCGTGCCACGCGCCGAGCGAAGCACCACCGCGTCCTGCCGGGGCGGCCCCGGATGCGGCTATGGGGCCGCGGCCGACACGAGACGGGCCGTCTCGGCTATGGCGTCGTCCAGCGGTGTGGGTTCCATGTCTCCCAGCAGTTCTGCCAGTCCGGCGGGCGACAGGGCCTGAGCGAACGGCAGCGGGTCGCCGTCCACGTCGAGGTCGTTGAAGCCGGTAACGCTGCGGACCCGCTCCACGAAGTCGTCGATCGACGTCACATGGCCCCGTAGATTCACCGCGGGCGCGGCCGGAGCATCGAAGTCGACCCGGGAGGCCGCGATGAACGCTCGGGCCACGTCGGGCGCGTAATGGAAGTCGGTCACTCCCCCGTACCCCACCGTGTACGGCTCACCCCGCACCGCGCTGTAAATGGCCGCGGTCGGCGCGGAGGTGACGCCCTGATCCCGGCCGGCCCCATAAACGGTGAACGGGCGCAGCCCCACCGAGGCGAGCCCGTGGTCGGCCGCGAACACCGCGGCAGTCTGCTCGTTGGCCACCTTGTAGGCGCCGTACAGGGTGGCCGGCTTGGGGAGCGCGTCCGGTCCGAGCATGGGCTCGGGATAGAGCTCCGGCGGTCCGTAGATGGCGGCACTCGAGGCGTAGGCCACCGGCGAGATGCCGTGCTCCACCGCCGCCTCGAACACGTTCACAGTTCCCTGCACGTTGACGGCCGCGCCGGCGCTGGGATCGGCCCGGCAGAAGGGCACCTGAAGCGCGGCGAGATGGATCACCCGGTCCACGCCGGACATGGCCTCGACCACCGCAGCCCGGTCGACGATGTCGCCGACCACCCGGCGGAAGTCCAGCGGGGCGGCCGCCGGCGATGAGACGGTGCCGGCTGTCGTTGGCGCCGAGGTCGAATGTGGTGACCTCGGCGCCCTCGTCGAGCAGGAGACGCACCGTCCACGCGCCGATGCACCCGTCGGCGCCGGTGACAAGGAAGTGCTCGGCCATCAGTAGGTCGCCCTCCCGCCGGAGATGTCGTAGCACGCGCCGGTGCTGAACGAGCAGTCCTCCGAGCACAGCCAGCCGACCAGGGCGGCCACCTCCTCGGGGCTGGCCCAGACGCCCCATGGGGATCTTCGAGAGCATGTAGTCCAGCACCTCCGGCGCGGTGGCGAGGTTCATGGGGGTGGCTATCACCGCCGGCGCGATCGAGTTGACGATCACGCCGGTAGTGGCCAGCTCCTTGGCCACTGACTTGGTCATCGCGATGACGGCGCCCTTGCTGGTGGAGTAGGCGCTGAGGTTCGGGTTGCCCTCCTTGCCGGCGATGCTGGCGATGTTGACGACCCGGCCCCCAGCCCCGCTCGACCATGCCGCCCACGGTGGCCTGCATCACAGTTGAAGATCCCGGTGACGTTCACCCTCAGCGTGCGCTCCCATTCGTCAGCGGGGGTTTCGAGCAGCGGGACGTTGGGCCCGACGATGCCGGCGGACTGAACGACGATGTCCATCTGATCGATGCCGTCGATGGCCCGCACCGCGGCGGCGTCGGTCACGTCCACCTCGTGTATGGCCTCCAGCTCATCGGCCCGGTCGGCCATGTCGCCGGCGTGCAGGTCCACCGCGGCGACCCGGCAGCCGTAGGACAGCAGACGGTCCACGCAGGCCGCACCGATCCCTGATCCGGCGCCGGTTACCAGCGCTCTGCGTTCCACGGTCATCGTCTGCCTCCCGGTGTTCCTCGTCAGTATGTAGCCCGGCCGCCGGTGATGTCGTAGCAGGCGCCGGTGCTGAACGTGCACTCCTCCGAGCACAGCCAGCCCACCAGCGCGGCGACCTCCTCCGGCTGGCACATCCGGCCCATCGGGATCTTGGCCACCATGAAGTCCAAGACCTCTTGCGACGCGGGGCCTATTAGCGGGGTGTCGGTGACGGTCGGGGCCACCGCGTTGACCAGCACGCCGGAGGTGGCCAGCTCCTTGGCCACCGACTTGGTCAGCGCGATTACCGCGCCTTTGCTGGCCGAGTACGCCGACTGGGCCGGGTTGCCCTCCTTGCCGGCGATGCTGGCCACGTTGACGACCCGGCCCCATCCCCGCCGCACCATCGAAGGCAAGGTGGCCCTCATCACGTTGACCACGCCCGAGACGTTGACAGCCATGACCCGGTCCCAGTCGGCGGGCGACACCTCCGTCAGCGGCACGATCGGCCCGGCGATGGCCGCGCACTGCACCACGATGTCGATCTCGTCGATGTCGTCGATGGCGTTCACTGAGTCGGCGTCGGCCACGTCGATCTCGACGATGGCCCGAAGGTCACGGACCCGCTCCGCCATCCGGCCGGCCCGCAGGTCCACGGCGATCACCCGGTGGCCCCGATCGAGGAGCAGGTCGACACACGCATAGCCGATCCCCGACCCGGCGCCGGTCACCAGCGCCGTGCGGCCGGCAGTCATGGCTTCTCTGGGCAGGACACGCGGCCTGATGGTAGAGGGTCGCCCGGGTGCTACCGCCACAGGGCCCGCCCCGTCAGAACGTGCGCGGCGCTCGGCCGGCTGCTTCACTGATGGCCCACTGCTGCCGCGACTGGAGGAACGAGACATGGCGGCCAACATCACGAAGGCGGGCTTCGATCTGGGGATCGTCACCACCAACGGCGACGCCATGCTCGAGTTCTACCGGGATGTCGTGGGTCTCGAGTTCGAGGCCACGTTGGCGCTGGAGGCCATCGGGATCGCGCGGATGGACCGCCTGCTCTGCAACGACAGCGTGCTGAAGTTGGTGACGCCCACCACCGACGTGCCGCCCGGTCCCACCGGAGGCATCACCGGATGCACCGGTCTGCGGTACTTCACCCTCTCGGTGGACGATGTCCATGCTGCGGTGGCCGACTGCGAAGCGGCCGGCGCACCCGTCGTGTGGCCCCCGACGGAGAGCCGTCCGGGCGTGACGATCGCCATGGTGGAGGATCCCGACGGCAACTGGGTCGAGTTCATCCGGATGTCCTGATCGAACGCGGACGGAGCGCACCTCGAACGACGATCAAGCACTACGCTGCGCCGCGTGACCGCCAGGAAGCGGCAGGCCTGGAACTACACCCCCGAGTTGCCGCTGCGGTCGGCTCCGTTCTGGTCGGTCCTCTACTTCGGGGCCGGGCACTGGCTGCTGCATCGCAGGCCGGTCTATACCCACGTCCACTCCTGGCATCACCGCAACATGAACATCGGCCCGTGGTCGGGCCTGTCCATGCACCCCCTCGAGCACGTGATCCTCTACAGCGACATCCTGGTGCTGCTGGTGGTGCCGTCGAGCCCGGTCCACATGCTGTTCGCGATCATGCACCACACGGTGGGGGCGCCGATGAGCCACACCGGCTACGACGCGGTCCGGCTCCCGGCCCGCCAGCGCTTCGAGTTGGGGGACTTCCACCATCAGCTCCACCACCGCTTCATCGAGTGCAACTACGGCGGGCTCGAGTCGCCCCTCGACGAGTTGATCGGCTCGTTCCACGACGGCACGCCCACCGGCGACGAGATGGTGACCGAGCGCCTGCGCCGCCTGCAGGAAGCTTGACGGCCCCCGGCAGTCGGCGGTGCACCCTCCCGGCTGTCGTCTGGATCGACAACGGGGTTTCACCGGCGTCTTGCGGAGGGTCAAGCGCACCACTCAATGAAGGGGAGATCATCCCGTGCCTGGGGCAGGACGATCTCGATGCCGGAGACGCTCGCCCCATCGACCACGACAGGTGTCGCTGACTCGCGGACGGTGGTGAACCCGTTGGGGCCGTACCATCCGACGAGCGTGCAGTCCTCACCCGTGTTCACCCAGATTTCTAAGGCGAAGGACCCATCGGGGACCGCGATAGCGAATGTGCCGTCTGGCTGTGTCTCGCTGTAGCCGCCGTGGCTTTCATCGTCGCTCCGGGCCGATAGCCCGATTCCCTCGAGGGGTGTTCCGTCAGGCCCCAGCAGCACACCTTGGATCCGGCTGTTGTCACGGGCCCCGGATGTGGCGCTGTGACATGATGAGGTGACAGTCGCATCGCCGAACACGTCTTGGATGAGACCGGCAAGGGCCGGGTCATATGCCTGCAGTTCTTCTCGGGTGTCGATCTGGTTGTGTATGAACCCTGGAGGATCGTTCAGATCGAACCAGGACTGAACTCCCTCAGCCCAATACTCCCCTGCGTTGGCCGCGGCGTAGGTGTTTTCCCAGAGTCCTGCAGCCATGGCCTGCTCGTAGGCGGTGGCGAGACGCGAGTCGAAGTTGCTCCCGGGCTGCCGCGCGGCCCCGGCGAAGTGAACGGCGTGGGCGAACTCATGAACGGTGATGTCCTCATGAGGGAAGAGGTCGTCGCTGTAGCAAAGGAGGTTCTCCTCCGCGATCACGACCACCGGATCAGCAAAGAAGCCGCCCCCCTTGGTGCGGTCGTCCCAGGAACTGCTGGAATCGGAGAACTCGGGAAGGCCGGAGGCCACCGAGGCACGGGCCATGATGGCGACTCTCACACCGTGGTTTGCCATGGCGGATCTCGGCGATAACCGGTGCGAGAGCATCTCGGTGACGATGTCTCTGGCACGGTACAGCGCCGCATCCGGCACAGCAGCGGAAGACACGACGGGTATGCCGCCGGCGTCCAGGTACTTGTCGTAGAACCGGGACAAACCGAGCGTGGCAGGAGGACCGTCCGACGGCTTGCGCCCGGCTCGGCCCAGGGCGCGGTGGATGAAGGTGGCCATCTGGGCGCGGCTGGTGTCGGCTTCGGGGGCAGTAGCGGGTGCCGTCGCCGCACCCGGCGGTGACCCCCGACGCGGCCAGCCTGGCCACGTCGGCCGCGTACCAGGCGCCCGCGGGCACGTCGCTGAACCCCGGATCGGCGCCATCGGCGAGATCGAACGCCCGCGACAGGAACACCGCCATCTGGGCGCGGCTCACCGTCTCGTCGGGGCAGAACCCCGAACCGTCGCCGCAGCCCGAGGTCACCCCCAACTCGGCCATCCGCTCGACGAACGGAGCATGGAACCCCGAGGCGTCCACGTCATCGAAGCGCGGCCGCGTCACCGCGGCCGGGTCGGCGCCATCGAGGATCCGCACCATCCCACACCGCCATCGTCTTGCGGTCCACCGGCGCGTCCGGGCAGAACGACCCCGCCGCGCAGTCGGTGCCCGCGAACACCCCGTCAGCAGCCAGCAACGCCACCGCCTCGCTGAAATAGCGATCCGAGGCCACATCGCTGTAGCTGCCCGACGGGACCCCGACAGCAGGCGGCACCGTCGTCGTGGTCGTGGTCGTGGTCGTCGTGGTGGTCGTGGTCGTCGTCGTCGTGGTCGTTGTCGTCGGGGGTCCCGCGGCCTCGATTATCCAGTTGCCGTCGGCTTGCTTGGAGGCCTTGAAGTGGTAGGTGACGCCGTTGATGGTGGCGCCGAGGGCGTTGATGCCGGTTCCGGCCGTGAAGAAGATGAAGTGCCCGCGGCCGGACGCGTCGACCCAGAACTCCTGGCTCGTGCCCGGGTAGGTGCACCTCTCACCCGGCGCCACCACCAGCCCGACATAGCAGTCGCCGCCGGACTGCGCAGCCACCGCGACAGCCGACACCGCCGCGAGCACCGCAACGGCAGCAGCGGCCGCCGCGAACCGGCGAACCGCTACAACCGCGCTCCAAGCAACCCCGGATCCGGCCCGGCGCCCCGCAGCGCACCTCCCCCGGCCGCCGTCAGGATCGACAACGCCCCCCCCCGGCGGTGGCGGGTCATCGAAATGGGCATCGGGGAAATGGGCATCGGGTCCGCTCCTGGGGTCGGGTCGTCAGACCTTACCCTGGATCCACCGGCGCGGTGAGGTTTGTGGGGTTGGCGCGTCCAACCGGAAAGGCCTCCTGACATGGGAGAATGCTGTTTGAGTCAACAGTGATTCTGGCCATGTGAGGAGGCACTTCCTGTGAGCAGCGTAGCGGGTGGTATCGACGGGATCGAGGCGGTGTTCGACGACGCTTCGCTGGTGGCCGATGCGGGGCTGCTGTTGGCGGGCACGGTGATGGGCCGGCTGGGTTTGGAGGCGCTCATCGACGATGCGGTGCGCCCGCCCGCGGCGGGCCGTGGGTCCGGGGCGAAGGCGCTGTCGGTGGTGGCGTCGATGCTGGTGGGCGGCTCGTTCATCGGCGACGCCGACAGGCTGCGGGCCGGGTCCGCTTCGGCGGTGCTGGGCTTTGAGCCTGCGGCGCCGTCGACGTTGGGGGACGTGGCTGCGGTCCTTCACCTGGGGCCATGTGCGCCAGTTCGACCGCGCCCTGGAGCTGGCGCTCAGCCGGGCGTGGTCTTCGGGCGCGGCGCCGGCAGCGGCGGAGATGACGGTGGATCTGGACTCCACGGTCTGTGAGGTCCACGGCAAGTCCAAGCAGGGCGCGGCCTACGGCCACACCAAGGTTTGGGGCTACCACCCGCTGGCGGCGACCCGGGACGACACCGGCGAGGTGCTCCACGCCAGGATGCGGTCGGGGTCCTCCCAGCGCGGCCATGTCCGCTTCGCCGCGGAGACCCTGGCCCGCCTCGGACGCCTCGCGCCGGGCACGAAGCTCACCGTGCGCGCCGACGCCGGGTTCTTCTCCTACGCGCTGATCGCAAAGCTCGACACGTACAAGGCCCGCTGGTCGGTCACGATCCCACAGAACGCCAAAGTCAAAGCAGCCATCGACGGCATCGACGAGACCGCCTGGACGCCGATCGCCTACCCCGACGGGGAAGCCCAGGTCGCCGAGTGCGCCATCACAACGAGCCGCCGCGACCCCTGTGGCCCCCGAAAGCTGCGCCTCGTGGTGCGCCGCACCCGACTCCCAGAAGGCCCCCAACGCGAGCTGTGGCCCGACTGGCGCCACCACGCGTTCATCACGAACAGAGACGACCTCGACACCGAAACCGCCGACGCCTACCACCGCGGCCACGCCCGAGTCGAGCTCGCCATCAGAGACCTCAAAGACAACGGCCTCGCCCCACTGCCCCTCCGGAAGGTTCTTCGCCAACGCCGCCCACCTCGCCTGCGCCGTGCTGGCCCACAACCTCACCCGCTGGACCGCACGACTCGGACACACACAGCACCCCGAACGGCTCACCGCAGCCGCCACCGTCCGCCGGCGGCTGCTCGCCGTGCCCGGACGCCTCGTCAACCACAGCCACCGACACAAACTCCGCCTCCCGCTCAACTGGCCCTGGGCACACCAATTCACCGCCGCGCTCACACACACCCGCAACCTCCCCCAACTCATCTGAACCCCCAGCCCCGGGCCCGGCGCCACCCAGAACACACCCCCTGAGCGCCACAAACCAGCCCAGTCCCAACCGCCGGCCCAACACGCCCCAACAACACCCGCCGCACCCCAACCAGCCAAACACCCCCACAAACACCCCGACCAGCCCACCCCGACCAGCCCATCGGTGGATTCAGGCTTACGCGCCGACGACGAGCCGGGCAAGCCGCTGCGGGGCAAGCCGCTGCGGGGCACGTCCGCCGCCGGGGTCCTCGTGTCTTCGCCAAGTTGGGCGTCAGCTACCAGCAGGCCCTGGCCGACTACATCGCCGAGGACCTCGCCGGCCGGGTCACCGCAGCCGCCTACCCGCCCGGTGGCGACGACCGGATCACGACGGTCGAGCCGGAACCGGTCACGGTCACCGTGCAGCCCGGCGACACCCTGAGGGGGCTCGCCCGGACCCACCTCGGAGCCGGCGAGCGCTGGAAGGAGATCTTCGATCTCAACGCAGGCAGGGTCCAGGCCGACGGCCGCACTCTGCGCGACCCGAACCTGATCCTGGTCGGCTGGGTGCTGGAGCTGCCCGCCTGCTGACGACACTGCACAGCGGCAGCCGCGTTGCGGAGGCCGCCCCAGCCTGGGTGTCAGGTGTAGTCCTGGTACTTCTCCAGGTAGCGGACCGGGCGGCTCAGGGCGTCCTTGCGGAACGGGTCGCCCAGTTCCTTGGTGCACATGGCCTCGATGACGGTGGTGCGACCCCCGTTCATCTGGGCGTCGACGGCTGCGGTCAGGGCCGGGCCGACGTCCTCTAGCTGGTGGACCCGCACGCCGTCGGCACCCATGGCCCGAGCCACCTCCGACCAGTCCTCACCGCCGTCGAGCTCGCCGGCCACGAAGCGGCGCCCGTAGAAGTCGACCTGGTTCTTCTTCTCGGCGCCCCACTGGCGGTTGTGGAACACCACCGCAGTGACCGGGATGTCGTGGCGGACCGCGGTCATGATCTCCACCATGCTCATGGCCCAGGCCCCGTCGCCGGCGTAGGCCACCGCGGGACGGTCGGGGGCGGCCTTCTTGGCTCCGATGATGGTGGGCAGGGCGTAGCCGCAGTTCCCCCAGCTCATGGCGGCGAAGAACGACCGGGGCTCCTCGAAGCGCAGGTAGCTGTTGGACACCGAGTTGATGTTGCCGATGTCGGTCGACACCATCACCCGCTCGGGCATGGCCTTCTCCAGCTCCCGCAATACCTGGCGGGGGTGCATCCAGTCGTCGGTTTCGGCCGCGGCCTGCTTGATCATGTCCACGCTGAAGTCGTCGGTCTCCTCGGTCCAGTCGTCGAGCTCGGCCTCCCAGTCGGCCTTGCCTGCCGCGACGTCGGCGGCGCGAGCGACCCGCGTCGCGTCGCAGGCCAGCTCCCGGCCGGCCAGGCGGGCCGACAGCGCGGCCGCGGCCGCGCCGGCGTCGCCGCAGATGCCCACGTCTATGCGCTTGACCAGGCCGAGCATCTTGGAGTCGGCGTCCACCTGGATGACCTTGGCCCCGGTCGGCCAGTAGTCGAATCCGTGCTGGGGCAAGGTGCCGAAGGGTCCGAGGCGGGTCCCGAGGGCCAGCACCACATCGGCTCGGGAGATGAGCCGCATGGCGGCCTTGGAGCCCTGGTACCCGAGGGGCCCGCACCACAGCGGGTGCGAGGCCGGGAACGAGTCGTTGTGCAGGTAGCTGTTGACCACCGGGCACCCGAGGCGCTCGGCCAAGGCCACCGTCTCGGCCGTGGCGTCGCCCATCACCACGCCGCCGCCGGAAATCATCACCGGGAAGGATGCGGTGGCCAGAAGCTCGGCGGCCTCGTTGAGGGTGCGGTCGCCGCCGGGTCCCCGGTCGAGGCGCTGGGGCTGGGGGATCTCGATGTCGATGTCGCCGTAGAAGCGGTCGCGGGGGATGTTGAGCTGGGTGGGCCCCATCTCCGACAGGGCCCGGTCGAAGCAGCGGCCGGTGAGCTCGGCCATGCGATGCTCGTTGTTGACGTGGCCCTGGTACTTGGTGAACTCCTCGAACATCGGCAGCTGGTTGGCCTCCTGGAAGCCGCCGAGGCCGATGCCCATCGTCCCGGCCTCGGGCGTGACGATCACCACTGGACTGTGGGCCCAGAATGCGGCCGCGACGGCGGTGACGCAGTTGGAGATGCCGGGGCCGTTCTGGCCGATCACCACACCGTGACGGCCTGACACCCGCGAGAACCCGTCGGCCATGTGGGCCGCGCCCTGCTCGTGGACCACCGGCACCAGCTCGATGCCGGCCGGGCTCGAAGATGTCCATGGCGTCCATGAACGCGCTGCCCATGATGCCGAAGATGGTGTCCACGCCATGGGCGACCATCGTCTCCACGAACGCCTCGCTGGGGGTCATGCGGGTCATGTCTGCAACCTCCATCGGCCAGTTCGCCCGCTCACGGGCGGCGAGCGGATGTTAGAGCCTATAACTGATCCTCTATACCCCGCATGCCCAGCTTCCTGGACTCAGGCGTGAGCACATCTATCGCCGCGCCTGTGCAGCCTGAATGTCCGCGGGCCATTGACTCTTGATGTAGGCCAGAACGGCCCAGATGTCAGCGTCGTCGAGTTCATCGGCGAAACCACGCATGTCGCTCTTGTAGTCTTCCCCGGCGACGACTTCGGTTCCCCATTTGGTCACTTCGAACAGGTGGACGTCGCTGTGATGCCAAGTGTGTCCGGTCTCGTCGTGGGGAGGGGCGGGAAGGGTCCCATCGGCCTTCCTCTGCCTCCAGTTCGGCTGTCCTTCCAGGCTCACACCGTGACATGAGGCGCAGGACTCCGCGTAGACCGCGGATCCCCGAGCGACAAGCTCGGGATCCGAGGCGTCGGCTCTGCCGGAATGGGACAACTCTTCAGTCCCGTCCAAGAGCACGGACCAGGCCGCAATCAGGGCGGCCGCGACCACGACCAGCACGATGACGGTGGAGGTCGGGACGCGTCCCTCGCGCCTCCTGGAGGTCACAGGCGATTCGAACGGAAGCTGCGCAGGCGGAGGCTGTTGGACACGACGAAGAGCGACGACGCTCCCATGGCGGCCGCGGCGGCCATGGGGCTCAGCACGCCGGTCGCGGCCAGGGGGATGGCGGCCACGTTGTAGGCGAAGGCCCAGAACAGGTTGACCTTGATCGTGCCCAGCGTGCGCCGGGACAGGGCGATGGCGTCGGGCACAGCCCGCAGGTCGCCGCCTACGATGGTCAGGTCGGACGCCTCCACCGCCACGTCGGCGCCGGTTCCGACTGCGATGCCGAGGTCGGCCTGAGCCAGCGCGGGCGCGTCGTTGATGCCGTCGCCCACTACCGCCACCCGCTTGCCGTCCGCCTGCAAGCGGGCCACCGCAGCGGCCTTGTCGCCGGGAAACACCTCGGCGGTCACGTCATCCACGCCGATGGCATCGCCGACGGAACGAGCGGTACGGCGGTTGTCGCCGGTGATGAGCGACACCTCCAGGCCCATGGCCCTCATCTGCTGGACCGCCTGACGGGAAGTGGGCTTGACCGTGTCGGCCAGCGCGATGACCGCCTCGGCGGCAGATCCCCTGCCGACGAGGATCGCGGTATGGCCTCCGGCCTCGGCTCCGGCCACGGCCTCTTCGAGTTCGTCGGGGATCCACTCGAAGAGCGGACGCCGCCCCACGCGGACCTCCGCGCCGTCGACCCTGCCGACCACACCCAAGCCGGGATGGTTCAAGAAGTCGGTAACGGCCCGGTTCGACGGCCACCGCCGGGCGACCGCAGCGCCGACGGGATGCTCCGAACGCGACTCCAGGGCACCCGCCAACAGGCCCATCGCGGTCACGTCGGTGCCCGCGGCGGCCACCGCGTCGACCACCTCGAGCCGACCCTCGGTGACCGTGCCGGTCTTGTCGAGCACGACGGCGTCCACGCGGCGGGTGTCCTCGAGCACCTCGGCGCCCTTGATGATCACGCCGAGCTGCGCCCCCCGTCCGGTGCCGACCATGACAGCCAGCGGCGTGGCCAGCCCCAGCGCGCACGGGCAGGAGATGATGAGTACCGCCACCGCGGCGGTGAAGGCATCTGGGGCGGCCGAGCCGATCAGGAACCAGACCGCGAGCGTGGCCGCGGCGAGGACCACCACTACGGGCACGAACACGCCGGCCACCCGGTCGGCCAGCCGCTGCACCGCGGCCCGCCCGCCCTGGGCCTCGTCCACCAGGCGCACGATCTGAGCCAGAGCGGTGTCGGCGCCCACTCTCGTGGCTTCCACCTCCAGGGTGCCGTCGGCGTTGACGGTGGCGCCGATCACCTCATCGCCGGCGGCGACCTCCACCGGGACGGGTTCGCCGGTCACCATCGACATGTCAACCGCAGAAGCGCCACTCATCACTACGCCGTCGGTGGCGATGCGCTCGCCCGGCCGCACCACGAACCGCATCCCCACCGCCAGCTCGTCGACCGGGATCTCGGTCCCGTCGGCCAGGCGAGCAGTGGTGGCACCTAGCCGGGCCAGAGCCCGAACCGCCTCGCCCGAGCGGCGGGTGGCCCGGGCCTCGAGCCACTTGCCCAGCACCACCAGGCCGACGATCACCGTTCCCGTCTCGAAGTAGACGTGGCCGTCGTCGACGCCGACCAGCAGCACCACCGTCGACCAGAGCCAGGCCGCGATGGTGCCCATCGACACGAGGGTGTCCATGGTGGTGGCCCGGTGACGCAGGTTGCGCGCCGCTGCCCTGTGGAACGACCACCCCGAGCCGAACACGACCACTGCCGACGCCACCAGGGCGCCCCAGCGCCAGCCGTCGAAGCGCAGCAGCGGGATCATCGAGACCGCCACGACCGGCAGTCCGGCCACAACCGCAACGATCAGACGTCGGCGCAGACCGGCTATCCGGCGCCGCTCGGCCTCGCTTCCGTCGGTCGCGTCGACGGGCGCCGAGTACCCGGCCCGCTCCACCACGCGGCGCAGGTTCACGTCGTCGATGGACCCGTCGTGCAGCACCGTGGCCCTGCTCGAGGCGAAATTGACGCGGGCGTCGAGTACGCCGTCGGCGGATCCCAGCGCGGTCTCCACCCGGGCGGCGCAGGCGCCGCAGGTCATGCCGTCCACCCGGATGTCGGTCCGGACCTTCAGAGACGACCCGGTTCCCATACTCTCAAGACTACGCCCGCCGCCACGAACTGAAGCCCCGCTCAGTTGTACTTGACCCCCCCCGGAGCGGCGCAAACACTGGGTGGACGGCCGTGTCGGCGGACCCAGTCTCCACATGCGTGCTTGAATCGTATTCGGCAGACCGGGCGGGTATGCGCCACGGCTGCGGCTAGGGCGGGTCAGGCAAGCCGCAGGCGCCGGTCGTCGCTGCCCCGCAGGCCTCCTGCGGTCAAGGTCGGCCCATTCGTGCGGATTGTGGATCGAGATGGAACCGGACCCTCACGAAGCTGCTGTCGCGATCGTGCTCGATCTCGGGCTCGCTGCCGTTGAAGTCCAGCATCGCTTGCCGCATGACCGGCCACCCGCGACCCCGTCGCTCCATGAAGCCGAGCGCGAGCAGGTAGTTCGCCAGGGACTCGTTCCGGGACCGAGCGCGCCCCCCTGCACGCACACTGTCCGCAGTCATGTGATTCGGCAGCGTGCCCGGACTCGTCATCTCGACGCGCCCCGCGAACACGTCGAGCTGGATTTTCGAGCCCGTGATCGCATAGTCGCGGTGAGCCACCGCGTTGACCAGCGCCTCCCGCAGGGCCGGCAGCGGCAGCAGCAGCCGGTCCTGTCGCCGCAGCCCGCGGTAGGTCTCAAGCCTCGTCAGCCCCGAGAACCATCCGAGGGCACGCTCAACCTGCTCTCCGAGACGCCCCTTCGCCTCCGCGACCTGGAGCACGCGGTCGGCGCGCCCGTCCCCGTCGTAGGCGACGCACTCGACGAAGAAGCTCTGCGTCTGCGGATACGCCTGCGGCGTTATGCCGAATGCGAGCAGCCCGTACAGCGTCGGTTGCAGACTGCCGCCTATCTCCGCGGCCGCGCCGCGGTTGCGCAGGTCGTCGAATGTGTCCGGTTGCGGGTCGCGGTCGGTGTCAATCCCCAGCGATTGCAGGTACGAGCGGAAGGCCTCTGTGTCGAGCTCGGAGACGGACGCGGCCCCGACGGCCCGTTCCTCGGTCAGGATGTAGCCGAAGGTGTTGTAGAGATCCTGCAACTCGGTCGGTGAGGGCTCGACGCTGCTACGGCCGCGGCGCACCCAGACCCGGCCGTCGTATCGCATGGGCTCGAAGCCGCGTTGGCGGGGCACCTCCAGCCAGTGCACCCAGCCGTTCGGGTCTTCGTGACGGCCGAGGCGGGCACTGACAGGTGAACTGCACCCGGACTGCAAGAACGATGTGAGCCGTTCCTGCATCTGCGCGCTGTCCTCTGCGACGCCGACGATCTCCTGGTTGTCGCTGATCCCCAACACAACCAGGCCGCCCTCGGTGTTGGCGAACGCGCAGATCGTCCTGCCGACTGCGGAGCGGTCCCTGAAGTGGCGCTTGAACTCGGTGCGTTCGTCCTCCCCGGCGGCGACCCGGTCAAGCACCTCGGTCCATTCCATGGCCGCGCTCAGAACCCGTACTTGATTCGGCGGAGACGGAACGCCTCGTCGCCGCCGTCCACGGTTCGCACGATCGCGTCGCGCACGGCGGGGTCTTCTATCGCGCCGGAGGCGGCGACGTGCCCGCGATGCGCGGAGGCCTCGAGCTGGATGACCTGATCGGCGTCGCCGTTGACCACAATGTTCGCGTTGTGGGTGGCCAGGATCACCTGGCGCCGGCCCTTGAGGCGCCCCAGCGCGGGCAGCAAGGTCTCGAACAGGAACCGGTTGTCGAGTTCGTCCTCGGGCTGGTCGATGACCAGAGGCCGCTCATCCGAGGTCTCCAGCAGCAGCGACAGGAGTAGGTTGACACGCTGCCCGCCGGAGAGCTCGTCTAGAGGACGGTAGTCGTCGCCATCGGGCCGGAACTCAAGTACGTAGTGGTCCGGGCACCGCACCGCGGCCAGATCGCGGCGTCGGGCGGAGGTCATCTGCGCACGGAACGTCTCCTGCACCGCATCGCTCATGCCAACCGACTCCAAGCTGTCAGCCTTCAGCATCTCCAGCAACCCATCTGGCGAGGGACTCTCCGTGTTCCCGGTGTCGTTCCACCAGCGCGTGATTCCTCTCTGGCCCAGGCCAACGAGGAACCGCTCCAAGTTCTGTGACAGGCCGCCGTCGATCCGGCGCGCCGCGATGCGGCCGCCGAACTGCCGCCCGATCGTGTCGAGGACCCGGTCGAACGCTTCGCGCTGCTCCGCAACCAGATCCCGCCGCTCGGCCAGCGAACGCTCGAATGTCTCCAGCAGTCCTTGGAACCCGACGCGAGAGGAGTCGAGGTTCGCCTGGTAGCTGTCGCGCAGCGCCGCTTGGGCGTTGAGGGCCTGTAGCGCGTTGATTCTCGAGCCGTCGAACCCGCGCTCGGCGAGGTTCCGGTCCACCTGCTCGCGCAGTTTGGTGCGGCGCTGCTCCTGATCTTCGCGGATGGCCCTCGCGGCGCCGGTCGCGCCTGCGAGTGCAGTGGTCAGACTGCGAGCGGCGGCGAGGACCGGTTCCCACTTGCGTTGCATCTGTGCTTCGGGTGCATCCGCGTCGTCGCTGGCCGGTGACATCTGTAGGGCCTCGACCCTTTCCAGCAGCTCGGTCGCCTGGCCTGCGACCGCGGTCACGGTATCGAGGTGGCTGTTCCAGGTGGTCGCTGCTCCTGACGCGCGGTTGAGCTCCTCGACCCCGGCGTCGGCGAATGCCGCAAGTTCGTCGGCTGCGTGCGTGCTCCGGGCGAGAGCCTGCTCGGCGTCAGCAACGCCGGCTTCGAGTTCCGTGAGCCGTGCCGCGGCGCGGCGGAGCTCTCGATCGAGTTCCGCCAGCCGGCTCCTGCGCTCCGCAATTGCTGCCGACTCCGACACGTCCAGGCGGGCCAACACGTCCTCGACTGCGTCGGGCTCCCGAGCCAGGCGTTGCAGTTCACCCTGCGTGTAGAAGACCGCCGGCCACTGTTCGTGCTCCGACGCGGTGGGATCGCGGCCGGGGCAGTCCAACTCGACCGAGGCTGAGCCAGCGAGCAGCCGCGCCTGAGCGCGCTGGGTGACGTCGGATCGCGCCCGCTCATCGTGCGGCAGGGGCGCGCCGACCCGGACCCGCAGCCCGTCGAGGAGGGTGCTCTTGCCGGTCATGCTGCCGCCGATGACGCAGGTGAGGTCGGGGCTGAACTTGAAGGCGGTGGACGCATCGCGGCCGTCGGAGGCCCCGAAGAACGAGGCCTTACCCGTCACGGTCACCGAACGGAGCCACGGGCGCCGGTGGCGGGCCGCGTCGGGTGGATCGTCGAGATCTGCGATCTCGCCATCAGACCCGATCTCGTGGCCACAGCGCACGCGGGTCTGGGATGCGATCAACGCCTGACGCAGGGCTTCGATGGTGGGGCTGGCCATCTTGAGCCACACATGGCGCGCTCCGATGTCTTGCACCGCGGCCGCAGCGCTGCTGTGGAAGAAGGTCAGGCGGTTGCGTGTCACGAACTCGCGGACCCACGGCTTGGCTTGGAAGACATCCGTCGGGAGAAGGTCGCCCGGAAGTTCGAGACCGCCGAGCGAACTCGTGTCGAAATCGTCTCGGTCGAACTGTTCTGCGGGGGTTCCGAAGAGCCCGGTCTCGCTGAAGACGTCGGGAGCAAGAGTCAGACAGTCCCACCCAGCCGTTCCTCCGGCGTGCTGGTCGTCGGCCTGGCCAGCTCGCAGCACTTCGAAGGCTTCGGTGTGGCCCACGTCGGTCACCGCGGGCTGTTCGCCCGCCCACGGAGACTTGCCCTTCATGATCAGGTCGTAGAGCCCCAGATAGCGATCGCGGCCGATCGCCGGGTCGAAGAGGAAGGTCAGGCGCAGCGTTCCCCGACCATCATGCAACGACGGCGTGAACCCCGGAAACACGGCAAAGATCTTCTCGCGATAGGGAACGCCCTGCGCGTCGGCGCCGCTGTCCCATTCCTCCACGATCTGCCATGCGGCGCTCAGTTCGCCGGAGTCAGCCATACGCGGTCGATGCGGCGCCACACCGAGCACTTGCACGCCGTTGCCGATAGCGGCATCCAGGAACCGGCGCGCGTACGCCGACAGTTCTTCTTCCGACTCCGGCGGCGCAGCAACGCCGTCCGGCAGACTCATACGGCCGCCGGGCGCGTCGTCGATCGTGTGCGTGCGCAGATCGGCCTTGAACCAGCGCACGCCGGGCACCTCACGGTGCCAGCTGTCAGCCTGGTGGCGCACAATGGCCATGTCTTTACCCTCGCGTTGCTCGACCCCAGTCTGCCACGGGGACACGGCCACCGGCCGGTTCCGAGACTCGCAAGAGCGGCCTGCAACGGTGATGCTGCGCTGACGACGGTTGCGGGCACACGAGGGGCAGACTGTTGCGGTGACTTCTCCCCAGACATTGCCGTCGGAGCCGGTGGGGCGGGTGCGGCCCGCGGTGGACGCGCTGCCCGCCTACAAGCCGGGCAAGGCCGCCGAGCAGGCCGAACGCGAGCACGACATCGCCGAAGCCATCAAGCTGGCCTCCAACGAGAACCCGTACCCACCGCCGGCCGCGGTGGTCGAAGCGGTGGCCGAAGCCTGCCGGGGCGGCAACATCTACTGCGACCACCGGGCCACCGCGGTGCGCGAGGCTCTGGCCGACCGGCTGGGACTGCCCGTCGAGCAGGTCACGGTGGGTGCGGGATCGGTGGCGCTGCTGTACCAGCTGGCCACCGCCTATGTGGACCCCGGCGACGAGGTGGTCACACCGTGGATCTCCTTCGAGGCCTACCCGATCTCGGTGCAGACCATGGGCGGAACCCTGGTTCGGGTGCCGCTCACGGCCGGCCACGCCTTCGATCTCGACGCGGTGGCAGCGGCCGTCACCGAGCGCACCAAGCTCGTGCTGCTGGCAACCCCCAACAACCCCACCGGCACGGCGGTGTCCACCGCGGCGGTGGCGAGGCTGGTGGAGGCCGTCCCCGATGATGTGGTGGTGCTGGTGGACGAGGCCTACCGGGAGTTCGCCGACCCCGCCCTCGGCGACCCGCTGGCCGATCTGCTGCCCCGCTTCGGCAACGTGGCCGTGGCCCGCACGTTCTCCAAGGCCTACGGGCTGGCCAGCCTGAGGGTGGGCTACGTCATGGCCCATCCCGAGGTGGTGTCGGCCATCGACAAGTGCCTGATCCCCTTCAACGTCAACGGCCTGGCCCAGGCCGCCGCGCTGGCCGCGCTCGGCGACGACGCGGCCGGCGAGGCCCGAGCCAACATCGACGCCATCAGGGCCGAGCGGGGCCGGGTGGCCGCCGCCCTGGCCACCGGCGGGTGGGACATAGGTGACGCCCAGGCCAACTTCGTGTGGATGCAACTCGGCGACCGCACCGACGAGGTGTGCATCGCGCTGGAGCAGCGGGGCGTGGTGGTCCGCCCGTTCTCGGGGGTGGGTGTCAGGGTCACCATCGGCACCCCCGCCCAGAACGACCGCTTCCTCACCACCCTCGCCGAGGTGGCCCACCCGGCCTGACCCCTCAGCAGCTCTGGGGGCGTTGTTCTCGGCCATCCGGTCAATCGTCAACGCCTGGATGAGCGTCTGCCCGCCGAGACTGAACTTGTCAACGGGGTTCGCATCGGCGGTGCGGTGGATGGACGAAGGCGGCGTTGGCGCCGGACGGGTCGAGCCGTGTGGTTGCGGTCGTAGCCTGGGTTGATGACGCCCACCGTTCCGCGGGTTGTGGACCAGCCAACAGCCGTGAAGGCGTGCTCTTGGCAGGCGCGGTTCGATCTCACGTGCTGGAGCGTTGAGCGATGGGACGGTTGGGCCGGCGTGTGACAACGGAGACATACCCATGAAACGAGACGGCATCAGGCGGCCCCGGGTTGCCGCTATCGGGCTGGAGGAGTCCCTGCTCGAGTCGATAGCGCCCCTGTGCGGCACGCTAAGAACCGCAGACACACTGCACGACTATCTCGCGGCCTACAACTGGTCAGAGACCGACGTGACAATCCTGGGCGGCCGATCCTCCGTGGCGGCCGAGGTACCCGGCCATGTGCTTGCGATCGGAGCTGTGGCCTTCGAGTGGGCTGGGAGTAACCCGTTTCCCATTGAGTGCCCACGCCTGACGTTGAGGCAGAACACCGAACGCGATGTGACAGCCACCGCAGCCGGCACGAAGCTCTTCGGTCGGTTAGCGACCGAACTCGCCGCGCGGCTACAAGACGCCGATCATCCGCCGACGGTGTTTCAAACCGTGCGGTTCTCGCAGAAGGACATAGAGCCCCTAGTGACGACGACCTCGGGCAGACCCGTCGCCTTGCTGTGCACGTCCGCATACGAGCCCAGATCCGGCCAGAAGCGGCTTGCGCTGGCGTTGGCGCTTCCCCGAGCCGCTCCGCTCTCGGCATGGCTGCGAGACTTCCTGACGGTCGTTCATGTGGCGGACCAGCCCAGCGTTCCGCAGGCACCGCCACAATTGTCCAACCCAGCTGACTGGTACACCCCAACCGAGAGAACGCTCGCGGCACAGCTCACAGAGGTCGCAAGACAAGCCGAACAACTAGAAGCCGACCGCAAACGACTCGAGGCTGAGCTGGCTGCTGCAGGCGAGCAAGCGGACGCAGCGGACCGGCGATGCATCTGGGCCGACGGAGATGAACTGGTAGCTGCCGTCGGACGCATCCTTGGGGAACTCGGCTTCGTTGTGCGCGACATGGACGCCGAGAAACGCACAGGTGAGCCCAAACGGGAAGATCTGCGTCTGACGCTGCCCGATCACTCCCGATGGGAAGCCATCGCCGAGGTCAAGGGTTACACCAACGGCAGCCGCACCAGCGACACCCGCCAGATCCGCGAGCAGCGCGACCGCTACATCCAAGAGCAGGGCCGCCCTCCTGAACTGACGTTGTGGATAGCCAATCCCTACCGAGCCATCACCGATCCGTCGGACCGGCCAGCTCCCGACAACAACGTGGCAGAGTCGGCTGCGATCATCGAGGCTGTGCATGTCTCGACGGCCGATCTGTACCGTCTGTGGGTGCTCGTGCAGACGGGCTCGCTCGGGCAAGAAGAAGCGGTGCAACACTTGATCGATTCTTCGCCGGGCCTGTGGTCTCTACCGGCGCAGAACGTGCAAGGGACAGCCTGACCCGCGCCTTCAGCGCTGTAGAGGGATAGCCGCGCCGTTCCATCGTCCGACAATCCTGGCACGGGGTCAGGTCGGCCCTCCCAAGGGTCGCGAACATTCGCATACCCAGCCACGCTTCAGGAAGTCCGGATCCCCCCACCTGCCCGGAGCACTCATCGTGACCACGCCGCCTCGGCTCCATCACGGCGATCCTCGAAGCTCGGGATGGTTGCGCTGCGATGCCCGAAGCTCCGCACGCCAGTGCTCACAAGTCCATCATGGGCGCAACAAGCCCTGTCCTCGCATCCCGGAAACGACGTCGTGGCTGGTTCATGCTTGTCGTGCGTAGCGAGGGCGGGTACTGCGGGCGTCCTCGTAGCGTGCGGAAAAGCCAGTTACCCATTCGAAAGCGGAAAGGTCGCTCTCTAGCAGCTTGAGGGCAAGAAAGCCCGCTGGCGTGGAGCAGCAGATCTCGGGGTCGCCGTAGTGTGTGTAGAGAGTTATGCGATCGGCGAGGTCGCCGCGCATCGTTCGAACTTGTTCTGTTCGCGACTCTCCGTCATCGTGGCGGCGCAGATCCTCTGTATCGCAGACAACCCACTGTGCGTCGTTGTGCGAACCGGTTGGTAGAGGTTCGATGTGCCATCTGTACCGGGGCTCGCCTTCGAAGCCTCTGCGTGGGTCGGCTGGTGTGAACGAGCCGACAATCCGTCCTGGGAGCAGCTGGTAGGTGTGCAGTTCTGGCGCCATTGCGGGCAGGTGGCTGACGACGATGGCTTGGTAGACGTCCAGAGCGGCCTTCGTCGCTAGCTGAAGCCGTGCGAGTAGCTGTTCGGTTGTCCACCAGGACCCGGTCGTGGTTCCCTGAACATTCGCCGGTGGCCACGGTGACTTCACTTCGCTGATGTTGAGCCTGGCGAGATCCGCGACGAATGCTTCGCCCTCAGTCAAGCTCCAATCCCCGCCGGGCGCACTGATATATGCCTCTCCTGGGCCGGTGACGGCACGGTACTGTGAGATTGCCGCTTCCAGGTCAGCTCGTTGCACGGCCTCTGACTGCACGGTCGGGTCTCGGCCCACCATGTGATGGGCGTAGTCCCATGCGAGCTCAGGCCAACACAACTCAATATCGGCGAGCAATTCCCGGTCCTGAAGATAGTCGTCGATGGTTCGCTGAAACTGATCGCGCGTCCAGACCCAGGGCCAGTTCTCGCCGTCGCTCAATAGCCCCCACTTGAACCCCGTCCAGGGGGGTATTGATATTCGAGAACGGATGTGCGTCAGGTGGTAGTGGGATTACTCGGCCACCGACACCCTGCGACCTGGCAAGCCACGCCGTCGTCAGATGCTGATCACCCATCTCGATTCCAAGCGTCGGTAGCTCCCCGTCGTCCGCGAGCCAATCGATCAGGTTTGACCAAGGCTCGATCCAAGCCCTTGTTGCCCGTCTGATCCTGGCTCCGGCCTCCTGTACGCTCGCGGCAGGTGGTGTTGAGCGTCTCTCAAAGCCTGGACCCTGGACCTCCTCGTGGACCCAAGCGGCGTGCGCGGGTGCGCTGGTCAGCAGCGTCGACATGATGGTGTCGACTGCGTCGGCCGAACCCTGCAGCAGCGCCTGCACGAACACGTATCTCCACCGGTGTGCAGCCAGTGCGCTCGAGACGCTGTGGGTAAGCACGGCCGGGTCGTGCAGGAGAGCGGTCGCGGCGAACCACTCGGTTAGCGCTGCGAGCTGAAACGACACATGCCCGTCCACTGCCTGGACGATCCGCGAGCGCATGAGTTGCGCAATCTGTGCCGGCGTGGCTCCAAGGTTCCTCGGTTCCTCACGTCGACTGGTCGTCCGCCGGAATCGACGACGAAGCGTGCTAGTCGGACTAGCAGCTCGAATGCTTCGTTCGTGGTGTCGCCGATGTCACGGAGCGCTTGTCGGCCTACGGAACCGACCAGCTGTCCTTGACTGATACCAGCCAGGTTGCCCTCCCGACGGTCCAGGGCAAAGCGAATGGCGAACAGGGGTCTACAGAGCACCTCGGTCAGCTCTTCTCGCAACCAGTTCAAGCGGCCGACGTCGGGATAGATCGCTGCCATCAGGCTCTTGGCGGCCTCCGCGGAGAGAGCCTTGACCTCAACGATTGTCAAGCCAGGAACCGGTGGCTGGGGTCGGGTGCCGACAATCACAGTTGAGTTGGGCCACTCAGCTTGCAGAGTTGCGATACCCGGGGTGAGATCCGACAGCTGGCCTCCAGCCTCGTCCAAGCCGTCGATGATGATGTGCACACCGACTCCGGAGGGGTCGCCGAGGCCTTCGGCATGTGGTGACGCCGCGGCGAGAAGCGAGGAATTGGTCACTTCGCTGGCTCGTAGAAAGACCGGTACCGGCGCGTTCGGATCTGCCAACGCCCTGTCGATTGCGAGACGGTGTATGCGCTCCAACTCGGTCGTCTTCCCGACGCCCATCGCTCCGCTGACAACCGTGAGCGCTTCTGAGATGGTGATGCTGGGTGGGGTCCCCAGAGCACGGGTTGCGAGCATGTCCGCCTCTTTGTCGTCGAGACCGATCGCCTTCATCGCCATTACGACGCGGCGATGTCCCCCGTCTCGTCGCCGGCCGAGCCTCGCTCGTCGAGTAGTTGCGCCGAGCGTGCTAGGGAGGTAGGGGCTCAGTCGCGATTGCAGATGGCTCAAGTCGATCATGCCGGCGGCTGGCCCGATGTCGGTCAAGTACCTGAACAATGCGTTGCCAAGGTTCAGCACGCGTTCAAGCTCAACTGGTGTCCAGGCGTCAGCGAGCCGATTGACCAGCTCGATCGAGTCCCGAGACGTCTCGGTCCTTAGGTCCACCGCCCGCACCTCAAGAGCAGCAAGAACGCGGTGCAGCAACTCGGGCTCCAAACCGCTGGCCGCTCCACGGCAGCGCTGCCATCGATCTTCGAGGCGGCCGCCGTGTGCGCTCACAACGCTGATGAATCGGTCGAAGTCGCCCGGATCCCGAGCAAGATCACACAGCCCTGTCATCGAGGCGTGCCCGGGCGAGTTGCTGTCCACGATGACCGCGAGCCGCTTCTCTCCAGTCGCAAACGAGAGCCCGTCACCCCGGACGGCCGCTGCGGCTTGAGCGATCAACTTCCCGAACTTGGCATCCCTTGCCGTGAACGGCTGTCGGTGCCTGCACTGCAGGTAAAGCGTTCGATTGCCCCCGCCCAACAACTCGACGGAGACCTGCAGATCCTCGAAGCCCGCTGGGCCGGTCTGCATCTCGATCGCAGCTACGACCCCACCATGTTCGGTGTGTCGGGACCGGATCAAGTCCACCGCGAGAAGTGTCGCGACCTTGTACTCGAACAGGCTTCCACCACCCGCCGCGGCGAACGGATGAGCAACCCCGGACATCGCCGTAGTCTGGCATGGGACCTCAACACAGCGGGGCTGCGTCCAGCGGCTGAGACCCGACCCCTCGTGGGGGTGAGCAATGCAGGACCCGGGCGCTCGATGATTCAGACATCGCGAAGGCCCCGCCCCCTGTTCGGGCATCTCCAACCAGACACTCTCGCGTTCCCGCGCCGGGCGCGTCGGGTTTGGGCAGACTGAGTTGACGTCTGCGAGGAGTGCTTTCGTCTTTGCCCTGCTCCATACGATGGTGGACACCGAGCATCTGCGTCCGTGCGGGTTCCATGAGATGGTGCAGCTGCAGAAGTATGTGGGGTGGATCGCGACCGGTTCAGCGCATTCTGGTCAGCGACACCGTGAACGACTTGGCGAACGCTCTCACCGCTTGTTGACGACGAGCAGCCTGCCTGAAACAGTGAAGATGTGCGCGGGGAGCCGGGCCTCCAACCCGTCAAGGACGTGGCCCATACCGCTTAGCAGCGCTCCGGCATTCTCGCACCACAGTACGAATGACCCCCTCTGGGGTTAGATGTTGAGAAGCGGGCCGAGTTCTCGGAGGCGGGCGCGTCTTAGACGGTAGTCGGGCACGGCCTGGGCCACCACCGCCCAGTACTCGGGCGTGTGGCCGCGGACGCGCAGGTGAGCGAGTTCGTGGGCGATCACGTAGTCCAGAAGTGCGGGCGGAGCCATGACAGCACGCCAGTTGAAGCGCAGCGTGCCATCCGGGGCGCAACTCGCCCAGCGGCGGCGCTGGTCACGTATCAGGACAGCCTTCGGCTGCACGCCGAGACGACTCGCAATCCGCTCGACCCGAGGCGGCAGCTTCTTTGAAGCACGGTCGCGGTACCACGCTTCGAATGCGGCCCGCACCTTCTCGCACCGTTCCTCGCCTTGCAGAGAACGCGGGATGTCAACGTCGAACTCCCAGTGGTGGAACCTGACCACGACCCTGGCGTCGTCGGTGGGGTGCACGGTGAGGCGCACCGACCGGCCCAGGTACGGAAGGGACTCGCCGCTGACGAACCGGCGAGGCGGTGCACCCGAGGTTGCCGCGCCGTCATTTCGGATGATCCAACCGGCACGGCGGCGCACGATCTCCTCAACTTGCTCCGCGGGCGTGTCGACAGGTGCCGCCACCCTGACGGCGCCAGGCGCATCGACGGTCACCTCGATCGTCTTGCGTCGCCTCGGGCTGCGGACGACCTGGTACTTGATCTTGGCGTCACCGAACATGACCTCGCCGCGCTCGGTCACGAGCGCCGCTTTCGGGCCATCTCCATCACCTGGCGGGCCAACTCCTCGACCTCACCCTCGTCGTAGCGGCCGGCGCGCAGGCGACGCTTGATGTCTCGCCGCACCTCGCGCTGACTCTCCAGGTTCTCGTGCCAGTCGATCAGGGACTCGAGCCTTTGAACGATCCCCTCGATGTCGAGGGCCATCTCCTTCACCTTGGCATCGATGTCGGCCGGTTGGAACTCCGCCGGCTCCGCTGTTGCGGGTGGAGAGCCGCTGGGGTCGCCTACCTCGCGTTTGCGGGCCAGCAGGCCGTAGACCGCGTACGACATCGGCGTCAGGCCCTGGTCTGCGGCGAACGTCTCCTCCTCGGTGACCTGTTCGCGCAGCGCGGCCATGCGTTTGCAGCCCTCGGCCGCGTCGATCACCTTGGCCCGCAACTCCCCGATGATTCGGGCGAGCGCCACAGAGAGCCGCTCATAGAGGGCCGGATTCTCCGCGATCCTCTCATTGATCTGCGCCTGCAGCGCGTGTTCCATCAGCGAGGCCCGGGCCTCGTCGTGGGGCAGGCTCTCGATCTTCTGTTCGAAGTTGCGGTCCAGGATGGAGACGGGCGCCATCATCTCCCGGACGCTGGCGTCGATGCGCGAGTCGAGAAGTTGCTTCACCTTCGCACCGACGGCGGTCCAGTCGATGTCGGCCCGCTCCCGCAGGAACTGGGCGCGTGTGTAGGACCGGATGACGGTGAGCCGACGCAGACGGTCGAGGTGGGCGAGCGCCGCAGGGTCCGGCAGGTAGCGGTCCATCAGTCTCGAGAAGTCGCTGTAGTCGCGATCGAACCGTTCGTAGGCGTCGGCCTTGTAGTCGCCGTCGGTGGCCGCGTCAGCGGCGAAGTGGCGCACACACGACCACGGGTCGTCGATGTCGAGGCCGCGGAAGTGGGCTTCGGCGCTGTCGGCGGCAGCCTGAATGACGGGACCAGGGTCCTCCATTTCGGTGAGCGCCTGCTCGACGTCGTCGTTGTCGAAGACGGCGAGGGCGTCCTCAAGCTCGCGTGACACGCCGTGGTAGTCGACGACCAAGCCGTAGTGCTTCTCCGTCGCGGCGCCGTCCTTGGTGTGCGAGAAGCGGCGGTTCACCCGTGCGATGGCCTGCAGCAGGGTGTGCTCCCGGATGGACCGGTCGAGGTAGAGGACCTGCTCGACCGGCGCGTCGAAGCCCGTGATGAGCTTGTCGACCACCACCAGTATCTGCGGCTCGCCGTCGGGGTCGATGAAGTCCTCGACGATCTTGTCTTGGTCCAGTTCCTTGGCTCGATCGAACTCGGGGCCGTCGTTGTGGGAGGTGGTGATGATCGGGTAGGCGGACAGGCCGAAGTCCCGGAGATGCTGCGAGTAGCGCAATGCGGCGGCGCGGCTCGCGGCCACAACCTGGGCCTTGAAGCCGTTCGGCTGGACCTTCTTGGCGAAGTGCTCGGAGATGTCCAGCGCAATCTGCTCGATCCGTTTGGCTGCCTCCGCGATGCGCTCCTTGTTGGCGTAGCGGCGCCGGATCTCGGTGCGCGTCGCTTCGGGTTCGTCGCCGAATAGCGCCTCGAACAGCCGGTCGAGCGTCTGTGGGCCTTCAATGTGCAGGTCGGGGAGCCGGGCCTCGTAATGGATGGGGACCGTGGTGCGATCCGCGACGGACTGCGGGATGGTGTAGGAGTCGATCAGGTCGCCGAACACTCCCATCGTCGTCCGCCGGAAGCCCTTGTCGATGGGTGTGCCGGTGAATCCGACGAAAGTGGCCTGCGGCATGGCCGCCCGCATCTTCGCGGCGAGGCGCCCGTACTGCGTGCGGTGGGCCTCGTCGACCATCACGATCACGTTGTCGGCATCGTTGAGGAAGGAGCGCGGGCCCGCGGGCGCGTCCAGCACGTCCTCGAACTTCTGGATGGTCGTCATGATCGTGCGGCCGTTGTTGGTCTGCAGCAGCTCGCGGAGACGCCGGGTGGTCTTGGCCCGCTCGGGTACGTCGACCGCTGACTGCTGGAAGGTCCTGGTGATCTGCCGGTCGAGCTGGGTGCGGTCGGTGACGGCGACGATGGTGGGGTTGCGCAGGGCGGGCGTGCGCCGCAGCTTCGTGGCGAGCCACAGCATCGTCAGCGACTTGCCGGAGCCCTGCGTGTGCCAGACGACACCGCCGCGCCCGGCCGGCGTGCGGCCCCGCACGATGCGCTCGAGGGCGCAGGTCACGGCCCGGTACTGCTGGTAGCGGGGCAGCTTCTTGGTGAGCCGTCCCTGCTCGTGCTCGTAGACCACGAAGTCACGCAGGATGTCGAGCAGGACCACCGGATTGAGCAGCCCGGCGATGAGCCGCGCCTGGCCCTCGGGACGCGTGCCGAGGCGGTGTTCGAAGTCGCTCTCGGTGAACGGCTCGATCGACTTCCAGCCGGTGTAGGCGTTGGCGGGCGCCCCGACGGTCCCGAAGTGGGCGTCGGCGCCGCAGTGGGCGACGCATAGCAGGTTGGTGTCGAAGAGCTCGGGGGCACCTGCGCCGTGCCACTGCGGACCGGCCTCCTGATAGCGATGCAACTGCTTGACTGCCTGGTCCTTCCAGATCTCCAGCAGCGTCGGCGACTTGGCCTCCATGACGACGAGGGCGATGCCGTTCACGAACAGCACGAGGTCGGACTTGATGACGCGCTCATCGTTCTCGCTGGTGCGCAGTGCTCCGCGCTCGCTGCCACGGCGCACCCGGAACTGCGTGGTGACGACGTACTCGTTCAGACCCACGCCCGGCTCTGTATGCTCGAAGTCGAAGAAGCGCACAGTCGGCGTTTCCTGGCGGCCACCCCGGTCGATGGTCAACGGCATGCCGTGCGACAGGTACTCATGGACAGCCTGGTTACGGGCCAGGCCAGTGGCGTCGAGGTGTTGCAGATTGAAGATGACCCGCTGCGCCCGGTCGTCGGTCATCCAAGGATTGAGACGCTTGAGAGCCTTCGTGAGCCGACCAACCAGCAGCACATCCCGCTCGTCGTCGCGCTCCAGTGCCAGCGTCTCCCGCGGCACAAACGACCAGCCGAGCCGCTCCAACAGCTCGCGGGCCGGATTCTCGGCGAGTTCAAGTTCGTTGGGCTTGGCGGCGGAGGCTATGGCCCATCCTCCCCCAATAGCCGCCTCGCCTTCACAAGCAGGTCGGGGAGATCGGTCTGAATGATGTCCCAGATCACATCTTCATCTCAGACATTGATGGCCTCGCGCTCGACGTAGGGTCGCAATTCGGGGCGCAAAGCCCTCTCCGTCACGAGGTCGACGCGACGGCCCAGTAGATCCTCGAGGTAGAATTGCACGCCGAAGTAGGCCTTCGCTGTCGCCGGTCCGTCGAACCGCACAAGAATGTCGAGGTCGCATCTGTCAGTCGCTCGATCCCGGGCGAACGAACCGAACAATGCAAGGCCGGTTACGCCGAACTGTTCTGCGAGCACTCCTCGATGGTCACGGAGCGCATCAAGGACTGCCTCCCGGTTCAGTCGGACCATGTAGCTATTCTAGCAGATCACTCGGCCGAGACGGAGTCGTCATCCGCAACACCCGAATCAAGAATAGTTTGTAAATCGGATACCAACTTCGGGATCGCGTCCTCGATTATGGACCAGATGACGCTATCACTGATGCTGGTATAGCCATGAACTATGCGGTTGCGAGTCCCGATAATCGCATGCCAAGGAACAGCCAGATGGGCGTCCCGCACATTCGCGGGAGAATTCGATGCTGCCTCTCCGATGAGTAGAATATTGTGCAGCGTCGCATCATATGTACGCTCATCTGACAGGAAGGCTTCTAGTTCCATCCCATCGGTGTAGGCGAGAACCCTCTCGGCGAACTCCAGCATGTCCTGAACGTAGAAGCGCCATGCCCCGTGCTGGTACGATCCATCACACATTGATGGCATCCCGCTCCACGTAGGGCCGTATCTCATGTCGAACCTCTGCGATAGTCACCAGTTCGACAGATCGTCCAAGAAGCTCCTCAAGATATGCCTGAGCGCCGAAAAACCTCTTCCAATCCGGTGCTGATTCGAACTCGGCAAGAATGTCGACATCGCTTGTGTTCGTAGCCTGATCGCGTGCGAACGAGCCAAAGAGAGCGAGGCTCGTCACCCCGAACCGTTCCGCAAGCACCCCGCGGTGTGCCCTCATTCTATGTAGGACTTCATCCCTTCCCAACTGATCCATGGCTCTTCTCCTTTCGTTGACCCACCCGCACACGTCCTGTGAGCAGCGCATCCGCAATGGATGCAGCCGTGTCCGCAAGAACGGCCCACTCCTCGCGCGCCCGCTGAATGTTGGCATCCACACTGTCGAGCACAGCGGCGATTGCCCTCTGCTCAACCAGTGGCGGAAGGCTGACAGGGAGACTGCGCACAGCGTCTCGGGACGCCTCCAGAAAGGTGCTTCCAGCAGCACGCCGCATGAGTTCTCGGCTCTTCGACGAGACGCAGTAGTACAACCAGAGACTGTCGATGCCGTTCTTCCCGACGAGACTCTGAAACCCCTGATTGGTGGTGACCGGGAGCGCAGTAATAGCGGTGGCGCCGATGGTCGCTCGAGTCGTGAGCAAGACAGATCGCGCCGGGAGTACACGCAAGCCCGCAGCTCTCAGACCCTCGTCTGTGATCGATTCCCGTGAGCTACGAAGCTCCCGGTCGGCCAACTCGGTCACTTCAGACGGAACCACCCAGGGTATTTTGCCGCCCCAGAACTTGGGTTGCGTTCTTGAAGGTGTGCTGCCGCCGACCACTTCCGCGATGTCTCCCAGGCGGACAGCTTGCCAGGAGGCGGGGATAGTGCCGAGGCCGGGCACTTCCTTCCCTTCTGAATGTTGGCCGGGGAGGCCTCGGGTCAGGAGTTCGTGGAGGAGAGAATCACGGAGGCGCTCGGTAGCGGCGATGACTTCGTCTGCCCGCTCGATTGCCTCGTCGACAGAGTCCAGCACAGCAGCAATCGCCCGCTGCTCAGACAGGGGCGGAAGGAGACAGCCGAAGCTCCGCAGATGGGTCCACGATGTGCGCGGCATTCTAGTGCTCACGCGCGTAAGTCTTGTGGCTGTTGGTTCGGGCAGTAGGTCCATTTGAAGGGTTTGGCTCGGTTGTTGTAGTCGTCGATGTAGTCGAGGATGGCTCCGGCGAGGTCGCTGGTGTGGGCGAACTCGGCGGTGTGGAGGAGCTGTCGGGTCAGGATGGAGAACCACATCTCGATCTGGTTGAGCCAGGATGCGTGGGTGGGGGTGCGGTGCAGGAACACTCGGTGGTGGTCCTCGAGGAACTCCTCGACGGCGGCGGTTGAGTGGGTGGCGAGGTTGTCGACGATGCAGTGCAGCTCGAGGTGGGCGGGCACCAGGGCGTCGAGTTCTGTGAGGAACGCCACGAAGTTCACCGAGCGGACCGAGTCGGTGGGCGCGGCGACGACCTCTCCGGTGGCGCACTCGAACGCGGCGAACAGCGCCTTGGTGCCGTTGCGCTGGTACTCGAACTGCTGCTGCGCGGGGCGGCCCTTGCCGCCGCCGGGGGCGGCGGGCTGCGCCGGCAGGGTCGGGTCGGCGCGGCTTCGGGCCTGTATGCCGGTCTTCTCGTCGACGCTGAACACGGCCCAGTTGTCCGGCGGCCGCAGGTAGAGGGCGCAGATGTCGGCGGCCTTGTCGTCGAAGTCGGGGTCATGCGACGTCATCCGACCGCACCTGCCACGGCTTGAGGCCCATCGCAGATCCGCCAAACCTGCGAGTCCGAGATAGCGAGGTCCTTGCCATCGTCATGCGCGCCTTGAGCCGGCGCCCGCCGAGAGTCTCGTGATCGCACAGCAGCAATCGCCCGCTGCTCAGACAGGGGCGGAAGGAGACAGCCGAAGCTCCGCAGTCGTGGGTCCACCGCCCGATGTGCGCGGCATTCTAGTGCCTGTGACGCCGCGCATAGCGTGGCTGTGCAACCGATCGCTGCGGATCAAGTGATTGAGGAAGCTGTCTGTCAGTTCCTCACTTGCGCAGATCGCTAGAATATCGGTAGAGCACACGCCGTCGAACTCAGCCCGAACTACCTTTCGCAGGTTCGGACGAAGCTTGCCATAGAGGGTGTCTCCCTCGGAGAAAACAGTCTTGTTGCTTATCGACTCATCTGCGGTGCCGTGACCATTCAGTGCTCCACCTGAAATCATGTTCTCAAGGCCAACAAAGGGGCGAGAATCGCCTTCGTAAGGCAGGATCTGCTTCCGCCGGACCGTCGCCACATCTCCAAGGCGCACGGCGTTCCAGCCGTCGGGGATGTGAGTAGCGCTTGGTGCTCCCATCGTGGCAGCTCGAGACACTGCGCTCCTAGCCGATCACCGCAGGTGAAGGTGAATCGGGTGCAGGGCGGAGTTGCGGTACGGGAGAAGGATCTCTCATCGCGCTGGGACCGGGGCGGATCGAGGGGCATCACTTGACTGGGCGGACTCGGGGTCGGGGACTTCGATCTCGACGAACTCAAACCGTGCCGCGACTGTGGGCGGGAAGTCGTAGGACTCAGAGTAGGAATCCATGGTGTCACCCGACGTCAACTCGATGTAGTAGGCGATCGCCTCGTCGATTGACGACTTCGGTTCCGGCAATGGATCGCTGTCCTCCAAGAGGCCCTCAATGTGGAACGTGAGCGCTTCGTCGATCATCTCGAGCATCTCTTCCCAGGTGTCGCCCACGCTGACGCAGCCCGGCACGTCAGGCACACACGCACCCCAGCCGTTCGCGTCCTGCTCGAAGGCGACAGCATATGTCAGCTTCATGGACCACGCTCCTGTGTCGTGCCTGCCAGGGTCAACCTGTCTTGGCCGCTTCGACGGCCATCGAGGCGGGCTCGGGGACCCGGACCTCGATCTCGACGGGCTCGAACCGTGTAGCGAGGGTGGGCGGGAAGTCGTAGGACTCACGCCACTGCTCCATGGCGTCGTCCGACGTCGCTTCAACATGATAGGCGATCGCCTCGTCGATCGACATCTTGGGCTCCGGCAGTGGATCGCCGTCCTCCAGGAGGCCCTCAAGATGGAAGGTCAAGGCTTCATCGATCATCTCCAGCATCTCCTCCCAGGTATCGCCGACGCTGCCGCATCCTGGTACGTCCGGCGCATATGCAGACCAGTTGCTGGGTGCCTTCTCGAAGACGACCGCATATGTCAGCTTCATGGATCATGCTCCTCATGTCGTGTCTACCTCAAACCTGCCTGTCGAAGGATACGCGACCAGGTTCCCGCCTTCAGCGGCTTTCCCCGGCTGCCCGGGATCGTCACCTTCCCAGGCTTCTCTGGATGGCGGAACTGGCGGTGGCTGCCGCGCGTGCTCACCAGGTACCAGCCGTCGCGCTCGACGATACGGATCGCCTCCCTAGCGGTCGGTGGCATAGCCGAGCCCTGCCAACTGTTCGTCCATGCGGGCCGCGGCCTCGTCCCGCCTGCGCTCGGCCTCGCGGAGCTGTGCGAGGGCGTCCTCGACGCTCAGGACCTCGACCGGCTCGCTGGTGTCGACGTAGCGGCTGATGTTCAGGTTGTGGTCGTTGGCCGCGACCTCGTCGAGGTCGGCCACATGCGCGAAGCGCTCGACCTCCTCGTATGAGCGGAAGGCCTCGACGATCGCCGCGACATGCTCAGGATCGAGGAAGTTCTGGGCCTTCCCGGCGCGGAAGTAGTCAGGCTGGGAGGCGTCGATGAACAGCACCTTGCCGCGCCGCTCGGCCGGCTTGGCCTTGTTGAGGATGCAGACCGCCACCGGGATGCTGGCCCCGTAGAAGAGGTTGGGAGCCAACCCGATCACCGCCTCGAACAGGTCGGCCTCGATCATGCCCTTGCGGATCGTCCCTTCGGCTCCGCCGCGGAACAGGATGCCGTGAGGCATCACCACGCCGACCATCCCTTCGGGGTTCGTGACCGCGAGCATGTGCTGCACGAAGGCGAGGTCGCCTTTGGTCTTGGGTGGGATCGCGCCGTAGCGGTCGAAACGGTGATGCGGGTCGCTGGGGGCGAAGTCTCGCCCCCAGGCCTTCAGGCTGAACGGTGGATTGGCGATCACACGGTCGTACGCGAGCAGACGGCCCCGCTCATCTCGCAACTGCGGGTCGCTGATCACGTCGCCCGCCTCATAGCGGGCCGAGCGCAGCCCGTGCAGCAGCAGGTTCAGCTTGCCGATGGCGAGGGTGCCCAGGTTGCGCTCCTGCCCGTGCAGCACGAGATTGCGGGGGTCGCCGCCCTGCTCGGCCACGTACTGGGCGGTGTAGATGAGCATGCCCGCCGATCCCGCCGTCGGGTCGCAGATCCGCATGCCCTCGGCCGGTTCTAGCAGCTCGACGATGAGCCGGACCACCGAGCGGGGCGTGTAGAACTCGCCGCCCTTCTTGCCGGCGTCGTCGGCGAACTGGCGGATCAGGTACTCGTAGGCGTCGCCGAGAACGTTGACGGCGCCATGCTCGCCATCCCCGGTGAGGTTGGCGTCACTTAGATCGAGGGTGTCGAAGTGGCGCAGGAGGCTGCCGATGATGCGGTCGCGGCTGCTGGGGCCGCCGAGCTTCGACTCGTCGTTCCAGTTCGTGTTGCGCAGCACGCCGTCGAGCCTCGGCGCGTTCGCCTCCTCGATCTCGGCGCTGGCGCGGTTCAGAACCTCGCCGAGGTTCATCGAATGGCGGACGATCTCGCTCCAGCGCGCCTCGGGCGGGACGAAGAACTCATGCTCGTCGTGGTCGCTCTCAGCCACATCGCGGTCGAGGCCATCCCGGACGGCGCTGTCCACTTCCTCGGCGAAGCGGTCGGAGAGCCGCTTCAGGAACAGCACCGAGAAGATGAAGTTCTTGTAGTCGCTGGAGTCGATCTGGCCGCGCAGGATGTCGGCGGCACCCCATAGCTTCGACTCCAACTCGGTGGTGGTGAGCGGCATGGCTAACTCCTTCCGCGACCTGTCGTCGCGATGTCGGAAATCACGGAGTCCCGTATGACATCGTGCTATACCGTGCTCTAGTAATTAGTCGCAACTTCACCGTGCCGACAGCACCGGCGCTGTGCTCACCCCTGCCGACGATGGTCCAATATGCAGGTCTTGCGGCGACTGCGCGACGTGAGGGCCGCAGCGCGGGTCAGCCGCCGGCGGTCTGGGGGACGAAGTAGATCTGAGCGCCGTCCGCGACCGGCTCGTAGTCGGGGTGGGCGATGAGCAGGCCGTCGATCACCACCGAGACTCCGGACCGCAGGACGTCGCCCAGGCCCGGATAGCGCCGGTCCAGGTCATCGATGAGAGCGCCGACGGTGGCGCCCTCGGCCTCGATCTCGGCGACGCCGCCGGTCGGGCCCCGCAGGTTGGAGCTCAGGTGGACCCTGACCGGCACCCGACCCCTCCCGGAGCGGCTATGCGCCGTTGGACGTGATGGCGTCCAGCACCCTGATGGGCGACATCGGCAGGTCGCGCAGACGGCAGCCGGTGGCGTTGTGGATGGCGTTGGCCACCGCCGGTATCGGCGGCACGATGCCGGTCTCGCCCACGCCGCGCACGCCGTAGGGATGGGCCGGGTTGGGGACCTCCACGATGATGGCGTCGATCATCGGCAGGTCCGAGGCCACCGGCACCCGGTAGTCGAGGAAGCTGGGGTTCTCCATCACGCCGTCGGAGTCGTAGATGTACTCCTCGTTGAGGGCCCAGCCCACGCCCTGGGCCACGCCGCCCTGGATCTGGCCCTCCACGTAGCTGGGATGGATGGCGGTCCCCGCGTCCTGGGAGGCGGTGTAGCGCACCACCCGCACCACGCCGGTCTCGGGGTCGACCTCCACGTCGCAGAGGTGCACCGCGAAGCCGGGTCCGGCCCCGTGGGCCTCCAACGACCCGGTGGCCGTGAGCGGGCCGCCGGTGCGCTTGGCCTTGGCGGTGATGTCGGCCACCGACAGCGGGTCCTTCTCTCCGTCGCTGCCGGTGTAGACGGCCTGGCCGTCCACCCAGTCGATGTCGTCGACGTCGACGCCCATCATCTTGGCGGCCCGGCCCCGCAACTCGACCACCATCGTGCGGCAGGCCTCCACCACCGCCATGCCGGTGGCGAACGTGGCCCGGCTGCCCTCGGTGACGTCGGTGAAGCCGACCGCCTCGGTGTCGCCCACCACCGGACGTATGTCGTAGACGTCGATGCCCAGCACCTCGGCGGCCATCAGCGCCATCGAGGCCCGGCTCCCGCCGATGTCGGGGCTGCCGGTGACCACGGTGGCGGTGCCGTCCTCGTTGAGGTTGACGGTGGCGCTGGACGACTCGCCGATGTTGAACCAGTAGCCCGCGGCCAGGCCCCGGCCCTGGTTGGGTCCCAGCGGGGCGTTGAAGTGCGGGTGGTCGCGCACCGCCTCGAGGCACTCGATGAACCCGATGCGGGCGAACGGGAAGCCCATCGTCGACGGGTCGCCCTCAGTGACCGCGTTCTTGAGCCGCAGGTCCATCGGGTCGATGCCGAGCTCCTCGGCGATCTCGTCGAGCACGGTCTCCATCGCGAAGGCGGTCAGGGGCGCGGCCGGAGCCCGGTAGGCGGCCGAGCGGGCCGTGTTGATCACGACATCGAGGCCCTCGATCTCGAAGTTGGGGATCTTGTAGGACTCGAACACGGTCATGGCGCCCAGCAGTCCCCCGGGGCCGGCGTAGGCGCCGTTGGTGTAGATCAGGTAGGCGTCCCCGGCCACCAGGTCGCCGTCGCTCTTCACGCCGAGCTTGATCCTGAGCTTCGTGCCCGGCGCGGGTCCGGTGGCGCGGAACACCTCGTCGCGGGTCATCACCATCTTCACGGCACGCCCCGCCTTGGCCGACAGGGCCACGGCCAGCGGCTCGAGATAGATGGTGGTCTTGCCGCCGAAGCCGCCGCCGATCTCGGCGGGAATCACCCTGATGCGGGTGTTCTCCCAGCCGAGCAGCGTGGCGGTGGACGACCGGACGTTGAAATGTCCCTGCGAGGAGCACCAGATCGTGGTGTGGCCGTCCTGGCCGGTGTCGGCCACGCAGGCGTGGGGCTCGATGTATCCCTGGTGGACCGGCTGGGTGGTGAACTCCCTCTCGATCACCAGGTCGGCCTCGGCGAACCCGGCGTCGAGCTCGCCACCCGAGAACCGGGTGACGTTGCTGATGTTGGACGGCTCCTCCGCGGGCGGGTTGGCGCCGGCGGTCATCATGTGGTCATGCAGCAGAGGGGCGCCGGGGGCCATCGCCTCTTCGATGGTGAGCACCGCCGGCAGCACCTCGTACTCCACCTTGACCGCGGCCGCGGCCGCCTGGGCCTGGTCGCGGGTGGAGGCGGCCACCGCGGCCACGGCGTGGCCCTCGTAGAGGACCTTGTCACGGGCGATGACGTTGATGCACATGTCGTATTGGCGGTGGCTGGGATCGACGGCCGGGAAGTCGTCGCCGGTGGTCACCGCCTTGACGCCATCCATGGCCTCGGCCTCCGACGTGTCGATGGACACGATGCGGGCGTGGGCGTGGGGTGAACGCACCACGATACCGTGGAGCTGTCCCGGCAGGTTGAGGTCGGCCGAGAAGCGGGCCCGGCCGGTCACCTTCTCGAGCCCGTCGTGGCGGACGGGCCGGGTGCCGACGTACTTGTAGCGGGGCTTGGGCTCGGTGACGGTCACTTGGCGGCTCCTAGCTCTCGTTGATGGTCTGGTGGGACGTCATGGACAGGTGATGGCGCCCCGCTGCGAACGGTGGTGACTCCCGCTCTTGTTCGCTGCGCTCACGGGCCGCTCGGGCCACGGCTTCGCTCGGTGCCTCTCTCATCGGTTTCATCGGTGTCGCCTACTCGCTCAGCCTCTGGGCCGCGGCCTGCACGGCGCGCACGATCTTGTCGTAGCCGGTGCAGCGGCAGAGGTTGCCGGCCAGGCCGAAGCGGATCTCGGTCTCGGTGGGGTCAGGGTTGCGGTCGAGCAGCGCCTTGGCGGCCACCAGGAAGCCGGGGGTGCACACCCCGCACTGGAGGGCGGCGCCCTCGAGGAAGCACTGCTGGAGGGGATGCAGGTCGTCGCCGGTGGCCATGCCCTCCACGGTGGAGATGTTGCGGCCGTCGGCCTCGGGGGCGAGCACCAGGCACGAGCACAGCAGCCGACCGTCCATCACGATGGAGCAGGCCCCGCAGTCGCCGGTGCCGCAGCCCTCCTTGGCTCCGGTGAGGCCGACCTCGTCGCGCAGGGCGTCGAGCAGGGTCTGGCCGCCGTCGCAGAGGAACTCGGCGGGGTCGCCGTTGATGGTGCAGGCGACGTGGACGCGGCTCATGACTGGCCTCCGTTCTGGGCGGCCCGCTCGGCTGCGATGGACACCGCCCGGCGGGCCAGCACGCCGGCCACCTGCCGGCGGTAGGCGACGGTGCCCCGCTTGTCGTCGATGGGACTGGTCGCCGCCGATGCGGCCGACTGCACTGCCTCCAGCGCATCGCCGGCAGGCTCGTTGCCGATGAGTGCGGCCTCGGCTTCGGGCACCCGTACCACGGTGGGGGCCACGGCGCCGAGCGCTACGGCGGCCGCGGTCACGTTGCCGTCGGCGTCGAGGGTGACCCGTGCGGCTGCACCCACCACGGCGATGTCCATCTCGGTGCGGGGAATGAGCCGCAGGTAGGCGTCGGAGGTGCGGGCCGGGGGCTGGTCCAGTTCGAACTCGACGATGATCTCGCCGGGCCCGAGCGAAGTGGCCCCCGGGCCGGTGGCGACCTCGGCCGCAGGCACGGTGCGCTCGCCGCCAGGGCCCGCGATCACCGCTCGGGCCTCGTTGACGATGAGGCTGGGCGGAGTGTCGGCCGCGGGCGAGGCATTGGCCAGGTTGCCGCCCCAGCTCGAGCGGCTCTGGATCTGGTCCGAGCCGATCAGGCCGCTGGCCTCGACGAGGCCGGGGAAGGCGGCGGCCAGGCCGTCGTGGGCGCAGATGTCGGCGGTGGGGGTGGCCGCGCCGACCGTGTAGGTCGAGCCGCTGGTGCTGATGGCGCACAGCCGCTCGATGCGCTTGAGGTCGACCATCACGGTCGGTTCGGGTCGACCGGCGCGGATCTGGGGGATCAGGTCGGTCGCGCCCGCGTACACGCGGGCTGCCGGATCAGAGCCCAACAGATCCACAGCCTCGGCCACCGTCGTCGGGGAGGCATATCTCATGGCGGTGAGCATAGGGGTCTGCTGTCCGGGTCGGTCAGTCCAGCCACCAGCCCGATGAACTCATCGGCTGCCGGGCGCTCTACGGGTCGTTCCACCAGGACGGGGCGAGGGATATGGAGTGCCTGGGCTCCACCCGGATGGCCTCGAGCTGGTCGTCGGCCAGCAGCTCGTCGGCCAGCCGGTCGCTGCCGCCGATGTAGGTGGAGACCAAGTCGATCTCGGTCGCCACTAGCCAACTCCGGTCGTCGGGCCACCACAGTTGAGGGCTGATGCCGATGCGGCGTCCCTGGTAGGAGGCCTCGGCCAGTGGATCCGAGGAGTAGGTGAGCCCGTAGTGGCGCCCGGGCCGCTCGAAGAGCGGAGTTCCCTCCGGCAGGTACGCCGGCCGGCTCGGAGACTCGTCGGCCGCTCTTCGACCCCGCCGGCCCCGGCGCGCGACGTGGACCTCCTCCTGGCTGTACCACTCCAGGCGCCGGGCGAGTCGCAACAGCAAGGGCATGAGGATCGCCTCCTTCAACCCCTCGGTGAACCGCTGGCGCCGGCGCACCAGCCACGCCTGTCGCGGTCCGATCCCGTAGCCGTTCCACCACGCCAGCCAGTACCGGTCCGAGGCGGTGTGCCGGGCTGCGATGGCCGCCACCCGGCGGTGCTCACGCTCTGGGAGCGACCCCAACCAGGGCCACGGCTCGCCGGATTCGCCGTCGCCGTGCAGGTGGCCGACCAGATCCTCCCAGTGGACTTCGGGGTGGAGTTCCTTGCCATGGTTCTCAGCGGTCTCTCGCCAGGTGCCCCAGCGATGGTCGCCGGACTCCGGGACATCGACAGGGGCGGGGTGGAGGACCCTCACATAAGCGTCGAAGCCCTCGGGGACGAGGGAGCCGACCAGGTAGCCCATCCTCCTGCTCTTGTCGACGAGCCAGTCGGCCGCCGCGAGCGACGGCGCCGCGTGCAGTCCACCTCCAGCAGTCACGACGGGAACCCTAAGCGGTTCGTCCTTGGTCCCGACCGGCGGTGTAGCATTCCGCGCTACTCGGCTCAGATTGGGGTGGTTCGAAGGAGGTCGCAGGCCATGGCGGACACGTCCCCGGCAGTCAGCCCAGCGCCTGGCCCCGCCGCCAGGGGCTACGAGCCCGACGTCCCCATCGCGACCTCGCCGATGTTCGACTGGCCGCCCCGGCCGGTGGCGACGCTGCGGTACCTGGTCACCCCGGTGATGCTCCCCTACGGCATCTTCTGGGTGGCGCTGGCCGCGGTGTGCTGGAACTACCTGACGCCCTCGATGGAGCGGATGGCGAGCCTGCGTCCGGGGTGGATGCTCCAGATCTACGTCCGCAACGCGCTGATCCTCACCGCGGTGGCGGGGTCGCTGCATCTGGCGCTGTACATGAGGCGGGCCCAGCAGCAGCGCTTCAAGTACGACCGGCAGTGGATGAGCACCACCAACCGCGAGTTCCTGTGGACCAACCAGACCCGCGACAACATCTTCTGGTGCCTGGTGAGCGGCGTCACCATCTGGACCGCGTACGAGTCGCTCACCATTTGGTTCTACGCCAACGGCTGGATCCCGCGGGTCGAGTGGAACCCAGGATGGCCGTACCTGTCGGTGCTGACCGTCGGCGTGTTCCTGTGGTCGGTGACCCACTTCTACCTGAACCACCGGCTGCTGCATGTGCGCTGGTTCTACGACCACGCCCACTACCTGCACCACCGCAACGTCAACACCGGCCCGTGGACCGGCATCTCGATGCACCCGCTGGAGCACGTCATCTACTTCAGCGTGTTCGCGCTGTGGTGGGTGGTGCCGGCCCATCCGTTCATCGTGATCCTCAGCGGCCTGTTCCAGGGCGCGTCGCCGGCGGTGTCGCACTCGGGGTTCGAGCGTTTCGAGGTCGGCCGGCGCCAGGGGCGCACGACTCCGGGCGCCGACTACTTCCATCACCTGCACCACCGCTACTTCGAGTGCAACTACGGCAACCGGCCCGTGCCCATCGACAAGCTGTTCGGCACCTTCCACGACGGCACCCCCGAGGCCCACGCCCGCATGCGCCAGCGCATGAAGGCCCGCCGCGGCACCAGGGCGGGCACAGACGCCTGACCCCGGCCTGAACCCTCAGCCGCACCGGGGATTAGATGTTGAGAAGCGGGCCGACCTCCCGGAGACGGGCGCGACGTATGCGGTAGTCGGGCACGGCTTGGGCCACCACCGCCCAGTACTCGGGCGTATGGCCGCGGACACGCAAGTGAGCGAGCTCGTGGGCGATCACGTAGTCCAGAAGTGCGGGCGGGGCCATGACAGCGCGCCAGTTGAAGCGCAGCGTGCCGTCCGGGGCACAACTCGCCCAGCGACGGCGCTGGTCACGGATCAGGACAGCCTTCGGCTGCACGCCGAGATGACTCGCAATCCGCTCGACCCGAGGCGGCAGCTTCTTTGAAGCACGGTCGCGGTACCACGCTTCGAATGCGGCCCGCACCTTCTCGCACCGTTCCTCGCCTTGCAGAGGACGCGGGATGTCGACGTCGAACTCCCAGTGGTGGAACCTGACCACGACCCTGGCGTCGTCGGTGGGGTGCACGGTGAGGCGCACCGACCGTCCGAGGTAGGGAAGGGACTCGCCGCTGACGCCGAACTGCTCTGCTAGGAGACTGTTGAGTAATCCGGTCGGGGTGCTCGCGTTTGTGGTGGCTGGGTGGGAGAATTGGGGGTATGCAGGGCACTGAGGGACCGGATCGGGAGTTGTTGGACGCGCTGGGGCCGTGCGGGCATCTGGTGGGTCGGTGTATCGGTTCTTGGCCGAGCATCGGCTGAGGCTGTTTCCTGACGGGTTGTTCGAGGATCTGTTCGGTCCGCGGGGCCGGCCGTCGGTTCCGGGGTCGGTGGTTGCGGTTGTGTTGGTGCTGCGGGCTCTGGAGGGCTGCTCTGATCGCCACTCAGATCCGGCGCTGTCGCCGCCTCATGGGCGAGGCCGCTGCGCTGGAGCTGATGCACGACCACGACGGCCGCGCCAAGCCGTCGTGGGACTGGGACGACCCCGTCGGGCGGGCCTGGCTCGTCGACGAGCTGGTCGAGGACGCCCGTGCGGTGCTGGCCGCGGTCGGGGGCCTGGACCTCACAGACGAGCAGGCCGACGCGGTCGGGCTGCTCGCCGCGGTGGCGGGCCTGAGTAGAATATTGTGCAGCGTCGCATCATATGTACGCTCATTCTGGGCGGCGTCGATGAACAGCACCTTGCCTCGGCGTTCGGCCGGCTTGGCCTTGTTGAGGACACAGACCGCCACCGGGATGCTGGCCCCGTAGAAGAGGTTCGGGGCCAGACCGATCACCGCCTCGAACAGGTCGGCCTCGATCATGCCTTTGCGGATCGTCCCCTCCGCCCCGCCGCGGAACAGGATGCCGTGCGGCATCACCACGCCGACCATCCCCTCGGGGTTCGCGAAAGTTCCAAGAGACTTGACACTTGAGAACGCGCGGATAGGCGCTGACCTGCAGGTTTACCGGACCGTCTGATCGTGGGCGCGGTCGGCGAACGGCCGTGTCAGGTGTTGTTCCTCGACTCTGACGGCGCAGGCTCGTCGCGAGAGAGATGGCCACCTATCCGCGCAGCGCCATACTCGTCAGTACACTCCGACTAGCCTCGTAGTCCTTTGCCGCCGTGCACTGATGGCTCCGCACACCACTGCTCGCGCAGCACTGCCAACTGTTCGAGCACCTGGTCAGACAGGCCGAGCATCTCCCCCAGGACGGCCTCGTCGAGGCGGTGGCGGACAGGATCGTCGGCCGCCTCGTGCGCCAGCCGAAGGTTGCGGGCGGTGATTTCGTCAAAAATCACCGAGGCCTTGTCGATCTGCTCGGGCGACAGTTGACGCGGGTCAAGGGTGCAGAGGTCCCCCAGCCGGGTGATAGTCAGCACAGCACGGCCCTGCTGCTGTCGGGTGCCCAGCCACCAGAAGCCGATCAGGCCCGGCGTCGTGTTCATCCACAGCGCCACCAGTTTCTCGCGTGCCGCCACCTCGCTGCCGTTGCCACCGTCGAGCCGATAGTTCGGCCAGGCGCGGCCACCGATGGACTTGCCCGGGGTGAGACAGCAGGCCAGCGACTGCGAGTTGAGCCTGAAGTCCAGGTTGATGTGCAGTCGCGTAGCAGTGGCCCACACCGCCAGAGCATGGTCGCGCCGGCCGGGACGGACGGTCCCCTGACGGTCGGGGTGCACAGTCAAGCGTCGCTCACGGTCGGCGTCGTGGCTCCATAGCATCGGGTATGACGGCGGCGCTTCGTTCCAAGGCAACGGGTCGATGTCGAAGGGCCCTCGCGGCACGCCCGCCTTCGACAGCGCCGGTCCGGCGATATCCAGGTGGTAGAGGCCGCGCTCGCCCAGTTCGGCCAGCGGCGCAAGCGGGATGTGCTGATCATCGATACCGGGCAGTCGCAACACACCCTGATCCAGCGCAGCCGCGGCCTCGATTACATCCGGGTTGGCCACGCCCACACAGCCCCCGTCGCCCCAGCCGCCGAGCACGTAGCAGCCGATCACGTCATCCCCGATCTGCAGCCTGCCCGAGGTGCGGCCAGCGACCACGGTGCCGTCGCCCGCGCCGGGCGAGTGCTCCGCGGCGGCTGCCGACGCGGTCTCAACGGCGATTCTGGAGGCCGCGGTGATCGCCCTGGCTGTCTCAGCGGCTGCCACCCCGTCGCGCGGCCTCGCCCGGAGGCTCATCCAGACCACGGCATCGTCGCCGGGAACGAACTCGGGATCCGTCCGCCTCGTAGCAACCACCAGAGCCTCGGCCATTCCGGTGTCGGCCGAGAAGGCTCGGTCCGTCGAACCGGCTGAAGCGATGGTCACAACCAGCGCTCCGGTGTATCCGCTCCGCAGAATGTCACGAGTCGCCCGCCAGGCGCTGCCTCCGGCCACTGCCGCCGGCAGCACGAACGCGACCACGCCCCCGGGCTTGACCTTGGCGTGGGCCAGATCCACAAAGTTGGATGCCAAGCCGGCATTGCCGTGCCCGGCGCGACTCTCCATCCCGCGGTAGATGTCCTCCAGGCGGGCCGCCATCTGGCGTTGCTCGGACTCGCTGGTGTCGAACCCGGCGAACGCTGGGCGGGGAACTCCGGCCGCAGCACCCTCGTGATTCGTGGACCGGGTGAACGGCGGGTTCATGATCACTACGTCGAGGGTGGCGTCGAGCACGTCGGCCTCGCTGCCCAGATCCTCAGCGGATCGCTCACCGCCCCCAGAGGCAACCGAGCGGCCAGTGCCGAAAAGCGACAGCACTTGCTCGTTCCCCAGCAGCTCCAAGGAACCGATTGCAGCTGGACGTAGAGAACTCCGACGGCCGTAGGGCATCGTGTACACCCGCGTATTGCCGAACGGCACCGACGGATGAACACCCGAGAGCATCGACGCGGTCAGGTGAGTAGCGGCCGGCATAATGTCGGCGCCGATCAGACCGTTCTCCATCATCTCCGCATGGAGTGCCTCATCGTCGCCTCCGCTACGTCGGTAGCGAGCGCCAACCGCTCGATAGGCGGCTGACAGCAGGGCACCGGTGCCGCAAGCCAGATCCGCCAATCGCAGGCCGGCAACATCCGGTCGGCTACCGAAGTCGCAAGAGAGACGACCGACCGCGAGCTCTGCCAGCAGCGACGCGGAGGCCGGCCGTGTGTAGAAGGTCGCCAGAAACTTCCGGTCCGAGATCAGCCGCCCAAACATCTGGCCGGCTAGGTCGCCGGTCGTGACCACCCCGAGGCCGGTCAGGCTCTCAGCGACCTCGTCGAGGCGGTCGAGCACGCCGGAAGCCGCGGCTCCGGGCAGGGCCGCGACAATGTCGGACGCGACCGCGAAGATCGGCCAGTAGTTGACCTTCAGGATCCGAGACCAAGCCGAGAGCACCTGCCGTTTTGACAGACCGCCTCCACTTGTGCGCAGAGACGGATCCGACGGGCCGACGATCTCGGGGTGGGTGCCGGCGACCGCGGTCTGGAACACCAGAGCGTTGGCACAGATCGCCATCGCCATGCGCCGCGTCTGCTCACCGTCGTCTTGGCGCAGCGACTCGGCCACGCGGGCCAATACCGAATCGTGGCGCGCGCCGAGCCTGTCGAGGATGGCGGCCGCGTCGTCGACGCCGTTCTCCAGGACCAGCGCCCCCGACGCTATGGCCGACTCCGGGAGCATGACCCGCTCGACAAGCCCGGCGATGTCGTCGATACCGCCCGCCAGCCAGCCCTGCTCTGGGAAACGAGCCGGTGGCCTCAAGCCGTGAGCGGGCTCGCCAAAGGCGTCGACCGTGAAGCAGCAGTACCGGTAGTCAGCCGACAACACCAGGTCGGGCAGGTGCCCGGCAGATGAGTCGCGCAGCCACGACGGCACCCGTACCGCCAGGACCGCGGCCACAGTCCAGCCGGTATCGTCGATGACCGCGCCGAGCCGGCCAGCAGCATCGGCTTCTACGCTGCGGGCAGGCTCGTACTCGGTCTCGATCACGACCGGTGCCCCGACCTCGCCGGTCATCAGTATGTCGGGCTGGCGAGCCGCCGCACCCCGGAACACACCGGTCGCTTCGGCCAACACCGCGGAACCACCCCACCGGGGATGCCGGTCGCGGAGCGCGCCGGCAAACTCGGCATTGAACGCTGTCTCGGAGATGCGAGAAGCCACGAAACGACCCTAGCTTCGCGCTAGGACACGTAAGTGCATCCCGACCGGCAGGTCTGGAAGGCCTGGGCGGGTTCGCCAATGGCAGGCTGGAACGCTCTCGACGTCCGCCGGTCGAAGCAGGCACAGCGGACCCGAGGAGCCTTGGTGGGCGTTCACCGCACGGCGCCCACCGCGGTCGCTGCAGCCGCCTCCGGCGGCGGCCTTGCTGTCAGCGATCCGACCATGCCCACATGACGCTCGATCTGGGAGGCCCGAGTGTCGGCCGGTAGCGTGCGGGCGTGGACACGCTGCAGCGGTACCGGGCGCGGCTGGGGGCGTCGGTCAGCGGGCTGTTCTCCCACGGGGAGATGCCGTTGCAGCGCACTGCCGAGTATCCCGGCGACCCGGGGCTGTGCGGGCCGGGGTCGGTGAGCTGGAGGGCGATCGGCGACGTGAGCGTGTTCGTGGGGGCCATCCGGGCCCTGTTGATCCAGGCCGCCCATCCCGAGGCTGTGGCCGGCGTCGACGACCACAGCCGCTACCGCGACGACCCCATGGGCCGCCTCAACCGCACCGCGTTCTACGTGACGTCGGCCACCTTCGGAGCCATGCCCGAGGTGGAGGAGGCGGTCGACCGGGTCCGTGCCGCCCATCAGGGCGTGAGCGGCACGTCGCATCGGGGCCTGGCCTACGACGCGGCGATGCCGGATCTGGCCGCGTGGGTGCACAACACCCTCACCGAGTCGTTCCTTACGTCGTACCGGGAGTTCGGCCTGGGCCTCACCGAGGCCGAGGCCGACCGCTTCGTGGTCGAGCAGTCCCAGGTGGGGGCCATGCTCGGGGCGGCTCCCCTGCCCCAGACCGCGGCCGACCTGCACGCCTGGGTGCGGACCCATCCGGATCTGGCGCCGAGCCCCGGCATGCGATCTGCGGTGGACTTCCTGCGGCAGCCGCCCCTGCCCGCCCGCCAGCGGGTCGGCTACGACGTGTTGATGCACGGCGCCATCACCACCATGCCCCCCGAGCTGAGAAGCGTCCTCGGCCTCAAGGCCCGCCCCGGCGCCCGGCTGAGCGCAGAAGCGCTGTTGCGGTTCCTGCGCTGGGGCCTGCGCAACAGCCCCTCGTGGCGGGCCGCACTGGACCGCTGCGGCGCCCCCTACGACCCCTCCAAGTTCCGCGAGATGCCGAGACCGGCGGGCTAGCCGGCCGAGAGGGCGGCTACGACAGGGCGCAGTCAATCTCTCTCGGCGGAGCGCCGGATGGCGGTTAGGAACGCCTCCACTTCCTGGATGTCGACGGTGCGTTTGAACGGAGGCAGGTTCTTGAGGAGGTCGTGGCGGTAGGAGTCGGCGGTCGCCAGCCGGGAGTCGAGCACTGCTACAACGCCGCGATCCTCTGCGGACCGGATCAGCCTGCCGATGCCCTGGGCCAGGATGGCCGCCGCTCTGGGCACGTCGACTCGCCTGAACGCCTCGGGCCCGTGCCGCTCGCGGCGGGCGCTGAGGAGCGGGTCGTCGGGCCGGGCGAACGGGATGCGGTCCACCACGAGGAGCGACAACGATCGACCGGGCACGTCCACTCCCTGCCACATGCCCATCGTCGCGAACAGGCAGCTCGACTCCTCGTCTGCGAACCGCCGCAGGAGTTCCGGCTTGGGAAGGTCGCGCTGGGTGTAGATGCGCAGACCGGTCGCTTCACGGACCGCGTCGGCGGCCCGGTCCATAGCGGCGTAGCTGGTGAACAGGGCCAGAGTGCGCCCACCCGCGGCGACCGCCAGACGGGCGATCTCGGCATGCGCGTACCGATCGCGACCGGATGCGTTCGGGTTCGGAAGGCTCTTCGCGCAGTACAGCAGGCCGCTGCTGCGGAAGTCGAAGGGGCTGCCCACATCGAGTTCCTCGCAGACCTCGCCAGGTATGCCGAGCACCTCGGCGAGGTTGATGGGGATGGTGGCGCTGGTCAGCACCGCCGGGGTGTGGGCCCATAACCGGCTCTCGAGCATCGAGCCCACATCGACGGGAGCGGTCCTCCACGCCGGGTTCCGGTCGGTGCCGTCCACCCACACCGCGTTCTCGGTCTCGGGATCCGAAGCCTGGTTCAGGTCTTCGACGATCGCGGCCAGCGAGCGGCGAGCCATCCGCCGGCGTGTCTCGTCACCGCTCGCGTCACGGACCTCGGCGTCGGCCGCGAGCAGACGCCCCCGGCACACCGCGGCGATGTCGATCAGGTCGTCGGGCAGGGGCGCGAGCAGGCGATCGCGGTGCGGCCCGAGCGCGTCGCGCAGCATCTCGCCGGCACCCTCGACCTCGGCCGCGGTCCTCGAGTTACCTACCATCGCCCTCACCGTCCGGGCAGCCGACGTGAACCGGCCCGCAGTGAGGGACACGCCAGCGGCTCCCGCGGCGATGTCCTCGAGCGTGTGGGCCTCGTCGAACACGACGGCGTCGTGGGGCGGGAGGATCTCCGCGTCGGTGAAGACGTGCAGGCAGTAGAGGTGATGGTTCACCACCACGACATCCACGTCGGCTGCGGTGTTCCTGGCCCTCTCAGCGAAGCACTCAGCGCCCGCCGGGCAGTTCTGTGCACCCGGGCATTCCCGTCCGGTGACGCTCACCGCCTCCCAGGCTCGGAGGGACGGCTCGAAGTCAAGGCCGGCCCGGTCGCCGTCGGATGTCTCATCCGCCCATGCGGCCAACCGTGCAATCTCGCCGCGGATGCGGTCGGCCTCCACCGCGGAGTCTGCCGCGATCAACTGCCCCTGCTCGCTGGAGGCAGCCGAGGCGAGATCGGCCAGCTTCTTGCGGCAGATGTAGTTCGACCTGCCCTTCAGCACTGCGTACTCGACCGGGGTGTCCAGCGCTTCAGACAGCTGAGGAAGATCCTTGTTCACCAGCTGATCCTGGAGGGCCTTTGTAGCGGTGGTGACCACCGCCTTCTTGCCGCTTACCACCAGAGGCACCAGATAGGCCATCGACTTGCCCGTGCCCGTACCGGCCTCGACGACCAGGTGACGGTTCTCATCGAGGGCCCCGGCGACCGCCTCGCACATCTCTCGCTGTCCGGGGCGGTGCTCGCCACCGCCCGGCATCGTCGAGACAACCGTCTCAAGCGCTTCGTCCGCAGCCTCGACGGTGCTCATCCCGCCGAAGCTACCGGGCACCGGAGACCGGCAGGTCTCGCGTTCTGTGCCAGGCCGTACGCTGCGGGACGTGAGCGAGCCCGACGCCACGCACACCGGAGCCGGGGACGGCGCGGGCGAGAGCTGGCAGGCCGGGCTGAACATCAAGGGGTCGATGCGGGAGGCCATGCAGGCGCCGCCGACGGTGTACGAGATCGTGGGCGGCCAGCGGTTCTTCGACGAGCTGGTGGACCGTTTCTACGACGCGGTCGAGGACGATCCACGGCTGCGGCCGATGTACCCGAGGGACATGGGGCCGTCCCGTAGGCGCCTGGCCGGCTTCCTGGCCCAGTACTGGGGCGGGCCCCCGCACTACAGCGAGGAGCGAGGCCATCCCCGCCTGCGGATGCGGCACTTCCCCTTCGCCATCGGACAGGCCGAGCGGGACGCATGGATGGACCACATGACGGCGTCGCTCGACGCGGCCACCATCGCCGACGGCACCGGCCGCCCGCTCCCCAGCGAGATCCGAGCCGCCATGTTCGACCACTTCGACAACGCGGCCACCCACCTGATCAACCAGCCACCGGGGTGAAGTCAACGGCTGTTCTGTGTTCAGAATCCCGCCATATGGACGGACAACTGCACACAGAACGCGAGTGACGGGAATCAGCCAGCCGGGGCGGTGAGCAGGTGGCGGCCGGCGAAGACTTTGGGCGGGTGGATGCGGCCCTCGTGGTGCACCAGGTCGCCGTGGACCCACACCGCGTCGATGCCGTCGGGCGGGATCAGCGGATCCTCATAGCTGTTGCGCTCAGTGACACCGTCCCAGTCGAACAGCACCAGCGAGGCGTCGGCACCGGCACGCAGAACCGGGCTGGGCAGGCCCATGAACTCGCAGGGCATCACCGCCAGCCGGTGGACGATCTCGGCCACCGGGATGCCCAGGTCCCGGGCCATGCGCAGCGCCTTGGGGAACGACCCCAGCGAGCGGGGATGGGGCTTCTGGCCGGGGCCGGGCATCAGCCCATCGGTGCACAGAGCCATGGTGGGGCGGCGGAAGAACTTCTCCACGGTGGCCTCGTTGCCGTAGTGGCTGATGATGGACACCTCGCCCCGGTTGTGAAGGAAGAAGTCGCACACCGCGTCGTGGGCCTCCACCGAGGTCATGTCGGTGACACCCGCGGCCAGCACCACATCCGAGAAGCGCTTGCCCAGGAACTCGTCGCCCACACCGTCGAGAACCCCCGCGATCTGGACGCCATCCAAGCCGCCGCAGAAGGCCACGAAGTTGTCCCACCCGGAGCCGTCCCCATAGATCTTCTCGAAGGCGAAGCGGCGCACGTCGTCGTCGCTCAGCCGGGCCAGGAACTCGGCCCGGGTTCCCGAGCGCACTTCCGGCGGGAACAGCGCGTCGGCGGTAGTGCTGCCCGCGGTGTAGGGGTACATGTTGCCCAGCGTGGGAACGGAGCCGGCCGCGTCGTTGAGCCGGCCGGCCACGTCCCCGAACCGATCCCAGTTGCGGCGACCGGCGATCTTGGAGTGCTCGCTGCAATACCCGCCGCCGCCCTCGACCGCCGCGGTTATCACTTCGTCCAGGGCTTCGATGATGTCATCGCTCTCCGACCGCAGGTGCGGGTACAGAGCGCCCGGCTTGACCTCGTTGAAGGCCCGCACCAGGGAGGTGATCTCACGCTGGTCGGAGTAGACGGCCGGGTTGTAGACGAGCCCGGTCGACAGGCCGAGGCACCAGGGCGCCTCGCGCCGCACGACCTCGGCCATGGCCCGGATCTGCTCGTCGTCGGCGACCCGGTCGAGGTTGCCCATGACGGTGCGCCGGACCGCGCTGTGGCCCAGGTGCATGCCCAGGTCGGTGACGGAGCGGCCCCGGTGCCAGCCCAGGAACCCCTCCATAGTCGACCAGGGCCAGTCGAGTCCCCCGGCGGGGTCGTCGCCGTCGGGATCTCCCGGCGGGCCTGCCATGCCGTCGAGAGGGACGAGCTGGGCCGCATACTCGGCCCGCTGGTCCGGCACGACCGGCGCCGGCGACAGACCGTCCACGCCGCAGATCCGCTTGGTCACCCCGCCGCGCACCGCCATCTCGCAGCTGATGGGGATGCCGTGCTCGCCGATGCGGGTGCCGGCCAGGGCGCCGTGGTTGTGGGTGTCGACGAAACCCGGGGCCAGGACCCGACCGCCGGCGTCAATAGTGCGCTCCGCTCCAGCTGCCGCGCTGGGCGGAACCTCGCCCAGATGGGTGATGACGTCGCCGTCAAGGAGCGCGTCGCCGCGGTAGGGCTCGGTCGCCCCGTCGCCGGTGACGATCAGCGCGTCGGTGATCAGCTGGCGCACGGCCTCACCGTATCGGGGCTGCTCCGATCGCCTATCCGCGTGGCCCTCAGGACCGGCGGACTCCGGTAATCGGGAACGTGCCCACGGAGCCAACCAGCTCGCCGCTGAGCTCGTCGCCCGAAACGGTGCCGGCGAAGGCCAGTTCGAACTCGCCCATCGGCATCTGGACCTTGGCCGAGAACGTCACGTCGTCGCCGTCATAGGCGAGATCGAGAACATCGATCGTCCCGAACTCGATGGATATCTCGCCCGTCCCGTCGGCGTTCAGTACCGCTTCAGGGTTCAGTTCGCCTATCGGCGTCACGAAGTTCAGGATCCAAGTGCCAACCGCCGCAGGCCTGTCGCTCATGGGTGTGGTTCTTTCGCCTGGATTGTCCGAAACACCCGGAGGCTACGCCGCCGGCGCAGCGACCCCAACGAGCGCTCTCTAAGCTCCGTCATCAGTGAGGCTGTTCTCGCACCGCAAGCGGCCGGCACACCTCGGGCCCTACCCGCTGGAGCGCCTGCCCCGCCTGGACACGGCCGATGCCCAGCCCCCAGGCTCGGGCTTTGGACGGTTGCCGCCCCGGCCGGCTGAGGACGAGGCGCCCGGACCCGGATCGGCGGCGCACGCCTACCAGCTGTACCTGGATCTGTTCGACGGCCAGCGCCACGGGGAGGTTGCGCCCGCGGCGCCGACCCCGGACGATCCGATCGAGATCGCCAACAACTTGAAGGCGGGACTCTACTTCCTCGACGCTGACATGGTCGGATGTGGGCTGATAGGTGACGAGGCGTGGACCGGCGACCGGCTCGACCACCGGCACGCCGTTGTCACCCTCATCGCCTTCAGCCGCAAACTCTCCAAGGACTGTCCCGGCGACGACTGGATCGACGGTACCCGCCAGATCAACGCCGACCTTCGGGCCACCGAGTTGGCGGTGATCACCGCCTCGTACATCCGCAACCTCGGCCACGACGCAGTGGCTCACACGCCGGGCCGCACCGACCTCGACCTAGACCGGGTGGCGCTGCAGGCGGGACTGGTGGAGGTGACGGGAGCGGAGCTGAGGGCCCCCTACCTGAAGGGCGGCTTCGCGCTCTCGGTGGTGAGCACCGACTGGGAGCTCGCCCCCGACCGCCCCCTGGCCCGCCGCGGGCCGCTGGCCGCACTGGGCAGCACGGCCGGTCCGGGCTGGCTGCTGGGCCGGAGCGGCACCCGGGCCGGCATCGGCCGGCTCAACGGCAACCACCGGCCCCTGCACATGGGCCGCTACCCGATGGAGCGGATCAAGCGGGTCGACGAGCCCACCACGCTGATCATCGAGGACGAGGTGCCCAGGGTGCCGGTGCGGGCCGGCGGCTTCCCACGGGCGGCCAATGGCGACATGGGACCCAAGTTCCAGAGTGACGAGAAGGTGTTCGCCTGGAAGACGCCCCAGGCGCAGGCTTACGTGCATCAGATAGACGCCATGGTGCCCTACCAGGCGGGCGAGGTCGCCGCCGAGATCGAACCCACCAGCATCGACCCGGACCGTAACGCCGACGCCCTCAAGGCGCTGGCCTTCCACCTGGGCGGTGACATGGTCGGAGTATGCCGGGTGCCGACCTATGCCTGGTACTCGCACCGCAAGGACGGCTCGGTCGTGGAGCCCTACCACTCCAGCGCTCTGGTGATCCTGCTCGACCAGGGATACGAGACCATGGAGGGCGCCAGCGGCGACGACTGGGTGAGCGGCGCCCAGTCGATGCGGGCCTACATGCGGGGCGCGCAGATCGCGGGGATCATCGCGGCCCACATCCGCTCGCTCGGCTACGGCGCCCGCAGCCACACCAACAGCGACTCCGACGTGCTGCACATCCCGCTGGTGCTGCACGCCGGGCTGGGCGAGCTGAGCCGCATCGGCGAGCTGGTGCTCAACCCGTTCGTGGGCCCGAGGTTCAAGTCGGTGGTGGTCACCACCGACATGCCGGTGACACCCGACCGCCACATCGACTTCGGCCTTCAGGACTTCTGCTCCAAGTGCACCAAGTGCGCCCGGGAGTGCCCGTGCGCGGCCATCCCCTTCGGCGACAAGATCATGTTCAACGGGGCCGAGATGTGGAAACCCGACGTCGAGCGGTGCACCAAGTACCGCCTGGGCAACCTGCGGGGATCGGCCTGCGGCCGGTGCATGAAGACCTGCCCGTTCAACATCGAGGGTGTGCTGGCCGAGCGGGCCCTGCTGTGGGCGGCCATCAAGCTGCCGTTCACCCGCCGCTGGCTGGCCCGGCTCGACGACAGGGTCGGCAACGGCTCCATCAACCCCATCAAGAAGTGGTGGTGGGACCTGGAGTGGCGCGACGGCCGGACCATCGTGCCGCCCAAGGGCACCAACACCCGCAACCTCGACCCCGACGGCGGCAAGGTGGCCGCCCGCCAGCAGATCGCGCTCTACACCGCCGACATGCTCCCTCCGGGCGACGCTGTCGGCGTGCCGGTCAAGCTCGTCCGCAAGGAGGCTCTGGCCCGGGCCGAGCAAGCCGAGACACCGGCCCAGGCCCGAGCCCGGATCGGCCGCGGCTAGCCGCGGTGGTCACCAGAGCGTGAGGGCGAACATGGACACGTCGCGGGCTGAGGCGGTGTAGATCTCCGGCATGGCGCTCGGCATCAGCAGGTCGCCCGCGTGGCACGTTCCGTTGACGGTGCGGCAGTAGGTGGGCACGCCGGCCTGCACCAGCTTGCGGTAGTAGTCGAGCCCCTCGTCCCGCAGCGGGTCGAGCTCGTTCACCGAGACCACATGGGGCGGCATGCCCCTCAGATCGTCCACGGAGGCGTGCCACGGCCAGGCCAGCGGGTTGGTCAGGTTGGCTCCGCCCGGGTCGTACGCCTCCACGAAGTACCCCATGAGGTCGCTGGCCAGGAAATAGCCGTCGTTCTCGTGCAGTGACGTCAGCTCGGGGGGCGGACTCCCGTAGGTGCCCGATATGTACGGGCACTGGGCGAACACCCCGTCGATCATGTCCAGGCGGCCGTCCTGGCTGGCCTTGAGGGTGGTGGCCAGCGTGAGGTTGCCGCCGCCGGACTCGCCCGACACCACCAGCTTCGACACCCCGAGGTCGTCGCGGTGGGCGTGCATCCATTCCAGCGCCGAGGTGCAGTCGTTGAGGGCTGCGGGGAACGGGTGGTCGCCCAGCGCGCCCGCGGCGTTGCGGAACTCCACCCCGATCACGACCAGGCTCCGGGCCAGCTCCTCGCGCCAGCGCCGGTAGTTGGAGTCGGCCGCCGAGAGGATCACCATGCCGCCGCCGTGGAGGTGCAGGACCCCGGGACGGGGGCCGGTGTCGCCGGCCGGGCGATGGATGTACAGGGTGATCTCGTTGCCGTCGACGCCGGTGATGACCTCGGTGCTCGACTCCACGTGCTCGACCGGTGCGAGCGAATCGAACAGGCCGTCGAAGACCTGCTGGAAGCCGGGTTCGCCCAGCGCGGCCAGGGCCCGGATGTCCTCGAGCGACGAGTCGGCGGTGAGCGGCACCGGGTCGGCCCGCCCGGCCAGGCCCATCGGCTCCAGCACCGCCACCATGCGGGGGTCCGCCCGCGGGTCAGTGGCCAGGGTCATGTCAGGGTCACCCAGCCGCCCCGGGAGGTTGGGACTCAGTGCCATGGCCGTGTCCGACATCGTTCTCTCCTTGGAGGTTCGGCGTTCAGGTGTGCGCACCCTAAGCCTGGATCCACCGGCGCGGTGAGGTTTGTGGGGTTGGCGCGTCCACCGGAAAGGCCTCCTGACATGGGAGAATGCTGTTTGAGTCAACAGTGATTCTGGCCATGTGAGGAGGCACTTCCTGTGAGCAGCGTAGCGGGTGGTATCGACGGGATCGAGGCGGTGTTCGACGACGCTTCGCTGGTGGCCGATGCGGGGCTGCTGTTGGCGGGCACGGTGATGGGCCGGCTGGGTTTGGAGGCGCTCATCGACGATGCGGTGCGCCCGCCCGCGGCGGGCCGTGGGTCCGGGGCGAAGGCGCTGTCGGTGGTGGCGTCGATGCTGGTGGGCGGCTCGTTCATCGGCGACGCCGACAGGCTGCGGGCCGGGTCCGCTTCGGCGGTGCTGGGCTTTGAGCCTGCGGCGCCGTCGACGTTGGGGACGTGGCTGCGGTCCTTCACCTGGGGCCATGTGCGCCAGTTCGACCGCGCCCTGGAGCTGGCGCTCAGCCGGGCGTGGTCTTCGGGCGCGGCGCCGGCAGCGGCGGAGATGACGGTGGATCTGGACTCCACGGTCTGTGAGGTCCACGGCAAGTCCAAGCAGGGCGCGGCCTACGGCCACACCAAGGTTTGGGGCTACCACCCGCTGGCGGCGACCCGGGACGACACCGGCGAGGTGCTCCACGCCAGGATGCGGTCGGGGTCCTCCCAGCGCGGCCATGTCCGCTTCGCCGCGGAGACCCTGGCCCGCCTCGGACGCCTCGCGCCGGGCACGAAGCTCACCGTGCGCGCCGACGCCGGGTTCTTCTCCTACGCGCTGATCGCAAAGCTCGACACGTACAAGGCCCGCTGGTCGGTCACGATCCCACAGAACGCCAAAGTCAAAGCAGCCATCGACGGCATCGACGAGACCGCCTGGACGCCGATCGCCTACCCCGACGGGGAAGCCCAGGTCGCCGAGTGCGCCATCACAACGAGCCGCCGCGACCCCTGTGGCCCCCGAAAGCTGCGCCTCGTGGTGCGCCGCACCCGACTCCCAGAAGGCCCCCAACGCGAGCTGTGGCCCGACTGGCGCCACCACGCGTTCATCACGAACAGAGACGACCTCGACACCGAAACCGCCGACGCCTACCACCGCGGCCACGCCCGAGTCGAGCTCGCCATCAGAGACCTCAAAGACAACGGCCTCGCCCACTGCCCCTCCGGAAGGTTCTTCGCCAACGCCGCCCACCTCGCCTGCGCCGTGCTGGCCCACAACCTCACCCGCTGGACCGCACGACTCGGACACACACAGCACCCCGAACGGCTCACCGCAGCCGCCACCGTCCGCCGGCGGCTGCTCGCCGTGCCCGGACGCCTCGTCAACCACAGCCACCGACACAAACTCCGCCTCCCGCTCAACTGGCCCTGGGCACACCAATTCACCGCCGCGCTCACACACACCCGCAACCTCCCCCAACTCATCTGAACCCCCAGCCCCGGGCCCGGCGCCACCCAGAACACACCCCCCTGAGCGCCACAAACCAGCCCAGTCCCAACCGCCGGCCCAACACGCCCCAACAACACCCGCCGCACCCCAACCAGCCAAACACCCCCACAAACACCCCGACCAGCCCACCCCGACCAGCCCATCGGTGGATTCAGGCTAAGAGGCCACACGGATAGGTGCGAGCCGGTCGCGGTGTGGCGGTGTCATTCCCGCTCTTGTTCGCTGCGCTCACGGGCCGCTCGGGCCACGGCCTCGCGCCGTATGCGCCGGATTCGCGGGCCTATGCGCTCGGCCTCTAACCGCCGGGCTCGTGATCGGACGCCGGCGAGGCTCCACCCCAGCCGGTGACGGGTGCAGGCCGTTCCCGGGCCAGACTCGCCGTCTTGCGCCAGACCGGACACCGCATGGGTGAGCGAGAGTTCGTGCTGTTCATGGCCCTGGTGAGCGCCATGGCCGCCCTGGCCATCGACATGTCACTGCCCGCCTTCGAGCAGATGCGGGTCGCCTTCGGGCTCGACGAGGACTCCACCAGCCTCGCCCTGACGATGACGCTGTTCTTCATGGGCATGGGCTCCGGCACGCTGTTCTACGGACCGATCTCCGACGCCGTGGGCCGCCGGCGGGTGCTGTGGGCCAGCACGGCGCTGTACGCCGGGGCGGCCGCGGCGGCCGCGCTGGCACCGTCGCTGGCGGTGCTGTACGCCAGCCGCTTCGTGTGGGGGGTGGCCGCAGCCGGGCCGCGCACGCTGGCGCAGGCCATCGTGCGGGACCGGTTCGCAGGCACCGCCATGGCCCGGGTGATGACGCTCGTCCAGGCCGCCTTCTTCATCGGGCCGATCATCGCGCCGGTGCTCGGGAAGGCGCTGGTGGAAATCGGCTCCTGGCGCTGGGTGATGGCCTTCGGCGTCGTCAACGCCCTGGCCGTGGTGGTGTGGTCGCTGCGCCTGAGCGAGACCCTGGCCCGCGAGAACCGCCGGTCGCTGCAACTCGGCCCCGTAGCCGTCGGGTTCCGCACGGTCGTCCGCAACCGCGTCGCTCTGGGCTACACGCTGGCGAACACGTTCGCGTTCGCCGCGTTCTACTCGTTCCTGGCCAGCACCGAGCTGATCTTCTCGGCCGTGTACGGCCGCCCGGAGTGGTTCGTGCCGTACTTCACGGCCATGAGCGTGGCCGCGGCGCTGACGGCCCTGGGCAACAACCGGCTGCTGCGCTCGGCCGGGGCCGGACCGGTGGCCCTCGGAGCCGGAATGACCTACTCGGCGGTGTCAGCGGCGCTGCTGGGCGTCGCGGTCGCAGGCGGCGGCGTCCCTCCCCTGCTGCTGTGGCTGGTCCTATTCAGCCTGGCCAACTGCTGCCACACGGCGTTCTTCCCGACGAGCATCAGCCTGGCCCTGGAGCCGATGGGCAAGCTCGCGGGGACGGCCTCGTCGGTGATCGTCTTCAGCACGTCGATGCTGGGCGCGCTGCTGGCGTCGTTCACCGACCGGGCCATCGACGACACGGTGATGCCGATCAGCGTGGCGTATTTCGGCTACAGCCTGGTGGCGCTGGCATGCCAGCTCTGGGCCCGGGGAGGCTCGCTCCGCTCGTAGCACGCTCCGCCGCCTCGGGCGGGCCGGATCACTGCTGTTGCTGGCTCTGCTGGTGCCGCCAGTCCGGGGCTGGTGGTGCAGCCACCGCCCGGGGCGGGGCCGGCCCGGCCACCGGAGTCAAGCGCTGCCCGTCGAGGTGCCTCCCGATCACGACCTCCGCGTCCACCGCCGCGGTTGCCGAGCCGGTGAAGGCCCCCCGCACCGGCGGCACGTCGCCGTAGTCGCGGCCACGGCCGATCACCACATGGCGCTCGCCGGCGGTGCCTCCGTTGGTCGGGTCGAGGGCCCACCAGCCCCATCCGGGGAGGGCCGCCTCGATCCAGGCGTGGGTCTGAACGCTGACTGCATCGGTCGTCTCGGCGTCGAGCGCGGTCTCGTCGGCCGCGAACAGGTAGCCCGACACGTAGCGGGCGGGGATGCCCACGCTGCGCAGCATCCCGGTCGCCAGATGGGCGAAGTCCTGACACACGCCCGCGCCCTCCTCCAGCACCTCGGACAGCGTGACGCCGATGTCGGTGACGCCCTGCCGGTAGGCCAGAGCCCCCCTGACATCGGCCACCACCGCCCGGACCATGTCCTGGACCGCCGACGCGCCCCGGACCGCCGACGCGGCCCGCCGACCGACCGCGTCGCCACCGTCCCATTCCACATGCTGGGACGGGGCCAGGAACTCGAGGTGGGTTGTCTGGAAGTCGGTGTCGGCCAGCATGGCGGCGGCCACGGCCTCGTCCGGCTCCGGGCGCGGCCGGGTCTCGACGGCAGCCTCGGCCAAGAGCTCCAGTTCGGTGTGGGGCGTGCGGATGCCGAGGTGCTCGACGGTGGTCCCCCAGTAGTCCGGCAGCGGGAGCACCTGAAGGGTCGGACGAGATGTCAACTCGTAGGACAGCACCTGCTGGTGCTCGTCGTGGAGGGGCCGCACCCGTACCTCGTTCTGCGACTCGGTCACCGGCTCCGAGTAGCGGAAGTGCATCCGGTACGCGATCCCGAGCCTCATCGGGCCCCTTCACCCCCATCGCCGCCATCGCCCGGGCGGATGTATTGGGAATGCACGCTGGCCATGGCCAGTGGCGGCACGATGCCGGTGTGCACGTCGCTGGCCAGTTCCATGAACTGCGCGAGGAGGTCCTGCAGGGCCGGCACCGGCGCGGCGGCCATCGCCTCCTCGACCTCGCCGAGCTCCAGGCGTGCTCGCAACAGGGCGGCCTTGCGGCGGGGCCGGTCCAGGGCCGCAGCGGTGGAAGCCAGGCCGGTGAGACGCTCCTCGGTCCGGTCGAGACACGAGAGCACCGATCGGGGCAGGTCCTTGGCGTGCAGCAGGTAGCGCACCACGCTGTCGAAATCGGGGGCGTTGCCATGTTGGCGGTGATATGCCTGTAGCGAGCTGGTGAGGCGCAGCATCCGGGTGGCGTCCATCACGCCGCGGGAGTCGGCGTGGCTCGCCTCGAGCAGGCCCACCGTGAAGATCGACCGCTCCAGCATCCTCCCGACGACCGCGAAGGCATGGCCATCATCGCGCCTCATGCCCTCGTTGAGGATCCCGGCAATGGCCAGGCAGGCCCGCCGGACCATCAGCAGGACCTCGTGGAGCCCGCTCGGCGCCGCGTGGGCGTGACCCAGGAAGGGGAACCTCAGGTACAGGCCGTTGGCCTCCTCCCACAGCTCGATCGGTATGCGGTCCCTGACCGTCCGGAGGTTCTCGCGGACCGCAGTCACAGCCGAGACCACCGACCCCGGGTTGTCGGTGTCCGAGAGCAGGAAGGCGATCAGCTGGGGCTGGCTCTCCAGCGGCCCCACCGCCTCCAGCTCATCCTGAAGGCCGAGGGTCCGCACGAGCATCTCGCCCTCGGCGGTGGCCTCGCCGGTGCGCAGATGCGTGATCGAGTTGGCCGCATAGCTCAAGCACCTGGACGTGTTCTCGGCCCGCTCCAGGTAGCGGCCCGCCCACAGCAGCGACTCGGCGTGACGGGCCAGGATCACGGCGTCTCGGGAGCCAGGACCCAGGTGTCCTTGGAGCCGCCGCCCTGGGAGGAGTTGACTATCAGCGACCCCCGCCTCATGGCCACCCGGGTGAGCCCACCGGGGAACACCTGGGTCCGCTCGCCGGTCAGCACGAAGGGGCGCAGGTCCAGATGGCGGGGCTCGAGCCGGTCCTCCGCCAGGGAGGGCAGGGTGGACAGCTGCACCAACTCCTGGACGATCCAGTTGCGGGGATCGGCCTCGATGGTCGCCCGGGCGTCGTCGAGCTCCTGCTCGGTGGCGTGGGGGCCGATCAGCACCCCGTAGCCGCCGGACTCGCCGACCGGCTTGGCCACCAGCTCGTCCAGCCGGGCCAGAGCGTCGGCGCGCTGGTCGGGGTCCCACATCATGTAGGTGGGAACGTTGTCGATGATCGGCTCGGCGCCCAGGTAGTACCGGATCAGCTCGGGCACGTAGGGGTAGACGCCCTTGTCGTCGACGACGCCGTTGCCGAGGGCGTTGCACACCGTCACCGTTCCGGCCCGCAGTGCGCCGAGCAGCCCCGGCACGCCCAGCGTCGAGTCGGGGCTGAAGGCCACCGGGTCGAGGAAGTCGTCGTCGATGCGCCGGTAGATCACGTCCACCTTGACCAGCCCCTCGATGGTGCGGGAGTAGACGGTGTGGTCGTCGACCACCAGGTCGCGGCCCTCCACCAGCTCCACGCCCATCGAGCGGGCCAGGAAGGCGTGCTCGAAGTAGGCCGAGTTGTAGATGCCGGGGGTCAGCACCACGATGTGGGGGGAGTCGTTCCCGTCGGGCGCCATCGAGTCCAGCGTCGAGCGCAGCATCCGGCCGTACTGCTCGGTGGGCTCCACCGGATGGTCGTAGAACAGCCAGCTGCAGGCCTTGGCCATGGCGGCCCGGTTCTCGACCACATAGGAGATGCCGCTGGGGCTGCGCAGGTTGTCCTCCAGCACCCGGTAGCGGCCGTCGGCCGCCCGGACCACGTCGATCCCCGCGATGTTGCAGTGCGCGGAGTGGGGGACCCGGATGCCGACGGCGTTGCGCTCGAAGCCCTGCGACGACACGACCAGCCAGCGGGGCACCACCCCGTCGGCGATGGCCTGGCCGCCGCCGTTGTACAGGTCGGCCAGGAAGCAGTTCATGGCCGCCACCCTCTGGCTCAGTCCCCGGGACAGCTCGTCCCATTCGGCGGCCTCGATGATCCGGGGGAACAGGTCCATGGGCCAGATCCGCTCGGTGCCCTCCTCCTCGCTGTAGACGGTGAAGGTGATCCCCTGGCGGCGGAACTCGCCGGCGACGAGGCTCTCGAGTCGCTTGATCTCGTCGATGTCGAGTTCCCGGAACCGCTCGACGATGCGGCTGTAGGTGCCTCTGACGGACCCGTCGGCGTCGAACGCCTCGTCGTAGGCGCCCCCCGGCTGGTACCGGTCGAGCAGCCCGCTCCCCGGCTCAGGCAGCAGATCGACCACGACCAGCCATCGTAGATCACAGCCCCCGCCGGTCAGGAGGCGGGAGCCCCTCAGCGCCCACGCGGACAGGTGAGAGCCGGTCGCGTCGCAGCGGGGCCATGCCCGCTCTTGTTCGCTGCGCTCACGGGCCGCTCGGGCCACGGCCTCGCGCCGTATGGGCCGCGTTGTCCCGCCTATCCGCTCGGCCTCTGGGCACCCTGCTGCGGTTGCCGGAGGTAGCTTGACCGGCCATGAGCACCCTTGAAGTCCAAGAATCGATCCTCGAGACGGTCAGCGACGGCGAGCCTCTGGCCGTGCCCCGCATGCGGCCCGCGGCCGGCGGACCCCACCCGCTGATCGTCATGTTCATGGACAAGCCCGGGATCCGGGAGGCCCTGCATGTGTTCGGCCGGCGCCTCGCCGGCCACGGCTACGACGTGATCCTGCCGGACCTGTACCACCGCCACGGGCGGATGATCGGCTACGGCCCGGCCGAGGCGGCCGACAACCCCGGCGCCCAGGACCACATGATGACGCTGCTGAGGTCGCTCACCGACGAGGGCATCCAGAACGACCTCGACGCGGCCCTGGAGGCGGTGGGGGGCGACCGGCCGGCTGGATCCATGGAGCCGGCCGGCTGCATCGGCTTCTGCCTCGGGGCCCGGGCCGTGTTCCGCACCATGATGCGCCTACCCGACCAGTTCACCGCAGGCGCCATGTGGCATCCGTCGTTCCTGGTGGACGGCGAGCCCGACTCGCCCCACCTCACCGCCGCAAGCCTGGCCGGCTCGCTCTACGCGGGGTTCGGGGAGGCCGACCGGATGATGACCGTGGCCAGCATGCAGCCCTTCATCGAGGCCGTGTCGGCTCTGGGCGACCGGGCCGTCGTCGACATCCTGCCCGGCGCGGACCATGCCTACACCTGGCCCGACGCCCACACCTACAACGAGGCCGCCGCGGAACGGGCCTGGTCCCAGACGCTGACACTCTTCGGCGAGATGCTGGGCCCGGCCCAGGTCTAGCGTCCTGTCTCGGGGGACGGTTCGAGACATGGCCGATCCCTCGGTCAAGTACCAGACGGTCGACGACCTGCGCCGGCGCGCCCGGCGCCGGACGCCACGCTTCGCCTGGGAGTACCTCGACAGCGGTGAGGGCGACGAGCGGGCCCGGGATCGCAACCGCGAGTGCCTGCAGCGAGTGCTGCTTACCCCGCGATTCCTCAAGGGCGAGCTAGAGCCCGGCGTCGGCACCGAGCTGTTCGGGGTCCGCTACTCGCTGCCGGTGGGGATCGCTCCCATGGGCCTCACCGGGCTGATGTGGCCCGGCGCGGATGCGGCGCTGGCCGACACCGCGGCCCGCCGCAGGATCCCGTTGGCGGCCAGCACGGTCAACACCGCCGACGTCGCAGTGCTGGGGCCACGGACCGAGGGCATGGGCTGGTTCCAGCTCTACCCGCCGAGGGACACCGACGTGCGGGACGACCTGCTGGATCGAGTCCGTCAGGCCGGGTTCACGGTACTGGTGATCACCGCCGACGTCCCGGCTCGGGCCCGCAGGGAGCGCCAGACCCGGGAGAGGGTCTCGATGCCGCCCCGGATCACGCCGCGCCACGTGACCCAGGCCGCGCTGAGGCCGGCGTGGACCCTCCGACTGCTGCGCAACGGCCTGCCACGGTTCCACACCCTGGAGCGCTACGTGGACCGGGCCACGCTGCGGGAGCTGGCCGGCTTCGTGGGGGCCAGCCTGGGCGGCACCCTGTCGTGGGACTATCTGGCCGAGACCTGCGAGCTCTGGTCGGGCCCGGTGGTGGTCAAGGGGATCCTGCACCCCGACGACGCCGAGCGCTGCGTCGATACCGGCGCCGACGCCGTCGTGGTGTCGAACCACGGTGGGCGCCAGCTCGACGCCGCGCCGGCCGCCATCGAAGCCCTGGGCCCGGTAGTGGACCGCATCGGCGGTCGGGTGCCGGTGCTTTTCGACGGAGGCATCCGCAGCGGCCTCGACATCGCCCGGGCGCTCGCCCTGGGCGCCGACTTCACGCTCTCGGCCAGGGCGTTCATGTACGGCCTCTGCGCCCTGGGAACCCGGGGCGCAGAGTTCGTGGCAGCCATGTTCGAGCAGCAGCTGACCAGCGTCATGCACCAGCTCGGCTGCGAGCGCCTGGAGGAACTGCGCGACCGCGACCCCCGCTTGACGCCGTGTTGAGATTCGTCGAGGAGATCCTCCTGCTTCTGCTGCGCGACGATGGCGGGAGGTTCGTGGCCGTGCCGGGAATCGCGCTCGACAACGCGCTGGCGGGCGGCGTGCTCATGGACCTCGCGCTGGAGAACCGCATCGACACCGACCCGGCGCATCTGATCCTCGTCGACCCGACGCCTGTCGGCGACAGCCTGCTCGACCCGACGTTGGCCGCGATCGCGGCCGGCGAGCAGCGCGACGCCCTGTACTGGGTGGGCCAGACGGCCCAGCGGGCCTCGGAGATCCGGCGGGAGGCGCTCTCGCGCCTGGTCGAGTGCGGGATACTGGAGCACGACGAAGGACGCTTCGGATGGGTGTTCCGCTCCCGGCGCTACCCGATCATCGACGGCAGGGCCGAGCGCGAGGTGAAACTGCGCATCCTGGGAGTGCTGCTCAGCGACGAGATTCCCGACCCGCGCGACATCGTGATCATCGGCCTGGCCGACGCCTGCGGCATCCTGCGGGAACTGCTGCCCAAGGGCGACTACGAACAGGCCCGCGCCCGCATCGACCAAGTCCGCAAGCTCGATCTGATCGGCCAGGCCACTCTCCGGGCGATCAACGACATCGAGATGTGGCTCTCTGCGGGCCGCGCCTAGGACCGAGCCTCCCGGCTACCCGCGAAGTCGTAACGTGTAGCTCGATGAGCGTCACGCCGACACCGGAAGAGACCGCCGCCCAGCTAGTGCGAGCCGGCGTCGGCAAGGCCCGCGCCATGATGGCGTCCACGGTCGTGCTGGCGGTCATGGCCGGCGCGTTCGTGGCGCTGGGCGCGATGCTCACAAGCACGATCGCGGCCCAGTCGACGCTGGGCGCAGGACCCACCCGGCTCATCATGGGGCTGGGCCTGACGATGGGCCTGTTCTTCGTAGTCGTCACCGGCGCCGAGCTGTTCACCGGCAACAACCTCATGGTGATGAGCGTTCTCAGCCGCACGATCCTGGCGCGGGAGCTGGCCCGCAACTGGGCGCTCGTCTACGTGGGCAACCTGATCGGCGCCCTCGTCATTGTGCTGCTGGTCTTCTACGGCCGCTGGTGGGAGCAGGGGGACTTCTCGTTCTCCGAGTTCTCGGTGACCTCGGCCGACGCCAAGGTGGACCTCTCGTTCGGGATCGCCTTCCTGCGGGGCATCGTGGCCAACATGCTGGTGTGCCTGGGCGTGTGGATGGCCACCGCGGGGCGCACGGTCACCGACAAGCTGCTGGCGGTGTTCCTGCCGGTCACGGCCTTCGTCGCGGGCGGATTCGAGCACTCCGTCGCCAACATGTTCTTCCTGCCCTTCGGGGCGCTCGTCGCCGCCGATGCCGACGCCCTGGCGGCCGCAGGCCTCACCGCCGCCGACGTGAGCCAGCTGGACTTGGCCGGGATAGCCCAGAACCTCGTGGCCGTCACGCTGGGCAATATCGTCGGCGGCGTCGTCGTGGGTCTGGCCGACTGGACGGTCCACCTCCGCCGCCGGGCCGTAGCCGCCGCCGCCGCCGCCAAAGGCGAGAGCGCGTCCGACACCTAGCCTAGTTGGCGACGAACCTACACCTTGCTAGGTTCTAAGCTCATCAAAATAATTTTCATGTTCTCTAGAGTTGTATCGTAGCGGCTGGCGCTCTAAGGTCGGGCCATGGAGGTAGCAGTGCCGTCCGATCCGGCCCAGACGCATCCGGGAAGACCGTGGTGACACCCGCCCGACGCCCTGCCATGGAGACCGCACGTCGGCGGGCGTCCCTTACGGAGAGCCCAGTGATCGAGGGCACTGTGAACGCTGCCCGATCCGCAATGCTCGACGAGGAGGTCAAGCGAGCATTCGCGGCGCTGGCTGACGAGTACGCCGACGTTTCCGCCCGGCTGTTCGCCAACGATCCACACTTCAGCGTTGATCCGCCCGAACGTTGCGCTTCGCAGTTGACGACTGATGAGCGTTAGCGGATCCAGGCGCTTCGAGCGCGCGCATGAGGTGGAAGTCCCCAACGCCGACACCGTTGAGACGTTGCAGCAGGCCGAGTCAGGAGTTGACCTCACCGAGTACACCGCCCTGGAGGGACCCAAGACCGCGTCACGGTGAGCCATGCGCCTGCTGGCGACCAATCGCTTCGCGGAAGACCTCAAGCGGGCAACCAAGAGCAGTGTCCTGGAACGCCAATGCGGAGGGCCCTCCCTAATCGCGCGATAGGCCGCGCGCTCATGGGTCCGCCGTCATCAGGCGTGCGCACGGAGTTCCTGTCACATCCACCGGAGACAATGATGAAGAACTACACTCATGTTATTCGACCGTGCGACTCAACGGGCGCTGCGGTCACACAATATGAGCAGCTAGGACTAGAGGTTCAACGCAGGGCCGACGCACCGACCGCTGGACCAGGATTACCGCCCGAAGTCACCACTGGAGGGCGAGACATGACGAACCAAGCCCTTCCGAACTGTGACACACGCCTCGGCGCGTTGTACGACCGGCCTATCCCTTCCCGACGGACAGGGGCCGTCTACAACGCGTTCTCCTACCCAACCAAGATCGACCCCGAGGCGATCGCGACATTCATCGCCGCGCACACCTCGCCAGGCGACACTGTCCTCGACGTCTTCGCCGGGAGCGGCACCACCGGCGTTGCGGCTCGCATGTGCGAGAAGCCGACGCCTGAGATGATGCGGCGGGCCTCGGAACTCCGACTGCCGGTCGAGTGGGGCCCGCGCCACGTGGTGCTGTACGAGCTGAGCGCCATCGGTTCGCTGCTCGGTCATACGCTCTGCAATCCGCCCGATCCCGCTGCTTTTGAGGCCGCGGCAAGGCGGGTGATCGCCGCAACGGCTCATGGGTACGCCTGGATGTACGGGGCTCAAGGCCCGAGCGGCGCAACGGGGAGCATCCGGCACGCCATCTGGTCCGATGTGATCGCCTGCGGATTCTGCGACGCCGAGGCGACCTACTGGGGGCTTGCCGTCGAGCGCGAACCGCTTCGTTTGCGCAAGACAACGGACTGTCCGTCGTGCGGACGCGCTCTCAAGCTCGCCGATGAGCCTCGCGTGGCAGATGTGGTACTTGATGCCCTCACCGGTGACGAGGTTGCCCAGCGTCGGCGGGTCCTCGCGCACGTCTACGGCCGAAGCGGCAAGACGACCTGGAACCGAACGCCGGTCCCTGCCGACCTCGAACTCGTGGAGCGAGTACTGAACGAGCCCGTGCCCACGAGCGTCCCAACCGAATACATCCGGTGGGGTGATCTCCACCGCTCCGGCTACCACCAAGGGATCGAGCGGGTTCACCACTTCTACACGCGTCGGAACCTCATCGCGCTCGGCGCTCTATGGGAGGCTATTGCGAGCGAGCCGGAGTGTCTGCAGGACGCTCTTCGTCTCTTGGTCCTCAGCTACAACGCCAGCCATTCAACGCTCATGAGTCGAGTCGTGGTGAAGAGCGGCCAGTCTGACTTCGTCCTCACGGGCGCTCAGAGCGGCGTGCTCTACGTGAGCAGCCTTCCGGTCGAAAAGAGCGTAATCGAGGGCGTCCAACGGAAGATCAAGACCTTCCGAGCGGCGCTCGCCGTGGGGCGCGGAGGTACCGGCACAATCAGGGTTGAGAGGAAGTCCAGCACATCGCTCGACCTTCCCGACGAGTCGGTGGACTACGTGTTCACCGACCCGCCCTTTGGTGGGTTCATCCCGTACTCGGAGATCAACCAGATCAACGAGGCGTGGCTCGGTTCGACGACCGATACCAGCGAGGAGGCGATCATTAGCCCGGCACAAGGCAAGGGCGTGAGTGAGTACGGCACCCTAATGAAGCAGGTGTTCTCGGAGGTGTCGCGCGTCCTCAAGCCGAGCGGAGCCGCGACAGTCGTATTCCACTCGTCGCAGCCTGACGTGTGGGCTGCGCTCGGCGATGCAGTCACTTCGGCAGGTCTCGCTGTCGAGAGGACCAGCGTGCTCGACAAGACGCAGGTGAGTTTCAAGCAGGTCGTTGCGGAGGGCAGCACCCGAGGTGATGCTGTCTTCTTGCTGTCGCGCCGGGATGTCGACATGGCGCATGAGGCGGACGCCGAAGATCTCGACGATGTAATCGCTGAACTCCGCAGACTCCACGGCCCGGGCGTAAGCCCACAGCATCTGTATTCACGCTACGTGGCTCTGTGCGTACAGCAGGCGCGTCCCGTAGCTTCCACGGCCCCGGCCTTCTACAAGCGTGTGGACGCGCTCGACACAGTTGGGCTGTAGTGAGCGACGCAGTGGTCGCGCTGAGTCGAGAGGATCGGAAGCGGCTCGGCCAGTACTTCACGGGCGAGCCGCTCGCACGCGTTCTGGCCGCGTTGGCGGACGTTCACGCCGATGGCTCCGTCATAGATCCAATGGCTGGATCGGGGGACCTACTCGAAGCGGCTCGGCAGGTCGGAGGCGCCTCGGATCTAACGGCGGTCGAAATCGATCCCTGCGCTGCGGAGCGCTGCCGAGCGCGATGCGCGACGCCCATCGACCTTCGAGTCGCGGACGCATTCGACACGACGACATGGGCTAGCGACACCGACCGAGCGTGGGACGTCGTGATAACCAATCCACCGTACGTCCGCTACCAGCGAAGCAGCAGATCAGCGACCAGCCCTGTTCACCTGCCGAGCGCGACAGAGGTTCGGACCGGGCTGCTCGGGGTAATTGACAGTCGGCGGGCGCTGCCCAGTGATGAACGGGCAGTCTTTCGATCACTCGCCGAGGGCTACAGCGGCCTCGCGGACCTCGCCGTACCGAGTTGGCTGCTCTGCGCAGCTCTTGTGGCTCCAGGCGGTCGTCTCGCCATGCTCGTGCCCGACACCTGGCTGTCGCGCGACTATGCGCTGCCCGTCCTCTACGTTCTCCGCCGGTTCTTCGATCTCGAGTACGTCGTGGAAGACGGTGAGGCATCTTGGTTCGACGACGCGCTCGTGAGGACGACGCTCGTCGTCGCTCGCCGCGTGTCAGCGCGGTCATCGGGGCTGCTCACGAATTCGAATCGTCACGTACACGCCCGACTCTCGTCGGCGGCAGCAGACGATCGCAGCCTGATCGGCGCGCTCCATCCACGGGCGAGGGTTCCAGAACTGAGGTTCCGCGAACGACTGAGGGGAGTCGCCCGCTCAACCCAGACTGAGGAGTGGCCAGGACTCAGCGCGGAAGCCGTCGACGACGCACAGGCGCGCGACAAGCTCAGGTCACAGCTACCTCGAACCAGATGGGGACGGAGCATCGAGGCAGCAGGAACGCAGCCGTCGAGCCCCGCCTGCCTGCCGCGCCGTCTTCGGGACATCGTCAGGCCGAGGAAACCGGAGCTTTGCACCCTGGAGGACTTGGGTTGGTCTGTCGGCCAGGGCCTCCGTACTGGGGCTAACCGGTTCTTCTACGGCGAGTTCGTCGAAGGGGACAACCGAACGTCAAGGGTCGTCGTTGATGATGAACTGTCTCACAATCCCATCGGTGTCCCTAACGACCTGCTGCGGGTAGTTGTGCGCCGACAACAGGACATGGCCGCCGCGGCCGGGGCATCGCACGTCTCGCCAGGCCGACTCTTCTACCTGGTCGAACATGCACTTCCCGAGGACATCGCTGCGGCCGAAGCAGCGGATGTCGCGGTCCCGTATAGACCGCTACAGCCGACTATTGCGGAGCACGTCCGACGAGCCGCAGTTCTCAACGTTGGCAGTGATGCCGAGCCGCGTTACATCCCGGAGTTCTCCGCAGTCGTGACCAACGGCCGCCGGGCTAACCCCACCAAGCCCAGCCGTGCACCTCGCTTCTGGTATCAACTCCCGCGGCTCTCACCCCGACACACCGGGAACTTGTTTGTCGCTCGCGTCTGCTACCGGCACCCAGAGGTGTTTGGCAACCCCCGGAGCAACGTCATTGACGCCAACTTCTCAACCCTCTGGCCGCACGAAGACAAGCCAGGCCTTCCAGCTGCTGCCCTGCTGGCCCTGCTGCGCAGTTCCTGGGCGGTGGCGGCCATGGAACTCGCTGGAACGGTTCTCGGTGGCGGCGCGCTAAAAGTCGAAGCGACGCAACTACGCCGCCTGCCGCTGCCAGCCGCAACTATGACGATCTCGGCCGATCTCGAGCTTCTCGGTCAGGCTGCCTACAACCAGGCAGGACCCATAGACCAGGCAGAGGTCGACCGACTCATCTGGGGTGTCCTAGACGTGGACAGGGGCGGCGCAAAGAAGATCGCCCTGCTAGCAGAGCAGGCGCTCCGCGGTCGTACGCCGCGATAGAAGCCATCAGATGAGGCCGCAACGCCGGCTGCTGGTGCCACTGAACCGGTAGAGCGTGCCGGCAGCGGCCGACTCCTCGATCCATCGTTCGGCGCGTGCGCTATCCGGTGCGGCGACGGCAATCTCAAACGATTCGCCCGACCGCTGAAACAGCACAATCTGACCTGCGTATTCGAGCCCGCTCTGGGTGGTCGTCGGCAGGTTGATGCGCTCCATCCGGTTGTTCCCGTGCCAGGTGAGCAGTCGGTGGCTCCCCGGTGCCGCACCAGCCCTCAGAACAGGACGGCCGATCGTGTGATGGCTGGCGTCGTAGTCGTCAAAGTTGTAGCCGAAGAACCGTTGGGCGAGCCGAGGGAGTTCGAGCTGGTTGCCTGATCCCCCGCTGGGAACGCCGACCTCGACCCAGAACGCCTGTTGCTCGGCGGGGCTGACGTCACCGGCCTCCACGACGTCCCGATACACCTCTAGAGCATCTGGAGATGTCGACGGTGGAACGGGCGGTTCATCAGGCGGAGGTGCCTTCCGTTGTCTTGGCCGCAGGTCGCGGTAAGCCTCCAGGAGCTCCGACGTGAGTTCGACGGAGTCGGCAACAATTCCGCTCCATGTCGCCTCGGCATCCGACGGGTCGAGGTCGACAGCGGTGACCGCCTCCGTGTTGACGCTCAAGGCGCGGCGAGAGAGGTTCGCTGATCCGACTACAGCGCGGACCGTCGAGTCGTTGGCTGCCAGGTACACCTTAGGGTGAAAGCTGGAGGGGTTCGACATGATCCGGATCTTGCCGTCGGCGCCAAGGTTGGCGATCCGGACCTCGAAGCCCTCGGCCAACAGGTACTCCAACGCGGCTGGCTCCGTGGTGCCGAAGTCGAAGCACGTCACGAGAGTCTTCGGCATAGCTGGCCATGTCTCTCCGACGCGATCTGCAAGTTCTAGGACGAGACGTCGAGCCCCTTCACGGGTGACGTAGGCAACGGCCGCGCGAAACGCCGTCGTTGCCGGGCTCACCGCGTTCGAAAGAGCTTCGAGCACGACGTTCGCCTGCGCAGGGTTCTGATAGATGATCTGCATAGAGGGCAATTGTCAGGGTACGTGACACGACTGCATTAGTGAATCGCGAGCCCGAGCCGTGCACTCCAACCGCAAGAAATAGCGGGCGATTACACCTGGGAGCTCACCAATCACGCGCTTCTCACCACGCGGCGCTACACCTGAATGGCCGCTCGTGAGAGCGCCCGGTTGGTCTAGTCGGCGGAGAGCATTGCGGACACGGTGCCGACGCCATCGATCTCGGCGTGCAGTTCGTCGCCGGGGGTTAGGGGCAGCATGCCGCAGAGCGAGCCGGTCATGATGGTCTCGCCGGCCCTCAGCGGGGTGCCGTGCTGGCTCAGGGCGTCGGCCAGCCAGAGGACGGAGTTCAGGGGGTTGCCCAGGCAGGCGGCTCCGTTGCCGGTGGCGGCCGGCTTGCCGTTGATCGTCAGCTGCATCTCCACCCGGCGCAGGTCCACCGCGGCCAGCGGCACCGGGCGGGTACCGAGAACGTAGAGGCCGCTGCCCGCGTTGTCGGCGATCATGTCGAAGTTGGTGATGTCCCAGGCAACGCGGCTGTCGACGATCTCCAGCGCGGGCAGCACGTAGTCGGTGGCGCTGATCACGTCGGCCACGGTGTGCGAACCCTTGTCCAGGTCGGCGCCGAGCACCACCGCCACCTCGACCTCAAGCCGGGGCTCGATCAGCCCGGTGCCGCCGATGTCGTCGCCGTCGGTGCGGCACTTGTCGGCGTACAGCACGCCCCAGACGGGCTCGTCCATGCCGAGCTGCTCCTGCACGGCGGGGTTGGTCAGGCCCACCTTGTGCCCGCTGATGCGCCGGCCGGCGGCCAGCCAATGATCGGTGTTGATCTGCTGCACCGCGTAGCCGGCCTCGGGACCGGCGGAGGCCCCCAGCAGGCCGCGCACCGGGTCGCAGGGCACCCCGGCCAGCATGGCGCCGCGCAGGCGCTCGGCCGCAGCCTCCAGGACGGTGGAATCAGGTGATGCTGTCACTCCTCGGACTTCCTTGCGTAAGAGCGTTTAGACGCTATAGTGCGGAGCGTAGGTGCCGGAGCGCCTCCCCTCGTCCGGTTGAAGGCTTCCACTTGACGTGGGAAGGGGAGACGCTCCGGCTCTCGCATACTACGGCTTATCCTGGGCGAACACGACAATGCACAGAAAGTGCTGTAACAGCTTGAAGATACTGGTCCGGGTCACTCGCCGTGCACGTACTGCCAGCCGAAACGGCCCTTGATGCACAGGTGGCCACTGGTCACCGAGTGATCGGACGGCGAGGTGACCTTCACGATCCGCTCGTCCTGGACGTGTAGGTCGAGGTTGCAGCCCACCCCGCAGTAGGAGCACACCGTGCGGGTGACGCTCTGGTCCTCGGGACGCCACTCCCCAACCTCGCGCAGGTCGTACTCGGTCTTGAACTGCAGCGCCCCGGTGGGACACACCCCCACGCAGTTGCCGCAGTAAACGCAGGCCGAGTCGGGCAGGGTCACATCGAACTCGGTGGAGATACGGGCGTCGAAGCCCCGGCCGGCCACTGCGATGGCGAAGGTGTGCTGGGCGTCGTCGCCGCAGGCCTCCACGCACTTGTAGCACAGCACGCACTTGGAGTAGTCCCGGATGTAGAGCTCGTCCTGGATCTTGACCGGCTCGTCGACCCGCTCGACGGAGTGGCCCTCGTCGCCGTAGCGGTCGGGGTCGGCGCCGTAGGCGTCCATCCAGTGGTGCAGATCCTCGGCCTGGCTCAGGTCCACGCCCGAGCCCAGGAACTCGAGCACCATCCGGCGGCTGTGGCGCACCCGGGGGGTGTCGGTCTGGACCACCATCCCTTCCTCGGCGGGACGGGAGCACGACGGCACCAGCGCCCGGGACCCTTCGAGCTCGACGACGCAGACCCGGCACACGTTGACCGGGGTCAGGTTCTCGGCCCAGCACAACGTCGGAGTGTCGATGCCGGCCTCGACGCAGGCGGCGTGGATGGTGGAGCCCTCGGCCACCTCCACGGGCTGCCCGTCGACGGTGATCGTGACTGCCGTCTCGGTGACGGTCGCGGCGCCGGTCATGAGGGTGCCGACGCTATCAGGCCTAGTGACAGGGCCGAGCGGACCGCGGAGGCCGCGGTGTGGCCCAACCCGCATATGGAGGCGTCCACCATCACCTCGGCCATCTCGTCGATCAGCGCCCGGCGGGCCGGCGACAGCGAGCCCCGCTTCTGCATCTGCACCAGGGTCTCGTGCTGGCGTACCGCGCCGACCCGGCACGGCACGCACTGGCCGCACGACTCGTCGCGGAAGAACTCGGCGATGCGCACCACCACCTCGGTCATGTCCACGGACGTGTCGAAGGCCATCACCACCCCGGAGCCGAGGGTCGTGCCCGCGGCCCGGGTGTCCTCCAGGGTGAGCGGCAGATCCATCGAGTCGGGCCCGACGAACGACCCGGCCGCGCCGCCCATCAGCACGGCCTGAAGCTCGCCGTTGCCGGCGACGCCGCCCGCGAGCTCCAGCAGGTCGCCGAGCGTGGTGCCGAAGGGCACCTCGTAGAGGCCGGGCCGCCCGACCTTGCCCGACAGGCACAGCAGCTTGGTCCCCGGCGAGCGCTCCGTGCCCCGGCTGCGGTAGGCGTCCGGACCCTCAACAATCACGTCCAGCACGTTCAGCAGGGTCTCGGGGTTGTTGATGGCGGTCGGCTCGCCGAAGAGGCCGTGGGTGGTGGGGAACGGCGGCTTGTTACGAGGCTCGCCCCGGAATCCCTCCAAAGAGTTGAACAATGCGGTCTCCTCGCCGCAGATGTAGGCGCCCGCCCCCCGCCAGATGGCGATGTCGAAGTCATGGCCGGTGCCGGCCGCGTCCTCGCCGAGCAGCCCTTCAGCCCGGGCCGCGTCGATGGCGCCCTGCAGCCGGGCGGTGGCCAGCGGGTACTCGCCCCGGATGTAGATCCAGCCGTTCTGGGCCCCGGTGGCCAAGCCTGCGATGGTCATGGTCTCGATCACCGCGAACGGGTCGTGCTCCATCACGATGCGGTCCTTGAAGGTGCCCGGCTCGGACTCGTCGCAGTTGGCCACCACATGCTTGGGGCGGCCGGTCTCGGCAGCCACGGCCCGCCACTTCACTCCGGTCGGGAAGGCGGCCCCGCCCCGTCCCGACAGCCCCGAGTCGGCCACGGCCTCCAGGACCGCATCGGCCCCCATCTCGCCGGCCCGCCTGAGCGCCTCGTAGCCGCCGTGGGCCATGTACGACTCCAGCGACTCGGGATCGGCCACCCCGATCCGGCGCAGCAGCCGTAGCGACGGATCGCCGGCCTGGGGCAGCGCGAAGGGCTCGGCGTCGGCGGGCACGTAGTCGGGCCGTCCGCCCGTCCCCTGCACGAACAGCGCGGGGGCCCGCTCGCACTGGCCGAGGCACGGCCCCAGGTGAACGTGGCCGCCCGAGGCCCTGACCGAGGCGGCCAGGTCGTCGTAGCCCGCGATCTGGCAGGCCGCGTCGACGCACACGTGGAACGTGTCGCCGTCGTGGTCCGGCGGCTCGGTGCGGAACAGGTCGTAGAAGGTGGCCACACCGAAGGCCTCCGCGGGGGGCACGCCCAGCACCTCGGCCACGTGGTTGATGCCGCCGGGACTGATCCAACCGGTCGCGTTCTGGAGGGCGTGCAGCGCAGGCAGAAGGAAGTGGCGCCGCTGGAGGCGCCGGGCCCGCCCAGAGATGTACAGCCGTTCGCTCTCGGGCTGCACCACCGCGTCCACGCCCCGAACACGCAGCGCCTCATCGACCGCGGCGGCCTCAACGTCGGTGGCGCGGTCCGCGCCCAGATAGATGTCGGTCATGCGCTAGGCGGGGGCGGGTTCCGGTTCGAGTTTGGAGATGCGGATGGAGGCCGCCTTGAACTCCGACGTGCCCGAGCGCGGGTCCCACTCGTCGTTGGTCAACACGTTGGTGTCGACCAGTTCGGGGAAATGGAAGGTGGTGAACGTGAGACCGACGGGAATGTCCGGCTGCACGCGCACGTCCATCTCCACTGAGCCCCGGGGCGAGCTGACGAGCACCCGCTCGCCGTCGGCGATGCCGAGCTCAGCCGCGTCGGCCGGGTTGACGTCGATGGCGTCGCCGTAGCGGATGGGCGAGGCATAGCCGCCCGACTGCACGCCGGTGTTGTAGGAGTCGAGGGCCCGGCCGGTGGTGAGCCGCAGCGGGAACTCGTCGGTGAGCTGTTCGGGCGGGCCGGCGTGGTGGACGAGGCTGAACGGCGCCGGGTCCCGGCCGCCGAGGTCGTCGGCCCACAGCCAGCCGTGCAGGAACTCCGAGCCGGGATGATCCTCGCTGGGGCAGGGCCACTGGATCCCGCCGGAAGCGTCGAGACGCTCCCACGACATGCCGGTGTGCATGGGCGACAGCGACCGCATCTCGTCCCACAGTTCCCCCGGACTGGGGTCGCCCCAGTCCGCGCCGAGCCGGCGGGCCAGGTCTCCGATGATGTCGATGTCGTGGCGGGCCTGGCCGGGCGGCGGAACGGCAGGGCGCACACGCTGCACCCGCCGCTCGCTGGAGGTGACCGTGCCCTCCGACTCGGCCCACGCCACCGAGGCGGGCAGCACGACGTCGGCCATCTCGGCGGTGCGGGTCATGAAGATGTCCTGCACCACTAGGATGTCGAGGCCGGCCAGCAGCTTGCGGGCGTGGTCGATGTTGGCCTCGGAGTCGGCCGGGTTCTCGCCGATCACGTAGCAGGCCCGCAGCTCGCCGGCCTCCATGGCCTCGAACATGAGCGTCAGGTGCTTGCCGGGCACGCCGTTGAGCTCGACGCCCCAGGCGGCCTCGAACTTGGCCCGAACCGCGTCGTCGTCCACGTCCTGGAAGCCGGGGAACTTGTTGGGTATGGCCCCCATGTCGCCGCCGCCCTGAACGTTGTTCTGGCCCCGGAGGGGGCACAGACCCGAGCCCCAGCGGCCCACGTGGCCGGTGAGCAGGGCGAGATTGCACAGCGAGACCACATTGTCGACGGCGTTGTGGTGCTCGGTGATGCCCAGCGTCCACAGGATCTGGGCCTTGTCCGCGTTGGCGTAGGCGTGGGCCATCTCGCGGATGGCCTCGGCTGGCACTCCGGTCTGCTCTGCGGCCCAGTCGAGGGTGTAGGACTCGACGTGCGCGGCGTAGGCCTCGAAGCCCTCGGTGGCGTGGGCGATGAACTTCGGGTTGTGCAGCCCGGCACTGATGATCTCTCGGCCCATGGCGTTGGCCAGCGCGATGTCGGTCCCCACCGAAAGGCCCAGCCAACGGTCGGCGAACTTGGCCGAGGACGTGCGGCGGGGGTCGATGGCGTACATGCGGGCGCCGTTGCCGAGGCCCTTGAGGACGTGATGGAAGAAGATCGGGTGGGCCTCACGGGCGTTGGAGCCCCACAGCAGGATGACGTCGGCCTCCTCGACCTCCGTGTAGGACGAGGTTCCGCCTCCCGCTCCGAACACTGTCGCCAGACCGACGACGGATGGAGCGTGTCAAGTGCGGTTGCAGGAGTCGATGTTGTTCGACCCTATGGCCGTGCGGATGAACTTCTGGGCCGCGTAGTTCATCTCGTTGGTGGCCTTGGAGCAGCTGAACATACCGAAGCCGTCGGGTCCGTGGCGGTCGAGCACCGACCGGAAGCCGTCGGCGGCCCGTTCCAGGGCCTCATCCCAACTGGCAGGATGCAGTCGCCCGTCGTCGCGGACCATCGGCGTGGTCAGCCGCGGCAGCCGCTTGTCGTATGACTCTCTGCCCATCGCGTCCTTCCTGACGGCCTAGTTGCAGTAACGATAGAGAACGAGCATCGGTGTATGCCGATTCGCGGCGCCCTTATGCGAGCGAGAGCGTCTCACGCGCCTGGTCCGGAGTCTGGATCCGGCCTCCCATCGCCTCCACCACCTCGCGCGCCCGGGTCACCAGGTCGGCATTGGAGGCGAAGACGCCGCGAGACAGGTACAGGTTGTCCTCCAGGCCCACTCTGACGCGCCTGGCGAGCAGGTCCACGTCGCGGGTGCCCTTGCCGGTGGCGGGATCACGCATGTGAATGTGCACGATGGCCGCACCGGCGTCGGCCGCCTCCAGCGCAGCCGTCGCGATCTCAGACGGTGTGATCGGAAGGTCCGGATGCCTGCCCGCGGTGTCGCCTGCGCCGGTCACCGCGCAGGTGATGATCGGGTTGCGATTCACCATCTCAACTCTACCGCCCCAAGCCTTGAGCGGTGAGCCCGTCGCGCCGCTTGACATCGCGGCCGTCGCATGAGAATCTCCAAGCCTCCAACCAACTAGGAGGCACCAAATGACAATCCTCGTACCCGGCGCGATCCCGCGCATGGCGAAGCTGGCAGTGGCTGTGGCCCTGCTCGCGTCGCTCATGACGGTCGCTCGGCCCGACCAAGGAGCGCTCGACGTTCCGATACTCGGTGACATAGCCGACGCCGTGAGCGTCGGCTATGTGACCGAGTGACGGATGTAGCTCGGTGACATAGCCGACGCCGTGAGCGTCGGAGTCGCCGACGCTCACCACCAGACAGTCTGCACAACGAGCTACGAGACCCGCTACTACCGAGGCAACTCATACCAGCACCCAGTCAGACGGTGCACCGTGCAGCAACACCAGAACTGGAACGTGTCCGAAGGCACCAGATCCGCCATCTACTTCGGAGCGGCAACTGCATTGACACCCGTGTGCGCCGCGTGCGCGGTCGGTATGGGCGTCGTGGCCGTCCTCGACGCATTCGTGCCGGACTCCAGAGCCGAGCCGAACAGATGCAACCCGGCCAAGACCGGCGTCCGGTACTGCGCGCGGTAGGCCCCATCCAATGGCCAGACAAGCAGAAACGCTCGGCTTTCGGATCTTCCGTGGAATCGTATGTATCAACCTGCCGCTTGGCATAGCACTCGTCGCGCTCGCGGTCCTGACCCATCAGCCCTTCAGGGCAACGGTCCTCGTCACGTACTTCATATACGCGGCGCTGTTGCTCTGGTTCTGGGACAGCCGCGTCACTCCGGCGCTCTTCAGGCTCTGGAGCTGGCTCATACAGCGACTCCGGAGGACCCGGCCGGGCCAGCCTCCGACTGAGCAGAACGCTCAGTCGGTTGCCTAGCCGGCTGGCGTTGCTGGCAGCCGCTACAGCCCTCGCGGCAGCGTGTTCGACGTCGCCGCCGGCCTACACGACCGAACGGTGCGCTGACGCGGCTGCCCAGCACGCCCACATCGAGATGCGCTGGCTCATCGCTGCGGCCACCCATACCGCGGCCCATGTGGCGGGCGGTGACATCCCGGCGGATGAGCACGCTCAGATCGAGGACGAGGCCCTCACGGCCCGAGTGGACACCCTTATCGCTGAGGCGGCTACACGGCATCACTGCGACTAGGCGGCGGACACAGCGTGAATGGCCCCCGCCCGAATCGGGCGGGGGCCAACTCCCTGCCGCCGACGGGGCGGATCAGCGCCTCAAGCCGGGACAAGCGGGCGCAGCCGAACGCTGACGCTGCGACTACCGTGACGCCGTCATGAGATGGTCCCGGCTCTTCGTCCCTACGCTGCGCGACGCGCCCGCCGATGCTGAGGCGGCAAGCCACAAGCTGCTGGTTCGGGGCGGGTTCATCCGGCAGCTCCATGCGGGCCACTACTCGCTGCTGCCGCTGGGTCTGCGAGTGCACGACAAGGTCGAGAACATCGTGCGTCAGGGCATGGAGGAGATCGGCGCGCAGGAGTTCCTGCTTCCGGCCATGCACCCGGCCTCGATCTGGCAGCGGTCCGGGCGCTGGGAGTCGGTCGGCCCGGAGATGTTCCGGCTCCAGGACCGCAAGGAGGCCGACCTCGCCCTGGGCATGACTCACGAGGAGGTGTTCACCGAGATCGCCCGGGAGATCACCTCGTACCGGTCACTGCCCCAGATCTGGTACCAGATCCAGTGGAAGTTCCGCGACGAGCCCCGGCCCAAGTCGGGACTGCTGCGGGTGCGGGAGTTCGCCATGAAGGACAGCTACTCCTTCGATCTCGACGACGCCGGGCTGGACCACAGCTTTGAGATCCACCGTGAGGCCTACAGCCGCATCTTCGAGCGGCTTTCCCTCGACGCCATCGCGGTGCAGGCGTCCTCGGGGATGATGGGCGGAACCGGGTCGGTCGAGTTCATGGTGGCCTCCCCCGCCGGCGAGGACGACATCGCCCTCTGCTCGGCCGGCGGCTACGCGGCCAACGTGGAGCGGGCCACCTCCACGCTGGCGCCCGTCGACGACGGGGAGTCCAGCGGCGAGCTCACCCGGTTCCCGACCCCGGGGGTGCGCACCATCGCCGCGCTGGAGACGGTCGAGGGCGGTGCGCCCGCCCACCGCCAGATCAAGACCATGGTCATGGTGCTCGACGGCGCCATGACGCTGGCCCTGCTGCGGGGCGACCACCAGCTCAACCTCCAGAAGCTGGCCGACGGCACCGGAGCAGTCGACATTCGCCCCGCCGAGCCGGCCGAGACCCTCGAGCGTCTCGGGGCCCATCCCGGCTCGCTCGGCGCAGTAGGCGTGCGCGACCTGCGGATCGTGGCCGACCACGCCCTGCGGGGTCGGCGCAACCTCGCCACTGGCGCCAACACCGACGACTGGCACTACTCGGGCGTGGACATCGACCGGGACATCGCGGTGGACGAATGGCTCGACCTCCGCGAGGTGTCGGCCGGAGAGCCGTGCGTCATCTGCGGCCACGCCTTGGAGGTGGTCCGCTGCATCGAGACCGGCCACATCTTCAAGCTGGGCCGCCGTTACGCCGAGGCGATGGGGGCCACCGTGCTTGATGCCGAGGGCGTGGAGCGCCCCATCACGATGGGTTCCTACGGCATCGGCATCGGTCGAGCCATGGCCGCAGTGGCCGAGGTGCACCGCGACGACCGCGGCCTCCTCTGGCCGGTGGCGGTTGCACCGTACGAGACGGTCATCACCGTGGCCAGCATGCGCGACGACGCGGCCGTGGCCGCAGCCGAACATCTCTACGTCGAGCTTCAGGATCGCGGCGTCGAGGTGCTGCTGGACGACCGCGACGCCCGGGCCGGGGTGAAGTTCGCCGACGCCGAGCTGGTCGGCATCCCCTGGCGGATCACCGCGGGCCGGGCAGTCGCCGACGGCGAGGTCGAGCTGACCGAGCGGGCCACCGGCGAAACGCAGCGGGTCGGCTTAGAGGCTGTGGCCGCCCGCGTGGCCGCGCTCCTCGACAGCGCCCGATCCTGACCTTACGCGCGCTCGGCCTCTAGTCCGACAACTGCATCGAGAGGCGGCTGGCCGCCTCGATCACAGCCATCCCGTGGTCGTGGGTGTCGTCCGGGTCGGGGAACCGGTAAGCGGGACCGTGGACGTGCAGGGCCGCCTCCACGCTGCCGTCGCTCTCGAAGACGGGAGCGGCCACGGAGTTGATGCCCTCGGCGAACTCCTCGTACACCCAGGCATAGCCGATGCTGCGCACCTGCTCCAGACGGTCCCGGAGCTCGTCGGGGTCGGTCATCGTCCACGACGTGCACTGCGCCAGCGGAACGGCCAGGTACTCCTCGATGAAGCGCTCAGGCTGGTGGGCCAGGATCACGAGCCCCGACGGGACGGCGTGCAGGGGGGCGTACTCGCCGGTCCAGTCCCGAACCTGGATGTTCGAGGAGGACTCGGTCTGGTCCAGGTAGTAGACCTGCCCGCCGTCGATGATCGAGAGTCCGGCGACCTCGTCGAGGCTCTCGGCCAGTTCGAGCAGGTGGGGCCGGGCGGTGGCCACGAGGTTCCGGCCCCGGGGGGCCGAGCCGGCGAGGTCGATCAGGCCGGGGCCCAGCCTGTACTCGCCGCCCGCCTCGGTCTGCTCGACGGCCTGTTCCTCCTCGAGGGAGGCCAGAAGCCGTGCCACGGTGCTCTTGGGCAGGTCGACCCGCTCGGCCAGCTCGGTGACGCCGACGGGACCCAGCGCGAGGGCCCGTAGCAACGCGAACGACCTCTTGATCGACTGGACGGTCACATTGACAGCCTACGGTTTGACCGCTGGCGCGCCGGAGCGGCTCTCATGACCAGCGGCGGCGAATCTCCGCGCTGATGGCCGGGATGACCTGGTGCAGGTCCCCTATCACCGCCCAGTCCGCCTTGACCACCATGTTGGCCTCCGGGTCGATGTTGATGGCCAGGATGTGCTTCGAGCCCATGGCGCCCACCCAGTGCTGGATGGCGCCGGAGATGCCCGAAGCGATGTAGATCTCTGGGGCGATGCGGGTGCCGGTCTGGCCGACCTGGTCCGAGTGGGGCCGCCAGCCATTGTTGGTGACCGCCCGGCTGCATCCGACCCGCCCGCCGAGAAGCTCGGCCAGCTCCTCCAGAGGAGCGAACCCCTCTGCGGAGCCCACGCCTCGGCCGCCGCCCACCACGACGGGCGCGGTGGGAAGAGTGACGCCGGCCTCCAGGACCACACGCTCCTTCACCACGGTGCGGGCCAGTTCTGGTGGCAGATCGACGTCGATGCTCTGGACCGGGGGTGGGGCGTCGGGCGCGGGCGTGACGGGCGACGACGCCACTGTGTGAAGGGCGCAGGTGAGCAGCGCCGGGCCGGCTCCGTCCAGGGTGGCGTCCTCCAGAAGCGAACCTCCCCACTGCACGCGGGTCATGGCCCACGGCCCGCCCCCGGTGTCCGGTGGGGTGACGTCGGTGCAGTTGGCCACCATCGGTGCGTCCAGGCGGACCGCGGTCTGGGCGATGACCTCGTTGCCCCGCTCGCTGCCGCAGGTCAGGACGGCATCGGGGCCCAGGAAGCGGACGATCTGGGCGACGGACTCGCCCCATGCCTCAGGCCCGAAGTCGCTGAGCAGTCCGGCGTCGACGGTGTGCACCCGCACGGCGCCGTGGTCGCCGGCCTCGGCCGCGATCGCGTCCGGCCCGGCTGCATCGGGGGCGCTGGCACCGATGACGGCCGCGTGCATCTCGACGTCCATCTTGGTGGCCAGCGTCCGGCCGAAGGTGAGCGCCTCCCGGCCGGCCTCGCTCAGCGTGCCCCGGTCGTGCTCCAGCACCACCAGCAGCATCACATCACCCCCAGCTCTTCGAGCACGTCCACCACCGCGGAGGCGGCCTCGGGGCCGTGGCCGAGGATGGTCGTCTGCGACAGCGTCTCGGCAGGCCGGTGCAGCCGCACGAGGGCCTGTCCCCCCGCCTCAGCGTCGATCTCCATGGTGGTGACAGCCAGCTTCTTCGACGCCAGTCGGCCCCTCATGGTCGGGTACCGGGGCAGGTTGATGCCCTCCTTCACCCCGAGGGCCGCAGGCATGGCCAGTTCGTAGACCTCGAAGCCGCCGTCGATCTCGCGGCGGGCCCGCACGGTCGATCCGTCGATCTCGATCCCCTTGATGCCGTTGACGATGGGCCGTCCCAGCGAGTAGCAGACCCTCACCCCCACCTGGAATCCTCCCGAGTCGGCCGACTCGTTGCCGAACAGGATCAGATCGAAGGGACCGCCGGACTCCTCCAGCGCCTCGATGGCCGCCGTGAGGGCACGGGCGGTGCGCTGAGGATCCCAGGCCGCGCCGTCGGTCTGGACCAGCACGCCGTGGTGGGCGCCCACCGACGCCGCGTAGCGCAGCTGCTCGTCGGCCTCGGCCGGACCCAGGGTCAGCACGGTCACCTCGCCGCCGGTGCGCTCGGTGATCTGCACCGCTTCCTCGACGCCGCACTCCTCGTGCGGGCTGGTGGTGAAGCCGAGGTGGGCGGCGTCGACGGCCAGGCCGTCGGCAGTGACGTTGATGCGGGCGCCCGGCGCGGGCACCCGCTTCACGCAGCACAGAATCCTCATAGCAGGCCGCTCCGTCAGCCCCGAGGCGTGGACACCATCGGTCCCGGCATCGGATGGGCCCCTCAGCTCTTCATGCGGGAGTCGTCCGGGTCGAACACCGCGCCGGTTCCGGCCACCCGCACCGGGAACAGCTCGTTCATGTACATCACCTGGAGGTCGGTGCCCGACACAGCCAGCTCCGCAGGCAGATACCCCATCAGCAGGTGCTTGCCCAGCGACGGGCCCGGGCCCGCGGTGGTGACCCGCGACACCCGGCCGTGGGAGTCGACGATGCGCTCGCCGTCGAGCGTGAGGATGGGCTCGTTGCCGCCCTGCATGTAGCGCTTGCGGCCCCGGCCGTCGTGCAGGTCCTCCACGGTGAGCACGCACATCTGCACCTCGGGGTCGCCCGCCTCCCGGGCGGCCATATAGGCCTCCTTGCCGATGAAGTCGGCCGCCTTGACCCGGGGGCGGGCCAGACCGGCCTCCAGCGGGTTGTACTCGCTCTCCAGCTCGGCTCCCATGAGCCGGTAGCCCTTCTCGAGGCGGCCGGAGGTGCCGTACACGCCGCCGCCGGTGGGCCGCAGGCCGTAGTCGGCGCCGATGCGCATCAGGGCGTCCCACACCGCGGGGCCGTCGCCGGTGGCCAGGTAGATCTCCCAGCCGGTGTCGCCCACGTAGGAGATGCGGAACAGGGTGGCCGCCACCGGCCGGCCCACGCCGCAGTCGAGTTCCACGTCGACCAGCGAGCCGTAGGGCGAGCCGGCCTGGCTCAAGTCGGCGTCGCAGACGGCGCCGAGCACCGCCGGGGCGTTGGGACCCCACAGACCCAGGGTGGTGATGTCGTCGGTCACGTTGGCGAAGCTCACCGAGCCGTCGGTCGGCATGTGCCGGCGGGCCCAGAACTCGTCGCGCCCGCCGTCGAATACGCCGGTCACGATCCGGACCCGGTCGGTGCCGAGGCGCATCATGGTCAAGTCGGAGTGGAATCCGCCGTCGGGGGTGAGCCACGGCGTGTAGATGGAGCGGCCGACAGGCACATCGATCTTGTTGACGGCCAGCCGGTCGGCGTAGGCGACCGCTCCCGGTCCGGTCAGCTCGTAGATCTGGAAGGCGCTCAAGTCGACGAGCCCGCAGTTGTCCCGCAGGTTGAGGTGCTCGGCGTTGGTGATCGGGCTCCACCAGCGGTTGTCCCACTCGACCTCGCGCTCCTCCAGCCCGTAGCGCTCGACGAGGTCGGCGTTGGACTCGAACCACTGGGGCCGCTCCCAGGTGCGGGCCTGGAAGAAGAAGGCGCCCAGGTCCTCCTGGCGTGAGAAGTACGGTCCGACCCGCAGGTTGCGGCGGCTCTCCCACTGCTCGGCCGGGTGCACGATGCCGTAGGTCTTGTTGAAGTGCTCCGCCGAGCGGGCCCAGATGTGTTCGTCCGGCCGCTCCTCGGGGTAGAACCGGGCGATGTCGGCGCCGTGGGAGTCGATCACCCGGGGATAGCCGAAGGTCATCCATTCGGCTACCACCTGGGCCATCCCCGGGCCCTCCTTCACCCAGACCGCGGCGGCCGACCACAGGTTGCGCACCTCGGGCACTTCGCCCAGGCACGGCATGGCGTCGGGGGTGAGCGACAGCAGGCCGTTGATGGCGTACTTGATCTCGGCGTCGCCCAGCATGTCCATCAGCTCGATGGCCTGCTCCATCTGCGGGTCGAAGTCGTCGGCCGTGAACGGCATCTCGGTGGGCGACAGCGCGGCCTCCTCGTTGGAGGGGATGTCGTCGGGGTGGTGGAAGATGGGCCGGTGGGCGTAGGAGCCCACTTCCATCGAGCCCGCCGTCTGGCGCTCGTAGCAGAAGGTGTCCATGTCCCGCACGATCGGGTAGCCGATCTCGTTGCCGGTCTGGGCCAGGATGTCAATGGGGCCGACGTCGGCCATCTGGTGCACGGCCGGGACGAGGGGGATGTGGGCGCCGGCCATGTTGGCCAGCCGGTTGGACCACACGCCGCAGGCGATGACCACGTATTCGGTGTCTATGGTTCCACCGCTGGTGACCACGGCCCTGACGGTGTGGTCGCCGGGGTTGGGGCCGGGCTCGGTGACGATGTCGAGCACCTCGGTGTTGGCCAGCACCCGGCATCCGTTGTCGACGGCCAGGCGGCGCATCACGGTGCCCGTCTCCAGGGAATCGACCACCGAGACCGTCGGGCAGTAGAAGCCGCCCAGGACCACGTCGGTGTTGATGAAGGGGCAGAGCTCGGCCACCTCGGCAGGAGTGAGCAGGCGGGCCTCAACACCCCAGGCGGTGGCCGAGGTCATGCGGCGCTGGAGTTCGTCCATGCGCTCGGGGGTGCGGGCCACCTCGATCCCCCCCGAGTCCACCGACAGGTCGAGGTCCCGGTACTGGTTGGCGCTCTGCACTCCGAGCAGGCACATCTCCTTGTTGTGGTCCACCGGGAAGATGAAGTTCGACGCGTGCCCTGTCGAGCCGCCCGGGTTGGGCAGCGGGCCCTTGTCCACCAGCACCAAGTCGCTCCAGCCGAGCTTTGTCAGGTGACCCACCAGGCAATTGCCGACGATGCCGGCCCCGATCACCACGCACTTGGCACTGGTCGGAAAGTCGCTCACGTGCAGTCCTCCCTCATCGGGTCCTCGGGCACGGCGAGCCTCCAACCTGCTGCGCCCGACGGTGACCGTCCCCGGACGGCCGCCGCTGTGTGTTCTGTAATGCGGAATCGTTCCGAGATACGGAACGACAAGCTACCCTCCGGGGTGGTTCCGTGCCAACCGTCCGGCTGGCGCGGGCGACCGTGCACGACCGCTCCGAAAGGAAGGGCAACGATGCCGTTTCCGACCGACCTGGAGATCGCCTCGCAGGCCAAGCTGAGGCCGCTCGGCGAGATCGCCGACGACGCCGGAATCCCGGCCGTGATGCTGGAGCCCTACGGCGCCGGCGCAGCCAAGGTGAGCCTCGACGCGGTCGAGGCGATGGCCTCCGCCGGCCGGCCCAAGGCCCGTTACGTGGTGGTGTCGGCAATCACCCCCACCCCGCTCGGCGAGGGCAAGACGACCACCACGGTGGGGCTGGGCCAAGCCTTCCAGCACATCGGCCGCAGCGCCACCATCGCCATCCGCCAGCCTTCTATGGGTCCCACCTTCGGGATCAAGGGCGGCGCGGCCGGCGGCGGCTACAGCCAAGTCGTGCCCATGGAGCTGTTCAACCTGCATCTCACCGGCGACATGCACGCCGTGACTGCGGCCCACAACCTGTGCTCGGCCATGGTCGACGCCCACCTGTACCACGGCAACGAGGCCGGACTGGACATCCACAACATCACCTGGCGCCGGGTCCTGGACGTGAACGACCGGGCCCTGCGCAACATCACGCTGGGACTGGGCGGGCGGCTCGACGGCGTGCCCCGCGAGTCGGGCTTCGACATCACCGCGGCGTCCGAGGTGATGGCCGCGCTGGCGCTGTGCACCGGGCTGCACGACCTGCGGGCCCGTCTCGGGCGCATCGTGGTCGGCTACACCAAGGCGGGCACGCCGGTGACCGCCGAAGAGATCGGCGTGGCCGGATCGATGGCGGTGATCCTGCGCGAGGCCATCAAGCCCAACCTCATGCAGACACTGGAGAACACGCCGGCACTGGTGCACACCGGGCCGTTCGGCAACATCGCCACCGGCAACTCCTCGATCGTGGCCGACCAGGTGGGCATCCGCACATCGGACTTCCTGCTCACCGAGGCCGGTTTCGGCGCCGACATGGGCGCCGAACGGTTCTTCAACATCAAGTGCCGCTACTCGGGCATCGCCCCGGACGCGGCCGTGCTCGTGGCCACCGTGCGGGGCCTCAAGGCTCATTCGGGTAACCACAAGATCGTGGCCGGGAGGCCGCTGCCGGAGGCACTGCTGGCCGAGAATCCCGACGAGGTCCACGCCGGGGGCGACAACCTGCGCAAGCAGCTCGAGAACATGCGCGTCCACGGGTGCACGCCGGTGGTGGCCGTCAACGTGTTCCCCGAGGACCACGCGGCCGATGTCGCCGCCATCGGGGAGATCGCGGCCGAGTACAACGCCCGCTCCGCAGTGACCACCCACTTCGCCGACGGCGGGCGGGGCGCGGCCGAGTTGGCCGAGGCGGTGGCCGAGGCGGCCGAGGAGCCCAGCGACTTCAAGGTGCTGTACCCCGACGACGCGTCCCTCAAGTCCAAGATCGAGACGGTGGCCACCCGCGTGTACGGGGCCGACGGGGTGGAGTACTCCGCCACCGCCAACAAGCAGCTGGCCACCTACACCGACGCCGGGTTCGGGAACCTGCCGGTGTGCATCGCCAAGACGCACCTGTCGATCTCGTCGGATCCTTCGCTGAAGGGCGCCCCGACCGGATGGACCCTGCCGGTCCGCGAGGTGCGGGCCTCGGTGGGGGCCGGGTTCGTGTACCCCATCTGCGGCGACATGCGCACCATGCCGGGGCTGGGCCGGGTGCCGGCCGCGATGGGCATCGACATCGACGCCGACGGCAACATCGTCGGCCTCAGCTGAGGGTCTTCAAGCATCGATGGGGTCGCGCCTCCGACTCAGGCCGCTGGTCTCGGAATCCCTCGGGGCTCGGCTTCACCGGCTCCAGCTCATCGCCGGGCTGACCTTCGAGGTCATACCGCTCAAGAGTCTCGAAGCCGCCATCGAGGCGCTTCCCGAGGGTTCCACGGTATCGGTGACGGCATCGCCGGTGAAGGGCCAGGACGCCACCTGCGAGATCACCGAGCGGTTGATGGGGTTGGGCCATGTGGCCATCCCCCACGTCTCGGCCCGGTTGGCCGCCGACCGGGCCAGGGTCGTCGAGCTGGCGGGCTGGTTGCGCTCCACCGGGGTGTCGACGATGTTCCTGGTCGGCGGCGACGTGGAGTCGCCGGGCGCCTACACCGACGCGGCCTCGTTCCTGCGAGACCTGCTCGAGTGCGATCACGGGCTGAGCACCATCGGAGTGACGGCCTACCCGCATGGCCACCCGCTGATCGACGACGGCGTCCTGCACGAGGCGCTGCACGCCAAGCAGGATCTGCTGGCGGAGGCGGGGCTGCAGGGTTACTGCAGCACGCAGATGTGCTTCGACCCGGGCCGTATCGAGGACTGGCTCCGGGCGGAGCGGGCCTCGGGGCTGACGCTGCCCGTGAATCTGGGGATCTCAGGCGTGGTCGAGCGGACCAAGCTGCTCACGATGGGGGCGCGGCTGGGCGTCGGGCCCTCGCTGCGCTACCTGCGCAAGAATCGGGCCGCCATCACCAAGCTGATGACGTCGCCCAGCTACAACCCCGACCACCTGCTGACTGCCCTGAGCCCGAGCCTTGAGGAGCTGGACGTGACCGGCCTGCACGTGTTCACCTTCAACCAGGTGGGAGCCACCGCCTCCTGGCAAGCCTCCCACCGCCGCCACTAGCGCCGTCTTCCGCTGTTCCGGACCCGATCGGCCGAAGCAAGTGTGAGTTTTCCACCTCTGCGGTGGACTACTGACAGAGGTTCATACCAGCGGGCGCCGGGGAGCCAGAGCGTTGATCACGTCAACGGCGTCGATGATCTCGGGGGCGATCCATACCTTGGAGCGTGCGGCCTTGTATTCGCTGGGCCGCAGGATGTCGGCGTCGGCAAGGCGGTGGAGGATCTGCCCCGCCCGAGCCGACGTCACGCCGAAACGATCCTTGATCGACTGCGCGGTGACCGCCGGGGTGTCCAACAACATGTCGATGACCTGCGGCACGCTCGACCCTCTGCGGCTGCGCACCCGGCCGTGATAGTCGTCCCGCAGGTCAGCGAGGCGCCCTACCAGGCGCGACGCCGCCCCCGCGGCCGTTGTGATGGCGTCGGCGAACACGCTTACCCAAGCGTCGAGGTCCCCGGACCGGTAGCTGGTCAGCCCTGACACGTACCTTGCCGGGTCCGACAGCAGGCCATGGGCGACCGGTACCGGGGCGTCGCCGGCTGGTAGCAGCTTGTGGACCAGCAGCCTCCCGATGCGGCCGTTGCCGTCCACATAGGGATGGACCGTCAGGAACTGGGCATGCGCGATGGCCGCATGCAGCACCGGATGCACATCGACCCGCCGTGCGTACCGGACCAGGTCGTCCATCAGCGTCGGGACCTGCCCATGGGGCGGCCCCTCGAAGTCCGCCACAGCCCGGGTGCGCCCGATCCACACCGCGCTGTCGCGCCACGCCCCCCGGTAGCGCGGCTCGACCTCCGGATCGGCGGCGAGCAGCTCACGGTGCAAGCGATGGAACCAGTCCGCCGACACGGGGTCGTCGCTGCGGTGCGCTGAGAGGGCGGCCTCAACGTTCGCTGCCACCAGTTGGGTGTCGGTGGGATACAGGCCGGGATCGTCGTCACTCAGGTCAGCGAGCTTGACGGCTAGCTGCTCGGCCGACGTCGTGATGTGCTCGATCTGTGACGAGGCGACCGCGTCGGCCCGGATCAGCACTGCGCTGAGATGACCGAGCACGCCCGGTGCCTGGCCGCTCCGGGCGCGCAACCGAGCGGTCGCCTCCAGCGCGGCCGCGATCGCCTCCGCCGACGCAGTCTCCAGAGCCGGTACGGAGATGTCGGCGATCACCGGCGGCACGGTCTGGGCGACATCGATGGTCGGCGTGGACTCTACGTCCCAGTTCCGCCACAGCTCGTTGGGAACCGTCACGATCTTCGACTGCGCAGCGGGCCACGAACCCATCAAGCCTTTCTCCTATTTCCTTGTACTACTCTCCCGTAGAGTAAGTCTAAGATCTATAGACTTGCTTTTCGAACGGTCCGCCACGAACAACCTGCGGGTTTTCCACCTCTGCGGTGGATTCTTGACAGAAGTTCGCCTCAGCCGCCGCAAGCGCCTTGGCGACGGCCTCGCAGAGGGCGGCCGGATGATCGGCGTAGTCGCCCCACGTGAAGTTGAGCACGGTCCAGCCGACCAGCGTGATCTCGTTGCGACGCCGACGGTCCTGCACGAATGACTGGCGGTTGTCGTGCCAGCGTGCGCTGTCCAACTCGATGGCCACCCGGTGGCTCGGGAAGCCGAGGTCGACTTGGGCCAGGAAGCTGCCGTCTGCCCGTAGCACACGATGCTCCAGCGCCGGGTACTCGAGACCGGCATCGACCAGCAGGTCGGCCACCATGCGGCTCCAGTCGCTGAGTGGCACGGGCTCGCCGCCGAAGCGTTCCTCCAGCGACGACTTGAGAGCGGAGCATCCGGGTCGCCCGCGCAAGGCATGGGCGGCAAGCACTCCGCAGAGGTCCGACAGACGCAGCTGCCCGTCCCTGAGTATTGCGTCGATCGTGCGGTCCAACTGCCTTCGAGGGACGACCGACGCCAGGTCGAGCACGGTCCTGGCCAGGCAGGTGCACGGAATGCCGTCGCGCTCCACCGGCTTGGCCAGGCCCATCTGACTCGACTCGTAGCGACGAGCGCCCCGCATGCCCCGTCCCCTTCCAGGCGCCACGACCACTTCTGCGCGGTCGAGCGTGTATCCCTCGATGCGGTGAAGAGCCGCCGCAGACCGGTGGCTCGCCACCGCCCGGTGCGCCATGCACACCGCGAGCAGCCTTGAGCGAACGGTCGACGGCACGGCCGCGTTCCGGTACACGCCCTTGGCTTCGCGTTCCCACACGCCCGACCTGACCATGCGCTCGATCTGACGGCTCGTAATGCCTTCGTCCAATGCTTGCGAGCGAGAGAGCAGCCCCGTGCTGCTGCCGCATCCGCCGCAGGACCCGTTCCTCCACAGCAACTCCCGCCTCTCGATCCTCAGCTGCACCTGACAACATGAATCTTATTCTAATATAAGGATATAGCAATACAGCAGCGCCGTCGAAGCGGCGCTCGCCCGGTTGCGCTGGGTAGGGCATCACGGGTGATGTCACAGGGGGCAAGTACTTTCGAGGGCATGGAAACGACAGCAGTACTCGTGGTCATCGCGGCCTTGGCCATCGTCGGCATCGGGGGCGCATTCCTGGTTCGGAGGCGCCCGGTGGCATCAGCCGGCGACCCGGGCGACCTGGCTCGCGTGAGCGTCCAGCTGGAGGAACGCGAGCGGGAGGTGAGGGAGACCCGGGACGAGCGCGACACGGCCCGCCGGGAGCGCGACACAGCCCGCGACGAACTGGTCTCGGCTCGGACAGAACTCGCAGCCGTCAAGGCGGACCACGAGGCCCGCACCGAGGAGCTGACCAATGCCCGCGAGCAACTGGACAACCAGTTCAAGGGCCTGGCCGCAGGGGTCCTGAAGGAGAGCACCGACACCCTGCTCAAGCAGGCCAAGGCGCAGTTCGAGAGCCAGCGACAGCTGGGCGCGGCCGAACTCGAGAAGCGCAAGGAGGCCATCGACACGATGGTCGCGCCCATCCGAGAGAGCCTCGAGAAGCTAGGCGAGCATGCCAGCGAGATCGAGGAGAAGCGGGTCGGGGCCTACGAAGGGCTTACCACCCAGATCGCCTCGCTCCAGAAGGTCGCAGGCAGTCTCAGCGAGGCGTTGCGCTCGCCCAACATCCGCGGCCGGTGGGCCGAGCAGGAGTTGGGCAACATCCTGGAGCTGGCCGGCCTGAACCAGCACATCGACTACTACCCGCAGCACTCCGTGCCCGTGCCTGGCAGCGTGGTGCGGCCCGACGCGGTCGTCAGCGTGCCCGGAGGACTGAAGGTTGTCATCGATGCCAAGGCCCCGCTCGACAGCTACCTCAAGGCCCACGAGGCCACCGACGAGAGCCAGGAGGCCGCCCTGCTGGCCAGCCACGCCAGCGCCATCTCAAGGCATGCCAAGAGCCTGAGCGAGCGGGACTACGCCGACGCAGTCACCGGGTCTCCGGACTTCGTGCTGATGTTCGTGCCCGCCGACCCGATCCTCGACGCGGCCATGAAGGTGCAGCCGACGCTGTGGGAGCAGACCTGGCAGGAGCACAGGGTGCTCATCGCGACGCCGGGGCTGCTGCTGGCCTTCCTGCGGACGGTGGCGCTGGCCTGGCAGCAGCAGGACATGCAGAAGAACGCCCAGAGGATCGCGGATCTCGGGAACGAGCTCTATGACCGGTTGAGGGTCTTCGCGGAGCACATGGACGACATGGGGACCGGGCTCGGGAAGGCTCTGGCCGCCTACAACCGGGGTGTCGGCTCCCTCGAGAGCCGGGTGCTGCCCCAGGCGCGCCGCTTCGAGGACTTGAACGTGGTGTCCGAGTTCAAGCGGGTGCCCGAGCTATCGAAGATGGAGGACACGGTCAGGTCCGTGACCCGCCACGAGGACGACGACAGGAAGGAGGGCACGGACAACGACGCAGACGAGCAGCCGCCAGGCACGGTCTTGCCCCGCACGCTGAGCGCCTGACCGGACCCTCAGCGGACCTGGGCGAGCAGCCTGCGCCGGTGGCAAGATGGGCGCATGAATAGGGCGGATGGCGGGTGGCCGGCGGTGGAGCCGGTGCTCGACGATCCGGTTGCCGAGCGGGCTCGGCTTCTGGACGATCTGGCTACCGCCTACAGGCTCTTCGGGACGCTGCGCTGGGCCGAACTGGGCGACGGCCACATCACCTGCCGCGACACCGAGAGGCAGGACCACATGTGGCTGCTCCGCCATCGCGTTCCCTTCGAGCGGGCCCAGACCGAGGACCTGGTGCTGGTCGCGCCCGACGGCAGCGCCACCGACCAGGAGGGGCGCCCCGCCCGCATCAACAACTCCGCCTACCACATCCACCACCCCATCCACGAGGCCCGGCCCGACGTCACCGCGGCCGCGCACGTGCACACCCAATGGGGCACCCCGTTCGCGGCCGAGCGGCGCATGATCGAACCCATCAGCCAGGAGTCGGCGCTGTTCTTCGGGGATCACTCCCTGTTCGACGACGAGGAGATCCAGATCCTGTCCTGCGACGGCGGCAAGCGCATCGCGGCCGCTCTCGGCGAGCACCGGGCCGTGATCCTGGCGAACCACGGACTCCTCACCGTCGGTTCCAGCCCCGCCGACGCCGTGGGCTGGTTCGTGCTGATGGAGCGCGTCGCCGAGGTCCAGATGAAGGCCCGCCACGGGATCCCCGTGTCACCCGAGGCTGCCCGAGACGCCCAAGCCGACATCGTCGTGGAGGGCTACGGCTGGGACATGTTCAACTGGGCTATCCGCCGCCACCTCGGGGTCAGCTAGCCGGGAAGGCTCCCAGCATCCGGGCCCCGGCCAAGGTGTTCTGCAGCAGGCAGGCAATGGTCATGGGACCGGTGCCGCCAGGCATCGGCGTGACCGCTCCGGCCACCCCCTGAACCGCATCGAAGTCCACGTCACCGACGATGCCGTCGGCCGTGCGCGAGATCCCCACGTCGATCACCGCCGCGCCCGGCCGCACGAAGTCCGCGGTGACCAGCCGGGCCATGCCGGCCGCGGCCACCACGATGTCGGCCTGCCGGCAGACCGCCTGCAGCTCAGGCGTGCGGCTGTGGGCCAGGGTGGGCGTGGCGTCCACGCCCTTGCGGCCCATCAGCAGGATCTGCGGGAGCCCCACCAGAGTCGAGCGGCCGATCACCACGGCGCGCGTGCCCGAAGTCGGCACGCCGTAGCGCGCCAGCAGGCGCATGACCCCCAGCGGCGTGCACGGCACGTGCCCAGGCTGGCCACGCACCAGCCGGCCCATCGACCGGGGCGTCAACCCGTCCACATCCTTCTCCGGGGGGATTAGCTCCAGCACAGCATCGGCGTCCAGACCCTCGGGCAGCGGGAGCTGCACCAGGATCCCGTGGACGCCAGGATCGGAAGCCAGCTCCCGGACCGCCTCCTCCACCTCGCTCTGGGCAGTGTCGGCGCCCAACTCGACGTGGCGCGACACCATGGCTGCCTCCGCGGCCTTGCGCTGCTTGTTCCGCACATAGATCCGGCTCGGCTTGTCGTCGCCCACCAGCACAGTGGCCAGGCAGACCTCAGGGCTCCCCGCCGCCGTTATCTCCGCGTTGAGATCGGCGACGATCTCGTCCCGCAGCCGGTTGCCGTCCATCAGAACCGCCCCGCCCTCGGTCCTCTCGAAGTCGTCGGGTTGGGAATGCTCGGTCATCGTCCTCCTGTAGGGGCTGAAAAATCGTGGATTCTTGTCGCTTGACGGTCTCGACAGGGTAGACACCGCGGGCCTACGATGGCCGTTCCGACATACGGAACTGTTCCAAAACGGAGCGTCTCGGGTTCGAACCGCCCCGTTTGAGAGATTCCGAGGTGGGAGCAGCATGAGGATCCTGTTCGCCGACGGCCTATCCGACGCCGCTGTCGCACGGCTGCGCGCCGGCGGCGATGCCTGCACGCTGCGACCCTGGATCACCGCCGAGGAGCTGCCCGCCCATGTCGCCGGATTCGACGTGCTCGTGGTGCGCAGCACCCGGGTGACAGCCGAGACCATCGAGGCCGGCTCCGAACTCGGGCTCGTGGTTCGCGCCGGCGCAGGCACCAACACCATCGACTGCGAGCGGGCCTCGGAACTCGGCGTGTTCGTGTGCAACGTCCCCGGGCGAAATGCCATCGCGGTTGCCGAGCTGACCCTGGGACTGATGTTCGCCATCGACCGCCACATCGCCGACGCCGCCGCGGACGTGCGGGCCGGGCAGTGGAACAAGAAGGCCTACAGCAGGGCCCGGGGCCTGCACGGCGCGACGTTGGGCATCATCGGGATGGGTGCAATCGGGCTGGAGGTGGCCCGGCGGGCCGGCGCCTGCGGGCTCACCGTCGTCACCGAGGACAAGCCAAGACCCCGCGACGTGCGCCAGCGCATGAGCGACATCGGGGTGCGGACCCTTCCCGACCAGGCCTCGGTGCTCGCCACCAGCGACATCGTGTCGCTGCACGTGCCCGGCGGACCCGTGACCACCGGGATGGTCGATGCCGGATTCCTCGCTGCGATGAAGCCGGACTCGGTGTTGATCAACACGTCCAGGGGCGAGGTCGTCGACGAGGAGGCCCTGCTGACCGCGCTCAACTCGACCGACATGAGGGCCGGTGTGGACGTGTTCGCAGACGAGCCCGCGGGCGGGGCCGGCGTCGTCGACTCCCCGCTGGCCCAGCACCCCAAGGTGGTGGCCACCCATCACATCGGAGCCTCTACCCGCCAGGCCCAGGAGGCGGTGGCCGAGGGCACGGCTGAGGTGATCGAGGCGTACCGCCGCGGCTCGGTCATCAACTGCGTGAACCTCGAGGAGACCCCCGAGCGCACAGCCACTCTCAGCATCCGGCACTACGACCGGGTGGGGGTGCTGGCCACCGTCCTGGAGGAGCTGCGTCGCAGCCGCCTCAACGTCGCCACAATGCGCAACCAGATCTTCGCGGGCTCCGTGGCCGCGGTCGCAACCATCGACGTGGCCGGGACCATCGACGACGACTTGCTGGACGCAGTCCGCGCCCTCCCCGACGTGATCCACGTGTCGGTGCTCGACGCATGACCTCGACGGAACCCATGCTGGCGCCCTTCAAGGGCTGGCTCGTGAAGCCGGAATGGGCCGACCAGGTGATCAGCCGCGCCTACGACAACCTGACCCCGGGCCAGCGACGCTCGATAGTCAGGGACAACCCGTACAGCTACGTGAACGTCACCCGCAGCAGTGAGGACCTGCTCGACAATGAGGATCTGTCCCTCGACAGGCTCGTCACTCTGGGCGCTGCCGCCCTGACCCGCCTGCTCGACGCGAGCGTCTTCGCCCCGACCGGACGCCACGCCGTCTACCTGTACCGCCTGACCCACGCCCGGGGCTCCCAGACCGGCCTCATCTGCGCGGTGGCGGTAAGCGGCTTCGACGAGGGCCGCATCCGCATACACGAGGGCGTGAGGCAGGATCGCACCGAATTGCTGACCTCCCACCTGATGGGGGTGGGAGCCACGTCACACCCGGTGGCGCTGGCGGTCAGGGCCTGGGCGGACTCGGAGTACGCGACTCTGCTGGACGAGGCCGCCCGGGCGGCATCGCCCGATCTGGAGTTCGGGTCGGACCTGGTCCACCACGAGATCTGGACCGTTCCGGCCAACCTGACCGACAAGCTCCTGGAGGCGTTGGCCGGAAAGGTCCTGTATGTGACCGACGGTCATCATCGATCGGCCGCGGCCCAGCGGGCCCTGACCCGAGATCCGAACAACCCTGTGCTCGCCCACACGCTGGCTGCGGTGTTCCCCCACAGCCAACTGCACGTCGAGGCCTACCACCGGATCGTGGCCGACCAGAACCACGACAACCACGACGACTGCCTGTGGGCCGTTCGCTCCAGGGTCAGCTACATGGGGGGCGAGCTGGAGCGTGTACCGAACGCGGAGGACGCCCGGCCCCGGCATCGGGGCGAGGTGGGTGTGTACGCGGCGGGAACCTGGCACCGGCTGACACTGCCCCCGCCGACCTCCGAGGCGGGTGCCCTCGACGCGCTCGATGTCGACCGGCTGCGCCGGCTGGTGCTGGACCCGGTGCTGGGGGCCGAGGAGCTGACCGCCACCGGCACCGTGGACTACGTCCCCGACACCGCGGGCCTCGACGAGTTGATCAGACGCTGCGAGGACTCCGACCGGATCGGCTTCGTGATGTACCCGCTGTCGGTGGATGAGCTGCTGTCGGTGGCCGACGAGGGCAGCCGGATGCCGCCCAAGTCGAGCTTCTTCTACCCCAAGCCCCGGGCGGGCGCCTTCCTGCGGGTGCTCGGTAGCGGCGCCACCGCCCACCTGGACCCGTCGTAGCGGCCGCGCCCGGTCGGGCCCGGCTCAACCCGGGGCAGGGCAGGCGATCTACTGGCGGGCCATCTCGGCGCGGGCTGTGTTGGCGTCGTCCACCGCGGTTCGGGGCGCCAGGCAGATCTCGACCTCGTGCAGGGTTCCGGAGAACGGGAACGGCCCTGCGTAGCGATCCGACACCGCCGAGCCGTGGTCGCGGCCGATGCTGGTCCCGACGGCGGAGATGATCCCCATGAACACCGGCAGGTCGAGCCGCCCGCACTCGATGCCGTCGATGGCGATCTCCACCGTCCCCGATGTGCGGCTGAGGCGGTTGAGACGAAGCGACAGCGTGCTGTCGCCGGTCGGCACCTCCGTGCTCGACTCCAGGATGGCGTGATCGCCGAACGCGTTGTAGTCGGCGACGAGCCGGTCGTCCTGCACGAACAGTGAGATCCCCGCGGCGGCCGTGCCGGCCGCCCAGATGACGCCCTCGTCGCCGGGGGCGCGGGTCACCCGGGCATCGAGGTGGAACCTCCGCCCGCCCGGGCCGGGCGCAGCCTGCACCGCTATGGGCGACATCGGCGGCCGGTACCGGTAGCGGCGGCTGGTGGGGTGGGGCGAGCGGTCGTTGAGACGGGGCCTGAACATCCCGACGAAGCTGTCATCGAGGGGCAGAACACCGTTGCGCTCGGCCTCGCTCCACCACAGCTCGATCAAGTCGGCGAGCCTGTCGGGCTGCTGCGCGGCGAGGTCGTCGCACTCCGAGGCGTCCACCGACAGGTCGTACAGCTCCCACTGATCGGCGTCGAAGTCGGTGTCGTGGATGTGGCGACATACCGCCTTCCAGTGGCCGGCCACCAGCGCCCGCGAGCCGGCCATCTCGAAGTATTGGAGGCTGTTGGTGGCCGGATGCCCGGCGTCGGCCATTACCGGCGCGAACGAGTGCCCGGTGACCGGCATCTGCTCGAATCCCTTGAGCACCTCGGGCGGGGTGACGCCCAGCAGTTCGTAGATCGTGGGCACGACATCGGAGACGTTGGTGAACTGGTGCCGCATCGTCCCGCGCTCCGACGGGTCGATGCCCTCGGGCCAGTGAACGATCAGGGGCACGTGCACCCCGCCCTCGTGGGTGTTCTGCTTGTACCACTTGAACGGGCTGTTGCCGCACTGGGCCCAGCCCCACGGGTAGTTCACGTAGCTGCGGGGTCCGCCGATCTCGTCGAGCCTGGCGATCGCCTCCTCCGGTATCTCCGGGATGCCGTTGAACCACTTCATCTCGTGCATCACCCCGAACGGTCCGCCCTCCTGCGAAGCCCCGTTGTCGGAGAGAACCATCAGGATCGTGTTGTCGAGCTGGCCTAGCCGCTCAAGACCATCGACCAGCCGGCCGATCTGGTCGTCGGTGTGGTCGAGGAAGGCTGCGAAGGCCTCCTGGAGGCGGGCCGCGAAGCGCTGGTGGCTCTCTGGGAGCGTGTCCCACGGCTCCACGCCCGGGTTGCGGGGCGCCAGCCGGGTTCCCTCCGGGATCACACCGAGTTCTAGCTGGCGCCGGTACCAGCGCTCCCGCACGATGTCCCATCCCTCGTCGTAGCGTCCCCGGTACTTGGCCAGGTAGTGAGCGGGCGACTGGTGGGGGGCGTGGGTCGCGCCGAAGGGCAGGTACGCGAAGAACGGCCGGTCGGGGCGGACTCCCTTGCTGTCGCCGATCATCAGCAGCAACTGGTCGACGAGGTCCTCGCTGAGGTGGTAGCCGTCCTCCGGTGCGGCCGGCGGGTCGGCCCGGTGGTTGTCGATCACCAGCTCAGGATTGAACTGATCGGTCTCGCCCTCGAGGAACCCGTAGAAGCGGTCGAAGCCCCGACCCAGCGGCCACTGGTCGAAGGGGCCGGCGGCCGAGCTGTCCTGGGTGTGGCCCAGATGCCACTTGCCCGCGCAGAAGGTGGCGTAGCCGATGGCACTCAGCACCTCCGCGATGGTGGCCGCATGGTTAGAGACGTGGCCGAGCTGGTTCGGGAACCCGCTCCTGAAGTTGGCCAGCGTGCGCAGGCCGACGGCGTGCTGGGAGCGTCCGGTGACCAGCGCGGCCCGGGTGGGCGAGCACAGCGGCGTGACGTGGAAGTTGGTGAACTGGAGCCCGCCCACGGCCAGCCGGTCGACGTTGGCGGTGTCGATGTCCGAGCCGTAGCAGCCGAACTGGGCGAAGCCGGTGTCGTCGAGCAGGATGATCACCACGTTGGGCGCGTCCTCGCCGGGATGCGGGGGCTCGCTGAAGCAGCGCTCGGACTCGGCCACGGTCGGACCGATCCGACCCCCGAAGGTCGGGATCGGAATGCTCGGTTGGGTCATGAGCAGCCTCCTCGGTGCGGTTGCGGCAAGAGGGCTGGGAAGCTCGTTCAGGTGTCGGCGGCGGCCAGAGCGTTGACGATCGCGGCTGCGCCCTCGTCGATCTCGGCTTCGGTCACGTTGAGCATGGGGGTGATCCGGATCACGTTGCCGTAGAGGCCTCCCTTGCCGACGAGCAGTCCTCGCCGGCGGCACTCCTCAAGGACTCGGCCGGCCCGGGCCGCGTCGGGCTCGATCGAGCCGGGGTGCACGAACTCCATGGCCTGCATCAGTCCCCGGCCCCGCAACTCGGCCACGAAGTCGGTCCGTTCCACGGCGGGAGTCAGAGCATCCACTAGGCGACGTCCCATGGCCAGTGCGTTGGCCTGGAGGTCGTCCTCCAGCACCCGTCGGAGCGTGGCCCGGCCCGCGGCCGCCGACAGGGGGTTGCCGCCGAAGGTGGAGAACTGGAGCGCGCCGATCGAGTCGAATATCTCGGCCCGTCCCACCACGCCGGCCAGGGCGATGCCGTTGCCGACACCCTTGGCGAAGGTGAGCATGTCGGGCACGATGCCGTGGGCCTCGTAGCCCCAGAAGTGGTCGCCGGTGCGGCCCCAGCCGGTCTGCACCTCGTCGGAGATGAACAGGATCTCGTGGGACGACAGCACCTTCCCCATGGCGCCGAAGAAGCCGTCGGGCGGTACCGCGAACCCGCCCACGCCCTGGATGGGCTCGGCGATCATGGCGGCCACGTCCCCCGAGGTGGTCATGTCGAGAAGCTGCGCGAGATCGTCGACGCAGGCCGCGGTGTAGGCGCCGTCGTCGAGATGGCGGAACGGGCTGCGCAGCCGGTAGCCCCCGTGGACGAAGGTCACGTTGAGGCCGGTGAGGCTGGTGGAGGACCAGCTGCGGTGGGCGGTGACGGCCTGCGCCGAGAACGTGCGCCCGTGGTAGCTGTTGCGCATGGCCAGGATCTGGTTGGAGCCGCGGTGGACGGTGGCCATCAGCAGCGCGGCGTCGTTGGCCTCGCTGCCCGAGGGCGTGAAGAACACCCGGGCGTCGTCGATGCCCGACACCCGGGCCACATCCTCGGCGAAGGCGATCATCGGCTCGCTCAGGTACAGCGTGGAGGTGTGCATCACCTTGGCCGCCTGCTCCTGCACGGCGGCCACCACGCTCGGTTCGGCGTGGCCGATCATGGTGGTGAGCACCCCGCCGAAGAAGTCGAGGTAGCGACGCCCCTCGACGTCCCACACGTAGCTGCCCTCGCCCCGGTCGATCGACACCGGCTCGTCGTGGAGCAGGTGCAGGAAGCTGGGCAGCGCCGAGGCGTAGCGCTCAGCCAGTTCAGCGTTGTTGGTCATGGGCCAGATTATGCCCGCCGGCAGGCTGAGTGTCCCGTGTCCATCCGCCGATCTTCCCACTCCACATCGGAGACGTCAGTCGTTGCGGATCTTTCGGGCTAGGGCGACCGCAGCCTTGGCTTCCCGGTTGGTGCGGTACTCGTAGGCGTCGGCGCCGGCCATGATCCAGCGGCTGCCGCGCACGCCCAGCCACCGCAGGGGCTCGGGCTCCCAGAGGCGGTGACGGACGCCCACCCACGGCAGGTCGACCCGCTCGGAGTCGGTGCCGGTTATCAGGTCGGCCAGCGTGCGCCCGGCCAGGTTGGAAGGGGCCACCCCCTCACCCACGTACCCGCCCGCGCCGGCGGTGCCCGCGGCCGGGTCGTAGTGCACGAACGGGGTCCAGTTGCGGCTCACGCCGAGCACGCCGCCCCATCGGTGTGTCATCCGGGCCCCCGACAGCGCGGGGAACAGGTCCACCAGAGTCTCGTGTATCCGCTCGTGGGACCGGTGGTGGCGCTCGACGGTGGGGCTGATCCGCGATCCGAACAGGTAGGGCACTCCCCGACCGCCGAAGGCGATCCGGTCATCGGCGGTGCGCTGGCCGTAGATGACCATGTAGCGGTCGTCGGCGAAGGTGGGGCGGTCGGCCAGGCCGATCTCGTCGAACACCGACTGCGGCAGCGGCTCGGTGCCGACCATCAGCGAGTAGATGGGCAGCAGCTGCCGCCTGCGTCCCCGCAGGTCCCGGGTGTAGGCCTCGGTGGCCCGCACGATCACGTCGGCTCGCACCGTGCCCCGGTCGGTCAGCAGCCGCCCGGGCTCGATCGCGGCGGCCGCCGTCTGCTCGTAGATCCTCGCCCCGTGGCGCTCCACCGTCTCGGCCAGGCCTCTCACCAGGCGGGCTGGGTCGACCGCCGCGCCGGGGGCGTAGAAGATGCCGCTCAGGACCTCGGTGGCGTTGGCGTGGCTGCGAGCCTCGTCGGCGCTGAGCAGCCGGATCTCGTCCTCGTTGAGGCCCAGCCCGTGCTCGTGGGCCACCTGCTCGGCCTGGCGCTTCGCCTGGGGGCGGTTGCGGGCCCAGCGGATGACGCCGCCCTTGTGGTAGCCGCACTCGATTCCCTCGGCCGCAGCCACCCGGCCCACCTCGTCGACGCTGTCGAAGACGGCCCGGGCCAGCCGCAGCGAGGCGGGCAGGTCGGCGAGGGCGGCGTACTTCTCGATCCCGGCGGCCAGCTCGCCGATGACCCAACCGCCGTTGCGGCCTGAGGCTCCGAAGCCGCAGACCTCGCGCTCGATCACCGTCACCCGCAGCGTCGGATCGAGCCGGCGCAGGTAGTAGGCGGTCCACAGCCCCGTGTACCCGCCGCCGACGATGGCCACGTCGGTGTCGATGTCGCCGCCGAGCGGCGGGCGATGCTCCAGCGATCCGGGGTAGGTGTCGAGCCACATCGACCGGGCGCGGTAGCGGGTCTCCGAGGCCGGACCGGGGGGCATGCCGGTACTGTACGCCCGCTTCCCGGCGCCACCCCGCGGCCGTTGGCGAACCTGGGCGGCCGTGCTTCGTGACTATGGCCAGCGGGAGTACTCTGCGGGTATGCAGCGGCCGCCGATCAGGCACCTCGATTTGGCCGGGTCGCCCGAGGCGATGGGCGACGCCCACGGACGGGCCCACGCAGAAGAGATCCGGCACTACGCCCGCGACCGGGTCGAGCTGGTGGCCGCAGGACTGTGGAGCGGCGGGCCGCTGCCGCGGGGCGCTGTGCTGGAGCTGGCCGAGGCCTGCCTCCCCGCCCAGGAGGCGTTCTCACCGGGACTGCACGCCGAGATGCTGGCCATGGCCGGCGCGGCGGGCATCACCCCGGCCGAGGCTGTGGTGGTGGGCGGCTTCACCGACTTCGTGGACACCGTCCGGGCCGTCTCGGGCGGGGCGCACCCGCCGGAGGTGATCGAGGACGACTGCACCGCGTTCGTGGTGCCCGACGGTCGAGCCGGCGGGGCCGGGTTCCTGGGCCAGACCTGGGACATGCACGACACCGCCACCGACCATGTGGTGCTGGCCCGGCTGCGGCCCGACGACGGTCCCGACATCCTGGTGTTCACCACCGTCGGCTGCCTGGGCCAGATCGGCATGAACGCCGCGGGCGTTTCCGTCGGCATCAACAACCTCACCGGCAACGACGGACGCCTCGGGGTGATGTGGCCCACAGTCATACGGGAGATGCTCTCCCAGACCACCGCGTCCGACGCGCTGGCCGTGCTGCTGCGAGCCGACCTGGCCGGCGCCCACAACTATCTGATCCTCGACGCCGAGGGCCGCGGATTCAACGTCGAGGCCATGCCGTCGGCCCGGCCGGTGCAGGCCCTCGGGGACGAGCAGTTGGCGCACACCAACCACGTGACCGACCCCGCCGCCACGCCGTTCGAGGGCGAGCGCGACGCAGAGGTGATGGCCGACTCACGCCTCCGGCTGGAACTGGCCACCGCCCTGCTGGCCGATACCGGGACGCCGGTCGACGCCGAGCGTCTGATGGGGGTCACCCGCGAGCCCACCGCCATCTGCCGCTGGCCCGACCCCAAATACCGGGTGGAGTCGAGCGGCGCGGTGATCATGCGGCCCCGCACCGGCGACTTCTGGGCCTGCTGGGGCCAGCCCGCCGACAACGACTACCAGCACTTCTCCCTGGCGCCCGCCGGGGCCCGCGGCGCCTGAGCCAGACCTACCGACCATGGGCGAGCTGACCTACACCCGGATCCGGGCCGAGTGGGCCGAGGCGCTGGAGCACATCGAGCACACGTCGTTCCCGACTGCGGACCGTGAGGACCTCTACTGGGCCGACGAGCTGAGGGCGCTGGCCCGGGAGTTCGGTGAAGGCGGCGTGGTGGTGCTCGACGGCGACACGCCGGTGGCGATGGGGTTGGGCATCCGGGTCGACTTCGACTTCAGCCACACCCAGCACTCCATCCGCGACCTGGTCGGCGCCGGCGGCGGTAGCGGTCACGTGCCCGACGGCGCCTGGTACTACGGCACGAGCATCGCAGTGCTGCCCGACTACCGCCGCCGGGGCATCGGTCGGCGCCTCTACGACATGCGCAAGCAGATCTGCCGGGACCTCAACCTGGCCGGCTTCGTGGCCGGCGGGGTGATCCCGGGCTACGCCGACCACAAGAGTGAGATGTCAGCGGCCGACTATGTCGCCAAGGTGTCGGCCGGCGAGCTGTACGACGCCACCTTGACCATGCAGATCGCCAACGGCTTCGAGGCCAGGGGCGTGATCGCCGATTACATCACCGACCCGGCGGTGGACAGCTGGGCGTCACTGATCGTCTGGAACAACCCCGACTACAACCCCGGCTCCTGACGTAGGGCCGCGCGGGCTTCTAGTTCGGCGATCAGGTCCTGGTCGTGCTCGCCGAGGGCGGGGACGGTCGGGTCCGGATCACCGGCATCGCTCAGGTTGAACGGGGGCTTGAAGACCTCCGCGCTGCCGGTCGGGAGGCTCACCCGCATGAACCGGTCGCGTGCTTTGAGTTGATCGTGCTGCCAGAGGGCCAGCGGGTCTCGTACGAAGCTGTAGGCCACCCGGCCCGCCCGCAGGCGCCTGATCAGCTCATCGGTGGGAATCGAGGTGAACACGCCGTCGATCAGCTCCTCGAGGTCGTCGATGTTGGCGATCCGGTCGGAGTTGTCGACGAACCTCCGATCGCGGACCAGCGACGTGTCCTGCAGGACATGCTCGGCGAAGCCGGCCCAGTCTCGGTCGCTCTGAACGGCCACCATGACGAGCTCGCCGTCGCTCATCGGGTACATGCCGTAGGGCGCGATCATGGTGTGGCGGTGGCCGGCCCGGGGCGGCACCGAGCCCGTGCCTACTGCCGCATAGGTGGGCGCCGCGGCCCACTCGGCGACGCTCTCGAGCATCGCCACCTCGATCGAGGCGCCCTCCCCGGTGGTCCGGCGGCGGAACAACGCGGCCAGGATCGATGACAGCGCGTACATGGCCGCGGAGATGTCCGCGATCGAGATCCCGATCTTGCAGGCCTGCTCCGCGGTGCCGGTGAGAGCCACCGCCCCGCCCTCGGCCTGGACCGCCAGGTCGTAGGCTCTGTCGTCGGTGCGGGGGCCGCCGAGGCCATAGCCGGAGATGTCGCAGGCGATCAGGCCGGGCAGGCGGTTTCTGAGCTGGTCGGCGAGGACGCCGGCCCGGCGGGCCGCGGCCGGCGACAGGTTCTGCACGAACACGTCCGCACCGGCTACGAGCCGGTCGAGGAGAGCCCGGTCGCCGGGATCCTTCAGGTCCAGCTCGATGCTCTGCTTGCCCCGGTTGGCCCATACGAAGAAGGCGGACGAGCCTGACACCGCGGTGTCGTAGTGGCGGGCGAAGTCCCCCTCGCCGGGGCGCTCCACCTTCAGGACCCGGGCGCCCAGGTCGGCCAGCTGGCGGGTGGCGAACGGCGCGGCCACCGCCGCCTCCAGCGTGACGACGATCACGCCCTCCAGCGGAGCGCTCATGGCGCGGCCACCGCCACCTGCCTCGTCAGGGTGATGAGGTCGCGCTGGGCGACGCTGCCCCCGATGCGGGCGGCGGAGGCGCCCACCTCGTCGACGAGCGCGACGAAGCACTCGTAGCTGCCTGCGCCGTAGCTGCGGAAGGCCTCAACCAGCGGACTCACGGCCTCATTGAACACGGCATCGTTCTCGCTGCCGCAAGCCTCACGCTCTTCGAGGCCGCGGTACCAGCGCCGGGCCCCGGGGTGGCTGGGCCGGCGCACGAACGCTAGAGCCGCATGCACGTCCAGGAATCCGCAGGTGTGGCGTTCGGCCACCCCGTCCCAGCGGTCCGCCAGATCGTCCCAGCGATCCCCGGCGTCGCAGCCGGCCAACTCGAGCCGCCAGAGCAGCGACGTCTGGTCGCACAGCTGGAAAGCGGTCCTGGCGTGCGGCTGACGCTCGTCGAGAATCGCCAGCGCGCCGGTGGCATCGCCGGCGGCCAGCAGGCGCAGGGCCAGATGCCACCAGATGTGGGCAGCGAAGAGGTCCTGACCGCTCCACCGTTCGACGGAGCCATGCAGGAGCTCCAGTGCAGCCGGGGTGTCGTCGGTGGACTCGTAGACGTGAGCCAGCGCGTGCCTGGCCCAAAGGTCGTCCGGATCGAGGCTCAGAGCCTGGCGTCCCAGGTCCTCGGCGTCGTCGTAGCGCCCGGACTCCTCCAGGGCGAAGGCGTGCTGCCCGGCCACGAACCCCCACCCCGGCTCGCCGCGCCACGCCTCGATGGCACCAGAGCTGGTGGCCAGGCGGCCGTCGAGATCCCCGACATGCAGCGAGACATCGTGAGCGAAGCGCACCGCCGCGAAGTCCCGCTCGCCCAGGGCGATCTCGTGCCAGGCTCGGACCGCGGCGGTGAACTCCCCGGCGAGCAGCAGCTCAAGCGCGCTCATGTGGTCGTGCTCGCGTCGTCCGGACCGGTGGCCCCGTCCACGGGCGCGCTCGGCGTCCGCGGCCAGGGCGGGCGAGCAGTGCGGCGTTCCGGCCAGCACCCGGTACACAGCCGCGAACACCGGTCCCATGACGAAGGACTCGTCGTCAGCGCCCGCCTCCGACATCCCCGCCACCGGGTCGCCGCGGAAGTGCAGGTACTGCTCCCAGCCCCGCTCCCAGGCCTCGACGCTGGCCGGCGCCCCGCGGACCGGTCCCAGATCAGGCGGGTCCGGCAGGCTCATGGACCCTCACTTCCAGGTGTTCGATGCCGTCGACCTGCGATCATCCGCTCGACCTCCGACTAGCCGAGCACGAACGGGTCGCGGGTGGCGCCGGTCAGCTCCACCCAGACCGCCTTGGTCTGGAGGTATCCGTCGAGGGCTTCACGGCCGTTGTCCTTGCCGTATCCAGACTGCTTGAACCCGCCGAAGGGCGCGGTGTAGCTGACGGTGCGGTAGGTGTTGACCCACACCGTGCCCGCGTGGAGCGCCCGCGACACTCGCAGGGCCCGGCGCACGTCGAGCGTCCACACTCCGGCGGCCAGCCCGTAGTCGGAGTCGTTGGCCAGCTTGACGACCTCGTCCTCGTCGTCGAAGGTCATCATGGCCAGGACCGGGCCGAACACCTCCTCGCGCACGATGGTGGCGTCGTTGGCGACTCCGGTGACGACCGTCGGACGCACGAAGCGGCCGCCCAGCACCGGGTCGACCACTCCGCCGGCCGCGATGGTGGCGCCGTCGGCTCGGGCCTGCCCGATCATGGCCAGGATCCGGTCACGCTGCGCGTCGGATGCGGCCGGGCCCATCTCGGTCGCCGGGTCGGAGGGATCGCCCAGCACCAGCTCCCCGGCCCGGGCCGTGACCCTGGAGACGATGTCGCCGGCTATGCCCCGCTGGACGTAGGCCCGCGACCCGGCCACGCAGGTCTGGCCGCTGGCCGCGAAGATCCCGGCCAGGAGCCCGTTGGACGCGGCCTCGACGTCGGCGTCGTCGAAGATGACCTGGGGCGACTTGCCGCCCAGCTCCAACACGGTCGGGACCAGGTTGGCGGCTGCGGCCCGGACCACGTGGCGGGCGGTGTCGCCGCCGCCGGTGAAGGTGATCTTGTCGACGCCGCCATGGGACGTCAGCGCGGCTCCCACCGCGGGCCCTCCGGTGACCACGTTGATCACCCCGGGCGGGATCCCGGCCTCGGCGGCCCGCTCGGCCAGCAGCAGCGCGGTCACCGGGGTGAGCTCGGACGGCTTGACCACCGCCGTGCATCCGGCAGCCAGCAGCGGCGCCAGCTTCCAGGTGAGCAGCAGCAGGGGCGAGTTCCAGGGAACGATCGCGCCCACGACCCCCACCGGCACTCTCTCGGTGTAGACGAGGAAGTTGGGCGAGGGGCTGGGGATCTGCTCGCCGGCGATCTTGTCGGCCAGGCCGGCGAAGAAGTCGTAGTAGCTCTGGAGGCTCCTGGCCTGCGCCGAGGTCTCGCGGATTATCTTGCCGTTGTCGCGCGTCTCGACGGCGGCCAGCTCGTCGGCGTCCCGGCTGAGGATTTCGCCCAGCCGCCGCATGAGCCGGGCCCGCTCGGCCGCCGGCATATGCGGCCAAGGCCCGTCCTCGAAGGCGCGGCGGGCCGCAGTGACGGCGGCGTCGACCGCGTCGGGATCGTCCGCGACGGTCGCCCACACCTCGCCGGTGAACGGATTCGAGGTCTCCATGCGCCGACCGGCGGTGGGAGCGGCGAATCCTCCACCGATCCAGTTGTCGAAGATCTCCATCCTTCCTCCTGCGCTGTCAGGCCGTACCGCTCGGGCTCATACCTTCGATGACCGAGTCACTCAGGAGCCTGTGCCGGGTCCCTCAGAACTGCGGCCGGTCAGTCAGCAGGTCGAGAAGCTCGTAGTAGCCGGTGCAGCAGGGGTACTGCGGATGCTCGGACCGCACGTTGGCCGGGGCCCGGAACAGCACACCGGCATCGGCGGCGGCCAGCATGGTCATGTCGTTGTAGGAGTCGCCCACCGCCACCACCCGGTAGTTGAGCGAGCGGAAGGCCTCGACCGCCCTGGCCTTCTGGTCGGGAAGTCGCAGCCGGTAGTCGGCCAGGCGGTCGTCCTCCACCACAAGCCTGTGGCACAGCAGCAGAGGCCAGCCCAACTGGGCCATCAGGGGGCGGCCGAACTGCTCGAACGTGTCCGACAGCAGCACCACCGGCATACGTGACTGGAGCTCGCGCAGGAAATCGAGTGCGCCGTCGAGCGGGGCTAGGCCCTCTACGACCTCCATGATCGTGGTCATCTTGATGCCAGCGGCGTCGAGGGCCTCGATCCTGCCCTTCATGAGCACGTCGTAGTCGGGCTCGTCCCGGGTGGTGCGGCGCAGGAAGTCGATGCCGGTGCGCTCGGCCACCGCGATCCAGACCTCGGGGGTGAGCACCCCCTCTACGTCCAGCACGGCGAGTGACTGCTGCGGAGCGTTCACTGCTGCTTCGATCCGCTCATCGCCCCGCTCAGGCACGTCGAGCTAATGGCCCTCTCCGCTCATCATCGCCGCGGCGCGCCGTTCGATCTCCTCGGCGTCGACGTCCTCGATGTGGGAGGCCACGCCCCAGCGGTGCCCCCAGGGATCCTCGAACTGCCCGGACCGGTCGCCGTAGAACTGGTCCTCCACCGGTCGCAGCTCGGTGGCGCCCGCGGCCAGCGCGGCCGCGAAGGTGGCGTCGGAGTCCTCGACGTAGACGTTCATCGACGTCGGGGTCCCGCCCAGCGTCTTGGGCCCGATCACGCCCATCTCGGGGTACTCGTCCGACACCATGATCATCGAGTCGCCCAGCGACAGCTCGCAGTGACCGATCTTTCCGCCGAAGGTCATGCGGTGGCGCTCGGTGAAGCCGAACACCTGCTTGTAGAACTCGATGGCGTCGGCCGCGCCGTCCGCGCACAGGTACGCGGTCATGCGGGGATAGTCGTCGGGGATCGGGCTCACCATGGGAACGGTTCCTTCCTTGCCTGATGGCGGACGGCGCGCACCCGGCGGGCCCGTCCGTGTCGGACCTGCATTATCGCCGCGCCGCGGTCGGCTCGCTCACGCCGATCGCCAGCGGACCCGGGAGCCACGCCGCCGCTGGCCCAATGTCGTGATAGACCCATGGAGTTTCCGCGACCCATCCCGTTGCCGGACGCCTTCGACGACGTAGAGCAAGGCTCAGTCCCCGACGAACACGGCCAACTTCGCCGGAGGCTCACGCTCGCAGCAATGCGCGAACGGGTCGGCAGTGGCGTCCTGGCCCGCCAGCTCGACGATCTCTGCGACCGCCGTTCGATCAGCCGGCCTGAGGACGATGAGCGGCACCGGGAGCTTGAGGAACTCAGAGAACGGCGGCGCATAGAGCAACAACAGCGCCAAGATGACTGGGCCACGAACCTCGCAGCGGAACTCGACGACCTGCGCAACAACAGGTTCTTCGCGCCGAATCTGCACACGTTGGCACGGGTCTATCTCGGCATCGTCGCGGACGCAGATCGGGCCACGCGCGGCAGCGCCTTCGTAACTTCATTGGTGGCGACGAGGTCCTCGTCGACGCCGTCATGGCTGCGATACGAGACGCGATCATGCGCGACGACGTACCCACGGCGGACGAGACCGCAAGCGGCCTGACACGCCAGAGGAACTGAGGCAGCGACTGGAGCAGGAACTAACCGCCGAGGAGGTCCGCAAGATCTCCGTGATCGTCCTGGATGTCACGAAGCCGGGCGAGTAGTCCACCATAGACATCGCGGACAACGACCAGCGCCAGTCAGGACATTCCGCCGGAGTCCGACAACTCGTACCGCTTGCGACCGCTTGTAGCCTTCGCGCCGATGGGGCAACCGCACACCGGGGACCAGATTCTCGATCTGGCGGGGCAGGTTCGACCACCGACAATCGAAGGCCTGCCCACCGGCTATCGATATGGGGTCACGCGCTACGCGGACGTGATCCTGCAAGAGGCCTTCCGTGACCGGTTCGACGATCTGCAGGAGGCGCTCGAGGACTTCCGTCCGACGTTGGACGAACTCCGAGCAGGCGGCGGGGGCCGAACCGTCTTCGTGAGGCGCTTCGACGAGTCGCTCGGGAACATGATCGACGAAGCTAACAATGGCGACGAACGGGTCGATCGGACGATCTGGGGCAAGCAGAACATCACCATCGAGAAGGCCATCGGGTTCGACGGTCAGACCGAGCCTGTCTCGAAGGTCCGGGGCCACGAGATCGACATGTTCGGCAAGGGCTCGCGGACGCGTCCATTCCCAGGCGTGGCTGTCGAGATGGAATGGAACAACAAGGATCCCTTCTTCGACCGCGACCTGATCAACTTCCAGGCCCTGCACCACGAGGGTGCGATAGCTGTCGGAGTGATTGTCACCCGAGGGCCTGATCTGCAGAATCTGATCTCCGGCGTGATTCGCAGCAAGGACGGAGGCTTCAAGTACGGCTCATCGACGACTCACTGGGACAAGCTCGTACCCCGCGTGAACCTCGGCGGCGGTGGCGAGTGCCCGCTGCTGCTGATCGGCATCGAGCCGGACCGGATCGCTGGCGTAGGACTCGCCCGCAGAGTCAGGGCGAAGCTCGACGAGGCCGACGCGCTCAAGGAGTCATGGCGGGACGACTACTCGAAATGGAGTGACGCCAAGCTGGTCTACGAGGCCCTTCGCGATGAGGCGCTCGCAATGATGCCGCCTGTTGCCGAGCAGTAGCCAGCCAATGGATCAACTGTACGGGGCGTAACGCTTGGCCCGCGGCTCGACTTCGTCGTCGGCCTCCAACCCCCAAGATGTCCAGCCCGGGCGTGAGTACCGGGCGAACAACTCCAGGTACGGGCCGGGCGAGCAGGCCTCGATGATGTCGTACTGCTCATCGGGCTTGCGGGAATGCTCCCGTTTGCGGGTCTCGATGATGTTCACCTGCCGGCGACCCGGCGGAAGCGTCCTCATCTTGCCTCGCACACCGAAGAGGATGATCTCGGTCACGTTCCGGAAGTAGAAGCCCACACCGCGGCCGTCGGGTCCGCCGTCCTTGCGGCGCTTGGCCCATACCAGATTCGACTTGTAAGAGAACCCCCAGGACTCCATTACCGCGAGCCCGTCGGAGATCAGCGCGTTCGGCACCCAGAGATAGAGATGGGCCTGATCGGCAACGATCTCCGAGACGGGCAGTGCCCGGATCTCGGCCGCCGTCATCGTGTCGTAGCGCGACAGCCGTCGGTGCTCCGGGGCCACCTTGCCAGTGCGATTCAGAAATCGCCACGGCGGATCGGCAAGCAGCGTCGAGAACGGGCGATCCGCGAGCTGCCTCAAGTCGCCAGCGGCCGCGCCCTCACCGCCTTCGCCGTCATCCCGCGAGTCGAGGCTCCCACGCGGCTTAGGCACCACCCGTATCTCGTGGCCCAGCACATCGGCGAGGCGAGCAATCGTCGAGACCTGCGGGTTGTGGCCGTTCCCACTCAGAAGCCGTCGCACCGAAGCAGGCTGAGTATCCGCCAGTCGAGCAAGCTCGGCCTTCGATATGCCTGCCCTCCGTCGGGCCTTATCAAGTTCTTTGAGAAGATCGGTCATCGTCTTGGCTGACCGTAACACCTGCGTTACAGATCGTCGGGTATTTGACCCTAGCCGAGCCGTATGACTGATCAGGCCTCCACCATGGCGATCAGCTCCTCGTCGCTGGGGATCTCCACACCGGGCACGTAGTAGGTGTAGAGGCTGGCGATCACGTCGCCGAGCCCGGAGGCGTCGCCGGCAGCCACCTCGGCGGTGATCACCGAGCCGTGCATGTGGATCGACGACAGCCTGCCGGTGGCCAACATCCGGCGGGCCAGCTCATCGCAAGGCCGGTCGCCGAGGATCTCCTCCCCCGCCCGGTAGCGCTCGTGACCCATGCCGGTGAGGGTCCGGTTCAACTCGAACCGCACGAGCCCGGACCGGGGCGACGAGGTGCGCAGGAAGGTGACGGGCTGGCCCATGGCGACTGCAGGCTACAGCCGGCCGTTCGCCGCGGCTGCACCCCCGGCTGCAGGATCGAACAGCCGGGGCTCGGTGCCATCGCACGGCGGGTGCAGGCGGGGGACGCCGGTCCAGCGCAGATCGTCCATGAACACCCAACGCCGGCGGTGGATGGCGCACGGGCCCCACGCGGCCAGCGCGGCGATGTGGCGGGGGCACGGGTAGCCCTTGTTGGACGCGAACCAGTAGGCCGGGTAGCGCCGGGCGGCTTCGACCATGAGGCGGTCGCGGGTGACTTTGGCGACCACCGACGCGGCCGCGATCGAGAGGCTCGACGCGTCGCCCCTCACGATGGTGGTCACGTCCGGTACGTCGCCGCGGTCCGCTCCGGTTCCGTTGAGCTCTTCGGGACCGTCGGGGCCGTCGGGACGCGGCTTCATGAAATTCCATGACCCGTCCACCAGGACATGGTCGACATCGAGGCCCAAGCCGTCGACGGCCCGCCGGGCCGCGACGCGCTGGGCGTCGGCCATTCCCAACTCGGCGCACTCGGCCACCGTGGCGTGGCCCACCGACACCGCCCGGGCCCAACCGACAATGCGGTCGTGCAGCACCTCGCGCTCGGAGGCGTTGAGCATCTTGGAGTCGCGCACCTTGTAGATCCGGGTGTCGGGGTCCGCGACCACGGCCGCCACGGTGAGCGGCCCGGCCCACGATCCCCGGCCCACCTCGTCCACTCCGGCCACGACATCGGCGCCGCCGGACCACAGGCCGCGCTCCACCCGCAGCCCCGGGGCACGACCCCGCAGGGCGCGCCGCAGCGGGGCGGCGGCGGAGGCAGTGTTGGCCATCGGCGCGACCGTAGCCGCGCCGCATCGGGTCTACGGGGTAGCTACAGGGTCCAGGTGGAGAGCACCAGGGCCCTGTCGCGCCAGGCCTGGATGTTGGCGTCGAGGACGTCGAGCGGGTTGAAGGGGGTCACGCCCTCCATCACGTCGTCCTCGCGCATGCCGTAGAGCGCGCCCATGGCGAAGCGGCAGCAGTACACCGTGGCGCCCTCGTTGATGAGGGTCTGGAGCTGGCGGTTGTAACCGAGGTTGCCGGGGAAGCCCTCCTGGCCGACGGCCGGATAGCCGCGGGCGGCGTTGGCCATGAGCACGGCCGGGCCGTACAGCACGAACGTCAGCTTGAAGCCCTTGCGCTGCAGGCGGGTGGCGGTGAGCATGTTCACCAGGCCGACCGAGCCCTCGAAGGGCACGGTGTGCATGAACACGTACGCCTGGTCGCCCTCCTCGGCCTTGTAATCGGGGAAGACCTTCTCCTCGATGTTGTGCATTACGTCGCCCTCTTGGGGCGGCGGGATGGTCACTGTCTTTGGCATTGTCGCCTCCTTGTTGTCGATTTCAGGATCGGTTGCGGATTGGGTGTCAGACGGCCGGTCCCCGGGGCCGGCCCGATCGGATGGGCCAGTCCCTTCGATGCGAGCCCGGCAGGATAGCGATGACCCGGCGCCGGATGCCCCACGGAAGCAGGCGGTACACCGGTGTGAACACATGCCTCCAGAAGATCTCGCGGGCGCCGCGCGCCTTCTCCGGGGCGCGGGCGCCGTAACGGGCCCCGACACGCCGCTGAGCGTCGATGGCCAGATGGTGCTCGGAGTTCGAGCGGAGCCAGCGAGCGAACCCCATGAGCGAGTCTGCCGGCTCCTACAGCCCGGCCAGGAGGTTCTGCGCGGCCACCGAGATGGGCTCGTTGAGGGCCCCGATGGCGGGCGAGTAGACGTTCTCCATCGTGGCCAGTTCCTCCACGGTAAGGCCGACCCGCACGGCCATGGCTAGGAAGTCGGCCCGTTCCTTGATTCCCTCGCCGCCCACCATCTGGGCGCCGATCAGCCGGAGCGACCCCGGCTCGGCCAGCAGCTTCACGGTTATGGGCCTCACGCCCGGGTAGTAGCGGGCCCGGGTGATGCCCTGCGCCTTGCCCACCACGTGCTGGATGCCCAGCGCGGTGGCCAGCGTCTCCCCGAAGGACACCCCGCCGATCATCCACTCTCCGGCCAGCAGGCCCCAGGGCACGAACACCGGCCGGTAGTGGCGTGTGCCGCCCGCCGCGTTGGTGCCCGCCGTCTTGCCCTGGGCGTAGGCGTGGGAGCCGGTCAGCCCCTGGATCGGGATGTCGGTGACGCCGTGCGGGATCTCGGTGCAGTCGCCCGCCGCGTAGATGTTCGGATCGGAGGTCTGCATCCTGGAGTCGACGACCAGCCCGCCGGTCGTTCCCAGTTGCAGACCGGCGGCCGCTGCCAGCGGATTGTTGGGCACCTTGTGGGTGCCGATGATGACGATGTCGGTGTCGATGTCGCCCTGCTCGGTCTCGACCCGGCTCACGGCGCCGTCGCCCCTGAAGGCGGTGACCCAGTTGCCCCACTGCATGTCGACCTCGGCGTCCTCCCAGGCCTGGCGCACCGGCTCGACGATGTCGGGATCGAGCACGTCGGCCATCGGCCAAGGGGCCCGGTCGACGACGGTCACCTTGATCCCCCGGTGCAGCAGGGCCGCGACCATCTCCATGGCCACCAGACCGGCCTCGACGATCACCGCGGACTTGCAGGAGTCGAGGCGCTTGTCCCAGTCCATGGCCGCCCGGATGTACTTGACCTCGTAGATCCCGTCGAGGTCGGCGCCGTCGACGTCCACGGGGGCGTAGTTCCAGCCGGAGCCGATGATTAGCCGGTCATAGGACACCACGCCCTCATCCGCCACGGTGAGGGTGCGCGACTTCGCATCGATGGCCTCGACGGTGGTCTCGTAGTGGACGTCGATGCCGGTGTTTACGTACTGCTCCTTGGTGGCCAGGAAGAGTCGTTCGAACGAGTCGATCTCGCGTCCGTGAACGTAGGGAATCCCGCAGGGGCTGTAGGCCACATCGGTGTCGGCGGTGTAGACCACCACCTCCGCGCTGGGATCGACCGCTTTGGCCGCGCCGGCAGCACCCAGTCCTGCGGCGCCACCGCCGATCACTGCGATCCGCATTGTCCTCCTCTCGTCGCGGAACCGTCTCCCGGCCCGCTCACCGACGTGTCGGATGAGATATCTACGTATCGGAACCTAAAGCCGGCGCCTCTCGGGTGTCAAGCCCGCTGACCCCCGGCCGCGCCGGCATCAGACGGCCACCACCGACAGCTCGGGGGTGTTGCGGATGGTGTTGCTCACGTAGCACACCCGGGCCGCGGCCTCCACCAGCGCGGCCTTGAGGGACTCCTCGCAGCCGGCGTCGACGCGGATCTCCAGCGCCGAGAAGCGGGGCCCGTCGTAGGTGCCGGTCACCTCCACGTCGACATGGGACAACTCGATGCCGCGCTTGCCGGCCGCGTGAGCCACCGCCAGGGTGAAACACGACGACAGCGCGGCCAGGAGCAGCTCGGTCGGCTGCGGCCCCTCGTTCGTGCCGCCCACGCTCTCCGGCTCGTCCACCGGGATCGTGAAGTCGCCCGCGGTGACATCGCAGCGGTATGCGCCCAGCCACCGGGCCGAGACTGTGCGGGTAAGCGGACTCACGAACAAGCCGTCCTTCGGGCGGTGGTTCAGCCCGTCAACTATACGACAGCCACAGATCACAAGCGAAAAGACGGCCGTCTAGGATTCACGCCCGATGCGTCGCGAGGCCGGCACCGGCAACGGAGACGGGAACTCGGCGACACCGCCGAGCGCCACGCACGGCGAGGACCTGAGCGCGGTCGTGAACTCGATCGGGCCAAAGGTCCGCCATCTTCGCAAACAGTGGAACCTGTCGCTTCAGCAACTCGCCGACCGGTCCAACGTCTCGACCGCAGCCATTCACAAGGTTGAGCAGGGTGCGATGGTGCCGACCATCACGACGCTGCTGAAGCTGGCCGCGGCCCTGGAACAGCCGGTGTCGTACTTCGTGGAGGAGGACCAGGAGCCGCCGCTCTATGCGGTCTTCACTCCGGCGGCCGAGCGCCGGTCGATCTACACGCCCCATGAGGGTCTCGCCCTGGGCGGCATCTCGGGTCCCTACGGGCAGTACTTCGTGGCCACCGCCATCGCCGAGGTCCAGCCGGGGGCCGACAGCGGCGAGACGCCTCTGCGCCACGCCGGCGAGGAGCTCATCCACTTGCTGTCGGGCCAGCTCGACGTCGATGTCGGCGACCTGTCGTTCCAGCTGCGCCGGGGCGACTCGATCCACTTCCGGACCGACCAGGAGCACCGCTGGCACAACCCGTACCGGCACACAGCACGAGCGGTGTGGACCGCCCTGAGGCCCAGCTGAGGACCCGCTCGCCTACTGGCTCCGCCGCTCGGACAGCCTCTGGTCGAGATCCAGCAGAGACTGCACGAAACACTCGACGGGGGCGCGGGCCACTCCGGCGCCCACCTGGCCGGACCCGTCGGAGACGTGGAGGATCCCGGTGTTGACCGCCGGGGTGACCGAGGTCTCGACCACCCGGCGGACGTCGACGCCCAGGGGCGTGCCGGCGTTGTCGAGCACAGGCAGGCGGAAACGGCTGCTGGTGCCGGCGCAGATGCGGCCCATGGCCTTGGTGACGGCCATGGCGTCGGCCATGCGGCCCCCGAGGAAGCCGGCCACCGCGGGCGAGTTGGCGGCCGCTGGACCACCAAGCCCCACCAGCTCCAGCACGGCGCTGTCGCCGATGTCACCGGCGCTGGTTCCGGGACCCTGGTCCGGGTAGTACAGAGCGTCCTGCACAGGGGGCGCCTCCGCGACGAACCAGCGCCCGGGCCGGCCGGGCAGGCGGATGCCGTAGGTCGTGCCGTTCCGGGCCATGGTGGTGACGATGCTCGAGTCGGGCACCTGGGCGGCCCACTCGACCAGGGCGCGGGCACCGGCCATGGCCACGTTGAGGAACATCAGGTGGTTGGTGCTCAGGAAGTCGGCCACCTCACCGATCCGGGCGATGCTCGAGCGGACCAGGTGCGGGAGCAGGTCGCGCAACAGCAGGTTGGTGGTGGCCTGGACCCGCATGTGAACGTCGTCGCCCATGGTGATGCCCTGAGCGGCCAGTGAGAACACATCGACGGGCCCGGCCCGGTCGAGAGCCTGGGCCAGGGCCGGACCGAGCGCGTCCCGCAGGAACCGGAGGCGCTCGATGGCCGCGTCGGAGTCGACCCCGAACCAGGCGACGGCCCCCGAGCCCTGATTCAGGCTGGAGTAGGCGGTGGTGCCGCCGGCATCGACCGAGACCACGTAGACGGGCGCGGAGGGCCCGATCGCGGTGGCCATCGGCACCACCGCGCAGTGCTCGTTGGCAGGCTCCAGCCGGATCTGGCCGGCCTGCACCATGCGGTCGGCAGCATCGGTGTGGGGGGCCCAGTCCTCGGCCACGACCGCGGCCCTGACCGAGCGCCGGAGCGGGTCGCACATGTCGGCCCACGCGATCCGCGGCCCGCAGTGCAGGATGGTCCCTTCGTTCAGGCCACTGATCACCGAGCCCGCCGTCTCCACGCCGAGCAGCATCGGCACCCCGCGGTCCAGGCGGCTGATCACCTCGGCGTTGGCCGCGTCCACCCGCTCCGAGGCCGGGCCCAGCAGCCGGGCCAGCGCCGTCACCGCGTCGAGGTCGCCGCCGGCGGGGATTCGCCAGTCCACGCCGACCGCGGGCGCGCCCTGGTCCCGCACCGCGGTCTCGAACCGCTCCAGGCCGATGTTGACGACTTCCACCCTGTCGGGCAGCTCAATGGCGCCCATCGCAGCCGGTGTGGGTATCCGTTCCGCCCGAGGCCCTACGACATCGTGACGAGCAGGGCGCTCGGCGCGTCGCGGGCGGCAGGCAGCCGCAGGTGAGCATCTTCTGGGATGTCGGCCTCGACCAGCCTCCGGGCCTCGGCCAGCCGGAAGATCATCGGCTGGTGCGGCAGGCCGTAGTAGGGCACCGGCGGCCCGTTGTGCTCCCATCCGATGCGCTCGAAGAAGGTGACGTTCTGGAGTTGCACGAAGGCGTCCATCACGGCGCCTCCAGCCTCAGCGGCGGTCGACACCGCGAAACGCACCAGCCGGATCCCGACTATTCCGGCCCGGTAGCCGGGCAGCACGGCCAAGCGGTCGCCCTTCCAGCGGCCTGCGTCGTCGGTGCGGTACAGGCGAACCGTGCCGATCACCTCCGAGCCCCGACCGGCGACCACATGGAGCGTGTCGGGGTCCGCATCCCAGTCGTCGACGTCGGTGAGGGGGATGACCCGCTGCTCCTCCACGAACACCCGGTGCCGGATGCGCATGTGCCAACTCCGGGCCTCGGGCGATACCGCCCGCCAGCATTCGATCCGGTCCACCGCCGCCTCCGCTGTCAGCCCAGGGCCTGGACCGGGATCAGTTTGCGCCCGTTGGACCCCTGCAGTTCCCTCTCCATCGCTCCGACCGGAGAGCAGGCCTGGCAGCGAGCGCACCCGGCCGCGACCACATCCGCGGTCAGTCCCCGCTCCACCAGGTACGGCGCGACCTTGCGGGCGACCTGCTCGACATAGTCGGCGGCGGGGGGCGTCCAGTCGCCCATCAGCGATCCCGGAACCGGCCGCAGGGGCACCACGAAGGGGTACACGCCGATGTCGGCGGCCCGCCGGCAGCCGTCCACGATCAGGTCCGGATCCTCTCCCATGCCCAGGATCACATAGGTGGATACCTGACCCTCGCCGAAGCGCTCCACCGCGTACTCCCAGGTCTTGAAGTAGCGGTCGATGCCGGTGCGGTACTTCGGGGGAGCCACCCACCGCAGCACCTCCGGATCGAAGGTCTCGACGTGGATGCCCACCGAGTCGATGCCCCGGTCGGCCACCTGGTCGATGACGCCGAGGTCGTCGGGCGGCTCGAACTGGACTTCGACGGGGAGGCCCGAGGACGCCTTCATGGCCTCCCCGCATTTGGCCACGTAGAGGGCGCCCTTGTCGCGGCCGTAGGTGGAGCCGGTGGTCAAGGTGATGTCCACGGCGCCGTCGAGTTCCCTGGCCGCCACCGCCACCTCGGCCAGTTGGGCCGGGCGCTTCACCAGCACGGTGCTGCCGGAGTCCAGCGACACCCCGATCCCGCAGAAGCGGCACTGGTCCTCGTTGCCCCAGTAGGCGCAGGTCTGAAGCACGGTGCTGGCCAGCGAGTCGAGATGCATGAGGGCCAGCTGCCAGTACGGGACGCCGTCGGCGGTGGTCAGGCCGTAGAAGCGGGGCCGGTCGGCGGGGGCCGCGCCGGCCAGCCGGACACCGTCGGCGTAGATCCCGAACCCGATGTCCTCGGGCTCGAGCGAGTACGGGGAGTCGGCCACGAATCCGGCGTCCACCGGCACCGTCACCGCGGTGCCCTCTATCCAGACCATGCCCGCGTCCGACGGTCCGGCTCCGCCCGGCCGTCGCTCGAAGGGGGCGTTTATGCGCAGGCCCTTGAACTGGAGGTCGATGATGAGTTCGGCCAGCGACACGGTGCCATTCCTACCACCGGGCGACGGGCTGCGTCGTGTCCGGCGCGGCTCGCCGGACCGCTGCCAAGATCTGGAGCCAGATAACCCGGTTGTTGTCGCGGCGCTAGGGGATTTCGTTTCCCGTCGCGAGTATCAGCGCCGGCACCCAGAAGGTGTAGATGGCGGTTCCGGCCAGGATCAGACCCAGGAGCTTGGCCTGGAGCTTGCCGTAGGTTGTGAGGGCGACCGACCCGAACGCGACCAGCCACACGATCAGGATCGACTGGAACATCCAGCTCCCTGCGAAGAAGTCCCACCAGAACAGCGGGAGGATGGCCGTCGGCACGGCGAGGTTCCCCACGATCCGCAAGTCCCATCCGTTCACTTCAGTCTTGCCGAGCACCACGAAGAACAGTCCGTAGAACGTGACCAGTCCGGCTAGGACGACCGACGCGTCATCCAGCGGCCGGGCCCACATGATGTAGACGGCCTGGACCAGATTCAGCAGACCCACGACCAGAGTCGCATTCCCGATGCTGACGAGCGGGTTCGATCCCCCTTCCTTCTGATCGGCACCCACGCCTAGGAAGTAGAGGGCGTTCAGCCACACGATCAAGCCGGTGGCTATGAACACGATGGTTATGGGAGGCATGACAAACCCCTTCCTGTCTCAAACCGACATTTCGGATGAGACATAGTTATGTCGCAACCTAAACCCTGAAACGACCAGCCGTCAAACCTGCCGGAGCGACACGCCGGCACCGGGGGCTGCCCAGTGCCCGGAGCGGTCTCAGTGGTGGTGATCATGGTCGTCGTGGTCGTGATCGTCGTGGTCGTGTCCCGGTGGGCGAGCCACGTAGGCCGCGGCCAGCGCGTCCACCTCGGGCTCCGAGACGATCGCCCGCTCCTCCACGATCGACTCGAGGGCCTCCTGCCACCGCTCGTAGTAGCGGTACTCCCCCACCGGATCGGACTCCCAGCGCTGAACGGCGGCGATGAGGTGGTCGCGGAAGTCGTCCCAGGTGAAGTGGCCGCCCTCCACCAGAGCCATGGCCATGGCGAAGCTGCGCCCCTCCCAGGGCGCGTCGAAGACCAGCTCGCCGTTGAGCCGGGGCGGAGCGGCCGGGCCTTCGATGTCGAGAGTGAGAGCCACCGGCGCCCGTTCAGCCCGCGCTGACCCTGGCCACCCCCACCATGGCGTCGCGGGTCACGAGCGCAGCCAGTTCGTCCTCGGAGAGGTCCTCGGTGCCTTCGGGCCGCTGGGGCAGCACCAGATACCGGTTCTCCGCGCTGGAGTCCCAGACCCGGACCTCGACGCCGTCGTCGAGGTCGAGGCCCATCTCGCCCAGCAGGGTGCGGGGCTCGCGCACCATGCGGCTGCGGTAGGCCGGATCCTTGTACCACTCCGGCGGCAGCCCGAGAACCGGCCACGGGTAGCAGGAGCAGAGGGTGCACACCACCACGTTGTGCACGTCGTCGGAATTCTCGACCACCACGATGTGCTCGCCCTGGGGCCCGGCGAAGCCCAGTTCCTTGATGGCGCCGGTGCCGTCGGCCAGCAACTGCGCGCGGTAGTCGCCGTCGACCCACGCCTTGGCCACCACCTTGGCCCCGTTCATTGGGCCCACGTCGTTGACCATGCGGTTGATGAAGCCGTCGAGCACCTCGGACTTGATCAGGCCGCGCTCGGCCAGCAGCGACTCCAGCGCCTCGGCCCGCACCTCGGGCGGCAGGCGGTCCTTGTTCTTGGTGGGATCAGCCATCTAGCTCGCCTCCAGGTAGCTCTCGAACAGATCGATCCGTAGCACCGCCGCCTCCGCGCCCGGGCCCCAGAGCTCGGTGGAGTCGAACTCCACGGTGTACACGTGCTGGGGATTCTCACCCTCGAAGTGGGCGTTGGTGTCGGGCAGCAGAGCCGCGGGGCGATGTGCGTGGATCGTGCCGGTGCGACCCCGGATGTAGCCCGGCATGCGGGTGTGGCCGTCGGTGCGGATCTCCTTGGCCCTCACCCGGTCCCCTACTGAGAAGGCGGGAGGGTCGTCGATCTCACGCAGCGACCCGGCGCCGCCCCGCTCGTAGACGGGCTTGTTCTCCTCCACGTCCTCCGGCTCGGTGACCGACTCTCCAGACAGGTTGCGGGCCCGGGCCTCCACCGCGCCGGGCGCCAGCACGCCGCTGTCGACGAGCAGGGTCTCCGCGCACGCCAGCCAGCGGCCGTAGTAGCCGTCGGCCAGGTAGTCGTAGGGGTGCAGGCGCTCGAGACCGTGGCGGAAGGCGTCGAGGTTGGTGCCCGACAGGCCCATGGACATCGCTCCCATGGCGAAGGCGCGGCCGTGCCAGTCCTCGCGGAACACGGGCTCGTCGGGATCGATGGCCACGGTGCCCCACCCGTGCATTCCTCCCATGTCGTGGATGCCGTCCATCAGAGCCTCCCCGTCGGCGGATCGTTCAACCGGTGCCCGGTGCATGAACTATACGACAGCAACGAGTCGCAAGAGAAATGCGAGGCGGCACGCTACGGCTGCGCGAGAGCCCTGGCCCGGGCGACCAGGCTCTCCTCGGCCTGGGTGTAGCGCTTGTGAGCCTCGCCCGCGGTGTCCCGCAGGCGGGAGGCGTGGTCCGCGAACTCCTCGGCCAGCGACCTCACTTCGCCTGGCGCTGCCCCGCCTGTGGCCCGCCGGGTGGCCACGATCCGGCGCGGGTCGAGCGCCTCGGCCAGCGCGGCCGGATCGAGCCCGAGCGGCCGGCCGCAGACTTCGACGGCCGCGTCGTCGAGCATTCCGGAGGTGATGTCCAGCCCGGTGAGCCCGCGTCCGCTGGCAGCCCGGACCGCCCGCCCCACCACGTGGTAGGCGGTCCGGTAGTCGACGCCGGCGGCCACCATCACGTACTCGGCGAGGTCGGTGGCCTGGGTGAAGCCCCGCTCGAGCTCGGACCACATCCGCTCGGCGTTGACGGTCAGGGTCCGCACCACGCCGGTGGTCAGGGCGCTGACCCGGATGGTGAAGTCGAGCGCCCGGGGGATCTCTCCGTAGGCGAAGATCAGGTTGTCGCTGCGGGCCGACGGACTCTTCACCACGGCCAGGAACCCGCTCATCCGGCCAATCAGGACCCCGCTGGCCCCCCGGATGATCGACAGCGAGTAGGGGTTGCGCTTCTGGGGCATCAGCACCGACGCCCGGGTGAACGGCCCGGCCAGGTCCACGAAGTCGAACTCCTGGCTCGACCAGATCTCGAGGTCCTCGGCCAGCTTGGCCTGGTTGGCGATCATGCTGGCCGAGGTGGCCAGCAGGTCGATGAACACGTCGGTCTGCCACATGGCGTCGCGGGTATGGGCGATGACGCCGTCGAACCCGAGATCGGCCGCGATGGCGCCCCGGTCGTCGAGCAGCCGGCTGCCGTTTACGCAGCCCGCGCCGCCCGGGCTGGTGTTGACCTGCTCGAGGGCGGCTGCGAAACGCTCGCCGTCTCGCAGGGCGGGCGGGACGAAGGCCAGCAGGTAGTGGCCGAACGTCGACGGCTGGGCCTGCTGGAGGTAGGTCTGGTCGCCCATGAACGTCTCGGCGTGATCGGCGGCGACCGCGGCCGCGGTCGCCGCGAAGTCGGCCCCGACCTCTATGAGCCGGGCGGTCTGCGATCGCAGCAGCAGCCGCAACGCCACCCGGGCGGCCTCCCGGCGGGGACGACCGGCGTGGAGCCACCCGGCCGAGTCGCCGATCCGTTCCACGAAGTGACGCTCCCGGGAGTTGTACACCTCACCGGCAGCCGAGTCGTACGGGAAGTCGGCCGGGTCGGTGCCGTAGGCGTCGAGCAGCACTCCCAGCAGGTCGGCCGCGGCCGGCTGCGGGATGAGGCCCCGGCTCAGCAGGTCGAGCACATGGCCGAGGTCGGCGAGGTTCAGCCCGTGGTGCAGCAGCGGCGCATCCGCGATCTCCCACGCGAACCCGGCGTCGACCAGTTCCGGCGCCGGCCCCTCCGCCGAAGGTCCAGCCAACCGCGCCCCCAGGGTGCTGTCGGAATCCCGGTCGGGTCTAGGCCCAGTCATCGATCTCGGTGGCGCGCCGCCGGATGGCCGCGGCGACGACGGCGTCGACCATGACTCCGGCGGCACCGGTGGCGGGCTGCTCGAGGCCTTCGAGTTCGGCGGGTGTGGCGATGCCTGCGAGGGTCTCGATCAGCGGGCGGCCTCTCTCGCGGGCCTGCCGGTAGGCCCGCTGGAGTTCGTCGTTGGCCCGGTGCTTGCCGAGGCGGGCCGACAGCCGTCTGAGCAGTTCCTGGGACCCGAAATCGCCCATGGTCTCCAGGTTGGCCGCCATCGCTTCGGCGTCCACCTCGATGCAGGCCGCGAGGTCTCGGGCCATGGCAAGCTGGGCGAGAAGGTAGTGGCTGAGCTCGGGCAGCAGCACCCACTCGGTCTTCCAGGTGCGGCCGTCACGCTCGTGGTCGCCGACCATGGTCTCGGTAAGCACGCCCGCGGCCGAGCGGACCAGCCGGGCCAGGGTCACGATCTGCTCGCTGCGCTCCGGGTTGCGCTTGTGGGGCATGGTGAAGCTGCCCATGGTGGCCTCCGACGCCGCCTCGGCGACCTCAGCGATCTCACGTCGCTGGAGGTTGTACACCTCGTTGGCCATGCGAGCCATGGTCGCGGAGACCTGGGCCGCGTTGTTGGCGAACTCGGCGACGCGGTCGCGGGCCGCGATCCACGAGACCGCCGGCTCGCCCAGGCCCAGGCGCTCGCAGAAGCGGCAGCGCAGCTCCGGACCGAGTTCCCCGTAGAAGCCCAGAGCCCCCACCGCGCCGGCGAGCTGGCCCACAACCAGGCGGGGCCGGCTCTGGCGCCAGCGCTCCAGGTGCCGGGCGGTCTCATCGGCCCAGGATGCGACCTTCAACCCGAACGTGACCGGCGCGCCCGGCTGGCCGTGGGTGCGGCCCAGCATGGGGGTATCGCGGTGAGCCTCGGCCAGCTCCAGCAGCGACCCCTCCACCGCCCGCAGGTCCCGCCAGACGATCGCCCCGACATCACGCATCTCCAGCGCGGCCGCAGTGTCGGACACGTCCTGCACGGTGGCGCCGTAGTACACGTGCTCGCGGGCCTCCCCCGGCAGCAGGGCCTGAAGCTCGCGGACCAGCCCGGCGGCGGAGTGCGAGGTCCGCCGGGTCTCTGCGCCGACCGCGGCCGGGTCCAGGCGCTCGGCGTCAAGGCCTGCTATCGCGGCTGCCGAGGCGGCCGGGATGATCCCCAGATCGGCCTGAGCGGCCGCGAGCGCCTTGAGCACGTCCACCCACCGTGTCATGCGGGCCTGCTCCGAGAACAGGGCGAGCGACTCGGGCGTGGACCATCCGTGCCCGTAGACAGTGGAGTCGATCAGGTGCGCGTCCATGCGCCGTCCCCGGTCCCGGCCAGCGAATGAAGGGCGGTGCGCACCTCTTCGAGGGTCGCACCCCAGGGAACCATGGCGGTGTCGCCATGCCGCTCCGTCCCCTCCTCCAGCATGCAGCAGCGGCTCAAGACGAGCCCCGAGCCGGCTGCACCGCCGGCGGCGTCCATGAGCCGGCGAGGGCACCAATCGATGGTGCGGGGCGCGTCGGTCCCGTAGAACCAGCGGTGGATCTGCTGGGATCGCCCGCAGCCCAGCAGGGTGGAGCCGACGGAGGAGGGTCGCTCATCGAGGTGCGACACCTCCACGCCCTCGATCTCGATGTCCCCGCCCCGGCAGGGGACGATCAGCCCCTCAGCCAGCGAACCGGCCTCGGCCACCAGCGAGCGGCTGTCCACGATCCGTTCGCTCACGGCGATGGGAGGCATGTCCTCGGCCGAGTCCAGGACCCTGGCCACCTGATCGGCCAGCTTGGAGGGTTCGGGCGGTACTACATCGAGCACCGTCACCCGGATCGGGGCGGCGTTGAGCAGGAAGCTCACATGGCGGTACCGGCCCTCCAGCACCAGGCAGCGGTGCTCGGGGTGAAGCGCGGCCACCCGAGCCATGTGGGAGGGCACGCCCGTGTCGGCACTGTCATCGCGCACGTAGGCGCACTCGCCGGCGGAGGCCAGCACGCGAGCGGCCACCGCCGGCGAGAACAGGCCGTCGCTGCCGTCGCGGGCCAGCTCCAGGAGCGCGCAGTGCTCGGGATCGCCGTCCAGCCGGGCGACCACGAACCTGGTCCTGAAGTACGCCTCGCGCCCGGTGAAACGGGCCACGAGCTCATCGGGCGACAGGCTGGGAACCGAAGCCACCGACACCTGCCCGTAACGGACCGGCATCACGTTTGGCGCGGCTGGATCTAGCTCGAACACGGCTTGAGCGGGGAGGAGTCTGCGCGCCCGGACGGCTGGGACGCGCCGAGCGGCTCCGGATCCGGTATCGCGTCCGGCGCGCGGGACACAAGGCTGGTCCGGAGGGTGTCAGAGCGCAGCCCTTGCCTGAGCGCCTCGACGCCGAGCACCTCTTCGGGAGCGATGTTGGCGAGGTTGACATTCGCGCCCAGGTGGTTGACGAGCCAGGCCTGCTGCTGGCGCAGTGGCGCCTCGTAGACGACGGGGGCGTCCTCGCCGAGGCGTTCGAGGGCCTCCACGAGCTCGGCTCGGACCGTTCCGTCGGCGGCATAGAGACCGACTGTCCCGCTCTCGCGGCCCTCGGCCACCAGCCACGCGGCGCCGCAGTCCAGGTCGCTCCTGGCTTCCTCAAGCCATTCCGAAGGCAGGGCGGGTTCATGCGGATCCTTGCTGCCCACCTCAGCGAACACTTCGAATCGGTGGTCGCGGGCCGCGGCGATGAGGCCGCGCTTGGAAGAGGTCGGCAGGCCGGTGGCGCCCCGCGACACCTCCACGCAGTCGAAGCCAACCCGCTCGACCCACGCGAGGAACTCTGCGCTCCGGCCCTGCCACCAAGCCGCCTCCAGCAGGGTTCCGCCAGGACAGGCCCTCACCTCGTGACCCCGCAGCAACTCGACCTTGGCGCCGACCGTGGCGTCGACATAGGCGGTGCCGAAGCCGAACTTCCAGACGTCGATCAGTGGACCGTGGGCTTCGAGCATCTCATTCATGACGGCTAGGGGCGTGCCCTTGTCGATGACGTGGGTGATCCCTTGGCGGCGCGGCTTGGTGGTTCGAGCGGCAGTCTCAAGGAACCGGGGAGACTCGGAGATAGACATCGGGATGATCTCCTGACCGGCGTCACCCAACGGCGGGCCGAGACACCATTGTACGGGTCACGTCGGTACGGGGCAGTTCCGTGGCAGCTAGGGCGACCCCGGCCACGAGAGCCCGGCCCGATGTCGCTCCCACTGCGGCCAGCGACCGGGCGGCCCGACCCAATGCGTCCAGGTCGCCGTCGGCAGCCGCGTCGAGCAGGGCGTGCGCGGGCTGGATGCTCTGGCCAGCCGCGGCCCACCTCAGATAGGCGCGGCTGAGCGTGGTCGTGCGGGCCGAGCGGGCTGAGCGCCCCAAGGCTCCACGACATGCTGGATCCATGGCGCACACAAGCAGAATGCCCGCCAGCACGTCGTCGCCGCTGGGGGTGAGCCCGGCACCGCGCCCTGCCAGTCGACCGAACACCGCGGCCAGGTCCCCGCGCCGAAGGTCACGTCTGACCGCTTCCCAAACGGACGCCAGCTCGACGTCCACACCGGCCGCGAGACCATGCCAAGCCTCCGGCTCGGCCTTGAGGCGCTCGGGCAGGCTCGGTGCCCAGTGGCGGCATCCGTCGAGCGGGACGCAGACCGGGCCGGCCACAAGGGTGCCGTCGGTGACATGCACCCTCTCGTGAACCGCAGGCAGTTCAACCATCTCGCCGGCGACGAGATGCAGGGGCCCCGGCCAGTGTCGGGGCCCCATCACCGCGAAGATCTCCTCCGAGGGGCCTGAGACATAGAAGCCGTCGTCGAAGGTGCCCTGTACCTGGCCGACGAATCCGGGACGGGCCGCTTCGAGAACCCCGGCACCGCACCAGGGCGCCGGGACCGGCTCCGCCACTGCTGTACCGTGCGGCCGTGGCCCCGCCCGAGTCGTCACCGCTGGACCGGCTGGTGGACGCGGTTCGCACTCATGGGGGCTTGCGGGCCAAGCGGGTGATCGGAGCTGTCCGGCGCGTCCTCGGTGCCGCCGATCCGCTGAGCGGTCCCGGCGACGACGGCGCCGCGGTGGAGATGTCCACTGCAGGCTCGGTGATCGTGTGCGGCGAGGCGCTCCTTCCCGGCTTCGTTGCATCGGATCCCTGGGGCGCAGGGATCGCGGCGGTGCTCGCCAACGTCAACGATCTCGCCGCCATGGGAGCGGTCCCCAGAGGGATCGTGAACACTGTCGTGGCGACGGCACCAGTGGCGGCTGAGGCTTTGGGGGGCATGGCCGAGGCCGCTGCCCTCTACGACGTGCCCATCGTGGGCGGTCATCTGACCGAGCACGATGGCGAACCGGCGCTGTCGGCGTTCGCGGTCGGGGACGCCGACCGGGTCCTGTCGGCCAACCGAGCCCGTGCAGGCCAGCATCTCGTGTTCGCCTGCTGCCTGGACGGCAGGATGCGGACCGACTTCGACTTCTTCACCACCCTCGAGTCTCAGGGACCCCGCCTGGCTGCTGACGTGCGTCTGCTGGCCCGGGCGGCCCGCGAGGGTCTCGCTTCGGCGGCCAAGGATGTCAGCATGGCCGGAGCGATCGGTTCGCTGGCGATGCTGCTGGAGCCCGGCGGCCTCGGCGCCGAGATCGACCTGGACGCCCTGCCGGCGCCCGAAGGGGTGGCGCGGGACCGCTGGCTGGTCTGCTTCCCGACCTACGCCTTCTGGCTCGCCACCGACAGGTCCGACGACTGTGTGGACCTTTTCCGATCGGCGGGACTGGCCGCCAGCGTCTCCGGGACCGTCACTGACAGCGGCGTCCTGACGCTCCGGCAGGGCACCGAGAGCCGGGATGTGATCGATCTCAGGCGAGAACCCGTCACCGGGCTGTGGGCCTGAACGAGCCGGCGCGATCGATGGTGCCCCCATGTCAGGCTCCGGCCGCCTCGATCCGGCTCATCATGGTCAGCCGGTGATCCTCGAACAGTTCACGGTCGCCGGTCTCCACGTCGCCGAAGGAGGTTGCTTCCAAGCCGGCCGTCCGGCCGTGCTCGTCGCCCAACTCGGCCACCATCACCACATAGGTGGGCGTCATGGTGGAGGGATCGGGCTCGACGGTGCTGACCACCGCCAGCCCGGTGGCCAGGTGCAGATCGATGCGCTGGTAGGGATCGACGAGGCCGGCACCAAGGTCGCCCTGCTCGTGGACCACGGCCCACGCCTCGCCGGCATCGCGGGCCGCGGCGATGCAGTCCCGCCGCCGCTGCTCGGCCTGCTCGGCCAGCAGCTCGCGGCGGCGTATCGCGAACCCGGCCCCGGCGACCTCCGCCTCGGGTAGGCGGTAGCCGGCGACGTCCCCGCTCACCCGCAGCGCCCCGTCCACCAGATCGGACCGGCGCTCCCAACACCCGGCCAGCGCGTCCAGGTCCTCGGCCTCCGCCAGGGCGTCGGCCACCGCTCTCACCAGCCTCACCGCGGTCTGGTAGGCGTCCGGGTTGGTGGTGGCCACCGGATAGAGCCGGCGCTCGCTCTCGTCCCAATGGGCGGCCAGCATCGCAGTCGGGTCTGTGGCCGGTGAGCGGTTGCTCATGGTGCCGACCCCTCGTCGTGGACGCACCCGTCATTCAGCACGAGACATTTTGGCTTGGCAGCGCCTCGAACGCGTCATCTACTATAAGAAAGTCGGTTCTGCTATCGGCAGGTTCGATACCGGGGCCCGGCTCCACCGGACCCGATCGGGCCTGACGAGAGGGAGTGCGCCTTGGCCGAGACCGCAGTCCTCGCTCTCGGCGGCAACGCGCTGATCCGCGAGGACCAGCGGGGCACCCTGGAGGAGCAGTACGCCAACGCGCTGGCCATGGCCCATTCGGTGCGCTCGCTGATCCGCAAGGGCTGGAACGTGGTCATCGTCCACGGCAACGGTCCCCAGGTCGGCAACCTGGCCATCCAGCACGAGGGCTCGATCGATCTCGTCCCCGCCCTGCCCCTGTTCACGCTGGGAGCCATGACCCAGGGGCAGCTGGGAAGCCTGATCTGCCTCGCCCTCAACGAGGTGTGCAAGCAGGAGATCGCCGGAGCGGTGTCGGTCATCACCCACGTCGAGGTTGACGCCGACGATCCCAGACTGTCCGAACCCACCAAGCCGATCGGCCCGTTCTTCGACCGGTCCGAAGCCGAGTCCCTGGCGGCCAATAGGGGCTGGACAATGGCCGAGGACGCCGGACGCGGCTACCGGCGAGTGGTGCCGTCGCCGCGGCCGATGGCGCCCATCGAGGCCGACGCCATTTCCGCGCTCATCGATCTGGGCTACATCGTGGTGGCCGGCGGCGGGGGCGGGATCCCGGTGGCCCGCTCGTCCGACGGCGCCTACCGGGGCGTGGACGCGGTCATCGACAAGGACTTCGCAGCCGAACGCATCGCCGACGCGGTCGAAGCCCAGGCTCTGGTGATGGTGACCGGCGTGGCCGCGGTGCAGCTCGATTTCGGCACACCCCGGCAGCGGGCGGTGGCCGAGATGACCGCATCCGAGGCCCGGGGCCACCTGGCCGACGGCCAGTTCCCTGCCGGGAGCATGGGACCCAAGGTCGAGGCGGCCATCGAGTTCGTCGAGTCCCCGGGACGGATCTCCGCCATCACGACCCCGGAGCTGGTGTACGCGACCCTCGACGAGCCCGCCGGCGTGATCGCGGGCCCGCGGGGCACCCTCATCGTGCCCGACACCGTGCTCTCACTGTTCTAGTGAGGCCGCCGTTTAGTCTGACGCCATGACTTCGAGGGTGGATGTCGTCGCGGACTGCTACGTCGACAGCGTGCGACTGCTGGAGGCCACCCGCGCCATGCGGGAGGCGGCCGGCGTCGATTGGGCCTGGGCGCTGATGGCCACCCCGGCCAACGTCGAGGCGCTGGCCGGCGATGACGTCACCGAGGGTCTGGACGGCGCCGGGGCCAACGACCTGGTCCTCGCGGCGAAGGGCGCGGGCGAACACCTGGAACCGGCGCTGGAGAGGGCTCGCGAGGTGCTGTTCGGGAAGGCCGCGGCCCCCGACACCGATGGAGCGCCGGCCGGCGAACGCTCCGCCAGCCTCGACGCAGCCTTGGCGGCCGCACCGGAGGCCAACGTCGCCATCGTCTCGGTGCCCGGCCCGTACGCGGCCCTGGAGGCCCACAAGGCTCTGACCCGCGGGCTCGACGTGCTGCTGTTCAGCGACAACGTGCCCCTCTCCGACGAGATCGATCTGAAGCGGAGGGCCCGCTCGCTCGGCCGGCTGGTCATGGGCCCGGGCGCGGGCACGGCGGTGCTGGCCGGCGTGGGCCTCGGCTTCTCGAACCGGGTGGCCCGGGGACCGGTGGGGGTGGTGGCCGCGGCCGGCACCGGCGCTCAAGAGGTGATGACGCTTCTCGACCGGTGGGGGTCGGGGGTGTCCCACGTCATCGGAGTCGGCGGCCGCGATCTGTCCGTCTCCGTCGGCGGGACCATGGCCGAGGCCGCCGTCGAGGCGCTGGACCGCCACGACGACACCGAGGTCACGCTGCTGGTGTCGAAGCCGCCCGCGGCCGAGGTGGCCGAGCGCCTGCTGGGCGCACCCCGGGACAAGCCGCTGGTGGCTGCCTTGATCGGGCTGGACCGGCCCGTGGACGTGGCCGACGGCGTCACGGTGTGCAGCACGCTCGAGCAGGGAGCGGCCGCCGCGCTGAGCAGGCTCGGTCTGCCCCAGCCCGATCCGGTCGGCTCCATCGACGCCGAGACCGCCATGCTCGCCACCGCCCTCAGCCCCGCCCGCAGACGCATGGTCGGGCTGTTCAGCGGGGGCACTCTGGCGTATGAGGCGATGGTCATCGCCAGCCGTCACATCGGACCGGTGTTCTCGAACACGCCGCTCGAGCCGTCCTGGGGGCTGCCGGGTCCCGCGGACGCCCACGTGTGCCTGGATCTCGGCGAGGAGGAGTACACCCGGGGCCGGCCCCACCCCATGATCGACCCCGAGGCCAGGGTCGAGCTGTTGCGCCAGCAGGCCTCCGATCCGACTGTGGCCGTGGTGCTGCTCGATGTGGTCATCGGCGACGGCGCCCACCCGGACCCGGCTGCGGTGCTGGCCCCAGCCGCGGCGGAGGCAGTCGCCGGGGGCGCAGCCGTGGTGGCCTACGTCCTGGGCACCGACCGTGACCCGCAGGGATTCGAGCGCCAGCGCGACGCCATGCGCCAGGCCGGCTGCGTCGTCGCCGAGACCGCCGCCCGGGCGGCCCTGGCCGCGGCCGCGCTCGTCAACCGCGACCCCGCCCTGGTCCATCACGACCTGGCCGTCTTCCCGGCCAGGTGAGGTTCTCGAGCCGGGTCGCGATCGCCACCTACTCGGTGAGGCCCCGGGGCGGGGCCGTTCACAGCGTGGAGCTGGCCGAGGCCCTGGCCGCCGAGGGGGCCGATGTCACCCTCATCGCCCTGGGTGACCCGGCTGAGGGGTTCTTCAGGCCCACCACGGTGCCGGTCCACATCGTCGAGGCCCCTCCCCGGGCCGAAACCCTCACCGAGCGGGTCTTCTCGCACATCGACGCCCTCACGTCGGGGCTCGCCCGCCTGGGCGAACGCTTCGACATCGTGCACACCCAGGACTGCATCTCGGCCCGAGCCGCCGCCCGCGTGCGGGACCGCGGCGCCGGGTTCCGGCTGTTCCGGACGGTGCACCACATCGACGACTTCACCACGCCCGCCCTGATCGAGTGCCAGGACGCGGCCATCCTCGAGCCGGACCGGGTGCTGGTCGTCAGCGAGCCCTGGAGGCGGCGCCTTCTCGACGAGTACGGCGTGGAGGCGGCGGTGGTCACCAACGGGGTGCGAGCCGAGCGCTTCGCCGGCTCGGGGCGCTCTCCCGAGCAGCGCGAGTCCCTCCGGTCGAGGATCGCAGCCGGCCGCCGCCACATGTACCTGACGGTTGGAGGTATCGAGCCGCGCAAGGGCTCGCAGTACCTGGTCGAGGCGCTGGGCCTGCTCAAGGCCATGCCGGGACGGGCCCCGATGCTGGCGGTGGTGGGCGGCCACTCCTTTCAGGACTACCGGGCGTACCGGGACGGGGTGCTCGACTCGCTGGGCTCCCACGGCCTGCGCCTCGACGACGACGTGGTGCTGGTCGGCACGGTTCCCGACTCCGAGCTGCCCGGCTGGTTCGGTGCTGCCGACAGCTTCGTGTTCCCGTCGGTCAGCGAGGGCTGGGGGCTGGTGGTGCTGGAGGCGCTGGCCGCGGGGTTGCCGGTGGTGACCTCCGACATCGAGGTCTTCCAGGAGTTCCTGACCCACGATGTCGATGCGGTCATGACCGAGACCGCCAACCCGGCCTCGCTGGCCGCCGGCATGGCCCGGGTCAGGGACGAGCCTGGCCTGGCGGCGCGGCTCCGGGCCAACGGCACCGCCACGGCCGGCCGCTATTCGTGGGCGAGCACGGCCCGACGGCACCTGGAGATCTACGCCGAGGCCTGAGTCCGGGGCGGGCGCGAGAGCAGGGTGCCGGTCACGAGGGCCATCACGGCCCAGACCACGGCCAGCGCGCCCAGTGAAGCCAGCCGGAAGCGCCACACCAGGTCTGCGGGGGCGTCGACGGCGTCGGGGGTGGTGGGCAGGGCCAGGAAGATCACCGCCAGGCCTGCGGCGCAGAGCGCGACCGTCGCCCAAACCTGGGCGGTCGGTCCCAGTCGAGCGACGCGATGGAAGCGCCACACCGCCCACGCCAGCAGGATCGACAGCGCCAGGACCGCGAAGTACAGCGTCGTGCGCTCGTTGACGGTCGCGGGATCGCCGACCGCCGGAGGGTTGGCCGGGTACTTGAGGAAGGGCACGACCACCACCGCCATGAACCCCGTGCATCCGAGCCGCATCGAGGCGGCCAGCGGCGTGGATGCGACCATCCGGGGTCCCACCGCGCCGAGCACGACCGCGAAGATCACGCCGAGGGCCAGCCCGAACACGATCAGCCCGATCGCCCCGCCGATCTCCTGGGTGCCCCGGGCGAAGAGGTCCTCGTGATGGGCAGCACTGGTGGCGTGGCTGAGGCTCTCCTCCAAGGCGATGGCGTCGCGGATGGGCCCGCGGCCCGCGGTCGCCGCGAACACAGCGGCAGCCGCACCACCGGCCAGCCCGGCCAGGCAGCCAGCCCCCAGCAGGCGCTTCACGGCTGCGGACGGACCGGCACTGACCCGCTCAACGGCGGCGGTGCTGAGCGCGTGACCGGTGGCCCTTCGGTGTCAGTGGCAGGGGACGCCCACGAAGTGCCGGCCGTCGTGGAAGAACTCGTGCAAAGTCTCGGCGGCGGTGCTGAGAACGGCGCCGTTCTCGATCATCACGAAGTACGACACCGCCGCGGCCAGCACCACCAGTCCCCACGCCCACACCGGTATGTCGATCTCCGGAAGGGCCGGTGCGGCTGCGGTCAGGGCGTGCGTCTCCATGCCAGCAGTGTCGCACACACCCGGGACGGGCAACAACCTCACCTAGCGGTCCGAGCCACTGGGCGCGGCTGTCAGTAGATGCCGAATCCGAGTAGCGGCTCGCCGGTGGCCGCGTCGTACAGCGGCTTGTTGCTCATCCCAGCCGGGGGCTCGTAGTCGATCGACAACTTCGTCACGTTCGCGGGCCAGGGTTGGGGACCCCACCGCTTCACGATGGGACTCAACCTCTCCCCCATGTCCAGCCGTATGTTCCGGCCGTCCACGTACACCCCCACCGGCGTGTACCCGCGCCGGTTGATGTACACCGTGAACGATTCCCGCAAGTCCACGTCATCTGCGGTCCGGTACGTGTCCGTGTTCAGCGTCACCGACTTGTCCATGTTCACATACACGTTCCGGCCGCTGATCCACTTCGAGTTGGGCTTGGGCGCCACGCACTGCCCCGACTCATACAGGCCGAAGCTGTGAACCTCACGGCGCTCGTCGTCATCCGGGTCCACCAGCACACCCCCGGCGTACTCCACCGACATCTTGGGGCACCCCGACGCGCTGAACTCGCCCGGCATGGTCAGCCGCACCTGGTAGCCGTAGTCCGCCACCTGCGCGGCCGTCGGGTTGTAGACCGTGCCCTTCACGCGCACAGTGAACGCGTCCTTGAGATTGCCGCTGCCCACCGCCACCTTCTTGTCCATCGTCACGATCACAGTCCGACCGCTCACGTCCGCGCGGTGCACGCTGGGCGAGATCCACGGCCCCGGGAACACGACGCGACCGTCGTCGCTCTCCGGCTGCTGTGTCGTTGGCGTTGAGGGCGTCTGCGTCGGCGTCTGCGTGGCCCCGACCTGGGAGTTGTTCGTCACCGCGCGGTTGGTCAAGTTGGCCAGATGGTTGTTGGCATCGTCGCGGAGCACATTAAACGGCCCCTTGGAGTAGGACAGCCTGACCACCTGGCCCTGGGTAACCGCCGGCGAGAGGGTGAGGGAAATCCGACCCTGAGCAAGAGTCCCGGTGATGCCGGACGGACTGCCGCGGTTAACGCCGTCGACCGTATAGGGCCAGTCGACAACATTTAGTACACCTTTCACGCCCTCGCTGAGCTGGACGGTTAGGGTCGTGCCCGCCGCGTCGATGGTCGCACTCGACACCGTCGGCGGCGTGGTGTCGGTCTTGGCGTAGCCGAAGATCCCGATCTTGTGAGGATGGCTGCCTTGGGTCCACGACCCGGTCGAGGTTGCCGTTCTGCTCTGCCCGTCGTCGTCGATTGACCAGCCGGTCGCCCCACCGGAATCCTCGCCATCGTTGTCGGTTCGCCGGACCTCAACCGTCCCGCTGCCGCCGCTCGTCGTGTAGAACACCACCCAGTAGGTCGTGTTCTGGTCAAGGTCGATGCCGGCGCTGCTGGCCGCGAATACGTCGGCGCCCCCGCCGGACAGCGAGGCCGGCTCGTCCAAGTCTGAACAGGTCGTGCCGGGTGCGCCGCTGGAATCGTTGCAGATCTTGACGCTGTAGTCGGTCGGCTCAGCGGCCCCGCTGCCGACGAGCATCCCGAGAACGATCGAGGTCAACTTGTAGCCCAACGCGTTCGACCCGGTCGTGAACGCCTGCGCGGCGTCGTTTGTGACGATGTTCGTACCTGTAGCAGTGCCGACGTTCTTGTTGAGGTTCTGGATCAGCGTCACCTCGATGTTGACCTCCTGATCCGTGAAGGACGCGACCTTGTTGCCGGCGGCGTCCTGGAGCGGGTTCGCGGTAGGCTGGGCGTAGTCCAGCGTCAGCGTCCCGGTCGTGGAGACCGCCGAGGTCCACGTCAGCGTCACCACGTTGCCGCTGATGGTGACGGTACTCGGATCCCCCTGGTCGGTGCCGCCGGCCTTGTAGGTGAAGCTGCTGGCCGCCGGCGCGGTGGTGTTCAGATCCTGGTCGCTGAGAGTGATGGTCAGCTTCGTGCGCGCCGAATTGATGGTCGCTCTCCCCACCGTCGGCGGGGTCTCGTCTATGGCGTAGCCGTTGACGCGGATCAGCATCGGGGAGCTGTTCGTGGACCACGTTAGGTTGTTGCCCTCTTGCTCGTGCCTGTTGTCGGCGATGCTCCATCCCCACGCCATGCCCGAGTCCTCGTTGTTGGACGCGGTGGTCTTGACCTCGCTGCTGAGGGCGTTCTCCATGTACACCCAGTAGGTCGTGTTGGGTAGGAGCGTGGTGTTCGCGGGCGGGGTGAGCGTGTTGAGGGCATTGTCGGTCCACGTTCCCGGCTCGGTCAGGTCCACGAAGTCGGTTTCTGGGCTGGTCGTGCCCGTGGTCACCCCCGTGACCAGTTTCGTTGAGTCGTCGCCTGCTGCGTCCTTCATGCTCATTTCGATGCTGGTCAGCCTGTAACCGTCGGAGCTGGGGCCGGTGGTGAATCCCTGCGCAACGGCCTGGCGAGAAGAGAGGTTCACCACAGTCGTTGACGTCTGGCCGGTGTTGTCGACCAGCTCCACCGTGGTCTTCTGCTCGTCAGCGACGTTGGCGACATCCACCGTCTTGACCAGCGTGGCGCCGCATCCGCCGTCGTTGCAGGCCTGCAGGTTGAACTGCCGGTCGCCGGACCCGGCAAGCTCCACGGTCGTGCTCGTTCCCGACACGTCCTTGGAGCCGCCCGTCAGGCCCGTCCCCTCCAGCGACTGCCATGTCAGGCTGTAGGAGGTCGCGCCCTGCTTGGCATCCCAGCTCGCCGTCACCTCGAACCCGCTGAGAGTGGCCGCGAGCACGACGTTGGCGGGCGGCCCCGGCGGCAGCGGCGACACCGTGAACGACTCGGCGACAGGACCGCTGCAACCAGCGTCGTTGCACGCCTGCACCCGCACCACATACTTGCCGTGGCCGTCCACCGTGATCGTCTCGGTCGACGACGTGGGCTGTAGCCCGTCATTGAGGGCCTGGTCCGGGCCGTGCAGCCGCCACTGCACCCGGTAGTCGTCCGCCCCGTCCACGTCGTCCCAGTCCACCAGCGCCCCCAGCCAACCCGATGTGGTGGTGACCTTCAGCCCCGTCGGCTTGGCCGGCACCACCGGCGTGGTCGTCGGCGGCGTCGTCGTGGTCGTGGTCGGCGGCAGCGTCGTCGTCGTGGTCGTTGTGGTTGTGGTTGTGGGGCTCGGCGCCGGCTCGGTGTCGAACGACTCAGCGGCAGGCGCGCTGCACCCGGCGGAGTTGCAGGCCCGCACCCGCACCACCCACCGGCCGTGGCCGGCCACGGTGATCGTCTCGCTCGAGGACGTGGGCCTCACCCCGTCGGTCAGGGACTGAACCTCGCCGTGCAGCCGCCACTGCACCCAGTAGTAGTCCACCGTCCCCGCGACATCGTCCCAGTCCACCGACACATCCAACGAACCCGCCGTCGTGGAAACCTCCAGCCCCGTCGGCTTGGCCGGGACCCGCGCCCCATCGGCGGCGAGCACCGGCGCCGCCGCGGGAGACACAACCGCCAAAGCAACCACAAACGCGGTACACAGCGCCACAAACCGGCGACGAGAAGGGCGCGCATGCCGGGGGCGGCTCAAGCCGCAAACCCCCCAATCGGGGTGCGAGCAACTACGCGAGCGCTGAGACTATGCGGAAGTGAGAATCGCCCAGGGGGTCTGGAATCAGTGCCCTACCGGCACGGCAACCGCGAACGCCCACAACAGAGCGCTGCACGCCCCAACGCGGCACACGGGAAACCCACACTGGTCCACCGACTCAACCTCATATGAACACGAGAATACACAACTGCCCTCTATGAAGCAATCGTCACAACCGTCACAACCGCCGCAGCTCCAGAGCAGGGACAGGTACGGGCCCCTGGCGACCGAGTCTCGCGGTCACACCGGGTCGCGTCTGAGTGAGGGGCTCACTCTCAAGATTCTCACAACTTGAGAGTGAAAACGGCTGTAGGGCCCATTCTCGCGAAAGACTTGAGAATCTTGGACACTCCCGGGGCCTCACCGGCATCCAACTGGAAATATATTATAAATACTTGTAAAAGACCTATAAATGTCACAGGGGTGTGGCATACTGTGTTCATGCTGATCGAAGCCGCCCGAAGGGTCGAGGCCGCCGCCAAGGAGACGCTGGTGCTACTCAATGAGGGCACCGCTTCATGCGCGGAGATGCGCGGGACGCTCGACGTGCTGAGGTCTGCAGCGGGGATGATCGCAGCCGCTCAGACCTCGGCTGCGGCGACGGTCGCGGCGCTGGAGCATCACGGCGACGGCGGCACCGAGGTACTCGCGTCGGCCGCGGGGCTGTCGCGGCGCGACGCCCGGAGTCACATCAAGACCGCGGAGACACTGCGCGGCGTGCCCGCCGTGCGCGAACTCGTGGAATCCGGGCGGGTGCCGCAGGCCAACGCCAAGCAGCTGGCTGCCGCGGTCAAGAACGCCGGCGCCGATGCCGTCGCTTCCGACGCCGAGTTGTTGGCCAAAGCCGAGTCGATGCGGACGGAGCAGTTCACCAGCGAGGCGCGCCGCTGGACGGCCGACCGCGAGGACGACGACGGCGCAAGCCAGTATCAACGTCAACGCGCCCGGCGACGGGTCCGCGTGTGGGACGGCGACGACGGGATGGTGCACCTGCACGGCGAGTTCGACAAGGCCACCGGCACCCGCATTGCCAACCGGTTGCGCCATCGGGCCCGATCCCTGCTGGACGCCGACAAGAAGACTCCCGGCACCAAACGGCGCAGCTTTGACCAGTGCATGGCCGACGCACTCGACGGCTTGACCGCCAATGACGTCGCCAGCGGCACCGGCCACACCACCGACGGCAGCATTTCCGGTATCGGAGGGAAGCCCTCCGCCGACATCTGCGTGATGGTTCACGTCGACGACGAGACCGGCAAGCTCGTCGCGGAGTTGCCAGACCGCACCAGGCTTCCCCGCAGCGTGCTCGACGCGCTGTCCTGTGACGCCGCCATCGCGGGCGTGATATGCGATCGCCAGGGAAGCCCGATCTGGCGCAGCTACGCATCGCGGGGCGCGACCGAGACCCAGCGGCAGATCCTGTTCTCCACCTACGGCGGGTGCTTCCGCTGCGGCGCCAACCCCGGCCTGTGCCAGATCCACCACATCAAACCGGTGTGGCTCGGCGGTCGGACCGAGATCAACAACCTGGTGCCCGCGTGCTGGGAGTGCCACAACCTGATCCACGAGCACGGCTGGTGGATACTCAGACGCACACTCGGCAAGCACACCATGCACCCGCCCGACGGCCCCCGCCACGGACCGGCCCACGAGCCCGACCGGCCCATCCTGTACCGGAACGCCGGCCCGCCTGGCGAACCCAACCCTCCGGCGGTGCAGTGCAACGACACCGATGCCAACCCTCGCCCGCCGCCAGCGTTCACCGAACCCGGAACGCCCGCCCTATTCGACCTATTCGACGCCCGCAGTGTGCCCGAGCACCCAGCCGGCAACAGCCAACCCGTGGCCGCCAATGCCAGCCGCTGACCGGCGCTCCTCGCCAGCGCAGGGTACAGGCGGCGACGCAGCGGGACTGGGCAGGGAAGAGGCCGGACAGCACTCGGGCTATCGGCTCCGGGGGGGGGGCTCGGCTTGCTTACGACCCTTGGAAGCGCAGAAGGGCTTCGCCGGCCGGCATCGACGACCTCCAGGACTCTTCGAGTCCGCAGCGCAGGGTCGGACCATCGCTGTCTGCTCGGGGGGCGGGAGAGTCGGCGGGCGCCAGGTCCCAGAGAAGAGCCGGGCGGGGTCGGTGCCAGCGAACCGAGTACGAGAGCGTGCCGTGGCGGGTGGCCAAGCCCCGCACGTCGAGCGGCGCGCCCTGCCACTCTTCGGGGAGCACGGGCCCGACGACGAGATGATCGGCGGTCTCGGCCACCAGGCAATCGAGCACGGCCTCGATCCCGGCGAGGCCGTCGCCGCCGAACGCCACGGCGTCGCGGACCGCGGCGGCTAGGCCCTCACCGGCAGCCTCCGGATCAGCGACCGGCGCTCGCGGGGTCGTCTCGGCCAGTAGGCGACGGGCGTCTCGGGCCGCGGCAGGTGCCTCGGCCTCCAGAGCGGCCGCTGCCTGTTCCAGCGTGAGATGGTCGAGGCGGTCGCCGGCAGCGGCAGCTAGAGGGCCGGCCAGCTCGGCCAGTCCCGAGTCCCGGCCGGCCCGCAGGCGCCGCGACGCCAGGGCCTGCACAGCCTGCACAGCCGCGCCCGGCGGCAGACAGGAGCGCTGATGAGCTTCCACCACCACTGCTCTGGCTCTGTCGGCCTCGTCGGGCAGGCCCACTTGGTCGAGCACGACTGCGGCCCGGGCCGCGGCCTCCGGCTCGGTGCCGCCGGCGGCCAGGATCGACGACGCGACACCCCGTCGCCATGCCCGAACCGCAGTGCCGTCGGGCAGTTCCACCGCGGCGGCCCTGGACACCACCGCCCGCCACCCGGCCACGACATCCTCGGGGGAGCCGCGGCCCTCGGCGCGCCCGTCCACCGGCACGTAGACCCGCACCGGCACGCCGCGAGCCAGGGGAAGGACCGCCGCGGCCGCCGCCAGCCCGGCGCGACTGGACGCCTGGCAGTCGCCCGACGGGGGCCCGGACCGCACCGCGTCCCAGATGTCGCCGTCCGTGACCGCCGCCGCGCCGCCCGGGACTCGGCCCAGCTCGGCCGCCACCCGGTCGCCGGCCAGCAGCTGGGAGCCGCGAACCCCGGCCCGCCCGATGGACCCGCCCACGACGAGAGCCAGACTCACGGGCGTCGACGTCTCGTTGACGAGCTCCACAACCACCGCCCGGCCGGCTCCATCGGTGACCGCGGCGACCCGCTGCGCCACGTCGCCGCCGGGAACCCTCATGGCCGTGGCCACCACCGGCATGTCATCGGCCAGACGGGTGCGGACCGCGGCCTCCTCGGAGGCGATGTGCCAGCGATCCTCGGCCCCGACGGCCCAGCGCAGGTGCCATGGTGATCCCAGGGGCTCGACGGTGCCGTCGGCGCCTACCACCGCCACCGGTCCCTCAAGGTCGCCGACGAACTCCCCGGCCCGGTGATCGGACGCTGCCCCTCGCTGACCGGCGTCCCCCCGGCCGGCCCGGCGCCGGCTCACCAGCGGGTTTCGCTGGTCGGGGGACGGTCGAGCAACGCTCGGTAGGCCGCAGCAGCGGTGCGGCCGTCCTCGACCACGGCCCGCACCTCCTCGGTGATCGGCATGTCCACGCCCAGCGAGCGGGCTAGCGACGCCACCACCGGAGTGGACCTCACACCTTCGGCCACCTGGTCCATGGACGCCAGGATCTGGTCGATCGTCTCGCCCCGGCCGAGACGCTCACCCACATGACGATTGCGACTCTGAGCACTGACACAGGTGGCCACGATGTCCCCGATGCCGGCCAGGCCCGCGAAGGTGCCGTGCTCCCCGCCCAGGGCGACGCCCAGGCGGGTGACCTCGGCCAGGCCGCGGGTTATGAGCGTGGCCCGGGTGTTGTCCCCGGATCCCAGCCCGTCCGCGATCCCAGCCGCCAGGGCGATCACGTTCTTGGTGGCGCCCGCGATCTCCGCTCCTACGACATCGGTGTTGGTGTACACCCGGAAGTCGTTGGCGCAGAAGACGTCGCGGAGTTCGTCGGCCAGTGAGGTGTCGGCCGCCGGCATGGCCAGAACAGCCGCCGCGGCTTGTCCGGCCAGGATCTCCTTGGCGAGATTCGGACCCGTTAGAACACCAGCCGGGCGGCCCGGCAGTTCATCGGCCACCACCTCGGTCATCCGCTTGCAGGTGTGTGCCTCGAGGCCCTTGGTGAGCGACACCACCGGCGTGCGCTCCCCGATGTGGGGACCGAGCAGGCTCAGAGTCCCGCGGAAGCCGTGGGAGGGGACGCCCATGACGACAACATCGGCACCGGCCGTGGCCTCCGCGATGTCGGAGGTGGCCCGCAGGTCGGGATGCAGCTGCCTCCCCGGCAGGTAGCGGGGGTTCTCGCCGGAGGAGTCCACCGCGCCGGCCACGGCCGGATCGCGGGCGTAGAGAACCGTGGCAGCGTTGTGCGCGCACAGATGGGCGACGGTCGTGCCCCACGACCCGCCGCCGATCACCGCTACCCGGACGTTCACGGCCGCAACCCTAGACTCGCTCCAGCCCTCGAACTCCATGCCCGGAGCCGCCCAGTGGCCTTGCCACCCGTCCCTGAAGAGCCCGCGACGGCGGTGATCGTTCCCATCCGCTCCTTCGACGGCGCATTGTCCCGGCTCGCCGGTGTGCTCGGCGAGGCCCGCTGCCGCGAGCTGATGCTCCTGATGGCGAACCGGGTGGTGGCCGCGGCCGATCCGATGCCCGTCCACGTAGCCACCGACGACGCCGGAGTGGCGGCCTGGGCCACGGATCTGGGCGCGTCGGTCGTGGCGGCCGGCCGCCCGGGCCTGACCACCGCCGTCTCGACGGCTGTGGATCACCTGGCCGCCGCCGGGGTCGAGCGGGCCGTGGTGGCCCACGCCGACCTGGCGCTGGCCCGGACCCTGCGACCTGCGGTCGGTCCGGGCCTGACCATCGTCGGTGACCGGCGCCGGGACGGCTCCAACGTGGTGTGCGTGCCCACCGCCGCCGGATTCCGGTTCTCGTACGGGCCGGGTTCGTTCGGACGGCACGTCGCCGAGGCTGACAGGCTGGGGCTCGAGGTCAACGCCGTCTCCGACGACAGGCTCTCGGTGGACATCGACCATCCCGAGGACCTGCCCCATCTGCCCGAAGACCTCCGGCGGGCGCTGGGAATCGACGAGATGGTGACCAGCCGGTGACCAGCCGGTGACCACCGTCGATGTCGCGGTCCCGGGCCGGGCGCTGGCGATCGGCGCCCACCCCGACGACATCGAGTTCGGCTGCGGCGCGACCCTGGCCAAGTGGGCCGAAGCCGGCTGCGAGGCGAGCCTGCTGGTGTGCACCGACGGCTCCAAGGGAACCTGGGACGCCGATGCCGACATCGCCGCTCTCGTGGAGCTCCGCCAGGCCGAGCAGGCTGAAGCGGCTCGCAGGCTCGGCGCCACCGGCGAGGTGCGCTTCCTCGGGGAGGTGGACGGGGAGCTGGAGGTGACCATGGCCCTGCGCAGCCGGATGGCGAGGACCATCAGGGAGCTGCGCCCGGACGTGGTGCTGGGCCATGACCCCTTCAAGCGCTGGCGCCTCCACCCCGACCACCGGGCGGCCGGATTCCTGTGCATGGACGCGGTCGTGGCCGCCCGGGACCCGCACTTCTTCAAGGAGCACGGAGTGCCGCACCACCGGCCCGTCGAGCTGCTGCTGTTCGAGTGCGAGGATCCCGACCACATCGAGCAGGTGACCGGGGGCCACATGGAGGCCAAGGTGAACGCCCTGCTCGCCCACGGGAGCCAGTTCCG
>CBDCSK010000010.1:0-10447 GCA_965221605.1 Candidatus Aldehydirespirator sp.
CGCCGGCACCGTCGGCCGACGCCACGACCCGGCCGTCGATCCACATGCCGACATCGGCACCGGCCCCGCCGGAGGGCAGGTCGAGCAGGTCTGTGTGGGCTGTCATCTCGGGCACAGGCGCCCGGCGGTCGCTGCGGTCAGGCTCAGGCGGCGGCCTGGTCAGCCGCGGGATACCACTGGCGGCCCTCCACGTACTGCAGCCACAGACCGTCCCATGTAGAACCAGCGCTTCATGGCGGCCTGGCGCACCTGCTCGATCACCATCTGCTGCTCGCGCTCGTCGCGGAGTGGTTGATGATGATCTCGAAGCCGGCGTCGCCGTGCTCCACATCGGCCACGACATGCAGCGTGAAGAACTCGATGTCGTCGTCGGTGAACCCGTAGACGTTGCGCAGAGGGTCGATCAGCGGCGCGTACAGCTCCGGTACCTGCGACTCCAGCCCGATGGTGAGGGTGGCGATGCCCTCCAGCACGCTCTTCATCATGAGCGTGTTGATGATGAAGTCCTTGAGCGCGGCCGTGGTGGGAAGGTCGGGGGGCGGAGCGACCCTCCTCGAAGGTCATGCCCAGAGCCATGCCGAAGCGGGACAGCTTGTCGACGTGGCGCTCCTCGGGGTCCTCCTCCTCGTTGAGGTTCTCCAGCAGCAGCACCCGTGGCGTCGTGCCAGTCGCACAGCCCGTACATGATCCCGAGTAGCGGGAGGCGTTGCTCACGAAGTTGTAGTGCTGCTGGCAGTAGGCCCTCATGGCCGCGTTCGACAGCTCGCCCTTGGCCCAGGGTCTTGAAGAAGGGATGGTTCCTGGAGTGCCACTCGTCGCGGGCGGCTTCCAGGGCCTTGCGGTATTCGGCTGGTCCAAGCATTGGATGCCTTTCTGTTGTGTCTGTTGTGGTTCGAGTCGGGGTCCGGTCTAGGAGCGCAGGTACACGGTCTTGGTGCGGGTGAAGAAGTCCAGCGACGACTCGCCGCCCTCGGCCCAGCCCGCCCCGGAGTGCCCGTATCCCTCGAAGGGAACATGGAACGGGACGCCCGTCAGTGGCGAGTTGACCTTGACGGTGCCGGCATGGGAGCCCTTCCAGAAGCGTCGGGCCACCGCCACGTCACCGGTGACGATGCCGGAGGTGAGCCCGTAGGCGGTGGCGTTGGCCTTGGCCACGGCCTCGTCGATGTCGCTCACTGCCTCGAAGGTGACGACCGGACCGAAGATCTCCTCGGTGGTGAGCGGACCGGTGTCGGGGTCCACCAGCACCGCCGGCGACACCCTGCCGGTGCGCCAGCCGCCAGGCTCGGGCCGGACCACGTCACGAGCCTCGTCGCCGGCTAGGGACACGTACTCCTCGACGCGGTCGGCCTCCCGGTCGCTGACCAGGATCCCGAGCTCGTCGGACCCCGACGTATCGGTCATGGCCCGCACCTTGGCCGACAGCATCTCCAGCAGATCGTCGTATATGTCGGTGTGCACCAGCAGCCGGCCGGCCGCGGTGCAGATCTGGCCGTTGTTGCGGAAGCTGGAGGCCGCGATTATGTCGACGGCCTTGGCGAGGTCGGCGTCGGCCCAAACCACGATGGTGTTCTTGCCGCCCAGCTCGGCCTGGAACGGCACTTCCATGCGCAGCCGGCTGCGGATGGCCACGGCAGCCTCATACGAGCCGGTCAGGCTCACCCCGTCGAGTTCGGGAGCCGACAGCAGCGCCTTCTCGATGACCGAGCTGCGGCCGATGGCGGCCTGGACCAGACCGGACGGCAGGCCGGCGTCCAGCAGGGTGACCGCGATCATCAGCCCGGTGATGCCTGCGTTGGTGGACGGCTTGAACACGACGGCGTTACCGGCAGCCAGCGCGGCCGACAGCTTGCGGATCGGGATCGTGAAGGGGAAGTTCCAGGGGGTTATCAGGGCCACCACTCCGAGCGGTTCGACGATGGTGAATATGTCCTCGTCGAAATCCGTCCGGTAGGTGGTGCCCAGGCGCCGGTAGCCGAGCTCCGCGTAGTAGTCGAGCACGGCCGCTCCCTTGGCCACCTCGACGATGGCCTCCGAGGCCGGCTTGCCCATGTCGGCGGAGATGATGGGGGCCAGTTCCTCGGCCCGCTGCCGGAACAGCTCGGCAGCCCGATGGAGCACCTCAGCACGGGCCGCAGGGCCGGTGGCGACCCAGGAGGGCGCCGCCTCTGCAGCTACCTCATAGGCGATGCGCACGTCCTCCGGACCGGCACTGCGGACCACTGCCAGCACGCGGCCGTCGCTGCGGCTGACCAGCTTCTGCTCGGGGCCCATCCCCGGCCTGATGGCGCCGTCGATCAGGATTCCGACCTCGTCGGCCTCGCCGCCGCCGTCAACGGTTATGCGAGCTGGTATCAGCGTCATGGACTGCCTCTTCAGGGAGTGCGCGCATCACCCGCGAGGCGAGTGCGTCGCGCACAACCGCGTCTTGTATACAGGTCGGTGTATACCCTAGGCCGACCGGTTCGAGACTTGCCAACGAGAGGACGCCGTCTAGTGCATGATCGCTCCGGACCGGGTCGGGCGAGGCTCCTGGGGAGTTCGGCGCCCACCGCCGGATTCGCGGCCCTGGTTGCGGCCTCCCTGCTGGTCACCACTGCGGCCAACCTCAGCCCGACGCTGGTGAGCGCGCTGGCCGTGCAGATAGAGGAGGATCTCGGTATCGGGGAAGCCGAGATCGGCATGACGGTCAGCTCCTTCTTCTTCGTGGGCATGTTGAGCTCGGTACTGACCGGGCGGATGGTGGAGCGCATCGGCCCGACCGCCGGGCTGCGCCTGGCGGCGGCGGTGGCCGGCGCGGTGCTGGTGGCCACCGGGACGCTGGGACGATCCTGGCCGGCACTCCTCGTCCTTGTGGGGGTGTCCGGACTGGCCAATGCGTGGGGCCAGCCGGCCGCCAACCTCTACGTGGCCCGGGGAGTGTCGGGCCGGCGCCAGGGCCTGGCCTTCGGCATCCAGAAGTCGGGCATCCCGACCGCGTCGCTCCTGGGGGGACTGGCCATCCCGACGGTGGGTCTGACCATCGGCTGGAGCTGGGCCTTCGTGCTGGGCGGCCTTCTGGCCCTCGGGGTGCTGCTGGCCGTTCCCGCTGTCGATGGGGCACCGCCCGGAGTCGCCGGCGACGGGTCGCGAGCGGGTCCGCGGGTCAGGCGCCGGCCCGACGTGCCCATGCGATTGCTGGTCGCGGTGGCCTGCTCCACATGCCTGGCCGCCATGGGTTCGATGGCCCTGAGCACCTTCTTCGTGCTCTCCAGCGTCGAGAGCGGCTTCGATGAGGCCGTGGCCGGGATCCTGCTGATGGTCGGCAGCGTGGTCGGGATCGCGTCGCGGCTGGGCATGGGGGCCAGCGCGGACCGGGCATCCATGAGCCCCTTCACCATGCTCACCGCGGTGTTCGCGGTGGCTTCTCTGGCCTTCGTAGGCCTGTCCACGGGGTCCAAGACGATGGTGCTGGTGGCTATGCCCTTCGCCTTCGCAACCTCGCTCGCGTGGCCCGGCCTGTTCCATCTGGCCACGGTGCGAGCCAACCCCTCGGCGCCTGGAGCGGCCACCGGCATAACCCTCACCGGCAGCTTCGCCGGCGCGGTGAGCGGGCCGCTGCTGTTCGGTGTCCTGGTGGAGGCGACCAGCTACGGCTGGGGCTGGGGGCTGGCCGCGGTCACATCGGGCGCGGCTTCGGCGGTGATGGCCGTGGCCGGCCGGCTGATCGACAACCGGTCCGCCCGCCAATCAACCAGCAGCGACCGCTAACAGGTGGGAGCCGATTGCTCGCAACGGTGTCATTACCGCTCTTGTTCGCTGCGCTCACTCACAGGCCACCCCAACCACAGCAAAAACGCCCAGAGCCTCGCCCGAACGGGCCGGATTCGCTCACCAATTCGCTCGGCCTCTATGATGAATTGCTAGTATTATAGTCAATTCTTAGCGGATCTCAACTAGCCAGCAGGACGACCGAGATGTCAGCGTAGGTCGGGTGGAACGATCGCGGCGATGACCGAGGCCGAGGCGCTGCTCACTCGGCTCAGCGCAGGCACATTCCGTGAACTGTCGCGGGAGGTTCTCACCACCGACCCGCTCGACTTCACCGACCGGTTGGCCTACGGCCAGCGGCTCGCTCGATTGCAGGCCGACGATCCCTCCGCCGAAGCGGTGCGAGTCGGCTTCGCCGTCGTAGGCGGCCACGATGTGGCCGTCGTCTGCAGCGAGTACGGGTTCATGGCCGGCACGCTGGGCGTGGCTGCCGGCGAACGCGTGGCGCGGGCGTTCGTGCTCGCCACCGCCGCACGCAGGCCGGTGATCGGCATCTGCCGGTCCGGCGGGACTCGCATGCAGGAGGGCACGCCGGCCTTCATCAAGATGCTGTCGATCGGCGCCGCCCTCTCGGAGCATCGCGAGGCCGGGCTGGCGTGCCTCAGCTATCTCATGGATCCCGCCATGGGAGGAGCGCTGGCCGCCTGGGGCACCCAGGGACACCTCGTCTGGGCCGAGCCGGGGGCTTCGATCGCTCTCACCGGGCCGCGTATCGCCGAGGCGGTGACCGCAAGGCGCGTGCCACGCGAGGAGGTCAGCGCCGAGGCCGCCCTGCGGCGCGGCCTGATCGACGGCATCGTGCCCCTCGACGGATTGGCCGCCCGGGTCGCCGCCTGGCTCGACATCGCCGCGGCGGCTCCGACCACGCAACAGGAAGCGCCGTCTCGCCGGGGCGCGACGCAGCCACAACCGTCCCATGCGGACGCTTGGCGGTCGGTGGTGCGCTCGCGCTCGGATGACCGGCCCTCCATCGACACGCTGATCGACGCCGCCGACAGCGACCTGATCGAGATCCGGGGGGACCGCAGCGGCCGCGACGACCCCGGCCTGGTCGCAGGCTTCATCCGGCTGCGAGAACACCGGGCGGTCACGATCGGATTCCGCAGGCCGGCGGGCCGGGGCGCCGAGGTCGGGCCCTGCGGGTACCGCAAGGCCCGGCGAGCGATCTCTATCGCCGCGGAGTTGGGCCTGCCGCTGGTGTCGTTCATCGACACCCGCGGCGCCGGGGCCGGAGTCGAGGTCGAAGCCGAGGGTCTGGCCGACGCCGTCGGGTCCCTGATTCGCGAGCTGCTGGGTGTGCGCATCCCGACTGTTGCCGTGCTGGTCGGTGAGGGATCCGGCGCGGGTGCGATCGGTCTGTTGCCGGCCGACGCGATCGTGGCGCTCGAGCACGCATGGCTGGCGCCGATCGCCCCCGAGGCCGCATCCGCGATCGTGTTCCGCAACACGAGGGAGGCGGCGCAGATGGTGCGGAGCCAGGCGGCGGACACATCCTCGCTGCAACGAGAGGGGCTGGTCGAAGCGGTGGTGCCCGAGGGGCCGACCGTGCATCACACCTCGCATCGGCTGATAGACGCGGCCGCCGCGGCTCTGGACGCCATGGGCTCGCTGAGCGCGAGCGAGCGCCTGCTGCGGAGACGGGCGGGCATCAGGTCGCTGGCGCGCCAGCACCTGACCATCCGTCCCCCCGAATGCGGGGGGACGGACGGCGGGGCCCGATAGCGGGCGCTCAGTCCTCGTCGGCGCCCAGCACGGGCGTCTGGGAGATGAGCGTCGCCAGATGCAGCTCGAGGCAGCGACCCGCGTCGTGCTGGAAGGGCCCCACCAGCCGCTCCAGTTGTGACATCCGGTAACGGACCGTGTTGTAGTGGCAGTGAAGCCGCCGGGCTGTCTCCGCGACGTTGAGGTTGTTGTCGACCAGCACCGCCAGGGTCTGCATCAGCTCCGCGTTGGCGGGATCGGTCAGAAGTTCGCCGAGGGTGTCGCTCGCATAGTCGCGCAGCACCCGCGGGTCGATCTCGCACAACAGGCGGGACGCGCCGACGTCGGCGAATGCCGTGGCCGAGCCGCCTCCGTTGACCGTCGAGCCGACGCGCGCCGCCAGCTTGGCCTGAGTCCACGCCTTGCCGAGACTGTCGAGGCCGTCGGTCGGCGCGGACACACCGCCGACCCATCGGTCCTGCCAGCGCGGCAGGGACAGCACACGCTCGCGCAACTGCGGAGTGAGCGACTCGTAGCCTCCGTCGGTGCAGTCGGCCACCGCGACCACCGACCCGGCGACGACCGCCACCGGCGGCCGGGCCTGGCGCCCTCGCAGCCAGTAGGTGACGGCCGACTCGACCCGACCGATCTCAGCGCTGTAATGCGCGAGCGCGTCGTCGGCGGGTATGACGGCGATCACCGCGCACGGGAACCGCAGATGCCACTCGATGCCACCGAAGCGCCGCTCCACCTCTCTGGGACCGAGACGGCCGGAGAGCACGCTGGTCATCAACTCGGTGTGGAACTGGCGGTCCACTGCGGCCACCGCGATCTCACGCGACGCCGACAGCGCCATCACCTGAGCGCATGTGGAGACCATGCCCTGCAGCCGCGCCGCGTCGAAGGCTGCTGTGGGAAAGGCGTGGAGCTGCCCGACGAAGCTGGAGCCGGCCACGACGGGAGCGCTGACCGCGCCCTCGAAGTGGGTGCCTACCTCCACCCGGCGGCCGGCGCTCGGCCTGATGTGCAGGTGATGGTCGCTGAGGTTGTCGAGATAGACGAGCTCGCATTCGACTGCCTGGGCGAACTGAGCCGCCACGTCGCTGACGCTGCCGCCCGCGAGGGCCGCCTCGATCAGTCTCTGGCTGAGGTCGCTACCGCCGTGCAGCTCCCCGTGGATCCGCGAGTTGAGCCTGGAGTAGACGTCGCCGATCAAGTCGTCGAAGGAGACCGACGCCGGAAGGGCCAGCACGGGAAAGGCGAGACGGTCGGCGGTTTCGAGCACGGCCGGCGACAGCTCCGTGACGTAGCGACCGAGCTTTATGCCGAATGCCGCCAGCCTCCGTTCGTCGAGTTGCTCGAACAGGGTGACCAGATCGATGCCGGCGCCGCGCAGCGAGTAGCCGACGGTCACGAGAAGCTCGTTGGACTTCACCCATGGCACGATGTCGGGGTTCTCCATCACGTTCACAGAGGAGACGACGCGACCGAGTCCCGAACCGCCGGCCAGAACCTCGGTGCCGCGCAAGTGGGGCAACTCCAACAGATCCCGAACCGTGCATCCAATGATCTGATCAGATTGTGACAAACCCAGACCGTCAGACACGTCAATATGCTATATGAATCAGGGCTCCGGGGAGACTCTAAGCTCCGGTCCCGCCGTCCGGCTGGCAGGGGGAGCAACGAGCATGCCTACAGAGGTCGCCAAGATCGAGATCAAGAGCGTGCGAGACGCCTCAGGCCTTGCCGAGGTCATCGCGTCGGACGCGTTCGCGGCCGACGAGGTCGTGGCCGTGATCGGCAAGACGGAGGGCAACGGCGGCGTCAACGACTTCACACGCATCCTCGCCGATCAGGCCTTCCGGGCCGTGCTGGAGGAGCACGGCAACCGGCCGCGCTCCGAGGTCGAGCAGGTCCCGATGGTCTGGTCGGGCGGCTGCGACGGAGTGATCACCCCTCATGCCACGGTGTTCGCCCGCACCGCCGGAGGCGCCGCCGACACGGGCGAGCCCAGGCTCGTCGTGGGCACGGCGATGAGCGACACGATCGCACCCGAGGACATCGGGCGGCCCGCGATGGTCGCGACAGTCGCCGAGGGAGTCCGGCGAGCGATGCGGGACGCCGGCATCTCCGATCCCGCCGACGTCCACTACGTGCAGACCAAGACGCCCCTGCTCACGACCGAGACCATCGCCGATGCCCGCAGCCGGGGCCGCAGCACCTTCACGGACGACACGTTGGAATCGATGGGAGTCTCCAACGGCACGACCGGCCTCGGCATAGCAGTCGCCCTGGGCGAGATCGACATGCCGGGCGCGGAGGCGATCTGCAAGGATCTCGACCTGTATTCGTCGGTGGCGTCGTGCTCGTCGGGTGTGGAACTCGACCAAGCGCAGATCGTGCTGTTCGGCAACAGGGCGGGGGCCGGTGGGCGCTTCCGAATAGGCCACGGGGTCATGCGTGACGCCCTCGACATCGGCGGCATATTCGACGCCATACGCGACGCCGGACTGCAACTCCCGGATCGGCCGGTAGCCGAGGACCTCGACGGCAGGGTCGTGAACTGCTTCATCAAGTGCGAGGCAGACCGGCGGGCAACGCTGCGAGGGCGCCGCCAGATCATGCTCGACGACTCCGACGTCCACCACCACCGCCACATCAAGGGGGCTGTCGGCGCGCTGGCCGCGGCAGCTATCGGCGACCCAGCCGTGTTCGTCTCGGTCGACGCCATGCATCAGGGACCACACGGCGGCGGTCCGGTCATTGCGATCGTCGAGCCGCTCCCATAACGCGGCAAGCGAGGGTGCGGTGAAGGCCGACCGGCCGGCCGCGGGCGCCGACGGCCCGACGCGTGAAGCCGTCGAGGTCCACGCCGCGGGATACGCGGACTCCGTCATTCTGATGCAGATCGCTGAACAGGCCCGACGCATCGACGGCGTCAGCGACTGTGTCGTGGCCATGGCGACGGGCCTCAACCTGGCGCTGCTGGCCGACCTCGGGTTCGGTGCCGAGGGCGTGGAGGACGCCGCGCCGTCCGACCTGATCATCGCGGTGAGGGGATCCACCGACGACAGCGTGCGGTCGGCGCGCGCGCTGATCGAGCGACGGTTGGCCGACACCGGTCGGGCGCGGAACGCCGACGAGGGCCAGCTGGAGCAGCACCGCACGCTGCGAAGCGCGGTCAGGGCCTCGGGCGCGAATCTCGCCGTGATCTCACTGCCGCGTGCGCACGCCGCGTCGGAGGCCGCGGACGCGCTGCGTGCCGGCGCCAACGTCATGATCTTCAGCGACGGCGTGGCGCTCGCCGAGGAGCGGCGGCTGAAGGAGATCGCCGACGAGAGGGGTCTGCTGGTGATGGGACCCGACTGCGGAACTGCGGTGCTCGCCGGTGTCGGCCTCGGATTCTTCAACGAGGTGCGCCGCGGTGATGTCGGGGTGGTGGCCGCCTCGGGCACCGGCGCGCAGCATCTGATGTGCCTGCTGGACGCCTGGGGCATCGGTGTCAGCCATGTCATCGGCGTCGGGGGCCGCGACCTGTGCGACGAGATCGGCGGAGTGTCCACAGCGCGCGCCATGCGGGTTCTCGACGCCGACCCTGCGACCGCGCGCATGGTGGTGGTGGCCAAGCAGGCCGGCAGACGCACGCGCGAGCGCATCGGTGATCTCGCCGCCAGCCTGCGAACACCGGTGAGCCTCGGCTTCCTCAGCGACGCATCGGTGACGTTGACCGACTTGGCCGGCGCGGTCGCGGCCGAGTCCGGCGGCGGTGCCGGCGACCTGTTCGCTCACATGCACGAACGCGAAGTCGATCAGGCCCCGCTGGCGGGCCTCTTCAGCGGCGGGACCTTGGCCTGCGAGGCCGTCACCGTGCTCGCAGCCCGGGGGCACCGGGTTGTCACGCTCGAGGCGTTCGGCCCTACGGCGACCCCGCAGCAGATCGCGGCCTGCAACGAGCACTTCGTGATCGACCTCGGCGACGACCGCATGACCGCGGGTCGCCCCCACCCGATGATCGACCCTCACGTGCGCACCGCCGCCATCTGCGAGCTCGCCGCACAGCCCGTCGAGCGCCACCTGCTGATCGACGTGGTGCTGGGCGAGGGCGCGCACCCCGACCCAGCCGGAGCGCTGCGGCCCTCCATCGAGGCCTTCCTGCACGCCCACCCCCGAGGCAGCGTCGTAGCGGCGGTGGTCGGATCGAGCCGAGATCCCCAGGATCTGCGCAAGCAACGACGAACGCTCATCGACGCGGGCTGCGATGTCTTCGACTCGAATGCGCACGCCGCGGCGGAGGTCGCCGGGCGGTTCCGGACGAGATGACCGCTGCCGCGCCCGCGCTCACGGAGGTCCTCGGCGGCGACGTCCGGGTAGCTTGCACCGGCTTGAGCCTCTTCGAGGACGCCCTGCGGCACCAGGGCGTGAGACCGGCGCCGGTGCTGTGGCGCCCGCCGACGGACAGCGATGCCGCGGCGACCGCCTCGGCCATAGCCTTGAGCGACGAAGTCGATCGCCAGAACAGTGCCGCGGTCGAGCGCCTCGTCGCGTGCCGGCCTCATCTGCTGGGAATCGAGTCGGCCGCCGACGCATTGGGTCTCGCACACGGCGAGTTCCTGCATGCCGGACCACCGATCGACTGGCGCGGGGCCAGCGGACCGCTGCGCGGCGCTCTTATCGGCGCGGCGGTCTTCGAAGGACTCGCCGACACCCCCGAGCAGGCCGAGGCTCACTTCAGGAGCGGACAGTTCACGCTGGAGCCGTGCCACGGCCGCCGCGCGGTGGGTCCGATGGCCGGCGTGGTGAGCCCTGCGATGCCGATGCTCGTCCTCGGCGACGGCGACAGGCGGGCCTTCTGCAGCTTGAACGAGGGCCTGGGCAAGGTGTTGAGATTCGGGGCGTACTCCCCCGAGGTGATCACGAGGCTGCATTGGATGCGCGA
>CBDCSK010000011.1:0-13992 GCA_965221605.1 Candidatus Aldehydirespirator sp.
ACCTGGCCAACCAGAAGCTCGACGAGGCCGGCTGGGAGATGGGCGACGACGGCGTGCGGGTGCGCGACGGCCACCGCTTCGAGTTCCGCTACCTGGTCGAGGACGAGTCGGTCCAGAAGAACGTGGCCGCCGCGGTGTCGGCCCAGTTCGCCAAGGTCGGCGTGAGGGCCAACCTGAACGTGGTCGACCGCGGCCTCGCCTTCACCGAGCAGAGCCAGCCGGGACGCGACTCCGTCGAGATGTCGCTGTTCTTCTGGCTGTGGCCATCCCCCTCGATGTGCTCATCCTGTTCGGCTGGTCGGCCACCATCCCGGTGCCGAACTTCTCGCATGCGGTCGAGCCCGCATCGACGACGCCATCGCGGCGTGGCAGCAGTCAGGCACCGAGGCCGAGGCCCAGGCGGCGTCATCGGAGTTCCAGCTGGCGTGGGCCGAGCAGCTGCCGTACCTGCCGATCATGAACCAGAACGCCACCTTCGTGCACAACAACAAGGTGCACGGCTGGCAGCCGTTCGTGTGGAACCTCTACCCGTACTACAACGACACATGGGATCGAGGGCTAGAAGGCTCCAAGGCACAGAGCCAGAGCCTGCATCCAAGCGCGGCGGCGCCGTGACCGCCGCCACAGAAGGCGCAGAACCGGCCGTCGCGGCCCGGCGGCTGGCCTGGGAGGACCAGCTCCTGGAGCTGGAGGAGGCCCAGCACGTCACCCGGTTGCAGCGCAGCCTGAGCCGCATGCGCCACAACCGTCTGCTGCTGCTGGGCTCCGCGCTGGGCGTGATCGTGCTGGCCGCGGGGATCGGTGGCCCGTGGATCACCGGCGGGGACTACGTCACCCAGGACTTCCAGGACATCCACCTGCCGCCGCTGAGCGACGGGCACATCTTCGGCACCGACGCGCTGGGCCGCGACATGGCGGTCAGGGTGTTCGTGGGCATCAGGGTGAGCCTCACCGTGGCCGCCGGGGTGACCGTGCTCGCGCTGGTGGCCGGGATCGTGCTGGGCATGGTGGCCGGCTACCTGCGGGGCTGGACCGACCGCACGATCGGCGGGACCATCGACTTCATCTGGGGCTTCCCGCTGATCCTGCTGGCCGTGCTGTTCGTGGGCGGGATGGGCGGCGGCCTGTTCCCGGTGATCCTGGCGGTGGGCCTGGTCAACACCGCGGCCATCGCCCGGGTGGTCCGGGGCGAGGTGCTGACGCTGTCGCAGCGGGAGTTCGTGGAGGCGGCCCGGGCGGGGGCTACTCGTCGATGCGGATCATGTGGCGCCACATCTTCCCCAACATCCTGGCCCCCGCCTTCGTGCTGGCGTCGTACTACGTGGCCGTGGCCGTGATCGCGGAGGCCGCGCTGTCGTTCATCGGCCTGGGCGCCCAGCCCCCCACCCCGAGCCTGGGGCAGATGGTGGCCGACGGCCGGAACTACCTGCGGCTCAACCACTGGGAGTCGACCATCCCCGGCATCGCCATCGTGCTGGTGGTGCTGTCGGTGAGCCTCATCGCGACGGGCTGCGCGACGTGTTCGACCCGCGGCTGCGCCACGAGGCCAAGTCGGTGGACGAGCAATGAGCACGCCATGAAGCGCATCGCGGCCCGGACGCTCTACACGCTGATCGTGCTGTTGCTGTCGTCGATCGCGGTGTTCTACGCCATCCGGCTGTCGGGCGGCGACGCGGTGTCGGCCCGGCTGCCCGCTTTCGGCCTCCTACGAGGAGCGCGAGGAGTTCCGGGAGCTGCTGGGCCTCAACGACCCGGTCCACGAGCAGTACTTCCGCTACATGGGCCGGCTGCTGACCTTCGATCTCGGCAAGTCGCTCACCAACAACGCCGACATCTTCGACATGCTCACCGAGCACGGCCGCAACAGCCTGATCCTGGGGGCCGCAGCCTTCGCGCTGGTCTTCGTCATAGGCGTGCCGCTGGGCATACTGGCCGCGGTCAAACGCAACAGCTGGGCCGATGGCTCGGTGATGACGTTCTCGGTGGCCGGAATGGCCGTGCCCAACTTCTGGCTGGCCCTGCTGAGCGTGTGGCTGTTCGCGTCCACGCTGGGCTGGCTGCCCTCGGCGGGCTGCTGCAGCACCAAGCAGCTGATCCTGCCCGCGGTGGTCCTGGCCATGGAGGGCATCGCCCTGACCGTGCGGATGACCCGCTCGGCCATGCTGGAGAACCTCGGCCAGGACTTCGTGCGGACGCTGCGGGCCGGGGGCCTGTCGGAGGCCAGCATCGTCGGCAAGCACGTGCTGCGCAACGCCATGGTCCCGATCATCTCGCTGGCCGGCCTGAGGATCGGTCAGATCGTGGGCTACGCCCTAGTGGTGGAGACGATCTTCGGCTGGCCCGGCCTCGGACAGGTGTTGGTCAACGCGGTGCTCAGGCGGGACTACCCGGTGGCCCAGTTCTTCTCGCTGGTGCTCATCGCCATCGTGGTGCTGAGCAACTGGCTCGCCGACGTCGGCTACACCGTGGCCAACCCCAGGCTGCGCAAGACATGAGCCCGCCATGAGCACCGTGACCGCCACGCCCGCCACCAACGGCGCCGGCAGTGCGCCGGTGCTGTCGGTTCGCAACCTCCACACCGCGGTGGCCACCCCTGATGGCTCCTTCGACGTGGTGCATGACGTGTCCTTCGACATCAACCCCAACGAGGTGCTCTGCCTGGTGGGCGAGAGCGGGTGTGGCAAGACCATCACCGCGCTGTCGATCATGCGGCTGCTGCCGACGCCGCCGGTGAGGATCACCTCCGGCGAGATCGTCTTCGACGGCAATGACCTCACCCAGCTGGCCGAGCGGCAGGTCCGCGACGTCCGCTCCGAGCGCATCTCGATGATCTTCCAGGACCCGCTCACATCGCCTGGACCCGGTGTTCACGGTGGGCCAGGTGATGACCGAGGTGATCCGCACCCACCGCGACGCCACCAAGGCCGAGGCACGGGAGATGAGCATCGACATCCTGAGGGCGGTGGGGCTTCCCGCACCCACCGAGCGCTTCGACTCCTACCCCCACGAGCTCTCGGGCGGGATGCGCCAGCGGGTCATGATCGCCACCGCACTGGTGCTCGACCCCGAGATCCTCATTGCGGACGAGCCCACCACCGCGCTCGACGTGACCGTGCAGGCCCAGATACTGGAGCGGCTCCGCGCTGAGCAGCAGGACCGCAACATGTCGATGCTGCTGATCACCCACGACCTGGCCGTAGTGGCCTCGATAGCCGACCGGGTGGCGGTCATGTACGCCGGCGAGATCGTCGAGGAAGCCCCGGTCGACGAGCTGTTCTCCGACCCGCGCCACCCCTACACCCAGGGCCTGCTACGGGCCCTGCCCCATGTGAGCCGCAAGCGCCGCGAGCTGGTGCCCATCGCGGGGCTGGTCCCGCCCGCGCAGATGATGCCGCCGGGATGCCGGTTCGCGCCCCGCTGCCCCCACGCCTTGGAGCAGTGCTGGGACGAGCATCCCTCCTACGAGGCCGACGGCAGTGTCGGGTTGCGCTGCTTCAACCCGCAGCCCTTCTGACAGGCGCACGGAATGGAGGCGTCGAACCCGCAGCCGACCGGCGGCGATGCTGCCGGCACCGGCGCGGGCAGGGTTGCCAGCCCGCCCTTCCCGATCGAGGTCGCGCTGGCCGACGGAACCGTCCTGCGGGGTCTCGAGCATCCTGCCGACGGCCCGCCGCTGATGTTCGTGCACGACTTGGGCGACGACCTGGACGCCTGGGGGTCGGTTGCACCCGCGGTGAGGTCTGCGGGCTTCCGGGTGATCTGTCTGGAGCTGCGGGGCCACGGACTCTCCGACGGCGAGCCCGATCCGTCAGTCACTATGGACGACCTGATCGGCGCGCTGGCCGAGGTGACCGGCACCTTCGGCCCGGTCGGGCTGGTGGCCTACGGCACCGTCTGCCGGGTCGCCTTCAGTCTCGGAACCGAGCACGGCACCCCGATCCACGCTCTGATCGGTCCCGCGCCCCGGTCCGGCGACGCCAGCGACGGCCTCGACGATCCCGTGGTCGGGGACGCCGGCGACGGGGCTGCGGCCATGCGGGTGCTGTTCACCGGAGCCCACGACGAGCTGACCCACAACTACGTGCGCAGAATCCACTCGTCCCTGCGGGGCCAGAACATGTGGATCTCCACCGGGACCGTGCTCCGGGGCCCGGCCCTGCTGCGGGAGCACTCGCACCTGATCGAGCAGCTGGTGATGTACATGCGCCGCCACCTCACCGCCCACCACCTCGCCTGGATCGCCGAGCACGGTGGCAACCGGCAAGACTTTGACCAACACGAGTCCGAACAGCGAGACTCTGCCCCCCAAGCAGCGAAGAAGAAAGGCCGACCGCCATGGACGTAGTGGACGCTCACCTGCACCTGTTCAAGGCCCTCAGCGACGACTACCCGAGAGCGATCTTCGAGGGAATGGTTCCTCCCGAGCGCGAGGAGACCGCCGATCGCCTCCTGGCGGCGATGGACGCCGCGGGGGTGGACCGGGCCATCTACTGCGCGCTGTCGGAGCACGATCATTACCTGGCCGAGGTGCTGGCCGGCCATCCGGGCAAGTTCGCGGGCGTGGCGGTCTACGACTTCGCCGACCCGGACCCTCTAGCCACGCTGCAGCGGCGCATCGACTGCGGCATCGAGGGCGTCCGCTTCTACGGGCTGGAGGGCGAACCAGGCACCGACCCCGAGTCGCTGGCCGTGTTCGGTGCCCTAGCGGCCATGCACGACGCCGGCATGAAGGTCTGGTTCTACGGGCCGGCCGACCAAGTCGCCCTGCTCGACGGCTGCCTTGACCTGCTGCCCGGCCTGCGAGTGGTGCTCAACCACCTCGGGTTCCTGCCCAACATGCACCTGGAGATGATGGTCGACGAGCACGGCCGGCCCCGGTTCGACATGCCGTCACCCCCTCCGGGCCTGGAGGTGGTGGAGGCGCTAGCGGCCAAGCACTCCAGCGTCTGCGTCCACTTCTCGGGCCACTACGCCTTCAGCGGGGGGCCATACCCCTACCGGGACCTGCAGGAGACCACTGACCGCATCCACGCCGCCTTCGGCGCCGACCGGATGCTCATGGCATCCGACTGGCCCTGGACCCGCGACGAGCCCGGCTACCCCGAGACCCTCGGCGTGGTCGACAAGCTCCTCGGCGGCATCCCCGCGGCCGACCGCGACATGATCCGCGGCGGCACCGCCATGTCCCTGTTCAACTTCTGACGGTCACCGCCAGGGCGATTCAGCTGCCCCAGTCGTCGACCGCGTCGGCGAGGCGCCGCACTCCCTCCATCAGCAGGTCGGGGGCGGTGGCCAGCGAGACCCGCACGAAGCGGCCAGAGCCGGGGCCGAAGGTGTCCCCCGGCACCACCGCCACCTGCTTCTCCTCGAGCAGGCGGAGCACGAAGTCCATTCCGGAGCGGCCGCTGCGGCTCACGTCGATCATCAGGTAGAAGGCGCCCCGGGGCCGCACGTGGGGGATGTCCCGGCCGGTGAGGAACTCCGTGACGATGTCGCGGCGGTGCCGGTAGGCGTCGCGCATCTCGGCCACGCAGTCCTGCGGCCCGGTCACCGCGGCTAAAGCCCCCATCTGAGCGGGGGCGTTCACGCACGACGTGATCGGCTCCTGGGCCCGCACGATCAACGGCGACACGCCGGGCGGGACGACCAGGTAGCCCACCCGCCAGCCGGTCATGGCGTAGGTCTTGGAGAAGCTGAAGAAGGTGATCACCCGGCCGTCGGTGTCGAGGGGCGCGGCCGGAACGTAGGGCTCGTCGAAGACGATCTCGTCATAGACCTCGTCGGCGAAGACCAGCAGGTCGTGCCGGCGGGCCAGCTCCATCAGGTCGGCCAGGGCGGCGGCATCGGTGACCGCTCCGGTCGGGTTGCCGGGCGAGTTGAGCATGATCGCCCGGGTGCGCTCGGTGATCAGCGGCTCGACGTCGGCGGCCTGCGGGACCAGACCGTTCTCGGCCCGCAGCGGGAAGTGGACCGGGGTGATCTTCAGCAGCTGCATCATCTGGGCGTAGTTCGGCCAGCTCGGATCGCCCAGCAGCATCTCGGCGCCCGGATCCACCAGAGACACCATGCTGCTGTAGATCCCGGCGACGGCACCAGAAGTCACCACGACCTGGTCGGCGGTGGCATCGATGCCGTTTCGCTCGGTCACCTTGGCCGCCAGAGCCTCCCGCAGCGGACCGATGCCGGCGTTGGCCGTGTACTTGGTGAAGCCGTCGAAGGCGGCCTTGGCCGCGGCCTCGCAGATGTGGCGGGGCGTGTTGAAGTTGGGTTCCCCCGTCTCCAGGCGGATGGCGCCGTCGATCGCGTTGGCCATCTCCATGACCTCGCGGATGCCCGAGCGCGGCATGGCCGCGATGGGCTGCGAGGGCTGCATCGTCAGACGACCTGGCGGGCCTCGGGGAAGTGGCACGCCACCCAGTGGCCTCCGCTGACCTCCTCGAGAGGCGGCTCGGTCACATGGCACACCTCCTGGTCCCGGCCCACATGGCAGCGGGTGTGGAACCGGCAACCCGACGGGGGGTTCAGCGGGCTGGGGACGTCGCCCTCGAGCAGGATCCGCAGCCGGCCCCGCTCCTGCTCGGGATCGGGCACCGGCACCGCGGAGAGCAGGGCGTGGGTGTAGGGGTGCATCGACTCGTCGAAGAGCCGCTCCGCGGAGGTGCGCTCCACGATCTTGCCCAGGTACATCACCGCGATGTCGTCGCAGACGTGGCGCACGACGGCGAGGTCGTGAGCGATGAACAGGTAGGTGAGGCCCAGCTCGTCCTGGAGGTCGTCGAGCAGGTTGAGGACCTGGGCCTGGATCGACACGTCCAGGGCCGAGACGGGCTCGTCGAGCACCAAGAAGCCGGGGTCGAAGGCCAGCGCCCGGGCCACGCCGATGCGCTGGCGCTGGCCGCCGGAGAACTCGTGGGGGTAGCGGTCCACGATCCTCGGGTTGAGCCCCACCAGGCGCAGCAGCTCGGCCACCCTGGTGCTCTGCTCGTCCTTGGACATCGAGGTGTGCACCACCAGAGGCTCCCGCAGCGCCTGCCCCACCGACATCCGGGGATTCAGCGAGGCGAACGGGTCCTGGAAGACGATCTGCATGTGGCGGCGGAGGCGGCGCAGCTCGCCCTTGTCGGCCGCGATGACGTCGATGCGCTCGGATCCGCCGCCGTCGAGAGGGTGCTGCAGCACGACATCGCCGGAGGTCGGCTCGATGAGGCGCAGGATGCAGCGGGCGGTGGTGGACTTGCCGCAGCCCGACTCCCCCACCAGACCCATCGTCCTGCCCGCGCCGATGTCGAACGACACCCCGGCCACCGCCGAGACCTCGCCGCGCTCGCCGCCCAGCCAGCCCCCGCCCACCTCGAAGGTCTTCACGAGGTCGCGCACCGACAGGGCCGCGTCGTCCGGCGCGCCGTTGGTGCTCGCCCCGCCGGTGCCGGGACCGGCTGCGGCGCTGTCGACCGGCTTGGAGGATGCCATCGGCGCGATGGTACTGTCCCGCCCTGACCAGTGAGAAAAGGAGCGGTCGACAATGAGCAGTTTCAGAGGCGACCTGGGCGGGCTGACCGCCGAGGAGATGGAGGAGTTCCTAGAGGGCAACTCGGTAGCGCGCCTGGCCACCCTCAAGCCCGACGGGTCGCCCTACGTGATGCCGGTCTGGTACCAGTGGGACGGCGAGGCGCTCTACTTCGTGGGCCGCCAGCGGGCCCTGTGGTGCGAGTACATCAAGGCCGACGGGCGGGTCAGCGTGGTCATCGACGCTCCCCACAGCGATCCCGACGAGTCGGGCCAGTCCATGGAGATCCCCAAGGTGTACATGGAGGGCGTCGCCACCGTCGAGGAGGAGCCCAACATCGGGGGCCGCTGGGTGCAGATAGCCGAGCAGATGTCGTACCGGTACCTGGGCCCGAACGGGCCGACCTACCTGGTGTCGACCCTCCAGCAGCCCCGGTGGCTGATCAAGCTGGTGCCCACCGACGTCAAGACCTGGAAGGGCGTGGGCTGGGCCCGGCGCTACTGGGTGCAGGACTCCGGGGGCCCGAGCTACGAGGAGGCCCACAGCACCTGAGGTGCCCGGTCCGGCCCCGGCAGCGGCCGCAAGGAGGCCCCAGCGCCCAACCCGCTAGACCTGTTCCGCCTCGACGGACGCGCCGCTCTGGTGACGGGCGGCTCCAGAGGCCTCGGCGCGGTCATGGCCGAGGCTCTAAGCTACGCTGGGGCGCGGGTGGCGGTCACCAGCCGCAGCCTGGCCGATGCACAGGCCAGGGCGGCTGACATCGCCTCGGCCACCGGCGTCGAGACGCTGGGCGTGGAGATGGAGGCCACCGACACCGGCGCCGTCGAGGCGGCCGTGGCCGCCGTGGTGGAGCGCTTCGGCGGCCTCGACATCCTGGTCAACAACGCCGGGATCCTGGTGCGCGGCGCCATAGGCGACATCGATCGGGGCGAGTTCGAGCAGTCCCTGGCCGTGAACGTGACCGGCCCGTGGCTGGCCTGCCGGGCCGCGGGCCCGCACCTGTGGGAGTCCGCACACGGGCGGGTGATCAACGTGTCCTCGACGTTCGGCCTGGTGGCCGCGCCCGACCGCACCGCCTACACGTCCTCCAAGGGCGCGGTCGTGCAGCTGACCAGGGCCCTGGCCATGGAGTGGGCGCCGCGAGGGGTGAACGTCAACACCATCGCGCCCGGGCCGTTCCTGACCGAGATGAACGTGGCCCACCAGTACAGCGAGCACAGTGTGCGGGTGATCGGCCAGGAGGTGGCCCTGCGTCGCTGGGGGGAGCTGCCCGAGATCGCCGGAGCCACCATCTACCTGGCCTCGGAGGCCTCGTCGTACGTGACCGGCTCGGTCCTCACCGTCGACGGGGGCTGGACCGCCCACTGACCCAAGAGACCGCACTGACCCAAGAGGGGGTACGAACGATGAGCCGACGATTCGAGGGACGCAACGTCTTCGTGACCGGCGCCGGCAGCGGCTTCGGGCGCCGCACCGCCGAGCTGTTCGCGGCCGAGGGCGCCAAGAACCTGTACCTGCTCGACTACAGGCAGGAGCGGCTGGACGCGGTGGCGCCGGTGATCGAGGAGCTCGGCGCGACGCCCCACCTTCTCAACTTCGACCTCAGCGTCATGGAGAACTGCGCCGAGGCCGTGGCCCGCGCGCTGGCCGTCGATCCGAAGCTCGACGTGATGGTGTCCAATGCTGCCGCCTGGGACCTCACCGAGTTCGTCGACTTGAGCGACTCGGTCTGGCGGCGAGTGCTGTCGGTGAACCTGGACGCCTACTTCGTGCTGGGCAACCGGGCAGCCCGGGCGATGAGGGAGACCGGCGGCGGCGTGATCCTGTTCACCTCGTCGATCGCCGCGCTGGGGCACGGTCGCGGCTGCACGCCGTACTGCGTGGCCAAGACTGGTGTGGTGGCGCTGGCGAAGGCGATCGCGGTGGAGTGCGCTCCCTACAACATCCGGTGCAACTGCGTCGCGCCAGGTCCCGGCGACACCCAGCAGTCGGTCGACATCGTGGGCGAGGAGTTGATGGACAAGTGGCGCGCCGAGGGCTTCCCGGCGGTGCCCGCCAACCGGCTGACATCGGTGGACGATGTGGCCCACGCCTTCCTCTACCTGGCCTCCGACGAAGCCAAGTACGTCTCAGGCATCAACCTCGTCGTGGACGGCGCCCTGAGCGCTCAGACCTACGACGTGCCCGAGAGCTAGCAGACCGACCCGGCGATCCGTGGAAGAATGTCGGCGCCGACCGCACATCGACTCCAAGGAGAGGGTTGTGAGACTTACACCTGAGGTTCATCTGGTCGGGGGCGGCACGCTCAGCGGCTTCGGCATCTCATCGGACTTCGACTCCCACTGCTATCTCCTCGACGGCGGCAGCGAGCAGGTTCTCATCGAATGCGGCATGGGAACCGAGACCGGATTCCAGAGAGTCGCCGGCAACATTCGAGACGCGGGCTGTGATCCGGTCGCCGTAACCAGGCTGTTCTTGACCCACCACCACACCGATCACGCCGGGGGCGCGTCGCTCTACCGCGAGCGTCTCGGCCTGTCCGTCGCGACCGGAGCCGCCACCGGGCGAGTGCTCGAAGCGGGCGACCACGAGGCGACGGCCTTCAATCTGGCCCAGGCCGCCGGGCTCTTCCCCGAGGACTATTCCTACGAGCCCTGCCCGGTCGACGATCTTCTGACCGACGGCGCCCAGCGATCGGTGGGCCGGCTCACGCTCACATACATAGACACGCCGGGTCATTGCGGCGGGCACGGGTCATACCTCGTCGAGGGCGGCGAGCAGACGTACCTTTTCGCCGGCGACGCGGTCTTCGCGTGGGGAAAGCTGCACCTGCAGGCGATCCCGGACTGCGACCTTCAGGCCTCGCTCGCGACAGTCATGGCGTTGGCGGAACTCGACTTCGATTCGCTCCTTCCGGGCCACGGAGCCATCGCCCTCCACGACGGAAAGGCGCATGTCGGTATGGCCAGGGACGCGATCGAACAGCTTGCCGTCCCGCCGAGGCTGGTGTAAGGGGCCGAGCGGACAGGCGGGGCGCCGGGACGGCCCGCAGCATCATCGCGCCTCGATCACGAACCGGTCTGTTGTCAGGCGCTCCAGAAGGTCGGGCCTTGGCGCCGGCTCGATGCCGGCCCCCTCCCCCGCGACCGCGTTCCATCCGCCGTCGCTCGATGTCTCGAAGGGCACGGCAGGTTCGGCGAGGTCCTCGGCATAGAAGCGCGAGGAGGGAAAGATGTCGGACGGGTAGGTGAAGTTCTCCAGCGTCGCCAGCGCAACGCAGATGGCTGCGCCGACGCCGCTCTCCAGCATGCCGCCCACCCAGCATCCGACGTCGGCGTCCCGGCAGACGTCGTGGATCGACCTCGCAACCGTCAAACCACCGACCCGGCCCGGCTTCACGTTGACGAACCGGCAACTGCCCAGTTCAATGGCCTGCTCGGCCCCTCTGACGGAGACGATGCTCTCGTCGAGGCAGACCGGCGTGTCGATCTGTGCCTGAAGCTTCGCATGATCCAGCAGGTCGTCGTGCTGCAGCGGCTGCTCGATCATCGCGAGCCCGAACCGATCGACGGCACGGAAGAGATCCAGATCGGACAACCGGAAGGCCGCGTTGCAGTCGATATGGGCGGTGACGTCCGGAAAGGTAGAGCGCACTGCCTCCAACATGTCTATGTCCCAGCCGGGCCGGAACTTGAGCTTCACGCGACGGAAGCCGGCCCTGACTGCGTCGTCCACCGCGGCCACGAGATCGTCCAGCGAGTCCATGACGCCGAAGTCGGCTCCGACCTCCGCCCGGTCGCGCCGGCCGCCAAGGAGTGTGTGCAGCGGCTGCCCGACTCGTCGCGCCTCGAGCACCCACCAGGCCATGTCGAGCGCAGCCTTGGCGAAGTAGTTGCCCTTGCAATGGGAGAGCCGCCCCTGGAGCATCTCGCCGGAGTCGATCTCGGCGCCGACGACGGCGGGGGCAAGCCAGTCGCGGAGCACCGCCAAGGCGCCTCCGGCGTACTCGGGGCTGTAGTCGGGGGCCCCGAAGGGGCACGACTCGGACCATGCCTCGAGCCCACCGCTGGTGAGCTTCACCAGCAGGCTGTCGATGGCCGAGATCTCGTGTGATGCCGTTCGCCATGGATGCAGCAGCGGCATCGTGACGTGCCGAGCCTCGACACGGTCGATCCTCACCTCCGGCTCCCGTCACCGGCAGCCGTCAGGCCACATCGCAATACCCCATCTCGAGCCGCGTTCCGGCACCGAGGACAATCTGGCGGCGACCGCTGCCCGGTCGCCACCGGAACCGGGGGAAGGACCCGAACGACAGGCTCAGGCGCACGCGGTGGCTGAGGCCGAACTCGTGGGCGGCGTGGCCCAGATCGACGACAGTGAGCGGATCGGCGACGGCCGCGCCGCCGTCGGCGACGTTCCACACCGATGCGTCGGGCCCAATATCGCTCAGCGTCGCGAACACCATGCCTTCCGGCGGCTCGGCGACGGCCGCCACCGTGAGGGTCACCGGCCCGGCGACGGTCACCGCTGCCGGCAGCGGCTCAGAGGTGAAGGCGGCCACGTCGCGGCGTGCGTCCCGTGTCGCTTGGTCGAAGGGTCCGGGCACGAGGTCGGGCTCCCAGGGGAAGACCCGCCCCCCGACCGCGGGCGTCGGATCTTCGGCATCCAGCCCAACGTCGATCAACGACGGCTCAGCCGTGTCGGAGAGCCGCCCGCCGGCCGCAGGGAAGAGGTCGAGTCGCCTGGTCTGGGGCGGCCACGCCGCGAGCCTCTCCCAGCGGTTGGCGCCCGTGACGAACACCGTCGCCGTGGCCGTCTCGGTGTCGGCGTCGCGAAGGTGCCGATCGAGGAACGTCCGCTGGGCGCCAGCGAGGTCGAACGCGGCTGCCGCGCCGTGATCGCGAGCTCCCGCGCCGCGGGCCAGGGGCAGCCCGCGATGGCCCCAAGGGCCGGCAACGAGCGCCGATTACCCGGGCGCACGGTCTCGATTCGTGACCGCGGACGGGCAGATCACCAGCCTGCCCTATTTCTCGGCCGTCTTCATGAACCACTACAACGCGGCCATGCTCGAGCAGGCAGGATTCTCAGGTCCGCCCCAGACGCTGCAGGAATACTACGACCAGTGCGCCAAGATCAAGGCTGACGGAATCTCGGACGCGCCGTACGAGTCGTCGTGGCTCAACGAGCGGATCGAGGAATACCTCATGGCGACTCTGTTGGGCGAGGGGATCACCCCGTTCGATGATTCCGGCCAGCCCGTGTTCGCCGACGATCCGAGGACCGTCGACGTTCTCGAGTGGTGGCGGGCGATGTTCCAGGACGAACTCACATCGCCGACGATCCTCACCGACGACAATCCGGAACTCATCGGCGGGATGACACAGGGGACGTTCGCGTTCTATGCGGGCCACGACTACTGGCTGAAGATCTTCAATGACGTCGGCGGACCGGCTGCCCCGGATCTGCAGATGGCCCCGATGCCCGGATCGGGCCAGACGCTTCTCGCGGGGGAGGTCGTCCAGATGGGCCCGGACCTCGAAGGGACGGCTCTGAAGGACGCATGGGACCTGCTGAAGTTCTACACGGGGGCCGACAACGACGGGAACTTCACCGTTCCCCTGACCTGGGTCGAGGCTGCGGCGCTCGCCGTCCCCTACCCGGCCTTCTTCGAGGACCCCGCCATCGCTGCCGCGTATCCCGACTACTACGACCTCGGCGTGATCCAGGCAGAGTACGACCGGGCGGCCACCCCGGCCGCGAGAGCGCTCAGCTGGTACCAAGGCTTCCAGGTCAAGGTGGGCGAGCGCGTCAACGACATGCTGGCCGGGGACGCGACGCCGGCGGAGACGGCCGCGAACATGGCCGACGACGCGGTCCAGCTCGCGGCCGGCTCGTAGGAGGCCGAGCGGATAGACCCCATCCTGCTAGTCATCCTCGCGAAGCGCACAGCGAAGCCGGAACTGCCGCTCGGCCGCTCGCGTGCCGACGTGACAGACGATGGCCGCCAGGGCTGAGGCGCGCGCCGGCGGCGGCGGCGCGGCGGCGGCGCGGGGGGCGCAGCCGCCGATGAGCGACCGGATGTTCGGCCTGGTCCTCGCGCTCCCCGCGATCATCTCGTTGGTCCTGGTCGTCGGCATTCCGGGTGTGCAGACCGCTGGTGTACAGCTTCCAGCGGGTCCCTCTCTCGGACGATCCCGCCACGTTCGTCGGCACCGACAACTACGCGAAGGTCCTCGGGGACGAGTCCTTCGTTGAATCGCTGGTGGTCACCTTGCAGTACACGGCCGGATACGTCGTCCTGGCCACGGTCCTCGGACTGCTCTTCGCGCTGCTGCTCGACCAGCCGCTGCGAGGGCGCGGGCATTGCCCGGGCGCTTCTGATCATCCCCTGGGCCACGCCCGGTCATCATCGCGGGGGTGATGTGGAAGTGGCTCATCGACCCCTCGGTGGGCGGGCTCAACGCGGTCCTGTTCGAACTCGGAGT
>CBDCSK010000012.1:0-34756 GCA_965221605.1 Candidatus Aldehydirespirator sp.
CCCAGGGTGGCCTGCGTCACCCCGGCCCGGCGGGTGGCGGGCCGGGCCATCACCACCCTCGAAGGGCTCGACGCCGAAGTCCGTGACGGCTGGGCCCGGGCGTTCGCGGCCACCGGGGGCAGCCAGTGCGGCTTCTGCACTCCGGGGATCATTTGCCGCTTCGCCGGCCTGCAAGCCAAGGGCGCCGCCCACGACGACCGGGGCGCCGCGGCCCGGGCCCTGGCTGCCCATCTCTGCCGCTGCACCGGCTGGCAGCCCATCCTCGACGCCTGGCAGGCCTACCCTCGCCTGGCCGGCCAGGCCGGTGGGGCCGGACCCATCGACGCCGGCAGGCGAGCCGATGCCGACCGTCGGGCCAGCATCGAGGGGGGTTCGCCGCAGTCGACGGGTCCCCATGTGGCGCTGGGAGAGGGGGGCTTCGCTGACGACACCGCTCCGGCCGGCGCCCTGGTGGCGGTGCGGGCCGCCGACGGCTGCGAATCCGCCGATGAGCACGGCTGGGTGGTGGCCGGAACCCCGGTCGAGGCTCGACGGCTCGCGGCCCGCGTGCCCGGGCGGCGCACCACCGCCAGTTGGGATCCGCCGCTGGAGGTGCCGGCGGGGGACTGGGCGGTCACCCTGTGCACGAGCTGGACCGAGCCCGGGTACCTGGAGACCGACGCGGCCTGGTGCGAGCCCGGCGGCGGAGCCCGCCTCCCCGCTCGGCAACGGCGGCGCGTTCGGAGGAAAGCTCCACTCGGCGGTGGCCGAGGCCGCACGCCGCCTGGCCGACCGGCACGACCGGCCGGTGAGGGTGCTGTGGTCCCGGCCCGACACAGTGGAGCTCGGCCCCAAGCGGCCGCCGGTAGCCGCGGGGGTGCGTCCCGACGGCACTGGCGAGATGTTGGTGGTCCGCACCCCGGGCATTGCCGCGGCGATTCGGGCGTACGCGCCCGAGCTGGCCGTCACCGAGGTCGATGTGCCCGGACCGCCGACATCCTCGCAGGTGAGGGGCGCGGGCTGGGCCGAGGCCGCGGTCCTGCTGACCGCGGCCCGGGGCGAGCCCGGCTGGATCGCCTGCCCCGGGGGTGGCTCAGCTACCGCCGCCGTTCAGGCCGACGGATCGATCAGCGTGCAGCTGCAGGCCGGCCGGCTTCTCGACGAGACGGTGCTGCGCTCGTACTGCAGCGGCGCAGCCCACATGGCCTACTCGTGGGTGACCAGCGAGTCGCTCGGCGTCGACCCCGATGGCAGGGTGCACGACCTCACCGTGCGGTCCTTCGACATCGTCAGCGCGGTCAACATGCCGGCAGTTCAGGTGGAGGTCGTCGACGACGCCTCCGAGCCAGTCAACGGCAGCGACGCCGTGTTCGCCGCGGTGGCCGCGGCGGTGTGGATCGACCGGGGATGCCCGCCGGTCTGGCCCACCGACCGGTAGGCGTCGTGGCCGCTAAGGGGCCACGCGGATAGGCGAGAGCCGGTCGCGGCGCAGCGGTGTCCTTCCCGCTCTTGTTCGCTGCGCTCACGGGCCGCTCTTGTTCGCTGCGCTCACGGGCCACGGCCTCGCCCGTATGGGCTGGACTCGCTCGCCTATCCGCTCGGCCTCTAGGAGCGGCGAAGGCGTCCCGGGAGGTTGAGCCGCCGGCGCCCGCCGTGCCCTTCAGCGAGCTGGGGATAGCCGGTCTCAGCCTCCTTGCGGGCCAGATCCAGGTACTCGTTGGGGCCGTCTTCGCCTCGGTTGGAGGCGTCGGAGTCGGCCTTGAGGAAGCTGCCCAGAGCCGCGGCCACGATGCCGCTGCCCACCAGCACCACCACCGGGAACAGCACCACCAGCACGATCACCATCACCACCGCTCCGGCCACGCCGCCAGCATACGCGCCCTTCCAACGCCGGGCAGGACGGCTCATCCGATGAGGCCGCGGCTCACCCCGCCCGGGCGATGAACCAGCGCCGCGGCACCGCAGCCGGGTACCAGCCGGCGGCTGGACCCGGGTTGAAGCCGACGGACCGCTCCGGGGCCGTCCATGGGATCCCGTAGTTGCTCACTTCAGCGAGAACGAAGTCATTGCCGACGGCCAACTCGACGGAGACCGTGCTGCTGGGATCAATGCCGAAGGCCTCCGAGGCCGCCTGCCACCCCCACTCGGCACCGTCAGCGGACCAGCCCACCCAGACCTCGCTCGACCGTCCGGTGCCGTTGCCTCTATGGGAGCCCATCACTTCGGCCAGTTCATCCTCCGTGAAGGCGACGAGATCATGGCCGGACTGCGGATCCTCGAAGATCAGGGCGCGTGTCCCGTCGTCGGCCTTGTCACGGACGCCTTCGGGTACGCCCTCGGGGTTCGACCGTGGACCGAAGACGTAGACGGCCTCGTCCGCGGCGAGATCCCAGAGAGTGAAGTCGCCGGTCTGCGCGTTGCGGTGCAGTTCGTAGCCGTCCTTGGTCGCTCGTCGTATCGACCCCATGAGTCCGGGTTCTGTAGCGCTGTGGCCAGTCAGTACGGCCGCGACAACACCGGCCGGTCCCGCTGAGAAGCTGCCGAAATTCTCGATGGTCTCCAAGAAGGCGGCCGTCGTTCGGCCGTCGCCGTAGCGGATCCGATCGATCCGTGTCCCTTCGCGAGTGCGGGCCAGGGCCCACCGCGCCCCGTCGCCGCCGGTGGTCCACAGTTCCACCGTGCCCAGCGGTTCCTTGTCCCATGCCCGTCCGTCTACAGACTTGAGCAGAGCCTCCCACTCGCCCTGGGTGGCCAGAATGACTCCCTCCGCTGAGGCCACGCCGGTGACCTTGTAGACCCATCCCTCGTACTCGGCGCGCAACGGGAGGGATGGTCCCTCCCCCGAGTAGATCCTGGTGACCGTGTGTTTCCGTCTCCGCAGCAACTCCAGCTGCCGGGTCGAGAGCTCCAGATCCTCGTAGGACATTTCCAGCTCTTGCAGGCGCCAGCGGTCTCGACCTCTTCGAGGTGGCGCGGCCTCGGATGGAGGTTCGTCGGCGAACGTCAAGGTGACGTCGTCCACCGAGGGCACCCAGTTCACCAGGTCCTTCCCGGCGGGCACTAGGCCGCGATCGGCCAGCAGCACATCCAGGTCCAGCCTTGTGGAGGTCCGGACGACCACGACGAGAACGCCACTCGATGCCAAAGCCGCGAGCACCTCGGACTCCTCGGTCGCGTAGGGCGGCAGGGGCTCGGACTCCGGAGGCGGCTCGATGCTTGCCTTGACCCAGCTGGAGCCTTGGTCGTCGGAGAACCAGACGTGTTCGGCGACGGTCCAGTCCGGGTCGATCGAGACATCGTGACCGAACGCCACCCACCGGTCGCCGGCCAGATCGACGGTGGCGCCGGCGTAGGAGCCGATGTCCGCCAACTGGAAGCCGCGGGGGAGCGACAGTTCGGACCACTCGACGCCGTCGGTGGTCGCGGCCAGGCGAATTGGCATGTCAGGTCCGCGGTAGATACGGCGCAGGACCCGACCGCCTCCGGCAGACTCCAGGCCTTGGAACTCATGGAGCTCGCCAAGGTCGGGGGTGAACTCGCTCCAACTCAGCGGCTTCACAGCTGGGAGCCGGCCGGAGGGCGCATCGAAGGCGGGAGAGTTCGCGGGAGCTACCTGTTGGGGGGTGCGAGGGTGTCGGCGATCAGCAAGTCGACCACGGCCTTCAGGGCCTCGTCGGTGGTGGCGCCCTCCTCGAGCGCCCCGTGGTACGCCGCGAGCTGGCGATCGGCGGACGTGCCCCGCCGGCAGATCGTGCGGGTGTGCTCGATCTCCTCCGCGCAGTCCAGGGCCTCGGCGTCGGGCCGGACCAGCTGGATCAGTTCCTCCAGCAGGTCAACGAAGGGGACCAGCACGCCCTTGCCGAAGTCCATGAGCTCGCCGCTGATCCCGTAGCGCTCGGCCCGCCACAGGTTCTCCGACAGCAGGAAGTTGGCGTAGCTGCGCCAGCGGCGGTTCTCCAGCTTGAGCCGCCAGAGCATCCTCATCAGGCAGACGTACATGGCCGCCAGCGCGATGGTGTCCTCCATCCTGGTGGGCAGGTCGGTCACCCGCATCTCCACGGTGGGGTAGCGCTCCGACGGGCGGATGTGCCACCACACCATGGTGGAGTCCTCGATGATCCCCGCTTGTACGAGCACGTCCACATGGCACCTGAAGTCCGACCATGAGCTGAACTTCTCCGGGAACCCGGTGCGGGGCAGGGCCTCGCCCACCGCCAGGCGGTAGCACTTGAGGCCGGTGTCGCGCCCCTCCCAGAACGGCGACGACGTCGACAGGGCCAGCAGATGGGGCAGGAAGTAGACGACCTGGTCCATCAGATCGATCCGCAGGTCGGGGTCCTCGATGCCGACGTGGACGTGCAGACCGGAGATGACCATCCGCCGGCTCACGGCCTGCAGATCCCTGGTGAGGGCCTGGTAGCGCTCCGCCTCGGTGTACTGCTGCGAGTGCCACCTCGCGAAGGGGTGGGACGAGGCCGCAATGGGCACCATGTCGTACTCGGCGGCGGCCTCGGTCACCGCCAGGCGCAGCAGCCCGATGTCGGCGCGCAGCTCCTTGAAGTTGGAGCACACGCCCGTGCCGATCTCGATCTGCGAGCTGAACAGCTCTCTGGCCACCAGACCGTGGCGCAGGTCGGCCACCTTCTCCAGCAGGCCGGGGGGCTGCTTGGTGATGAGAGCCCCGGTGTCGCGCTCGACGAGCAGGTACTCCTCCTCGATGCCCATCGTCCAGGCTGGCTCGTCCATTGCCCGTGCTCCTATCCCGTGGCCGCGGGCGAGACTAGCCGCGCACCGGGCGCGCGAACGCTCGATCCCGCCGGGGTCAGCCCGCGAGCTCGAGCATTCGCAGGGCGTTGCCCCGCACGATCTTGTAGACGGTCTCGTCGTCGAGGCCGGCGAACATCTCGGTGGCCACCTGCAGCGTGTTGGGCCAGGTGGAGTCGGTATGGGGGTAGTCGGTCTCGAAGGTGACGTTGTCCACCCCGACCTCGTCGAGGCTGGCCAGGCCGTGGCGGTCGCTGAAGAAGCAGCCGAACCCGTGGCGGTACCAGTACGTCGACGGGGGCTCGGGCACCAGCCGCTTGGTGTCGGCCCAGGCCCGGTGCTCCTCCCACACGGTGTCGGCCCGCTCGAGGATGTAGGGCAGCCAGCCGATCTGGCCCTCGCTGTAGGCGATCTTCAGCTTCGGGTGGCGGGGCAGGATGCCCGAGAACAGCCAGTCCGACAGCGACGCCATGGCGTTGTTGAAGCTCAGGGTGGCCGCCACCCCGGTGGGGGCGTCGGCCGAGGTGAGCGGCATCTGCGAGCTCGACCCGATGTGCATGCAGATGGTGGTGCCGGTCTCCTCGCAGGCCGTGATGAACGGCTCGTGGAAGCCGGTGTGGATCGACGGCAGGCCCAGCTTGGACGGGATCTCGCTGAAGCAGACCGCCCGGCAGCCCCGCTCGGCGTTGCGGCGGACCTCGGCCGCGGCCAGTTCGGCGTCCCACAGCGGGATGATGATCAGCGGGACCAGCACCCCGTCGCTCTGCGCGCACCACTCCTCGACCATCCAGTCGTTGTAGGCGTAGATGCAGGCCAGCCCCAGCTCGCGGTCGTCGGCCTCGTGGAACGTCTGGCCGCAGAAGCGGGGGAACGTCGGGAAGCTGAGCGACAGGTCCACGTGGTTGGCCAGCATGTCGGCCGCCCGGGCCTTCGGCTCGTAGCAGCCGGGGCGCATCTCGTCGTAGGTGATCGGCGAGAGCGTCATGTCGTCGCGGTCGAACCCGACCGCGGCCACGTGGCGCTTGTGGGGGTACATGCCGTCCTCGTAGAACCAGATGTCGCACCAGTCGCCGGAGCCGTCGGGCGGGTCGAGGTCGTAGGTGTAGGTGGTCCCGGCGGTGTACTTCAGCTCGCCGAGGCGGTGGCGCTCGACTCTCGGGCCGGCAGCCCGATGCTTGGCCGGCAGCCACTCCTGCCACACGTGGGGCGGCTCGACCACATGGTCGTCGACGCTGACGATCATCGGGATCCGGGAGTGGCCGCGGTCGTTCATCAGCCCGCGAACACGGTCTCGGTGGTGAACGTCAAGCCCCGTTCGAGGGTCTTGTGCACCGGGCAGCGGCGGGCGATGTCGGTCAGCCGGGTTCGCTGGTCGTCGTCGAAGTCGCCCTCGATGAAGATCTGGCTCTGGACCCGGTCGATGTAGCCGGACGCGTCGGACTCGCAGTCGTCGCAGTCGTTGGCGTGCACCCGGTCGTGGGTGTAGCTGGCCGAGACCGAGTGAAGGCTCCAGCCCTTGCGCCGGCAGTACATCGACACGGTGATGCAGGTGCAGGCGGCCACCGACGACAGCAGCAGCTCGTAGGGGTTGGGGCCGGTGTCGGCCCCGCCCACGTCGGTGGGCTCGTCGGCGTGCCACAGGTGCGATCCGGACCGCAGCTCCACCGAGAACTCGGAGCCGGGCTCGATCTTGACGTCGGCGGTGATGGTGGTCATGGGGTCAGGCTAAAGGGCTGGTGACAGGGGCCATACTGAAGCCCATGCCAGCGGCCGCCTACGAGCGTGACGGGCACGTCGCCACCATCCCGTCTGGTGTATACTCTGCGTGTGCGGCGTATACAGCTATACATCGAGAACGACATAGACGACGCCCTGTCGGCTGCGGCGGCCCGACGGGGGCTCTCACGCTCGGCGCTCGTACGGGATGCGGTGCGGTCGGCTCTTGCCGATGAGCCCGATGCGAGCGCCGATCCGCTCGATGCTCTCGTGGGAAGCGTGGACGTCGAGCCGGATGACGACCTGGACGCGGTCATCTACGGGACCGCCCCGTGAGGTTCGTCGACACATCCTTCTGGATCGGCCTGCTCGTCCCAGCAGATCGTCGCCACGCCGACGCGTCGCGGCTCTGGCGCGACGACCACAGGCCACTACGGACCTCCAATCTGGTCGCGGGAGAGGCCTGGACATGGCTGCAACGCCGCGCCGGCCATGCCCAGTCGCTCAGTTTCATCACCATGCTCCGCCAGTCGCCGCGTGTGTCGGTAGCCGTGGTCGACTCGGCAATCGACGAGCGGGCATGGGAATGGCTCGCTCGCCACGACGAGAGGCACTACTCCTACGTCGACGCCACCAGCTTCGAGATCATGCGCCGCGAGCGGATCACTGAGGCCCTCGCGTTCGACGGCGACTTCAGCGCAGCCGGCTTCGTCGAGGTCCGGCCCTGACTGGAGCCGGTCGGGGCACCCCACCGGGGCACCCCGACCGTCAGCAGCTGACTGCTAGCTCTTGGCGTTGGTGTGCATGTCCTGGATCAGCAGGGCCATGTCGCCCGCGTGGGGGATCAGCTCGAGCCGAGCGTCGATCTCCGGTGGCGGGTAGATGCCCGGATCCTCGAGGATCTCGCTGTCGATGTACGGCGTGGAGGCCGCATTGGGGCTGGCGTAGAAGGTCCAGTTGGTCAGCGTGGCGCCGTTCTCCGCGTCGGTCAGGAAGTTGATCATGGCGTGAGCGGAGCACACGTTGTCGGCGTTGTGGGGTATGGCCATGTTGTCGACCCAGCGGACCCCGCCCTCCGCTGGGATGGTGTACACATGGGTCTCGTAGGCGTCGGCCTCGTCGATCGACAGGGCGAACCCGCCGCTCCAGCCGTGGGCCACGTCGACCTCGCCGTTGACCAGGTCGTCTCCGAAGGTGACCGAGTCGTACTTGAGCAGCCGCGCGTGGGTGGCCCTCAGCAGTTCGCCTGCTTCGCGCACGGCGTCCTCATTGCGGTTGTTGATCACGTCCTCGATGCTGTAGCCGAGGTACTTGAGCGCGGCGGAGACGGTCTCGGGGGCGTCGTCGAGCATCGAGATGCTTCCGGGGACCAGCGCAGCGGTGTCCGGATCGAAGATCACCGCCCAGGTCGACTCGCCGCCCAGCAGGTCGAGCACCTCGTAGCTCATGCCGATGCCGGTGGTGCCCCACTGGTAGGCGACGCTGTACCTGTGCTCAGGGTCGAACGGCGGGTTGGCGAACTCGGGGGCGATGTTGGCCGAGTTGGGGATGGCGTCGTAGTTCAGCTCCAGCAGCAGGCCCTCCCGGCGCATGGTGTCGACCATGTAGTCCGAGGGCACCACCAGGTCGAAGATGGCCGCACCCGACTCGACCTTGGTGAGCATCTCCTCGTTGGACTCGTAGGTCGTGTAGTCCACGTTGATGCCGGTCTCGGCCTCGAACGCGGCGAGGAGCTCGTCGTCGATGTACTCGGCCCAGTTGTAGAAGGTGAGGTCGCCGTCGGTCTCGCCGGCTGCGCAGTGCGCTGCCGGTCCGGCCGGTGCCGCTTCCTCGGCCGGTGCTTCCTCAGCCGGTGCGGCTTCCTCGGCCGGTGCTTCCTCGGCCGGTGCCTCCTCGACGGCCTCGGGGGCCTCTGCCGTCTCCGGAGCCTGGGTCGTCTCTGGGGCCGCAGCTGGCTCGGCGTCGTCGTCGCCGCAGGCCGCGGCGACCAGGCTGGCGATGCCGATGATCCCCGCTAGGACGACGAGCCTGGGGAGGCCCCGGCGATCCCGGCCCAGCGGCCGCTTCGAGGTTGCCCTCTTTGGTGCTCTCATGAGTTGGTCCCTCCTGGGTTCCTTCGTAGCAGCGGAAACTATAGAACCTGGGTCTGCTGCGACGCGCTGGCACGGCGGCGCTGCAGGGCGAGCGAGCCGAGCACCAGCACTATCGAGGCGGTGAGCATGAGCGTGGAGATGGCGTTGAGCTCCGGGGTCACGCCCCTCCGGATGCTGCTGAACACGTACACCGGCAGGGTCGTGGAGCCCGGGCCGGCCACGAAGGCGGAGATCACGACGTCGTCGAGCGAGAGGGTCAGGGCGAGCAGTCCTCCGGCCGCGATCCCGGGCATGATCAGCGGCAGGGTCACCCTCCTGAACGTCTGCCACCCCGACGCGTACAGGTCACGGGCGGCCTCCTCCAGGGTCCGGTCGAACTGGTCGAGCCGGGCCCTCACCACCACGCACACGAACGAGATGTTGAACGCGATGTGGGACAGGGCGACGGTGGAGATCCCGAGGGTGAGCCGGGGGCCGAACGAGTCGATGAGCTTGAACGCCTCCGCGAAGAACACCAGCAGCATCACCGCCATCGTGATGTCGGGGATGACGATGGGCAGGTAGATGGTGCCGTCGAGGGCGCGGCGGCCTCTGAACCGGTAGCGGTCGAGCGCGAGGGCCACCGCGGTGCCCAGCACCACCGAGACGGCGGTGGAGACCGCCGCCACTATGAGCGACACCCGTATCGCCGAAGTGATCACCTCGTTGCCGAGGGCCTCGCCGTACCACTGGAACGAGAAGCCGCCCCAGATGTTCACCCGGGACGACGCATTGAACGAGAACACCACCAGCACGACGATAGGCACGTACAGGAAGGCGAAGACCACCCACGCCCACCCGGCCAGGCACCGCCGGGTGCGCCGTCCCAGCCCGGTCTCGACGACGCCGGTCATGACGCTGCCGCCGCCGCAGGCGCGGCCTCGCCGCCGGCGCGGCCCCGCCTGGCCCGCCGGTGCCGGTCGCCGTCCTCCGCGCCGCTGCCGGAGCGCTGGTTGAGCGCGACCGCGATCAGCATGGCCGCGATCAGCAGCACGCTGAGCGCCGCCCCCAGCGGCCAGTTGCGGGCGTCGCGGAACTGCCGGGCGATGTAGGAGCCGATCAGCAGGGTCTTGGCCCCGCCCAGGATGTCGGGGACCACGTAGGAGCCGAAGCTGGGAACGAACACCAGCACGCTGCCGGCCACGATCCCCGACTTGGTGAGGGGCAGCGTGACCCGCCAGAACGCCTTCGAGCCGCTGGCGTAGAGGTCGCGGGCCGCCTCGGTGAGGCTCCAGTCCATGCGCTCGAGGGCGACATACAACGGCAGGACCATGAGGGTCAGGAAGCTGTAGACCATGCCGATGGTCACCGCGGCGGGGGTGAACAGGATCCGGAACGTGCCGAATCCGAGGCTCTCGCTGAGCGCCGAGGCGGGGCCGTTGGAGCCGAGCAGGAAGCGGATGGCGAAGACTCGCACCAGTCCGTTGGTCCAGAACGGGATCATCACCAGGACCAGCAGGATGGCCCGCACGTGCCGCGGCCGGGTGGCCAGGTAGTAGGCGAAGGGGTAGCCGACCGCCAGGCACAGGGCAGTGGTGAGGGTGGCCAGCCACGCCGACCGCCCGATGATGCCCAGGATGACGTCGTCGCCGATGGCCCGGTACGAGTCGACGTTCCAGCCGCTCAGCGACGTACGGCCGGTGGAGGTGCGGGTGGCGAAGGAGTAGACCGAGATCAGCGCGAGCGGGACGACGAAGAAGATCAGCAGGTAGAGGGCTCCGGGCGAGGCCAGCAGCATCCCCTGGCGCCGTTTCGCCCGGGCGGCCGCCGCCTCCCCGGAGGACCCGGTGCCTGCTGGCGGCCTGCGGCCGGGCTGCATCCTCAGTCTGCGACCACGGCGGCCGCGCCGCGGTCCCAGCAGACGGTCACATCGTCGCCGACCGCGAACGGCCGGCCGACCTCGCCCTCGTTGCGCACCTCGACCGGCATGGCCCCGACCGCCACCTCGTACACCACCGCATGGCCGAGGTAGGTGATGTCGCGCACCTCGCCGTCGAGGCTGGAGCCCTCGGCGGTGGCCTCGCCCCGTGGCAGCAGGCGAGCCCGCTCGGGGCGAAGGCTGACCGCCACCTCCGATCCCGCCGCCATGGAGGTCTCGGCCTCGATGCGGGCACCGTTGGCGAGGCGCACCGTCCCGGCCGGTTCCACGGTGGCCTCCAGGAGGTTGGTCCGGCCGATGAAGTCGGCCACGAAGCGGCTGGCCGGCCGCTCGTAGATCTCCCGGGGGGTGCCGACCTGCAGCAGGCGGCCCTCCGACATCACCCCGATGCGCTCGCTCATGGCGAGGGCCTCCTCCTGGTCGTGGGTGACGAACACGAAGGTGATGCCGACGGTGCGCTGCAGCGCCTTGAGCTCCTGCTGCATCTCCTGGCGCAGCTTGAGGTCGAGCGCCCCCAGCGGCTCGTCGAGCAGCAGCACCTTGGGCTGGTTGACCAGGGCCCGGGCCAGCGCCACCCGCTGCTGCTGGCCGCCGGACAGCTGGTCGGGTCGGCGGTCCTCCATCCCGGCCAGGCGCACCATCGCAATGGCTTCGGCCACCCGCTGCGACAGCTCGGGATCCTTGACCCTGCGCATGCGCAGCCCGAATTCGATGTTCTGGCGCACGGTCATGTGGGGGAACAGGGCGTAGGCCTGGAACACGGTGTTGACCGGCCGGCGGTCCGGCGGCGCCATCCCCGCCTCCTCGCCGAAGATCCGCAGGCTGCCGGTGGTGGGCAGGTCGAGCCCGGCGATCATTCGCAGCGTGGTGGTCTTGCCGCAGCCCGATGGGCCCAGCAGGGCGAAGAACTCCCCGTCGTCGATGGCGAGGTCGACATCGTCCACCGCGACCACATCGCCGAAGCGCTTGGTGACAGCGTCGATCTCGACGGCCGCTGCCGGTTCAGCCATGCAAGCCCTCCCAACCGATCATTATTGCCGCGCCCGGCGCTGCCCGCCCGGAGCCGGCTTGGCAAGCCGCCCGCGGCGATCGTCGCTGAGGCCTCGTCCAGAGCGTCCGACTGTCGCCGATTCAGATGTCAGCCGTCGGCTTGTTCCCGTTCGCCTGCGAGGACGGCGCCGGCCAGGCGGGCCAGCCTGCGGTCGAAGGTGTACAGCGGCAACGCACTCTGCCGCCGCGCTGCGGCGAGGATCATCAGATCCGAGAACCCGGCGTCACCCCGCCGGTAAGCGGAGGCGGCACGGGCCACGTCGCCGGGCGTCTCCAGGACGAGGCTGTCCGTGGCGAGCAGCTCCAGCAGAACCTCGGAGATCTGGGCGCGCTCCAGCCGGTAGGCCCGCTCCAATACCCAGACGATCTCGATCACGACCTCGCGGCTGATGAAGCCCGGCTCTCCGGGGGTCAGGCTGTCGATCAGCGACCGGGCCGCGGCTGCCTGCTGGGCATCGTCGGCCACCAGATAGCGGACAACGACGTTGGTGTCGAGGCTGATCAAGAGTCGCCGGCCTGCCCGGCACGGTCTGCCCCTTCGGCCGCGGCGCGGTCCATCTCCTCCAACGACACCGCCGGCCCGTCGTGTCGGAGGATGCCGTAGAGCCGGTCGACGGGCCGCACCGGCACGATCCGGACCGTGTCGCCGTCGATGATGTATCGCACCCGGTCGCCGGCCTTCACCGACAGTGCCTGCCGCACCGCCTTGGGCAGGGTTGTCTGCCCCCGAGACGTAATACCAGATTCGACTGCAGTCACATTGCGGCCCGATCTCTCAAGTTGCTTGTGATCGGCATATCTGCATTGTATATTCCAAGTTACGTTGCATTCAATCTAGTAATGCAGCCAAATCTAAACTTTGCAAGGCAAGACAATCTGTCGCTCGGCAGAGGCGACGGTTGTTGACGGAGTTGCGGATTGATCCGTCGGCGCGGTGGCCGGTGGCTACCTCCTTGTGTACTGTCGTCCTGCATGGCCGAGCGGCTGTTGTGAGAGAGCCTGCGTGCTCGGACGCTGGAGTTTGAGTCCGTATGGATTGGGCTGACAGCTTCCTGGCAGAACGCGATCCCGACGGCTGGTCGGTGCCGCCCGGGTTCCCGTCCTCCCTCACGGTCCACGGGGCGTTCTTCCAGCGCCATGGCGGCCGTGTCGTCGCCAACGGCCTGGAGGTGATCGTGGCCTCGTCGGAGCGCGAGCCTCCGGTAGCCCGAGTGCGGGACGGCTACACCAGACGGCGGGCTGGGCGTGCCAGTCCGGTGCTGTTCGTTGTCGGCTATCCCGCGGCGCCGTCGAGCCGGGCCGACAGGGCCGACGATTCGCGGGAGGGGTCGTCGAGCGCGGCTGCCGGTTCGATGCGCCTGTCGGTGTGCGGCCCTGTCGGCGACAGCCCCGCGGTCGTCGGCGGCCTCGACATCGGCGAGGTGGAGCGGGCTGCGGACTGCGCTCTGGGCGAGCCCGACCAGCACGCCGCGGTGCGCCTGCTGCAGAGAGTTCTCGTGGGTCTCGGCGCGCCCGCTCATCTGAGGCTCGACCTGGGCCTGCGCAACGAGGGCCTGCTGGCCACCCAGGAGCTACGCGCCGGGCTTCCGAAACGCCCCGACTGGAGCGACGCTCAGCGAGCGGGCCGGTCGGTGCTGAAGCTGCGGGGCCGGCGGCTGGCGGAGGGTCTCGGCTTCCGGGTGGAGCAGCACGCCAGCCATGTCCACCTGCTGAAGGTCAACGGCCACAGCCGGGCGGCCGCGGTGTTCTGCTCCGAAGACGAGCCCTTCGACGCTCCCGCGAGGCGTTTCGACGGGATCACGCCGGTGTCGCTGGCGCTGTCGCACGCCGACGCGCACGGTGCCGACTGGGTGGTGCTGACCCGCGGCAGCGAGATCCGCCTGTACGCCGCCCGGCCCGACACCGGCGTGGGCCGAAAGGGTCGGGCCGAGACGTTCGTAGAGGTCAACCTGGCGCTGCTGCCCGAGCAGCAGGCCGGCTACCTGCACCTGCTGTTCTCCGCGTCGGCGCTCGACACCGGCGGCAAGATCGAAGAGGTTCTCGAGGCCTCGGACCGTTTCGCCTCGGACTTGGCCGAGCGCCTGCGCGACCGGGTCTATGCCGACACCGTGCCCGCCCTGGCGTCTGCGGTGGCGCGGCGGATGGGCCCGGCGCCAACGCCTGCCGACCTGCGGGCCGCATACGAGCAGGTGATGATGATCCTGTTCCGGCTGCTGTTCGTGGCCTACGCCGAGGCCAAGGATCTGTTCCCCTACACCACCAATGCCCGCTACGCCGACCATTCGCTCACCAGGCTCGTGCGCAGGCTCACCGAGGACCGCCACTTCGACGGTGTCGTCTACGACACCACGGCTGCGTCGATGTGGGCCGACATCACGCAACTGTGGAGCGCGATCGACACGGGCAACCGGGCCTGGGGCCTGCCCGCCTACAACGGAGGGCTGTTCTCGTGCGATCCGGCGGTCAGCGGGGCCGGGGCCGCGATCGAGGCCATGGCGCCCATCACCGACGCCGAACTGGCCCCCGCGCTGGCCGCGATGCTGATCGACCGCGGCGCCGAGGGCGAGGGGCCGGTGGACTTCCGGTCGCTGTCGGTGCGCACTTTCGGCACGATCTACGAGGGTCTGCTGGAGTCGCAGCTGTCCCTGGCCGAGCAGGACCTCGCCGTGCGCGACATCAAGGGACTGTCCACCTTCGTCCCGGCGGCGCCGGGCGACGAGGTGGAGGTCACCGCCGGAAGTGTCTACTTCCACAACCGTTCGGGTGTGCGCAAGAGCACCGGCAGCTACTTCACGAAGCCGTTCGCGGTGGAGCACCTTCTCGACCATGCGCTCGAACCGGCCCTCGACGACCACCTGGCCCGCCTCGACGAACTCGCAGCCGCGGGGGATGCCGCCGGCGTGGAGTCGGCGTTCTTCGACTTCCGCTGCGCCGACATCGCCATGGGCTCGGGCCATTTCCTGGTGGCCGCAGTGGACCGCATCGAGAGGCGGCTGTCGGGCTGGCTGAGCACCAACGCGGCCGACGCGGCCGGCGTGCTCGCCAGTCTGGGTCGCCTGCGGGAATCGGCGGTGCGGGCGTTGGGGACCCTCGGCGACGACGCCGAGATCGAGACGGGTTCGCTGCTTCGGCGCCAGGTCGCCCGCAGCTGCATCTACGGCGTGGACCTGAACCGGGTGGCGGTGGAGCTGGCCCGCCTCTCGATATGGGTCCACACCTTCGTGCCCGGGCTGCCGCTGAGCTTCCTCGACCACAATCTGATCGAGGGCAACAGCCTCACCGGGGTCGGGACCCTCGACGACGTGCAGCGGGCCTTCGAGCCCGACGACGACCCGGCCGCGCCGAGCCTGCTGCGCGACCAGGTGCTGGGGATGCTCGATGCCGCCACCGAGTCGCTGAACCGTCTGGCCCGCACTGCCGATGCCACCAAGGCCGAGATCGAGGAGGCCCGCGAGGCGCACCGTCAGGCCCAGGCCGCGGTCGCGCCCGCGATCGCGCTGTTCGATGTGGTGGCCGCGAACCGGGCCGGAGCCTGCGGCCTTCCCGAGAACTACGACCCGGCCGTGCTGCAGCGCATCGCAGGCGGCGAAGATGTGCGCGCCGCGGTGGCCGACTTGAAGCCGGTCCATTTCCCGGCGGTGTTCCCCGAGGTGTTCCTCCGAGGCGACCGCAGCGGCTTCGACTGCCTGCTCGGCAACCCGCCCTGGGAGCAGGTAGTCGTGCAGGAGCATGCGTGGTGGGGTATGCACCAGCCGGGGATGAGAGGTCTTGCCGTGGGCGAGATGCGTCGCAGGATCGCGTCGATGCGAGTTCAGCGCCCCGACCTTGAACGAGGCTTTCGGCGTGACTTGGCTCAAGCCGAAACGCTGCGCCTTGTTCTGCGCGAAGCATTTCCGGATCTAGGGTCCGGCAGGACCGATCTGTATCAGGCGTTCTCGTGGGCCAACCTTGAACTCGCTCGGCCGGGAGGCCGTCTTGGGCTTGTGATGCCTCGGACCAGCGTAAACGCCGACGGAATGGCCAAATGGCGGCTGCGCGTCACCCAGACTGAGAGCCAACCTGATCTCTCTCTCTCTCTCTCTCTCTCTCTCTCTCTCTCTCTCTCTCTCTGCAGCGGATCGCGGTCCTCACCCTCATCAACCACAAGGGATGGGTGTTCGACGAGGTCCACAACTCCTACACGGTGGCGCTCATCACCGTCACGCGGCCATCTCGGTCGCTACCTGCCTCAACACCGGGCAGTGGGCCTTCGACGGGGTGGACGGGCGCTACACGGTTGCCCTCATCGCAGTCCGCAGGATCAACGCCCGCGCCGAGCCCAGGGGGTGGCCTTGAAGCCGGTCTCCCAGAGGCTCATGTAGCCATCTATCCGGGCCCCGCCTCGTCTCGGGCGCACTACGACGAGGTGCTGCGGGCCGGGCCGGAGTTGGTGCCGGTGACGGAGTTCCTGAGCTGGTCAGGGTCGGCCTCCTTCCCCCAGGTGCCGAGCCGAGCTGCGTTCCGGGTGTGGCGCAAGATGAAGAAGCACCCGCGCTTCGACGGCAGCGACCTCGCTGGCGACAACTCGCTATCAGAGAGAGAGAGAGAGAGAGAGAGAGAGAGAGAGAGAGAGAGAGAGAGAGAGATCCTCGGGCATGGCGGTTCCGGCCTGTCCAGGGAGACCTCAACGCCACGAACGACCGGCACCGGTTCTTCCGGGACGACGGGCGTGGCGCTTCCGAGCAGTGGCGGAACTCCACGCGACCCACGACCGGGCCCGGTTCGTGAACGACGATGGCGCTTCCGCCCGGTCCGCGAGCTCGACGCCACCGGCGATCGGGCCCGGTTCGTGAACGATGACGGCGAACTGGCGCGCAGGCAGCAACAGGAGGGCGTGTGACTGAGGTTTGGCCCGTCTACAAGGGCACGTCGTTCAATCTGTGGGAGCCGGACACCGGCGTCTACTACGACAGCGTCGACGCCGATGAGATCACGGCGCACTTGCACCAGAAGCGGCGGTTGCAGAGCCGCACGGGTTCGTCGGCCTTTGCGGAGGTGGTGGAAGAAGATCTGGACGATCCGGTGACCCTTCCGTGTCGTCGTGCCCGCATCGCGTTCCGCGATGTGACCAACCCGACGAACACGCGCACGATTGTGGCGGCGCTGATCCCGCCGGATCGGGTCGTTGCCAATCAGGCCCCGTACCTGCTCCGGCTTGCGGGTTCGGCGAGCGATGAAGCTTTCTTGCTGGGGGTGTTGTCTTCGATGCCATGTGATTGGCAGGCACGCAGGACGGTTGAGCTTCATCTGAACTTTCATCAGCTCAACCTTCTCAGCATTCCCGACCCGGGTGAGGGACATCCGGTCCGTGATCGCGTGACCGAATTGGCGGCGCGTCTCGCCACCCGCGACGAACGCTTCAGGGACTGGGCTGCCGAAGTCGGGGTGCCGGTCGGTACAGCCGTCGATGACATCGCTGCCGGGGGGGGGGTGGGCGCTCTATGCGAGCTAGACGCGTGTGTCGCCTACCTCTACGGTCTCGACGAGTCCGACATCGGCGTGGTGTACGACACGTTCGGTCGTCCGGGGCAGTGGGATGAGCGACGCGACGCCGTCCTCGCCTGCTACCGGCGCCTTCAGCAGCAGTTCGCATGAGATCGAAGCCGCTGCCCCGAGGCGTGGCGAGGTTTGGCCGGTCTACTCGGGCAAGAGTTTCAACCTGTGGGAGCCCGATACCGGCGTCTACTACGACAGCGCCGACGCGGTGAGCATTGCGGCGCACCTTCACGACAAGCGACGGTCGCAGAGCCGCACACGGAGGTCCGCGTTCGCGGAACTGGCAGATTCGTCACTGCGCGATCCGGCGACTCTGCCGTGTCGTCGTGCCCGCATCGCGTTCCGCGATGTGACCAATCCGACGAACACGCGCACGATTGTGGCGGCGCTGATCCCGCCGAACCGGATCATCACCAACAAGGGGCCCTACCTGCTCCAGATTCACGGGAGTCCGGTGGACGAGGCCTACGTTCTCGGCAATCTCAGCTCAATGATCATGGACTGGTGTGCTCGCCGAATCGTCGAGATGAGCCTGAATTTCCATTTGCTCGATGCGCTTCCGATTCCCGATCCGGGCGAGGGGCATCCGGTTCGTGACCGGGTGGTTGAGATCGCGGGACGGCTGGCCGCGGTGGACGACCGGTTCGCAGAGTGGGCCGAGGCCGTCGGTGTTCCGGTCGGGTCAGCGAACGACCCGCAGACGAAGGCCGACCTGATCTGCGAGCTGGACGCCTGCGTCGCCCTGCTGTACGGCCTCGACCCCGACGACCTCGCCGTGCTCTACCGTACCTTCGACGCCAAGCGCCCCGACCGATACGCCGACCACCACGCCGGCGTCCTCACCCACTACCGCCGCTGGCAAGCGGCGACATGACCAGCTTCGCCGCGACCAAACGCCGCGCCGCCCTTTGCACCTCATTCGGGGAACAACTAGAGTGTCAGTACCGGGTCTGCCAAGAGAGGTGTCGGTATGGCCAAGACCGAGACCATCCGTGCCAGGGTCGAGCCCGAGTTGAAGCGCGAGGCCGAGAGCGTTCTGAGCGACCTGGGGTTGTCCGCGACCGAGGCGATCACGCTCTTCTATCGCCAGATTGCGCTGCATCGCGGTATTCCGTTCGCGGTCAAGGTGCCCAACGCAGAGACGGCCGAGGCCATGCTTCAAGCCGAGTCGGGTGAGGGACTGACCGAGTTCGCCGACCTGGACGATCTCAAAGCGAAACTGCTGTGAGTCATGAATTCTCTGTTCACGTCCCGCTTCAAGCGGGACCTCAAACGCGCCATTCGACGAGGCAAGAACCCTGATCTCCTGTGGCCGATTGTGGAGGCCCTCCTCGCAGGCGAAGACTTGCCTGCCCGTCATCGGCCGCACCGGCTCGCCGGACGATGGGGCGGGCATTGGGAATGCCATATCGAACCCGACTGGCTATTGATCTGGACGTATCGAGGGGACACGCTCGTGCTTGTGCGCGCCGGCACGCACGCCGATCTGTTCGGCTGAGTGCAGCATCGACACTGAGCGCCCCGACCGATACGCCGGCGTCCTCACCCACTACCGCCGCTGGTCCGCAGTGGTCTCCGGCTTCAATGACAGACCAAGGTGACGGGGCATGGCAGCGCCGGCACGGCGGAGAGCCGCTGGTCCGCGGTCAGCAAGGGCCGGTCCAGCGCCTCGGCCAGCGCCACATAGCAGGCGTCGTAAGCGGAGACGTTGTGCCGCAGGGCCCAGACACGGTCAACCAAGCCATGCATCGCAAACCGTTGAATCGGGGTGGTGCGCCACCGTCGGACGGCCCGGTGAGCGGAAACGTCGTCCAAGACGTCTCGCGCCGCCAGCCCGCGCAGAGCGTGCATGACCTCGGCGTCGATGAGGTGCGGGGCGGCGGCGCGCTCAGCCTCCAGCCTCCGTCGCGCCTCGCCGTCGTGGACCAGGGCCTCGACCGCAGCCGAGGCATCGACCACGATCACCTGGTTGAGCGGCCCTCGTCGAGTGCGGCGAGGATCTCCGAGGTGGGCACCGGCAGGTTCGGGAGGTCCTCGAACAGTTCCGGGATGTCAACCCAGCGGGTCGCCTCGTCGAGTTCCCTGAGCGCGGCGGCCGAGACCGACATGCGATCGCGGGCGGCGAGAACCCTCAGCCTGCGCACCACATCGTCGGGCACATTGCGGAGATACAGGGTCGCCATGTCGCACAATGCTAGCACCATGCGATGAGCGTAGGTCACGGTGACCTAGGTCAATGGTCTCAAGCCCGTTGCAACCTCCCACTTGGCTCGGTGGCATCTGAGGCCCTGTGGGCTATGACGATTGTCGTACCCCCAAGTATGATCTGTGCGAGCCTTCAGGTCGTAGGCCGCCTATCGGCAGGGAGTGAGTAATGACCAGCCAGGAGGAACGGTACGCGGATGTAGAGGTTCAGGTGCTTGACGACGACGGTGTTCAAGAACTGATTACGAACGCCCTAGCGCTGGCCGGTTGCAGTTGGGAAGAGCTGCAAGAACAGGCGCAAGCGGGCAAGTTCACGAGCGAGGTTGCTAGGGACGCCTGGTTCGTAGTGTCGACCTTTGCCGAGCCGGCGACAGTCTGACCTCAGGCGTCAAGCCCGCAAATTCGCAGGTGAGATCGCCGAGACCCTCAATCGCACCGTTACGGATGGCTTGAGCCTTTCCGTGGTCATGCATGCGAGCGGGCGTGCGGCAATCGGGAACCGTATCGACCCGAGCGAACCTGTGGGATCCCCCATCGCCCTGACGGTCTCGAGATCGCCCGCGCCGTTGGCGTTTCGCTTCCTGCAATCGCTTGAACTCGACGAGAGGGGCGAGTTCCTCACCACGACCAAGAGCAGCTACAAGCTCATGCATGCGGCCCCGGAACGGCCGATCTTGACCTACGACTACACCCGGGATCCTCTGAACGAATATCCCGAGGCGCATCTGCATCTTCATGGAGAGGCGGTTGCTGTCCAGGACATGTTGGAGCGATGCGATCGGTCCAAGGACAAGCCTGATGACCTGCACTTCCCGGTCGGTGGTCGGCGCTTCCGCCCGTGCCTGGAGGATCTGATCGAGTTCTGCATCCTGGAGCGGCTCGTGACGCCGAGACCTGATTGGGAGCGCGTTCTGGACGAGTCGAGGCAGAGATTCCGGGATGACCAACTTCGAGCAGCCGTTCGTCGTTCTCCCGAGCTTGCGGCCGGCGTGCTTGCGAGTGAGGGTTGGACGGTGACGAAGCCCGATGAGTAGCCGGCCTGCGAAGCCGGAGCTTGCGATCAACCAGCGCGGCTCCACCGTCGCTGACGCGCTCAACGGGTTCATCGGCCATGCCGCCGACGGGCTCGCCCAGGATGTGCGCCTCGATGTCGCCACCGCCTACTTCAACGTCGGCGGCTACTCGCTGCTGGCCGACCTGCTCGACAGGGTCGCCCAGGTGCGCCTGCTGCTCGGTGCCGAGCCGGGCCCGCCGGAACGGCGTACCCGGGCGCTGCGACGCGAGCCGGTCAACGCCCGGCGGGCCGAACTGCGCCGCGTCGAAGATGTCCTCGACTCCCACGAGAAGGCCCTCGCCGTCGACCGCGACCTCCTCGGCTTCAGCCACCAGGCCGACGCATCGGCCCGCCGCCTCGTGGAGTGGCTTCGCTCCGGCAAGGTGCAGGTGCGCCGCCTTGAGGACCGCTTCCTGCACGGCAAGGCCTTCCTGGTGGCCTCCCACGACCACGGCGTGGTGTCGGGCTCGTCGAACCTCACCCGGGCCGGGCTGTCCACCAACCTCGAACTGAACCTCGGCAACTACACCCCGCACACCGTGAACGCGGTGGCGGGCTGGTTCGACGAGCTGTGGGAGGCGGCCGCCGACTACGACCTCGCCGCGTTGTTCGAGCCCCGCTTCGAGCCCCATCCGCCCCAGCTCGTCTACCTGAGGATGCTCTGGGAGCGCTACCGCAGCGAACTCGCCGCCGATGACGAGACGGCCCTGCCGCGCTCGACGATCGAGCTGACATCGTTCCAGCGCGACGGGCTGGTGCGGGCCCGCCGGCTCCTCGACGAGTTCAACGGCGTCCTGGTCGCCGACGAGGTAGGGCTCGGCAAGACGTACTTCGCCGGCAAGCTCATAGAGGAGGCCGCCATCGAGCGCCGCCAGCGGGTGCTCGTCGTGTGCCCGGCCACGCTGCGCGACGGCCCCTGGAAGGCGTTCCGGCAACAGCACAACCTGTCGATGACTCTGGTCTCCTTCGAGGAGCTTGCCGCAGACCCGCGGCTCAACCCCGAGCGCGCCGAGCAGGCCGCCGAAGCGGGCCGCCAGCTCGAGCGCCACCTCGGCCCCGACATCCACAACTATGCGCTGGTCGTGGTGGACGAGGCCCACAACCTCCGCAACCCGTCCACCCAGCGCGCCGAGGCGCTGCGCCTGCTGCTGAGCAGGCGGCCGCCCAAGAAGCTGGTGCTTCTCACCGCTACACCGGTCAACAACAGCCTGCTCGACCTGTACCACCTGCTCGTCTATTTCCTGCGCAACGACGGGGTCTTCGCCGCGGACGGCATCCGATCGCTGCGCGACCACTTCACCCAGGCGATGCGTACCGACCCCAACGACCTGTCGCCGCGGCACCTCTTCGACGTGCTCGACGCGGTGGCGGTGCGCCGCACCCGGTCCTTCGTCAAGAAGCACTACGCCAACGACACCGTCCGCATCGACGGGACCGAGCAGCCGATCGTCTTTCCGGCGCCCAGGGTGCGCAAGGTGACCTACGACATCGACAGCGTCCTGCCCGGCTTCTTCAAGCGGCTCGAGGCGGCGGTCGACCCCGACGCCAGCCCCGACACCGACGAGACCGCTCTCACGCTGGCCCGCTACGTTCCTTCGAACTACGAGAAGGGCCTCGACAACCCCGAGTCATACGAGCTGCAACTCGCCGGACTGCTGCGCTCGGGCCTGCTGAAGCGCTTCGAGTCGTCTCCCTGGGCCTTCGCGCTGACGTGCGAGCGCATGTCCCGCGGCTGCGAGGCGTTCGCCCAGCTTGCGCAGACACGGGCCAAGATCGCCACCGGCGGCGCCATCGCGGACTGGGCCAGCACCGACTCCGACGACCTGGAGGAGATCGACAAGTATCTGGACGCCCACATCGAGGAACTGGACGACGCCGCAGGCTACGACGTCGGCCGCATGGTGGCCCATGCCCGCCGCGACCGCGATCTGCTGGCGGACTTCGCCCGGAAGGCCCGCACCGTGACCCGCGACGCCGATCCCACGCTGGCGGCCCTCGCCGACGAGCTCGCCGAGATCGCCGCACAGGCCCGACACGACGGGATCGGCACCCGAGACGAGCGCAACCGACGCAAGGTGTTGGTGTTCACCTACTTCGCCGACACGGTGGGGTGGATCGTCGGCTTCCTGGAGGATGCGGTGCTGCGAGACGGGCGGCTGGCCGGCTACCGGGGGCGGATCGCGTCGCACACCGGCTCCGGCCGCGGCCACTCGCCCGACCCCGTGCTCGGCTTCGCTCCCGACACCGCCGCTCCGGGACTCGACCATCCCGACCTGTACGACATCCTCGTCACCACCGACGTGCTCGCCGAGGGAGTCAACCTCCAGCAGGCCCGCCACATCATCAACTACGACCTGCCGTGGAACCCGATGCGGCTCGTCCAGCGCCACGGCCGCATCGACCGGATCGGATCGCCGCACCGCGAGGTGTTCATCCGCTGCGTGTTCCCCGACACCCGTCTCGACGAATTGCTGGGGCTCGAGGAGCGGCTCAACCGCAAGATCGCCCAGGCCGCCGCCTCCATCGGGGTGGGCGAGGTGATACCCGACCAGCAGCGCCGCCTCGACCGGAGCTTCGCCGAGACCCGTTCCGAGATCGAGCGGCTGCGTGCCGAGGACGCCTCCATCTTCGAACGGGGCGGCACCGAGCTGGGCGCCCAGTCCGGCGAGGAGTTCAGAGCCGAGCTTCGCCGCGCCATGGACGATCCCGAGACGGCCCGGGCCGTGGGTCTGCTGCCATGGGGCACAGGATCGGGGATGGCCGGCACCGGCGGCGAGGCCGGCTACGTGTTCTGCGCCCGGGTCGGCGACGATCCGAGCCCCCTGTTCCGGTTCGTGGGCGCATCCGGCGAAGTGCTCGACGACACTCTCGGATGTCTCTGGATGGCCCGACCCGCCCAGGGATTCGACACCCCCCGGGTGCTCGACGACGCCACCGCGGCGGGGGCGTTCGAGGCATGGGCGGCAGCCCAGGCCGACATCGTGGCCCGCTGGAACCACTTCTCCGACAAGGCGAACCTGGAGCCGAAGATCCCGGCGGCCCTGCGCCAGGCGGCCGACATCCTCCGATCCCATCCGCCGCCGAACCTGACCGACGACGAGGTCGGCGCCGCCATCGACGCCCTCCAGGCGCCCTACACCGAGCGGATCACCCGGCTCGTACGACATGCGCTGCGATCAGCGCCGACGCCCGTCGAGCAGGCCGGGGCCGTCCTGCGGGTGATCGAGGAGCAGGGCTTGCAGCCCCAGCCTGCGGCCGAGCCCCTGCCCGAGATCACCGCCGAAGATGTCCACCTCGTCTGCTGGCAGGCCCTCGTCGCTGGCTCCCGCAGGCGGAGCGGCTAGCCGGCCGGGGTGGCTGCGTCGAGGTTCTCGGCGGCTGCGCCGTAGCGCTTCAGAACCTCGGTGGCGGTGATCCCCATGATTCCCGCGACGCGCTCCGGCGAGGAGCGATCCCGCAGCGCTCGAATCGCTGCCTTGTCCAGTTCGGCGAGTTCGGCGGTCGCGTCCGGCCCGGCGTTTGCGAGGTCCTCCACCGCCCACCGCAGGTAGAACTCGCCGACCGGCCGCTTTGTCGCCTTCGATGGGACGAAATCCATCGAGCGCTTGACGAACTCCTCGTCCTTGTTGGTCGTCTCCATGATCTCCCAGCTGTCCATCGCTCTCTCCTTATCGCAAGAATCGTCGACGTACGGGCATGGCGTGGACGATGCGCCGCCCCCTGTGGTCATCGGCGATCCCGACCTCAAGGAGTTCGCCGGCGCGGCCAGCACCGACAAGCATCACCATGTCTCCCTCCTCGTGCACCCATATCGCGTTCCGGCACGCATGCATGATATCGAGGACATCAACTCCGTGCCGGAGAGCACTCCTGATTACATGTAATGCCATTCATACTAGAATAACTTGATAGATATGATATTGACTAAAAATCAGTGAAAAGCTGGAATAGTGGCGACCATGTCGGCCACATGGCGTACAGCCGCGTCCAGCATCCCCGCCATCGTGCTGCGGGCCTCGGCCCGGGCCGGGCGCAGCCACTCATCGCCGCCGTCGGTGGGCGGGTCCACCACCGCCTCGGCGTAGATCTTTATCTTCGGCTCGGTCCCGCTCGGCCGGACGATCACCCTGGCCCCGCTCTCGTTGAGCTCGAGCACCACAGCATCCGCGGGCGGCAGCTCCGAGCCCGGGGCTGCGAGGTCGCGGACGGCGGACACCGCCGCTCCGGCCAGCGTGGCCGGTGGAGCGGCCCGCAGCGCGGCCATCGCGTGCTCCATCGGCTGTTGGCGGCCCGATGCAGACTCGTAGCGGATCGAGCGCTGCCCGGTGGCATGCACACCGTGGCGGCGATGGAGGTCGTCGAGGAGGTCGCCAAGGGTCCGCCGGTGGGTCTTGAGGTCGGCCACGAGCTCCGCCATCACCAAGGCCGCCCCGATGCCGTCCTTGTCGCTGACGGCCTCGCCCACCGCATAGCCGAGCGCCTCCTCGTAGCCCAGCACCAGATCGTGGGTGGCGGCCCGCTGCGAATGGGCCTGCATGATCCACTTGAAGCCGGTGAGCGTCTCCGCCCATTCGGCGCCGTGGTGGGCGGCGATGCACCGCAGCAGGCGCGAAGACACCACCGTGCTGACCACCAGCCGGCGCCGCCCGTCCCGTGAAGCTCCGTCCCGTGAAGCTCCGTCCCGTGAAGCTCCGTCCCGTGAAGCTCCGTCCCGTGAAGCTCCGTCCCGGCGGAGCAGGTACTCGGCCAGCAGGCATCCCGTCTCATCGCCGGTCAGCGGCCGCCACCGCCCGCCGGTGGACACGGCCACGGCCAGCCGGTCGGCGTCGGGGTCGTGGGCCAGGGCTACATCGGCACCGGTCTCTGCGGCCAACCGCATGAGCGGATCGAGGACGCCGGCCTCCTCGGGGTTGGGGAACGGAGCGGTGGGGAAGTCGGGATCGGGCTCGGCCTGGCCGGCCACCACCGAGGGCGAATCGAACCCGGCCCGTGAAAGGGCCCGCAGGAACGTGGACGCGCCCACGCCGTGAAGCGGCGTGTAGGCCAGGCGCACCGAGCGCGGCCCGCCCGGCGTCAGCAGGCCCGCAACCGCCTCAAGGTATGCCTCGACCAGGTCGTCGCCCGCGTCGGTGATCGCCGGGTCGTCGTCGGAGGCCAGATCGGCTGGGGCCAGCGGCGCGGTCCGGTCGATGATCCGGCTGATCTCCGCGTCGATCGGCACGGCCAGTTGGCGGCCGCCCCGCCAGTAGACCTTGCAGCCGTTGTCGGATCGTGGATTGTGGCTGGCGGTGACCATCACCCCTGCCGACGCATCGAGGTGCTTCACCGCGAAGGCCAGCACCGGGGTGGGAATCGGTCCCGGCACCATCGTCACCGCAACCTGCCGGGCGGCCAGCACCCGGGCGGTGTCGGCCGCGAACAGCTGGCTCTTGTGGCGTGCGTCGTGTCCGACCACCACCCGCGGCTGCTCCTCGCGCTCGGCGAGCACCCGCTCGGCCAGCGCGGAGGCCACCATCCGCACCAGAACCCGGTTCATTCGAAGCGGTCCCGCTCCCATGGGGCCCCGCATGCCCGCGGTCCCGAAGGTGAGCCGTCCCGCGAACCGGTGCCCGAGGTCGGCTGGATCGCCCACCAGCAGGGCTCGCAGCTCTGCTGCGGTGTCGGGGTCGGGATCGGCGGCCAGCCATTCCTCGGGCTGGGCGTTCGACGTCAACCCTCTGCGGCGACTGCGGTCGCTTCCAGCGCCTGCTCGAAGGACTCCAGCGCGTTGACGATGTGTTGGCGGATCAGCTTCTTGGCGCCCGCCGCGTCGCCCGAGGCCACCGCGTCGTAGATCGCCTCGTGCTCCTCCCAGGTGATGTCGCCCCGGCTGTCGGTCACCACCGAGAAGACGAGCTCGGTCTGCTGGCGGAGCGGGTCGAGCACCTGGCGCAGGAAGGGGATGCCGGCCGCCTCCTCCACCGCGATGTGGAAGTCCCGGTGGCAGAGCGCCGCGGTGACCGGGTCGCCCCGCTCGGTGGCAGCCCGGCCGTCCTCGAGGCAGCGCAGGATCCGACCGATGCTCTCAGGATCCTGGCGCTGCGCGGCCTGCTCCACCGCGTACCCCTCCACCAGCGTCCTGATCCGCTGGATGTGATGGACCTCGCACCTGTCGATGGCGCACACATGGGCCCCCCGGCGGGGCACGACCTCGATCAGGCCGGTCGCCTCCAGCGAACGCATCGCCTCCCGCACCGGGTTGCGGCTCACTCCCAGGCGCTCCGCGAGATGGCCCTCCACCAGCCGCTGGCCAGGCTTGAGATCTCCGGCGAGGATCATGGAGCGAAGCTGGCCGGCGACCACCTCCCGCAGGGGCTGTTCGCTGTTGTGGTCGCTCAAGCTTCTGGCCCTCCATCGCCCGGCGCGGCGATGCTACATGGGGCGTTCGCCCGATAGGAAGCCAGGCGATCCGGCCGTGTAGAAAGTCGAACGCGCCCGGCTGGCCGCCGTCCCGGGCCCTGCCGCGCCGGCTAGCTGCCATCGCGGCTCGGCCCGTGAGAGTCCGGGTGCTCCGCAGGAGCTGAAAGGGAGCACGATGACCACCCTCATCACCGGCGCAGGAATGATCGGATCGCTGGCCGCGGCCCGCATCGTGAACGAGCGCGGCGAGCGTCCGGTCCTCTACGACGTCGCCTTCAGCGAGCCCAACCTGTCCGAGCGGCTCGACCTGAGCGCGGTGGAGCTCGTGAAGGGCGACATCGGCGACATCGGAGACCTGCTGGGGGCAATCGAGGCCCACGGTGTGGAGCGGATCATCCACACTGCGTCGCTGCTGACCCGCGACCTGATCCCCCGGCCGGTGGCTGGAGTGAGGGTGAACGTCATGGGCACCGTCGGTGTTCTGGAGGCGGCCCGGATGGCCGGTCTGGCCCGGGTGGTGTTCTGCAGCTCGACGGTGGTGACCATGGGCCGCCGCAGCGTCGCCCCCGCCGACGACACCATCGAGGACTTCAGCCTCAACGTGGTCAGCGAGTACCCGCCGTCGCTGTACGCATCGATGAAGCTGGCGTCGGAGTGGCTGTGCCACAACTACGCCGACTCCTACGGGCTCGATACGGCCGTGGTCCGCTTCGGCGGCGTCTTCGGGCCCTGGCACGGGGTGCCCGGCGGCGGGCCCAGCAAGCTTCTCAAGCAGCTCATCGAGTGCGCCCACTACGGGCGCACATACCGCATCGCGGAGGCCGACCTGCACCGCCAGGGAATGGACTACACGTACTCCGTCGACGGTGCGCAGGGGTTGGTGCGGGCCGCCTTCGCGCCCGCGGTCGGAAACCGCGTCTACAACGCAACCATGGGCGAGCTCCACACCATCGCGGCCGTCATCGAACGGATCGAGCAGGCCGCCGGCCGTCCGATCGACCTGGAGATCACCCAGGAGGACTCGATGACCAAGTACGGCAACCCGACCAGTCCCATGGACCTGACCGCGTCCCGACGCGACCTCGGCTACGAGGTGGAGTACCCGATGGACGTCGCGGTGGCCGACTATCTCGAGTGGCTGGCGGAATGAGGGTCATCGACGCCGACGGCCACGTCCAGGAGGACTCCACCGAGATCCTCGAATACCTGCCCGGCACCTACCGGGAGATGGCCCTCGAGACGCCCCGCAGCGTGGGCCTGGTACCGCCGGTGGTCGGCCTGTTCCCGCCGCTGGACCATGTGCATACCAGCTTCCGGCACTCGGCCGCCAGTTTCAACCGGGGCGGCCGGGTCCGGGCTCCGCAGTGGCGGGAGTTCCTCGACGCCGTCGGGATCTCGGCTGCGGTGCTCTACCCGACCGCAGGCCTGTCCATCGGCAGGGTCAACTATCCGGAGGTCGCAGTCGCCCTGGCCCGGGCCTACAACGACTGGCTCAGCGAGACCCATGTGCAGGCCGACGAGCGGCTCAGCGGCATGGCGCTGCTGCCCATGCAGGTCCCCACCGCCGCGGTGGAGGAGCTGCGGCGGGCGGTCACCGAGCTCGGACTGGTGGGGGCCATGCTGCCCTCGAACGGCCTGCGGGGCCATCTCGGCTCCCAGGAGTACTGGCCGGTGTACGCCGAGGCCGAGCGGCTCGGCTGTGCCCTGTCGGTGCACGGCGGCTGCCACGCCAACTTCGGGATCGACCACCTCGACGTCTGGCCCTTCGTGCATGCCCTCGGCCATCCGTGGGGCCAGATGATCGCGCTGGCCGGGATCGTCTCCAACGGCATCCTCGACCGCCACCCGGGGCTGCGCATCGCCTTCCTGGAGGGCGGCGTCAACTGGTTCATCACCTGCCTGGAGCGCTTCGACAACTCGTGGTCCGCGTTCAGCCAGCACGATCCGGCCGGTCGGTTCTGCGCGGTGGAGCCCGGCGGGCGGGTCAGCGACTACGTGCTCGACCACGTCGACGCCGGGCGCATCTTCGTCGGCTGCGAGGGCGACGAGCTGGGTCTGGCCCGCCTGGTGGAGCTGGTGGGCAGCTCGCCGCTGGTGTTCTCCTCGGACTTCCCCCACGAGGTCACCGCGGCCACCTGCCGCCACGAGATCGACGAACTGTTGGAGAACCCCGACCTGACCGACTCCGACAAGCAGGCCGTCCTCGCCGGCAACGCCGAACGCCTCTACGGCCCGCTGGCCTGAGGCGTGAAACCTGAGGCGAAATACCTGAGTCCTGAGACCTGAGTCCTGAAGCCGACGACCGGCGGCGGACGGTGGGTGGCGACCCCTAGCGGTTGAGGGCCTGAACGGCGGCCAACACGCCTGCGGCGAGAAAATACCCGGAGCTGTGGCCCACCGCGAGCAGCTCGCGCAGGCTGGTCTCGGGGCCTGACTCGATGAGACGGCGCAGCGCCCGCACGGCTCTGCCCTCGGCCGCGGCTCGCAGCAGCGCACCCGACAGCGGCGCCGTGCGAGCGACGCCGTCATCGATCACTGAACGCAGCACATCAAGACACGCAGTGCCGCGGGAACCTGAGCCGCCGTCGGCGTGCAGGGCCACGGTGGCGCCCGCCACTACGTCGTCTCCCGCCGGGGTCGCGCCAAGACCGAGCCCGATGAGCGCCTCGGCGCTGCGGCGCACGTGCGATGCCGCGCCGTCCATCAGCGCCTCACCGAACGCCTCGGTCCGTTCGAACACAGCGCTGGGTTCGGATGGTTCCGGCGCCCGCGCGAGCCCGGCCCGCAGCTGGGCAGCACCCGCGGCGTCAAGGCCCCGACCCGGGCCGGCGACGACCCGATCCTCGATCCAGCGGCGCACCACCACCTGCCGACGACGGGTCAGCACACCGCCGTCGCCCACCATCACCGCTGACGGCGCGTCAAGGGCATCGTCGAGCACGACCGCATCGACGATCACCGACACCGGCAACTCGATGCCCCCCGGCGCCTCCAGGCAGACCAGCGGGCCGCCAGTGGAGGGCTCGGGACCCAACAGCGCATAACGGCCCGCCACCGCCCCCAAGATCCGCATCGGCCGCGCCGGCGCCGTCACCGCGGCCCGGGCCCCCCTGCTCGCGGCGCCGTCAAGCACCGTGGCGGAGCCGACCGCAGCCGTGGTCACAACTCAGAGGCCGAGCGAACAGGCGGGACAACGCGGCCCATACGGCGCGAGGCCGCGGGCGCTGTTCCTCGGATCTGGGCGGCCCGTGAGCGCAGCGAACAAGAGCGGGAATGACACCACTGCGACGCCACAGGCTCTCACCTATTCGCGGGCACTCTCGGCGACGCCGGCCAGCTCGGCCATGCGGGCCCGATCCACTGGACGCCCGTGGCTGATCACCGCGGCCGGAGCCTCATGGAACCGCAGCACGTCGGTCATGTCGCGGTGGCGGTGGGCCACCAGGTTGGCGGGACTGCCCGGCGCGAGGCTGTGGCCCGTCAAGCCGACGGCCCGGGCCGCGTTGACGGTCACCGCGTCGTAGAGCCGCTCCTGCCCTTCACGGTGCATCATCCACAGCAGGTGACAGCCCAGGAAGGCGACCTCGGCCAGGTTGGAACGCCCCAGCGCGTAGTAGGCGTCGGAGACGTCGTCCTGGCCCAGGGCCACGTTGACCCCCCGATCCATCAACTCGGCGACCCGGGCATGAAGCGGCCCGGTGTGGGGATCCGACACGACTGACACCTCGGCCGCGCGCAGCAGCGCCGTCAAGCGCTCGAAGTACGGGTCGGGGTAGAGCTGCATGGCGCGGCAGTGATGGGCGAGCGCCCGGCCGGTCCATCCCCGTCGCAGGGCCTCGACGGCCATCGTCTCGAGCGTGCGCAGTCCGGGATCCCCGGCGTCGTCGAGCAGCATCGACACGTCCGCGTCGAAGGCCTCGGCCACATCGAAGGAACACCTGACGTGCTCGGCCATGTCTGCCTCGGTGTGCTCGATCCAAGGGATGCCGCCGACCACGTCCGCGCCCGCCTCCATCGCGGCGCGCAGCAGGTCGGCCGCGCCGGGCTCGCGCACGATGCCGTCCTGCGGGAAGGCGACGACCTGGACCTCCACAATCCCGGCGAACTCGTCTCTGAGCTCGCACAGCACCTCGACGCCGCGTGTCCCGGCCTTCGAGTCGACGTCCGCGAAGGCCCGCACGGCCGTGGTGCCGTACCAGGAGGCCATGGCCAGGACCCGGCGGGCCAGCTCCAGCATCGTGTCCGCGCTCTGGGAGCGCTTGACCTGCGAGGCGGTCTCGATCGCTCGCATGGCGGTGCCCATCTCGCCGGCTTGATACTCCTGCAGCGCCTGCTCGCCGAGATCCGCCAGAGTGAACACCTTGTCGAGGTGCAGATGCGTGTCGACGAACGATTCGGTCACGAGACCACCCCGGGCGTCGATCGCGGTGCCCCCGGCCTCGATCGGCGATTGCTGCCTGCTGATGGAGGCGATGTTGCCGTCCTCCACGGCGACAGTCGAGAGGCCGTCGGTGCCCCGCAGTCTCGCATTGAGGATTGTCAGGGAGTCTCCGTGTGCAGTGCTCGTCATCGCTGTCCTCCAGTGTCGGGCATGGTCGGGCATGGTCGGGTCGGTCGGGTGCGGCCGGTCGGGGTGCGTCGGGGTGCGGTGGCCAGCGGCGGTGGCTAGCGGCGGCGGACGAAGGGAAGGGCAAGCGCGGCCGGCGGCTCGACCGAGCCTCGCTGCACCGAGAGAAACACCAGGGCCAGTGTGTACGGGAACAACAGCAGCAGCGAGGACGGGATCTCGGGGGCCCACGACCATGTGGGCGCCTGCACCGTGACCGCCAGAGCGAGACCCAGCAGGAACGTGGCGCCCACCGTCCCGAGCGCGCTCCAGCGCCCGATGATGACCGCGGCGAGCGCCAGGAACCCTCGCCCGTCGGTGGTGTTCTCACCGAATCCCGACAGCTGCCCGATCGAGAGCGCCGCGCCGCCGAGACCGACCAGCGCCCCGCACGCCGCCATGGCCTGAAACCGGACAGCCATCACCGACACGCCGGCCGCGTCCACCGCCGCGGGCGTCTCGCCGACGGCTCGTATCCGCAGCCCCCACCGGGTGGCCGCCAGCACATAGGCGACCGCGGCGGTGACCGGAACCAGCAGGTAGGTCGTTGTCGGATGGTTGAACAGAGCCTGCCCCACCCCGGCGATGTCCGCGAGGCCCGGCACCTCCAGGCGGCCGAAGCTCGGGGTGATGCGCACCTTGTCGGTCAGGTCGCTGAACAGCACGGTGGTGGCGCCGAGGCCCACAAGGTTGACGCCGATGCCGACCACGATGTGGTCCGCGTCGAATAGCAGTTCGACCAGCGCGATCCCAGCCATCAGCATCGCGCCGAGCAGCATGGCGACCAGCAGGCCGGCCCAGACGGATCCGGTGGCGCCCGCGGTGTATGCCGCCGCGAACGCGGTCATCAACATCACGCCCTCGAGGCCGATGTTCAACATCCCGGCTCGCTCCGCGATCACCTCGCCCAGGCCGACGAACGAGATCGGCGTCATCAGACGCACACCCGACGCGATCAGCTCGGTCACGGCGGCCCTTGCGATGTGGTGTCGCGTGGCTGCGAGCCGCCGGCCTCCGCGGGCTCAGGCGCCGGCGGGGCGACGGGCTCGGCCGGGCGGCGCCGCTCGGGCAGCCGATCGAGCCTCAGGCCCGCCGAGATCTGCTTGAGGATCGAGCGTGACTCGCCTCGCATCGATATCGCTCCTGCCGCCACCAGCACGATCACTATGCCCTGGATCACCAGCACGATGAACGCGTTCACGTCGGCGCGGATCTCCATCAGGTTGCCGCCCGCCTTGAGCCCGCCCAGAAACAGCGATGACAGCGCCGCTCCCACCGGCGTGCCCGATCCCATCAGCGCTGCCGCGATGCCGTTGAAGCCGATCCCGTCGGAGATGTCGGCTCGCAGCCGGAACTGCTCGCCCAGCACCAGCGACGGACCGGCGAGACCGGCCACAGCGCCCGAGAGGGCCAGGATCTTCACCGCCAGCCAGTCGGGACTCGCTCCGGTGCGGGCGGCCATCGTCGGGTTGCCGCCGAGCTGGCGCACCCGGAAGCCGAAGACGCTGCGATTGAGCAAGAACGCCGTGACGGCGACCATGACGAGCGCGATCAGGATCCCGCTGTGCGCTTGCGACGCTCCGTCTGGGTCGAACTGCGGCAGCCGGAGCGACTCCGGGACGGCCCTGCTCTGCGGCTCGGTGGCGATGTTGGTGATCTCCTGGCGCAGCAGCGATTCGACCTGCACCGAGTAGCCGACCACATAGACGGCCACGAAGTTCAGCAGCAGCGTCGAGATGGTCTCGTTGACCGCGAACCGCGCCTTGAGCACTCCGGCGAGCGCGCCCCACACCGCGCCGCCGGCCGCGCCCGCGGCCACCGCGGCCGGCACTGCCAGCGCCGCCGGGGCCGCGCCGTCGAGGGCCAGCACGGCGGCCGTCGAAGTCATGGCCCCGATATACAGCTGCCCCTCCTGGCCCACCGACACAAGCCGCGCCCGGAAGCAGATGACGAACCCGAGCGCGCAGAACGCCAGCGCGGCGCCCTTGTTGAGGGTGTTCCCCCAGGCGAAGGCGCTGCCGACCGAGCCGTCCCACAAGGCGCCGTAGGCATCCGGGAGGGACTTGTCCAGCACCACCAGCAGCAGCGCGCTGAGGAGCAGCCCGCTGACCGCGCCCGCCACCGGGATGAGGATCCGTGTGGCCCTCACCCGGTAGCTGATCGAGGCGCTGCTCACTTCGAGACGCCCGACATCGCGGCGCCGAGCCATTCGGGGGTGGCCTCCGCGGTCGGCCGCGCCTCGGTCAGCACCCCGCCGTTGAGGACCGCCACACGGTCGCACAGCGCCCGCAGCTCGCCGAGATCGGACGACACGTACAGCACGGCCGCCCCGCTGTCGCGCACCTGCAGGATCCGTTCCACCACGTCCGCGGTGGCGCCGATGTCGAGGCCGCGCGTGGGTTGGGAGGCGACGAGCACCGACGTCGGCTCGCTCAGCTCCCGGGCCAGCACGCTGCGCTGCTGGTTGCCTCCGCTGAGGTTGCGCATCGGTGTGTGGCAGTTCGGCGCCTTGATCTGATACTCGGCTGTGAGGTCGTCGGCGAGTCGGGCGGCGCCGCGCCGCCGGATCACCCCGCGGCGCACGATGCGCCGGTCCGACAAGCGGTCGCAGATCAGGTTCTCGAGCAGCGTCATGTCGAGCACCACCCCCGACTGGTGCCGGTCCTCGGTGATCACCCTGAGCCCCGCGCTGCGCCGGCCCGGCGAGTCGAGCCGCACCTCGACGCCGTCCACGACCACCGCGCCGGACTCCATCGCGACGATACCGGCGAGCACGCCGACCATCTCTCGCTGACCGTTGCCCTCCACACCGGCGATCCCCACGATCTCACCGCCGCGGACGTCGACAGCGACGCCGTCGACGGCGAGCACGCCGTGATGGTCGCGCACGCTCACGTCGGAGAGCCTCAGCCGCACCGGCGAGTCGGGGTCGTGCGTGCGGGGTCGCACGGCGCTGTCGGTCCCTCCTGCGAATCCGAGCGTCGCGGCCAGCCACGGCACCGAGACCTCCCGTCCGACCATCTCGACGGCGAGCTCGCCCGCCGAGGTGTCGCCCACCGGGTGCGTGGCCAGCGTCCGGCCCGCACGCATCACTGTGATGTCGTCGCAGACCGCCATCAGCTCGTCGAGCTTGTGGGTGATGATCACCACGCCGCTGCGCTGCGACGCGATCTCGCGCAGCGTCTCGAAGAGCTGCTCGACCTCGGACTGGGTGAGCACGGTGGTCGGCTCGTCGAGGACCAGCACGCGCCTGCCGCGGATCAGGGTCTTGGCGAGCTCCACGCGTTGGCGCTGACCGATCGACAGGTCGCCGACCATCGCCGACGGGTCGAGGTCGAGCCGGTATCTCTCACACAGCTGCTTCACGCGCTCGCGCATCCGGCGGGTCCGCAGGACAGCGCCGCCTTCGACGCCGAGGATCACATTCTCGGCCACGG
>CBDCSK010000013.1:0-552323 GCA_965221605.1 Candidatus Aldehydirespirator sp.
CCATCAAGGCGCGGTTCGGCGATCACTGCCTGGTGGAGCTGAAGTACATCCGGTCGCGCTGGCTGCGCGAGCGCTGGGGCCAGTCGGGCGACGGGGTGATCTTCGCGCCGCTCGTGGGGATGGTGAACGGGCGCGACGACCTCGACGACCTGCTCGCCTTCTGCGACGACATCGGGGTGGCCTACCAGAACCCCCACACCTTCTTCCTCGACGAGCAGGGTCTGTTCGCCGATCCGGGCCTGCTGCACCGGTTCAAGCGGGAGGTGGACCCCAAGGGGCTGCTAAACCCGGGGAAGTTCAGCGACGACGAGTGAGAGCAACGAGTTCGACATCATGAAGTTCGACCATGTGGCCATCGAGGCGAGTGACTTTGACAAGCGGGTCCACACCCTCGTCAACGATGTCGGGATGACCCTCGTCCGCCACGGGATCAGGTACAGCACGGGCCAGAGGATCGCCATGCTCGGCGACGAGACCGGCGTGAAGATCGAGTTGATCGAGTCCGACGTCGGTCAACCGACACTCGCCCATGTCGCTTTCCGGGCTGATGAGGCCGCCGAGGTCGATCAGGCCGAAGCCGGGCTGGTCGACGCCGGCTGGTCGACGGTCAACCCGGCCCACGACCTGGCCGCGGCCAAGGCTCGAACGACGCTGGTGACCGATCGCGGCGGGCTCCACGTCCAAGTCATCGCCTACGAGCCCGACAGCCCCGACCTCGGCAGGTCGGGGGCGCCTGACGGCCCGACACACGACAGCCCCGACGCTGTCGCTCGGGAACCGAACAAGGCTGGATAGCGACGATGGATCTTCAGCTCGCGGGCCGGGAGGCCTTGGTGGTGGGAGGTTCGGCCGGCATCGGTCTGGCCACCGCACGCCTGCTGGCGGCCGAGGACGCCTCGGTCACGATCGCGTCCCGGGACGCCGCCAGGCTGCAGGAAGCCGCATCCAGCATCGGGGCCGAGATCGCATGGTTCCCGGTGGACGTCACCGCTGAGGACGCGGAGACCCGGCTGGCCGCGCAGTACGGCGACGGCAAGGGTCTCGACATCCTGATCGTCACCGTCGGCGGCAGTATCCGGGGCCGGTTCGACACCTTCGGCGACGAGGCCTGGCACGACAACTACAACATGAACGTCATCGGGCCGGTCCGGACCGTGCGGGCTTTGCTGCCAAGCCTGGAGCGGGGCCGGTCGCCTGCGATCGTGCTGCTTGGCGCAGCGGGAGCCAAGATGCCGTACGTCAACCAGGTCGTGTCCAATGTGCACAAGGCGGGCCTGCTGGCGTTGGTGAAGACCTTGTCGCACGAACTGGCGCCCAAGGGCATCAGGGTCAACGCCATCAGCCCGGGCCGAACCCTCACCCGGCTCTGGCTGGACCGGGGCCGAGCGGATGGCGGCCGAACAGAGCACCACGCCCGGCAAGGTGATCGAGGAGTTCGCAGCCGAAGTACCGCTCGGACGCTTCGCCGAGCCCGACGAGATCGCCCAAGCGGTGGTATTCGTGGCCTCCGACCGGGCCAGCTACATCACGGGGCAGTCCATCTCGGTGGACGGCGGGATCGGACGGGGCCTGCTGTGAGCGGGTCGCTGATGGCCCGACGGCACGAGGCCGTGCAGTCCGCGCTGGAGGAGGTCCGGAGGCTGCGGGACACGTTGGGTCCATCGGAGGAGCTCCTAGAGGCCGTCGGCCCGGTGCTGACCGCCTTGGCCCTCCGAGAGGAGCTGTTCGACGCCGACGCGTTCGCGGTCGATGCCGGAGCGTTGATGACCATCTACGAGCTCAGCGTGGACATCGACGGGAGGCTCGGGCTCTACGCCTCGGCCGGGATGCCCGGCAAGCAGCAGCCGCCGCACGATCACCGCACCTGGTCGGTGATCGCCGGGGTGCGGGGCGCCGAGCACAACCAGTATTTCGAGCGCACCGACAACGGCCGCGACCCGGAGCAGGGGCGGCTGGAGCCCAGGGGCGAGCGGACCCTGAGGCAGGGCGACGCCAACGGCATGATGGGAGACGGCTTCCACACGATCAGGGTCCTCGACGAGGGCCCAGCCATGCACCTGCACCTCTACGGCTACCCGCTCGACCGACTGGCCGGGCGCATCTACTTCGACGACGTCGAGGGCGGGGTCGAGCGTCCCTTCATGGGCCGGCCCGACCTGCGGACCGCCAAGGTGGCTGCCGCCGAGCTGGCCGCCATGCGGGATGACGGCGAGGAGCTGGCCGTGCTCGACACCCGCGATGTCGGCGACCACGCGAACGGCCACGTGCCGGGCTCGTGCCCAATGCCGACCTCCGAGCTGGAGTGGCGGCTGGCCGGCCTGCTGCCGCGGCGGGCCGTGCGGGTGGTGGTGATCGGCGAGGACGACCCGGCCGCGCATCGGGCCGCTCACCAGATCCGCCGCCGCGGGTTCACCAACGTGGCCATGCTGGCCGCCGGCGTCGAAGCATGGGCGAATGCCGGCTACGACGTCCATGACGGCATCCACACCATGTCCAAGGCCTTCGGAGAGCACGTCGCTCACATCCGGGATACTCCGATGATGTCGGCAGACGAGCTGAAGTGTCGGCGCGACAATGGTGAAACGGTGGCGTTGGTGGACTGCCGGCCCGAGCCCGAGTTCGCGGCCCTGCACGTTCCGGACGCGGCCAACGCCCCCGGGACGGAGTTGCTGGCCCGGGTCCTGGGCATGGACCTCGAGCCGGGCGCCCCGATCGCGGTGAGCTGCGCTGGACGGACCCGCTCGATCATCGGCGCCCAGACCCTGATAGACGCAGGCGTCGACGCCCCGGTGCTGGCCTTGGAGAACGGCACCATGGGCTGGAAGCTGGCCGGCGAGGAACTCGCCAAGGGAGCCGACGACGGCGCGGCCGCTCCCCCTTCGCCGAACGCCCTCCAGGATGCTGCCGCCCGGGCCCGGCACCTGGCCGGCACCCACCGCGTTCCCGTCATCGGCGAAGCCGAGCTGGCCGGCTGGCTCGCCGACTATTCCCGCACCACGTACGTGTTCGACGTCAGCTCCCCCGCCGGCTACGCAGCCGGCCACCGTCCCGGCTTCGCCTCCGCCCCCGGCGGCCAGCTGATCCAGGAACTCACCGCTCGCACCGCGGTGCCGTCGGCTCGCATCGTCGTGGCCGACTCCGACGGGGTGCAGTCGCTGCTGACGGCCTACTGGCTGCGGCTGATGGGCCGGGAGGCCTACGCCCTGCCCGACGCCAACCGGGGCCGCTGGCTGGAAGCCGGCCCCGATGCCGCCGACGAGCCGGCCCGGCCGGCCAAGCCCTACGAGCGCTCCGTGGACGCGCTTCAGGCGATGCGCGACTACATCGACTGGGAGCTGGACCTGCTCGACCGGGTCGACGCCGGCGCCTTCCACCTGACCGCGCCCGACCCGTGAGTCCGGCGGTCGGGATCTACGTCAACAACCGGGCCGCCGTCTTCGGCGGCGACCGCTTCGGGCTCGACGACCTCCTGGCGCTGGCCACCAGGGCCGAGGAATGCGGCTTCGCGTTCGTGTCGGTGGGCGACAGCGTGCTGGCCAAGCCCCGCTGGTCCCCCATCGTCACCCTGGCCGCAGTGGCCGAGGCCACCGAGACGATCGGGCTGGCCACCGGGATCCTCCAGCCCCACCTGCGCCATCCCGTGACGGTGGCCCAGGAGTGGGCCACCCTCGACGCCCTCAGCGGCGGTCGCACCGCCTTGGGTGTGGGCCTGGGTACCGGACCGCCCGAACTGGTAGACGCTGAACTGGCCCTCGTCGGTCTTGATCGCCGGCGCCGGGCCCGGGCGTTCACCGAGGCCATCGAGGTCATCAAGGCCCTGTGGGCCGCCGACGGCGTGAACTACGACGGTCGCATCTATCAGCTGAACGACGCCTCGATCGGGCTGCGACCCGTCCAGCAGCCCGGTCCCCCGCTGCTGATTGCGGCCGGGGTGTTCGTGGCGTCGCAGCGGGGCTTCGGCCCCAACGACGTGTTCGACGAGGCCCGCGCATCCACGTTCGTGGGCCGCTGGGACCGGGTGGCCCGCCTGGGCGACGGATGGATCACCGGCATGGCCACCCCCGGCGAGTTGAAGGTCGGCCGGGAGTCCATCACGGCCGCGGCCGAGGCCGCCGGTCGGGCGCTACCCGAGCCGTTCGATGTGAGGGTCAACCTGTTCCTGCTGGTGGGCGACGACCCGGCCGCGGCCCGAGCCGAGGGCGCGGCCTTCATGGAGGACTACCACCGCCGCCCCATGGACGACGCCAGCATCGACCGCTGGCTGATCTGCGGCCCGGTCGACGCCTGCGCCGAACGGCTCGCGGCCTACGTGGAGTCGGGCGCTACATCGTTCCAGTGCGTGCTCGCCTCCGTCGACCAGCAGGCCCAGATGGAGCTGGTCGCCGCCGAGTTGCTGCCTCTGCTGAGTTGAGCCGCTCTCGAGAACCGGACTTCGCGTCCGTCGGCCGAGGTCGGTAGGTTGCGCGTCGATAGGGGGAGCTGTGAGCACTGCTAGAGCTGCGACGCTGCTGGGGCCCGAGCGCCTGGAGATCCGGGAGTACCCGGTGCCGGAGGTGGCCGACGACGGGGCGCTGCTCCGCATCGGGCTGGGCGGCGTGTGCGGCACCGACGTGAAGTACTTCCACGGCCGCATCGACATGCCCTACCCGGTGATCCTGGGCCACGAGATCTTCGGCCGGGTCGAGCGGATGGGGCGGGCCGCGGCCGCCATCCACGGGGTGGCCGAGGGCGACCGGGTGATCCTCAAGGGCTCGCGGGGTTGCGGCCACTGCCGGGACTGCCGCGACGGCGCCCCCCGCTTCTGCCCGCATCGCACGCTCTACGGCAGCGCCACCACCGCCGCCGACCCGCCTCACCTGTTCGGCGGCCTGGCCGACTACCTGTACGTCAATCCCGACGCCGAGCTGTTCAAGGTGGGCGACGGCATGAGCGACGAGGCCGCGGTGCTGTGCGGGTCGGTGATGGCCAACGGCTACCAGTGGGCCATCCTGCATGGTGGGGTGACCTTCGGCGACACCGTGGTCATCCAGGGGCCTGGACAGCAGGGCCTGGCCTGCACCTGGGCGGCCCGGGCCGCGGGGGCGGCCCGCATCATCGTGACCGGCACCGCCGCCGACGCCGACCGCCTGGCACTGGCCCGGCGATGGGGAGCCGACCTCACCATCGAGGCCGACCGAGCCGATGTGGTGGAGGCGGTGGCCGACGAGACCGGCGGGGCCATGGCCGATGTGGTGGTGGACGTGAGCGGCAGCCCGGCCGCTCTGGAGCCGTCGGTCGCCGCGCTACGAAAGCGGGGCACGCTGGTGCTGGCCGGACTCAGCGGGGGCCGTCAGGTTCCGGTGGATATCGACTCGCTCGTCTGGAAGGAGATCAAGGTGCAGGGGGCGTTCACCGCCGGCAGCCCGGCGCTGACGGCCACCATGGAGCTGATCGAGTCCACAGGGTTCAAGCCCGAGGAGATGATCAGCCACACCTTCGGCCTCGACGAGACCGAGATGTGCATCCGGGCCATCGCCAACGAGATCGACGGCATGTACCCCACCAAAGCAGTAGTCCGCCCGTGAGCGGGCACGGATCCGCCATGCTGCAGCGGATCGTCGATCCTGTCCGCCGGCTCTACGCCTCCGACATGCCCGAACCCGACCGCTGGAGCCGCATCAGCGACGTGCTGGAGGCCGCCCTGGCCGATCCGGACTTGGTGGCCGCGGCCCGGAGTTGGCCCAAGAGCCACGACCGGGCCAACAACCGCTACACCAACCTGCTGTTCTACGAGGATCCCGACTTCGGCTTCGTGGTCAACGGCCTGGTCAAGGACGAGACCGGCCGCACCCCGGTCCACGATCACGGCCACGCCTGGGTGGCCTACGGCCTGCTGGAAGGCAACGAGACCGTCCTGCGCTACCGGGATCCGGAGCAGGGGGGAGTGTCATCCGACCTGAAGCCCGACGAACTCATCTCACTGGCAGCCGGCGAGGTCGACTTAGTGCCGCCGTGGACGTTCCACGCCGAGCAGGCCGACACAGAGCGCACCGTCGCGGTGATGGTCCGCAGCGCCCGGGTCGGCAAATTCGCCCACCGCCGCCTCAACCCCGACACCGGCGAGACCTACGACCACCCCGGCCCCCACCAAATCCCCTACGAGCTCTGAGCCGAGGGCCTACTGGAAGGTAGTAGTCCCACGTGCGGCGCATCATTCAGTATAATGTTAAATTATGTATGTCTGCTGGACGCACTCGGCATGCGACACCAACGAGTACTTGGTAACTTGGTAGTGCTTACCAAGTACAATAAGGACGTGGGAGAGGTTCGGCAGTACCTGGTGTCGTCGTCGGGCCAGATGTCATTGCCAGCCGAGGCGCGGCACCGGTGGGATCTCGACGACGGCGGGCCGGTCGATGTGATTGACCTCGGCTTCGCAGTGCTGACACTCCCCCGAGGCGAGGGTCGCCGCCTCTTGAACGATCTCGTGAGCCGCGACGACCACGCTGCGTTCGTGCGCTCGCTGGACGACGACCCCGAACTCGCCACCACATGACCAGGGCTGTTCTCGACGATCGGTGCTAGCTGGGATCGGTTAGGTCCAGGACGGCTGGGGGGGTCCACGCCGCGGAGTTGAAGACCGCATCGGCCGCTGGCTCGCTGACCGCCTGGCCGGATGAGGGTGGTCACGCCCACGACAACCGCTGATCGGGCCGACGAGAGGAGTCACCCACCGGGCCACTCCACCTCTTCCTCCTCGTCGTCGCTCGGACGGCGGTTCTTCAAGCCCAGCGACACCGCCACCCCGGCCACCATGATCACCGTGGCCACCGCGAACCCGCGGTTGTAGGCACGCTGCGCGGTTGCCAGCAAGCCCGGCTCAGCGCCGAGCTTGGTGAGGCTGCCGACGTCGCTCACGATGACGGTGGCGATCACCGCGGTCCCCAGCGCGCCCGACACCCGACCGGTGAGGTTCCGCACCGCGGACGCCTGCGTCCGCAGCCGGCGGACCACTGCGCTCAGGCTGAGCAGGGTCGCCGGCATGGCCACCATGGCGGCACCGATCCCGGAGCCCGCCACATAGGTGACAACGAGCCACATCTCGGTGGAGCGGGTCGTGGTGGCCAGCAGGCCCGTGAACGCGGCGGCTATCACCAACCCCGCCACGATGGGTGGCTTGGCGCCGAAGCGGTCGGTGAAGCGCCCCACCAGCGGCATCGCGGCCGCCGCGAGCAGGGCGCTGGGAGTCAGCACCGCTCCGGCGCTGACGGGGTTCAGGCCTCGCACGGCCTGCATCTCCAGGGGGATGAAGACCTGCCGGGCGAACTGTGAGAGAGCCAGCGTCCCCACCACGACCATGCACAGCGAGAAGTCCCGGGAGCTGTAGAGCTTCGGGTCGATGAGCGGATGGGGCGTGCGGGAAGCCCGGAGCCAGAAGGCGGCCGCGACGAGCACCGACACCACGATGGTGGAGATGAACACGAGCGATGACGGCCCCCAATCGGTGGCGTAGGAGCAGGCGGTGAGGAACCCGACCAGCGACAGCGTCAGCAACAGCGTGCCGAGCAGGTCGATCGGACGGCGCTCGCCCGGCGTTTGAGGGGGGACCAGACGCGCCCCTGCAGCGACCAGCAGCCCACAGACCGGGGCGAAGCCGAAGAACAACCACCGCCAACTCGCGGAGGTGACGATCCAGCCGCTCAGCAGCGGGCCGAGCGCCGGCGCGATCATGAACAGCCCGCCGACGTAACCGATGACACGCCCCCGTGTCTCCGGCGGTGTCATCTCGTACAGCAGCAGCGTGCCGACCGAGAGCGCGGCCCCGCTACAGACACCCTGTCCGACGCGGGCCAGCACCAATGTGACCAGGTTGGGCGATACCGCCGACAGCACCGCGCAGACTGCGAAGCCACTGAGGGACCGCAGAAAGACAGGACGCAGACCCCACCGGTCGGCCAGCCACCCCGTCGGTGCCTGGGTAACGCCGAGTGCGAGGAGGTGGGCGGTGACCACCCACTCAATCCCGGTGTCGATGCCGAGGCTGGAGGCGATCGACGGGAGGGCGACGTTCACCGTGGTGGTGTCGAGAAACCCCACCAGCGTCCCGCCGAGAACCACCGCGAGGCTCAACCGCGAGCGGCCGCCAGTCTCGCTCCCTGCCTGGCGGGAGCGCCCGGCCCTGCGGGGGCGCGGCATCAGGGTGAGCCGGCCGAAGGCACCTCGACCCGGGCAGCAACGATCCGGCCGACCGGCGGGCCGGCTGGGTCCATGGAGCCGGACTCCGAGTAGGTGCAAACGAACAGTTCCCGGCCGTCGTCGCCCCCCAGAACGCAGGCGAACGCCCTTCCGAACGGGAACCTGAGCCCGCTCAGCACCTCGTCGAAGATCATGGACGGACACCGGCGGGTCCGCCCCGGACGCATCCGGTGCCGGTGGCGGCCCGCGTCCCCGCGACACGGTCCAGCGGATCAGTCATAGGCGGCGCGCCGGACCGACCCGTACCGGACGATGGGAGTGGCCTCCGCGGATACGGCCACCTCGACGACGGAGGGGCCGGGGGTCTCGACGGCTTCGGCGAGGGTCGCCTCTACCGCGCCGGGATCCTCGATCCGGAACCCGGCCGCGCCCATGGCCCGGGCCGTCGCCACGAAGTCGACCTCGGTGAAGTCGGTGCTGTAGGGCATCTTCATCCGGGACTCGACGTGGCGGATCCACGCAAGTGAGGAGTTGTTGAGCACGACGGTGGTGATGTCGAGGCCGTAGCGACATGCGGTCTCGGTCTCGATCAGGCCGTAACCCCATCCCCCGTCTCCGGTCAGGGCCACCACCCGCCCGCTCGACCGGGCCAGCCGGGCACCCAGTGCGGCCCCCGGAGCCCACCCGAGCCCGGCCAGGCCCCGGGGCGCGAGCAGGCCGGGTCCGGTCCGCTTGACCCGGAAGTAACGGGCCCCCCAACCCGACGACAGCGACGCTTCGCAGACCAGCACATCCTCGGGGCCGAGCAGCCGGTCGAGTGTGCCAACCACGGCCTCGGGACGGACACCGGAGTCGTCTCCGGCGGGATCCTCGGCCGGCATGATGTCGTCTGTCCAAGGCGTGGACGGTCCCTGCCATCCCTCCAGCGCCGCCGCAAGGCTCACGCAGAACGACCGGGCGTCGGCGACGAGGCCGATCTGAGCCGGGATGGCCCTTCCGATCTCGGTGCCGTCGATGTCGACGTGTACCAGAGCCTGGCCTGCCGCGGGCAGGCGCCAGCCGTGGGTGCCGAGTTGGGAGTGCTTGGTGCCGATCGCGACGATCAGGTCCGCGGCCTGCACGACCAGGTTCCCCCGCTGGGACCCGAACCCGCCGACGACCCCGGCCGACAGTCGATGACGTTCGTCGATGGCGCCCTTGCCGTTCAACGACGTCGCCACCGGAAGCAGGCACGCTTCCGCCAGAACCGACAGGGCCGGCGCCGCTCCGCTGAACACCACCCCACCCCCCGCGAGGATCACCGGCCGTTCTGCTGACCTGATCTGCCGCGCGACGGACTCGATCAGGTCCGGATCCGGGTGGGGACGGTGCCGGGGGAATCTGCGGTCGGCGTCCAGGATGGTCCGGGGCCGCGACATCTCGGCCGGACCCAGGAAGATGTCCTCGGGAATGGACACCACCACCGGCCCGGGACGGCCGGCGGTGGCCACCCGCAGCGCTTGGTCGACCACCTCGTCCAGCGCGGCGGGCTCGTGGACCCGCCCGACCCACTTCGTCACGGGTGCCAAGGTCTCGGACTGCAGGAAGGACTGCGAAGCCACCGAGTGACGCCGCAGGTGCTCGGCGTCGCGGCGGGTGTCGGCTACCACCGCAACAAGCGGGATCGAGGAGGCGTGAGCTTCGGCCAGCCCCGACACGAGGTTGGTGGCGCCGGGCCCGACGGTGGCGTCGCAGACGCCTACCGTGCCCGTCAGCCGCGCGTAGGCGTCGGCCGCCGTCACCGCGTTGCGTTCGTCGCGCACCACCAGATGGCGCACCTCGGCGTGCTTGGAGGCGGCATACAGAGGCAGGGTCTGCCCGCCGGGAACACCGAAGAGGGCGGCACCGGGACCGGCGATCAAGCTCAGCAAGCGCTCGCCGACGGTCATGTCACCCACAGCGAGTTTAGTATACTGTTTGTGGCTCTGGGATGCGCGAGGGGTTCAGGTGTAGACGATGGTGCTGACACCGGCGGCGGCTGAGCGCATCTCAGCGCTGACGCCAGCGCTGACGCCGCGTCCGAAGTTCCATGTGACCCGCAAGCTCGTGGGTGTTCCGAAATGGCCGCTGGTGCTGCTCACGGCCGTCTACACGATCAACGTCAGCGACCAGTTCCTGCTGTCGTCGATGTTCCCGCTGCTCAAGCGGGAGTTCGGCCTGTCCGACACCGCGCTGGGCATCCTCAGCGGCTCGTACCTGATCAGCGTCACCCTCGGGACGGTGCCCTTCGGGGCACTGGCCGACCACTACAGCCGCACCCGGATCATCGCCTGGGGAACGGCGTTCTGGGGGATCACCATGATCTTCACCGGGATGGCCAGCGGCTTCATCATGCTGCTGCTCGGGCGGATGGTGCTCGGCCTGTGGGATCCCTGCGACAACCCGACCTCGCAGTCGCTGCTCGCCGACTACTACCCGGTCAACCAGCGGTCCAAGGTGATGGGCATCTACCAGATGGGCCAGCTCACCGGGTTCTTCCTGCTGCCCATCGGGGGGCTGATGGGGCAGGCCTGGGGGTGGAGGGCGACGTTCTTCTTCTTCGCGCTGCCCGCGTTCGCGGTGGCCCTGTTGAGCTGGCGGCTGCCCGAGCCCGTGCGGGGCATCCAGGAGCGGCGCCACCAGCGCCTGGAGGCCGACGAGAGCACCGTGATCGCGTCCAGGTACCAGAACGTCACCGTGGTGGACGCCTACAAGGTCATCCTGCGCTGCCGCTCCTACACGGCCAGCCTGGTGTCGTCCGCGGTCGGCAGCCTGTTCTTCGGCGGTATCGGCGTGTGGACCCCCACGTTCCTGATCCGCTACCACGACCTGGACGTCGCCGAGGCCACCACCGCGCTGAGCCTGGTGGCGGTCGGCGGGCTCGTGGGCGTGCTGACCGCCGGCAACCTCGCCGACTTCCTGACCCACTCCGGCTACACCTCGGCTCGCATCGGAGTGGCCGGCATCGCCCGCCTGATCTCGGCGCCCCTGTTCATCGCCGCGTTCCTGGTGGGCTACACGCCGCTGATGCTGCTGCTGCTGTCCTTCGGCGCCCTGTTCCTGGTGGCCGCCATCCCGCCGCTCAACGCGGCCCGGGTCGACGTGCTGCACCCCGACCTGCGGGGCCGGGGCACATCCCTGGACGCGGTCACCCAGAGCCTGGCCTCGGCCGCCTCGCCGGTGATCTACGGCATCATCGCCGACGCCAGCGACCTCAGGACCGCCTACATGATGCTGATACCGCTGGCCGCGGTGGCCGGGCTGATCCTGATGACCTTCGCGCTGGCCAGCTACCGGCGCGACGAGCAGGCCGTGCAGGCCATGGTGCGCGACGAGCACGCCCTGCACGTCGCCAGGCTGGCCGAAGCGGGCGAGACCGCCGTCCGGCCGGCGACAGGACAGTCCAAAGGACAGCGGCCTGCGTCCGGCGGGGCACCGGCCGACGAGTCGGAGCCCGGTGCAGCCCCGGCCGACCCGGCCGACCCGTTGCTGCGGATCGAGGCGCTGGACTTCTCCTACGGGCCGATCCAGGTGCTGTTCGGCGTCGACATGACGGTGCCCGAAGGCGGATGCCACGCGCTGGTGGGCCGCAACGGCGTGGGCAAGACCACGCTGCTGGCCAACGTCGGCGGGCTGCTGCACGCCCAGTCGGGCCAGATGTTCTTCCGGGACCAGGACCTGGTCGGCATACCGCCCGAGCAGCGGGCCAAGCTCGGCATCACCCTGATGGCCGCCGGGCAGTCGATCTTCCCGTCGCTGAGCGTCAGGGACAACCTCTGGTTCGGCGCCTACCCGTTCGCGGGGAGCCAGAGCCTCGTCACCGAGCGCATGGACGAGGTACTCGACGTGTTCCCGGCTCTGGGCCGGCGACTCGATCAACGGGCCGGGACGCTCTCGGGCGGTGAGCAGCAGATGGTGGCTTTGGGCCGTGCCCTGGTGGCCGGACCGGACCTGCTGCTGATCGACGATCTGAGCCTGGGCCTCGCCCCGACGGTCACAGTGGAGCTTCTCGAGGTGGTGGAGCGCATCTCCGGCCTGGGCACCACGATCCTGCTCGTCGAGCAGTCCATCGGGGTGGCGCTGTCGGTGGCCGACTCCGTGCTCTTCATGGACCGGGGCCGGGTGAGCGACCTGGGCCCCGCATCGGCCCTCGACGGCGACGCTCTGGCCCTCCGGCTGCTGGAGAGCCACGAATGAGCTCATCGACGGATCTGCTGGAGGCGGGCGCACGGGTGGCCAGACGGCTGCTGGGACCGTGGTGGAACGAGCGGACGCGGCGGGTGGTGTTCGGCGTCCTCATCACCGCGGGCTTCGTCGTCGGCCTGGTGCTGGGCCTCCAGCAGGTCTATGACCGGCCGGTGCTCGATGTCGGCGAGCCGCGGGTCCGCGTCGAGGGGTTGACGGCAACGGTGCAGGTCACGGTGCGCAACACCTCAGAGGATGTCGCCTCCTGCCCCGTAGTGGGGGTGGCCGCCCTCGACCGCGACGGTCTCGACCTGGCCAAGGCCCCCGCCTCCGTTGACTTGGGCGACGCTCGGCTGGCCCCCAAGGCCAGCGCCAACTTCGTGGGGGTGTTGACCGGCATCAGCGAGCGGGACTTCGCCGAGCAGCTCAGCGAGTACGCCGCCTTCGTCGAGCACGAGAACCCCTGCCCATGACGCTTCCCCTTCGGTCTTCGCAAGCACGAACTCGCCCATCCATGGGCTCAAGTGCTGGTCGCCCAGTAACGACGGGTTGAGTTGACCGCCATGACGCTTCCCTTCGTTGGGTTCGAGGTCCCCCACAACGTGGTGATCCTCGGCGTGATCACCGGCCTCACCTATTCGCTGCTGGGGCTGGGCATCACCCTCGTGTACCGGTCGTCGCGGGTCATCAACTTCGCCCACGGCGAGATGGGCGCGCTGGCCGCGCTGATGATCCCGATCTTCGCTCTCAACCTCGGATGGCCCTACGCCATCGCCCTGGTCATCGCGTTGCTGGTCGCCGCGGCTGTCGGCGGGCTGTTCGAGTTCCTGGTGATCCGGCCTCTGCGCTCGGCGTCGCGCCTCACCGTGCTGGTGGCGACCATCGGCGCCTCGCAGCTGCTGTTCTTCGGCGGGGCGCTGCTGCCCAAGGGCGGCGACCTCATCGGCAAGATCTACCCGACGCCCTTCGACTGGCGCATCAGCGTCGGCAACCTCCTTCTCGGCCCGGGCCAGCTCACCATCCTGGTGGCCGTCCCCATCCTGACTGTCGCACTGGCGCTGTTCCTGGGGCGCAGCCGGCTGGGCAAGGCCAGCCGGGCGGCCGCGGAGAACACCGACGCGGCCCGCCTCGCCGGGGTGCCCATCGACAGGGTGTCGTTCGCGGTGTGGACCGCGGCCGGCCTGCTGGCCGGGGTGTCGGCCATCCTCATCGGACCGACCCGGCCGCTCGCGCTGTCCCAGGCGCTGGGGCCGCAGCTCATGCTGAAGGCGCTGGCGGCCGCCATGCTGGGGGGGCTGACCCGCCTGTCGTCGGTCTTCGTGGCCGGGATCGCCATCGGCGTGCTCGAAGCGCTCGTCCTCTGGAACTACCCCATCGGCGGTGCCCTCGACCTGGTGCTGCTCGCCGCGATCGCGGGCAGCTTCCTGATGAAGAAGGGCCTGGGCTCGGTGCTGCGAGGCTCCGAGCAGAGCTCCTGGACGCTGGCCGCCGCCATCGTGCCCCTGAAGCCCTACCTCGCCGCCCATTTCCGGGTGCGGGCCGCCAAGGTCGCTCTGCTGGGGACCGCACTGGCCGTGGCCGTGTACCTGCCAACCCGCATGACCTCGTCGGAGCAGTTCTTCCTGGGCGCGGTAGCCCTCTTCGCGGTGATGGGCCTGTCACTGGTGGTTCTCACCGGGTTCGCGGGCCAGGTCTCGCTCGGCCAGTTCGCGTTCGTGGCCGTCGGCGCGGCGCTGGGGGGCCGCCTGTACCAGCTCGGCCTCCCTCACGGTCCCGCCATCGTGATCGTCACCGTCGCGGGCGGGGCGGTGGCGCTGCTGCTCGGCCTGCCCGCGCTGCGGATCCGGGGCCTGTTCCTGGCTGTGATCACCCTCGCCTTCTCGGTCGCGGCCAGCGGCTGGCTGCTGGAGCAGGACTGGCTCAACCATCGGGGTGACGACGGCGCCACGTCGATGTCGATACCGCGTCCGGAGTTCGGCGGGGTCAGCCTCGACGGCGAGATCCGCTACTACTGGGCCTGCCTGGGCGCGCTGGTGGTGGCCATGTTCGTGGTCCACCGGCTCCGGCGCAGCGGCCTCGGCCGCAGGATGGTCGCCGTCCGCGACAACGAGCCGTCGGCGGCCAGCGTGGCCGTGTCACCCCGCATGACCAAGCTGGCGGCCTTCGTGGTCTCGGGGATGATCGCGTCGGGCGGCGGCTTCCTGTACGGCGGGCTGCTGGTCACCTTCTCCGGGGACATTGACGGGACGTTCGGGCCGGGCGAGTCCCTGTCGCTGGTGGTGATGGCGATCTTCGGCGGGGTGACCACCATGACCGGAGCGGTGCTCGGAGCCTTCTGGGTGCAGGGCATCCCCCGGATCCTGGGCGAGGACTGGGGCCTGCTGTCGTCGGGGATAGGCGTGCTGGCTGTGCTGCTCCTGCTGCCGGGCGGGCTGGCATCGCTGGTGTTCGCCACCCGCGACAAGCTGGTCGAGGCGGCCGTGGCCCGGGGGCTGCTGCCCGACGGCGAACCAGCCGGCGCCGCGTCCACAGACGAGGGGGGTACCGGGCCGGATGCGGTCCCGGGCCATGTTCCGCGCCACGACGCGGAGCCGGTTCTGGTCGCCGAACAGATGTCGGTCTCCTACGGGGGCGTGAACGCCCTGCGCGACGTGTCCATAGATGTGAGGCGCCACGAGATCGTCGGCGTGATGGGCCCCAACGGTGCGGGCAAGACGACGCTGTTCGACGTTCTCTCAGGCCATCAGCGCCCCGATTCGGGGACCGTTCTGCTCGACGGTCGCGACATTGGCTCGCTGCCTGCGCACCGCCGGGCCCGGCTGGGACTGGGCCGATCGTTCCAGCAGGCCCGGCTGTTCGACGACATGATGCTGGTGGACGCCGTGAGCCTGGCCCTGGAGCGCCAGCAGCCGACTCGCCTTGCCGCCGCGCTGCTGGGAACGCCCGGGGCGCGCCGCTCCGAGCGTGAGCGCAACCGGACCGCACTGCAGATGCTGGAGGACCTGGGAATCCGGGAGCACGCCCACTACCAGATCGCCAATCTCTCCACCGGCACCCGACGCCTCGCCGAACTCGCCTGCGCCCTTGCCCTGGACGCCCACCTGGTCCTGCTCGACGAGCCCACCGCAGGGCTGAGCCCCAGTGAGGTCGACGACTTCGTGCGGGTCATCTCCGGCCTGCGGGCCCGACTCGGGATCACCGTCGTGGTGATCGACCACGACGTGGCCATGATGCGCTCGCTGGTCGACCGCCTGTACGTGCTGGAGGCCGGAGACCTGATCGCCTCGGGCCCGCCCTCGATCCTCGACACGGACCGCAGGGTGGTCGAGGCGTACATGGGCACCCACCAGGATTCCCGATTCGCCGGGACGGGAGCAGGCGGGGACGCCACCGCGCCCGGCAGCGAGCCGAGATGAGCGGGTCGCACGGCCCCGGCGAGGCACCGCAAGCCCGGCCTGCCGATGGCCGGGCGCTGCAGTTCGTCGACACCCATGTGCATTTCTGGGACCACCGGGTCGAGGGCCTGCACTGGCGGTATCTCGACCCGCAGTTCGACCATCCCCGCCTCAAGGGCATGCACCGCCTCGACGCCCCGAAGTTCACTGCCGCCGAACTGCGGGCCCAGGCGGGCATCCACGCGCCGGACCGGATCGTGCACATCCAGTCCTGCGTGGAGCGGGTTCCCGGACTGGAGACGGCCTGGCTGCAGACGATGGCCGACCGGGAGGGATCGCCCGACGCCATCGTGGCTCAGGCCCACCCGGCCGACGCCGACATCGCGTCGGTGATCGAGGCCAACGCCGGCCACCGGCTGCTGCGCGGCGTGAGGGACATGCTGTCGGCGGGCACCATCGACACGGATGCCTTCGCCGGGGGCTTCGAGCTCCTGGCCGACGCCGGGCTGAGCCTGGAGGTGCTGGTGCCCTACCCGAAGTTCAACGCCGTCTGCGCTCTGGCTGATCGCCGCCCCGACGCGACGTTGATTCTCGGCCACGCCGGCCAGCCCGTGCAGCGCGACCGCGACTACTTCGACCAGTGGTCCGGTGCTATCGCGAAGGTGGCGTCCCGTCCCAATGTCGTGGTGAAGATCTCGGCCCTGGCCAGCGGCGCCGACCCCGACTGGAGCATTGACAGCATCAGAGGATGGGCGGAGCACTGCATCGAGTGCTTCGGGCCCGATCAGGCCATGTTCGGCACCAACTGGCCCATCGACCGCCTCTACGGCAGCTACACCGCGCTTGTCGAGGCCTACCTGGAGATCGCCTCGACGCTTACGGCCACCGAGCGCCGGGCCCTGTTCTCGGCCACCGCCACCCGCGTCTACCGCCTCGATGCTCAATCCGGTGCTTGATACCCTCGACTCCCGCCGATGACGAACAAGACGATCCGCCTGCAGCCGCTCACGGGTTCCGTTGGCGTGAGCCTCAGCGGCGTAGACCTCACCGCGGACATCACCGAGGCCGAGGCCGACGCCCTCCGATCGGCCCTCTACAACAACTGCGTGCTCATACTGCGAGACCAGTTCCTGTCCCCGGACGATCACATGCGCCTGGCTTCGGTGTTCGGTGAGCCCTTCCTGCCCTGGTACTACGCCAAGAACTCGCTCGACGGCTACCCGAAGATCGCCATCGTGCCCAACTTCGGCAAGGCCAAGGCCCCGGCCGAGGCGTGGCACACCGACTGGTCGCACATGTCGACCCCGCCGACTGTGTCGGTCGCTCGACCTCATGTGATTCCCGAGACCGGAGGCGACACGATGTTCTCGAACCAGTACGTCGCCTACGACCGCCTGTCGGAGGGCATGAAGCAACTCATTGCCGGCCGGCGCGGCCGGTTCGTTGGATCCCGGCCCAAGCGCGTCCAGAGGATGGACGGTGTGTCGGACACCCTTCCCTCCTCCGAACGCGAACCGGTGGAGAACTACCACCCGATTGCTCGAGTCCACCCCGGAACGGGCCGTACCGCCCTCTACCTCAACCGGCCCGGCGAGGCCATGGTCGCCATCGAGGGCCTCACCGAGGCCGAGAGCCTCCCCATCCTCGAGTTCCTCTACGAGCAGTCCTCGACCCCCGACAACGTCTACCGCCACCAGTGGCGTCCCGGTGACGTCGTCTGCTGGGACAACCAGTGCGCCATGCACTACGGGGTCCACGACTACGCCGACGCCGAACGCACCCTCCACCGGATCACGGTCGGCGGAGCGGAGTGAGGGTTCCTGGCCGCGGCTGAGGAGGATGGCCGCCTCGCAAAATGAGTATCCTGATATGTTGGACACCGTGAATGCGGAGGTCGACTTCGATCACCATTCGGAGCAGTTCGTCGCCGATCCCTGGTCGCAACTGGCCCGGCTTCGCTCGGAGTGCCCGGTGGCTCGGACCGGCAGCCACGGCGGCTTCTGGGTGCTGACCGGCTACGAGGAGATCCGCCAGGTAGCCACCGACGACGAGACGTTCTCCTCCGCAGAGACCCTGGTGATCCCGCCCAAGAAGAACGTCGGGCAGAAGTCCATTCCCGCCGAGATGGATGCTCCGGAGTTCCTGGCATTCCGGAAGGTCCTGCACCCGATGCTGTCGCCCGCGGCCGTAGACCGCATGACGCCGGTGATCGAGCGGTTCGTGCACGCCGCCATCGACGACTTCATCGAGGAGGGATCCTGCGACTTCGTCCACGACTTCGCCGACCCGGTGCCGGCCATGACCACCCTCTACAAGCTGGGCCTGCCCGTGGAGCTGTGGAAGGACTTCTCGGTGCCGCTGCATCAGGTCGTGTTCCTGCGCCAGGACAGCCCCCGCCGGGTCAACGTCGCCGAAGGGCTCCAGTTCGTGGCCCAGACTCTCTCCGACACGATCGCCGCCCGGCGCAAGGCGCCCCGCGACGACATGATCTCCTACCTGCTCAACGCCACCGTCGACGGCCGACCGGTGACCGACCATGAGGTCAAGGAGATGGCCACCCTCATCGTCCAGGGCGGCTTCGACACCACCGGCTCAGCCATCTCCAACGCGCTCATACAGATGGACTCCGACCGCGACCTCCGGCGCCGCCTGATCGAGGATCCCGACCTGATGACCGCAGCCGTGGAGGAGTTCCTGCGCTTCGAGGCCCCCCAGATGGCGATGGCCCGCACCGCAACCAGGGATGTGGTCATCGGTGACCGCCACATCTTCAAGGGAGACCTGGTGCTGATGGTGTGGGCCTCGGCCAACCGCGACGGCTCCGTCTTCGAGGACCCCGACAGCATCGTTCCCGACCGGTTCCCGAACCGTCACGTCACCTTCGGCCTCGGCGCCCACCGGTGCCTGGGATCCAACCTCGCCCGGCGCCAGATCCAGGTCGCGCTCAGAGCCGTGCTGCGCCGGATGCCCGACTACACGATCGACCACGACAACGCCGTGAGGGCGGAGACCGTCGGCATCGTCTACGGCATGTTCTCGCTGCCGGCCGACTTCCCCCCGGGCGAGCGCTGGTTCTCGTGATCGGTGCCCACCGCTGTTCGTGATGCCGGTCCGTCCGGTTCTCGTGATCCAGCCCGACAGACAGGAGCGACCCGCACCATGAGAGAAGGCTTCGAGTTCATCGACACCGACCAGCACGTCGGCCCCAACATGGAGACGCTGCACAAGTACGCCGACAAGGCACTGCTGGCCCGGTGGGACGAGCTGCTTCCCTACTACATGAAGGTCACCGAGGGCCACCATCTCAGTGTCGCACCCATCCCCTACCGGCGGGACCTGTACACCGGCACGGAGGAGCAGCAGACCGCGGCTGGTGAGCGGGGGGCGCAGGGGCCCCTCGGCAGCGCGGTGAAGCTCAACTTCGACGTCAAGCCGGTCCCCGAGGTCAACAACGAGAACAATCGCGGGCGGCTTGACGACATGGACGCCGAAGGCGTGGACATCGCGCTGATCTTCCCGTCGACCTTCTCCACTGCCTCCACCGCGCTCGATCCCGAGATCCAGACCGGCCTCTACGCCGCCTACCACCGCTACCTCGACGACTACTGCGGCCTGGACACCGACCGTCTCAAGGCCGCCCTGGTGCTCAACGCCCGCGACCCGGAGTGGTCGGCAGCGGAACTGGAGTCGCTGGCGGGCGAGCCGTGGGTGGCGGCGGTCTCGGTGATGCTGCCCGAGGGCCTCCCGGTCGACGACCCGTCGCTGGACGGGATCTGGACTCTGATGAACGACGCCGACCTGCCGCTGGTGCACCACTCGTTCTTCTACGAGCCGCCCTACTTCCCCGGTTACCGCGACATCTGGGGCAACCTGGCCATCGCCCGCATGGCTGCCCACCCCTGGGGGGCCCAGCGGCTGGTGGCCTATGTGACCCTGAGCGGGATGTTCGACCGCTACCCCAACCTGCGGATCGGCTTCGCCGAATGCTCCGGCGGCTGGGTCGGCGCATGGCTGAACCGCATGACCTACCAGGCCGACTACCTGGCCTCGAAGCTGCCTCGCATCGACAAGACGCCCATCGAGTACGCGCTGGACGGCCACATCTTCTGCGGCATCGAGCTCGACGAGGGTCCCGACGCGGTGAAGGCGGTGTCGGCGGTGGTCGGCGACGAGATCCTGATGTACTCCTCGGACTACCCCCACGGAGGCTGCCGGTTCCCCAACTCCGTCGACATAGTCCTCAAGTGGCGCGACGAACTCGGCGACGAGACGTTCCGCAAGATCGCCAGCGAGAACGCCCGCCGCTTCCTGCGCATGTGAGCTAGATCCTGTAGGGGCCATGACTTCCGGCTCGCCTCCATGGGCGGTCACCCGCATCGCCAACGCCTGCGTGCTGCTGGAGATCGCCGACGCGGTCGTGCTCACCGACCCGTGGTTCGCCAAGAGTTGGGCCTTCAACGAGCACGCCACCGTGGCGGTGGAGGACCTTCCCGAGCTGACCGCCGTCATCGGCAGCCACTGGGTGCGCGACCACTGGGGGATGGCCGAGCTGGCTGCCTACCCCCACCGCGCCGGGACCCCGGTCTACGTGGCCGGCGAGAACATGGTGGAACGGGCCGAGCAGGCCGGCTTCGCCGACATCGAGGTGCTGGCGTGGGGCCAGCGGCGCCAGCTCACCGGCCTCGTGAGGATCGAGGCCATCGAGGACCACGACCGCGACGGGCTCGTAACCACCAACTACGCCCTCAACTCCGGTGACGTTCGGGTCTTCTACGGCGGCGAGACCCTGAGCCTCGAAGCGCTGAAGCGCTACCGCGAGTCGGCAGACGCCTTCGACGTGGCCATCGGGCCGATCAACGGCGCGAGGCTCATGCGCCGGCAGCTGGTGGTGACGGCCCGCGAGATGGTGGAGGCCACCCGCATTCTGGGCGCGCCGGTCTTAGTGCCGATCCATTACGCCCATCGCTCCTTCCCGCCGATGTTCAAGGCGCAGACCTCGATGCGGGACCTCCGCGCCGCCGAGGACCCCGGCATACGCATCGTCGAACTCCAGGCCGGAGAACGCCACCAGGCGGCAGCCTGACGCCGCCCGGATCGCCACTATCGCCCTTACTCACCCAAAGGAGACCCCAATGCAGTTGATCTACTTCGAGACGGTCCGCGATTCCCACGACAACGACGACCTGCACGCCACCGCGGTGGCGGACATGCGAGTCCTGGCCGAGGAGACCGACGGGTTCGTTTTCTGGCGTGACCGCGACGAGGACCTCACCTACTGGGGTGTTGTCGTCTTCGACGATGAGGAGGCCGCGGTCCGCTGGTCCACCCACCCCGATCACGCCAGGATCCACAATCTGGCCGAGGGCGGCCTCTACGCGTCGATCAGGACGATCGCCTTCGACAGCGTCCGCGACAAGAGCTACCGCGACGCCTGACCGCGACCCTGGCGGGCACGAGGCCGAGCGGCCGCGTCAGAGAGCGCCATCGACGGTGATGCGGACGAGGGTGCGCTCGACGTCGCCGTAGTCGTGGACGCCGTAGTGCATGGTGCAGCGGTTGTCCCATGCGACCAGGTCCCCGGGGGTCCACGAGTGGCGGTACACGTTGTCGGGGGTCACCGACTGCGTGTGCAGGAACTCCAGAATGGGGAGGCTCTCCGCCTCCGTCATGCCCTCGAACTGGGTCATCGCCTTTCCGGGGCGGTTCATGTACAGCGCCTTACGGCCGGTGGCCGGGTGTTCGGGCGCGATGAGGTGGTATTGGGCCACCTCCTCCTTCTCGTTGGCAGGCAGCAGGTCTGATATCCGGTCCATGTGCCGGACGGGCCCGACCGGCCTAGTCCCGACGAACCTGACCCGGCGGCCATCCAGGAACTGCTTCATGCCGTCGGAGAGGCGGTCATAGGCGTTGTACTGGTTCGAGAACATGGTGTCGCCGCCGACGGCAGGGATCGTCCGTCCCACAGCGACCGAGACCGTCGGCGGGACCCGGAAGTGCGACCCGTCGACGTGCCAGCCCTCCGACGGGGTCTTCTCCTTGCCGAAGTTGGGAATCACCGCGATGTGGGGGTAGCCCTCCACCGAGTTGGCCTGGTAGTAGTGGGGAAGGAACGGCTCTCCCCAGAGCCGGGCAACCCGCATGTGGGCGTCGGGAGTGAGGAACTGCCCGCGCACGACCAGCACGCAGTTCTCGTGAAGCGCCTCGCGGACTATCGATCCCGTCGCCTCGTCGAAGTCCTCGTTGAGGTCCACCCCGGAGACGATCGCGCCTACCGAGCCGGTGGCCTTCCGAACCTGGACCCTGCCAAGGGTGTTGTCCTGTCCAGCTGGAGCGTCGGTCGAGTCGATGGTGCTGGTCATTGGCCTCTTCCCCCGGATTCCCAACCGGCTCCAGGTATAGAGTACACCGTATTCTCAGGGCACGTCCGTCCAGATTCCCGAGGAGCGGCCGATGACCAGGACTGCACGCACACTCCCGGGGCGACTTGTGTCCCTAGCCGTCCTGCTAGCGCTGCTGGCTGCCGCCTGCGGCTCCGACAGCAGTGAACCCGCCGGCGAACCGGCCCCGCAACCGGCACCCTCACAGGAGGCCCAGGTCGAGGATCCCCCGGGGGAGGCCGAGCAGCCCGAGACCCCCACGACCGAGCCCGCACCGGCCGACGACGCGCCCAGCGACACCACCACCGATGTGGCTCCAACCACCACCGCGGCGGCGTCCACCACTGACGCGTCTGCCGATGAGCCGCCCGCTTCCACCGTTCCCGCCCGGATCGTGCGCATCGGTGTGGCCTTCCCCGACTTGGAGGCCTTCGCCGTCCTGAACCCCGAGTTCGGCATCGGCGATCCGGAGGCGCAGGCCCTGGCCGTCGTCGACCAGTGGATTCGGGAGGGGCTCCTGCCCGAGGGCATCGGGGTGGAGCTCGTCTTCGGCAAGTACAACATCATCAGCGACTCGGCGAAACTCGGTGTCTGCACCGCCTTCGCACAGGACTCCGACGTGTTCGCCGCGGTGTCCAGCGTCAGCTTCACCGTCGGTGCCGAGTGCCTCGCCACCCGGTTCGAGATCCCCGTAATCGACACCGACGGCGCTCCCCCCTCGCTGTACCAGCGGGGTGCCCCCTGGTTCTTCACGTTGCGCGCCGATCACGGCAAGCACCTGCGCAACTATGCCCAGTGGGCCATCGACAGCGGCCTGTTCGAGGGGACCGTGGGCATGTACTACGAGACCCGCCTCGACGAGGGCGTGGCGGAGCTGCGCGAGCAGGTCGCTGCGGCCGGCTACGAGATCGCCTCGGAGACGGCCACATCGGGCGAGGGAGTGGGCAGTCCCGAGGACCCCATCGCGGTTCAGCGTTTCATCGTCGACGGTGTCGACGTGGCCCTTCCGCTGGTGGGCGGCTCCAGCCTCGCGGGCGTGATGGGCTTCGCCGAGAGCCAGGGTTACCGGCCCCTCTACCTGTCCACCGACTACGGCGAGCAGACCGCGGACGTGTCGGGGAAGTCTCTTCCCGCCGAGCAGTACGACGGGGCCCTGGCGATGACCATGAAGCGGGCCGGCGAGATCGCGGCCGGGATGGCCAACGAGGAGGCGGAGGCGTGCCTGTCCAACTACGAGCGGTACTCGGGCACCGACATCGAGAGGCGCGCCCCGGAGACCGGTGAGTTCGCCAGCATCCTGAGGACCTGCGATCTCCTCTCGCTGGTGCTCGCCGGCCTGCACGGCGCGGCAGCCGACCTGACCCGCCAGAACTACGTGGCCGCGCTCGAGAATGCCGGTGACTTCACCCCTGCAGGCGTCGCACCCGGCTCGTTCGGCCCGAACGACCACTCCTTGGTGGACCACTACAGGGCGATCCAGTGGGACGCCGGCTGCCCGTGCTGGAGGGCGGTCTCCGGCTTCATTCCAATGGTCGCCCGCGAGGGTTAGGCCGGCCCCGGAACGCGGCTGAGACCGCCCCGGCAGCCTTCAGCCGAATTGGGTATACTGAGTTTCGATCTCGGGCCGGCACAGCAGCCGGTCCTTCGACACCCTGAGGGAGGGCACCATGTCGAGAACCTGGAGGCTCGCGTTGGTCGCGGCCGCCGCAGTATTGCTGGCCGCCAATTGCGGTGATGACGGCGAGGACGCTGTCGATGAGACACCGGCTCCTGTCGTCGATGAGACACCTGAGCCAGCACCCGACCCCGACCCCGAACCGGAGCCCGAACCAGCACCGGAGCCTGAGCCGGAGCCGGAGCCCGAACCAGCACCGGAGCCCGAGCCGGAGCCGGAGCCCGAACCAGCACCGGAGCCCGAGCCGGAGCCGGAGCCAGTCGATACGTTCGATGCGGAGGCGGCCGCTGCGGAAGTGACCGCCAACGTGTCGCTGTTCTTCGACAACCTGGCGCTGGTGGGCACCGCCACCGGCGACGAGCAGCAGACCTACATCGACGAGATGATCGCAGTGCTGGAGGGATCCGATCCCGCCACCGGCCAGATCTTCATGGCCCTCGGCGGCCTGGCTGCGGGCCTCACCATCGACATGCGCGATGTCGTGGTGGCCGACGAGTCCAACGCCAGCTTCACCTTCGACCTGCTCATCAACGGCAACCCCACCCAGGTCGCCGACGCCACCGGCACCGCCATCTTCGAAGACGGCGTCTGGAAGCTCACCCAGCAGACCTGGGGCGCCCTCGCAGCCCTCGCCGACACCGGCGACGGCGACGAGTTCGATGCGGAGGCGGCCGCTGCGGAGGTGACCGCCAACGTGTCGCTGTTCTTCGACAACCTGGCGCTGGTGGGCACCGCCACCGGCGACGAGCAGCAGGCCTACATCGACGAGATGGTCGCAGTGCTGGAGGGATCCGATCCCGCCACCGGCGAGATCTTCAAGGCCTTGGGCGGCCTGGCTGCGGGCCTCACCATCGACATGCGCGATGTCGTGGTGGCCGACGAGTCCAACGCCAGCTTCACCTTCGACCTGCTCATCAACGGCACGCCGACCCAGGTCGCCGACGCCACCGGCACCGCCATCTTCGAAGACGGCGTCTGGAAGCTCACCCAGGAGACCTGGGGAGCGCTCGCAGCCCTGGCCGGCTAGTCGCCGGCACCCCGGGCCCGGGCCCGGGCCTATAAGGAGCGAGCGGGGGCAGGTGCAGGCCCATCACCACGCAGCGGGGTGTTTCCCGCTCTCGTTCGCTGCACTCACGAACCGCTCGGGCCACGGCCTCGCCCGTGTGGACCGAATCCGCGTGCCTACTCACTCGGCCTCTGTGGAGAGCCGATGGCGGTAGCGCCCCTGCGCGGTCTTCGTGTCCTGCAGTCGGGAGGCGGGATCGAGGTGGCGTACTGCACCAAGATCCTGGCCGATGCCGGCGCCGACGTGGTATTCGTCGAGCCGGCGGGCGGTCATGAGCTTCGCCGGCGCAGCGTCACCGGGGCCGACCTCGCCGGCCGCTCGAGTCCGCTGTTCGAGTACCTGCACTGCTCCAAGCGCGGTCTGAGCGATCCGGGCGACGAGCTGACTGCCCTGCTTGAGCTGGCCGATGTCGTTGTCACCGACCATCTCGATGACACGTGGGAGTCGCTGCACGAGCGCTTCGGCCATCTCAGCGCGGCGGTCGTCTCACCGTTCGGGATGGAGGGTCCTTGGTCCTCACGGCGGGCCTCGGACCTCACGTTGCAGGCTGCTTCCGGCGGCATGGCGCCACGGGGCGCTCCCGGTCTGGCCCCCCTGATGGTCGGCGGGGAACCCAGCTACTGGTTCGCAGGCTCGGTCGCGGCCGTGAGTCTGCTGGGAGTGCTCGACCGCGCCCGCGGAACCGGTGTCGGCGAGTTGATCGACGTCTCGATGCTGGAGACCACCCATCTCGAGCACGGCATGTACCCCGTGACGTTCGCCTCGATGGCGGGCCGGCCCTTCCAGAGCAGCCGCGGTGTGCCGGTTCCCGGTATCGAGCCCACCAGGGACGGGTGGGTCGGATTCTTCGTAATCACCGGTCAGCAGTGGCTCGACTTCTGCGTGCTGATCGGCCGACCCGAATGGCAGCAGGACGAGTCCCTCTTCATCGCGGTCGAGCGCAGAATGCGCGCCGGAGAGCTCCAGGGCCCCATCCGCGAGTGGACCCGGCAGCACACCACGGACGAGATCGTCGAGACCGCCTCGCTGATGAGGATCCCAGTCGCGCCCATCGGCTCGGGCGAGACCGTGACGGGCATCGACCACTTCGCGGCCGAGCAGTGGTTCGTGCGCCATCCGGGCGGCTTCCTGCAGCCCCGGCGCCCGTACCGCTTCGGCCGCGAGCCGATCGATGCGCCCGCGCCGGCCCAGAACCTCACCGACGTGGAGCATGTCGGCTGGGAGCCGCGGCCCCGCCAGGAGCACTCTGGCGCGGCTGGATGGGAGCTTCCCCTCGAGGGCGTGAGGGTGGCGGACTTCACGGGCTTCTGGGCAGGGCCGATGGCGGGCGCAATCCTCGCCGGGCTCGGCGCTGACGTCATCCACTTCGAGGGCCCCAAGCGCCCCGACGGCATCCGGATGAACACGATCCGCGCCATGAGCGAGCCGCAGTGGTGGGAGTGGTCGCCGTTGTTCTGCGGCGCCAACACCAACAAGCGTGGCCTGTGCATCGATCTGTCGACCCCCGAAGGGCACCGCGCCGCACTGCGACTGCTGGGCACCTGCGACGTGATGTTCGAGAACTTCAGCCCCCGGGTGGTGGAGCAGCTCGGATTGGGGCCGGAGGCGGTACTGGGCGCCAATCCCGGCATCGTGATCGTGCGCATGCCGGCGTTCGGGCTGCAAGGACCGTGGCGGGACCGGGTGGGATTCGCCCAGACCATCGAGCAGTCCTGCGGTCTCGCCTTCCTGACCGGATACGAGGGGGAGGCCCCGGTCATTCCCAACGGCATGTGCGATCCGTTGGCCGGAGTGCACGGAGCGATCGCAGCCCTGGTGGGGATGGCAGAACGGGACCGTACCGGAGAGGGCCAGGTGATCGAGGCGCCGATGGTCGGCGCAGGCCTGGCGGTGGCCGCCGAACAGGTCGTCGAGTACTCGACGTTCGGGAACCTGCAACGCTCCATGGGCAACTCGTCGCCCCTGATGTTCCAGCAGGTCTTCCGCGGCCCGGGCGAGGACGAGTGGATCGCAGTCTGCCTGCCCGATGGGCAGGCCCTGGAAGCAGCCCTCGCGGTCTCTGAAGGCACCGGCATCGACGATCTTGAGCGGTGGTGTGCAGCCCACCCGGCTGAGGAGGCCGCGGAGACGCTGATGGCCCACGGTGTGCCCGCGACCCGCGTGCAGTGGGCCCACGAGGTAGTCGACAATCCGCAGTTGCGCCACCGGGGGTTCTTCGAGCAGCTCGACCATCCGCTGTGCGGCCGCCACACCTACATCTCGTGGCCGGCCCGATTCAGCGCGGGACCGGAGGCATGGAACCGGGTCGCATCGCCCACCATGGGGCAGCACAACCACGAGATCCTGGCCGAACTGGGCTATGACGAAGCCGCCATCGACCGCCTGCGTAGGCAGGGTGTGATCTCCGAGGGCGTGCTCACCGACCAGCACGGCTGGTGAACGCCGGACACACGGACGGCGCGGAGGCGGCATCCCCGGCGATTCAGTACACTAAAAGGGCTGGAGCACCGATTCTGGGGGCCGTCAATGGAGTTCGACTGGACCGATGAGGATCTGTCCTACCGGTCGGAGCTTCAGGACTTCCTCGCGGAGGAGCTACCGGGACGATGGGAGGGCGCCACCGCCGTGCTGGGCTCGGCCGACAATGCCGAGTACTCCCGGCGCTTCGCCGGGCTGCTCGCTGAGAGGGGATGGTTGACACCCCACTGGCCGACCGAATGGGGCGGGACGGGGGCCACGCCCTGGATGCTGGCCGTGCTGGGCGAGGAGTTGTGGTCCCGGGGCGAGCCCCGCGGCCCCCAGTACATGAACGTCAACTGGATCGGCCCGTCGATTATGGCCCACGGCACACCCGAGCAGTGCCAGCGGTACCTGCCTCCCATCGCGGCCGGCGACGTGATCTGGTGCCAGGGGTTCTCCGAGCCCGAGGCTGGGACCGACCTGGCGTCGCTGCGGACCCAGGCCGTGCTCGACGGCGACGACTATGTGGTCAACGGGTCCAAGATCTGGACCTCCTACGGCGACATCGCCGATCACTGCTACCTGCTGGTGCGCACCGACGCCCAGGCCGAGCGCCACCGTGGCATCTCTGTCCTGCTCATGGCCATGGACTCCCCCGGCCTGGTGGTGCGTCCCATCCCGGGGATGGTGGGCGAGCACTCGTTCACCGAGTTGTTCCTGACCGATGTGCGGGTCCCGGTCGCCAACCGGCTCGGGCCGGAGAACGAGGGGTGGAGCGTGGTGCGCGAGGCGCTGTCGTTCGAGCGGGTGGGGGCGCCCCGCTGGGCCCGGGCCGCCTACGTGCTCGACGAGACGGTAAGAGGGGCGATGGAGCAGGGCCGGTCGATCGATCCAGTGGCTGTCGAGGCCGTGGGTGTGGCCAAGACCGCCTGCGAGGCGGCCCGCATGCTCTGCTACCGCGTTATCGATGAGCGGGCCCACGATCTTCCACCTTCGCCCCACGCCAACGTGGCCCGGGTGGCGATGGTGCAAGCCGAGAGGCTGGTGGCCGACGCCTGCGCGGCCCTCCAGGGCAACGAGATCATGCGTTACGGATCCGACTCCGACCTCCAGATGCGCAAGTCGCTGGCCGCGGGCGTCGCGGCCGGGACCTACGAGGTGCAGCTCAACCTGGTGTCGCGCCGACACCTGCGCCTGCCCAAGAACTGACCATGGACTTCACGCTCGACTCCCACCAGGAAGCAGTGCTCGACGCGGTGAGGACGCTGCTGTCACGCCATGCCGGCCCCGCCCGGCTGCATGACCTCGGCGGCGACGAGCCCGGCTACGACCACGACCTCGACAAGCGTCTGGCCGAGGCGGGCTTCCTGGACATCGCGGAGCCCCGCAGCAGTTGCCGGCTGGACGCGGCCCTGGTGCTCGAGACGCTCTCGGGTTCTCTCGCGTCGTCGGCCGCCGGTTGGCGGCTACTGGTGCTGCCGACCCTGGACGTCGACGTCGAGGGGCCTGTCGCGGTGGTGGCCGAGAGCCACTCGGGACCGGCCCGCTTCGCGGCCGACGCCGACGCCCTCGTCGTGATCGGCGATGACCGCGTGCGCCTGGTGCGACCGGACCGCCGGATCCCCAGGGTCCGCTCCCGGCTGGGATGGCCTGTCGGCGAGGTGACCGGGCTGCCTGAGGGCGGTGTGATCGACGAGGCGCCAGTGGCTGAGGTCCGTTCCTGGGCGCGTGTCGCGGTGGCCACCGAGATGGTGGGGGCCATGCACTTCGCCCTCGACATCACGGTCCGGCATGTGAGCGACCGGCGCCAGTTCGACCGGGCGATCGGCTCGTTCCAGGCGGTCCAGCACGGCCTGGCCGAGTGTTCCGTCGCGGTCGAGGGAGCCCGCTGGCTCGCCTTGGAGGCGGCCTTCACAGGCTCGGCCGGCACCGCAGCCGCGGCGCTCACCCAGGCATCCGAAGCCTCCAAGCTGATCTTCAGAAGGACCCACCAGTATCACGGAGCCATGGGATTCACCAGGGAGTACGACCTGCATCTGGCCACCCTGAGGCTGCTGGCGCTGCGCAGCGAGGCCGCGAGCTTCGGACGGCCGGCGGCCGCCTGCGCTCACGAGCATTGGGGCATCTGATGAGCCTCGACCTCTCCTACACCGCCGAACAGTCCGAACTCGCCCGGTCGGTCGACGGGCTATGCCGTCGCTGTGGAGCCGGGGCCGGCTTCACCGACTCCGACCCACTGCCCGAGCAGTACTGGCGCGGCCTTGCGGAGCTCGGGGTGCTCGGGCTGGGCACCGCCGCCGGAGGGGGCGGAGCGCTGGAGATCGCTGCGTCCATGGAGCAGCTCGGCGCCCATGGCGCACCGGGACCGCTGGTTGGCACCTTCATAGCCGGCGCGCTGCTCGATCCGTCCGAGATGGAGCCGATCTCAGACGGGCGCCAACTCGCCAGCGTCGGCCAGCCGCCTCTCTTGCCGTGGGCCGCCGAAGCGGGCGCCTTTGTCGAGATCGATTCTTCAGAGGCCTGGCTCAGCCGGCCTGTCGGTCCCCCGGAGCCGGTCGATACCACCGCGGGCGAGCCTTGGGGGCGGGCTGAGCTGGAGAGGCTGAGGCCGCTGGGCGACGCCACCACGGCGGTCGCGCTGGGCCAGACTGCGGCCGCGGCCTACCTGGCCGGGGCGGCGCAGAATCTTGTCGAGATCGCCGGCCAGTACGCCAAGGACAGGGTCCAGTTCAACCGGCCGATTGCCACCTTCCAGGCCATCTCCCATCCCCTGGCTTCATGCTCGGTGTCGGTGTCGGCGTCGCGGATCATGGCTCGGGCCGCGGCCTGCGCCCTCGACAGCCGCGACCCGGATGCGCCGGCCGCTGCGGCCCGAGCCCGCCTGTCAGCGGCCGCCTCGGCTACCGCCGCCGCCTACCAGGCTCACCAGACCTTCGGTGCCATCGGCTTCACCATCGAGGGTCCGGTAGCCCATGTGAGCCTGCGGATCCGCCAGCTGTCGCTGCAGCCCGTTCCGGTGGCGTCGGCTCGCGCCCGCGTCCTGGAGAGTCTCGGAATCTGACCAACCATCCGGCAACGAGAGGAGACCGGCAATGACCGTCGACCTGACCCAACCGCTCGAGGGCCTCATCTACGAGCGGCGCGACCATGTGGCCCACATAACGATCAACCGGCCCGAGCGCGGCAACGCGCTGCACGGCTCCATGATCGAACCGGTCAAGGCGATCTGGGCCGAGGTGCGCGAGGATCCCTGGATCCGGTGCGCCATCGTGACCGCCGCCGGGAGCCGCCACTTCTGCACCGGTGCCGACATGGGAGCGGTGGCGGCCCGGGGCAAGGTCAAGGCGGGCAAGGGCCCGCTGACCGACGAGGTGTTCTGGTCGCCGAGGCAGAACCGGGTATGGAAGCCGGTCATCTGCGCGGTCAACGGCACGGTGGCCTCCGCCGGGCTGCACTTCGTCGTGGACGCCGACATCGTGGTGTCGTCCAACAAGGCCACGTTCCTGGACACCCACGTCAACGTGGGCATGGTCGGCGCGGTGGAGAACATCGGCCTGGCCAAGCGCCTGCCTCTCGGCTCCGCCCTGCGGATGACGCTGTGCGGCAAGTCCTACCGCATGTCGGCCGAGCGGGCCTACCAACTCGGGATGGTGGACGAGCTGGCCGAGCCCGAGGAGCTGATGACCGTGGCGGAGGAGATCGCCCAGCAGATCTGCGCCAACTCGCCGGCCGCGGTGTCGCTGTCCCAGCAGGCCATCTGGAGCTCAATCGAGATGGGCTACCGCGACAGCCTCGAGTACGGCTGGGCGCTGCTGAGGATGCACTGGGACCATCCCGACATCAAGGAGGGCCCCAAGGCGTTCGTGGAGAAGCGAGCCCCCGTGTGGTACACGGGAGAGGAGGACGAATCCGAATAGCCCCAGCGGCCCGGCAGGCTCATGACGCCCACAGGCAGGTGAGAGTGCGTCACGTAGCAGCGGTGTCATTCCCGCTCTTGTTCGCTGCGCTCACGGGCCGCTCGGGCCACGGCCTCGCGCCGTATGGGCCGCCTTGTCCCGCCCATTCGCTCGGCCTCTCGTGAACTTCGATCTCGGCCCTGAGCTGGGGGCGTTCCGGCTGGAGGTGCGGGCCTTCCTCGAGGACTTCGGGGACATCGGCGCCTTCTTCCACCACGAGGGCGCCTACGACGACGCCACCCGGCGCCTGTACCTGGCTCTGGGCAAGCGCAACTGGCTGGCCCTGGCCTGGCCCAAGGAGGTGGGTGGCGAGGGCAAGCACCCGCTGTTCGAGTTCGTGCTTTGGGACGAGATGGCCCGCAGCCGGGCCGCCCGCCCGCCGCTGGGCTCCGGGATCGTGGCCAAGACCATCATCCGGGCCGGCACCGACGAGCAGAAGCAGCGCTTCCTGCCCGGCCTGCGCAGCGGCGAGGTCTTCTTCTCGCTGGGGTACTCCGAGCCCGAGGCCGGCTCCGACCTGGCCGGCCTGCGCACCCGGGCCGTCCGCCGCGACGACGTCTATCTGGTGACCGGCGAGAAGCGCTGGACCTCGGGCGGTCATCGGGCCGACTACCTGTGGATGCTGTGCCGGACGGGCACTCAGGAGAGCCGGGGTCGGGGCCTGACCATCCTGATCGTCGATCGCCGGTCGCCGGGGATCACGGTCTCGCCGCTCACCGCCCTCAGCGGGGAGCGCTTCAACGAGATCTTCTTCGACGAGGTCGAAGTTCCCGTGGACAACCGGATCGGCACCGAGAACGGCGGATGGCAACTGATCGGCGAGTCGCTGGCCACCGAGCGCCACGTGCAGTTCCAACCGTCCCGCGTCCGCCGTGACTTCGACGACCTCGTCGACTGGCTGTCGGAGCGCGGCCTGACCGGCGACCCGGTGGTCCGGTACCGGCTCAGCGACCTGGCCGTGCGGGTGGCCGAGGTGGAAGCCCTGGCCCTGGCCATGTGCGAGGCGGTGCAGGACGGCCGGGACGCCGCGGTGGAGGCGGCCGCCAACAAGCTGGCGGGCAGCGAGGTCGCGCAGGAGGTGTCCCGCCTGGCCGGCGACCTGGGCGTCCCGGACTCAGTGGTGGTGGGATCGCAGATCGAGTACCTCTGGCGCCAGTCCATAAGCGAGACCATCGGCGGCGGCACCTCCGAGATCATGCGGGGACTGATCGCCGGCCGCGGCCTCGGCCTGCCGCTGCGATAGAACGGCACGACAGTGGAGGCTTCAGCAGTGAACGAATCAGCGTCGCCCGATGCGGCAGGCCCCGCATCCGGAGGATCGGCCCGGTCGGTAGCCGGACGGACGGTGATCGTGACCGGAGCAGCCCGCGGCCTCGGCCGGGACTACGCCCGCATGTTCGCGGCCGATGGCGCCGCGGTGGTGCTGGCCGACCTCGAGTCGTCGTCCGTCGAGGACGCCGCCGAGGCGATATCCGCTGACGTGCCGGACTCCCGGCTGACCGCGGTCGCGACGGATGTGACCGATCCCGCCCAGACGGAGGCCATGGCCGCCGCCGCGCTCGACGCCTACGGCCGCATCGACGTGCTGATCAACAACGCCGGCATCTGGGGCGATCTGGAGCCCGCTCCTGCCGTGGAGACCGCGCCCGACTACTGGGATCTGGTGATGGCGGTGAACCTGCGGGGCCCGCTGCTCTGCGCTCAGGCCGTGGTCGGCGCCATGCAACAGGCCCGCTGGGGACGGATCATCAACATCTCCTCGATGGGGGCCTACATGCCCGCCGGGGTCTACGGCGTCAGCAAGCTGGGCCTGAACCAGCTGACCTTCGCGCTGGCCACCGAACTGGGGCCGAGCGGCATCACCGTCAACGCGGTGGCACCCGGCCCGATCGACAACGAGGCCACCCGCTCGCAGGTCCCGCCCAAGGGGATCCAGAAGATGATCGACGGCACCGCCGTCGGGCGGATGGGAACGGCCGCGGACCTCTTCGGCATGATCCGGTTCCTGGCTACTGAGGAGGCCGGCTGGATCACGGGCCAGACCTTCGGCGTCAACGGCGGATTCAGCAGCCGCCTGTAGAACCATGCCCTCCGACGACGACTTCCGCCGGAGAGTGCGGTCGTTCCTGGCCCATCACGGCGCCGTAGAGGGGTGGAAGCGGGACGAGCACGGCCGGCCCCCGCCCGACGACGCCCCGAACGAGGTGCGGGTCGCCCGGGCCCGCCGGTGCCTGAGCCTGCTGTTCGACGCCGGCCTCGGCGCCATCTCGTGGCCCCGGCGCTACGGCGGCCAGGGATTGAGCAACCGGCATCAGGCGATCTTCAACGAGGAGGCCGCCGGCTACGCGCTGCCGCTGGACATCTTCATCATCGGCGTCGGGATGTGCGCCCCCACCGTTCTGGCCCACGGCACCGAAGAGCAGCGGAGCCGCCACCTGCCGCCGTTGCTGCGCGGCGAGGAGATCTGGTGCCAGCTCTTCTCCGAGCCCGAGGCCGGCTCCGACCTGGCCGGCCTGCGCTGCCGTGCCGAGCCCGACGGTGACGGCTGGTCGGTGTCGGGACAGAAGGTCTGGACCTCGGGAGCCCACAACGCCGCCTTCGGCATGCTGCTGGCCCGATCCGATCCCGCCAGCTCGCGCCATGCCGGCATGACGATGCTCATCGTGGACATGTCCCTGCCCGGCATCGAGATCCGTCCCCTGCGCCAGATGAGCGGCGTGTCGAGGTTCAACGAGGTGTTCTTCGACGGCTGCCTGCTGGGTCCCGACGCCGCGCTGGGAGAGGTGGGCCAGGGATGGCGAACAGCCATAACGACGCTGATGAACGAGCGGGTCTCGATCGGCACCAGCAATCCAGCCGGCTACGGGCACCCCGCGTCGGTGTTGGCCGCGGAGGCCCGCCGGCGGGGCCGAATCGACGATCCCGCCATGACCGACCGGATCTCGCAGTTGATCATTCGGGAGCGCATCACCGCGCTGCTGGGCAAGCGAGTGACCGAGGCGCTGCTCGCCGGCGTGCAGCCAGGTCCGGAGGGATCGCTGGCGAAGCTCAGCGGCACCCAGGTGTCCAAGGAGTCGGCTTCGCTGGCACTGGAGATTCTCGGCTCTGAGGCTGTGGCCTGGGACGCCGCCGACAGTCTGGCGGCCTCATGGGCCACCGTGCAGTGCTCGACACCGGGGCTGTCGATCGCCGGCGGAACCGACGCGATCATGCGCAACCTGTTGGCCGAGCGAATCCTCGGACTTCCACGAGAACCCAAGAGGCCGAGTAATGACGCGAGCGAATCCGTCCCATGAGGGCGAGGCCGTGGCCCGAGCGGCCCGTGAGCGAAGCGAACAAGAGCGGGAATTATCGCCTTGTCAGAAACGAGCCCGGAGGCAGCCCATGACGACCATGACCGGCGGAGAGGCCGCGGTCGCCGCCCTCCGGGCCCTCGGCATCGACACCGTCTTCGGGATCGTGAGCGTGCACAACATCCCGATCCTGGATGCGGTCTCGCAGACGCCGGGCATCGAGTTGGTGGGCTGCCGCCACGAGCAGGGCGCCGCCCACGCGGCCGACGGCTTCGCCCGGGCCACGGGCCGTCTCGGAGTGTGCGTGACCAGCACCGGCCCCGGCGCAGCCAACGCCATGGGCGGGCTGTACGAGGCGAGCTACGCCTCGTCACCGGTGCTGATGCTCACCGGTCAAGTGGAGTCCGACCAGTACGGCCGGGGCCGGAGCGCGCTGCACCAGGCCGACCAGCAGCTGGACATGCTGCGCACCGTCACCAAGCGGTCCGAGCACGTTGACCACCACGCCGGCATCGCCGGTGCCGTGCTGGCCGCGGCCGCCGAGGCCCTCTCCGGACGCCCCGGTCCCGCCGCGGTGCAGATCCCGATCGACCTGCAGTACAGCCGGGGCGAGGTCGGTGAGGTGGTGGCCATCCCGCCGCAACTGGAGACGCCGGAGGCCGCCCTGGTGGACGCCGCCGCGGCCCTGCTCTCCAACGCAGCCCGGCCGCTGATCATCGCCGGGGGCGGCGCGGTGCTGGCCGGCGCCGGCCGGCAGCTGACGGCCTTGGCGGAGCTCCTGGGCGCGCCGGTGCTCACCACCGTGGAGGGCCGGGGCTCGATCTCTGAGGACCACCCGCTGAGCCTGGGTCCCAACACCGACCTCACGGCCACGGACCCGGTGATCGCCGGCGCCGACGTGGTGCTGGCTGTGGGGACCCGCTTCCAGCAGAACAACAACATCCACAAGTGGCTGACGATCCCCGGTCGGCTGGTGCACCTCGACGCCGACGCGGCCATGATCGGGCGGATCCATCCCGTCGAGGTCGGGCTGGTCGGTGACGCCCGTCTCGGCCTGGAAGCGCTGCTGGCGTCGGTGGCCGCTCCGGCCCCCGATCCGACGTGGGCCGGGGACTGCCGCAGGATCCGGGACGAGACCGTGGCCGCCGGCCGGGAGGCGCTCGGCCCCGACCTGCTGGCGATCATGGACGCGATGGACGAGATCCTCCCCGGGGGTGCGATTGTGGCCAAGGACGCCACCGTGTCGGCCTACCAGTGGGGCAACCGCTTGCTGCCCGTGCGCCGGGCCCGCACCGCCATGCGTCCGGTGTCGATGGCCATCGGGCCCGGAGTTCCCCTCGCGGTGGGCGCCGCGGTCGGCTCAGGCAAGCCCACGGTGGTCATACAGGGCGACGGTGGGCTCATGCTGAGCCTCGGCGAGCTTGCCACCGCCGTGCAGCAGGATCTGCCGCTGGTTGTCTGCGTGTTCAACGACCGGGGCTACGGGATCCTGCGGTTCATCCAGGACATGGTGGTCGAGGGCCGCCGCACCGGCGTCGACCTGGCCACACCCCGGTTCGCGCCGCTGGCGGAGGCGATGGGGATGCGCTCAGCCGAGATCTCCGACCCCGATGGGTTCACCCGGGCCTTCGCCGAGGCGATCGCCGCCGGCGGCCCGTGGCTGCTCGACATCGACCTAACCGCCATGGCCCCCATGACGATCCTGCCCCAACGCCGCCCCGAGCGGCAGTGACATCGCGCCCAGACAGCTACTGGATCAGTCGCGAGTAGACGTCGAGTACGGGGCCGGGCGCGCCGGCGTCGGCCTCGATCCCGAGACTCTGAAGTGTCCGGGCGACGCAGACATAGAACGCCACGGTGAGGATCAACTCGACGCACTCGCCCGCGGTGAAGAACTCCCGCAGCCTGGCGACCGAACCCGGCGAGGCGCCGCCATCGAGGACGATCTCACCGGCGCAGGCCAGCGCAGCCCCCTCGGCCGCGGAGAACTCCGGGGACCCCTGCCAGTCGCTGAGCGCCTCGAGCTGGGCTTCGGTCACGCCGGCCCGGACCGCGGCCGGCCAGTGGACCTGCCATTCGAACGACGACCGGGTCAGCAACGCCGTCTGCATGATCAAGAGTTCTCGCAGTCCCCGATCGGTGTCGGGCTCGGAGCGCAGGGGCCACGCCATCTGCACCCAGGCGTCGAGCATGGCTGGAGCGTTTCCGAGCATCCGGTACAGCAGCGGCACCTCGCGGCCGCGGTCGCGGAAGCCGTCGAACACGGTGTTGAGCAGGGGATGGTCGATGTCGGCGTCGACAGGCTCGATCGGTGCCGCCGCACCTCCGTCACCCTCGGAGGGGGTCATGGGCCAGTATTTAGCACACTGATTAGGATGACCTTGTGTCACGCATGAGCCTGGAGGGCAGGTCGGTGCTGATCCTCGGGGGAACGTCGGGGATGGGGTTGGAGACAGCTCGGGCGGTGCGCCGGGCCGGAGCTGAGGTAGCCATCGTGGGCCGCGACCCGAACAAGGCCGACAGCGCCCGCCGCGCAATCGGCGAGGGCACGGTCTGCGGGGTGCTCGACGCGCGCGAAACCGGTGCCCTGGCCGCGTTTGCCGAGGGGCTCGACGCCATCGACCACGTGGTCTCGTTCACCGGTGACCAGCCGGCCGCCCCTGTCGCCGAGGCCGACCACGACATGTTCTCCTCGGCGTTCGAGGCCCGGGTGTGGGCCGCCCGCAACGCCTGTGCCATCGCGGCACCCCGGATGCCGCCGGACGGCTCCTTCGTGTTCTGCTCAGGCCTGTCCGCGGTGAAGCCACGCCCCGGCCGTTCTGCCGGGGCGGTGGCCACCGCAGCGCTCGAGTCGTTCTGCCGAGCCATGGCCGTCGAGCTGGCACCCCTCCGGGTCAACGCGCTCTGCCCGGGTGCCTTCGGCACGGGCGTCCTTCGACGAGCCCTGGGCAGCGAGGCGGCCCTCGAGCGATTGGCCTCAGCCATCCCGCTTGGCCGCATCGGTGATCCCGCCGAGATCGCTCACGCCGTCATGTTCCTGCTGACCAACACCTACACCACCGGCACGACGCTGCGGGTCGATGGCGGCTTCGCCCTCACGTGACCATGCCGACCTCCGGACACGACCCCCTGAAGACGGTTCCCAGCGGGGATCTTCTCGTCGGTGGTGAGCGGGTCGGCGACACCACCGCCGGCTCCCGTGAGCAGCTCGATCCCTCCACCGGCCGCCGGCTTGCCACCGTCGCGCTGGCGGGGCCGTCCGAGATCGACACGGCCGTCCGGTCCGCCCGGGATGCGCAGGAGGAGTGGCTCGGTCTGTCTCCGGCCCAGCGCCGGGACGTGATCCTGCGTTTCGCGCAGCTTCTGGACGATGACCACGCCGAGATGTCGATCCTGCGGTCCCTAGAGCTGGGGGCCCCTATGAAGAAGCGGCGGGGAGCCAACATGGCCGTGGAGTACATGCGCTACTTCGCGGGCTGGGTCGACAAGCTCGAAGGCTCCACCATCCCGGTGCACCCGGGCCGAGCGCTGGACTACACGGTGCCGGAGCCCTACGGGACGGTCGCTGCCATCACCCCATGGAACGGGGGCGTCGTCTCGGCCGCGATGAAGGCCATTCCGGCTCTGGTGGCCGGCAACACCGTGGTGGTCAAGCCCTCGGAACTGGCCGTACTGTCGCTGCTGCGGTTCGGGGAGCTGGGCCTGGCTGCGGGCCTGCCCCCGGGAGCCTTGAGCATCGTGCCCGGAGCGGCAGACGCAGGCCAGGCCCTGGTCACCCATCCCGGCGTCGACAAGATCAGCTTCACCGGCGGGGGCGCCACCGCCCGCGAGGTGCTGCGGGGCGCGGCGACCAACCTCACGCCGGTCATCCTGGAGCTCGGAGGCAAGTCGGCCAGCATCGTCTTCGAGGACGCCGATCTCGACAAGGCGGTGACCACCACCGTCGGATTGGCCCTAGCCGGCATGAGTGGTCAGGGTTGCGTGCTGCCGACCCGGCTGGTCGTACAGGACACGGTCTACTCCGAGGTGGAACAGCGGGTGGTGGCTGCGGCCTCGTCGCTGGTGGTGGGCCGTCCCTTCGACGAGGGCGTGCAGACCGGACCGGTGATCACCGAGGCCGCCTGCGAGCGCATCGTCGGTGAGGTGGAGGCCGCCTCGTCCCGGGGCGACGGGCGCCTGCTCACCGGGGGCACACGGCTGGGAGGCGATCTGGCCGGGGGATTCTTCGTGGAGCCGACCGTGTTCGGAGACGTCGACAACTCCTCGCCCATCGCCCGCACCGAGATCTTCGGCCCGGTGCTGAGCCTGATCCGCTTCGGAGACGAGGCCGGGGCCCTGAGCATCGCCAACGACAGCCCCTACGGCCTCGGTGGTCTGGTGTTCACCCGCGACGTGGCCCGGGCCCACCGGGTGGCCGACCGGCTGCAGGCCGGGTCGGTGGGGATCAACGCCTTCGCCCCGATGCCGCCCAGCGCTCCGTTCGGAGGGGTCAAGCAGAGCGGTTACGGGCGAGAGGGCGGGCTGGCCGGCGTGGAGGAGTTCCTCAGGCCTAAGAACGTCTACGTGGATCTGAGCGGACCGTGAGCACCACAGGAGCAGCCCGCGGTGAGTGATCTTCTGAGCGGCGTGCGGGTGCTCGAGTCCGCGGTGCTGCTCAACGGCGACACGCTGGGCATGTTGCTCGGCGACCTGGGCGCCGACGTGATCAAGGTCGAGGCACCCCCGGCAGGCGATTACCTGCGCGACATTCTGGGGCAGATCGAGCCGCGACACAGCCCGGCCCATCTGCAGGCCAACAAGAACAAGCGCAGCATCGGGCTCGACCTCGGCAGCGCCGCGGGTCGGGAGGTCCTGTGGGATCTCCTCGAGGACGCCGATGTGTTCGTCGACGGCTTCACGGCGGGGGCCTCCGACCGGCTGGGCATCGGCTACGCGCAGCAGCGCCGCCGCAAGCCCGACATCGTCTACTGCCAGTACACCGGCTTCGGCTCGGCTGGCCCCTACGCCCGGATGCCCACCCACGGCCAGATGATGAACGCCGGCGCGGCCGCGGTGACCCTCGCCGCCACCGACGACGGCTTCGTGCGACCGGCCGAGAACCGCGAGCTGATGTGGGGCACCTCCATCGGAGGCGACGGCACCGCGGCCGGCGCCGTCCACGCCGCACTCCGGGTGGCTGCCGCGTTGTACCGACGCCAGGTCACCGGCGAGGGATGCTTCCTGGACGTCTCCGCAGCCGACGCGGTGGTGGCCCAGGGCTGGATCGGCGCGGTCTACGGCCTCAACTACGACCGGATCGTCGACCACACCGGCCTCAAGGACCCCGACGCGGAGCCGCTGACCGGGGCCAAGTACCAGTACTACCGGACGTCCGACGAGCGGTTCGTGCTGTTCTGCTGCATAGAGCCCAAGTTCTGGGAGCGGTTCTGCTGGCTCGTGGGCCGTGACGACCTCGTGGACCGGCAGGTGGAGCAGGGCGCGGTCGACTTCGCGAGGGATGCCGACGAGTTGCGCCGTGAGCTCCAGGCTGTCTTCGAGACGAGAACCCAGCGCGAGTGGGTGGATCTGGCGATTCGCGAGCGGGTGCCGATCGGCCCGGCCCACCAGGGGGTGGCCAGCCTCAGGGACGACCCTCAGATGGCAGCCCGGCAGATTCTGGTCGAGGGCCACCATCCGGTCGCCGGACCGTTCACCTATGTCGGCGAACCGGCGATCGTCGATGGGCAACCCTACGCCGTCCGGCGTCCCGCCCCGGCGTTCGGAGCCCACACCACCGAGATCCTCACCGAGATCGGCTACGACGAGTCCCGGATAGCGGGACTGTTCAACACCGGAACCGTCGCCGGCGACTGACTCCGCCAGCCACCGAGTTGGGGTTCAGTCCAGCACGGTGGCAGACCCGCCCCGCCGGGCGTCTGCCGCAGCCTCCAGGCGGCCATGGTGCCAGCCCACCACCTGCGCGGCCCCGAACCCCTCCGGGCCCGGTGAGCGGGACAGGGCGGCCGGATGGGCCCCTCCCAGCTCGTGGCCGGGCTCCAATGCCAGATCCCCACCGAAGCACACCTTGAAGCGGGGTCGGTCGACCGCCGCCTGGGGTCCCAGCCCCTCCAGGATCATGCGGACGATGAGCTGCACCTGGGCCTGGGGCTGCATGATCCCACCGGCCACGCCCAGCACGAAGCCAAGACGGCCGTCGCGGGTCACCAGCCCGGGGATCGTGGTGTGGGGCGGTTTCGCTCCCGGCTGTGGCTCCAGGCTCAGCATCCGCAGAGTGGTGGCCCGGTTGTGAATAGGCCCGCCGATCTCGCTTATGCCCAGGTGCGCGCCGAAATCGCCGAACACGGAGGTGATCAGCGACGCCGCCTGGCCGTGGTGGTCGACCACGGCCAGGAAAGTCGTATCGCCGGTGGCCCGCTTCGGCCGGCCCCCGACGACGATGGCAGCCGGGTCGAATCCCGCCGCCCTCATCCCTTCGGAGGTCGCCACGAGCACGGCCTCCCAGTCGACAGGAGCCGCAGCCTCCAGGCGCTCCAGCGCGCCGAGCACGCTCGATCCCTGTGTCGGTAGCGGCATCTGCCACACGGTGTGTCCCGCGAAGTCGACGGTGCCGGGCTCCACCCCCATCGTGCGGTGCCGGGCCATGTCAGCCTCCGACAGGAAGCCCCCGTCCTGGCGAACCCGCTCCACGATGGCCGCGCCGACCGGGCCGCCGAGCACGGCCCGGCTGCCCTCCGACGCGATGGCGTCGAGGCACTCGGCCAGGCGCGGGTTGCGGACCGTCGAGCCTTCGGCCACCGGTGTGCCCCCAGGAACGTAGAGCGGGCCCAGCACGGGATCGGATGCCAGCGACGCCCCGCTGCGGGCCGCGGTCGCAGCCAGGGTTGGACGCACCTCGAAGCCGGAGGCTGCGTACCGCCGGGCCGGCCCGACCGCGTCGGCCAGGGTGATGGTGCCGTGTTCCGCCAGCGCCGTCTCCAGAAGTGCCACCGCGCCCGGCGGGGTGACCGAGGCGCCGCCCCGGGCCGGCACGGCGTCGTGGCCCGATTGCCGCAGCCCCTCGGTGGTCAACTCCAACGGGACGGCGCCGGAGCCGTCGAGGGCGGCCGGCGGCCCGGTGCCGTCGTGCACGAACATGAACCCGTCCCCGCCGACGCCACAGGACTGGGGCTCGACGACGTAGAGCACGAAGCAGGCCGTCACCGCGGCGTCCACGGCGTTGCCGCCGTCGGCGAGCACCCCGACGGCCGCGCCGGTCGCCCGAGGGTCGGAGGTGGCCACCGCCGCGGTCACCGGCGGGATCCTCTCAGCTGCAGGTCTCGGCGGCGGTCACAGCCGCAGGTACCGCTCGGCGTTGGTGGACATCAGCTTGGTCATCACGTCGCGCCCGAGACGGTCCTCCCACTCCAGCGCGATGTCGGGCGAGCGAGGGAACTCGGCCTGGTTGTGCGGATAGTCCGACGAGAACATCAACACGCCGTCGCCGAGGATCTCGTTGATGCTCGCGGCCAGGGCGGCGCCCTCGTAGAGCTCGATGCCGCAGTAGATGTGACCGGCCTGGGCGTACTCCACCGGCGTCATCTTGCGCTCAGGGAGCGCGTTGGCCATGTAGTCGGCCTGACCCTGCAGCCGGATCAGCCAGGCCGGCAGCCAGCCCGCGCTGCACTCGGAGAAGCCGATGCGCAGCCGCGGGAAACGGTCGAACATGCCGCTGAGGGTCATGTACCCAAGCAGCCGGGCCGCTCCCCACGGGTGGGCCGCGGCCCGGGCCACCACCACGTTGCCCCAGATGTCGCGGTATCCGGGGAAGTATGGGGGCTCGTAGAAGAAGGAGTGGTGCAGCAGGGGCAGGTCGTGCTCGTCGAGCGCGGCCCAGATCGGGTCCAGCTCGGGGTCGTCGACAGGCACCTCCTCGGGGAGGATGGCGCTGGCCGCACCGACCCACGGCTCGGGACCGAGCCTGGCCACAATCTCGGCTGAGGCCTGCGGGTCGCGGGCCGGCAACAGGATGGTGGCCTTGAGCCGGTCGGTGTCGACGGAGCAGTACTCGGCCACGTAGCGGTGGTAGGCCCCGTAGAGCTCGGTGGCCAGCTCCGCGTCGAGAGCGGTGGCCGCGTTGGCGAACGTGCCGGGGATGATGACATGGACGTCGACCCCCTCGATGTCCATGTCCGACAGCCGTCCGGTGCTGTTGAGGTTGCTCACGTCGGGCGCGGGAGGCGTCTTGAAGGTCTTGCTGACGCTTCGCTTCAGCGGGCTCTCGCCGCCCTTGGTGGCCTTCTCGCCTCGGTGCGGGGTGCCCAAGGCCCGGTCGTACTTCATGGGACTGATGCTGAGGAAGTGGCCGCCCAGCGTGACCGGCTGCTTGTACTGGTCGAGCTCGCCCCAGCGTTCCCTCAGCCGCGGCGAGGCGTAGATCTCGAGCGTCTCGAGGTTGGGACCGACATGGGTGTCGGTGTCGATGATCCGGTAGCCGTTCTTCACCGGGTTCGCCTCCCGATCGGTGCTGGCTGATCAGGATAGAGTATACTGATTGTGTTGACGATGGAACTTGCCGGAGTTAGCGTCGGCGGCGGTCCGCTCGCCTGATCCCACCGGGAGGCCTGATGGAGAACGTTGTTCGGGTCCAGCACCACGTGACCTACGAGGCGGCCGCCGAGTCGCTGGCCGCCGGCATCGCCAAGGCTCGGGAGCTCGGTGTGCGGGCCGGCATAGTCGTGGTCGACTCGTTCGGTGAGATCGTCGCCGCGGCCAAACTCGACGGGGCCAATCCCAAGGCCTGGCGGGGTGGTCTGGGCAAGGCCCTGTTCGCCTCAGGCCTAGGCGTTCCCACCGAGGACTTCATCGAGAAGCGCCTCAAGTCCGACGACGTGCTCTACCGGGCCCTGTCGTCCAACCCCGACACCTTCATCGTGCCCGGCGGATTCCCGCTGCGCTACGACGGCAAGCCGGTGGGCGGCGTGGGCGTCAGCGGCGGCCACTACACCGACGACTCGAAGGTGGCCAAGGCCGTCGCCGACCGCTACGCCGAACTCGTGGCCCAAGCCGGGGGAGAGTGACCATGGCTGAAGACTCCTCGCCGGACTGGGACGAGCGGGCCGCCGCCGCCGGAATCCTCATTCCGGAGCCGCTGCCGGCCCAGCCGCTGTTCCCGGGGGCGGTCATTGACGGATCGACCGCCTACACCTCGGGGATCGTGGCCGTGGAGGGCCCTCCGTGGAAGATGGTCTACGCGGGCTCGGTCGGCGACGACATCAGCGTCGAGGACGCCCAGAAGTCAGCGGCCCTGGCCATGGTCTGCACCCTCGCCAACCTCAAGGGTGCGCTGGGTGGCAGCCTCAACCGGGTCGACCGGTTCGTGAAGCTGATGGGCTTCGTGCGCTGCCGCGCCGACTTCATGCAAGCCCCGACCGTCATCAACGGCGCCTCAGAAGTGCTGCTCAACATCTTCGGCCAGGACCGCTTGCCGGCCCGCTCGGCCATCGGAGTCGCCGCTCTGCCGGGCGGGGCCAGCGTCGAGATCGACGCGGTGGTGCGCCTGCGCGACTAGTCCCCTAGTCCCCGGCCTCTAGTCCTCTACGACGATGGCTTGCTCGGGGCAGCCGATCTCAGCCCGTCGCACCGCATCCCTCTGGTGTTCGGGAACCTCTTCGGACTCGACGTAGGAGTGGCCGTCCTCCTCGCGGAGCTTGAAGACCCCCGGAGCGGCCATGGCACACAAGGTGTGGCCCTGGCAGACACCATCCAGCACCCTGACCCTCATAGCCGCTCCTCGTCGCGCCCGGCGGGCCGGCCGCAAGCGAGACCGACCAGCAATTCAGTATGCTATATCAGCGTCAGCCCATGTCGTTCGCGCCCTGCGCCCACGACCCGACATGAAGGGGCACCCATGACGGCGACGATGACGGCGCCCGCCTCGACCCAGCTGGACTACGACCTGTTCAGCGTCGATGACCACATCATCGAGCCCCCCGGAGTCTGGGTCGATCGGCTCCCGGCGAAGTTCCAGGACGCCTGCCCCCGGGTGGTGACCCGCGACGACGGCACCGAGGCCTGGCAGTACGAGGGCGAGCAGCTGGCCACCATGGGGCTGAACGCGGTGGCGGGAAAGCCGCTCAAGGACTTCGCCATGGATCCCGCCAGCTACTCCGACATGATTGAGGGCTGCTACAACCCGCGGGTCCGGGCCGCGGACCTGCTGCGCGACGGCGTCCGGGGCAGCGTGTGCTTCCCGACTTTCCCTCGCTTCGCGGGCCAGCGATTCCTCACGGCCAAGGACAAGGAGCTGGCCGACCTGTGCGTCCGCGCCTACAACGACTGGATGCTCGAGGAATGGTGCGACGCCGTTCCCGGCATGTACGTGCCGATGATGATCGGGCAGCTGTGGGACCCGCAGTTGATGGCCGCGGAGGTAAGGCGATGCGCCGCGCTGGGTGTGCGCGCCGTCACCTTCCCCGAGAGCATGGCCCCCTTCGGAGAGCCGTCGTTCCACACCACCCACTGGGACCCGGTGTGGGACGCGGTCACCGAGACCGACATGGTGATCTGCATACACATCGGCACCAGCGGCCGCACCCACATGCCCTCCGAGGACGCCTCATTCTCGGTGGCGGTGGCGCTCGGCCCGGTGAACGCCCAGATCACGTTCATGGATCTGCTGCTGTGCGGGATACCCCAGCGCTTCCCCACCATCAAGATCGCCCTGTCGGAGGGCGGGATCGGCTGGGTCCCGTTCGCCCTCGAACGGGTGGACCGCACCTGGGAGCGCCACCGCTACTGGGCGAAGCTGGACGACACGCCGCCCTCGGAGCTGTTCCGCCGCAACTTCTGGGTGTGCTTCATCGATGAGACCGCCGGCATCGAGGCCCGCCACCACATCGGCGTGGACAAGATCATGTGGGAGTGCGACTACCCGCACGCCGACACGCCCTGGCCAAGAAGCCAGCAGGACGTGCACCGGTCCCTGTCGGGCGTTCCCGCCGACGAGGTGGCCGCCATGACCCACGGCAACGCCGAGAAGCTGTTCCGCTGGTCGCAGCGCCCCGATGTCGCCGCGGTTCTGAGCAACTAGTGCCCAACCACCGGCTCCCGACTGCGCCGGGACGCAAGCTCGGAGAGATCCTCGCCGAGACCATCGAGAACGAGATCATCGCGGCCGGCTGGAAGGTCGGCGAGGTCGTCGGATCTGAGTCCGAACTGTGCGAGCGCTACGGCGTGAGCCGGGCCGTGTTCCGGGAAGCCATACGCATCGTGGGCCATCACGGCGTGGCCGAGATGCGTCGCGGGCCCGGCGGCGGCTTGGTGGTGCTGGCGCCGAGCGTGGACGCCGCGGTCCGCACCGTGTCATTGAATCTCGAATTCCTCGACATCAACGCGGCTCAGATCAACGACGCCCGTCTCGCCCTGGAGTTGAGCTGCGTCCAGAGGGCCATCGAGAACCTCGACGACGACGGTGAGCGCCGGATCAAGGAGTTCCTCGACAGCGAGATCGAGCGGATCGTCATGGGGCGGGAGGCCGGGCGGGCCAGCGACGACTACGCCAGCAACGACTTCCACCTGCTGCTCGCCGAGCTGACCGGCAACCCGGCCATGGAGCTGTTCGTGCAGATACTGAGCCGGGTGACGAGCCGCCACTCCACCAGGGCGGTCTCCCTGGAGGACACGGCCAAGGAGGTCCACCGGGCGCACGCTCGTATCGCCGAGGCCATCCTGGACCGGGACCTCAAGTCCGCGCAGCGGCGCCTGCACCGCCACCTCGACTCGGTCGTGGAGTATCTGGACCCCTGAACTCGTCGCTCGTTCTGGGCCCGCGCAGGGATGGAGCCGGGACTAGCCGCTGAAGTCGACCATCTCGGTGCGCGCCGTCCAGCACAGGCAGTCGGCGCTCCACTCGACGGTGCGGAACTGCTGCACACCCGCGTGATCGCCGGGCCCGAAGGTCAGGTCGCCCCAGGCGGCCAGCGGGAACCCTTGGAGGCTCTCGAGCGACGCCACCAGCGATTCCCGGGTGAGGTCGTCGCCGGCGCCCTGCAGGCCTGCCAGCAGCACCGACATCAGGTCGCAGGTGTAGAGGATCTGGGCCCACTCGGCGGTCTCGGGGGACGACCGGGCGAGGTCGGTGCCCGAGAAGCGCTCATAGTTCGACACGCAGGCCTCAGCCTCGGCGTTGAGGGGCATGCCCGCCGCGATCTCGCCCACCCGGCTGACAGTCATGGCCAGCGTCCCGTCGTACTGCTCCTGGGGAAGCGACCCAGAAGCAACATCGCCGATGTGGCTGGCCCACTCCATGCTGCGGTACGCGGGCCGGTAGTTCTGGGACTCCGCGAAATGCATGAAGTTCGACACGCTGCTGGTGCCGACGAGGAGCACGGCCGTGTCCACGTCCGCGGCCAGGAAACGCTCCACCGAGATCTGGTCCTGGGGACTGCCGATCCCCTCGCCGTCGGAGGCGACCTCGACTGCGATCGAGTGACCGGCGGCGGCCATGGCCTCCTTGAAGGCGTCGACCGCCTCCTCGGAGCGGGTGTCCCAGAAGATGCCCACGGTGGCGCCGTTGAAAAGGCCCTCGCCGTCGGCCCACTGGACGTACGCCCGCAGAACCTCGGCCTCGCTCGGCCGGATGGTGAACAGGCGCGGCGCCCGGTCGTAGACGCTGGGTGAGGCGCCCATAAGGTCGATGGTCGGGATGTCGAACCGGCTTGCGAGGCACTCCGCTCCGACCGTGAAGTCCCGCCCCGAGACGACCGCGAACACGTCGTCGTCCTGGGCGAAGCCGGTGCACACGCCTAGCTTGTCGCTGGTGTTGATGATGGCGTACTTGCGGAACACCAGCTCGATGTCGGTGCCGTTGACCGGCAGCAGGCCGTCCCGCCGCCATCCGTCCAGGACTGCGGCGGCCTGCTGCTCCGGGTCGCCGATGCTGAACTTCTTGTTGAGGGTGGCGAAGGCCGCCACGTCGGGATAGGCCAAACCGACGGTGATGGTCCGCTCGACCACAGCCGGAGCGGGCTCGGGCTGGTTGTCGACCGCGGCGGGTTCATCTTCGACCGCATCCGGCTGAGCCGCGGCCGCTTCGTCCTCGTCGGCTCGGGTCGTTTCCTCCGTCGCGGCCTGAGCCTCGGACTCTCCGTCATCGGTCGCGGCCGCGACCTCGGGTGCCGGTTCGTCCGGGCTGTCCGGGGCCGGCGTGACGACCGCAGCCGGTTCTGTGGCCGGTGCCGACTCCGGGCTGCCACCGTCGTCACCGCCGCATGCCGCAGCCAGCATCGCGGCGGCGAGCAAGCACCCGATCGCGAGGCTGGCCGACCTTCCCGTCACCCGCCTGATCGAACCCCTGACCATAAGGGGCTGCGCGGATAGGTGCAAGCCCGTCGCGTTGCATCGGGGTCTTTCCCGCTCTTGTTCGCTGCGCTCACGGGCCGCTCGGGCCACGGCCTCGCGCCGTATGGACTGCGTCATCCCACCTACTCGCTCGGCCTCTAAGTCCTGAACCCTAGTTGGCGAGGTCCAGAACGGTCGGCGGGTCGGTGTGGCGGAGTTGGGGCTTGTTGACCTTGTGGGTGGCGGTCTTGGGGAGCTCGTCTAGGACTTCGAGGTAGCGGGGTTGGCAGAAGTCGGGGAGGGTGGCCTGGCAGTGGCGTTGCAGAGCGGCCGGGTCGATGGTCCGGCCGGGCTCGGCCACCACCACCAGCTTGACGTCCCACTCCCCCAGCTCTGAGAGCACCCCCACCGCGGCGCATTCGGCCACGGCGTCCAGGGTGCACACCGCCCGCTCAACCTCGGTGGAGGAGATCATCTCGCCCCGGCGCCGGATGGCGTCGGCGGCCCGGTCGACCCAGCGGATGTAGCCGTCGGCCTCGATCGTGGCCAGGTCCCCGGTGTGGAACCACAGGTTCCTGAACGCGACCAGGGTGGCTTCGGGCTGGCGGTGGTAGCCGGTCATCATCACGCCGGGCCGGCGGGGCCGTACCACCAGTTCGCCCACCGTGCCCGCCGGCACCTGGTTGTCGTCGGCGTCGACCACCGCCACCTCGTACTGGGGCACGGGCCGGCCCGAGGCCCGGTAGCGCATGGGGTCGTCGGGGCTGGTGGTGGCGAAGTGCCCGGTCTCGGTCATGGCGAACCCGGTCACCAGCCGCAGCCCGAACCGCTCCTCGAAGTCGGCCCGGCGGTCCATGGGTATCCCGGCCGCGCCGTGCATCATGCGCACCCGGTGGTCCCGGTCGGCCGGGCTCAACTCCTGGCGCAGCAGGATCGACGACACCGCCCCGACCACACCCACCTCGGTGGCCCCGGAGCGGCGCACCTGGTCCCAGAAGGTGCTGGCCGAGAACCGCGACACCAGCGCCACCCGGCCGCCCATCACCAGCGCGGTCCCCAGCGAGGAGAACCGGGCGTTGACGTGATACAGGGGCAGCGCCGAGAACATCACGTCGTCGGCTCCGATCCCCCACTGCTCGATCTTGATGCAGGCCTGCTCTATGGGGAACGCCTGGGGCAGCACCGCGCCCTTGGCCGGCCCGGTGGTGCCCGAGGTGTAGATGATGTTCATCGGATCCCCGGGTGCCGGCGGCCTGAACGGCAGCGGTGTGTGGCCTGACCGTCGAAGCTCGGCGTAGTCGAGAACGGTCGCACCCTCCAGGGGCTGGCCCTCGCCTCGCATCACGACCGTCCGCACGGCGGGCGCGGCCGGCAGTTGCTCGGCGACCCGGTCGGCGAGCGAGCTGTCGAGGATCAGCGTCCCGGCGCCCGAGTGGCCGAGCACGTGGGCGAGCTGTGCCCCTCGCAGGCCGGCGTTCACCGGGCACTCCACCGCGCCGAGTCGCAGCAGGGCCAGCATGGTGACCACCGCCTCGGGGTGGTTGGGCGACATGTGGCAGACCACATCGCCACGGGAAACGCCGGCCGCGGCCAGCCCGCCGGCCAGGGCTTCGGCCGCGTCGACCAGCTCAGCCCATGTCCACAGGTCGCCGTCGAAGTCGAGCACCACCCGGTCGGGATGCTCGCTGACCCGCTCCTGGCACACCGACCACAGGTCCGTGGGCCCGGAACTGGTCACGACACGACCCGGAACATGGGCAGGGTCAGGTCCTCGGACCGGTCCTCGAAGGTCACCTCGACCCGGTCGCCGATGGCGAGGCTGCCGGTGTCGGGCCCCACGATGTTGGCCAGCAGCCTGGGGCCCTCGTCCAGCTCGATGACCGCCACCGCGTAGGGCACGTCGGCGGCCCAGGTGTCGTCATAGAAAGCCACGTGGACCTCGGTGAACGTCCACACCGTTCCGGTGCCGCTCACCGGTCGCCACGACAGGTCGCGGCTCCAGCAGGCGGGGCAGCTCTCCCGGGGCGGGAAGAACACCAGCCCCCAGTCGTCGCAGTACGGCAGCACCAGCTCGTGGCGGGCGGCGGCCTCGAAGTACGGCGCGGTCGCCGTGTCGTTCGGGTCGGGGCGGGGCTTGGCGGTCACCGGCCCCGCCCCAGCACCATGGTCGAGAAAGTAGAGAACACCCCGCCGTTGCCGTGGGCCACCACCACCTCGGCGCCGTCCACTTGGCGGCGGCCGGCCGAGCCCTGGAGCTGGCGCACCGCGTCGAGCAGGTGGAACACCCCGCCGGCGTGGCCGTGCGACAGCATCCCGCCGTGGAGGTTCACCGGGCAGTCCGAGCCCAGCGCCAGCGCCCCCGACTCGGCGTACGACCCACCCTCGCCCTCGCCGCACAGGCCGAGGGCCTCCACTCCGGCCACCACGCTGAAGGTGCAGGCGTCGTGGATGTAGACCGCGTCGGCGTCGGCGACGGTCAGACCGGCCCGCTCGAAGGCCCGGGCCGCGGCCACCGGCCCGCCCAGTTCGTGCAGGTCGGGGGCTTGCGAAGCGGTGTGATGGGTGGCCGCCGAGCCGAAGCCGAGGACCCGGGCGTAGGGCACTCCGAGGCTGCGGGCCCGATCGACGGAGGTCACCACGAAGGCCCCGCCGGCGTCGGAGATCAGCGAGCAGTCGAGACGGCGCAGCGGCGATGAGATCATGGGCGACGCCTGGTGGTCGGCCAGGGTGATCGGCTCGCGCTTGTGGGCGTTGTCGTTGAGCGAGGCGTGGTGCCGGGAGGTCACCGCCACCGCGCCCAGCTGCTCGCTGGTGGTGCCGTGGAGGTGCATGTGGCGCTGCGCGAAGAGGGCGTAGCCGCTGATCATGGCGATCTGGCCGTAGGGCGCCTCGAAGTCCTCGCCGCCGGTGAGGGTGCCCGGCGCTCGTCCCCGGCCGGAGCGGCGGATCGAGATGCCGTTCTCGCCGTAGGTGCACAGCGCGGCGGTGCACATGCCGGCGTCGATGGCGGCGGCCACGGTGAGCAGGGCGGTGTGGTGGGTGCCGGGGCCGCCCACGTCGGTGACCACGGCCAGTTCGGGCTGCAGACCCAGGTGCTCGGCCACCCGGGCCGCGTGCAGCATCATCGCCTGGGAGTAGCCCGGGAACGAGAACACCCCGTCGATGTCGCTCTTGTCCAGCCCGGCCGCGGCCACCGCGGCCACACCCGCCTCGACCTGAAGGCTGATGGCGCTGCGTCCCGGCAGCTTGCCGATGGCCGTCTCGGCCACACCCACGATGGCGATGCCGTCCAGCACGCTCACCGCGACCGCTCCCACAGCAGGCTGTCGCCGTCGACTCGCCGGCATGACCATCGGGGTGGGATGGCGTGGACGCTCCCCGCGCACTCGATCAGCGCGGGACCGTGCACCACCTCCTCTGCGGTCAGGTCGTCCAGATCGACGAGCAGCGTTGACAGGCCATCCTCAGGCCAGCACACGATGCGCTCGCGGGCTCGTTGATCCCCCTGTCGCAGGATGCCGGCAGGTCGATCACGGCCGCTCCGCCGGCCTGCATGATGGGTGGGCGACCGAGTTCTGGGCATGGTGTCAGCGCCAGCTGCGAGCGCGCGCAAGACCTCGGCGGGCATCTCCGGCGGCAAGGAGAGCGTCTCAACGGCCACCGCGACGATTGGCCGCGCCGCACCGTCGACATGGCCAACTGCCGCGAGCACCTGCGACGCGGCCTCGGCGAGGTCCCCGTGGAGGCTGGCTTCGACCGTCTGCGCCACGCCGCGGTCATCGACGAGCTCGACGGTGACCGGTGCCTCGGCGACCGGCAGCCGCTCGGCCCGGAGGTCCAGCCGGGCCCGGGCCAGCAGACGGACCAGAGCCTCATTCGCCTGCTCCCCGGGATCCATGCTCGCCTCGTAGCGTTGCCTGGCGAGGCTGTCGAGCAGGCCGCGGGCGCTGTAGACGCCGCTGTGTGCGAACGACCGGACCCGGCCGATACCCGCCGACTCGGCCACCCCGCCGGCGTGGAGCGGGCCTGCGCCACCGAAGGCGTACAACGTGGCGTCGGCCGCATCGACGCCGGCGTCGGCGAGGACCGACCGCAGCGCGGCCGCCGCCTTGGCGTGGGCAGCGGCCCGGACCATGAGCGCGGCGTCCACCGGCTCGCCGCCGGCAAGGGGCGCGATGGCGTCGCAGGCCGGTTCGACATCAAGCACGATGTCGCCGGGCAGTACCTGACCCTCGTCCAGGAAACACAGCGTCACGTCGGCGTCGGTGAGGGTCGGCTCGGTGCCGCCCCGACCGAACGCGGCCGGCCCCGGCACCGCTCCGGCGCTGGCGGGCCCCACCGTCACCACCCCAGCGGAGTCGACGGACGCGATGGACGACCCGCCCAGGCCGACGGACACGATGCCGGCCACCGGCAGCGAGACCCGCACGCCCCGGATCTCGGGCGTTGGATCGATGTCGAAGGCCCCGTCGAGCAACAGGCCGAGGTCGAGGGTGGTGCCGCCCATGTCGAAGGCCACTGCGGCCGCGTCGCCGTAGCTGTGGGCCTGGGCCGCGGCGAGCCCCAGCCCCGCCGCGGGACCGGAGCTGTAGGTGCTGATGGCGGTGGTACGGGCCGTGCGGCTGCACGTGCCGTCGGAGCGGGCGGCCAGCAGCGGCACGGTCAGCCCGACCTGCTGGAGGATCCCCTCGGTGCGGTACAGGAGCTTGGCCATGGGCCGGCTCAGGTAGGCGTTGAGCACCGCCGTGCTGGTGCGGACCGCGTCGTCTCCGGTGCCGGCCGTCTCCCGCCCCATCGTCAGGGGCATCGATCGCAGGTAGTGGGCCGGGTAACGGTCCTGCACCAGCTCCCGCAGACGGGCCTCATCCTCGCGGCGCTCGGTGCGCAGGCTGACCACCGTCTGGCGTACACCTTGCTGGACGAGACCGCGGCAGATCCTGAGCACCTCTTCGGCCGCTGAGGCCGGATCCACGCCCACCACGTGGTCGGGACGGACGAACACGCCAAGAGCAGGGGCAGGGTCCGACGCCCCATACAGCGACTTCTCCGCCCCGGCCTCGACGAGCAGTCCCACGGTGTCGCCGGTGCCGGTGACGACGGCGTTGGTGCCGATGGTGGTGGCCAGGCGGAACAGACCGACGTCTCCCAGGAAGTCCTCCAGGGAGGCGTCGAACGCGGCGGCGCCCCCGGCCAGGCACGCCATCACCGAGCGAGTCAGGTCGAAGTGTGTGGTGGGGACCTTGACCGACGCGGCCAATTCCCCGTTGGAGAACACCCCGTCGGTGAAGGTCCCGCCCATGTCGATGCCGACCGAGTAGGTCACGGCCGGGCCACCGTTCCCGCTAAGGCACGCGACGCGTGTCGCATCACGTCGGGCGACACGCCTGCGGCGAGTGGCCCGGTGATGACCTCGCCTGGATCGCCGGCGGCCCGGGTCCGGTGTAGCCCGCGCTCCAGTGCCGCCGCCGAGTCGAGAGCCTCGGCCGGCAGGTAGCCCAGCCCTGAAGAGCATCCCCGGCCGGATACCCAGCGGTCGTACCCGAGCGACGCCACATCGTCGAGGCCGCTGGCGACGAGCACCAGGTCGATACGCAGATGTGCGGCCGCGTTGAGGAGGGGGCGGTGGGACTCGGCCGCGGCGTCCTCGCCGGCCCACGAGATCGTCGCCTGCTCCACCACGGCGACTCGCCTCACCCCGCAGGCGCCCAGCGCCCGGAGCATGTCCACTGCGGCGTCTGAGCCGTCGTCTAGAAGTTCTTGAAGATCCTGCATCGCCGAACTACCTGCGGATAATCCACCTCTGCGGTGGATTTCTGACAGGAGTTCGTTGGACAGCGGTCCTCGCACCACGCCGAGCACAGGAAGCGCTCCCGGGGTTGCCACCAGCCCGGCCGTCACCGAGTCGGGATGCCGAGTTTCCTCTGGCCCAGGCGCACAGCAGAACGCAAGCCCCAGAGCCCTCGACCCCTCGTCGATGCAGCGAACCTGGCCGTCAAGGTCGTCGGGCCAGTCCCGGCCCAGCGCGGCTGCGCACATCGAGCCCGGCACCAGTGCCGTCAACCGGCTCACCGCTCCGTCCCTGTGCGTTCTGTTTGCGGAAATCCGCCGCATGGACCAAGAACCGCACACAGAACGGGTAGGCGGGTCACCGGTGCCATGCGCCGCTGTCTTCGACGGGTTCCGACGGGTACTCGCGGTCGTCGATCACCTGCACCGGCGCCGGGAATGCGCCGTAGTAGCGCAGAGCGTCGTCCGGGGGCCGGCGCTGGGACCATTCGGCCACGAACTCCGCGTAGGGCCGTCCCTGCCGCTTTCGCTCGGCCCGGATCCCGGCCCGGCGGGCCTCGGTGGCCTCGGCGTCCACCCGGTCCCCGCTCGCAGCCAGCACCACGCCGTAGAGCCGCTCGGCCAGTTCGGGGGAGGTGATCCCGTCGGCGATGTCGCCCAGCACCGCCTGGGGATCGCGTTCCAGCACGTCGCCGTAGCCGCCGCCGCAGCCCCGGGCCAGCACCACCACGTCCCCGTCGCTGACCGTCTCGCCCTCGGAGTTGGTGTGCCCGAAGGCGTAGTCGCCCGAGATGCGGCGACGGTCGGACAGCTCCCGCACGCTCATGGGCAGGTCGTCGGCCCCGGCCGCCATCAGCTCCTTGGCGTCGGAGCCCCGGATGATGATGCGGGGCTGGGCCGCCCCCGAGTAGCCCCCGAACAGCCCGTAGTTCTTGGTGAACCGGCTGCCGGTGCCCACGGAGTTGGTGTTCAGCCCCGCAGTGCCGTGGATCACGAAGCAGTCGGTGAGGCCCACCCCGCCCCGGTAGCGGCCCAGGCCGCACACGTCCTGGTCGAAGCGGTTGCGGAACAGGTACACCCAGGGGAACTTGCGCTCCTGCTCCTCGGGGCCGGGGCAGTCCACCACCATGGCCCAGAAGAACCCGGCGCTGTGCTCGCCGTCGAGGTCGTACCGGGCGCCCTGGCCGGTGGCGTTGCCGTTGGCGGGTCCGCCCGCGATCTGATTGCCGTACTGACCGGTTCCGCCGAACTGGATCAGCAACAGGTTCTCGGCGAACGGCGCCGTGACCCCGGCGCGGTGCGGGCTGTCGTGCAGCATCCGCATGGCCGCCAGGAGCAGGCCCTGCACCACCACCCGTCCGGTGTGGCTGCCCGATCCTGTTCCGGAGTCCCGGCTGGGGGCGTTGACGATGCTGGGCGGGGCGGTGAGCTTGATCGGGTCGAACAGGCCGATCGACCAGCGCAGACCCCGGAACACGGTCGGGAACAGCGCCGCCGCCGACGCGGCCCGGGCCAGGTGCCAGCGCAGGTGGAAGGGGCCGATGCAGGGCTCGGGCGAGGCGCCGGCCATGTCGATGATCAGCTCGTCGCCCCGCTTGTGCAGCTCGATGGGCAGCCGGATGATCCCGTCTTCGATGCCGATGGTGTCGAGGAACACCACCGACCGGTAGACGCCGTCGTTGAAGCCGGCGATGCGGCGGCGAGCCAGCTCGGCCGAGGTCTTGATCGACTGGCGCAGCCCGGCGGCCACGAAGGGCGCGCCCCGGCGCTCCACCTCCCGCAGCAGCTGCTGGCGCAGCCGCACGCACACCGCCAGGCGGGCCTTCATGTCCAGGGAGTTCTGGCGGGGGGTGCGCACCGAGTTGAGCAGGAACTCGAGGTGGTCGGTGTGGAACCGGAAGTCGGTGCCCACCCGCAGCGGGGTGATGTGGAGGCCCTCCTCGTAGCGGGTGCCGATCTCGGGCGACCAGCCGCCCGGCGAGCGTGAGCCGGTCTCGCCCTGGTGCCCGCCGCAGGCCACCCAGGCGATCAGCTCGCCATCGGCGAACACCGGCATCATCAGGAAGTGGTCGTAGGTGTGCACGCCGCCGGCGTCGGGGTCGTTGAAGAAGAAGATGTCGCCGTCGGCCAGCCCCACGGTGGGGTCGTCGACGTAGTGCTTGAGCACGTACTTGACCGGGCCGTAGTGCAGCAGGGCGTGCAGGATCACGCCGGTGGACATGCCGGCCAGGTCGCCCCCGGCGGTGAAGATGCCCACCCCCAGGTCGCCGGCCTGCAGCATCTCGGCCATGCTCAGGTACTTGCAGACGTCCCGGCCGTCGTCGATGATCGAGTCGAGCTTGTGCAGGAAGATCTCGAGGTCGACGGGGTCGAGGCTCCCCGCCCCGGCCAGCTCGAGCTCGGTGGGCGGCTCCAGCACCTCTCGGTGCAGCACCTCGGGGTCGAGGCCGGGCCCGGGCTTCATGAGCGGTCGCCCGAAGCGGGCCACCCGCTCGTCGAGGCTCATGGCGGCCACATCCAGCATCCGGGCCGCCGAGGCCCCGGTGACGGTCACGGGCCGGCCTCCGGTGCGGTGAGCCAGCCGGTGCGCTGGGCGTCGAGGGTGTAGCTCCAGCCGGGCGGCACCGCCACGGTGGTGTCGACGTCCTCCATCAGTGCCGGACCCTCGGTTGAGAACCCGTCGGGAAGGCCGGCCCGGTCGTGGACGGGAGTGTCGACGGCGCCGGCCCCGGGCCACCAGACCTCCCGGATGCCGTGGCCGGGCGACTCCCCGTTGCTCGAAGCCGCGCTGACCGTGCGGGGCCGGGCCTCCAGCCGGTAGCCCGACGCACCGGCCACCAGCCGGAACAGCTGCACCAGGATCCCGCCGTAGGGGTGGGTGGATCCGGCCCCGTAGGCCGCCGCGAACACCTCGTTGAAGGCGTCGCACACCGCGACGGTGTCCTCGTCGCTCTCCAACATCAGCCGGGGCGACTCAAGCCGCACGGTGTGGTGCTGGCCCCCGTAGTTCATGTCCAGCTCCAGGCGCAGGCTCACCGCGTCGAGCCCGAAGCCCTCCTCGGCCATGTCCCGCTCGGCCAGCACGACCAGGCCTCGAACGACCTCGTTGAAGGCGTCGGCCGAGTCGGTGTAGTCGTCCCCGTCGAAGAGTTGGACCATGCGGGTGCGCTCGTAGGTCTGCATCACCGGCATGGTGGCCACCCCGTAGGCGTTGAACTCGCTGCCGTGGGGGAAGGTGGCCACCCGGTGCACGTCGGCGTAGCCGGCCACCGCGGCGGCGTGCACCGGTCCGGCCCCGCCGAAGGCGAACATGGTGAAGTCGCGGGGGTCGTGGCCCTCGAGGGCGGTCTGGCGGTAGATCTCCTGGCCCATCACCCCGTCGATCAGGCGCCGCACCCTCACCGCCGCCTCGGTGGCGTCGATGCCTAGGGGATCGGCGATGCGGCGGCTCAGGGCCCGCTCGGCCCGGTGCCGGCTCAGCGGCATGGCCCCTCCCAGGAACCGGTCGGGATCGATGAAGCCCAGCACCACGTCGGCGTCGGTGACGGTCGGCTCGGTTCCGCCCTGGGAGTAGCAGGCCGGCCCGGGCATGGAGCCAGCGCTGCGGGGGCCGACCCTCAGCTCGCCGGTGTCGGTGAGGTGCGCGATCGACCCGCCGCCCGCGCCGATGGAGTAGTTGGCGATCACCGGCAGGTGTACCCGCCAGCGGTCGATCACCGGGTCGAACTCGTAGTTGCGGTCCTGGCCATCGATCACTAGGCCCACATCGAAGCTGGTGCCGCCCATGTCGGCGGTGATCACCCGGTCGAGGCCGTAGTCGCGGGCCATGGTGGCCGCGCCGGCCAGGCCGGCCACCGGCCCGCTGCCCAGCAGGTGCAGGGCGGTGGTGCGGCTGGGCGAGGCCACCCCACCGATGTTGCGGGCCACCAGCAGCGGATTGCTGCAGCCGAGGGCCCGCAGCCGGTCGCCGAGGTCGATGACGTGCTCCTCGGTGTCGGGGGCCAGGAAGGCGCTGAGGATGGTGGTGATGCTGCGGCGGTACTCGTCGAGGCGGGGCGCCACCTCAGACGACAGCAGCACCGGGCAGCGGCCCAGCACCGAGTCCGGGTACTCCCGGCGCACGATCTCGGCTACCTGCTGCTCGTGGGCCGGGTTCATGAACGACCAGGCCAGGCACACCGCGATGGCCCGCACGCCCTGGCGCACCAGGTGGTCGACCGCGGCCAGCACGTCGTCGGTCCGCAGCGGCATCAGCACCTCGCCGAAGCAGTCGATGCGCTCCCTCACCCCCACCCGCAGCTGCCGGGGCACCAGGTCGTCGGGTCGCTGGGCCCGGGTGCGGTCGATCTGCACCTCCAGGGGCATGCCGTCGGCCCACGAGCGGGAGCGAGCCACGTGCACGGTGTCCTCCTGACCGGCGGTGGTGATGAGCCCCACCTTGGGGCCGGTGCGCTCGATGAGGGCGTTGGTGCCCACGGTGGTGGAGTACTTGACCGCGTCGACCGCGGCGAAGGCGTGGGCCGGGTCGCAGCCGAGCCGCCGGGTCGCCTCGCCGATGGCTTCGATCATCCCGTCGGACAGGTCGGCGTGGGTGGTCAGCGACTTTCCGGTGGCCTGGCGGCCGTCCAGCACCACGAAGGCGTCGGTGAACGTGCCCCCGATGTCCACGTCGAGCAGGCTCGGGCTGTCGACATCGAGCACGTCCGGCCCGGTCGCCGGGTCAGCAGATGGCATCGAGGTCGAGCTCTATGTCGTGGGTGATGGGATGGCCGGGCGGCAGGTACTCCACGTCGAACATCACCGCGCAGCCACCGCAGTAGAACTCCACGATCCGGCACCACTCGGGGTGGGGGCTGAACCCGAACTCGGTGGGAGGATCGAAGGGGACGTGTATCTCCCGAGGGTCGCGGTCGTAGACCAGGCAGCCCTCCTTGTAGTTGCGCTCGGCCGGACCGAGGTCGCGCCCGCACCGGTTGCACACCCAGCGCCGGGAGACCGTGTCGAGGTCGAGCGCCTCGGTGATGCGCCGCCGGCCGGTGCCGGAGTCCGTGGCCACGCAGCGATCCTCCCCCCGGTCGCCTCTAGTGGCCGGATTGTATACCGTCTCCTCCGAGGGGATCGAGGTCAGCCTCGGACTAGCTCCAGACGGCCAGCAGGATGCCGATGTTGGCGAATGCGTATACGGGGCGACGCAGCCCCGCCGTATCGGGCCACACTGAGGATGTGAGCATCCACCTAGGCGCCGATGGCGAGAGCTCGGCCGAGGTCCGCCGGGAGACGGCGCGCCGGCGCACGTTCGCGATCATCTCGCACCCCGACGCGGGCAAGACAACACTCACCGAGAAGTTCCTGCTCTACAGCGGGATGCTGACCGGCGCGGGCTCGGTCAGGGCCAAGGGCGACCGCCAAGCCACCGCCTCGGACTGGATGGAGCTCGAACGGCGCCGGGGCATCTCGGTCACCTCCGCGGTGGTGCAGTTCGCCTACCGGGACAAGGTCTTGAACCTGCTCGACACCCCCGGCCACGGCGACTTCTCCGAGGACACCTACCGGGTGCTGGCCGCGGTGGACGCCGCCGTGATGGTGCTCGACGGGGCGAAAGGCATCGAGGCCCAGACCCGAAAGCTGTTCGAGGTGTGCCGCAACCGGGAGATCCCCATCGTCACGTTCATCAACAAGTGGGACCGCCCAGCCCGCGACCCGCTGGAGCTGCTGGACGAGATCGAGGACCAGCTCGTGCTCGACCCGGTGCCGGTCACCTGGCCTGTTGGCGACGGCGAGCGGTTCAGCGGCCTGATCGATCGCCGAAGCGGAGACTTCGTGCGCTTCTCCCGCACGGCCGGGGGCGCCACCACCGCCGACGAGGAGGTTGTCGCCGCGGCACAGGCCGCCGAAGAGGAGGGCTCCGCCTGGCACGAGGCCACCGAGGCCGTCGAGTTGCTCGACGCGGCCGGAGCCGAACTCGACGTCAAGCGGTTCGAGGCGGGCGAGTTGTCGCCGGTGTTCTACGGCTCGGCGTTGACCAACTTCGGTGTGCGGATGCTGCTCGACACCATCGTGGAGATGGCCCCTCCCCCGGGAGCGCGCCTCGACTCGGGCGGCGACCCCCGCCCGGTTGATGCCGGCTTCAGCGCGGTGGTGTTCAAGGTGCAGTCCAACATGGATCCGGCCCACCGCGACCGCATGGCCTTCCTGCGGGTGTGCTCGGGCCGCTTCGAGCGGGGCATGACCATGACCTGCGGGCGCACCGGCAAGACGCTGGCCACCAAGTACGCCCACACGGTGGTAGGCCGGGACCGCAGCACCGCCGAGGAGGCTTGGCCCGGAGACGTGATCGGACTGGTCAACGCGGCCGAGTTGCGGGTCGGCGACGCGGTCCACGACGCCGGTGAGCCGGTGCGGTGGCCCACAGTCCCGTCGTTCTCGCCGAGCAGCTTCCGGCTGGCCCGCTGCACCGACACGTCCAAGGCCAAGCAGTTCCGCTCCGGCATCCGTCAGCTCGACTCCGAGGGGGTCGTGCAGGTCCTGCGCCGGCCCGAGGGCGGCGAGGCCGCCCCGATCCTGGCCGCGGTCGGACCCCTGCAGTTCGACGTTGCCGAGCACCGGCTCCGCCACGAGTTCGGCGCGCCGGTGGAGCTGACCCCGGCCCCGTGGACCACGGCCCGGCGCACCGACCAGGATTCGGCCGCGGCGCTGGGCGCCATGTCGGGCGTGACCGTCGCGGCCCGGGACGACGGTGAGCTGCTGGCCCTGTTCGAGAGCCCCTACTGGCTGGCCCGCCTCCAGTCCGACCACCCCGAGCTGGTGCTGGAGCGCCTCATCGGCGAGGGCTGACGGCCGCCTGCAGCGGCGGCGAGTTCACCTCGTCGCGGCATCCTGAGCGAACTTCAATGAGTTAACCACCTCAGCGGTGGCAGAGTGCTCGAAGTTCGTCCACCCGTCAGGAGTGCCGGTAGCGTCCCCGGTGTGGCTGATCGGCCCAATGTCCTGCTGATCGTCTCGGACGAGGAGCGCCGCAACGACTGGCTCGACGGCGTCGTGGACCTGCCAGCCCATGAGCGGCTCCGGGCCGACGGGTTGAGCTTCGACCGCTACTTCACCCACTCCTCGCCGTGCTCGCCGTCGAGGGCCAGCCTCTACACCGGCCGCTACCTGGCCGAGCACGGCGTGGTCGACAACGTCGCCTTCCCCACCCACACCGCCCTCGACCCGGCCATCCCCACCATCGGCAGCCTGCTGGCCGAGCGGGGCTACCGGTCGAGCTACCTGGGCAAGTGGCATCTCGGCCACACCGGGTCGCCCGACATGGCCGCCCACGGCTACCTCGACTGGGAGGGCAACGACGTCCACTTCATGGGCAGCGCCTACACCGGCCGCTACTTCGACCCGATCATCGTCGACCAGGCCATCGACTGGCTGGGTGACCGAGCCGGAGGCAACAGCCAGCCGTGGTTCTTGACCGTGGCCCTGGTCAACCCCCACGACATCATGTGGTTCCCGGCCGACCACCCCAGCTACCAGGCCGACCACCCCAGGTTCGCCGAGTTCTTCGACGCGGTGCTGAAGATGCGTCTCGACGACCTGCCGGTGACCCCGCCGCCGGAGGACTACCCCCGCCTGTTCGACCGGCTGCCCGACAACTTCGCAGACGACCTGCACACCAAGCCCGAGGTGCAGCGGGCGTGGCGCCATGTGCGCAACGCCGAGCACATGGTGGGCCGCATCGACGCCGCCGACCACGACACCTGGCTGCGGGGCCTCGACTACTACGCCTGGCTGCATGTCGAGCTCGACGCCAGCCTGACCCGCCTGCTGGCCGCCCTCGACGATCTCGGCCTCTACGACGACACGGTGATCGCCTACACGTCCGACCACGGCGACGCCTGCGGGTCCCACGGCCTGCGGGCCAAGCTGCCGTGCGTGTACGACGAGGTGATGGGGGTGCCGCTGATCGTGAAGGGTCCCGGCGTGCCGGCCGGCGCCCGCACCGGGGCGCTGGCCACCCACGTGGACCTGGCCGCCACCATCGCAGCGCTGGGCGGCGTGGACCTAGCCGGCACGCCCACCCTGTCGGGCCGGGACCTGGCGCCGGTGCTGGCCGACCCGGACGCGTCGGTGCGCGACTTCGTGCTGTTCTCCCAGGACTCGGCCCAGTCCGACCTGATCCGCAACACCCGCTACGCCGTGCGGGGCTTCTACGACGGCGAGACCAAGTACGCCCGCTACTACGGTGTGGGCGGAGGCGTGCGGCGCGACGGAACCGCCGACACCGACGGCAAGATCTTCGACGTGGACGCCGATTTCGACGACCACGACCACGAGTGGTACGAGACCGCCGAGGACCCCCACGAGCTGGTCAACCTGGCCAACGACCGGGGCCGGCGCAGCGAGCTGCGCGCCCTGTTCCGCCGTCTGCTGGACTATGAGGCCGAGGAGCTGACCTTGACGCCATGACCTTGACGCCATGACCTATACGACGGACACCTTGACCAGCGAACCGACCGACCCGGACGCCGAGGCCCATGAGGATCCCAGACCCCGGGCGCCGGTGAGCGACTGGGCCACCGACTTCGACCATGTCGATCCGGGCTACGCGGCCCGGGCCCCCGAGATCTGGGACGAGCTGCGCCGCGAGTGCCCGGTGGCCCACAGCGAGCGCTACGGCGGGACCTGGCTGCCGGTGCGCCACACCGATGTCTGCGCCATCGCCAAGGACACCGACACCTTCAGCTCCAACGGCGTGGTGGTGCACGACGGCCGGCCCGACATCCCTCCCCCGGTGGGGTTCGCCCCGCCGATCACCAGCGACCCGCCGTTCCACCGGATCGCCCGGGAGTTCCTGCTGCCGGCCTTCGCGCCCAAGCCGATAGAGGCCAAGCGCGAGTCCACCCGCGAGACCTGCCGGGAGCTGCTCGACGACCTGCTGGCCGATGTGGAGGCGGGCCGCACCGGCATCGTGGACGCCGCGCTGGGGTACACCCAGCACATACCCGTGCGGGTGATCGCCGACATGCTGGGCGTGCCCCGCTCCGACGGCGACCAGTTCCGGATCTTCATCCACCAGATCATGGAGGCACCCGGCAGCGGGCTCCGGGGCGACTACGAGGACTCGATCGACTTCTACCTCGACACGCTGATCGCGGCCCGGGCGGAGCAACCCCAGGACGACCTGATCAGCCACATGGCCCATGCCACCATCGCCGGCCGGCCTCTGGAGTACAAGCATGTGCGGGGCACGTGCGCGCTGCTGATCATCGCCGGAGTGGACACCACCTGGTCGGCAATCGGCGCCTCGCTGTGGCACATGGCCCAGCATCCGGAGGACCGCCGCCGCTGGGTCGAGGATCCCGAGGTGCGGCCTTTCGCGGTGGAGGAGTTCCTCCGCTTCTACGCACCGGTGACCATGGCCCGGCTGGTGGCTGAGGACGCCGAGTTCGCGGGCCAGTCGATGCGGGCCAACGACTGGGTGCTGCTGCCGTTCCCGGCCGCCAACCGCGACCCCGAGGCCTTCGAGGACGCCGGCACCTTCGTGATCGACCGCATGCGCAACCGCCATGTCGCCTTCGGGCTGGGCATCCACCGCTGCCTGGGGTCGAATCTGGCCCGCATGGAGCTGACGGTGGCGTTGGAGGAGTGGATGGCCCGGGTCCCGGACTTCGAGCTGGCCGACCCCGAAGGCGTGCGATGGTCGACCGGCCAGATACGCGGCCCGCGGGAGCTGCCGGTGCGGATCCTCGACGGCGCTTCCGCCGGAATCTCGGGAGAGAACCCTGTCATATAGACGCACAAACCACCCCGAGATTCTCGGTCGCCCCCTCGCGGCCGGCGTGAGTCAGATGGAGCGCACATGAGGCTGCACAAGTTCAGAGACGTCGACGCGTTCGTGGCCCTGGACCTCGCCGGGGCTGAAGCCGCGTCGGGGCCGGTGCGGTGGGCCCGCAAGGTGCTGCAGGGCGGCGCCAAGGACCTGGCCCGCTCCCAGACCTACACCTACGCGGCGCTGCAGATGCGCCGCAGCGGCGCCTCCGCCGGCATCAGCGCCGAGGCGCCGGCGCGGGCTGAGGCCGTCGCCGCGTTCGTGGCCGAGGCCGCGGCTCTCGTGCCCGACGGCACCTACCTGCCCGACGCGGCCAAGGGCGTCGCCGAAGCCGACCTGGCTCAGCTGCGGGACGCGGACCCCCGCACGGTGGACCGGCTGGGTGCTTTCGCGGCGGCGTGCGACGGGTTGTCCGCGGCCGTGGCCGCCGACGCGGCAGTGGGCCTCGAGGGACACACTGCGGTGATCGAGGGCTTCTCGGCGACCGGCCCGGCACTGGCCGGGGCCGTGACCGACAGGGGCGGGCGCGTCGTGGGCCTGGCCACCGCCGAAGGGTCGCTGGCCGCCGAGGGCGGTTTCGATCCGGCGGCGCTGGCCGAGGCCTGGGCCGAGCACGGCGACAAGGCCCTGAGCGCGCTGGCCGGCAGCGACGACGGGTTGGAAAAGCCGGGCGCGCTGTGGGGCATCGGCGCCGACGTGGTCTTCGCCGGATCCAAGATGGGCGTGGCGCACCATGGCATCGCCGAGGGCCTCGAGTGCCGGGCCTTGGTGCCCAGCGGTCGGCTGGCGTTCACGTCCAAGGCGCTGGCGGTGTGCCGTCGCGGAGATATCGCCGCGGTGCCCGACTTCGTGGCGCTGGCCGGATCATCCATCTCAGCCTGGAGCAGCCCCGACACCGGCGACGAAGAGGTCCGCTCGGAGATCATCGAGACGGTCACGGCCCTGATGGCCGACGCCCTCGGCTCCGACGACGGCCCCTTCCTGGGCGCCTGCTACGCCGCCGAGTCGTTCCTGTCCACCTGGCAGGACCAACTCCCCTTCGGCCGCCCCCTCGCCTCCTGACCCCCTGCCGGCACCGTCAAGCCCGCAGGGGCCGGCTTGTCGTTCTTGTAGCGAGATCAGCGTCGAATCTGTATCACAAACAGCGTCGTATCTGTATTGCAAATGCCGTCGGAACTGTAAGGCAAGTCCCGTCGAAACTGTAGCGAAACTTGCGTCGTAACTGTATTGTGCGGTGTGTGGAGTATGTCCCTCGGATAATCGACACGGAGCTTGATGAACTCGCTGAGGCGCCCGCAGTGTCAATCGAGGGGGCTCGCGGTGTGGGCAAGACCGTGACCGCGACGCGACGGGCGCGAACCGTGCATCGTCTTGATGATCCCGCCCAGCTGGCGGTGATCAGAGGCGAACCGCGTCGCGCGATCACCGGTGAGCCGCCGGTACTCATCGACGAGTGGCAGCGAATGCCGTCCTCATGGGATCTGGTGCGCCGTGCCGTGGACGCCCATCCCCGACCCGGCCGCTTCCTCCTCACCGGGTCGGCGACCCCGACCGAGGCCCCTGCCCACACCGGGGCCGGCCGCATCATCACTGTGCGCATGCGACCGTTGTCTCTTGCCGAACGCGGGCTTGCCGCTCCGACAGTCAGGCTCGGTGACCTGCTCTCAGGGATTCGCCCTCAGCTGGAGGGTACGACACCCGTTGGGGTGGAGCAGTACACGGACGAGATCGTCAGATCGGGCCTCCCGGGGATCAGATCGCAGACGGGCCGGATCCGGCGCGGCCTGCTCGATGGATATCTCGAACAGATCCTCAACTACGACATCCACCAGTTCGGGCAGACATTCCGCGACGACGGATCGCTGCGCAGATGGATTACCGCCTACGCCGCGGCGGTGTCTACTGCTGCGGCGTTCGAGAAGATCCGCGATGCCGCCTCAGCCGGCGAGACTCACAAGCCGGCGCGCGCGACCACCATTCCCTACCGGTCCGCTCTCGAAGGGCTCCGCCTGATCGAGGAGGTTCCTGCCTGGCTGCCGACCCGCAACCGGCTGCGGCGACTCGGGTCGGCACCGGTGCATCAGTTGGCCGATCCGGCGCTGGCGGCTCGCCTGCTGGGGGCCAGCACCGATGCGCTGCTCGCCGGTGCCGGTGGACGGGAGGGCGACGGGCCACTGCTGGGAGCGCTATTCGAGTCGCTGATGACGTTGTCGGTGAGGGTCTACGCACAGGCCTGCGAGGCGCGGGTACATCATCTGCGCACCCAGGGGGGAGAGCGCGAGATCGATCTGATCGTCGAGCGCGCCGACGGTGCGGTGGTGGCGCTCGAGGTCAAGCTCAAAGCGGTCATCGGGGACACGGACGTTCGTCATCTGCGATGGCTGGCCGACCAGATCGGTCCACGGCTGCTGGACGCTGCGGTGCTTTCGACAGGCCGGGAGGCCTACCGACGGCGCGACGGGATCGGCGTGATCCCCGCCTCGCTGCTCGGGCCTTGAACGCCTCAGGTACGCCCTCGGCGCCGATGAGGTCCGCCACGGGTGGCGCCGCCGGAATCTGAACCGGACTCGGGTATCCACAGGGGCCGCGAGGGGGTGTCGTAGCCTCGCGCCCGTGAGACCACGCCGACACTCGAGCCGACGCTGGCCGCTCGTCGCTGTGATGCTTTTTGCGCTGCTGGGGCTTGTGTCGGCGCTGACGGCCACGATGGGCCGCGAAGCGTCGGCACAGACGCTCCCGGTGATCTCTATCTCAGCCGACGCTGCACACTTCTACGAGGGCGAGACGGCTTCGTTCACGCTGACAGCTTCAGTGGCGCCGACCACCGCTCTAACGGTGAACCTCAGCGTCACCGAGCACCAAACCTACACCGGCGCGGTGCCGAACGGTCAGCTCGGTGCTCAGCGGTTCACCTTCCCCGCCAACGCGACCACCGCCAAGTACACCATTGCGATTCAGAACAGTCCAAACATCACCGTCGATGGGGGCGATTTCGGCACGGCGACCCACGGCGCAGTCTACGTGGCGGTGAGCGCAGGCACGGGGTACACCGTCGGACGTCCGCAGAACGCCGGAGGCAACGTGTACGACGTCAAGTTCACCGCAGTCGACGTGTCGATCAGCGGCAGCGGGGCCATCACCGAGGGCGGCACCGCGACGTTCACCCTGACAGCGTCGTCAGCCCCTGGAACCCTGCGCACAGTCGCGGTGCAGGTCACCGATTCAGGCAACTTCGCGAAGCCGGGTCAGACCGGAAGACGCAACATGTTCATCACAGCGGGATCGACGAAGAGCCTCAAGCTGACTATCGAGACGGTCGACGACAGCGTTGACGAACCCGCCGGCACCATCACCGTCACCGTCCTCGGCGGCACCCACGTCACCATAGGATCGCCGAGCACCGCCACCGTCGCGGTGTCCGATGACGACGAGCCCAAGCCAGAGATCACGGTCACAGGCGTCTCGCCGATCACCGAAGGCGCAACGCGGTGTTCACCGTCGCCGCCAACCCCGCACCCGCCGCCAACCTGACCGTCAGAGTGGCGGTCACCCAGTCCGGCGACTACATCGCCGCCGCCAACGTCAGGACGCACGACGTCGTCATCGCCGCCAACACCGCCTCCAAGACCCTCACCATCGCAACCATCGGCGACAGCGCCGACGAAGCCAACGGCAGCGTCACCGCCACGATCAACACCGACAGCGCCTACACCAACGGCAGCCCCGGCGCAGCCACCATCACCGTCAACGACGACGACGACCCGCCCCCCGCCAAGCCCACCGTCAAAGTCACGGGCACCGCCGCAATCACCGAGGGCGCAAACGCGGTGTTCACCGTCGCCGCCAACCCCGCACCCGCCGCCAACCTGACCGTCAGAGTGGCGGTCACCCAGTCCGGCGACTACATCGCCGCCGGAAACGTCAGGACGCACGACGTCGTCATCGCCGCCAACACCGCCTCCAAGACCCTCACCATCGCAACCATCGGCGACAGCGCCGACGAAGCCAACGGCTGGGTGACAGCCTCGATCAACACTCACAGCTCATACACCCGGGGCAGCCCCTCCAGCGTTCGCATCAACATCAACGACGACGACGACCCGCCCCCCGCCAAGCCCACCGTCAAAGTCACGGGCACCGCCGCAATCACCGAGGGCGCAAACGCGGTGTTCACCGTCGCCGCCAACCCCGCACCCACCGCCAACCTGACCGTCAGAGTCGCCGTAACCCAGTCCGGCAGCTACATCGCCGCCGGAGACGTCACCACCCACAGCGTCGTCATCGCCGCCAACACCGCATCCAAGACCCTCACCATCGCAACCATCGGCGACAGCACCGACGAACCCAACGGCTCAGTCACAGCCACCGTCAACACCCACAGCTCATACACCAAAGGCAGTCCCGGCGCAGCCACCATCACCGTCGAAGACGACGACGATCCGCCCCCCAGCAAGCCCACCGTCAAGGTCACAGGCACCGCCGCCATCACCGAGGGCGCCAACGCCGTGTTCACCGTCTCCGCCAACCCCGCACCCACCGCCAACCTGACCGTCAGAGTGGCGGTCATCCAGTTCGGCAGCTACATCTCCGCCGGAGACGTCGCCACCCACAGCGTCGTCATCGCAGCCAACACCGCATCCAAGACCCTCACCATCGCCACCATCAACGACAGCACCGACGAACTCAACGGCTGGGTGGCAGCCTCGATCAACACCCACAGCTCATACACCACGGGCAGCCCCTCCAGCGCCCACATCACCGTCGAAGACGACGACGGCCCGCCGCCGGCCAAGCCCACCGTCAAAGTCACAGGAACCGCCACGATCACCGAGGGCGCCAACGCGGTCTTCACCGTCTCCGCCAACCCCGCACCCACCGCCAACCTCACAGTGAGGGTCGCGGTCACCCAGTCCGGCGACTACATCTCCGCCGGAGACGTCGCCACCCACAGCGTCGTCATCGCAGCCAACACCGCATCCAAGACCCTCACCATCACCACCATCGGCGACACCACCGACGAACCCAACGGCTGGGTGACAGCCTCGATCAACACTCACAGCTCTTACACCCGGGGCAGCCCCTCCAGCGTCCGCATCAACATCAACGACGACGACGCGCCGGCGACCCTGAGCACGATCACTGTCAGAGCCAACTCCGGCAGCATTCCCGAGGGAGCTCCGGCCAACTTCACCGTTATCGCCAGCCCGACGCCGGCAGCACTCCTGACCGTGCGACTCACCGTCACCCCGTCCGGCGACTTTGCCCGCGCCGGACAGACCGGGATGCGGACCGTCGAGATCCCCGCCTCCCGGTCCACCGCACAACTCACCGTCACCACCGTCAACGACAGCACCGACGAACCCGACGGCACCATCGCCGCCGCCATCAGCAGCGACAACTCCTACCGTGTCGGCACCCCCTCCTCGGCGACCGTCGCGGTCAGAGACAACGACGTCTACGTGCCCCCGCAACCGCGCCGAGACACGGGCAGCACCGGGTCACCGCGGCGCTCAACCACGACAACAACCACGACGACGACTATCACGACCACCACAACGACACCTGGCAGCACCGACGCCCCGGCAGACAGCGGAAGCTCAGGATCGGGCGGCGATCCGTCGCCCGATTCCCCATCCGAAGGGGGCGGGCAGGCTGAGAGCGACTCGCCTGCGCCCGATCCGACCGGCCCGCCGACGGTGGGCGCAGCCGGCGGCGAGGCCGTGACGGAGGGCCAGGACGCCGTGTTCACCATCACCGCGAGCCACGCCCCCGAGACCGACCTGGTGATAACCCTCTACGTGTCGCGCGACGGGAACTTCGTGGCGAGCAGAGAGCGGGGAACCAAGACCACGGTCCTGCCGGCGGGCCAGACCAGCGTCGTCTACAGGGTCCCCACCCTCGACGGCAGCGCCGACGAGCCTGACGGCACGGTCTTCCTCAGCATCCAGCCCGGCGGCGGCTACCAGGTGGGCGAGGACTCCGAAGCGTCGGTGCCCGTCTCCGACAACGATCCGGCCCCGGCGGCGCCCGGACCGGCACCAGAGCCGGGGCCGGCAGGCGACGCCCCGGCGGAGGATCCCGGTCCGGGCGGCGGCGACCTCGTCGAGTTGATCCCGGCGGCGCTCACCCCGGACCCCGTCGATCCCCAGCCGGACCCAGTCGACTCCCAGCCGGAGCAGGGCGCCGTCGACGATGAAGCCGATACGCCCGCCGAGGATCCCGAGACGTCGGCGGCGCCGTCACCGGACGACTCCGGCACTGCGGTGGCAGCCTCGTCGACCACCGGCCCTGTGTCACCCATCGTGCCCCTGGCGATGCTGGCGGTGATCGCGGCCACGATCGTCTGGCTGTTCATCGGCTCGCGGCGGCGACAGCACGCAGAGCACCTGAACACGGTGGTGCTCAGGCAGCCGGTCTGGATGGACGCGCAGGCGGCACCCGTCCCCCCACGCTCGAAGGGCCCGGTGGTGCTTGAACGGCCGGTCTGGATGGACGCGCAGGCGGCACCCGTCCCCCCACGCTCGAAGGATCCGCAGGCGGCGCGGCCCGAGAGTCGGGGGCCGCGCAGTTCGGGCAGAGAGTCGGCTGACTGACGCTCAGACGGTTCCAACGGCCGATCCAGACGATCTCGCGCCATACTTCAACCCAACCACGGGGCTGTAGCTCAGTTGGCTAGAGCACCTGCTTTGCAAGCAGGGGGTCGTCGGTTCGAGTCCGATCAGCTCCACTCCGTTCGCCAACAGGTTCCGCACTTGGAGCAAGCGCGAGTAGGTGCGAGCAAGTTGCGTAGCATTGGTGTCGCTCCCGCTCTTGTTCGCGGCGCTCACGGGCCGCTCGGGCCACCGCCTCGACCGCATGGGCCGGATTCGCTCGCCTATCCGCTCGGCCTCTCGGCGAATTCGTGTTCGCAAGCCCTCAGTCTGCGAGGCCTCGGCGGCTATGCTGACCACGTCGGCAACGGGAATCACGGGAGGCCTGGTCGGGTGTTCCATGTGCGCTCGCAACATCTGAGGTCACTGGCGGGTACCGCATGGTGAAGCGCCTGCGCCTGCTGGCCTGCGCCGCCGCCGGCTTGGTCGCGACGGCCGCGCTGGCGGCGACGTGGACCGCAGACGTGCTGGCCCAGGACGACGTCACCGAAGGCCTGATCGACGTCGAGTTGGGCGACGGCGGCGACCTGACCCACCCCGTGCTCGGCGCGCACCTCAGCGCGCTCGCCGACGAGGTTGCCGCCGACCGGTTGGGAGGCTCTGCCGCGACACCGCACATGCCCGGCGACACCGGCAACTTCACCGTGTCGATGATCGGCTTGTCGATCACCTTCGACGGCGACTCCGCGCCCGTGGTCAAGGCGATCACCGACAACGGCGGCGACGTCCGCAACGTCTTCGACGGCTACATCGAGGCCTACGTGGCGCCTTCTGCGCTGGCTGCTCTGGCGCGAGTCCCCGGCCTCACCTGGGCACGCGAGTTCGCGCAGCCCCACAAGGACAGGGGCGAGTACACCAGCGGCGGCGTCGCCGCGCACCTCGCCGACGCATGGCACGCAGCAGGGATCACCGGCCGCGGCGTCAAGGTCGGAGTGATCGACACAGCGACCTCGGACACCTCCAGAGACGGCTTCTCCGGCCTGCACTCAGCAATCGCGAGCGGCGACCTGCCCTCCACCGTGAAGGGGCGCTGCTACAAGGCCGTGAACCTTCCGACCAGCGACCTCGGCGCCTGCGCCGCGTCGGGTGGCGACAGCCACGGCACGCGGGTCGCTGCGACCTTGATGGATGTGGCGCCTGACGCCGGCCTCTACATCTCCAACCCCATGACCTGGGGCGACTTGCAGCGGTCGGTCGAGTGGATGAAGAACCAGGGCGTGAAGGTGATCGCCCACTCGGTCAGCTGGAACTACCACGGTGCCGCCGACGGCACGTCCCCGGTCAATCCAAGTCCGCTGAACACGGTCAAATGGGCGGCCGACAACGGCATCGTGTGGATCAACTCCGCAGGCAACTACAACGGCGGCACCTGGTTCGGCGCGTTCGCCGACGCCGACAACGACAACATCCACGAATGGACGACGGGCGACGAGTACCAGGAATTCACATTGGGTGCGGGCGAGACCAGGACTGTCTTCATGCGCTGGGACGACAACTGGGGCGGCGCGAGCAAGGATCTGGCGCTGCATGTCGTGAAGAATCCCGGCACCGCCGGTGAGCAGCTAGTCGACAATTTGAACGACCCGCAGAGCGGCGGCGCATCTCACAGACCGTTCGAAGGCAAGAAGTTCAAAGCTCCAGTCGCCGGAACCTACGCATTCGTGGTCAAGAAACTGAGCGGTACAGCGCCGAGTTGGATCCAGCTGGCGACCTTCGACTCCCTCGCTCACACCACCACCGGCCACAGCCTCCTGAGCCCGGCGGACAGTGCGCACAATGGAATGCTGGCCGTCGGCGCCGCATGGAGCGCCAACAGCTCGATTCGCGGGTTCAGCAGTCTCGGGCCTACGCCTGACGGACGCGTCAAGCCCGACATCGTGGGCGCGGACGGCTACGTGTCGCTCGGAGCCACGCGTTTCGGCACCAGCTACTCTGCGCCCCACGTCGCGGGGCTCGCCGCACTGGTCCGCCAGCAGAACCCGGCCTTCACACCCGAGCAGACGACGGAGTACCTCAAGGCGCACGCGGCACCGCGCGGCGAGCCCAACCCGAACAACACCTACGGACACGGCTTCGCGCAACTGCCATCGCTTGACTGCACCGAACCGCTCAACGGCGACGGTTCGGCATCCGGTTCCTGGACGACGAACTGCATGTCGGTCACCGACACCGAGAAGTCGAGCCAGTACTACACCTTCACGATCTCTCAGCAGTCGACGGTGACGATCGGCCTCTCCTCCAGCGTCGACAGCTACCTGTATCTGAGGCGCGGCTACAACAACCAGAAGAGTGCGGCGCTGCACACCGACGACGACAGCGGCGCAGGCTCTGATGCCCGCATCAGCGAGTCGCTCGCTGCGGGCACCTACACGATCGAGGCGACCACCTTGGCGACGGGGCGCACAGGCGCCTTCACGCTGACGGTTTCGGGCGGCCTGGAGACACTGCCCGAGATCAGCATCACGGCGGCCTCGACGGTGACTGAGGGCGACACCGCGGTCTTCACGCTCACGGCGTCACCCGCTCCGGCTGCGGCGTTGCCGGTGAGAGTCGCTGTCACCGCGGCGGGGGACTTCGGTGTGACTCCGGGCTCGCAGACGGTCACTGTGCCGACCTCGGGCAGCGCCACATTGAGCATCACCACAACGGGGGACACTGAGGAGGAGGCCGACGGGTCGGTGACCGCTTCCATAAGCAGCGGCCGGGGCTACACCGTCTCCGCTGCGGCCGCTGCTGCGACCGTCGCTGTTGAAGACGACGACGAAGTGGCGTGCACGACGCAGCTGCACTCGGACGCGATAAGCCGCGCGCGCGCCGCGTACGCGTGGCACGCCGCCAACAACGGCAACTCCCAGGTCCGGTTCTGGCAGATCCTCGCATACCTGGACGCCGACCCCATGCCGGCAGCGCCCAACGGCACCACCCCCGCCCCGACCACGGTCGCGGCGGTCGAAACGTTCAGCAGCGGCAAGACGTGGCCCGGCTGGAAGCGCATCGTCAAAGCCATGCAATGCCACATCCCGGCACCGGCCACACCCGAAGTGAGCATCACGGCCGGCAGTGGGGTCACCGAGGGCGCTGACGCGGCATTCACGCTCACCGCCAACCCAGCCCCGGCGGCTGCGCTGACCGTGACTGTCGCGGTCACCCAGACCGGCGGCTACATCACCCCCGGCTCGCACACCGTGACGATCCCGACATCAGGCAGCGCCACGTTGGCCGTCGCTACCGTCAATGACTCTGTGGACGAAGCCGACGGGTCGGTCACGGCTACGGTCAACGCCGGCACCGGCTACACCGTCTCATCCACCGCGGGATCCGCGTCCGTCGCGGTTGCAGACGACGATGTGCCAGAGGTCGCCATCACTGCGGGCGCGGCGGCGGTCGAGGGCGGCGATGCGACGTTCACGCTCACAGCGGCACCTGCGCCAGCCGCAGCACTGTCGGTCACTGTCGCTGTCACTCAATCCGGTGACTTCATCGCTCCCGGCTCGCGCACCGTGACGATCCCGGTCTCGGGCAGTGCCACGCTCAGCGTCGCCACCGTCAATGACAGCGTTGACGAAGCCAACGGTTCGGTCACGGCCACCGTTGATGCGGGCACCGGCTACACCGTGTCGAGCAGCGCTGGATCTGCGACTGTCACTGTGTCGGACGATGACGCCACGACAACACCGGTAACCGATGATCCTTGCTTCGAGCATTTGACAGGCGACGGCAACTCTCAAGGCGAATGGACCAAGAGTTGTACTTCCAATGAGCGGGATGGGCGCTATGCCCGCTTCTACACCTTTGAACTCGGCCAACAGAGCACCGTTACGATCGACTTGGACGGAACGGTGGACAATTTCCTCTATCTGCGTGAGGGCATGAATGTAGCGCAAGGCCGAGCTCTGCACTACAACGACGACCGCAGAGCCGGAAATCTGGATGCCCTCATACGGGCATCGCTGCCATCTGGCTGGTACTCAATCGAGGCCACCACCTACTCACGCGCACGAACCGGGACCTTCAACCTGAGAATCAGCGGCCTTCCCGCAGCACCCGCAGCACCCGCAACACCAGAGCTCAGCATCACCGCCGGCGCTGCGGTGATCGAAGGCACCGACGCCGAGTTCACGCTCACCGCGGCACCAGCGCCGGCCGCGGCGCTCACCGTCACCGTCGCTGTGACACAGAGCGGTGACTTCATCACTCCCGGTTCGCACACCGTGACGATCCCCGCTTCGGGCAGCGCAACGTTGAGCATCCCCACGACAGGCGACACCGCCGACGAGTCCGACGGGTCGGTCACCGCCACCATCAACACCGGCGCCGGCTACACGATCTCGAGCACCGCGGGATCGGCGACCGTGGATGTCTCTGATGACGACGCATCTGCGGTGTGCACGGTGCAGTTGCCTTCTGACGCGGTGACCGTCGCGGAGGTGACCGGCTGGCGTGACGGTCACAGCGGCACAGCCCATGTGCTGCGCTGGAACCGGGTGCTCGCAGCGCTCGGCGTCGACACCGGCGAAACCGAGATGACCGTCTCAGAGTCGCGCGCCAACGAGTACCAGTTCATGGCGAGCCGCTGGGATCGCGTCACGCGCACCCTCGAGGCCCTCGCACAATGCAACAATCCGCCGCCAGCCACGCCCGAAGTGGGCATCACCGCCGGTTCGGCGGTCATCGAGGGCACCGACGCGACGTTCACACTCACCGCGGACCCCGCTCCCACAGCAGCGCTCTCGGTGAGTGTTGCTGTGACTCAAACCGGCGATTACATCACCCCCAGCACGCAAACTGTCACCATCCCCGCCTCAGGCAGCGCCACACTCACTGTCGCCACCGCCAACGACACGACCGACGAAGCCGACGGCTCTGTCACTGCCACCATCAACGCAGGCAACGGTTACACCGTGTCAACCACTGCGGGATCCGCGACCGTGGATGTCTCAGACAACGACGATCCGGTGCCTCCGCCGACGACGCCGGAGGTCTCCATCACAGCAGGCGGCGACATCACCGAAGGCGACACCGCGACCTTCACGGTCGTCGCCGACCCCGCCCCGACAACGGCGCTGTCGGTGGGAATCGCGATCACTCAGAGCGGCGACTTCGCGGTGGGCGCGGGAATGACCGTGGCGATTCCGACCTCTGGCAGTGCAAGCGTAAGCGTCGCCACCCTGAACGACGGTGTCGATGAGGCCGACGGTTCGGTCACTGCGACGATCAACAGCGGACAGGGCTACACAGTCTCAGCCACTGCGGGATCCGCGACCGTCACGGTGGCCGACGACGACCCGGTGCCGCCGCCGCGGGCGACGCCGGAGGTCTCGGTCACGGCGAGCAGCGGCATCACCGAAGGCGCCGACGCAGTGTTCACCCTGACTGCGGATCCCGCCCCGGCGTCGCCGCTGGCAGTAACGGTGAACGTGGCCCAGTCTGGCGACTACGGCGTCGCCACTGGCTCGCAGACCGTGACGATTCCCACGAGCGGCAGTTACACGTTGACGATCGCAACATCGGATGACTCAACGGACGAGGCTGACGGCTCGGTGACGGTGACAGTGAACTCAGGCGCCGGCTACAGCGTCTCAGCCACCGCGGCATCCGCGACCGCCGCGGTGTTCGACGACGACAATCCCGCACCTCCGCCGCCGGTGGCTGATCCTGGGTTCTCAATCGAGGACGCTTCGGGCACAGAGGGCGAACAGGTGAGTGTCAGGGTGACTTTGTCGCACGCATCGAGTCAGCGCCTGCGAGTGTATTGGACGACCCGCTACGGCGGCTCCAGCGCGTGGGACCACAGGAACCCCATCTGGGCGATGGACGGCGCCGACTTCGCTGCCGCGCGCGGCTGGCTGACATTCGAACCCGGTGTGGTCGAGCGGCAGGCGCAGGTCAACCTCCTAGAGGACTCCCGGGTCGAGCCCGCCGAGGAGTTCCAGGTGCACTTGATGTTCGTGTCGCCCTACGGCGCCGTCCCCATCGCCGACGGCATAGCCATCGTCACCATCACCGACAACGACTGACCCAGATCAGGCACCTTCGTAGAGGCGGTCGAGGTCGATCAACTCCACATCGGCGCGGCGGCGGGCGGCGGTGCTCAGATCGCCGCTGAAGCCGTCCACAGAGAAGAGCAACCGTTGACTCATCCATGAGTGCCTGCACGCACGAATCCAGTTCCGGGCTTGTCTGGCGCAAGTACGGGTATTCGTCGAGTCATACGAAATATAATTGTGCATCTCGCGACTCTAGGTTGCGGGATCCTCGCAGCGATCCAACACGACCTCGAAGGCGGGACTCGACCTCCCGTCGCGTCGAGAGGGGTTGTTTCCCGCTCTTGTTCGCTTGCGACCTCAGGGCCGCTCAGGCCACGGCCTCGCGCCGTATGGGGTGGGGTCGATGTAAATTTGCCTCGGTGACACGAATCGGCACAGCGCAGATCCTGAGCCGTCCGGGGGCGGCCGATGCCAACCGGAAGGCCAGCGCCGACGCGGCCGCGTCGCTGTTCGAGCAGGGCGCCGACATCGTGTTGCTGCCCGAGATGGCGGTCCCGTGGTACACCACCGACCGGCAGGCGCTCGAGCCGCTGGCCGAGAGCCTCGACGGCCCCACCGTCTCGGCGTGGCGGCAGCAGGCGGCACGCCGGGGCGGGCTCGTGGTCGGGGGGCTGTGCGAGCGCAGCGGCGACACCATCTACAACAGCGCGGTCGCGGTCAGCGCCGACGGCGTGATCGCCCACTACCGCAAGCTGCACCTCTTCGACGTCGAGAAGCACTGCTTCGCGCCCGGCGACGTCGGGTTGAACGTCACCGAGACGGCCTGGGGCACCATCGGGCTGTGCATCTGCTACGACCTGCGCTTCGTGGAGGTCGTGCGGGTGCTGGCGCTGCGGGGTGCCGACCTGATCTGCGTACCCACCGCCTGGGTGCGCGGCTTCGACCGGCGCCAGTACGCCGAGGGCGAGCTGATCCCCCACGCGGAGGGCGCGCTGGTTCAGGCCAACCTCAGCCAGGTGTTCATCGCTTGCGCGTCCCAGGTCGGCGCCGGTGACGGTGTGGAATGCCTGGGCTCATCGGTGGTGGCCGACCCCTACGGCGGTGTGGCCGCAGGTCCGCTGTCGACCGTGCGCGAGCAGCTCGAGGTCACCGATATAGACCTGTCCGAAGCCAGGCGGGCCCAGGCCCGCAGCGAGCTCATCATGCCCCGCGCCGACCGCCGCACCGACGTCTACGGCGTCTGGCACGAGGGCGAGCCGCTCTAGAGGCCGAGCGGGGAACCGAGCAACTCCGGCTCATACGGGCGAGGCCGTGGCCCGAGCGGCCCGTGAGCGCAGCGAACAAGAGCGGGAGACACCCCGTCGCAACGTGACTCGGTTGCACCCACATGCGCGTTCAGAGATACCGAGCGGGCGCTCGCCGTCAGGCGATGTTCAAGCCCGACAAGACACGGTTGAATTCGGGCACCAGCACCCCGCGGCGGGAGTGCGACCCGATCACTACGTAGAGGCAGAACGCCCGCGCCCCCACATGGAAGAAGTGCTGCAGGCCGGCATGACCCGGCACAGACACGTTCAGCTGGTCCGAGTCGAAGTCGTCGGGAGCGAAGCGGACCGGCACGCCCTCCGCCGCGAAGAGCATGGTCCCGACCGACGCTGCACCGAACTCGACCAGCGCGGCAAAGATCCCGTTGCGGCCCATGGTCTCGACTGCTCCAGCCCCGTAGTCGTCGCGTTCCGCGGGCAGCGAGAAGTTGGCCGTGTGCAGCACCACCAGCGGCGCAGCCAGAGGCTTCACGGCCGGATCCAGGGTCGACGGATCCGGCTGGAGGGAAAGCTCCGCCTCCCAGCCCCCCGGCACATCGATGCCCACCCCTTGAGCGGCCAGCGTGGACATGTCACAGAGCCAGCAGGCTCGCGGCGGCCGCGCAGCCGAGGCCGGCCGCGGCTCCCGCTCCGAGGCGGCGGGCCCGGTCGGCGTGGAGGTCGAGTCGGCGGTGCAGCCTGCGCAGATCGTCGGTGGTGCGCACGCGGCTGCTCAGAGCCATGCTCGCGCCCCGGGCCGCGCCGAACGCGGCCCCCATCGCCAGGCCCGCGGCCGTGTTTCCCGACAGCAGAGCGGCCAGCATGAACAGCGGCACCAGCGCGGTGTTGACCACCGTCGCCACCGCGCTGCCCAACTGCAGGCCGAAACCGGCACCGTAGACCCACGACCGGTAGGCGACCACCCAGTCCTCGTTGACCTGCCGCCAGCCCGGCAGACGCCGACCCGACATGTCCCATGCCGCGGCCACCGCGCACGCCCCGGCCAGGACCGCGAGCCGGGCACCGCCGCTGACCGAGCCGGCCAGCGCCTGCCCCAGTGCGCCCAGCCCGGCACCGACGGCTGATCCCCCAAGTACGGCTCCGAGAGACAGCCAACCCACCGTCATCCACCATCGGTTCCCCCGGGCCCGCTCACCTAGCGGGCTGATGCTCGTCAGCATCGACAGGCCTCAAGGCGACCATGCCGACCGCGCCCCGGCAGCCAGCGCCGCCATCGCTCCGATGGCCGCAACCGCAGTCATCGCTCGACCCGGCGGTCGCTCGAGTCGGCGCCGTTGCCGTGAACCGGAGCGGATCCTCCGGGGTAGAGACTCGGATGGCCCGGGCCCACGCCGGCCGATCGGAGAGCGTCGTCGGCCCTGCGGGCCCGGCTCCGGCCGGAGCGGCCCGCCGGCGGCCGCGCCCGTCGGTGGGCGCCGCGGGCCAGGTCGGCGTCGTCCAGTGCCTCCTGCAACAGCTCCCGCAGCTGCTCCCAGCCCAAGGCGCTGCCCGCTCCGACGACCCGACCGTCGACACCGTCGATAAGCGCGAAGTACGGCGAGCCCGGAACGTCGTAGTCCTGCCACGCGGCCGACGACAGCACGGCCTTCACGCCGGGCGGGACCAGCTCCGCCAGCGCCGACTCCGAGTCGTGGGCGGGGTCCTGGCCGACGATCACCAGGCGGGTGCTGTCCCCGGGCAGGTCGACTCCCGGCTCGGCGAACGCCTGCCAGAACCGCTTGCAGGTGCGGCACCCCGACGACAGGAACGCCAGCAGGGTGTGGTGCGGCACGCCGGTGACCGCAACCTTGGTGGGACCGCCCGCCGGCACGGTGCCGGCCAGATCCCTGGCACCGGTGCGCCCGGCCGGAGCGGAGCCGCCGGCGCGGTCCTGATCGGGGGAAGGCAGCGAGGAGGCTCCGGACTCCTCGTCGAGGCCGACCCCGGCCCGGTCGAGGGCCCGCAGGATCTCGGCGTGGGTCCTGAGCAGCCCGAACACGATCAGGGCGAGCACACCGACCGCGACGGCCAGCAGCACAACCACCACCGTCATCGGGCCACCGCCGGGCTGTCGGGCGTCTCAGCATCCTGCGGCGGGGCCTCCTGCTCCTGCGCCGGGCGGTCCACGGTCCGGAGGTGGTAGCGGTGAAGCAGCAGCGCGACGTCGGCGCGGCTGGCCGGCAGATCGGCTCCGAAGCGGTCGAGGTCGGTCCACCAGACGATTTCCTTCTCGATCCCCCAGGCCAGCGCTTCCCGGAACCAGGCGTCCTCGCCCACGTCGGAGAAGGCGATCTCTGCATCGCCCGGCGGCCCTCCGGCCAAGCGGTGCAGGAAGACGACGGCCTGCGCCCGGCTCACGTTGCTGGACGGGTCGAACCGGCCCGGGGCCCGGCCGGCGGTGATGGCATTCTCGACCATCCAGGACACGGCCGTCGCGTGGTAGGCGCCGCCGTCGACATCGGCGAACTCGTCGCTGAGCGCCGCCCGGGGCTCGCCCTCGTAGCGCCAGAGGAAGGTGGCGAACTGGGCCCGAGTCACCATCTCGTCGGGACCGAACAGATCGTCGGTGAAGCCGGCCGCGATGCCCTCGCTCGCCATCCACTCGACGGCGCCGGCATAGAGCGCCCTGGGGGGAATGTCGGTGAAGCCGTCATGCAGGCAGGGCCGGTCGTGGAAGCGGGTGCTCTGGCTGTACAGCACCGGTGACGTCGCGCACGCCGGGTCCCATTTCCACGGGGGCACGCAGGTCACGATGCGGCACTTGAGCTGGCCGACGCAGACGTCCTGGTTGCACTGGCCGTAGCGGAAGCTGATGCACTCCGACTTCCGGGTGTCGCAGCCGCCGTGGCATTGGCACACCGCCGGCGTGCATGACTTGGCGCAGAGGCCGCTGGCACCACACCGGCAGCCTTCGTCGCAGGTGAAGTTGCAGTCGAGGTAGTAGCGAGGGCGCGGGCCGTTGAGGTCGCAGAACCCCGAGCCGTCGGCCTTCCACCAGCCAGCCACGACGGTTCCCGGCGGGCAGAGGTTCTCACCGGTGATCTTGCAGCAGAACTCGCTCCAGTTATCGCAGCACAGCGCACCGGGACTGCACTCGTGTCCCCTGCACAGGATGATGGCGGCCTCTGCTGTGGTGGGCCGGATGGCGTAGGCGACCGGAGCGACCGCGACCGCGGTGGCGGCCATGGCCGACTTGCGCAGGAAGCCCCGGCGCCCGGCGCGGCGGTCCACCACCCGCGAGATCCGCTCGACCAGCGTGCGGCTCACGGTCTCGGGCTCCCGTTGTGAGATGCCGCCCCGACGCTGGTCGGCGGGGGCACGGCCCGGAACAGGCCCGCCCGGCCGACGCCGGAGGAGCGGGCGGCGAGCGCCTCGGGCAGGGCCGTGAAGGCCACCAGGACGAGACCGGCCAGCAACCCGATCACCGCGGCCAGCGCTACACCGGTCGCGGTGCTCTCCCCCACCGCCTGCACGACCGCCGGGACGGGCGGGGAGGCCGCGCCGGCGGAGACGAACGACATCGCGGCCAGCGTCAGGTTCCCGGCGACATGGATCAGCGACGGCGGGGCGTCGAGGCGGCCGAAGCAGCCGCAGGAGTTGGCGCCCGCGAGGACGGCTCGGAGCAAGATCAGGGCGAACGCCGCGTACAGGAACCCGACGATCCACGCCGCCGGGCGGCCTGCAAATAGGGCGGCCATCCCCGCGGCAGCCTCCATCGCGCCAACGAGCCGCACCACGGCGGGGCGGGTCCGGGAGCCGACAAGTCCGGTGAACCCGTCGGCGGGCCGGACCAGCTTGGCCGCTCCGGCCACGATAAGCAGAAGCGCGGCCGATGCGTGGATCGCGGATGCCACAGACACAAGAGGCGATGCTAACGGCCGCTAACCGGACGGGGCCAGCCGTCCGACCGGCGCAACGGCGACCGGGCGGCGGGAGCGCCGGGTCAGATCCCGGGCGTCCGGTAGCCGTCGGACCGCCACAGGATCGGGAAGTGGTTCTCGTCCATCTCGTCGTCGGTCAGCCGCGCGTAGCGGGAGTAGATCGGCCCGTTGCCCTCACCGAATCCGGACCGGTTGAAGCGGGACTCGCTGCTGGCGCAGTGCAGCACCAGGGACCGGCGGTGATGGCCGGAGCGGTTAGGGCCCGAGCCGTGCCATGCCCATCCATGGTGAAACGCCCCGCCGCCTGAGGTCACCTCCACCGCCGCGATGTCCAGTTCGACGCCCAGATTCTCCGCCGCGGCCACCACCGGGGCCCGGTAGTCGTCGGGTGCATGGAACTGGCCCATCACGTCGGCTCCGGCGGGCCAGCGATGCGACCCCCTGGCCAGCTCCATGGTGCCGCCGGCCGCGGTGGTGTCATCGAGAGCGATCCAGCACGAGAACATCTCCGTGGGCGTGTACCAGGCCAGGTAGGCGTTGTCGCGATGGAAGCCCAGCGACCGGGCGCCGGGCGGCTTCCAGATCACGTTGTCCTGGACGATCCGCGCGCCGGGCCAGCCCGCCAGCCGGGCCACGGCCTCGCCCAGCCGGTCGTCGAGCACCACCGACGCGATCAACCGGTCGGCCTTCCAGCCATTGCAGATCTGGCGGGCCAGCGTCGGATCGCTGGTGCCCTGGAGCCAGTTGACCTCGTCGGGGGCGATGCCGGTCTCGAAGTCGCCCCGGAACAGCCGCTCGAACCGTTCCTTCAGCGGATCGATCAGCTCGGCGCCGATAAGCGAGTCAACGGTGACGAACCCGTCGGCGTGGAAGGTGGCCTCATCGGCCGCTGCGAGCATCACCCCCAAGCTAGAGCCCGAGGGGCTTGGCGCGCGCCGGCTACTCGCTACGGGTCGTGGCCGACAGTTCCTCCCCGGGCGCCAACCCGGACTCTCCGGAGCATTATCGCGTCAAACGTCTGACTATTGTTCGCCGGGCCGCGGCAGGATGACGGAAGGAGCGGCATTGGCCTCCGAGGGCGACGTCAAGATCGGCCTGTTCCTCACCAACCAGCACCCGGTGGGCGCCGACCTGGTCGCGGGGACGGAGGACCAGCTCCGGATGGTCCGAGCGGTCCGCGACCGGGGCTGGGACTCGATCTGGGCCGGGCAGCACTACCTGCCCGACGGCATGGCCATGCCGCAGTGCGTGCCGTTCGTGAGCCGCATCACCGCCGAGTGCGGATCCATGGAGGTCGGGATCGGGATACTGCTGCTCGCGCTCCACAACCCGCTGGACGTGGCCGAGACGTGGGCGTCGATCGACGTGCTGTGCGGCGGGCGGCTCACCTTCGGGGCGGGGCTGGGCTACCGCGAGGTGGAGTACCGGGGCTTCGGGCTCGACCCGAAGTCCAAGGTGAGGCGGTTCGAGGCCAACCTCGACCTGGTCAAGCGGCTCTGGACCACCGACAACGTGGACTCCGACCTCGAATGGTGCCGCCTCGAGTCGGCGACCCTCAACATCAAGCCCGTCCAGAAGCCCCGGCCACCGATCTGGATCGCGGCCAACGCCCACCCCGCGGTGGAGCGGGCCGCCCGCATGGGCGACGCCTGGATGATCAACCCCCACGCCACCACGGAGACCATCGCCGAGCAGGCCGCCCTGTTCCGGGCCACCCGCCGGGCCGCAGGCCTGCACCCGGCCACCACCATGCCGGCCATGCGGGAGATCTACTGCGCGCCGACCCGGGCCCTGGCCGTGGAGCGGGCCGCCCCCTACCTGCTGAAGAAGTACCGGCACTACGCCGACTGGGGCCAGCACAAGGCCCTGCCCGGCGACGAGGACTTCCGGGCCGGATTCGACCAGCTGTCCGAGGGCCGGTTCATCGTCGGCACGCCCGACGACTGCCTCGAGAGACTGCTCCCGTGGCGTGACGAGCTCGGTGTGGACCACTTCATCCTCCGCACCGACTGGGTGGGCATGCCCACGGACACCGCCCTACAGTCCATCGACTTGCTCGACCGCGAGGTGGTTCCCGTGCTGCGCGCGACCTGAGCGGCGACTCCCCAGCGATTCAGACGACCCCTAAAGGAGAACATCAACAATGGTGGACAAGACCATCATCAACCCTAACATCGGCGCCGGTTGGAGTGCGCTGGAGACCTCCGACGTGGGCGAGCTCGTCCACTCCGGAGGCGTCGTGGTGGAGGCTAGCGACCTCACGTTCGTGTACCTGTCGGGCCGCACCGCCACCGACGGCGACAGCGACGTCGTGGTGGGCGTGGGCGACATCAAGGAGCAGACCCGCCAGGTCATCCGCAACCTGCTGTCGGCCCTGGAGCCCCTGGGCGGCACCATCGACGACATCGTCCGGGTGCGGGTGTACATGACGCCCCCCTTCACGAAGGAGAAGTTCGGCCAGATCCACGACGCCCGGGCCGAGTTCTTCAACAAGGACCACTACCCGGCCAGCACGCTGGTGGTGGTCCACGGGTTGGCCCGGCCCGACGCCATGATCGAGATCGACGCCGACGCGGTGATCTCCAAGAAGTAGCGCCCGCGAGCAGCGGCCGATCATGAGGATCGCCCTCAACGTCCTCCAGCAGGGCCCCGTCTCCGACGGACCCGAGTGGTGGAAGCTGTGCGACGACGCCGGGGTGGACGTCATCGGACTGCCCGACTCGCCCGCCCTGGTCCGCGAGCTCTACGTGGTGGCTGCGCTCTGCGCCCAGCAGACCTCCCGAGCGCGGATCATGACCTCGGTCACCAACCCCCTGTCACGGGACCCCTCGGTGACCGCGGCCTCCCTCCTGTCGCTGGAGGAGATCGCGCCCGGCCGGATCGCCTGCGGCATCGGCACCGGCGACAGCGCTCTGTGGGGGGTGGGGCTGCGCCCGGCCACGGTGGCCCAGCTGCGGGACTACATCGTGGCCGTCAAGGCGCTGCTGCGGGGCGAGGAGGCCGAATACCAGGGCCGCAGGTTCCGCATGCAGTGGTCGGACCTGCCGGTCCCCGCGGCCATCCCGGTGGTCGTGCCCGTGTCGGGCCCCAAGGTGCTGCGCATGGCCTGCGAGGTGTCCGACGGGATGCTGCTGTCGATGGGCTTCGGGCCCCACAACGTGGACTACGTGAAGGGCCTGGTCGAGCAGGGCTGCGAGGCCGCGGGCCGCGACCCGGGCGAGCTGGAGCTGTGGTGGAACTCCGAGATCGTCTTCGGCGACAGCGCCGCCGAGGCCCTCAGCCGGGGGATGGGCGTGGGCACCGAGTGGCTGACCATGGGGACGCTGGAGGGCAAGCAGATCCCCGAGCACCTCAGGGCGGCTCTGGTGCAGTTCAACGAGGGCACCCACAACCTCGGCTCGGAGTACCAGGACGAGAACCGCGAGCAGGCGCTGATCGCTCGGGCCCGGGAGTTGGGGCTGTACGAGTGGCTGCTGGCCCGAGCGCCCGGGTTGTGGGGCACACCGGCTGACGTGGCCGCCAGGCTGCGGGAGCTGGAGTCGCAGGGCATGGACCGCTGGATGTTCTATGTGGGCCGCAGCGAGAAGGACCGGATGAACCAGCTGCGACTCATCTGCGAGGGTGTCATGCCCCTGCTGTACGCCGCCTGAGCTCGTCGCCCACCATCTCCAGCAGCCGGCGCTGGAACACGGTCACCCGCAGCTCGGCGTCGTGGCGGGGTCCGGGCCGGTAGAAGGCCGACTGCACGCCTCGCTGCATCCTCTCGCACACGTCGAAGTCCTCGCGCTGCACCCTCGACAGCAGCTCGGTTCCGGCCCGCACGTCCGCATCCGGGTCATGGGAGAGGCTGAGCACCCGGGCCCGCGTGGTGGTGGGACTCGTCGGGGTCCACCACATGATGGTGGCACCGCCGGTGGGGAACCCGATCACATGGAGGTTGGGGAACACGTAGCAGCCCAGCGAGCCCACCGCCGCCTTGCCCTCCAGGCCGGGGCGGGCCTCGGCCGGCAGCTCGGACTCCCTCCAGGGAACGGCGGCCACCGCGGTGGTGTCCCCGGCGGACTCGGTGAGGCCGTCGAGGTCGACCAGAGCGGCGATGGAGCCCTCGTGAACGATGGACAGGTGGTAGTCGCAGATGGCGTTGTCCATCACCAGCTTCCAGTTGGCCGCGATCGGATCGTCGAGCGACGCACCCAGTCCCATACCGGCGATGTCGTGGCCGCCCAGCAGCGCGGGAATGTCCTCGAGATAGTCGAGCAGTCCGGGGGCGTCGCCGCTGACGTTGACGAAGACCAGCCCCTCCCAGATGTCGAGTCGCAGCTCGGTGAGCCCGAGCTGCGACGGATCCAGCGGCGTGGCGAACAGGTTCCGGCGAGGGATGCCGGTTAGCCGGCCGTCGAGCTCGAAGGTCCAGCCGTGGTAGGGACACACCAGGCGCCGGCCGCAGTTGCCCTTGCCGTCCACCAGCAGGCTCGCCCGGTGCGGGCAGACGTTGGCGAAGGCCCGCAGATCGCCGTCGCTGCCGCGCAGCACCACCACCGGCTCCGAGCCGATCGTCTCGGAGACGAAGTCCCCCGGCTCAGGCAACCAACGCTCGTGAGCCACGAACATCCAGCTGCCGCCGAACACCCACTCCAGCTCGGCCTCGTAGAACGCCGGTGACCGGTACACCTCGGGGTCCATCAGACCGGTCGGGCCCACCTCTAACACGCTTTGCAGGGTAGGAACCCGGCCCGCCACCCGTCAAACGCCGGCTATACGTCTGATGTATTGTCCGGCCGAGCCCGTCCTGTCCCTACCACCGGAGGCAGCCATGACCGCACGGACCGCCCTAGAACTGGTCGACGAGATCAACGAGATCGTGGAGGCCCGCCACATCAAGGAGCATCCGCTAGTGGAGGAGATCCGCTCGGGGAGGGCTTCTCGGGCTGCCTTCGCCGGATTCCTGAGGAACTTCTATCAGATCGGTCCCCGGCCCTCGCCCCAGGCCGACTGCGCCATCTTCGCCAAGTGCCCCGAGGACCCCGAGATCTTCCACCACCTGTTCGAGGACGTGATCCTGGAGGAGGGAGCCGGCACCGAGTCGGGCACCGAGCGCCATCTCAACGTCTTCCTCGAGCACGCCCAGGCCTTCGGGCTCACCCAGGACGACCTCGACAACAACCCGACCATCCCCGAGTGCAAGGCCTTCGTGCACTGGCGCTACTACCTGGCCTACAAGGGCGACTGGCTGGGCGCCATCGCCGGCATCGCCTTCATCGAGGGCGCCTCGGCCCGCCGCAACGACATCATCATCGACGGGCTGGTGGAGCACTACGGCTTCGAGCGGGGCGCGCCCGACCTGCTGTTCTGGGAGCTGCACGCCTCCGAGATCGAGGAGGGCCACGGCGACATCGGCGGCGTGGTGGTGAGCCGGTACGCCAACGACGCCCACACCCAGGAGTCGGTGCTGGACGCGGTGGTCACCAGCATCGACCTTCAGTGGCTGGCCTTCGACGGCATGCACCGGGCCTTCTTCCTGGAAGACCCCGCCTACGAGCGCTGGCGCTGAGCGCTGAGCAGTCGCTCGCGCCGGACAGGGCTCGTCAGTGGTCCGCGAAGTAGTCCCGGATCAGCCGGCCGACGTCGGCGGGGTGCTCAAGGTTGGGCTCGTGGCCTCCGGGGACCACCGTCGACGAGAGGGAGTCGCCCAGCTCGGCCATGTTGGCGGCCCAACCCTGCTCGAGCAGCGGATCGTCGGCTCCCTCCACCCACAGGATCGGCGTCGAGCAGTGCCGCAGCGGCTCGGGCCAGTCGTCGGTGCCGGTGCGGGGCCCGGCGGCCGGATTGCGGACGTGCAGGGCGCTGAGGGCCTCCCAGTGGCCCGGGATCATGCTGTTGTCGAAGCGGCGCTGGAAGTGGTCGTCCATGCCGTCGGCACTGCTGACCAGCATTGCGGTGAGCCGGGCGGCGGCCTCCAGGCTGGGCGCGTAGTCGCTCAGCCGCTCGATCCCTCCCGGCACCCGGTAGAGACGGCCGCCGGTGCCGGCGATGGCCACCGCGGCCCTCACATTCCACCCCCACCTGGGCTCTGCAGTTCCACGCGCCACGATCTCGGCCCCGAAGGAGCTCCCCGCGAAGAACACCGGCTCGTCGAGTCCGAGGACTCCACAGATCGCGGCCAGGTGCTCGAGGCGGTAGTCGTAGGGCGACCGGTCGAAGTAGCAGACCTTGTCGGTCCCGCCCCAGCCGATGAGGTCGGGGGCGATCACGTGGTAGTCGGTGGCGAGCTCGTCTATCACCCCGTCCCAGCACAGCGCGGCGTCGGTGCCGTAGGCCCCGTCGTGGACCAGCACCACCGCGGGCCGGCCCGGCTCCCCGGCCTCGATGAGGCGGGTGCGGAAACCGCCCGCCCGGATGAACCTGGTATGGAAGGCCGCCCCCATAGGCCGCGTACAGTAGCGGCCCTGACCCCGTCGGCGGGACAGGGGCCCGAGCGGCCCGTGAGCGCAGCAAACAAGAGCGGGAGACAGGGGCGAGGGCGTGATCCAGTATCCGGTTGAGGCCGGCGGCGTGCTGACCCGTGTGCTCGCCGCCGGTGAGGGCGACGACCATCTGGTGCTGGTACACGGCGTCGGGGCCCGCGCCGATCGCTGGCGCCGCAACGTCGACCCTCTGGCCGGAGCGGGCTGGCACGTGCACGCGCTGGACCTGCCCGGCCACGGGCTGGCCCAGAAGGGCGACGGACCCGACTACACCGTGCCGGGGTACGCCCGCTTCCTCGAAGGCTTCCTCGACGTGATCGGGGCCCGGACCGCGGTGCTGGTGGGAACGTCGCTGGGCGGTCACGCGGTGGCCACCCTCGCCTGCCGGCACCCGCAGCGAGTACGGGCCCTGGTGCTCGTGGGCAGCATCGGATTGATCCCCTGGGGGGCCGAGCGCCGGGCCGGCACCCGCGGGCGGCTCAGGGACGCCTCCCGGGAGGGCATCGAGCGCAAGCTGCGGCTCCTGCTGCACGATGAGGCGATGGTGACCGAGGAGTGGCTGACCGAGGAGTTCCTGATCAACAACTCTCCGGGCGCGGCGGAGTCGTTCCACCAGATATCGGACTACGTCGCCGACCACATAGACGACGACGTCATCGGGCCGAGGCTGGCGGAGCTGGAGAACGGGCCGCCGATCCAGCTGATCTGGGGGAGACAGGAGCGAGCGGTGCCGCTGGAGACCGGGCTGGCCGCCCACGAAATGCTGGCCACCTCGGAGCTGGCCGTCATCGACGCGGCGTCGCACGCGCCGTACTTCGAGCAGCCCGAGGAGTTCAACCGGGTCCTGCTCGACTTCCTGGAACGCACCACCCCGCGCTGACCGGCTCCCTCAGCCGCCCACCACCCGAAATTGAGGCCGGAATCGTGCCTCAGCGGGCAGTTTCTCCATCAATCTCGGCGGCGGCGACCCGGTCGATGCGCTCGTACATCGACCGCAGCCGCTCCAGATGGTTGTGCATGAGCCGGGCCGACGCCTCCGCGTCGCTCGCGGCGATGGCGTCGCAGATGTCCCGATGATCCCGGTCGACTGCCGCGCCGAACTCCGGCGAGGCCCGATCCCGCATGAACCGGGTCCGGAGCACGCTGAACATCGGTCTGGCGATCACCTCCAGCAGCCGGTTGCCCGACGCCTCCATGACCGCGACGTGGAAGTCCTTGTGTCCCTCGAAGTCCGCGGCCAGATCGACCTCGGCGCCCGTGTCCAGCGTGGCCTTGAGGCGCTGGAGCTGATCCTCGTCGCGCCGCACGGCCGCCAGCCGGGCCGAGGGCACCTCGATAAGCTCGCGAGCCTCGAGGATCTCATCGACCGACACAACATCCGCGACCGACAGCAGCCCGATGGTGGTCTCCAGGTAGGTCTGGACATGCTCCGCTGAGGGCTCCGCCACGAACGTCCCACCGTTCACGCCGCGCTTGGTCAGGACCAGGCTCTGCGACGACAGGCCTCTAAGCGCCTCGCGGACCGTGCTGCGGCTCACCCCGAACTGCAGAGCCATCTCGCCCTCGGCCGGCAGGCGCTCGCCCACCGCGAGCGTTCCCTTCATGATCAGCTCCTGCAGCTGGTTGGCCACCTGCTGGTAGGCGGGCAGCACCCGGTTGACGGGCAGGCCCGACTGCTCGTCGAGCGTTTCCCCTTGCGTCGATTCGGGTTCGGTCTGCACGTCAGTGCCTGTCGCCGGCCCTGCCACCGCGGCGATGTTACTCCCCGGCGGGAGGCGGCGCGTTTTGACCCTCAAGTGTCAGACCTTTACGCTTGCGTCACACGGCACGGGAGGCTCCGGTGTTCTCTCTTCAGGGTCGAACAGCGCTGCTGACCGGCGGAGCGGGCGGTCTCGGGCAAGGCATTGCAGCGGCCCTCGCAGAGCAGGGCGCATCGGTGGCCATCGCCGACCTGCGCCCCGACGTCGCAGAGGGCCTGGCCCACGAACTGGCCGAGCGTCACCCGGATCAGGCCTTCGCCGCGCTGGCCATGGACGTCACCGACGAGGACAGCGTCGTCTCCGGCGTCGCCGAGGCCACCACGGCTGTCGGCTCGCCCGACATCGCGGTCCTGCTGGCCGGCATCGGCGAGTTGCAGCCGATCGCCTCCATGAGCTTCCAGCAGTGGCGCCACATGCTGGCCATCCACCTCGACGGCACCTTCCTGGGGATCCGCCACACCGTCAACCCGATGATCGAGCGGGGCTGGGGGCGGGTGATCTGCTTCTCGTCGGTCGCGTCGCTCCAGGGCGTGGCCCGCCAGGCCCATTACGCGGCGGGCAAGGGCGGTGTCGACGCTCTGGTGCGGTCGTTCAGCCGCGAGGTCGCGGCCGACGGCGTGACCGTCAACGCCATCGCGCCCGGTTACACCGAGTCGCCCCTCAACGACATGGCCCCGCCCGGACGGATCGAGGCCCTCACCGAGAGCACCCCGGCCGGGCGGTTCGGATTCCCGTCGGAGATCGGCGCGCTGGCCGTGTACCTGGCGTCGGACGAGGCCGCCTACCTGACCGGCCAGATCATCAGCCCCAACGGCGGGTTCACGTACTGTCACCTCCTCGGCGACTAACAACTGGGAGACCCTTCAGATATGCGCCTTGTCACCATCCAGTCCCCCACCGGCAGGACCGCCGGGATCCTCCACCCCGACGGCACCGTCTCGCCGCTGGCCGAGGCCGGCCACGACTCGGTGATGGGGTTGATCGAGAGCGGTCCCGACGCCTGGGCCGAGGCCGAGTCGCTCGCCTCCGGCCGCGGATCCCAGCGGATCGACGAGGCAGTCCTGCTGCCGCCGCTGCCGAGGACGCCCCGCAACATGTTCTGTGTCGGGCTCAACTACCGGGACCACTTCGACGAGGGCAAGCGCCCCGAGGGATCCGAGGTTCCCGACGCGCCGGTGCTGTTCACCAAGCCGTGGACCTGCCTGGTGGGCCACGACGCCACCGTGGAGCTCGACCGGGCCGCCAGCGACCGGGTGGACTGGGAGGCCGAGATCGCGGTCGTGATCGGCCGGGCCGGCCGCAACATCGCCGTCGACGACGGCCTCGACCACGTCTTCGGCTACACCCTGTCCAACGATGTGAGCGCCCGCGATCTCCAGCTGGAGCACGGCCAGTTCGGGCAGTGGTACAAGGGCAAGTCGCTCGACGGCTTCTGCCCCATGGGCCCGAGCATCGTGTCCGCGGCCGAGGTGGGCGACTACCGAGACATCGAGGTGGAACTGAGGGTCAACGGCGTGCGGAAGCAGTCGTTCCGGGCCGCCTCGATGGTCAACTCGGTGTCACGCTTGATCGCCAGGGTCAGCCTCGGCTGCTCGCTGCTGCCAGGAGACATAATTCTCTCCGGGACGTCCTCGGGCGTCGGGCACTGGAGAGAGCCACCGGAGTTCATCGGCGACGGGGATGTCGTGGAGATCGAGTCGCCCCAGCTGGGCCTGCTGCGGACATACTTCAGCGAGTGAGCATTCGTAGGGGAGGATAAAACGATGGTCGCGCTGCCCACCTCCGACATCAGGCGGGCGCCGTCCGCGGTCTTCGACGGCATCGTCATCGAGCCTCCCGCCGACGACTCCTTCATGGACCCGGCCGGCTACTTCTCCCAGCCGCTCTACGACCTGGAGATGCAGGTGGCGTTCGGGAGGTCGTGGGTGTTCGTGGGCGACCTGTCCCAGCTGAGCGAGCCGGGCGACTACGTCACCGAGACCGTCGGCCACGAGCCGGTTGTCGTGATCCGGGGTGGCGACGGTGAGCTGCGGGCCTTCACCAACGTGTGCCCCCACCGGGCCAGCACCCTCGTCGAGGGCACGGGCAACTGCGGGCGGCGCCTCACCTGCCCCTACCACGGATGGACCTACGGGCTCGACGGCCGCCTCGTCGCCGTCCCCCACCAGCGCGGCTTCAGCGAGGCGGTGGACCGCGACGCCCACGGCCTGAAGGAGGTGGCGGTGGACGTGTGGGCGCAGTTCGTGTTCGTCAACGTGTCCGGCGACGCTCCGCCGCTGCTCGAATGGATGCACCCGCTGCCGGACCAGCTGGGCGGGCACAACCTCAAGGCGGCGACCAGGACCTACGAGCTCGACGACGAGGTGAACGCCAACTGGAAAGTCATGATGGACAACGCGTTCTGCGACTACCACCTCGAGTTCGTCCACGCCAACTCCCTGGGCCGCTACGCCGACCCGGCCTCGCTTCAAGAGGACATCTGGGAGTACACCGGACGGCTGATGACCCGCTGGAGCCCCGAGCAGCTGGCCACCACCAGTGTGCTGCCTCACCTCTCCGGCAACGAGGCCCTAGGAGCCGTCGCCTACTCGGTCTTCCCGAACTGGTTCATTGCCGCGTTCCCCAACGGCGGCTGCTCGCTCATGTGGTGGAACCCGATCACCCTCGGGACCAGCCGGGCCCGGGTGTGGAACTACTCGCCCGATCCCGACGCCGACCACCGTTCCGACTTCGAGATGCTCAAGATGGTCCAGGCAGAGGACTACGCGATCTGTGAGAAGGTCCAGAAGGGCCTGCGATCCCGCTTCTACGAGCCCGGTCCGCAGCACTACCTGGAACTGCGAATCCGGGGCTTCCAGCAGCGCCTCATGACGATGCTGGCCGAGGCGATAACCGGCGGCGACTGCTGAGCGCCCGAGGCCGAGCAGGCAGGCGCGCGAATCCGGCCCATACGGGCGAGGCCGTGGCCCGAGCGGCCCGTGAGCGAAGCGAACAGGAGCGGGAATGACCACCCTGCGACGCGACCGGCTCTCACCTATCGGCGTGGCCCCCTAGGCGCCGGCGCCGAGCCGCCGGGCGATCAGGTCGGCCACCTCGTCCAGCGCGCCCCGCGAGCAGGGCAGCGCAGCCTGGAAGCCCAGGAAACCGTGGATGGTGCCGGCCCGGTGTACCAGCACGCTGTCCACCCCCGCGGCGGCGCAGGCCGACGCGAATTCGACGCCCTGGTCCCGGAGGGGGTCGAGCCCCGCGGTCACCACCACCGCGGGGGCCAGCCCGGCGAGGTCGGCCCGCAGCGGGCTGAGCTCGCCGGAGGTGCGGTCGACACCGGCCGGGGCGTACTGGTCCCAGTACCACTCCATGCGCTCGCGGGTGAGGAAGTAGCCCTCGGCCATCTCGATCATCGACCGGTCGTCGGTGCGGCAGTCGGTGATCGGGCACAGCATGGCGCACACGCCGAGGCTCGGACTCCCCCGATCCCGAGCCCTCAGGGCCGTGACCGCGGCCAGGTTCCCGCCGGCGCTGTCACCGGCTACTCCCAACCGGTGCGGGTCGACACCCAGCGCCGCGCCGTTGGCGGCGGCCCATTCGAGGGCGGCCCAGGAGTCCTCGACCGCGGCCGGGAACGGGTGCTCGGGCGCCAGGCGGTAGTCGACCGACAGCAGCGCGCAGCCGGTGCGGTTGGCCAGGGCCCGGCAGAGCCCGTCCTGGATGTCGAGATCGCCGACTACCCAGCCCCCGCCGTGCATGTACACCAGCAGCGGGGGCGGCTCGGCGCACCCGGGCCGGTAGAGGCGCAATCCGAGATCGCCGCCGGGGCCGTCGATGGAGAGATCGGCGACATGGTCGACAGGTTCGGGTGGCCCCTTCAGTTCGGCGACGACGGTCGGGCGGGTCCGCATCGCCTCCAGGCTGGGCCGGCCGCCGGGACCGCCGAGAAGGTCCAGCACTCGGGCCACCCCCTCGTCCAGCCGCTCAGATGCCTCGCCCACGGCCGCGTTCCTCATTGCCGGTAGACACCCGAGAAGCTTGCCACAGCGACCCGAGTTACTCCCGTTCGCCGCTGCACCGGTTCGGATTGACTGCGAAGTGTCTGACCTTTAGCATCGACACCATTATCGGCAGCAGCGCCGCCAGGTGCTGCTGAAGGCGATCCCGACGGGGGAAATGATGACTTCACGACAGTTCCGACTCGGTTGTCGGCTCCTAGCGGTCCTTCTGGCGCTAGGACTCGTGGCCGCCGCGTGCGGCGAAGACGGCACGGAGACCAGCGCGGCTGACGCCGCCGCTCTCCAGCAGGCCCAGGCAGACGCGGCCACCGCCCAGGCGGCCGCCGACTCCGCGGCCGCCGCAGCCGCCGACGCGGCCGCGGCGCTTGAGGACGCTATTGCCGAAGGGGCCGCGGATTCCGAGGCGATAGCCGCCCTCGAGGCTGAACTGGCGGCTGCCCAGGAGGCGGCTGCCGCCGCGGCCGCCGCGGCCGAGGAGCCGATGGAGGAGGCCATGCCGGAGCTGTCCGGCGAGCTGGTCTGGTGGTCGGACTGGACCATCGAGCAGACCGAGGCCTTCATCGACGCCTTCAACGAGGTCCACCCGGGCATCCAGGTGGAGTACACCCGCTCCGACGACGCCGAGATGTTCGACCGCTTCATGACCGAGTCCGAGGCGGGCACCATCGACGCCGACATCGCCATCATCGGCTGGGACGGCTTCTCCCGCATCTGGGAGAGCCTGGGCTACCTGCACGCCTTCGACTCGCCCAACAAGGGCAACATCCCGTCGGACCTGAGGGCCGCATCGGGCGCCTGGTACACGTACGGGACCCTGCTCGAGGGCATATGCTACAACACCGAGCGCATCGAGGAGCTGGGCCTCGACCCGCTGGAGACCTGGGGCGACCTCGCCGATCCGCAGTACCGCGACGAGATCGTCATGCAGGACATCCTCAAGGTGGGCAGCGGCGCCCACGACATGATGATCGAGACCCGGGTGATGTGGGACGAGAACACCTGGGAGGAGTTCTGGGCCGGCTACGGCGCCAACAACGTGGTGTTCCAGCCGGACTACACCGCCGCCCAGCAGCAGCTGGTGCAGGGCAACTTCGCGGTGCTCGGACTGTGCTACCTCGACTTCGTGCAGCCCTCCATCGACCAGGGCGCCCCGGTCGTGTGGGTGGCGCCGGAGTTCGTGATCACGGTGGGCTTCACCGTGAACATCCCGGCCACCTCCGACAACAAGGAGAACGCCGAGGCCTTCGTGAACTACATCATCAGCGAGGAAGGCCAGGCCGCGGTGGCCAACATCGTCGGCCAGGTGCCGGCATGGCCCGACGCTCCCTATCCGCAAGCGGCTCTGGCCGCCGCGGGCAAGCCGACGATCCTCGCTCTGGGCACGCCCAAGGCTGAGGCGGAGTACAACAACAACGCCGAGTGGTACGTCGAGCGAGCCAAGGAATGGTTCGACCTGAGGTGACATCACCGGTGGAGGATCAGCTCGCCCTGCGGGCCGACGACCTCCACAAGAAGTTCGGCGCGGTCACCGCGCTGGCGGGAGTCAGCTTCTCGATCCGCACAGGAGAGTTCGTGACCCTCCTGGGGCCGAGCGGCTGCGGCAAATCGACAATCCTGCGGATCCTCGCAGGGATCGAGACGCCGACCCGCGGCGCGGTGGCCATCGGCGGCAAGGTCGTCAACGACACCGAGCGCAGGATCCTGGTCCAGCCCGAGCGGCGCGACCTGTCCATGGTGTTCCAGTCGTACGCGGTGTGGCCCCACATGAGCGTGGCCGCCAACGTCGCCTTCCCGCTGCGCTACCGCAAGGTGCCCCGCAGCGAGCGCCGCGGCCGGGTCACCGAGGCCCTGCGGGCGGTCCGCATGGAGGAGTACGTCGACCGCTTCCCGCACCAGCTCTCGGGCGGGCAGCAGCAGCGGGTGGCGGTGGCCCGCTCCATCGTGGGCCATCCCGCTCTGCTGCTGCTCGACGAGCCGCTGTCGAACCTCGACGCCCGCCTGCGCGAGGACATGCGGGTCGAGCTGAAGCGGCTCCACCTGGAGCTGGGGCTGACCATGCTGTACGTGACCCACGACCAGTCCGAGGCGCTGGCCATGTCGGACCGGATCCTGGTGATGGACCACGGGCTGGTGCTGCAGGAGGGCACCCCCGAGGAGGTCTACCGGTCACCGGAGTCGCTGACGGTGGCCCGGTTCCTGGGCGTGAAGAACATCGTGGCCGGGACGGTGGCCGCGGGCAACGTGGTCGAGGCTCTGGGAGGGTCCCTGCCCGCCACCCTCGCCGAGCCCATGGAGCCCGGCGCCGCTGTGGCGGTGGCGATCCGCCCCGACGGGTTCAGCCTGGCTGAGGAGGGCTCGTCGCGGCCCAGCATCTCCGGCGAGATCAGGCTGGCCCAGTTCCTGGGCGGGGCCTACGAGCACGGGATCGACGCGGGCGGGACCATGGTCATCGCCCAGTCCCCCCAGCGGCTCGGCGAGCGGGGCGACACCGTGGACCTGTCGATCGACCCCGAGGCGGTCATCGCCTTCCCGGCTGACGAAACCGTCACGTGACCGGCACCGGCACCGTCACCGAGCCCGAGCCCGGAGCGCCTCCAGCCGGCCAGCCGGCCGATCAGCCACCCGAGGCGGTCCCCGCGGGCGGCACGCTGTGGGCCGCGGCCCGCCAGAGGGTGCTGTCGTTCCCGTTCGGCCTGCGGGTCGTGCTGAGCATCACCGTGTTCACCCTGGTGGTGCTGCCGTTCTACCGGCTGATCCTGGGATCGTTCCAGGAGGGCGGCCCGCCCGAGCGGGGCCCGCTGACCCTGCAGAACTACCGGGACACCTTCGACAAGTCGAGCGACATCATCGGCAACACCCTGGAGTTCGCCATCGGCCAGACGGTGGTGCCGCTGGTGATCGGCGTGCTGCTGGCCTGGGTGGTGACCCGCACCGACGTCCCGTGGCGGGGCGTGTGGGAGTTCTCCACGATCGGGCTGTACTTCATCCCGCTGCTCGCGGCCGGCACGGCCTGGAGCATCCTGCTCGGCGGGCGCAACGGCATGCTCAACGAGATCATCCGGGCCGTCACCCCGTGGGACGGCTTCGACGTGTACTCCATGCCGGGCATGATCTTCGTGCAGTCGCTGTACCTGGTCCCGCTGGTGTTCCTGGTGGTGGCGGCCAGCATGCGCAACGTGTCGCCCGACTACGAGCACGCCGCCCGGATCAACGGGGCGTCGCCGCTGTCGGTGTTCTTCAAGATCACTCTGGGGGTGTCGCGGCCTGCGCTGCTGTCGGCCGCGGTGCTGTGCTTCATCATCGGCCTGGGCTCGATGGAGATTCCGCTGCTGTTCGGGTTCCCGGCCAAGGAGCACGTCTTCACCACCGACATCTTCCATGCCCTGCGGGTGCGCATGCCCCGCGAGCACGGCCGGGCGTCGGCCACCGGGGTGGTGCTGCTGGCTGCGTCGCTGGTGGTGCTGATCGCGTACCTGCGGTCGATCCGCCACAGCGAGCGCTACGTGACCGTCAGCGGCAAGGGCAGCCAGGAGAGCCCCACCCGGCTGGGACGCTGGCGCTGGGTGGTGTTCGCGGCTTGCTGCGGGTTCTTCTTCCTGACGATGGTGCTGCCGTTCATCGCGGTGGTGGTGGGCTCGCTGCTGCCCTACATCGGCCGGCCCGACACCGAGCTGCTGGCCCAGTCGTCGCTGGAGAACTACCGCCAGCTGAGCGACAACCCGATCCTGTGGCGGTCGCTCAAGAACAGCCTCACCCTGTCGCTGGGCGCGGGCCTGTTCGTGATGGTCTTCGGCGCGCTGGTGGCCTACTGCGTGGTGCGGTTCAGGGGCCGCTGGAGCCGCACGATCGACTACGGCGCCAGCCTGCCGCTGATGGTCCCCGGTGTGGTGATGGCCACCTCGCTGCTCTACACCTACATCACCTTCACCCTGCCGGGAGGCTTCTCGATCTACGGCACGTTGTGGATCATGGCCATGGCCTACGTCGTGTACTTCCTGCCGGTGGCGGTGCGCCAGATGACCGGCCCGGTGGTGCAGCTGTCGGCCGACCTCGAGCACGCCAGCCGCATCTCGGGCGCCGGCAACCTGGCCACCATGGGCCGGATCGTGCTGCCCATCCTGCGGCCCGCCCTGCTCGGGGGACTGATTCTGGCGTTCATCACCTACATGCGGGAGTTCACCCTGTCGGTGCTGCTGTTCCGCTCGGGCACCGAGGTGATCACCACCGTGATGTACAGCTTCTACAACAACGGCCGGCTGCCGTTCGTGGCCGCCATCTCGGTGGGCCTGTGGGTGGCCGGCATGCTCCTGATGGTGATCCTCCGCTTCGTCCTGAAGGCCCGCATCACCTTCTAGCCCGCACCGGTCGCCGCCGCTCCATCGATGGCTGCCGGACCAACGGTGTCCGATCCGTAGCGTAGAACGCGTCCAATCAGTAGCGCCGCGCCAGCCCGCAGGCCGCACATCGGAGCAACACTGGGTGTGATGCCCGCCAGCCATCCGAGCAGGCTGCTGTTGGTGGTGGCGGCCACCAAATCGGACGTCAGTACTTCAGGCTGTCGGTTCGGAGTTTTTTGGCTGAGCGGCGTTCGCGTTCGGCACGGTGACGGTACCTCTCCGCAGCCCGATCACTCGAAGCGGTTTCTGCTTTGGCGAGCAGTTTGCGCTCGGCGTTGTCACAACGCCGAGCACCCCATTCCGCTATCTTGGCCCACCAGCTGGCCGCCGCGGCGGTGGCGTTGATGATATGTGGTTCGGTTCGGTCGACGACGGTGTGAAGTCGTGCGTTGGCGACGGCACCGACCGTGAGCCCGGATGCCACCAACCCCCATAGCCCGCCCCATCCGACCTCATCGAGGAACCAGATGAGGACCACGATGCACACGATGTGCAGTACGTGGCTCACGGCGTTGAGCCGCCACGCCCAGCGGTCGCAGCGGAACGTCACGACGGTTCCGTCGCCGCGGCGGGGTCGACGCCACAGCCTGCGCAGCGTCTTGCGAGACGTCTCGCGGAGCATTTCGGTCACGTTGAGGCTTCTGTGGGGTGTGTCGGTCATCTTCTGCAACCGCTTCGAGGGCGGTCACAGCGCATGAGAGGCAGACTAGGTTTGCGTTCCCCAATCCTCGAGACAGCGGCCACGGCTGAGGTGATGGCCACGCCACAGTACGCGCGCAGACAAGCCGTGACGTAACCCGAAGACCGATGCGCGGCCCTCAGCGCAGGAGCGAGCCAATACGGGTCGGCCACCACTGGATAGGCGGCGCCGTCGTGGTCGACGGTCTGCACCAGCGTCGTGCCGTCGAGGCTGTAGCTGGTGACGATGTTCCTGCCGTCAGCGTCGATCGCCCACGGCGCAGCGATGCCACCAGACACGGCTCCGTTCTCGTCAAAGAACTGGACCGACCCGTCAGGTTGCAGTATCGCGGTGAGTGCGTCGGGCACCGCGTTCTCGAAACGGTACTCGTCTGGTGCGTCGGCGTTCTCGATCACCACCAGCGCCGCTAGCGACAGTTTGTCAATTGCTTCGAACACGACCACGGTGGCGTCATCGACATCAGAGACCACCTTCAGACCCGTCGGCGCGAACTCGCCGGGCATCCACACCCCGCCATAGACCGCCTCTTCGACCAAACCGACAGGACCGATGGGCTTGTCGGGTTCCGCTAGACCACCGGGAACCGCGGGCCTTGGTGCAGGGTCAGGCTCTGGGGCCTGTGCGGGGTCAGGCTCTGGTTCAGGGTCCGGTGGCTGTTCGGGTGCCTCGTCGGTGACGGTTGGGGCCTCGCTGCCGGGTGCGTCCAACAATTCTGCGAAATCGTCGGCGGCCGCAGACGGCGCGAACGCCAACAGTGCGGCCAGCATGGACGCCGCCGCAAGCACAGCTCGGCGTCGAAGCATCGACCTAGACATGGTTGCCCCTAGTCAGTCAGCTCCAGAACTTCATTGTGTGGCGGCTCGCCAGATCTGTCAAGAGGCGCAGTGCCCTACCTGGCGGCCATTAGAGGACTTGTATGTTCAGCTGTAGGCCGTGCCGGTAGCGGCCTGAGGCCGGTGCGCTGGGCAGGTGCGTCTCGATCGGCCGGATGGCTGTCGCGGGGCACGGTAGCGAAGTGGTAGAACCGCTATCTGGCCGACGGCGAAGCCGGGCTGTTGGACCGGTCCTTGAGACCGCACTGCACCGCTCGCCGAGACGCACTCCAGAGCGTGTCGAGGTGCGCATCTGCCGGCTGCTGGGGAGCGTCCCGTGGCGTAGTGGTCCTTGGGTTGAGCCTCGGTGTAGGGGAACTCAATGTGGTCCAAGCGCCGACTGCGAAACACCTCCACCCAGGGGGACGCTGCCCTTGCGTTTCCTGTTGGCTCGATCGTGTCAGCGCCGACGGCGCTCAGCCGTTACGGTCCTATGGGTGGCAGTGGACTCGCGGAAGGAGTCTTGGGCTTCGTCGCCCGCGACCCGCAAGTCGATGCAAGGCAACCGCGGGCGCGACACAAAGCCCGAGATGGCGGTGCGCTCCGCCGTGCATCGGCGCGGCATCAGGTTCCGGGTGTCGGCGCGGCCCCAGCCGGAACTGGCCCGCACCGCCGATCTGGTCCTGCGCAAGACCCGCATCGCCGTGTTCGTCGACGGCTGCTACTGGCACGGGTGCCCCGACCACCACACCCAGCCGGCCACGAACTCCCAGTACTGGGCGGACAAGATCGCCCGCAACGTCGAGCGCGACAGCGAGACCAACGCATACCTTCAGCAGGCCGGATGGACGGTGCTGCGCTTCTGGGAGCACGAGGATCCCGAGGCCGTCGCCGACCAAGTCCAGGAAGCGGTGCAGTCGGCCCTCTCAGATCGGCGGGACGACTGAGAAAGACCTTGCAGTCGCGTAGCCGCGTCGGTCGAGGCAGTCCACCGTCGTGACGCACCCCAGCACTAACGTCTGGTCGTCACGCAACCATAGCCTGGGTGACACTGACAATCATCAAGAATGGTTTGAATATGCGATGCCACTAGACCAGCGCACATTCCAGGACACTCAACTGGCGTCCGGTGGGCGGCCATTGCAGGCTGCGGAGTTCTTCGCGGGCGTGGGGCTGGTGCGCTGCGGTCTCGAGCAGGCCGGGATCGAGGTGGTCTGGGCCAACGACATCGAGCCCACGAAGCTCGCCGTGTACGCCGCGAACTTCGACGCCTCCCATTACCGCCTCGGCGACATCCGCAACATCGAAGGCGGCGACGTTCCGTCTGTTGATCTTGCGGCGGCCAGCTTCCCGTGTGTGGATCTGTCCTTGGCAGGCAATCGCCGAGGCCTCAGCGGCGAGCAGTCCGGCCTGTTCTATGAGTTCACCAGGATCCTCGGCGAGATGCGGCCGCGGAGGCCGCCGGTGGTGCTGGTCGAGAATGTCGCCTCGTTCGTCTCGTCGCACCGAGGCAAGGACCTGCGGGCCGCGGTGGGCGACCTCAACTCGCTGGGATACGTCTGCGATCTGCTGATCTTGGACGCACGCAGCTTCACGCCCCAGTCCAGGCCGCGGCTGTTCATGATCGGCACCCTCGGCCGAGTCGCGCCGGCGAGCCACGGGGAGGCGGACCCGTTGCGGCCCGCGCCGGTAGCCGCTTTCATGCAGGCCAACCGCGACCTGCTGCTGCAGCAACTCCCCCTACCGGCACCACCACGAACAGACCACGGCCTCGACAGCATCGTCGAGCGGCTCCATCGAAGCGACCGACGGTGGTGGGGCGACGAACGGCTCGACAGCTTCGTCGAGTCGCTCTCCCCGCTGCAGTCACAACGACTGGTCCGACTCCGTAGCGGCCCGAGGCTCGCCTGGCGCACCGCCTACCGCCGCACTCGCGCCGGGCGGGCCGTGTGGGAAATCCGCAACGACGACATTGCCGGATGCCTGCGCACCGCACGAGGCGGCTCGTCGCGGCAGGCCGTCGTTGAAGCAGGCCGCGGCGCGGCACGGGTCCGTTGGATGACGCCACGGGAGTACGCCCGACTCCAGGGGACACCCGAGGGCTTCGACTTCTCGCCAGTGAGCGAGGTGCAAGCCCTGTACGGCTTCGGCGACGCCGTTTGCGTGCCCCTGATCCGCTGGCTCGCCGATCACGCCCTGATTCCATCGGCCGCCGCACTCCCCTCAGCGGCTGCCGCGGCGTAGTGAAACCGCTCCACGATTCTTCAGGGCTCGGCTGTCCTTGGCCCGAACTGGGGTTCAGGTGACCGACCAAGAGCTGACCGAAGTTCCCGACGAGCCGGCCATCGTCCTGCCGGCGTCCGTTCGGGGCACGATCCTGCCGGTCGGTTCACGACTGCAACGCGAGCACCCGGACATCCGACTGGCGAGGCGCGCCAGAACGATCGCAGACCTCGCTCGGGTGATCAGCGAGAGGCGGGTCAGTACCGGCATCCGCCGCACTCTGTGGGTACAGGCGCAACGCCTGGAGTTCCTTGCCAAGAACCGGCTCGACGAATTCGAGGACTAGCGGACACCCCTCGACAACGCCGCACGACGAGACGGCATCATCTGCCAGCGGATCTTCCTAGGTGAGGCTGTCTTGGAGGGCTTTCCAGGAGCCGGGGGCTCCCATCGACAGGGCGTGCTCGGCGATGGCGTCCCTGGCCTCTGAGCTGTAGACGGCTGACGCGAGGTCGTCGAACTTCTCGCGGCACTCGTCGTCGGTGAACGGGTTGCCGGGATCGCCCTTGGGATCGTCGACCCGCTGGGTGTGGACGTCGCCGCTGCGGGTGGTGACCCGGGCCCAGGCCCGCCACTTGTCGGGGAAGTCGCGGTCGATCTCGGGATCGACCTCGTAGTCCACCCGGTCCATGAGAGCCCGTGCCGCCGGGTCGTCGAGGCGGGCCTCGCCGTACTCGGCCAGCCCGGCCCGGCCCCACAGCAGCGCCGCGGCCGCTCCGTAGGCCAAGCTGAACTGGGCGTCCACCACCGACACCGGCCGGCGCTTGGTCGCCGCGGGCTCGGCCACTATGTCGACGGCCACCGACGGGATCCCGATCACCACCGACTCGACGTCGCCGGCGCCCACGCCGAGGTCGGAGCGGATGGCCAGCAGCGCGTCGATGGCACCCTGGTTGTAGCGGCAGCAGGTGTGGCGCTTGATGCTGGTGGACACCACCTCCAGCGGCCACCGGCCCCAACCCTCCATCAGCCGCTCGGGCTCGGGGGCGTCGCTGTGGGAGGCCAGGAAACCCCGCTCGCCGCAGATGCCGTCGTCGGTGCCGATGTAGCCGTCGGCCGCGAGCAGCCCGGCCTCCACGCCGTTGCGGGCCGCCAGCGCCGGATGCAGGCGCTTGGTCCAGGCGCCGTCACGGAGGAACTCCATGCTGCCCGAAGCCATCGTGGCCGCGATCCCGATGGCGGAGTTGATCCCGCCGGCGTCCAGGCCGAACGCGGCCGCCGCCGCCGAGGCCGCCCCCAGCGCCCCGATGGTGCCGGTGGGATGGAAGTGGCGGGCGTAGTGCGCCGCGGGGTCGGCGGCCCGGCCGGCCCGGCACATGACCTCGAAGCCGATCACGACCGCCCGGACCAGGTCCCGCTCGTCGCCGCCGGCCAGGGCGGTGGCCGCCATGGCCGCGGGGTACATCACCACGCCGGGATGGCTGGAGGAGGAGTTGTGGACGTCGTCGTACTCGATGGAGTGCCCGGCCACCGCGTTGGCCATGGCGGCCGGGACCGGCGCCGCGGTGACGCCCGCGCCGATCACCGGCAGCGCCGCGCTGGCGTCGTGGGCGAAGCGGTCCATGGTGCGGCGGAACGTCGTGGCGGAGTCCGTGACCGACCCGGCCGCGGCCACCCCGAGATGGTCGAGCAGCAGGCGGCGCACCGCTTCGATCTCCGGCTCGGCGAGCGCATCGAACTCGATCCCACAGACAGCCTCGGCGAGTTCTCTCGTGCGGCTCATCATCGTCCTCCCCGACCAGTCGTCCTACAGATCATCCGTCCAGATCACTCGTCCAGATCATGCGCGCATGCCGACGGTCAGCCGCCCCGGGCCCGTCTCATCAGGCCTTTGGCGATGATGGTGCGCTGGATCTCGTTGGTGCCCTCCCCGATGGCCATCAGCGGCGCGTCCCGGTAGAGGCGCTCGATCTCGAGCTCGGTCGAGTAGCCGTAGCTCCCGTGGATCCGCATCGACTCCATCGACGCCTTGATGGCCGCCTCGGAGGCGAAGTACTTGGCCATGCCGGCCTCGACGTCGGCCCGCAGGCCCTCGTCGATCCGGTTGGCGGCCCAGCGGGTCAGCAGCCGGGCGGCCTCGATCTCGGTGGCCATGTCGGCCAGCTTCAGCTGGATGGCCTGGAACTCGCCGATGGGCTGGCCGAAGGCCTCCCGCTCCATGGAGTACGCCAGCGCGGCGTCGAAGGCGGCCTGGGCCACGCCCACGCCCCGGGCCGCGATGTTGATCCGGCCGACCTCCAGGCCCGACATCACCTGCTTGAATCCCAGACCCTCGGTGCCGCCCAGCAGGTTGTCGACAGGAACCCGCACGTCGTCGAGCACGACCTCGCACGACTCGGGACCCTTGTAGCCGAGCTTCCCGAGGTCGCGCAGCACCTCGAAGCCGGGCGTGCCGGCCTCCACCATCAGCACGCTCATGCCCCGGTGGCGGGGCTCGGCATCGGGGTCGGTCTTGACCAGCACCGGCAGCGGGTTGGCGAACCGGGCGTTGGTGATCCAGGTCTTGGTGCCGCGGATCACGTACTCGTCGCCGTCGAGCCACGCCCGGGTGGAGATGCCCTGAAGGTCGCTGCCCGCGCCCGGCTCGGTGAGGGCTATGGCGGTGCGGCGCTCACCGGTGGCCAGCTCGGGCAGCCAGCGCTGCTTCTGCTCGCCGGTGCCGTGGTTGGTGATCATCCGGCAGCTCAGCGAGTGGCTGCCCAGGATGCCGGCGATGCCCATCCAGCCCATGGAGATCTCCTCGAACACCAGGCTCATCGACACGGTGTCGAGGTCGAGCCCGCCGTAGGTGGTGCCGACGGTTATGCCGAACAGGCCCAGTTCGGCCATCTTGGCCACGATCTCGGTGGGGTACTGGCCCGACTGCTCCATCTCGCGGGCCACCGGTTTGATCTCGGTGTCGACGAACTGGCGCAGCACGTCCTGGAACATCTGCTGCTCTTCGTTCAGCTCGAAGTCCATCTCAGGTACCTTCCCCCGGATTGCGGTGCTGTCGACTCATGGCTGCGGAGGTCAGGTCGCCGCGATCACGTCGATCTCGATGAGCATGCCCTCGATGGCGAAGTTGCTAACCTCGATCATGGTGGACACCGGCAGCCGCTCGTCGGTGAAGAACTCGCGGCGCGCCTCCCGCACCGGCCACTTGTGGTTGTCGATGTCGAGCAGGTAGACGGTCATGTCGCAGATGTCGTCGAGCGTGGCGCCGGCCGCCTCCAGCTCCCTCTCGATGTTCTGGAAGCACACCCGGGTCTGCTCGCGGATGTCGTCGGACACGATCTTGATGTCGGGGCCGACCGCGGCCATGCCGGCCACGAAGATCAGGCTCTGCGGGTTGGTGACCTTCACCACATGGCTGTAGCTGCGGTTGCTTGAGTCCCACAGACCTTCGGGGTTGATGACCTCTTTCGGCACGATTCCTCCTGGATAACGCGATTCGCTCAGTCGGTGGAGTAGGGACCTTTCTCGCGCCAGACCTGGCCGGTGGAGCAGTGCAGCCCGCCGCCCTCCTTCATGAACTCCGAGTAGGGGACCTCGACGACCTCGACGCCCGCGGCCCGCACCTTGGCGATGCTCTCGGTGGCCTCGGCGTGCATCACCACCAGCCCCGGTTCGAGGGGCAGGATGTTGGCCGGCGCGAACTGGGCCTGCTCGGAGTGCTCGACCTCGACGATGGTGTAGCCCCGCTTGCGGAGCCACTCCAGCGTGGCGAAGTCCAGCCCCGGCGAGTAGGTGACCACCTTGCGCAGGTCCAGCGGCGCGATGTACAGGTCGGGGTGGTGGCCCACGCCGCTGGGCGCGTCGTAGTACTTGGCCCCGGGGAACTCGATGTGCAGGAAGGTCATGTCCTCGACGTCGAGGCCGGCCGAGCGGGCTATCACCGGCTTCATCTGCTCCAGGCCCTCGTCGTTGAACGCCATGCCGTTGCCCGACACGAACACGTCCTCGGCCAGGAAGTGGCAGGGCCCGATCTCGAAGATGCCCGTCCCGGTGACCGCGCACAGCACGGGCACGCCCAGGCGGGTCCACGCCCACAGGGCCAGGTACTCGGCCCGGCCGTAGGCCAGGGGCTGGACCCCCCGCTTGGGCAGCACCGACCCGCCCCGCAGCACGAACAGCTCGGCCGCGGCCCAGGTGCTCTTGGCCGGACCGAACGCGCTGACCGGCGGCTGGGGGAACTCGACGCGGTGCACGGTCACGCCGTGGGCCTCCAGCGCGGCCTCATAGGCCAGGCTCTGGTCGATCATCTTCGGTATGTCGATGCTGGAGTAAGCGTCGGCCATCTGCGGGAAGTAGGCGGGGTCGAGGTCCTGGTAGGCGAACTTCTCGGCCTCGGTGATCTCGGTGAGCACCACCTCGCGCAGCTTGCCGATCCCGTTCTTGCCGCACTCGCGGCCCCACACCTTGGGGTAGATCTCCAGGTGGTCGATGTTGTGCCACACGTCGGTGGTGGGCCGCTGGCCCTTGATGTACCCCGGCATCTGCTCCAGGGAGAACTCGCCGTCCCGCAGCCGCTGCTGGGTGTCGGCGATCCTGTCCGCATAGACCGGCGCCATGGGCGGCATGGTCGGCACGTCCGACCCGACTACGTCGATGGTCATTTGGCTTCCCTTCTTCGATCCGTTCTCTAGAAGATCCCGCCGGTCACCGCGAGCGACTCGGCGGTGATGCACGACGACAGGTCCGAGGCCAGGAACACCACCGCGTCGGCCACGTCGCCGGGCTGCACGAGCCGGCCCAGCGCGGTGCGGCTCAGGATCCTCTGCTCGACGTCCTCGAGCGTGATCCCGTAGCGGCGGGCGTCGCGGGCCATGGTGTCGGTGTTCATCTGCGACTCGACCGCGCCCGGGCACACCGCGTTCACCCTGATGTTGGACGGTCCGACCTCGCGGGCCAGCGACTGGGTGAGGCCGATCACGCCGAACTTGGAGGCGCAGTAGCTGGCGAAGTCGGGCTCGCCCTTGAGGCCCCCGATCGAGGAGATGTTGACGATGCTGCCCCCGCCGGTGGCCGCCATCGGGCCGACGAAGGCCCGGCAGCACAGGTAGACGCCGGTGAGGTTCACGTCGAGCGTCTCCTGCCACTGGTCGGGGTCGAGGTCGGCGACCGAGCCGAAGCGGGCCACCGCGGCCGTGTTGGCCAGCACGTTCACCGATCCTGCCGCGGCTGCGTCCTCGGCCGCGGCCGTGACCGCGTCGCGGTCGGTTACGTCGACCTCCCGCACGCCGACCCCGCCGGCCTCGACCCGCGACAGCGCGGCGGCCGAGGCGTCCCACACCTCGACGGCGGCGCCGTGGTCGTGCAGCCTGCGGGCCACGACGCGGCCGATGTCGCCCGCGCCGGTGACCACGGCGTTGCGGCCCTCCAGGAGGCTCATCCCGCGGCCGCTACCTGGGTTCCGGCTGCCTGGATTCCGACGACCTGGGGGACGACCTCGCCCATGAACAGCTCGTGGGAGTGGCGGACCTGCTCCCAGCTGAGCTCGCCGAACGCGAACTCGCCGAGGAACACGTTCACGCCGAGGCGCTCCTGCAGGCGCCTGATCTTGGCGGCCACGGTGTCGGGGCTGCCGTGGAAGAACTTGAGGCCCTCGGCGGAGCCGTCCATGTCGGCCCGGATGGCGGCCAGCCGGCCCAGCGACGCGGTGGTGGCCTGCTTGACCGCGGAGTCGCCCGCCCGGCGGGAGCGCCGCCGCTCGTCCTCGAACAGCGCCAGCTGGCGCAGGAAGTGGTCGTACATGAGCTCTTCGGCCTCGGCGTCGGTCTCGGCCACCAGGGTCGAGGCCAGGTAGGTGATCGGGCGGCGGTCCTGGGGGATGCCGGCCTCGTCGCAGCCCCGGTGGTACTCGCGGAACACCACCTCGTAGAGGTCCATCCCGACCACGCCGAACCCGCCGATGCCGTAGCCGAGCTGGCCGTACTCGTAGCCCTTCTGGGGTGTGTTGGTGGGCACCCAGATCGGCGGGTGGGGGCGTTGCAGCGGCCGCCAGGGCAGGTCGACGTCGATGTACTGCCAGAAGTCGCCCATGAACGAGAACGGGCCGTCGGCGTTGAGCCCCTTGATCACGATCTCGAGGCCCTCGTTGAACCGGGCCACGTCGCTGTGGGTGTTGATGCCGTAGGCGATGTGCTCGTGGGGGGTGATGCCGCGGCCGAGCCCGATCTCGAGGCGACCGCCCGACATGTGGTCGAGGATGATCATCTCCTCCACCACCCGAAGCGGCTGGCTGATGGGCAGCAGGATCACCATGGGGCCGAAGCGCATGCGCTGGGAGTTCTGGGCCACCACCGTCAGCGAGACCGGCTGCGACGGCGCCATCGAGAACCGTCCGGTGAAGTGGTGCTCGGTGGTGAAGAAGTAGTCGTAGCCGAGCTCGTCGCAGAGGCGCACCTCGGCCGCGAACTCGTCGAGGCGCTGCTTGGGGCTGGCCGTCTCCTTCTCCGCGACGTGGCTGAACACGGCGAACTTCATGGTTGTGGCCTTCCGAGCGTCGTCGCGGGGGTCGTCGCGGGCGTTGGCGGGGCGCCGGTCATGACGGCCGGTCGGTGGAGTAGGGGCCCTTGTCCCGCAACAGCCGCAGGGTGGAGCAGTGCAGGCCGCCGCCGATGCGCAGGAACTCCGAGTACGGCGTCTCGATGACCTCCACTCCGGCCTTGCGCACCGCGGCCACCGCGTCGGGTGCCTCGGAGTGCATCACCACCAGGCCGGGCTCGATCAGCATCACGTTGGCCGGCGCGAACAGCCGCTGCTCCTCGATGTCGACGGTCACGATCTTGTAGCCCCGCTTGCGGAGCCACTCGTAGGTCCGGAAGTCGAGGCCGGGCGGGTAGCAGATCACCTTGTCGACGTCGAGGGCGCACACCGACATGTCGGGGTGGTGCGACTGCCCGGTGCGGGGGTTGAAGTAGATGTTGCCCGGGAAGTTGATGGCCAGCGTGGTCATGTCGGAGGCGTCCATGCCCGAGGACTTGGCCACCGCCGACACCAGCTGCTCCAGGCCCGAGGCGTTGTAGGCGAGGCCCCGGCCGGCCACGAACACGTCCTCGGCCAGCCAGTGGCACGGCCCGGCCTCGCACACGCCGGTGCCGGTGATGGTGGCCACCACCGGTATGCCCAGGCAGGCGAAGGCCCACAGCGCCAGGTACTCGGCCCGGCCGGTGCCGAACGGGCTGATGGCCACCTTCTCGACGATCGAGCCTCCCCGCACCACCAGCAGCTCGTTGCCGGCCCAAGTGCCCCGCATCGGCCCGAACGCGCCCACCGCGGGCTGGGGGAAGTCGATCCGGTGCACCACCACGCCGGCCTGCTCCAGCTTGTCCTGGTATTCGAGGCTCTGGTCCCTCATCCGCCCTATGTCCAGGTCGTCGTGGCTGAGTCCCATCGTGGGGAAGTACTCGGGGTCGTCGTCGTAGAGGGGGAAGCGCTCGGACTCGGTGATGTTGATCAGAGCCACCTCGCGCAGCCGACCGATGCCGTTGGCCCCGCACTCGCGGCCGTAGATCCTCGGGTAGATGTCGAGGTAGTCCATTTGGTGCCAGGTGTCCACGCTCGGTGGCTGGCCGGCGACGTAGCCGGGCATGCCCTCCAGCGTGAAGCCGCCCGATGCCAACTCGGCCTGGGTCTCGGCGATGCGGTCGGCCCAAACCTGCGGGAGGGGCGGGGTCTTAGGAACGGATGAGGCCATGAGCTCTCCCAGGTGTCGTTTCCGGCCCTCGCGGGGGCTCGGTACCCGCTCCGGAGCCTAAACGTCGGACACTTTAGTGGTCAAAGCCGCTTCGCCGCTCCCGGCTCAGCCGGGGCACCGTTGCCGGCGCCACCTCGACCGCTGTGACCGTAGAGCCTGTTCAGGAGTGCTCCGGCGCCGCCGAGGGCACGAACACCTGCGCTCTGGCGCCGTCGATGATGCTCCGGTCCTCGACCATCATCCGCTGGTCGAACGTCACCAGCACTCCGCCGTCCGTCTCCTCGGAGGAGGCGGTCTCAGCTGTGCAGCGGACCGTCTCACCGACTGACACCATCGACTTGAGACGGAAGTCGAGAGTGCGGAGGAAGGCGCCGGGTCCCAGATGGTCCAGAAGTTGCCTTGCCAGCAGGGCGCCGAGCATCTGACCGTCCACGACCGGAGAATCGAGTCCCCTGTCGGCTGTATATGCGGGGTCGTAGTGAAGCCGGTGCCAGTCCCATGTGGCGCCTGCGTAGGCGACCGCGTCGATCAGTCCGATCGTCTGCGCCAACTCCGGGGGGTTCTCCATCATGGACCCGGCCCGATCTCTTGGAGAATGATCGTCTCCGTGTTACGGGCCAGCCGGCGGCCGTCCTGGTCCGAATAGACCGCTTCGGACGTCACCAGCAGCATCGCGGCTCCCCGCGAAGAGGTGCGCTCGACGATGTCGACGACTCGCCAGGTGGCCGTGATCCGGTGGAACGGGTAGACGGGAGCGAAGAACTCATAGGAGTTGCCGCCCCGCAGCAGCCTCGTGCCGGGCACATCCAAGTCCCAGGAGTGTCCGATGTAGCCGTCGGGGTCCGGCGATCTGGCCATGTACTGGTTCGACTCGCAAACGAGCGTCGGTGGGGCGACGACATCGGTGTAGCCCGCACTGCGGGCGTGCTCGACATCGGTCCGCAGCGGATTGTCGTCTCCGATGGCCAGGGCGAAGTAGCGGATCGCGGCCCTGCCGAGCTCCTCCGGCGCCGTGTAGGAGGCCTCGCGCCCGATCTGGGCCTTCACGGCGTCGGTCAGCAGCTTTCCCATCAGCTGAGAACGGCCGAGGCGTCGACTTCGAGTTCGAACTCCGGCCGCAGCAACCCGGCACACACCACACCGGTGGACGCCGGATAGGGGGTCGACAAGAGCCCGGCCCTGACCGGCGCGGTGTCGCGATACCCGGCCAGACCGGCCTCGGTCACGTATTCCACAGTGCGCACGAGGCTGCCCGGGTGGCCTCCGGCGGCTCTTACGACTTTGAGGACGTTGCCGTAGACGAACTCGGCCTGGGCGACAATGTCGCCGGGGTGGACCGCCCGCTGCGTGACCGGGTCCAGCGCCGCCAGACCCGACAGGAAGAGCGCGTCGCCGGCGCGCACCGCTGGGCTGTATGTCAGCTTCTCGTAACGGTCCCAACCGGGGTTGACGGCGCGCGGAAGGGCGCGTGAGGCGATGCAGTCCACCTGCAACAGCGCGCCGGGATGGGCCACACGGTCGGTGACTATTCCCGCGGCCGCCGGATAGACGGGCCCGAGGCGGTCGCGGCGCACGCGTCCGGTCAACTTGTAGTCCGCCACGCCTCTCACGGAGATGTAGTCGAGGGTTTTGACCAGATGGGCGGGATTCATTTCGGCCGCGGCGAGCACTCTCTCAACATTGTCGTAGATCTGTTCGGCCTGGGCGTCGATGCCGCCGTCGACCAGTACGCCGCGGCGATCGACGGGCAGCACCGACGACAGGTAGACGACATCGCCGGCTGCCGCCGACAGCCTGCGAGCGGGCGTGGCCGCGCCTCCATCCCCGGATGGCGCAAGGTCGCCGGGCGCATCCCCCGAAGCCGCCGATGCCTCGAACCGGGGGGCGGCCCGTGCCGTGACCTCGATCTCCACGAGGGCGTTGCGGCGCAGGAGCCGGCTGACGATCACGGTGCTGACAGCCGGACGGGCCTCCCGGAGGGCCTCGGCCCGCACACCCTCGATCTCCGGGTAGCGGTCGGCGGCCTCGGCCGTCACGTACTCGACTACATGCGCGACACTGGCGGGGCCCAGCCCGCAGGCCTCGAGAAGCGTGCCGATCTTCTCGTAGGCAGTCCGGCACTGCTCAGCTACGCCGCCGCGAACGACCACTCGCCCCTCTTTCGCGTCATAGCACGAGGCTGAATGCCCGGACAGGAAGACATCGGCGCCTGCCGTCAGTCCCAGCGAGAAGGTGTACTTCCGGTAGTCGAGCCAGTCGAAGTGTTCAGGCTCGATGGCTGTCGGCGGCATCCCGCTGCTCCGTCTCGGTCTGTGCTGGCATCCTAAGTGTCTGATCTTTAGGATTCAAGCCGCGCGGTAACGCGTGTCGCGCTCGTACCGGGCGCAGCCCGCGAGGCAGATCCGCCTCGCCCGAGCCGGACGGTGGTTTTCGATGGCGATTCTCAGCGGCGGGGCACCCATGAACATCGCCAACGGAATCCGTGAGTTCGCCCGGGCGACGCCCGAAGCCGCCGCGGTCATCGACGGAGACCGCACGCTCACCTACTCGGCCCTGCACGACCGCTCCAGCCGCGTCGCCAATGCCCTGTTGGGCCGGGGCCTGCAGGCCGGCGACCGCGTCGCCTTCATCTGCGGCAACCGGCTCGAGTACCCGGAGGTAGCGGCGGGAGTGGCCAAGGCGGGCATGGTCATGGTGCCCATCAATCCGCGCTCGACTGCGAGCGAGGCGGCGTTCATCGTGGGCCATTCGGGCGCTCGTGCTGTGATCGCCGACGGCGCTTTCGCGGAGACGGCTTCGGCCGCGGCCTCCTCGAGCCAGATGCAGGCGCAGCTGAGCATTGGCAGCACCGCGGTCGGCGAGTCATACGAGTCTGCACTCGCGGCCAGCCCGGCCGGCGATCCCCGCCTATGGATCGACGAGACCAGCCCGTTCGTAATCGCCTACACATCGGGCACAACCGGAGCAGCCAAGGGAGTGATGATCAGCCACCGCTCAAGGTGCCTGACATTCTTATGCTCTGCCCTCGAGTGGGGACTCGGGCCAGGACGCCGGACGATGGCCGTCTCGCCGATGCATCACGGCGGGGGATTCGCCTTCGCCTACGCTGCTCTGCACGCCGGCGGCACCCTGGCGATGCTCGGCGCGTTCGACCCGGAGTTGTTCCTCACGCTGGTGGAGCGGCACAGGATCCAGTCGACGTTTCTTGTGCCCACCCATGCCCGCATCATCCGCGACCTCGGGGAGGCATCGATCGGGCGATTCGACCTCTCCAGCCTCGAGACCATGTACTTCAATGCGGCCGCCTTCCCCCACGACCTGAAGCTGTGGACATTGAGCGCCTTCCCCGGCGCGGGACTGCACGAGCTGTACGGATCGACGGAGGCGGCGGTGGTGACGAACTTGCGTCCCGAGGATCAGCGCCGCAAACAGCGGTGCGTCGGGCCGCCCTGGTTCATGAACGAGGTCCGCCTTCTCGACGCCGACCGCAACCCCGTTCCTGCGGGCACTCCCGGCGAGCTGTTCTCGCGGTCGCCGTTCCTGATGAACGGCTACTACCGAGATCCCGACGCGACGGAGGCGGCGACCACCGAGGATGGCTTCTTCTCGGCTGGCGACATAGCGGTGGCCGACGACGAGAACTTCATCTACATCGTGGATCGCAAGAAGGATCTGATCATCACCGGCGGCGTGAACGTGTACCCCCGGGAAGTCGAAGAGGTGATCATCGGCCACCGCGCGGTGCGGGATGTGGCGGTGGTCGGCCTGCCGTCGGACGACTGGGGCGAGGCCGTCACCGCGGTTCTGGTGACGGCGCCGGGCGTCACCGTGCCCGACGACGAACTCGACGCGCTGTGCCGCAGGCTGCTGTCCAAGCACAAGGTCCCGCGGCGGTACGTGACCGTTGAAGAGCTTCCCCGCAACGCCGCGGGCAAGATCCTCAAACGACGACTCCGCGAGCAGCTGCTGTCAGTCCCGGCGAGTCCAGAGTCGATGTAGAGGCCTGCTCCCCTTGAATACGTCTGACGATTGATCTAGCGTCACAGACGATCCCGACAAAGGAAGGCGGGTCATGACACGCGCCTCAAGTGCTCGCTCCACGGCCTCAGCGATCGACAGCTCCGGCGGCGAAGTCACATTGGCCGAACTCGTCGGCGAGTTCGCGGCTTCGATTGCCTTCGAGGATCTGCCCGCGCCTGTGGTGCAGCGGGCCAAGGAACTGGCGCTCGACTGTGTGGGGCTGGCCCTTGTCGCGGCCCGTGGAGAGATCGGCCGAGTCGGCGGCCAAGCCCTGTCATCGATGGGCGGCACCGGGAACGGGACATGCACCATCATCTGCTCGGACCAGCAGGCCGCGGCCCGCGACGCGGCCTTCGCCAACGGACTGCTGGTCGGTGCCCTCGATTGGGACGACACCCACCTCGAGGGCGCCTTTCATGCCTCCGCGAGCGCCTTCCCCAGCTCGTTGGCCATCACCGAGGAGGTCGGCGGATCCGGCGCGGACTTCCTGCTCGGCTACGTGGTGTCCCTAGAGGTAGCGGCCCGCGTGGCCGCCGCGGCGCGAGACGGCATCCACCAGGCCGGATTCGCCCCGACCGGCGTGGCGACGGCCTTCGGAAGCGCAGCCGGGGCCGCTCAGCTGATGGGCATCTCAGCGGCCGACAACGCCTCGGCACAGGGCATCGTCGGAAGCTTCGCGGCCGGATTGCTGGAGTTCTTGGAGGCCGGCACATGGACGAAGAACGTGCACGGTGCCTGGTCCGCCCACTGCGGCATCACCGCGGCCTGCTTGGCGGCGGCCGGATTCAAGGGTCCCTCGACGGTGTATGAGGGCACGTACGGCCTGTACCAGACGCACTTGCGGGATCCGGGGGACGAGCTTCGACCACACTTCTTCGCAACCCTCGGACGGGAATGGGAGGTGCTGCGGATCGCCGGCAAGCGATATCCGGTATGCCATTTCAGCCAGGCGTTCCTCAACGCGCTCTTCGAGCTGGAGGCCCATCACGGCCTGGTCCTCAGCGACATCGACCGGGTCACGTGCCTCGTGCCTGAGGGCGTCATCGCCACGATATGTGAGCCGGCGGACAGGCGGACGAAACCGCTGAATGCCCACGACGCCCAGGAGAGCCTCCCCTTCGTGCTGGCCGCAGCCATCCTGAATGGCGGCTTCACCGAAGTTCAGCTCGCCACCGACGTGGTGCACGACCCACGGGTTCACGAGATGGCGAAGCGGATCTCCTACGAGCCCTACCCGGACAGCAAGTTCCCCGACTCCTACGACGGCGAGCTCATAGTCGAGACCGCCGACGGCGCGACTCTGCGCAACCGCAACTTCGCGGACAACCTGGATTTCGCGGCCATCGAGGCGAAGTTCCTGGACAACGCCGGCCGGACCATCGGCGCCGAGGCCGGCGCGCGGATCGAGGATGCGGTGATGACCCTCGAGGACAGCGACGACATCCGCTCCCTCACCGACCTGCTCGGATCGCGGGTGTGACGGGCTGCCCGAGAGCGAGACTTCAGATGGGGCCCCCTCCCGTGCAGAGACCGTCGAAGGCGTGACCGAGGCCGAACTGTGATCGACCCGATCACGCTGGCAGTGCTCGAGGGAGGGCTGCAATCGGCCATACGCGAGATGCGCGAGGTGCTGGTCCGATCGGGCCGGTCCCCGATCATCGCCATCTCCACCGATTTCTCCAACTCCATCTTCGATCCCAGCGGCGAGCAGGTCGTGCAGGGCGACGATCAGCCCGTCCATCTCGGGTCGATGCAAGTGGCGCTGGGCGAGGTCATCCGCTTCTTCGAAGACGACATCTCCGACGGCGATGTGATCTACGTGAACGACCCCACCTACGGCGGGGGACACCAGGCCGACATGACCATGATCAAGCCGGTGTACATCGATGGTGATCTGGTGGCATGGGTGGGGACGCGGGCCCATGTGTCGGACTCGGGCGGGCCGGTGGCCGGGGGGTACAACCCTCTGGCCCGGGAGATCTACGCCGAGGGGATCCGCATCTCCCCGCTGAAGATCTGGGAGCGGGGGCAGCTGCGCCGAGACGTGCTGACGATGCTGCTGCTGAACTTGCGCACGCCCGAAGCTCACCGCGGCGACATGGGTGCACAGCTCGGAGCGTTGGGGGTCGCGCAGCGCCGGCTCGAGTCGCTGAGCGGGTCGCTGGGGACGGCGGCACTCCGCGAGGGCATGACAGCCCTGCTCGACCGGGGCGAGCAGATGGCCCGCCGGACCATCGCGTTGCTTCCCGACGGCGTCTACCCGGGCCACGCGTTCCTCGAGAACCCCGCCGGGGACGAGCCCCTCAACATCTGGTCCGAGATCACGGTGGAGGGCGACCGCCTAGCGGTCGCGCTGCGCGCTTCCCCCCAGATCGACCGCTACTTCAACAGCTACTTCGGCAACTCGATATCGGCGATCTATGCCGGTCTTCTCACGGTCTTCCCCAAGGACACACCCCACAACGGGGGCGTGTACCGCTGCGTCGACATCGACCTCGGGCCTGACGGCTCGATCGTGAACGCCGTGGAACCCACTCCCTCGTCGATGGCCACCTCGACTCCCTTCGACAACATCATGGAGGCGGTCGAGTCGGCACTCGCTCAGGTCGCCCCGGAACGGGCGGTGGCGGGCTGGTCGCATTTCTGTGGCTCGACCTTCGCAGGGCTCGACTCGCGCACTGGCGAACGCTTCTCGCACCTGTCCACGATGTCGGGGATTGGAGGGGCGGGAGCGATGTGGCGCACCGACGGCTGGTCGTGCTGCAGCCCGCAGTGCACCTTCGGGGGCATGCGCACCGGCAACGTGGAGGAGATCGAGTTCCGTATCCCCATGCGAATCCACCGCTTCGAGTTCCGCCCCGACTCCGAAGGCCCCGGCCAGTGGCGGGGCGGCTTCGGGATGGCACTGGAGATGGAGCCGCTAGAGCCGAGGATCGTGGTCAGCAACATCGGCGAGGGCTACGTCCTGGCACCGCCCGGGCTGGATGTGCCCGAGGCGTTCGAGCGCGATCGGGCCACATTCGAGCGATCGGTGCGAAACGCCTCCGGGTCGATGGACGCGATCGTCCCTCACACCGTCATCGACCTGCACGCAGGCCAGGTGCTCGTAAGCGAGAGCCCGGGCGGCGGGGGCATCGGAGACCCCCGCCAGCGCGACCGCCGTGCCCTGAGAACCGACATCGAGAACGGGCTGATCAGCCCGGATCGGGCCGTGAGGGTCTACGGCTGGGATCCTGAGGATCCGGAGGGCTAGACGATGGCCCCGTCGGCGGTTATCGGCATCGATGTCGGCGGCACGTTCACCGATGTCGTGGGGCTCGACCATCGCAACCACCTGCTGACCGTCAAGACGCCTTCCAATCCTCGCGACCCCGCCAACGCGGTCCTCGAGGGCATCCGCATGTTCGCCTCCGCCGTCGGCGTCGACACGAGACGGCTGCTGAGGGATGCGACGGTCGTGCACGGCACGACGATGGGCATAAACACGCTCATCACCCGCACCGGCGCCAGAACCGGCCTGCTGTGCACCCGCGGCTTCCGCGACGTGCTCGAGATGCGGGTCGGCTACAAAGAGGAGCGCTACGAACTCGACCTTCCCCCGCCGCAGCCCCTGGTGCCGCGCCGGCACCGCATCGGCGTGCGCGAGCGCGTCGACGGCCTCGGCCAGATTGTGCAGCCCCTCTCCGAGCGCGATGTGCAGGCCGCCTGCGAGCAATTCTCAGCCGAGGGCATCGAAGCAGTCGCCATCTGCTACCTGTGGTCCTTCCTGCACGCCGATCACGAGCAGCGAACCGCGGACATCTGCATGGAGGCGATGCCGGGAGCGTTCGTCACCACGTCCTGGGAGGTGCTGCCGGAGATCCGAGAGTACGACCGGGTGAGCACCACCGTGCTCAATGCCTACATAGGCCCACGGGTGGTCAGCTACATCGATCAGCTCGAACGGCTGCTGCGGGCGGAGGGCTTGACCGGATCGGTCCTGTATCTACAGAGCCACGGCGGTGTCGCCCATGCCGACGAGGTGACGAGGGTCCCGGTCCGCACCCTGCTGTCCGGGCCGGCTGCGGGCCCTTCGGTGGCCCGATTCTTCGCGGCCGCGGCCGGTCACCGCAACGCGATCTGCGTCGACATGGGCGGCACCAGCTTCGACGCCAGCGTCGTCACCGAGGGAACCATCCGCCAGGCACGACCGGTGACGGTGGACGGATTACGAGTGGGGCTGCCCATGGTCGACGTCCATTCGGTCGGCGGCGGCGGCGGCTCCATCGCGCATGTGGACGCCGGCATCCTGCGCGTCGGGCCCAGCAGCGCCGGAGCCGTGCCGGGACCCGCCTGCTACGGCCTCGGCGGCCGGGATCCGACAGTCACCGACGCCAACCTGGCCCTCGGCGTCTACGGGGAGGGACCGATCGCCGGTGACCTCTCGCTGAGCCTCGGCCCCGCGACCGGGGCACTGGTCGGCCTCGGCACCGAAGTGGGTGTGGAGACCGGTGATGCCGCGGCAGGGATTCGGAGGGTGCTGACGATCGACCTGGCCCAAGCGGTTCGGGACATCACCGTCGCCGAGGGCCGCGATCCGCGCGACTACGTTCTGATCGCCGGCGGGGGGTCTGGCCCCGCGCACTGCTGTGCCATCGCCGACGAGCTCGGGATCACTGAGATCATCGTGCCAAAAGCCGCTTCGACTCTGTGCGCGCTCGGCGCAATCGTCACCGATGTCGTCTACGAGATGCGGCGCTCGTTCCCGACCCAACTCGGAGCGACGACAGACGCAGCCGCCATCGGCTCGGCCCTCGACCGCCTCGAAGCCGATCTGATCACCCGGCTGCAGGGGGAGGGACTCGACGAGGTCGATCGCGCTGTCGGCCTGCGATACCGCGAGGACGACCTCCACGTCGAGCACGGCTTCGAGTTGCGCTACCGCGAGCAGCTCTGGGAGATCATGGTCCCGATCGACAGCGGGGAGGTGGACGACAGCACCCTTGCCTCCGCCGTCGAGGACTTTCACGTCCGCCATCACAATCGGTATGCGTACTCGGAGCCGGACACTCCCTGCGAGCTCGTGAGCCTGTCGGTCAGAGCCACGGTGCATCGCCCGCTGCCGGAGATCGACTGGGAACTGGGAGCGTCCTCGCACTGGCGCCGCTGCGAGGCGCGAGACCTCCGCCTCGGAGCGGATGATGCGGTCGAGGTCGACGTCTTCGAGGGAACCGCTTCGCCTGTGGGTGTGCCGCTGGCCGGCCCCGCCCTCGTCCGCGAGCCTCTTTGCACCGTGGTGGTCGGACCGGGCTGGACGGCCACGCTCGAGAACCACGGCGCATACGTTCTGCGCAAGCAGCCGTGAGAGCCCGCAACCAAGCCGGCGCAACGCACCCATGAAGGGGCCCGAGGACCAGAACCGCCGAGTAGACCGGACCGCAAGGAGGAACCGATGAGCGACAAACTCCAGTACGCCGAGGATCGAATGGTCATAGCCGAGCCGCTCACCGACATTCTGAGTGGATGGGCTGACGAACTCCGCTACGAGGACCTCCCCGGTGAGGTGGTGGCGGCCGTGAAGCGCACCTGCCTCGATTTCGTTGTGATTGCGCTGGCCGGCGCCAGCGGCCGGGGTGTGGGCGACAGCAGCACCGATGGACTGGCGCCGGTTGTCGCTTTCGCCCGGTCGCATCCGGGCCCGGCAACGGTGATGGGTGCCGGCTTCGGCACCATCCCGCAGTACGCGGCACTGGCGAACGGCGCCTTCGCTCACGCGCTCAACCTCATGGACGTGCACCGCTGGAGCGCCCCGACCCATCTGGGGCCCACCGTCTACGGTGCCGCGTTCGCGGCTGCCCAGGCCACGAAGGTCGACTTCGAGGCCTTCGCGGTGGGAGTCGCCGTCGGCTTCGAGGCGATCGGCAAGCTCGGCATGGCTCTCAATCCGGGACACGGCGTGGTCGACAGCACCCAGGCGAACTCGGTGGGCGCCGCGCTTCAGACAGCCAAGGTCCTGGGGCTTCCCCGCAGTCAGATGGCGGACTCGCTGGGGATCGCGACCTTCATGGCCTGCGGTGGCACAGTGTCGCTGGAGCTGCTCTCGCCTGGCTACTGGTGCAGGCCACTGCTCAGCGGCTGGCAGGCCAGCGTCGGCCTCTCGGCCGCGATGCTGGCGGCCGAGGGCCTGCGGGGCTCGCCCCGCATCATTGAGGCGCCCTACGGATTCCTCAACGCCGAGAGCGTGGACCCGGACCCCGGAGCGCTGCACCGTCTCGGGGAACCGTTCGAGGTGACCCGCACCGGCCTCAAGGTCTTCCCGACAACCCGGTATCTCCACGCCGAGATCGAGGCGATGCTCGAGTTGGTTGCCGAACACGATCTCACACCCGACTCCGTCGACGAGATCCTCGTGGAGAAGCCGCGTGCCCTCTACGAGGTGACCGCCTCGGAGGACCGCCGAGATCCGCGGGTGGGCGAGGTGGCCAGGCTGAGCACCTACTACGTTGCGGCAGCCGCGCTGGTCCGCAGGAGCCTCTGGCTGGACGCGCTGGAACCCCAGAGCCTGGAGGATCCGCAGATCCGCGACACGATGTCCAGAGTTGTCTGCCGGCCCGACGCGGCCCTCGACGCTCTGTTCCCAGAATGCCTCGGCGCCCGCGTCACGGTTCGTCTCAGCGATGGAAGGCGGGTCTCGAAGGAGGTCCTTCACCCCAAGGGAGAGCCCGAGCGTCCGCTGGACGACGACGAACTCATGGCGAAGTACGAGGCGCTGTACGAGTACTGCCTGGCCGAGTCCATGCCGCGGGACCGCTTCAGGGAGATCATCGACAGGAGCTTGGCGCTTGAGAACGAGCCCGACATCGGGGAGTACTTCCGCCTGACAAGCTCGGACCCATGATGGGCGCGCCGGACGCCGGCGACGAGCACGGTCCGTTCAGCCTCGGGGCACGTCCAGTTGGGTGAGCCGGCCGAGCGCCCGGCCGTCGATGGCCGGAATCCGAGAACCCGGCGCCGCCGACACCCAGAGTCCCTGATCGATCGCCAACAACTCGACCCAGGTCGCGGGCGGCGACACGGCGGCGTCGACGCGATCGAACAGGAACGTCGACCGGGTCCGACCCGATCGCAGGACTCGGGCCGGGCCTAGCGGCGAGTCCATCGCCCGGGCCTCACCCCGCCTGCACACCACCACCTCCGACGAGCGGAAGTCCTCGGGGCTGTGCTCGCTCCGGCGCCAGCGGGCCGGGCCGCCGAACCAGGCCAGGGTCAAGCTGCCGGTGCTGGAGGAGTCCGAGCGCAGGTACCCGGCCGGGAACCAGCCGTAGTCGCCCGCCGAGTAGGTCGCCCCGCTCATGGCCACCCGGCCTTCTAGGAGGAAGATCTCCTCCGTCGACTCGTAGTAGCCGGAATGGGGCCGGCTCCAGCCGGCGGGGAAGCGGACCAGCACAGAGAAGGACCTGTCCGGGACGTGGCCGGGAAGCCTCACGACCGTCGGCACCGGCAGGCTGTCGGGGACGTTTTGGCTCTCCCATTCAAGCTCGTCGATCCTCGTCACGATCGCATCCATGCCTGCATCCTCGCACCTCCGGCCGTCGGCGTCACCCACGGCCGACCATTCCCGAACCCGTCCCACCGGATGCCGCGCGCCGCGATGACACGGCCAAGAGGCCGAGCGAGTAGGCGGGATGACACGGCCCATACGACGCGAGGCCGTGGCCCGAGCGGCCCGTGAGCGCAGCGAACAAGAGCGGGAAAGACCCCGATGCAACGCGACGGGCTTGCACCTACCCGCGCACCTCCTAGGGCGCCCAGCCCGGACGGCTCAGCACCGCGGTGGCGCCGCTCATGTGAACCGCTCCGAGGCCGTGAACCAGTGCCGTCTGAGCCTGCGGGACTTGGCGCCGCCCCCCTTCATGACGCAGCTGGGTCACCGCCTCCAGGAGGAGTTCCATGCCGAGCATGCCGGGATGCCGGTTGGAGAGCCCTCCCCCGCCCGTGTTCAGGGGCGGCCAGCCGCCGGGACGGAGCTTGCCGTCCTCCACGAAGGGCCCCCCTTCGCCCTTGGGGCAGAAGCCGAGGTCTTCCAATGCGATGAGCACCGCGATCGTGAAGGCGTCGTAGATCTCGAAGACGTCGATGTCCTCTAGCGTGACGCCTGCGCCATCGAGAGCGCGAGGGCCCGTGAGGGCGGCGGGGCTGGTCACATAGTCGGGCAGACGCGACACGTATCGACTGTCGTGGGTCTCAGCCACGCTCCACACAAGCACGGGCGAATCGGTGAGATCGGAGGCCATCTCGGGCGAGGTCACGACCAGCGCGCCCGCTCCGTCGGATACCAGACAGCAGTCGAAGCGGCGCAGCGGCGCACAGATCTCCGGTGACTCGACAACCTGCTCGACACTCAGCGGCCGGGTCTGCCCGGACTGGGGATTCAGCAGGGCCCACTCCCGTGCGGCCACCGCGATCTCGGCCAGCTGCCGCTGGGTCGTTCCGAATTGCGCCATGTGACGTCGCGCCATCATCGCGAAGCCGGTGAGCGGCCACATCGCACCGTAGGGCACCTCATAGGCGAGCGGCTCGCTCATGCTCTTGACGAGCCGCCTGCCGTCGGAGCGCTGGGTGCTCGCGTAGGCGATCAGGCCCACGCGGCAGAGCCCGGCGTCTATGGCCGCGGCCGCGTGGGACAGGTGGGCGATGAACGAGCAGCCGCCGATGTTGGACGAATCGCTGTAGGTGGGACGAATATCGAGGTGGTCGCCCAGAGTCATCTGGGGAAGGTAGTAGTAGGCGGAGGCTGAGAACAGGCCGTCGATCTGATCCTTGGTCACAGCAGCGTCGCGCATCGCGGCCGCCGCCGCCTCGGCCATGAGTCCTGCAGGGGTGAGCAGGCCGGAGTCCCGCGAGGGAGCGACCGCGGCGCCCACGATGGCCAGCCGGGGTCCGGCGCTCATGCTGCGAGTTCGACGGGCAGGAACACCGGCACCTGAAAGTCCTCCGCGGCCGCCGCGAAGGCCACCCGCACCTCCATGCCGACCGACACGTCCTCAGGGGCGGCCATGATCCTGGTCATCATGCGCACGCCTTCCGCCAGTTCGACGATGGCCACCACGTAAGGGGCGGCCTCCTCGAAGCCCGGCGGGAACCGATGATGCACGGCATAGGTGAACACGAGCCCGCGGCCCTCCGCCTCCACCCACTCCAGATCGCCGCTGGTGCAGCGGGGACAGACCGCACGGGGGTAGAACACATGCAGGGCGCACTGCGGGCATCGCTGGATCATGAGCCGTCCCTGCTGGCAGTAATCGAAGTACCGCTGCTCCTCCCCCCGCATCTCGGGCACTGCTCCCCGAAACGACAGGGGAGGGCGCGGGACGCCGGTCTCGGGCCCTGCTGAGCGGGGCGGCGCGGGACCGCTCGGACCGCTCACGCGGGTCCGAGGGCGTCGACAGTGTCGAAGACGCCGGCCCGGGACGCGGGGTCGGGGAGATAGCCCCTGAACTCCGGATGCAGCGGGAAGATGATCGGGAGGCTTATTCCCGCCTCGCGGTACGTGTCGATCTTGCTGCGGCAGTCCTCGACCGTCCCGTACACCGCGACCGCATCAACCATCTCGTCGGGAACTGCGACCGCCGCCGCGCCCATATTCTCGGACCGGACCTTCTCGACGACCTCGGCCACCACCTCGCCCATTCCTCTCCGCACGAAGTAGTTCCGGTAGTAGGCGTAGGACGACATGTGGGTGGCCACATCGTACTGGGCCGCCAGCTTGGCCTGCGCGGCGTCGTCGCTCACCGCAGTGGGCAGATAGCAGCCCAAGTCAACCTCAGCCGGGTCTCGCCCGACTCGCTCGGCGCCCCGGGCCACCGACTCCTTCATCGCCGGCACGAACTCAAGGGGCACGAAGATGGGGGCGATCCCGTCGGCGATCTCGCCGGCCAGCTCGAACGTCGATCGGGAGAAGGCGCCGTAGAAGATCTCGATGTTGTCGCGGTGCGGACTGAGCCACGGCTCGTAGTCTCGGACGCGGAACACCTCGCCCTCGAAGCGCACCAACTCGCCTCCGTGGGCGCCCTTCATGATCGCCCTCACCAACTCCGTGGTCTCCCGCAGCCTGACCAGGGGATCAGCGAACGGCGACGGCCGCTGGACCTCGACATCGTCGCGCATGCGGTGGATCTCGCGGTGGCCCACGCCGAGACCCAGGCGGAACCTGCCCCTGGAGATCGAATCGACCGTCGCGGCGGCGATGGCGATCGTGGTCGGGTTCCGGGTGAAGACCGTGGCAACGCCGGTTCCGAGGATGATATTCTCCGTCTCTCGGGCGCAAGCCGACAGGAAGCAGAACGCGTCGGCGAAGCTCTCGATGATGTAGGCCGACTCGTATCCTCGCTGGTCGGCCAGCTTGACCACGTCGATCAACTCGTTGACGGACATGCCGCCCCAGAGCCCCACTCCTAGTCGCTGCATTGCATGCTCCTTTGTTGTTGTCGGGTGCGTTCGCCGTGACGGCCGATCACCGGTCCTCAATGATCCACCTGACTTCGCCCGGCCGGGCCGCCGAGGGAGGGATCCGCCACGAACTCCTCCACTCTGATGCACGCCACATCGTGTTCCGGCGTGACGCGTTCCAACGCCGGCTCTGCCTGGGAACATGCGGGAACGGCCATGGGGCAGCGCGGCTCCAGCGGGCAGCCCGGCGGACGCTCCAGGGGACTGGGTATCTCGCCCTTCAGCTCGACCGGTGGTGGCGGCAGCGCCGGATCGAGCTCCAGCGCGGACTCCAGCAGCGCACGGGTGTAGGGGTGCAGGGGGTCTGCGAACAGCGCGGCGGTCGGGCCCTGCTCCACGATCTTGCCCAAGTACATGATGGCCAGCCGATCGGTCACGGATCGAACTGCAAGGAGGTCGTGGCTGATCAACAGGATCGCCATCGACCGGTCGGAACGGACCCGGCGGATCAGCTCCAGCACCCCGGCCCGGGCATCGGGATCGAGCGAGGTCGTGGGCTCGTCCAACACGAGTAGCTGGGGATCCCTCACCAGCGCCCGGGCTATCGAGGCACGTTGGAGGGTCTCGTCGGGTGCTTCTGCCACCCCGCCCAGCAGGTCCGACGGGGTGAGGCCGACCGATTCAGCCGCGTCCCTGACTCGCCGCGCCAGTTCGTCGCCGAGGCGCATGCCGGCCGCCTGCACCGGGTCGGCGATCGCCTGCCAGATACGGAACTGCCGGTTGAACGATTCTCGAGGCTCCTGGAAGACCATGCCCATCGTCGTGGCGGGATCATGCCACTGCAGTTCCCCTCCGTCCGGCGTCAGCAACCGCATGAAGCAGCGGCCGACGGTGCTCTTCCCCGATCCGCTCTCACCGACGAGTCCCAGCACCTCGCCCGTGCGTATCTCCAACGAGACTCCAGCCACCGCCACCAAGTCCCGGCCCCTCTTGAGGCGGAAGACCTTTCGCAGGCCCCTGGCGCTAGCGACTACCCGCGCAGCATCACCGCTGTCCATCGAACTCTCGCCGCCTGCAGCGCCGTCGCCGTCGCCCATCAGACTCTCGCCCTGGCCAGCATGGCGACACCGGTCTCACTGGCGGGACCAGCGAAGAATGTGGCCGGATCGGTGTGCTCAACCACCGTTCCCGCCTTCAACACGGTGATCGTGGACGCGTAGTGGGCAACGATCCCGAGATCCTGAGTGGCGATGACCAGCGTGAACCCCTCGCTGCCCTGCAACTCGGCCAGCAGATCGAGGATCTGGCGCGAGATGGTGACGTCGAGACCACTGGTCGGATCGTCGGCGGCAAGCACGGCAGGCTTCAGCAGAAGGGCCATCGCGATCAGAACCCGCTTGCGCATGCCGCCGCTGAGTTCATCGGGTATGGACGCGAGGACTCGGTCGGGATCGGCGATGCCCAGCTTGGTGAGGTCGACCGCCGCCTCGGCGAGGAGCGACTCCCGGCGGCTCCGGCGCGGTGCCCCGGCCCGGCGCGCCCGGACCGAGCAGACGTCGAGGAAATGCTGATCGATCCGCTCGACGGGATTCAGCGCCTCGCGCCCGGAGGGAGGCAGGTACATGAGTCGCTCCCGGCGGGCCGCGAGGCGCTCGCGCGCCCTCAGAGAGACCAGATCCAAGCCGTCGGCCCGGAGCCGCCCACTCACTTCGGCGTCCTCGGGCCACATCCCCACCAGGGACCGCAGCAGCACCGTCTTGGAGGAGCCCCGCTCACCGATCACGGCGTGAGTCCGTCCTGCCGCCAGCTCCAAGCTCACCCCGCTCACCAGTGCCTTGCCGCCGACGCTCAGCGCGAAGCCGTCGAGTTCCAGAGCGCTCACGAGAACGACCTCTCGGCCCAGCGGCGCGACCGGGAGACACGCGTGCCGCTGGTGGAGCCGGGCGCCTCGCGCAATCCCTCGCCCAGCAGAGAGAAGCCGAAGACGGTCAGCGCGAGCGACAGCCCGGGGAACAGCGACGGCCACCACTGGCCCGTGGACAGTTGCGCCGACCCCTCGGCGATCATCACGCCCCACTCGGCCGTGGGCACGCGCACTCCAGCACCCACGAAGCTGAGCCCGGCCGTCAACAGGATCGAGAAGCCGATCATCACCGAGACCAGCGAGGCCGCCGGCCCGAGGGCGTTGGGCAGAACATGGCGGAAGGCGATCCGCAGTCTGCTCCAGCCCGCGATCAGCGCGGCCTCAACGAACGCCTCGTCGCGAAGGACTAGCACGCCGGTGCGGATCTGACGCACGAACACGGGCGTGTTCACGAACGCGAGGCCGAGCACGAGGTTGAGAGCGCCCGTTCCCAGGACCGCCACCAGCGCCAGGGCGAACACGAAGACCGGGAACGCCTGCATGATGTCCATGCCGCGCATGATGATCTGCGATGCGAAGCCGCCGAGTCCTCCCCGGTCCTCGAACATGCCTGCCACGGTCCCGAGCGGCACTCCGATCACGAACGCGATCAACGTGGCCAGCAAGCCGATGGTGAGGTCCACCCTCGGCGCGTAGAGGGTCCGCGTGAACACGTCCATGGCTCGGCGGTCCGTGCCGAACAGCTGATCGAAACCGGGGGAGGCGAGCACCTCGTCAGTGATCTCCTCGGGCCCGAAGGGTGTCAGGACGGGCGCGAGAATGGTGGACAGCGCGATGACCGCGACGATCATCAGCCCCCACCTGACCTTCGCGTTGGAGATCAGGGCGCCCCGGCGTGAGGAACTCCGGCGACTCACGACTCCGTCCTCCCCAGGCGCGGGTCGACAGCGAGCAGCGCTATGTCAGCGATCAGATAGTTGGCGATGTTGAAGAACGCCGCCATGACGATGAAGCCCTGGATCGCGGCGAAGTCCGCGCCCCGAACGGCCTGCACGGCGTACTGTCCGACGCCGCCCCAGGCGAACACCTGCTCGACCAGCACAGCGCCACCGAGCAGGAAGCCGTTGGTGATGGCGGCGACGGTGATCACCGGCGGAAGGGCCAGGCGGGTCGCTCGTCGCAGCGCCAGGGCCGGCCTCACTCCGGCGCTGGAGTACAGATCGACGAAGCCTGCGCCGAAGGCCTGCTCGCTGGAGGCGTTCGCGACCTTGACGATCAGCCCCGAATAGACGAGCGTCAGCGTGAGCACCGGCAGCGCCAGGTGCTGGACCGCCAACCAGAGGGTGGCGAGGTCGCCGGTCAAGACGGAGTCCACCGTGTACATGCCGGTGATCCGGTCCGGGGGCGACTCGAAGCCCAAGCGTCCGATCGGCGGCGGGAAGAGTTCCCACTTGAATGAGAACAGGTACAGCAGGATCAGCGCAAGCCAGAAGTCCGGGACCGACCCCGAGAACATGGCGTAGCCGAATATTGCCTTGCCGGACCGCTTCTCCCTCCGCCTGGCCAGCGCCACCCCCAGCGGCACGCCGATAAGCAGCGAAACCAGCAGGGCGAACAGGATCAGCTCGAGGGTGGCCGGACCCCGCTGCCACAAGTCGACGGAGACGTCCTGGCCGGTGGTCAGCGACTTGCCCAGGTCGCCTCTGACCAGGTTCCCCAGGTAGGTGACGTACTGGACCGGTAGCGGATCGTCCAGGCCCAAGTGGCGCCGAAGTTCGGCCAGCGTCTCCGGACTCGCAGCCGGGCCGGCGAGAACCCGGGCCGGGTCACCCGGCACGAGACGGATCAGGAAGAAGGCCAGGGTGGCCGCGCCGGCCAGCTGGATGACGATGAAGCGGAACCGCCGGCCGATCAGCGAGCCGAAGCGCCCCAGCGGCAGCCCGCGCCTCGCCGTGGCGGCTTCAGCGGCCTCGGAAGCCATGTGCCCCGGTCATGGGACCGGCAGCGGGCGGCGGGCGCCGCGGATGCGAACGCCGACCGCCCCGCGTGCCGCGCTGGCGTGTATCAGCTCCTCGACAGGTCGTAGAACCATATCTGGTTGTTCGGATACCAGGTGTAGCCCTCGATGTCAGAGCCGAACCCGTACCGGGTGGGAGCGCCGACGACTGACAGGTGCGGCACCTCGTCAGCGAGGATCTGCTGGACCTCGTCGACTAGTGCTGTGCGCTCGGCCCCCGGGAGCACCGACAGCGACGCTGCGATGGCTTCATCGAACCGCGGGTTGTTGAAGCCCCCGAAGCTCAAGAACCCGGTCGGCCCCGAAACGTAGAGCTGGTAGTGGTACGGAATCTCCGAGACGATGGCGTAGCCCTGGTGCAACACGATTCCGATATCGCCGGAGTTGGCCTGCTCCAGGTAGCTGGCCGCGGGCCTGGTGTCAATCTCCACATTGACTCCGATCTGCGACAGGGAGTCGCGGATGAGCACCGCGACGTCGTCGTGATCGGACACGTCGGCGTTGACGAGCAGCGAGATGTCGAATCCGTCGGCATGACCGGCCTCGGCGAGCAGTGCCCTGGCCGTGTCGATGTCGCCGCCCGTGGGATACGGCCAGAGATCGGCGTTGTAGCCCGGATACTCCTCGGGGGCCACCAGCCGGAGTGCCTTCGCGTTGCCATCGTATACGCTGCTCACGATCTGATCGGAGTTCAGCGCGTACTGCAGAGCCTGGCGCACCTTCGCATCCGCTGTGGGTCCGCCCAGGGTGTTCATGGCGCCGAAGATGACCTGGTTGCGCACAACGGACACGGTCTTGCCCTCGTCGGCGCCGAGGGATTCGAGCTCGCGGCTGGAGAGGTTCTCGGCTATGTCGATCTCGCCTTGGCGCAGAAGAGTCAGGCGCTGCGAGGAGTCGGGAATCTCGCGGTAGATGACCTCCTCGAAGAACGGCTCGCCGCGCCAGTAGTTCTTGTTGCTCTTCAGCACGAGCTGGACGCCCGGCGTGAACTCGTCGACGTAGTACGGCCCGAATCCCATGGTGTCCAGCTGCATCCATTCGGTGGCCCAGGGATCATCGTCGGTGGCCATCTCCTTGGCTACCGCCGAGTCGACCGGGCTGATCGTCTGGAGCTGCAGGGCTCGCAGCAGCAGCGGGTTCGGGGCGGTGATGGTGATCTCCACCGTGTAGTCGTCAATGACCCTGACCGCGTCCATTGACGGGATCTTGGCGATGCCGACGACGAAGGCGCCAATGACCCCGACGCCGAAGTTGCGCGCCAGCATCCAGCGGACGTCCTCGGAAGTGAACTCGTTGCCTGCCGCGCTCACGACCCCCTGCCTCAGATGCAGGGTGTACGTGAGATTGTCGGCGGAAACCTCGAACGACTCAACCAGACCGGGCACCATTCCGGCGTCGCCCTTGGCCAACTCCGTCGCGGAGCGGACGCCATCGGCGCCCGGCTCGGCCTCAAACCAGAAGAGCGAGTCGAGAACCGTCGTGATGATCTCCACGGACTCCTGGCCCGGCGCGAACTCGGGGTCGAGGGTCACCGGAAGAGCAGCCACGCCGACCCGCAGGGTGCGATCAGCGGAAGGGGCCTCCGGCTCCGCCGGCTCGGGCTCCTCCGCCGGCTCGGGCTCCTCCACCGGCTCGGGCTCCTCCGCGAGCGCTGGCTCGGGCGCGGCCGTCGGCTGCTCGGCACCGTCATCGTCGTCGCCGCATGACGCGGCCACGAGGCTCAGCGCCAGCAGCAATAGCAGCAGTCCCTTCGAGAGCTTCATGTTGTTCCTCCTGGTACATCCTCGCCTCGCGGCGGCCGTCTGAGCTAGCCAGGTGAGACCCAGGGCGATGAGACCGCGCTCGGCGTCCATAATTGTAGGACATTTTGGAGTACCGTCAAGTGCGCTGGCATCCCGTGCGACGAGTGAGCGCCTGCGGCTCATGACGGAGCGGTGGCCGGCAGCTCAGAGACCGTGGTGCGGAAGCGCCGGTGAGGGCGGAACCGCGGAGTCCCAGTCAAGGATCTGCTGCATGGCCGAGCCGCAGTCGAAGAGGTGTTCATCGCCGAAGGGTGCTCCGACAAGCTGAACCCCTATAGGAAGGCCCTGCTCGCCCAGTCGCAGTGGAACAGTCAGAGCCGGATGACCGGTGAGAGAGAACGGCACCAGCGGTCGGACGAGCGTCAGGTCTCTCGGGGCCGACTCGCCGGTGGGGAACACGACCGTGTCGGTGTCGACGCGGGGGGCCACCACCTGCTGAGAGGGCGCAAGCAGGACATCCGCGTGGGCGAGCGCAGCGTCGATCCGGCCGCGCTGCACGACTCGGAGGCGCTGGGCGTCCACATAGTCGACTGCCGTCAGATCGGCGGCCATCTCCAGGTAGGCGAGCACATCGGCGCCGTACCGTTCGGGACAGCTCCCGAGCCACGGCCGGTGATAGGAGGCTGACTCCGCCAGAAGGATGACGAATAGCGTGGCCGTCAACTCGTCGGGATCGCCGATCGAGACCAGCTCGACCGCGGCCCCGGCGGCAATGAGCGCTTCCAGCAGATCATCGAGCGTGTCCGCCACCTCGGACTCGAGGGGCTCCATCAATTCGGAAGCCACCGCCACCCGCAGCGACGCGAGACCCGACCCGGACAAACCCGGGTCGTGAGACGCCTCCTTCGGCGGTCCGGCTTCGCCCGCCCCGGTCCCCGACAACACGCTGAACAGGAGGGCGCAGTCCCCGACGGTGCGGGTCATGGGCCCAACCGTGTCCAGGGACCAGGCCAGGGGCACGACTCCCCGGCAGCTGACTCGCCCGTAGGTGGGCTTGAGACCGACTGTCCCGCAGAGCGCGGCGGGCTCTCGCACCGATCCGGCGGTGTCGGTGCCCAGCGCTCCGAACGCCTCGCCCGCGGCGACCGCGGCCGCTGAGCCGCCGCTCGACCCGCCCGGCATGCGATCCAGATCCCAGGGATTGCGCGTCGGCGGAGTCAGCGCGCCGTAAGCGAACTCGTGGGTGTTGGCCTTGGCCAAGATGATCGCGCCCGCATCTCTCAGCCGGGCAATCACCACCGCATCGGCCGCGGCGATGGAGCCGGCAAGGATCTCCGAGCCCGCCTCGGTCGGGGCGCCCGAGACGTCGATCAGGTCCTTGACCACGACTGGCACGCCGTGGAGGGGACCGCGCCACCGTCCACCGGCGAGCTCCCGGTCCGCCTGCTCGGCTCGGCCGATCGCCTGCTCTCCCAGCACGGTAACGAGGGCTTGAATGTGCGGCTCCCACTGCTCGACACGGGCAAGGCATGCATTTACCAGTTCGGCGGCGGTCGCCTCCCGACTGCGCAGCCGCCGGGCCGCTTCGGTCAGGCTCAGCCCCGCGAGGTCGCTCACCGCGGCGCGGTCTCGTCGGGCGCCTCGAGCCGATACACCAGCGCCATCGGCGTGTCTTGCGGCATCCGGCGGGCTGACTGACTGACGGTGGCCGCGAGCGCACCGGCCAGGTTCGATGCACCGTCGTCGCTTGGACCGGCGTCGCTTATGTCGTCCTGCCGTTCAGGTCGGATCTCGCCGGCCACGATCCGAGAGTAGCGATCTCAGAATCGGGCGGTCACGAAGGCGATGACCTTCTCGGCGTATGTCTGTGGCACGCGTACGGGAAGCTGCCCTCCGAGGCCGGGGACGATCTCGATGCGGGCGTCGGGCAGCAGTGCGGCCGCCGGTTCGTCCATGTCGGCGAAGATGTCGTGCTCCGCATCAAGCAGCAGCGTAGGGCAGGACAGTCGCGGCAGGCGCGGCTCGGGGTCGTAGCGGAAGGCGGCGTTGTAGGCCCACTCGTAACGCTCCAGCACATTGAGGATCTGCGTGACACCGACATTGAGAATGCCCGCAGCGCTATCGGCGCCCCATATGCGCTGGTAGCGCTCCCAAGCCCACCTCAGATGACTGCCGTCGGAGGCCGGCGTCATCGGAGGCGACCAGGAGGCCAGGAACTCTCTGCGGCGCTCCTCGGACATGAGCGGCACGCCGGTGAGCACGGCGCAGGTGACCCGGTCGGCGCCGGCCTGGAGTCCAACCTCCAGCGCGAGCGACGCGCCTGTATGGACTCCGGCCACCGCGAAGCGCTCGATCCCCAGCCCGTCGATGGCTCGAAGGAGCGCGGCCGCGTAGTGGGGTATCTCGAATTCATCCGACGGGGGCGGATCCGACAGGCCGTATCCCGGCGTGTCGAGGGCGAAGGCCCTCAAGGATCTCCCCAGATGGGGCAGCGCTGCCTCGTAGGCGACCGACGACAGCGGTGACTCGTGGAAGAAGACGGCCGCGGGGCCGCCGCCGGCCGACCGGTAGTGGACTTGGCCCCAGTCGCTGTCGACGTAGCCCCGTTTCATGGGATCAGCCGAAGGCGCCCTGAGAGCGCAGGCGGTCGATGCGGTCGTCGTCGTAGTCCAGCAGTTCCTTGAGCACGTACGGTGCGTCGGCACCCAGTGCTGGGCCAGGCGACAGCGAACCGGCGACCGGATGCTCACCTACCCGCACCGGGGTGACCGGTTGGCGGATCGTGCCATGCTGGGGGTGCTCGGTCTCGGCCAGCACACCCCGGGCCAGCGTGTGGGGATCGCGCAGCGCCGCGGGCACGTCCTGGATGGGCCCCGACGGCACGCCTGCGGCCTCCAGCATCTCCAGCCACTCCGAGGCCGGGCGGGTGCGGAACGCCTCTCTGAGGATCTCCAGCAGCTCGTCCTTGTTGGTATAGCGGGCCGCGAAGTCCACGAATCTCTCGTCGTCGGTCAACTCCGGCATACCCAGGACCTCGGTGAGCCTCTGCCAGAACTTCTCCTTGGCGCATCCGATCACCAGCCAGGCGTCGGCAGCCTCGAAGATCTGGAACGGAACGAGCGACGGGTGCGCCGACTCGGCCACCCGCTCGGGCTCGAACCCGCCGGTTAGGTGCCATGTGCCGAGATAGCCGAGCAGGCTGGTGGCGGTGTCGTGGAGGCTCAGGTCGCAGTCCATGCCGACGCCGTCCCGCCGGGCCGCATGGATGCCGGTGAGCAGGGCGATCGCGGCCACGAAGCCTCCCGAGAAGTCCACCATCGAAAGGCCGGACTTCGTCGGCGGGCCGGCCGGGTCCCCGGTGAGGGCCATCCAGCCGCACAGACCCTGCAAGATGTAGTCGTAGCCGCCCTGTCGGGCCCGCGGACCGGTCATTCCGAAGCCGCTGAGCGAGCAGCACACGATCCGGGGGTTGACTCCCTTCAGGTCGTCGTAGCAGATGCCGAGAGCGGCGGGAAGGTCGCCGCGCAGGTTCGAGAAGACTGCATCCGAGCAAGCCACCAGGTCGTTGAACACGGCGCGGCCCGCGGCGTTGCGGATGTCGAGTTCGAGGCTGCGCTTGTTGCGGTTGTAGGTCTGGAAGAAGAGGCTGGAGTCGCCGTGCTGGAAGGGAGGCAGGTAGCGGGCCACATCGCCGCCGGCGCCGGGATCTTCGATCTTGATCACCTCGGCCCCTAGATCAGCCAGGTGCATGGTGGCGAAGGGCCCGGCTCCGTACTGCTCCACGGCCACAATGCGGATGTCCTCGAGAGGCCTCACGCCGTGAGCATAAACCTCAGACATTTGACCGTCAAAGAGACCCGACCCCCGGAAGCTGGCCGGGGGTCGTGATGTGGACGGCTAGATCGACTGGCTGGGGAAGCCCGGTCCCTCGTGATCCTGGCCGTACATGCTGGCGTTGAGGCGGGCCGCGGCCATCAGCTTGGCCACCACCGGGCCCAGCTCGGCCGGGTTGTCCGGCTGGACCTCCACCGGGCCGAGGTGCCAGCCCTCGGCGATGCCGAGGTTCGGGCCGCGCACATCGAAGACCCGGCCGGTCACGTTGGCCGCCTCGGGACTGGCCAGCCACGCCGTGATCACCGCGATCCAACGGGGGTCGATGCTGTCCTTGAACTCCTCGGACGCGTCGTCGCCGCCCATCAGCGGGGCGGTGAGGCGCGACCATGCCGTTGGGGCCAGGCAGTTGACGGTCACGCCGTAGCGGACCAGCTCCTGGGCCGCGATCACCGTGAAGGCGGCGATGCCCGCCTTGGCCGCGCCGTAGTTGGTCTGCCCGACGTTGCCGTAGATGCCCGACGGTGACGACGTGTTGATGATCCGCCCGTAGGTCTCCTCGCCCGACTTGGCCTTGTTGCGCCAGTAGGTGGCGGCGTGATGCGACGGGCCGAAGGTGCCCTTGAGGTGCACGGCGATCACCGTGTCCCAATCGTCCTCGGTCATCGAGAAAACCATCCGGTCGCGCAGGATGCCGGCGTTGTTGACCACGATGTTGATGTCGCCGAAGGTGTCGATGGCCTGTTGCACCATGGCCCCGGCGTCGTCGAAGCTGGCCACGCTGCCGCCGTTGACCACGGCCTCGCCCCCGGCGGCCTTGATGGCCTCCACGACCTCGGCCGCCGGCGTGAGGTCGGCGCCCCCGCCGAACTCGTCGCCGCCCAGGTCGTTGACCACGACCTTGGCCCCGTGCTCGGCGAGCATCAGCGCGTGCTCGCGCCCGATGCCGCGGCCTGCGCCGGTGACCAGCGCCACCTTCCCTTCGAGAAGCCTGCTCATGGAGCCTCCTGGTCTGCGGACCGTGGACCTCGGGGCGCCACGCTACCGGTCTGCAGGCGGGCCCCGGTGAGGGTCGGCGCCGATTTCACCACCCTCGGGCGATCCACTCGTCCAGCTGCGGGGACTCGGTGCCGATGGTGGTGTCGAGGCCGTGGCCGGGCAGCACGATGGTGGATCCGTCGAACTTAGAGAAGATCCGATCCTCGATGGAGCGGATGATGGTCTCGAAGTCGCCGCCCTCGTACTGGGTGGCGCCCGGACCGCCGGGGAACAGGGTGTCGCCGGTGAACAGCAGCGGCGTCCCTTCCACGTGGAACGAGATCGAGCCCGGGGTGTGGCCCGGGGTGTGCAGGGTGCGCAGCCGCAGCCGCCCGATCTCGATGACGGTGTCGTCCTCCAGCAGGTAGTCGTAGCTGGGCAGCATGGCCGCGTCCTCGGCGGTCACTCCCACCTCGTAGCCTGCGTCTCGCACGGCCGGGATGGCCTGGATGTGGTCCCAGTGGCCGTGAGTCTCGAGCACGGTGCGAACACCGAGGGTGCGGCACAGCTCCAGGAGACGCTCGTGCTCGTTGGCCGCGTCGATCAGCACGGCCTCTCCGGTGGACGTGCAGCGGATCACGAACACGTTGTTCTCAACGGGGCCGACCACCACCCTGTGGACCTCCACCCCCGTGTCGGACCAGTGCAGTGTCATGGCCCGACCCTATCGGGCCCTCCCCCGGCGACGGAGCGGGTGACCGGGGCGGGCGACCGGGGCGGGCGACTGAGGTCTGGCGCTGAGACTTGGCGCTCAGAACGGGCGCTCAGTCGGCGAGGATGCGCACCTCGCCCCTGATCGCGCCCGGCGCGCCGCAGCACCAGCACGGCACCGACGACGATCCCCGCCACATGACGTCGCAGTTCTCGCAGCGCAGCGCGTAGGGCGCCTCGCCGGCGGGCATCGACGGCTCAGGCGGGAGCTCGGCCCGGCGGGGTCGGCCGTGCAGGAGTCGAGTCACCGCAGCTGTGACGGCACGGTCCAGAGCACGGGCTGGGAATGCGACCATCTGACGCACGGGCGTCACCATAGATTGCTACCGCGCGCGGGTGGATGATCCCCAGCCCCGGCAAGGTTTGCGGACGGCGCCGGTAGGGTCGCTCGGTCTTTGCCGCCTCGAGCACCAGGAGTCAACCGTGGCCGCCACACCCTGCCCCGCCGAGGACGGATCGAGCCCGGTCCGCCGCGAGTTCCGCGAGCCGCCACCGATGTGCGTCGATCCCTCCAAGCGGTACACCGCGACCATGGACACCTCGATGGGGTCGCTCACCATCGCCCTCGATGCGGCGGCCGCGCCGTTGACGGTCAACAACTTCGTGGTGCTGGCCCGGTACCACTACTACGACGGGGTGATCTTCCATCGCATCATCAACGGCTTCGTGTGCCAGGGCGGCGATCCCACCGGCACCGGCCGCGGCGGACCCGGTTATCGCTTCGCCGACGAGCTGCCCAAGCCGGGACGCTACGAGATCGGCTCGCTGGCCATGGCCAACGCCGGGCCCAACACCAACGGCAGCCAGTTCTTCATCATCAGCGGCCCCAACGGCGCCGGGCTGCCGCCGCAGTACTCGCTGTTCGGCAAGGTCGTGAAGGGACTGGATGTGGTGGACGCCATGCAACGGGTCGACACCGACCGCAACGACCGCCCGCTAACCGACGTGACCATCGATTCGGTGACGATCACCGAGTCGGACTGAGCAACTTCGAAGCTCCCCGCCGCGGCTGAAACAGGAACGCACCCACCAGGAGAAGGCGAACATGGAGATCAGCACAATCGGCGTGATCGGCGTCGGGACCATGGGCAGCGGGGTCGTGGAGGTAGTGGCCCGCAACGGCCTGCAGGTGGTGGCCCGGGAGGCGACGCCGGAGCTGGTGGAGGCCGGCCGGATGCGGGTGGAGAAGTCGATGGACCGGGGCGTCGCCCGGGGCAAGCTCGACGAGGCCACCCGCGACGCCGCAGCCGCGGCCATCGCATGGACCACCGATCTGGAAGACCTGGCCGGCTGTCAGCTGGTGCTGGAGGCGGTGCCCGAGAGACTGCCGCTGAAGCTGGAGATCTTCGGCGTGCTCGACCGGGTCCTGGACCCGGCCGCGATCATGGCCACCAACACGTCGTCGATACCCATCATCGACGTGGCCATGGGCACGTCCCGCCCCCAACAGGTGCTGGGCATGCACTTCTTCAACCCGGCCACGGTGATGAAGCTGGTCGAGGTGATCAGCACCCAGATCACCGCGCCGGAGGTGACCGAGGCCGCCACCGCCTTCGCCACCGACACCCTCGGCAAGCGGGTGGTGCCCGCCCCGGACCGGGCCGGTTTCGTGGTCAACAAGCTGCTGGTGCCCTACATCTGCCAGGCCATCGAGATGTACGAGTCGGGCCATGCGTCGGCCGGCGACATCGACGACGCCATGAAGCTGGGGGCCGGGCATCCCATGGGGCCCCTGACGCTGGCCGACCTGATCGGGCTCGACGTGTGCCTGTTCACGGCCGAGTCGCTGCACGCGGAGTACGCCGAGCGCTTCTACGCTCCGCCGCCGCTGCTGCGCCGCATGGTGGCCGCGGGCCGGCTGGGACGCAAGACCGGCCGCGGCTTCTACGAATACTGACGCCTCTTTCGTGGCCTGATCGCGGAACTCCTGTGACTTTTCCACCTGTGCGGTGGATTCATGACAGTAGTTCGGCCGATCAAGGGCTCTGAACGCGTTGCTCGGCCCAGCGGCCAGCGACGGCTCGGGCCTCGACCTCCAAGGAGATGGCCCAGTAGGCCTGCCGGTGGTTGCGCAGGCGCCGGAGGTGGCCGAAGTACTCCCGCACGTACCGCCATAGGAATCCCACCAAGCCCAGTTCGGCGTACTGCTCGACGTGCACCAGCTCGTGGGCGAGTAGCACCCGCCGGCCTGAGCGGTCGTCGTCGCGTAGCACGAGGATGAGTCGTCCCAGGGTCATGCCGTGCATGCCGGGTGACAGCACCGGCACCTTCTGAACCCTGGCGCGCCGGGCGATCTCGGCGGGCACGAGGTCGTAGCCGGCGATCTCGTGAGGGTTGAGCCTCCTCATGCCGGGTGGACGCCGTAGCGTCCGCCGGTGCCGGCCGGTCCGGCCATGCCGGCACCCAGCTCGCCGCCTGGGGCCCAGTTCATCAGCAGCTGCGGCAGATCCCTCAAGGCCCTAAGGGTCGGCACCTCGACCTCGTGGCCGTCGTGGTCGTCCTCGTGACGCCAGGTCACGTGGTACGGGATGTGCACCGCCGTCCCGCCCAGCTCCAGCACCGGCAACACGTCGGATCGCAGCGAGTTGCCCACCATCACGAACCGGGACGGATCGATCCCGTGACGCTCAAGCAGCTCGCTGTAGACGGCGGCGTCCTTGTCGGCCACCACCTCCACCCGCCAGAACCGCTCGGCCAAGCCGCTGGCGGCCACCTTGGCCAGCTGGTCGTGGACATCACCCTTGGTGATGACCATCAGCCGGTGGTGCCCGAGGGCGTCGAGCACTTCCTCCACTCCATCTATGAGCTCGATCGGCCGGTCCAGGAGCCGCTTGCCGTAGCCGATGATCGCGGTGATGCGGCCGGCGTCGACCCGGCCGCCGCTGATGCAGACCGCGGCCTCGATCATCGACAGGGTGAACGACTTCACGCCGTAGCCGAAGCGGGGCAGGTTCGTCATCTGGATCTCGTGCAGGCGATCAGCGACCGTCTGGGTGTCGGCCCAGGGTGACAGCAGCTCCTCGTACTCGCGCTGCACGTCCTGGAACAGATCTTCGTTGTGCCACAGCGTGTCGTCGGCATCGAAGGCGACGGTCAGCGGCTGGTGCTCATCTACGGTCACGGTTCCGATGATACGACCGACCGGTGACGGGACAGCGACGGATCGGCGAGGCCCGGCGACGGCGTTGCGGGCCGCAGTGGGCATCCTTTAGCCTGAATCCACCGATGGGCTGGTCGGGGTGGGCTGGTCGGGGTGTTTGTGGGGGTGTTTGGCTGGTTGGGGTGCGGCGGGTGTTGTTGGGGCGTGTTGGGCCGGCGGTTGGGACTGGGCTGGTTTGTGGCGCTCAGGGGGGTGTGTTCTGGGTGGCGCCGGGCCCGGGGCTGGGGGTTCAGATGAGTTGGGGGAGGTTGCGGGTGTGTGTGAGCGCGGCGGTGAATTGGTGTGCCCAGGGCCAGTTGAGCGGGAGGCGGAGTTTGTGTCGGTGGCTGTGGTTGACGAGGCGTCCGGGCACGGCGAGCAGCCGCCGGCGGACGGTGGCGGCTGCGGTGAGCCGTTCGGGGTGCTGTGTGTGTCCGAGTCGTGCGGTCCAGCGGGTGAGGTTGTGGGCCAGCACGGCGCAGGCGAGGTGGGCGGCGTTGGCGAAGAACCTTCCGGAGGGGCAGTGGGCGAGGCCGTTGTCTTTGAGGTCTCTGATGGCGAGCTCGACTCGGGCGTGGCCGCGGTGGTAGGCGTCGGCGGTTTCGGTGTCGAGGTCGTCTCTGTTCGTGATGAACGCGTGGTGGCGCCAGTCGGGCCACAGCTCGCGTTGGGGGCCTTCTGGGAGTCGGGTGCGGCGCACCACGAGGCGCAGCTTTCGGGGGCCACAGGGGTCGCGGCGGCTCGTTGTGATGGCGCACTCGGCGACCTGGGCTTCCCCGTCGGGGTAGGCGATCGGCGTCCAGGCGGTCTCGTCGATGCCGTCGATGGCTGCTTTGACTTTGGCGTTCTGTGGGATCGTGACCGACCAGCGGGCCTTGTATGTGTCGAGCTTTGCGATCAGCGCGTAGGAGAAGAACCCGGCGTCGGCGCGCACGGTGAGCTTCGTGCCCGGCGCGAGGCGTCCGAGGCGGGCCAGGGTCTCCGCGGCGAAGCGGACATGGCCGCGCTGGGAGGACCCCGACCGCATCCTGGCGTGGAGCACCTCGCCGGTGTCGTCCCGGGTCGCCGCCAGCGGGTGGTAGCCCCAAACCTTGGTGTGGCCGTAGGCCGCGCCCTGCTTGGACTTGCCGTGGACCTCACAGACCGTGGAGTCCAGATCCACCGTCATCTCCGCCGCTGCCGGCGCCGCGCCCGAAGACCACGCCCGGCTGAGCGCCAGCTCCAGGGCGCGGTCGAACTGGCGCACATGGCCCCAGGTGAAGGACCGCAGCCACGTCCCCAACGTCGACGGCGCCGCAGGCTCAAAGCCCAGCACCGCCGAAGCGGACCCGGCCCGCAGCCTGTCGGCGTCGCCGATGAACGAGCCGCCCACCAGCATCGACGCCACCACCGACAGCGCCTTCGCCCCGGACCCACGGCCCGCCGCGGGCGGGCGCACCGCATCGTCGATGAGCGCCTCCAAACCCAGCCGGCCCATCACCGTGCCCGCCAACAGCAGCCCCGCATCGGCCACCAGCGAAGCGTCGTCGAACACCGCCTCGATCCCGTCGATACCACCCGCTACGCTGCTCACAGGAAGTGCCTCCTCACATGGCCAGAATCACTGTTGACTCAAACAGCATTCTCCCATGTCAGGAGGCCTTTCCGGTGGACGCGCCAACCCCACAAACCTCACCGCGCCGGTGGATCCAGGTTTAGTGGTGGCGGATCGGTCGAGGAGGTTTCACCTGGGTCTGCTGATCTCGGCTGCCGTTCTGGGAGCCCTAGTGATGGTCGCATGGTGGGCGCCCCGAGTGGACCGGGGCGAGCCCGACGAGACCGACCTCGCCCTGGCTGCGGCGGCCACTTCCACCACCACGACGACCACAACCACCACCACGACGACCACAACCACAACGACGGTGCCGCCCTTCGAGGGCTGGGTGGACCCGGAGACGTCCGGCCAGCCGTGGGGCGACACGGTGGAGGGGCTGCTCACGTTCAGAGGCAACCCGACGCGCACCTACTACGGCCGCGGTCCCGTGCCATCGGCGCCGCAGGAAGCCTGGCATTTCCCCCGCAGTGAGCGGATGTGCTCGCTGTCGTCGGTGGGTGGCGAGCCCCGGCAGTGGTGCGGCACCGGCTGGACCGGCCAGCCCGCCATCTTCGAGCGTGACGGCCGTACCTGGGTGGTGGTCGGCGCGTTCAGCCGCAGTGTCCACTTCCTCGACGCCGACACCGGCGAGCGGCTGCTGCCCGACTTCGCCACCGGCGACATCATCAAGGGATCGGTGACCGTCGACCCCGACGGCTACCCGCTGGTGTACATCGGCAGCCGGGACAACCGCTTCCGGGTGATCGCTTTCGACGGCGAGGCGCCCCGGGAACTGTGGTCGCTGGGCGCCTACGACCTCGCTCCGATCATGTGGAACGACGACTGGGACGGTGCCGGGCTGGTGATCGACGACTACCTGTTCATCGGCGGGGAGAACTCCCGGATCCACATCGTCAAGCTCAACCGGGGCTACGGCGACGACGGGCTGGTGACCGCCGACCCGCAGGTGGTGTTCCATGCGCCCGGCTGGGACGACGAGCTGCTGGCCGCGGTGGGTCGGGAGCTGTCGATCGAGACCTCGGTGGCCATCAGCGGCGACACCTTGTACTTCGCCAACTCGGGCGGCCTGGTGCAGGGCTGGGACATCTCGGAGCTGCGGGACGACCCCACCGCGGTGCCCGAGCGGGTGTTCCGCTTCTGGACCGGCGACGACACCGACGCCACGCTGGTGATCGACGCCGAGGGCATGCTCTATGCCGGTGTCGAGTACCAGAGGGGCACGGCCCGCTCCCACGAGGTGGGGCAGATCATCAAGCTCGACCCGAGCCGGCCCGATGATCCGCTGGTGTGGGGCGTGCATGTGCGGGGTGCGCTGGACGGGTCGGGGGTGTGGGCCACGCCGGGGCTGCACCGGGATCTGCTGATCGTGCCCACCCACACGGGCCATGTGTACGGGTTGGACACCGCCACCGGGGAGATCCGCTGGACGAAGAAGCTGCCGGGTCCGACGTGGCCGAGCCCGGTCATTGTCGACGATGTGTGGGTCCAGGGCGACTGCGGCGGCGGCCTCTACGCCTTCGACGTGAGCGACACCACGGTGGAGCCGCCCCAGCTGTGGAGCATCTCTCTGGACGCCTGCATCGAGTCCACCCCCGCCGTGTGGGACGGCCTAATAGTCGTAGGCACCAAAGCCGGCTACATCCACGCCCTCCACTAACCCCGCCACCCTCCGGCCACACAGATATGACAACCAAAATAAGATATAACAGCTATAATGAGATATAACAACCACAGCAAGATATAACAGTCATAACAAGATATAACAAACCAAACGTGGTATAACAATCTCAACAAGGAACGGCGCAACTAGGCCGGTGCCACCGCAAGAGCGGCTGACGCCGTGGATCGAATCGAGGCTTGATGCAGCCCACGAACCCCTTCGCCCCTACTTTCGGAACCGCTCCACCCGTGCTGGCGGGCCGCGACAACATCCTGGCGGAGATCGCGGACGCGTGGGCGACGGGACCGACCCATCCCGGTTACACGACTCTGCTGATCGGCCGGCGCGGATCGGGGAAGACAGTCGTTCTTGAGGCCTTGCGGGGGCTTGGGCACCATCGTGGCTGGCTATCGATCTCAGAGGCGGCGGCAACTCCCAACCTACTCAATCGACTGGCCCACAGAGCCGGGGAGCACCTGAACAGGCACGCCGGGGAACTGCGACCCGAAATCGGCCGGGACCTCGCGGCGGCGGGCGTCGGGCTTGGACCCGACTATGACCCCGGTGCCGATCTGTCCCGCCGGCTCGCCAACGTGTTGACCGGCCTGACCGCCCATCTGCAGGCCAGTGGAACCGGCCTCTTGGTCACTGTCGACGAGCTGCAGGGCGGCGACGCGAACGAACTCCGGACACTTGGGATCGTCGTACAGGACGTCACCCGGATCGCTCAGCTTCCGATGGCATTCGTCGGTGCGGGACTTCCAGCCCTGGAGGACACTCTCCTGGCCGATACCAGCATCACCTTCCTACAGAGGTGCGCCCGCTACGAGGTCGGATTCCTCGATCTTCATGCGGCCTGGACTGCCCTGGCCGAGCCGGTGCGCCAGCGGGGAGGGCGCATGACTCCAGAAGCGGTCGAGCACGCGGTGGCTATGTCGCAGGGGTACCCGTTCTTGGTGCAGCTGGTCGGGTTCCATGCCTGGGAGGCAGCATCGGATCCGATGGAGGTTGTGACCCTTGAAGATGCGATCGCCGGAGCTGAGACAGCTCACCGCCGAGTCGGGCGGCTTGTGATCGCCCCGATGTGGAGAGGACTCTCCGAGGGGTCGCAGCGGTTTCTGGCTGCGATGGCCCTGGACGACGGGATGTCACGGACGACGGATATCGCCGCCCGCCTCGGGGTCAGCAGCGAGTACGTCGGCGTGTATCGCAGCCGGCTCATTAAGTCGGGCATGGTCGCTCCCGCCGGCCATGGACGGCTCGACTTCGCGCTGAGCGCGGCCCGGCAGTGGATCCGTGGCCTGGACGAGTACCCGATCCTGTGCGAGACCCTGAACCTCGCGGACCGCCCTCCAGTCGGTTTCGCCAGGCCCGAGGCCAGCAGCCACCCCGAGAACTAACCGACTCGCTGGAGCCGCTCCGCCTTGAGCAGTGCCCGTCCGATCTCGCCGTCGCCCGACATGGTGATCTCAAGTTCGTCCATGGCCCGAGTCATCGCCGCATAGAGCTGGCTCTTGGCAGCCTGCGAGTCGTGCGGTCCAGCGGGCGAGGTTGTGGGCGAGCACGGCGCAGGCGAGGTGGGCGCCGTTGGCGAAGGATCTTCCTGAGGGGCAGTGGGCCAGCCCGTTGGCTTTGAGGTCTCTGATGGCGAGCTCGACTCGGGCGTGGGCCCGGTGGTAGGCGTCGGCGGCCTCGGCGTCGAGGTCGTCTCGGTTCGTGACGAAGCAGTGGCGCCGGTCGGGCCACAGCTCGCGCTGGGGGCCCTCGGCGAGGCGGGTGCGGCGCACCACGAGGCGCAGCCTGCGGGGGCCACAGGGGTCGCGGCGGCTCGTTGTGATCGTGGTCTCCGCGACCTGGGCCTCGCCGTCGGGGTAGGCGATCGGCGCCCAGGCCGTGTCGTCGATGGCGCCGACAGCCGCTTTGACCTTGGCGTTGTTTGGGATCGTAACCGACCAGCGGGCCTTGTATGCGTCGAGCTTCGCGATCATCGCATAGGAGAAGAACCCCGCGTCGGCGCGCACGGTCACCGCCGCGCCCGGCGCGAGGCGCCGCAGGCGCGCCAGGGTCTCCGCCGCGAAGCGGGCGTGGCCGCGCTGAGAGGACCCCGACCGCATCCTGGCGTGGAGGACCTCGCCGGTGTCGTCTCTGACCGCGGCCAGCCGATGGTATCCCCAAACCTTGGTGTGGCCGTAGGCGGCGCCGTGCTTGGACCTGCCGAACACCTCACACACCGTCGAGCCTGGATCCACCGTCATCTCCCCCACAGCCGGCGCCGCGCCCACAGACCACGCCCGGCTGAGCGCCAACTCCCCGGCGCGGTCGAACTGGCGGACATGGCCGAAGGTGAACGACCGCAGCCACGTCCCCACAGTCGACGGCGCCGCAGGCACAAACGGCAGCACCGCCGACGCAGAACCGGCCCGCAGCCGTTCGGTGTCGTCGATGAACGACCCGCCAACCAGCATCGACGCCGCCACCGACAGCGCCTTCGCGCCCGACCCCCGACCCGACGCGGGCGGGCGCAGCACCTCATCGAGCATCGACTCCAAACCCAGGCGGCCCATCACCGTGCCCGCCAACAACAGCCCCGCATCAGCCACCAAAGACCCGTCGTCGAAACGAACCTCCAACCCGTCGATCCCACCAGCTACGCTGCTCACAGGAAGTGCCTCCTCACATGGCCAGAACGCCGGTTATTCCAAACAGCATCCTCCCATGTCAGGAGGCCTTCCTGGTGGACGCGCCACCCCCCCAAACATCACCGCATCGGTGGATCCAGGCTTAGGCCACGGGCAAGCCAGCCGCACCCAGGTAGTTTCGGCTTGACATGTGGTCTGCGCCTGCCGAGGAAGACATCCACTGCATGGAGTGTGCTCACGTCATTCCGTCAGGAGCTGCCTGCCTCTCAGAAGCGCCACCAAGTCTGCCGAAGTCACGCAGCCGGGGCGAGTACCGGAACTACTGCGTCGAATGCATGGGCTGCGATGTGGACGCATCCCCTTGCTATGTCCGGTGGCTCGATCATAGCCACCATCACGCCGAGACGCCGGAAGCCGCCGCTTGCGCGTATTGCGGCGATGCCATACCAGAGGGGACGCTGACCGCCGTTCAGAGGCTCTACGACTGGCCGGCTCTTGACCCGAGGCACGTTCGTGATCCGGCCGCAGGATCCGTGGCCGCCACAGCCGAATCGAATGGGGCGTCTGTCTCGGCCGTGGCCGCAGCGACCGTCAGGCCAAGGCCAGCTGGATGGCACAGCCTCAGTCCCGCCCTTCAACGCCGATTTCGGTACGGCGGTCTCGGTCGCGGCCTCAAGCCGCGCTCGGCGGCCATGGCACAGCGCCTCTATGAGAAGGAAGTCCCTCGGTCGATGCAACGTATGGGAGAACCCGCAGTACGGGGCCTCATGAAGGGAAAGCACTTCAGCCACGTCGAGTCGGTGGCCAATTCGCCCGGCCGAGCGCGGGCACCGAGCAACGTGGTACTGGAGGACGCGGGGAAGAACCTCGCTCGCAGCAGCCGAAACATGACCGGTGCGGAGCGTGAAGCCGCAAGGTCGGCAGCGCGCGTCTCGACGATCAAGACCGGAGCCAGGGCTGCTGTCAAAGGCACAGCGAAGGCGGGACTCGTCGCAGCGGTGGCCGAATTGGCCGTGTCGATACCCGAGAATGTTCTTCACTACAGGCGAGGTCGCAAGTCCCGCAAGAAAGCGGCGACGGACGCGGCCACGAGCACGGCCACCGCCGGTGGAATCGGCACCGTGATCGCGGCAGGTGCTCAGACCTCGGCCATGGCCGGAGTCCGTCTGGCGCTCGGCCCCTTCGGGGCGCCGCTCTTGATCTGTGGAGGAGCCATTGCCGTGGGAAGCGCCGTCCACCGCATTGCCAAGGCCGCAAGGAGCGACCTCGACGAGTATTGGATCTTCTTCTGCGACCATGAGAGGTGCATGAGCGGGTTCGCCCGGGACGTCGCCATGGCCGCACGGGGCATCTGACCCTGGTCCAGACGAAGCGGGGCGACGGATACGGTGCATCGTCGCGGTCATCGTCGATGTCAGCCGGACGCGAAGCGGCGCTGCTATGAGTCGCGCACCATTAGTCCCGGCTTCGTGGTGCCGCCGCTTGAGTTCCAGTCTGCTGCAATCCATTCATGGTGTGAATGGATATCATCCAAGGCATGGATGAGAGGATCGTGCCCAGGCTGGCGGCAGGGAGCCTTGCCGAGCGGCTGCGGGTGATGCCGGCGGTGGTGCTCACGGGCGCTCGCCAGACGGGAAAGAGCACTCTCGTGCGGGAGCTGATGCCGGGACGGCGACGCTACCTGTCCCTCGACGACCTCGACGTGCTGGACGCGGCGCGCCGCGAGCCCGAGATCCTGCTGGAGGGCAGCGAGCCGGTGATCCTCGACGAGGTGCAACGGGAGCCCCGGCTGCTGCTCGCCGTCAAGCAGGCCATCGACCGGCACCGCAAGCCGGGACAGTTCCTGCTGACGGGCTCCGCCAACCTGCTGCTGATGCGCCAGGCCTCCGAGTCGCTTGCCGGGCGGGCGAGCCATCTGACCCTCTGGCCGATGACACGGCGAGAGCAGCTCGGTCTCGGCCAGAGCGGCGTCTGGGAGCAGTTGCTCACCGCCCGCGACGATCAGTGGCCCGAGGTGCTCGCGGCTCAGCCCGACGAGCCCGCCGACTGGCGAGCGCTGGCGCGGCGTGGCGGCCTGCCCACGCCGGCGCTTCACCTCGACAGCGTCGGCGACCGGTCGATCTGGTTCGACGGGTACGCACGCACCTACATGGAGCGCGACCTCCAGGATCTGTCGGCCATCTCGGCGCTGCCGGACTTCCGCAGGCTGATGCGGGCGGCGTGCCTGCGCCTCGGACAGGTGGTCAACCAGACGGCGCTGGGCCGCGATGTCGCCCTGCCGCAGTCGACCGTGCACCGGTACTTGAACCTGCTTGAGACCTCGCAGCTTCTGGTACGTGTCCCTGCCTATGCGGTGAATCGCACGAAGCGGCTGATCAAGTCGCCCAAGCTGTACTGGGCCGACACCGGCGCCGCCATGCATCTCGCACAGCAGGACGAACCCGCGGGCGCACACCTGGAGAACCTGGTGTTGCACGATCTGCTGGCTTGGCGCGACGCTCGCACCGAACCGGCCGAGATCCTCTACTGGCGCACCGCGGCCGGCGCGGAGGTGGACTTCGTGGTGGAGGCCAGGGGCACGCTGCTGCCGGTGGAGGTCAAGGCGTCGCGGCACCCCAGGCTGAAAGACACGTCCCACCTTCGCTCATTCCGGGCCGAGTACGGCCCGCAGTCGAGAGCGGGCCTGCTGCTGCACGACGGAACCCGCACCGAATGGCTCGCTCCGGACGTGCTGTCCGTCCCCTGGTGGAGCGTCCTGTAAGCACCCGAGCCATGAATGGCGGGGGTCAGCGTTGGGACAGGGCTTTCCAGATTTTTTGGGGGGTGGTGGGCATGTCTAGGTGGTGGATGCCTCGGTGGGAGAGGGCGTCGCATACGGCGTTGAGGATGGCGGGGCCGGCGCCGATGGTGCCCGACTCGCCGATGCCTTTGGCGCCGAGGGGGTTGAGCGGGGTGGGGGTCTCCATGGCCACGAGGTCGAAGCTGGGCAGGTCCGGGGCCGAGACCGCCGGGTAGTCGACGAGGTTGGTGGCCAGCGGGTTGCCGTCGCCGTCGTAGACCATCTCCTCGAGCAGCACCTGGGCGGCGCCCTGGGCGATGCCGCCGTGGATCTGGCCCTCGGCGATCAGCGGGTTGATGAGCGTGCCGGCATCGTCGCAGGCGGTGATGCTCCGCAGGGTCGTTGCGCCGGTGGCCGGGTCCACCTCCACTGCGGCCACATGGCATCCGAAGGCGTAGGTGTTGTCGGGCTGCTCGAAGTCCGAGGCTGCGGTGAGGGGGGCGTCGCCGGCCTCGGCCGCCGCGGTCGCGATGTCGGTCCAGCCGACCCGGGGGTGGGGCGAGCCCACCACATGGAAGGCCCCCGCGGCCGGGTCGAGCACCACGTCGGCTTCGGCGGCCTCCAATAGGGTCGCTGCCTGGGCGCGGGCCAGGTCCACCAGGTGCCGGGCCGCGGTCAGCACGGCCGAGCCGGCCAGCTGGGCGGAGCGGGAGGCGGCCGTCAGCCCGCTGGTGGCGATCTCGGCGGTGTCGCCGGAGATCACGGTTATGTGCTCCAGCGGCACGCCGGTGGCGTCGGCCGCGATCATGGCCCAGCAGGTGGCGTGACCCTGCCCGAACGCGGTGGCCCCGCTGCGCACGATCAGCTCGCCGCCGGCCGCGAGCTCGACCTCGCCCAGCTCGCTGGGTCCCATCGAGGTGCTCTCCACGAACGAGGCGATGCCGATGCCGAGCAGCGTCGGCTCGTCGCCGGCGTCGGCCCGGGCGCGGCGGGCGGCCTGCTCGGCTCGGAGGTCGTCGTACCGGGCCGTGTCCAGCGTCCGCTCCAGGGCGGTCCCGTAGTCGCCGGAGTCGTAGGTGCTGCCCACGGGGTTGGTGTACGGGAAGCGCTCGGGACCCACGAAGTTGCGGCGGCGCACCTCGGCGGGATCCATGCCGATCTCGGCCGCGTAGAGGTCGACGGCCCGCTCGATGGCGAAGATCGCCTCGGGCCGGCCCGCGCCCCGGTAGGCGGTGACCGGAGCGGTGTTGGTGACGTAGCTGCGCCCCCTGGCGGCGCTGTGGGCGATGTCGTAGCAGCCGGTGAACACCTTGCGGGTGTACGTCGGCAGGAAGGCGCCGATCATCGGGTAGGCGCCGGCGTCCTGGTCGACCTCGAGCTCGTAGTAGGTGATGCGGCCGCTGCGGGTGCCGCCCAGGCGGAACCGCTGGGTCTGGCCCCGGCCGTGCACCGACGCGGTGAGGTTCTCGGCCCGGGACTCGGTCCATTTGACCGGCCGGGCGACGGCCCGGGCCAGTCCGGCCAGGACAAGCTCCTCCGGCGACGGGGTGCCCTTGGCCCCGAACCCGCCGCCCACGTCGGCCGTGACCACCCGCACCGCGTCCTTGTCGAGCCCGTAGAGGCCGGCCAAGGTGTCCCGCACCCGGTGCGGGGCCTGGGTGGAGGCGTGGAACGTGAGCCGGGTGCCGTCGGCCGACCATTCGGCCGCCGCCGACCGGGGCTCCAGCGGCACGGCGGCCAGCCGCTGGTCGGCCAGCGTCCCGGTCACCACCACATCGCAGCCCGAAAAGTCCAGCGGGGACTCCATGTCGCTGGTGGGCGGCATGTCGAAGGCGATGTTGGTGCCGGCGGGCGGGTGGACCAGCGTGTCGCCGGCGGCCGCGTCGGGCAGCGTCACCGCGGCGAGCAGCGCCTCGATGTCGACGAACACGTGCTCGGCCGCGTCGGCGGCTGCCGCGGGCGTCTCGGCCACCACCACCGCCACCGGCTCGCCCACGAACCTGACGGTGTGGCGGGCTAGCACCGGGCGGGACATCTGCTGGTTGACCATCGGGATCGGCTTGAGGTCGGGCAGGTCGAGGTCGGCCGCGGTGAACACTCCGAGCACTCCGGGCTTGCTCCGGGCGTCGGCGGTGTCCACCCCGATCAGGCGCCCGTGAGCGACCGTCGAGCGCACGAAGCAGGCGTGGGCCTCGCCGTCGAAGCGCAGGTCGGCCACGTAGCGGGCCCCTTCGGTGAGCATCCGCGGGTCCTCCGTGCGAAGCACCCGGTTCCCCAGCACGCTCACACTGCCGCCTCCTGCCGCGCCGACCGTTCTTGACGTAGTTGTGCTTGCCTGATCGGCAAAACTACGTCAAGAATGAAATGAGGCCTCACGCGCGGCGCCAGATCGGGCCGGCCGGCGTGTCCTCCACGATCACGCCGAGGGCGGACAGCTCGTCGCGCAGGGCGTCGGCGGTGCCCCAGTCCCGAGCGTCCCGAGCCTCCTGCCGCCGCACCACCAGGTCCTCGATCACCCCGTCCCCATCCGAGTCACGGTCGCCCGAGTCCACGGCCACGCCGAGCGCCCCAGCCAGATCGATCACCGTGGCCGCCAGAGCCTGAGCATCGTCAGAGCCGCGGTCGAGGGCCGTGTTGGCCCGATGCAGCGTGTCGAAGACCACGGCCACCGCCTGCGGGGTGCCCAGGTCGTCGTCCATAGCGGCCCGGAACGCCTCGACCGCCGACTCGTCCAGGTCATCGGCGACGGCGAGGCCGGCGGGCGAGGCTCGGCGGGATAGGGCGTCTAGGCGTTGGATGGCGGCCCGGGCCGACGCCATGAGGTCGGCGTTGACCTCCATGGTCTTGCGGTAGTGGGTCTGCAGCACCAGCAGGCGGAAGGCCCGGCCGTTGAGCGGGTGCTCGTCGAGCATCTCCACCACGGTGCGGTAGTTGCCCAGCGACTTCGACATCTTGGTGCCCTCGATGTTGAGCATGGCGTTGTGCACCCAGTGGCGGGCGAACGGCCGGCCCACGGCCAGCGCCTCGGCCCGCTCGTTGGTGTGGTGCGGGAACACGAGGTCGTTGCCGCCGCCGTGGATGTCGAAGTCGTCGCCGAGGATGCCGAGGCACATGGCCACGCACTCGATGTGCCAGCCGGGGCGGCCCGGACCCCACGGCGACGGCCACGACGGCTCGTCGGGCTTGGCCGCCTTCCAGAGGGCGAAGTCGAGGGGGTCCTCCTTGGCCTCGTCGACCTCGACCCTGGCGCCGGCCGAGGCCCGCAGGTCGTTGAGGTCGCGGCGCACGAGGTCGCAGTAGCCGGACACGTCCCGCACCCGCAGGTACACGCCGGTGGGGGTGGCGTAGGCCGCGCCGGCGTCCATGATCCGGCCGATGAAGTCGACCATCTCGGTGACCCATTCGGTGGCTCGGGGCCGGTCGTGGGGGGCGAGTATCCCGAGCGCGTCCATGGCGTCGATGTAGACGGCCTCCCACTCGACGGCGACCTCGCTCTCGGTGCGGCCCTCGTCCCGGGCCCGGTTGATGATGTTGTCGTCGATGTCGGTGATGTTGGCGACGTGGCGCACGTCGAGACCCCGCCATTCGAGGTAGCGCCGCAGCACGTCGTAGGTGAGGGCGGAGCGGGCGTGGCCCAGGTGGGGGTGGTCGTAGACGGTCGGCCCGCAGGCGTACAGCGACACCTTGCCCGGCTCGCGGAGCGCCAGGGGGCGCACCTCGCCGGCGAGGGTGTCGTACAGCGAGATCACCGCGGGGCGGGCGACTCGTCGGGGTCCAGGGCGATCCCGCAGAGCGCGCACAACTCGGCCAGCACGTCGGGGGCGCGGTCGTCGAGGCGGCCGGCGAGGACGTCACCGGCCATGTCGGCCAGCACGGCCCGGGCCCGGGGCGCGTCGAGGTCGTCGTCGAGCGCGTCACGCAGTCTCCGGCCGTAAACCGCCGGCTCCCCGTCGCCCGAGGGACCGTCGCCCGACCTGCCCCAGCGGGCGGCCTGGTTGAGGGTGTCGAGCAGGTCCTCGGCCTCGGCGATGTCGCCGTCGTGCCATTCCCAGTCGTGGCGGTAGTGGTGGCCCATGAGGGCGAGGCGCACCGCGGCCGGCGCGCTGTCCTTGCACAGGTCGCTCACGAACACGAGGTTCCCGAGCGACTTCGACATCTTGGTGCCCTCGTAGCCGACCATCCCGCAGTGCATCCAGTGCTTGACGAACGTCGTGCCGGTGGCGGCCGCGCTCTGGGCCATCTCGCACTCGTGGTGGGGGAAGATCAGGTCGCTGCCGCCGCCGTGGATGTCGATGGTGGCGCCGAGCAGACCCATCGCCATGGCGCTGCACTCGATGTGCCAGCCCGGCCGGCCCGGCCCGAACGGCGACTCCCATACGGGCTCGTCGGGGGCCGACGGCTGCCACAGCACGAAGTCGAGCGGGTTGCGTTTGCGGGGGTCGTCGGGGGTGCCGCCCCGCTCGGCGGACAGCTCCAGCATGGTGGCGTCGCTGTAGCCGCCGAGCCGGCCGAAGTCATCCCAGGTGGAGACGTCGAACCAGGTGGTGCCCTCGGCGGTGTAGGTGTGACCCGCGGCGGTCAGCTGCTCGATGAGGTCGATCATCTCGGGCACCCATTCGGTGGCTTTGGGCTCGGCGGCGGGGGGCCGGGTGTTGAGGTCCTCCATGTCGCAGTGGAAGCGGGCGGTCTCGGCGGCGGCCAGCTCCAGGAAGTCGACCCCGAGCTCGCGGGCCTTGGGCAGTATCGAGTCGTCGACGTCGGTGATGTTGCGCACCATCCGCACCCGGTGGCCGAGGTCCTCGAGGCGGCGGATCAGCAGGTCGTAGGCGAGGTAGGTGTTGGCGTGCCCGAGGTGGGTGCTGTCGTAGGGGGTGATGCCGCACACGTAGATGCTCACCTCCGCGGGCGGCGGCGACGGCTCGAAGGGCACCACAGCCCGGCGTGCGGTGTCGTAGATGCGCACAGGCCGAGGCTACCGCTACCCCTCCAACAGCCCTAGCCCCAGCGGTGCCCGCAAGGTGCCGACGCGCGCCGGTGCGGATCGGGAACCCCGGGGGTTGATAATTAATCGACATCAGATGTGTATTAATTCGGTAGTATCGCGCATGTGATTTACGAGGCGCCGAAGCTGAACGACCGGGACACCCAGGTCCTCGAAGAGATCCAGACGCTCCGCGACGACCTGCAGTTCTACCTTCGCGCGCCCCGCCGATGGTACGGCACGCTGAGCCGGGTGATGATGGCCCGCGCCGTGCAGGCATCCACCTCCATCGAGGGCTACCACTCCTCGGTGGACGAGACCGCGGCCATCATCGACGGTGAGGCGCCTCTGAGTGTGGATGAGGGGACTCGCATGGCCGTCTGGGGTTATCGCGACGCCATGACATACGTCATGCAGCTCACTGGGCTCTCGAACCCCGACCGGCCACCGATGGACGCCTCGCTGCTGAAGTCGCTGCACTTCATGATGGTCGGCCACGATCTGTCCACGAATCCGGGTCAATGGCGCCCGGGGGCGGTGTGGGTTCGTGACGGTACGGGCAGTCCCGTCTACGATGCGCCCGACCGCGATGTCGTGGAGCCTCTGATCGACGAGTTCATCGCCCATGTGAACGCCAGCGGAGACCCAGCCGAGGTCGCCGCAGCCATGGCCCATCTGAACCTCACGTTGATCCACCCGTTCAGCGACGGCAATGGCCGCATGGCCCGCTGTCTGCAGTCCTTCGTGCTCGGGCGCGCCTTTGGCGGCCTGTCGCCGGTGTTCTCGAGCATCGAGGAGTACCTGGGTCGGAACACGGTCGCCTACTACGCGGCGCTCACCGAGACCGCGGCCGGATCGTGGTCGCCTCAGCGCAGCGCCCGTCCGTGGATGGAGTTCTGCCTGACGGCCCACCACCACCAGGCTGCGACGGTGCGTCGTCGGATCGACCGGTTCGAGGCGCGGTGGGACCGCTGTGAGCAGATCGTGGCACGCTCGCGCCTGCCTGACCGCACTGTCGACGCCCTCATGCACTCGGCACAGGGCTGGCCGCTGAAGCGCTCGCTGTACATGCGCATCGTGGGTTCCGCCTCCGGAGAGGAGGTCAGCGACGCCATGGCGACACGCGACCTTGCCGCCATGGCCGCGGCCGGCCTGTTGGAGCCGGTCGGCGAGAAGCGGGGCCGCCACTACCTGCCGTCGGAGTCGCTGAGGGCCGTGGAGCAGGAGATCCGGGCCATGCAGCCGGCCCGGCCCGTCATCGACCCCTACGGGACCTCTGCTTCCGGATCATGACAGAGGGCACGGTCGAGTGCTGCCCGGGTGCTGACCGAGGCCTGCCGGGGTGGCGGTCAGAGGAGGGGGCGGCCGACGGTTAGGGGTTCGGGGTTGTCCAGGGCACAGCGGGTGCCGCTGTAGATGGTGGGCATGCAGCGGTTGCAGTGGATGCAGGTGCTCTCGTGGGCGGTGCCGGCCTGCCACTGGTTGATCAGGTCGGGTTGGCGCAGCAGGGCCCGGGCCATGGCCACGTAGGCGAACCCCTCGTCTAGGGCGGCCTGGACGGTGTCGAGCCGGTTGATGCCGCCGAGCAGGATCAGCGGCATGTCGAGGGCTTCGAGGAAGCGGCGGGCCTTGGGCAGGAAGTAGGCCTCCTCGAAGGGGTAGTCGGGCATGAGTTTGGCCCCGGCGAGCTTGAACCCGAGCCGGGCGTGGGGCGGGAGGGTGGCGGCGAACTCGTCGCGGGGGGCGTCGCCCCGGAACAGGTACATGGGGTTGCCGAAGGAGCTGCCGCCGGTGAGTTCGAGGGCGTCGAGCGCGCCGTCGTCCTGGAGCATGCGGGCGACTTCGAGGCTCTCGTCGTCCTTGAGGCCGCCGGGCAGGCCGTCGTTCATGTTGACTTTGGCGATCACGGCGAGCTTGTCGCCGACGGCGGCCCTCACCGCTTGCACGGCTTGGCGGGGGAAGCGGGCCCGGTTGGCGAGGGTGCCGCCCCAGGAGTCGGTGCGCTGGTTGAGGCCGGGGCTGAGGAAGGCGCTGAGCAGGTAGTTGTGCCCGAGGTGGATCTCGATGGCGTCGAAGCCGCTGTCGGCGACGAGTCGGGCGGCCCGGGCGTAGTCGTCGGTGATGCGGGCGATGTCGGCGTCGGTGGCGGCCCGGATGATGCGGAGGGCGAGGGGGTTGAACCGTCTGCTGGGGGCTACGGACGGTGCCTTGTTGGAGCGGGAGTTGGCGACGGGGCCGGCGTGGCCGATCTGGGCGCTGGCGGCGGCGCCCTCGGCGTGGATGGCGTCGGTGAGGCGGGCTAAGCCGGGGACGGCGTCGGGTCGGAGCCAGATGCATTCGGCGTGGGTGCGGCCCTCGGGGGCCACGGCCAGGTAGGCGACGGTGGACATGCCGACCCCGCCGGCCGCCACCGCCCGGTGGTATTCAACAAGCTCGGGGGTCGCGAGGGCCTCGGGCATGACGCCTTCGAAGGTCGCAGCCTTGATGACCCGGTTGCGAAGCCTCACCGGCCCAAGCCGCACCGGCGCGAACGGGTCTATGCCGGTCATCGGCCCGGCCTTGGTGCTGCGGTCGCGTCGACGGCGGTCACCGGTCCGGCCTTTAGTGCGGACTCGGACGGCTGCTGGTCACACGGGCAAGATACGCCGTCGTTCGGTCTTGCGGCTCGACCGAGCATCGACGACGGCGAAGGTACGATCCGGCGCGTGGACTCAGCCCCCTCACAGCCGTCTGCGGGCGCGGGACCGGCGGGCATGGTTCGGGGTTCGTGGGCGGTCGACCCGGTCGTTCCCCCGCCGGGATCCCATGGCGGTGACGGCCCTCGGCTGGCAAGGGCGCTGGGAGTGGATCCGCGGTCCGTTCTCGACCTGTCACAGAACCTCAACCCGTTTGCACCCGATGTCGGCGCGGTGGCGGCCCGCCATGTGGATTCCCTGCGGCGCTATCCGGATCCGTCGGCCGCCACTCGCCTGCTGGCCGAGGCCATCGGGGTCGAGCCTGAGCGGCTGCTGCTGACCAACGGAGGGGCGGCGGCCGTGGCCGCGGTGGCCCGTGAGATCGGCGGCCGGGTGCGGTCGGAGCCCGAGTTCGGCCTGCACCCACGGGGCACGGACGGGCCGGTCTGGCGCAGCGATCCCCACAACCCGAGCGGAGTGCTGGCCGGGGCGAACGAGGTGGCCGACGTGTGGGACGAGGCCTTCTATCCCCTGGCCACGGGCCGGTGGTCGGCTGGCCGCCCCGGCGTGGTTGTCGGATCGCTGACGAAGGTGTTCGCCTGCCCCGGTCTGCGTCTCGGGTATGTGATCGCCGATGATGTCGAGCGGTTCGCCCGCCATGAGCCCGAGTGGGCGGTGGGTTCTCTGGGCCTGGCCGTGCTGGCGGAGCTGCTGGAGTTGGTCGACCTGCCCGGGTGGGCGCTGCAGATCGCATCGGCTCGGGCTGCGCTGGCGGACGAGTTCGCCGGCAGGGGTTGGCGGGTCAGCTCGGCCGACGCCCCGTGGGTGCTGGTGCGGGCTCCGGGACTTCGTGAGCGGCTGGCGTTGGAGGGGATCGTTGTGCGCGACTGCGCCAGTCTCGGGATGCCGGGCGTTGTCCGGGTGGCCGTGCCCGACGGTCGGGGTTTGGAGCGGCTGGCTGGGGCGTTGGATCGCTTGAGCAACGGTGGCGCCGGCTCTTGAGCGGCTCTTGACCGTGCCGATCGACCCCGTGCTGGCGCCTGCTGGAGCTGGGCATCGTGGTGTGCTGGTGTGGCGGTGGACGGAGCCTGTGCCGGCCCTGTCGTCGGCGCCGGTGGGCGGCGGGCTGGGCGAGGTCCGATGGCTGCTCAATGTGGGGGTGCCTTCGGACTACGGGCGCACGGACCTGGCCGGCGCGAGCGGTCTACCAGGCAGTGTGGGCCGGAGCCGGTCCGCAAGATTGAAGGCGGCAACCACAGTGACCGCCCCGACCGTTGGATTGATCCGATGAGCAGGTTGGGCGACCGCTGTCTGGCGGCCGCGGTCGGGCTGGTGCTGGACCGCATCGTGGGCGAACCGCCTGCGGAGGCTCACCCGGTGGCCGGCTTCGGTCGCGCCATGGAGCGGGTCGAAGAGCTGCTGTGGGCCGACCGCCGGCTGAACGGCGTCGCCTATGCCCTGTCGGGCGTGGCCATCGGAGCGGCCGCCGGCGTCGCGACGGGCTCGACCGCGGTGGCGACGTGGTCGGTGGCCGCGGGCCGGGAATTACGCCGGGTGGCACGCCGTGTGGGTGATCTGGCCGGGGCCGGCGATCTGGCCGCGGCACGGGCCGAGCTCCCGGCGCTGGTGGGCCGGGATCCGTCCGGGCTGGACACGTCCGGCATTGCCGCTGCGGTCATCGAGTCGGTGGCCGAGAACAGCGTGGACGCCGTGATCGCCCCCGCCTTCTGGGCCGCGGTGGCCGGTGCGCCCGGCGCGGCCGCCTACCGGGCCATCAACACCATGGACGCCATGGTCGGCCGGCGCAACGAGAGGTACGGCAACTTCGGCTGGGCCGCGGCCCGCCTCGATGACATGGCCAACTACGTACCCGCTCGGATCTTCGCCGGGTTGGTCGTAGTGCTTTGCCCCCACCGGGCCCGAGAGATCATCGCCGCGGTCCGCCGCGACGCGCCAGCCCATCCGTCCCCCAACGCCGGCGTGGCCGAGGCCGCGGTGGCCGCTGCCCTGGGCCGCCAACTGGGCGGGCCGTTGCGTTATGGCGCCGTGGCCGAAGACCGCCCCGTGCTAGGCCACGGCCCACGACCCAACCCCGACGATGTCCCCGAGGTGGTCCGCCTCGCAGACCGGGTCGAGTGGGCCGCGGTAGCAATCCTGCTCCTCATCCACCTAGCCACCCGCTTCTCCACCCGACGCCCCCGCCCCCCAACCTGACCCTGCCTGAGCCCACGGCGCGGTCACGTGCGATGGTGGCCATGGCCGCTCAGCGGGGTCCGTGAAGCCTGCCGGTCATCCCCGAACGATGGGACCGCGATCAGTGCCCCCGGCAGGAATCGAACCTGCGCACACGGTTTAGGAGACCGATGCTCTATCCACTGAGCTACGAGGGCGGGCCTGGCGCGCCAAGTGGCGCGTGATTGCGCTTGATGGCGTGTTGAGCAGTGTGCAGGGTACTTCATGGCCTGCCTCGATGGTCCGTGAGCGTTCTTCACGCTCTCGGTAGCCGTGACGCTCCCGATTCGCCGTCTTCGGGGCGCGCCTAGTCCACGGGTAGCACTGCTAGAAGCAGGGAGGCGGGCTAGCTGCTAGGGGCCGTCTCGGGCTGAGGGAACCCCGCCTCCGAAGAAGTCGGAGATGTCGTCTCCGGTTTCCTCGTTGTGGGCCACAAGCGAGGTGACCAACAGGAGCAACTGGTAGGACAACATGTGAAGACGGAAACGCCTGCTGCCGTGCCCGCGGGCGCGACCCATGATCTGCTTAAGGGTGGAGTTGCTGCTCTCAGGGTCTTGCCGCAAGCCCATGAGATGATCGAAGTCGGGATCGTGCTCGGGGATGACCCTGAGGGCGCTGGACCGTCCCGCGGCGCTGATGGCCAGTTCCTCCGGCGTGCTGTTGTGGCGGATGATGGTGAACGCTCCGACGAGATGTTCGGGAATGAGGGGGTGTGCAGGGAGCGCCCATTCGACGTAGAGGGTGCAACGCCGGGTGTAGCGCTGAAGGTTGTGGCGTTTGCGGATGAGCGGGATGTGGTGGACGATGCCATTGCCATCGAGACGCTTGATGATCGGCGGGCCGTCCAGCGCGAAGAGGGGCAACGTGGCGACCGGCGTCGTCCCGCCCGATGGCTCTTTGCGTCGGAACTCGTGAGGACCGAGATTGAACTCTGCAACTTTGCTGTTCTTGCCCTTGGTGCGGGGTACCTTGCCAATCGGGGTGAGGCCAAGATCAAGCTGCCGCTCAATGTCTCGGCCTTCGACGTGCATGTCATAGACCGTCCCACGGAGTCCTTCGAGAAGCTCCGGGAAGTCCTCCATGAGTTGTTCGATCAGATCAACGAACACCGTCCCGTCGCCCTTGCCTGGAGTACGCAGGTCAAAGGTGACGAGGATGCGATGCTGCGTAAAGGGAGCACGCCACAGCACTTTGATCGCCATGAAGCCCCTCGGCCCGCCCCGGTTCGTTCCAATTGCGTAGTGAGAGCAGCCTTCATCGTCACAACGGTGATTGCTGTCGTCCTCGTCGTGGTCTAGGCACTGCTGAGGCCGCTTCTTGTGTGGCAACGCCACGACGACACCATCACCGGAGAACAACTGAGTCTTGACAGGATGCAGATGTGTCCCTGCATGTGGGTCCAGTCCGCCAAGACGAAGGATCGCCTTCAAGCAGACATAAGAGGCTCTTCGCGTTTGAGGGTGGAGTAAGGGCAGCAGGGGTCCGCGGCTGAACGCGAGGGATCCCCCAGAATCGGCGCCGCCAAGGCAGCCGAAGAACTGGAGGATCCCTGTGGAGTGCGACCCTACGCGCGTCTGTGAGCGGCTGGTGGGACTCGGCGACGTCGAGGTGCTCGGCGTCGACGACGAGTCCGGCGAGCCGCTGAGAGTGCACATCCGCAGACGGACGTCGAGACCGGACTGTGAGGTCTGTGGCGGGCCGTTGTGGTCCAACGGGGAGCGGGAGGTGGAGTTGGTGGATCTCCCGGCGTTCGGGCGGCCTGCTCGGCTGGTGCAGCAGGCGGCGGTGGCGCTGCGGACAGCCGCGGTGCCCGGTGGGCGCCGTCACCGAGCAGGCTCCTGAGATCGCGCCGCCGCGCGAGAAGCTGACCGCGCGGGCGGGGCGCTGGGCGACGCGCCAGGCCGGCAGGGCGCGCCCCGTCGACGAGGTCGCCGCAGAACTGGGATGCAGCTGGCACCCGGCGAACGAGTCGGTGCGGCGCTGGGGCTCTGCGCTGCTCGATGCCGACACCGAGCGGATCTCAGATGTCGAGGCTCTGGGACTGGATGAGACCTTGATGGGCCGCCGGGGCCGGTTCAAAGACAAGGCCTGGCCCCGCCAGCATCGTCGACGTCGGCCGGGGCCAGCTGCTCGACATAGTCCCGGGCCGCACCGCCAAAGCGCCCACCGAGTGGCTGCTGGGCCGGCCCCGCGAATGGCTCGATGAGATCCGCTGGGCGGTGCTGGACCTCTCGGGCCCGTATCGGGCCGCGTTCGACACCGCGATACCCGACGCCGGCCAGGTCGCGGACCCCTTCCACGTCGTGCGGCTCGGCAACGACGCCCTCGACGAGGTCCGCCGCCGCGTCCAACAGCAGACCCTCGGGCACCGCGGCCACAAACACGACCCGCTCTACCGGGCCCGCAAACTGCTCGTCTCGGCATCTGAGAACATCACCGACTCCGGCCGGGTCCGGCTGCGGGGCCTGCTCGACGCCGGCGACCCCTACGGCGAGGTCCGCGACGCCCGGCGCCGCTGAAGAGACCCTCAGAGGCATCTATGACATCGACGACGCCGAAGCGGGCGCCGCCACCGTGAACCAACTCGCCTCCGACCTCCAGGACCCAGGCCTGCCGCCGGAGCTCAACCGGTTGGGCCGCACCATCTGGCGATGGAGAGCCCAGATCGCCAACTGGCACACCGCCAGAGTCACCTACGCGGCCACCGAGGCCGCCAACAACCTCATCAAACGCGTCAAACGCGCCGCCTTCGGATTCACCAACTTCGCCAACTAACCACTACCGCATCCGCGCCCTGCTCTACGCCGGCAAACCCAACTGGGCGCTGCTCGACACCCTCACTCCACCCTAAAACGCGGAGTGCCAAGATACGGCGACAGCGGCATGGTGAACTCGGCAGGGGCGTCCGGCCATCCTGCTGTCGCGAGAGCTTACCTGTCGAGCACCGGGAGGGAGCCAATCACTGTCTCAGATTCGCGGTGACCAACAAACTGCACCGCACCCTCGTATCGTTCCTCGGCCTCCCGCACACGCTTAGCGATCTTGTCCTGTAGATACTGACGAGTAATTTCAGGTTTCACGCCAAGCTTCTGAGTGGACATCCAGGTCTCCAGAACGACAGAGAGGCTCCTGCCGTGATGCAACGCTGCTAACCGGCAGAGGATGGCCCTGTTCTTGGGTGCCGTCAATTGCTTCTCAATGGCTCGGGTTATCCTGCCACCGGTCTTGTGCATCTGCTGACGGACGCTATCCAGCAGAGGAGCAGCCACAGTTTCTACGTTGCCCCATTCCTGTTCGGCGTCGTCGGTGAATGTCATGTCTTGTGCTACGCACTCGTCTGCTGCTGTCGTGATCTCTGTTGTGCGCCTATACATGTCGTAGAAGGCGATCTTCGTGTCCCTGCTTTCATCAGTGTCGCCCCACTGCTTCAACAGCATCGCTGATACGTAATGCTGACGGCGAGGATTGTCACCATTGTTGCCAAGCCTGCCATTGTCCGGGTCGTATGTGTCTGGCATTGGATCGCCTACGCGTGAGAGTGCGATGCTAGTATCTCTAAACGAGCATACACCCAAGAAGGCATACTTTGGCGTGTTTTCGTGTTGGCGAATGCCTGTGACCGAGCGGAAGGGAGCCATGGCGAGACCCACCCGCGGTGGTCCCGGTCACTGATCGGGGGTTGGCTAAGACCCCCTGCATTCGCTGGCGAGCGGCACCGTAGCTGTGCCCGTCGAAAGGCTGCAAGCGCTTCGATGGGATGTGCTCACCATGAACGTTGCGGAGATGGCCAAGCACGACCTACATGTCGGCTTCGCCGGGTTCCTTTCGGAAGGCCCGTGTCAGTGGACTTCAGGCGTTCACGCCGCTCTGACCTCGGCAAACGCTTCCTCGTAAGGGATGATCTGTAACGTTGTCGTAACAATCCGTCCGAGACTTGGCCGGAATCCGTCCGACTGGTCTCGAATGCCCTGCCGTGTGGCCTGCAATTTCAAGGGCGTTTAGTTTCGCGCCAGCGCCATTGGAGGTTCTAAAGACACCATGGATCGAGAGAGTGGCCCGAAGCGCCAGCTTAGGTCGGCGGGTGCCAGATCGGATTCTGAAGAGCAGCCCGCTTCAGTTTCTTGGCGGCCTTGTCCTTTGCCGAACTTCCCAGACCTCGCATATCGATGTAGGCGTGTGACGGATGTTCGTCCGGCAGCGCAGAGTCATCTACTGCACGTAACTCAGCATCTTGCACATCACCTACGCTCACAACACAACTCCCAATGGTCTCTCGTCCATGATCCTCAGTGTGAATTCTGTGGGCTTCCGCTGCCGTTACAACTGCATCTCGATAGGTTGACACCTTGTTGCTCCGTGTCGAGAAGACGCCACTCGTAATCTGGTCTTGCTTCATCTGATGAGGATGGATTTGACGGCGCAGCACTTCATCTCGGTTCAGAATCTCGATCTCGCCTGGAACTAGTGGTGGTGCACCAGTAGCAGTCACACCTGGCTCGGACTCTCAAACGAGTCAAGCCACTGGCGCAAGAAATCACCGGTGATGAGAATATTCTCATCGTATTGGTGTTCATCTGTGATCGAGTTCCAAGAAGCGGCTGTCGCCCTCTCACTAGAGGTGTGGAACGTCACGGAGGCTTCGACGGACGCTAGAGACCATTCCAGTGACACACCTCCGTCTGCGAGTGGAAAAGCATGTGGGAACGGCAAGTCATGGAACAACAGCGGAGCAACGAGTGTGCGCGCTCCTATAACCGCTGCACCGCTGGGCGCTAGAGACTGTTTGTCGTACCAGCCATCATCGAGCGACGAGATGGACTCCAACTCTTGAAGGAACTCCTGCACTCTTTGTGAGGATGCCTCATCAGCTATCTTCAACTCCTCAATTCGAGACGATGTGGTATCGAATGAGGAGTTCACGTAGCCAAATGTCCCGCGCGCCACAACTATGGGGCCTGCATCTCTCGATGGCGTAATCGCAGACTTGATCGTATCTAACAGTACCCCATCTGCGTAGAATATATCTGTATTGACAGGTCTGGCATCCGTCGATAAGACCATCGTGATGCGAGACAGATCAGCCTCTATCCTGGTGATTCTGCCTACAACTAAGTCAAGCACACGCCGTTCATATGTGAGACTCGACTCCAGTTGATCCCGAACGCTTCGATCAAAACGATACTCGTTTCCTGAAGTATCCATGACATCAATACGTTCATCGCCTTCGAGTTCACGGCCCATACGAACTAGCGTCTCGCCAACAGCTCGGGGCATATCTAGCAGCAGAGCGCTGTGGCCATTCGCACGGACCTCTTCCAAGATGCTGCGATGCGTGTCGATGCTGTTCTCCAAGTATCCGCGTGGAGGCTCGAATAGCGGTGGAGCGGCAGGGTCAGACTCCATTGGCCTGATTCTTAGATCAAGGCTGCCTCTGAGCACATCGTCTATTCCTATCTTGAGGCGCTCAGCAAAGTGGTTGGGCAACTGCGAGACGCTCGGGTTGTCTTCACGATAGAGATGGCTCGCGATAGCGATGATCGTCTGTTGGAATGCCAGGAACTCCTGGCCCGCCGCAGCAAACGCCTCAGCAGATAGCTGCTGAGCGTCGAACCGACCTCCGCTAAAGCGAAGGCCAGGTTCCTGTGGGCCTAGGTCAGAGAGTGACACAGAGGAGAAGCTACCTGTGGAAAAGGTGAGTTGCGCTCCCCAGCACAACCCCGTTCGACCGGAACGAGTGCGCTGTCCTCCAGTGGGAGGTTCCGCGCTGGAACCCGACTCGCTGCCTGCAAGTGCTCTCACGGCCAGGGTTCCCGCTGGAACCCGCATGACCGATGCTGAAGACGTGCTGGGGTTCGAGGCATGGCGGGCCACACCTCTGGAATCGCAAGGCTGTCACCTAGTGGTTTCTCGTTCCGCGCACCCCCACGGCGCTAGATCGAGACGGTGTATTCCTTCCAGCGGACAGCTTCGAGAGGCACTGAGGCCATGAACTCTGCGATATCGGAGCGTCCGTAGTAGGTGGGCGTGCCCTGGAAGTCTTGCGCCATCAGCACGGTCGGTATGCCGCCGAACAGTCTGGACCCTTCCGACACGAGGGCATCTCGCCTCGTGGGGTCGTTCAGAATGTGCTGCTTCACGATCAGGATTCCGAAAGTGACGCCCTGCTCCTGGATGACTGCTCCTTGAAACTGCATGTGGTGCCTACCTTGTGAGTGTTGGTGGCGGGTCGTCGGAGCCGCCCGCTGAGTAGTCGAATGACATGGCTGTGATCATACGGCTTCACTGGGACGCTTCCTCCCGATTTCCGAACGAATGTTCGCGCTCACTAGCAGGGCGCATCTCGTCTTCGCGCCGCTCTGACCTTGGTAAACGCTGCTCTACGGGTTGTCCCGCAACGGTTCCGCAACAAACCCTTGCAGATTCGGGCCTTCACCCTTGCAGACCCTTGTCGATGCAACGCTCTGACCTGGGCGTTTTCTAACTCGCGCCAGGCCTACGAGGGCGGGGTATGAGCGGAATCTAGTGCGGATGTCTGTGCGAAATAGGCGGCTCGCGGTTCTTGGTGGATGTGGCTGCGGGGTATGGGCCTGTCGGGGCGCGGTGCGGCTTGGTGGAGACGACTCGGGCGCGGTGAGGGTGTTCGTGGACGCGTTGGAGCCCCCGCTGGGGCGTGTCGTGGGCCGTGGCGGGGTTGGTTAGGCGGGTCCGGCTCGGGTTGGGGGTAGGAGCTGTGGGCATGTGCTGGGGCCGTCGCTGGTACGGAACGAGCGGGCGTCGGGATCGCAGCGGATCGAGCGGCCGGTGCGGGGATGTTTGGAAGTGGCGGTGTTGTAGGGGCCGCGCCTCCATGTGCCGTCACCGGTGACGATCCGGGACTTGTCGGGGCGGGCGAGGCTGTCGTTGAGATCGGGGTCGAGCATGCCCATCCCGCGCGCCGCGTTCAAGCACAGTTCGGCGACCCGTTGGTTGAGCACGTCCAGCAGCCCCCGGCGGAACAGCAGTTTGCGGAAGCGCAGATGCTGGAACCGCGTGATCGGCGACGACGACAGTCTGCGGTCGCTGCCGTCGGGCCAGGCCGCTTCAACGGCGCCTGCGAGGTCTTGCCAGTTGCGCCGGTATGCGAGGTTGTCGTGGGCCGAGATGTGTGACTCGAAGACCCACACCGCCACCGAGAAGATCAGCGCCTCAGCGACCCGGTACTCCCGGGGCCTCCCGACACGCCTCGCGGTTCCCTCGTCGAGGCGTTCTTCGATCTCGTCGCCGATGTCCCACAACGAACCCAAGCAGGCCACCGTCTCCAGGAACTCCTGGTCCGCCATGCTCAGCGGGCACTGCTCCATCCGCTTCGCGGACGTGCCGGGAGGTTCGCCGCGGGTCCGTCAGTCCGCTCGGCGACGGTGAAGTCGTCCTCAGCGACGGCCAGCGCGTCCGCTGGAACAGGGTCAAACCCCTGGAAGGCCGCGGCGCGCGAGGCGCGGCGCCGTTTAGCCATCACACCCGCCGGAAGGCTCGCGCCGCCACTGGTAGCCCAGCGCATCAGACGCGCCGCGGCCTCGATCCCGTCGGCGTCCAGCACCCGGCGCGCCGTCGTGAGCCGCAGACTGCGAGCCACCACCCCCGCACGGTCCGCGAGCCCCGCATCGACGAGCACCTCCCGCAACCGGACCGTCACCGAATGCGCCGCCTTCTCCACCTCAACCGCGGCGGTCACGCACACCAACTCGTCGCCGGCCAGCGGACCGAACCCGGCCTCCACCGACGCCAGCGCCCCGACAGCGGACGAGTCCAGCGCCACGACCCTCGCGCAGTCGCCGCGCAGCGATACGAGACCCGCAGCAGTGTCGATGTCATCTCGGCGGCACAGAGCAATCTCGGTCGCCGAAGCCCCCGAGAACGCTAGGGCCACCAGCAGCGCCCGCCGCGACGGCAGCACCGTCGCGGCGTGGGCGCGCACCAGATGTTCCTCCGCGAACGCCAACGGTCTCGCCGCCACCGCCCCTGAGCCGCGGCGAGAGATCACCCCACCCGCGAGCGCCGACACATCTCCCACGGCCGCCCCGAGCCGCCGCGCCTCCACGAGAGCCGCCCGCGCCGCCCACTGACGGTTCCGCGCCGTCGACACCGACACCGCCCGCGGACGCCCCGAACGATCCAGCCAAGCCGCCCAGCACCAGTCAGCGACCAGATCCGCGGACACATAAGCCCACAACACCGCGCCCCGCGCCCGCAGGTAGCTGAACAGCCGAGCCCCCCTGCTCGCCTTGCGCGCCGTCTCGCCACGCCCCGCGAAACGCTCCGCCACCGCGTCGAGCACCAGAGGCTCCCACACAACGAGACGGTCCTCGCCAGTCATCGCCAACACCGCGGCGCGGACCCCTCGCAACGCTGTTCCCCAAGCACCCCATCCGCGGCGGGCGGGGAGCACCTCTTGATGCGGTTCTGCTGCGGCGCTACTGTGCAAAGAACACCCCCTGCTAGGTGGTGAGCCGCGGCACCCGGTCTTTGGCTAGAGGGGTGTCGCGGCGTTTTCTTGGGTTGTCCCCACCAGGCAAGCACACAAATGCCGAAAGCTGCGGCCGTCAGGCTGGACAAGCCTCCGCCACGACGCCCCGAATCCGCACCGCGCCTTGTGGGGATCGTCGCCATGATCTGTGCCCCCTCCCCGCTTCGTACCGTCTACGAGCCGGGAATACCGCTTTATGCAGAGCTTAGCCTGAATCCACCGATGGGCTGGTCGGGGTGGGCTGGTCGGGGTGTTTGTGGGGGTGTTTGGCTGGTTGGGGTGCGGCGGGTGTTGTTGGGGCGTGTTGGGCCGGCGGTTGGGACTGGGCTGGTTTGTGGCGCTCAGGGGGGTGTGTTCTGGGTGGCGCCGGGCCCGGGGCTGGGGGTTCAGATGAGTTGGGGGAGGTTGCGGGTGTGTGTGAGCGCGGCGGTGAATTGGTGTGCCCAGGGCCAGTTGAGCGGGAGGCGGAGTTTGTGTCGGTGGCTGTGGTTGACGAGGCGTCCGGGCACGGCGAGCAGCCGCCGGCGGACGGTGGCGGCTGCGGTGAGCCGTTCGGGGTGCTGTGTGTGTCCGAGTCGTGCGGTCCAGCGGGTGAGGTTGTGGGCCAGCACGGCGCAGGCGAGGTGGGCGGCGTTGGCGAAGAACCTTCCGGAGGGGCAGTGGGCGAGGCCGTTGTCTTTGAGGTCTCTGATGGCGAGCTCGACTCGGGCGTGGCCGCGGTGGTAGGCGTCGGCGGTTTCGGTGTCGAGGTCGTCTCTGTTCGTGATGAACGCGTGGTGGCGCCAGTCGGGCCACAGCTCGCGTTGGGGGCCTTCTGGGAGTCGGGTGCGGCGCACCACGAGGCGCAGCTTTCGGGGGCCACAGGGGTCGCGGCGGCTCGTTGTGATGGCGCACTCGGCGACCTGGGCTTCCCCGTCGGGGTAGGCGATCGGCGTCCAGGCGGTCTCGTCGATGCCGTCGATGGCTGCTTTGACTTTGGCGTTCTGTGGGATCGTGACCGACCAGCGGGCCTTGTACGTGTCGAGCTTTGCGATCAGCGCGTAGGAGAAGAACCCGGCGTCGGCGCGCACGGTGAGCTTCGTGCCCGGCGCGAGGCGTCCGAGGCGGGCCAGGGTCTCCGCGGCGAAGCGGACATGGCCGCGCTGGGAGGACCCCGACCGCATCCTGGCGTGGAGCACCTCGCCGGTGTCGTCCCGGGTCGCCGCCAGCGGGTGGTAGCCCCAAACCTTGGTGTGGCCGTAGGCCGCGCCCTGCTTGGACTTGCCGTGGACCTCACAGACCGTGGAGTCCAGATCCACCGTCATCTCCGCCGCTGCCGGCGCCGCGCCCGAAGACCACGCCCGGCTGAGCGCCAGCTCCAGGGCGCGGTCGAACTGGCGCACATGGCCCCAGGTGAAGGACCGCAGCCACGTCCCCAACGTCGACGGCGCCGCAGGCTCAAAGCCCAGCACCGCCGAAGCGGACCCGGCCCGCAGCCTGTCGGCGTCGCCGATGAACGAGCCGCCCACCAGCATCGACGCCACCACCGACAGCGCCTTCGCCCCGGACCCACGGCCCGCCGCGGGCGGGCGCACCGCATCGTCGATGAGCGCCTCCAAACCCAGCCGGCCCATCACCGTGCCCGCCAACAGCAGCCCCGCATCGGCCACCAGCGAAGCGTCGTCGAACACCGCCTCGATCCCGTCGATACCACCCGCTACGCTGCTCACAGGAAGTGCCTCCTCACATGGCCAGAATCACTGTTGACTCAAACAGCATTCTCCCATGTCAGGAGGCCTTTCCGGTGGACGCGCCAACCCCACAAACCTCACCGCGCCGGTGGATCCAGGCTTAGCCTGAATCCACCGATGGGCTGGTCGGGGTGGGCTGGTCGGGGTGTTTGTGGGGGTGTTTGGCTGGTTGGGGTGCGGCGGGTGTTGTTGGGGCGTGTTGGGCCGGCGGTTGGGACTGGGCTGGTTTGTGGCGCTCAGGGGGGTGTGTTCTGGGTGGCGCCGGGCCCGGGGCTGGGGGTTCAGATGAGTTGGGGGAGGTTGCGGGTGTGTGTGAGCGCGGCGGTGAATTGGTGTGCCCAGGGCCAGTTGAGCGGGAGGCGGAGTTTGTGTCGGTGGCTGTGGTTGACGAGGCGTCCGGGCACGGCGAGCAGCCGCCGGCGGACGGTGGCGGCTGCGGTGAGCCGTTCGGGGTGCTGTGTGTGTCCGAGTCGTGCGGTCCAGCGGGTGAGGTTGTGGGCCAGCACGGCGCAGGCGAGGTGGGCGGCGTTGGCGAAGAACCTTCCGGAGGGGCAGTGGGCGAGGCCGTTGTCTTTGAGGTCTCTGATGGCGAGCTCGACTCGGGCGTGGCCGCGGTGGTAGGCGTCGGCGGTTTCGGTGTCGAGGTCGTCTCTGTTCGTGATGAACGCGTGGTGGCGCCAGTCGGGCCACAGCTCGCGTTGGGGGCCTTCTGGGAGTCGGGTGCGGCGCACCACGAGGCGCAGCTTTCGGGGGCCACAGGGGTCGCGGCGGCTCGTTGTGATGGCGCACTCGGCGACCTGGGCTTCCCCGTCGGGGTAGGCGATCGGCGTCCAGGCGGTCTCGTCGATGCCGTCGATGGCTGCTTTGACTTTGGCGTTCTGTGGGATCGTGACCGACCAGCGGGCCTTGTATGTGTCGAGCTTTGCGATCAGCGCGTAGGAGAAGAACCCGGCGTCGGCGCGCACGGTGAGCTTCGTGCCCGGCGCGAGGCGTCCGAGGCGGGCCAGGGTCTCCGCGGCGAAGCGGACATGGCCGCGCTGGGAGGACCCCGACCGCATCCTGGCGTGGAGCACCTCGCCGGTGTCGTCCCGGGTCGCCGCCAGCGGGTGGTAGCCCCAAACCTTGGTGTGGCCGTAGGCCGCGCCCTGCTTGGACTTGCCGTGGACCTCACAGACCGTGGAGTCCAGATCCACCGTCATCTCCGCCGCTGCCGGCGCCGCGCCCGAAGACCACGCCCGGCTGAGCGCCAGCTCCAGGGCGCGGTCGAACTGGCGCACATGGCCCCAGGTGAAGGACCGCAGCCACGTCCCCAACGTCGACGGCGCCGCAGGCTCAAAGCCCAGCACCGCCGAAGCGGACCCGGCCCGCAGCCTGTCGGCGTCGCCGATGAACGAGCCGCCCACCAGCATCGACGCCACCACCGACAGCGCCTTCGCCCCGGACCCACGGCCCGCCGCGGGCGGGCGCACCGCATCGTCGATGAGCGCCTCCAAACCCAGCCGGCCCATCACCGTGCCCGCCAACAGCAGCCCCGCATCGGCCACCAGCGAAGCGTCGTCGAACACCGCCTCGATCCCGTCGATACCACCCGCTACGCTGCTCACAGGAAGTGCCTCCTCACATGGCCAGAATCACTGTTGACTCAAACAGCATTCTCCCATGTCAGGAGGCCTTTCCGGTGGACGCGCCAACCCCACAAACCTCACCGCGCCGGTGGATCCAGGCTTAGAGAGGGTGTATGACATCGGTCATGGGCCGCGGCACACCCGAGGGGAGCTGCCGAGGATCAACGACGGGTCGCTGCTGTTCCTGATGCACATGCTCTCCAAGATGCAGCCCGCTGACGGCGGCGGCGGCAGTCGCATCGCCATCGTGTTCAACGGGTCGCCGCTGTTCACCGGCGACGCGGGCAGCGGCGAGAGCAACATCCGGCGCTGGATCATCGAGAGCGACTGGCTCGAAGCGATAGTGGCGCTGCCCGATCAGATGTTCTACAACACCGGCATCGCCACTTACGTCTGGGTGCTCACCAACCGCAAGGAACCCCACCGCGCGGGCAAGATCCAGCTCATCGACGGGCGGCGGTTCTTCACCAAGATGCGAAAGAGCCTCGGCAACAAGCGCCACGAACTCTCACCGGACCAGATCGACGACCTCACCCGCATCCACGGCAACTTCACCCACGGCGAGACCAGAGGCTTCACCGACGAAGATCCTGTGACCCATCAGCCGCGCACTCGGCCCCGCGTGGTCAGCAAGATCTTCGATAACGGTGACTTCGGCTACCGCAAGATCACTGTAGACCGGCCCCTCAGGCTGAACTTCGCGGCTACCCCCGGACGCGTCGACCGCCTCGACGACCAGAGGGCGTTCGCGAATCTCGCCAAGAGCAAGAAGCGCCCAGGCCCGCAGCACGATGCTGATGTAGCCGCAGGCCGATCCCGCCAAGACCTCATCCGCGCCCTGCTCGAAGCGCTCGCAGACCACACCAGCGGCGCGGTGATCAGCGACCGCGACAGGTTCCACACAGCGCTATCAGGCATCGAGAAGACTGCAGGCGTGCGGTTGAGCGCCGCCGAGCGCAATGCCGTAACCGCAGCCCTCAGTGAACGCGATCCAGATGCTGCGATCTGCACAGACCGCAACGGCAACCCCGAACCCGACCCGGACCTGCGCGACACCGAGACCGTCCCGCTAGGCGAAGACATCGACGACTACATGGCCCGAGAAGTGCTGCCGCATGTACCCGACGCCTGGGTGGACCACCCCAAGACCAAGACCGGCTACGAGATCCCCCTCAACCGGCACTTCTACGTCTACGAACCACCCCGCCCACTTGAAGAAATCGACGCCGACCTCCACCAACTCGAACACGAGATCATCGGCCTGCTAGCCGAGGTCACGGAGTGACCATCAGCGATGTCCCCCCACGGGCGTGACATCGGACTTGCGGGCCGCTACCGTTGGCCGCATCACACCCTCATGCGGAGTTGCATGTCATGAATCCTGACACGGCCGCCGCACCTGGTCCGCGGGTGGCCGCCGAAGCCTCCACCGCAAGGATGCCCTCGTCGTTGAGGGACCTTCTGCGCGGTGCCTCGCTCATCTTCGACTTCACTGGGGCGGTCGGCAGGCGCCGCGTCTCGACGACTCGCATCCCCTCCGACGTTGACAGACTCGCATCGGACTGGAACTCCGTCGGCGACGACTTGCGCCGGGCCATGGGCAACCAGCCGTCGTAGTGACAGAGGGCGACCTGCCCGCGGCCCGGGAGGACCGTTTTCCGTCCCGGCCCGAAGCCGAGCAGGTCACGGTTGAGCAATATCGGGCCTCGTTCCACTCCGGGCCGCTCCCGGCTCCAGCCGACCTCGCGGCCTACGGAGAGATCAACCCCGAACTCGTCATGCGGATCGTGGCGGCATCCGAGGACGAGAGAGCCCATCGTCACCGGATGGACACCCAACAGTCACGTCGAGAGTCGATGGGGCTCGCTGCTGGATTCGCCGTCGCGGTGCTGTTCCTCATCGTCTCCGCATGGCTGATCTACAACGGGCACGACATCGCCGGGACAATCCTCGGTACGCTTGACCTAGACGAGTAGTTCCAAGGGGTGCGGGGGTGGTGGTGGGTCCGCGTCGTTGGGTTTGAGGGTGTCCAAGATCTGGGCTGTCAACAAGCCCCGATCTTGGAGGATCTCGGCATGAACCCGGACTTGGACACCCTCGCGACTGCACTGTATGTGCGGATCGACGATTTGTTGGCGGCGAACCCGCAGTGGGCGCCGCTTCGGCCCGCGGTGGGGATCGCGCCTGCGCTGTCGGACGCGGAGCTGGTCACGCTGGCGGTGCTTCAGGCGCTGCTGGGCTTCGACTCTGAGGCCCGCTTCGTCCGCTACGCCAGAGCGCACCTGGGGCCGTGGTTCCCCTATGTGCCCCAGCGCAGCGGCTACAACAAGCGGCTGCGCCGGGCCGGCGAGATGATGCGCCACGTGATCGCGGCGCTGGCGCGGGAGTGCCCGATGTGGCACGACGACGTGTGGCTGGTGGACTCCACGCCTGTCGAGTGCGGCCGCAGCCGAAGCACCCAGCAGCGCTCCGACCTCGCAGGATGGGCCGCCTACGGCTACTGCGCCTCGCACTCGCGGTGGTTCTGGGGGCTGCGCCTGCACCTCATCACCACACCGGCGGGACTGCCGGTCGCGTACGCGCTCACCGCAGCCGGAGACGACGAGCGCGACACCTGCCTCGAGATGATCGCCAGAGCCGGGATCGCCCGGGCGGGCCAGACTCTCATCGCCGACAAGGGATACCGCTCAGCAGCCTTCGAAGCCGCCCTCAACGCCGCCGGCGTCACACTCATCCGGCCCGCCGCCAAAGGCGAGCCGCCCCGACCCGGGCGACAGTTCCTGCGCCCGCTGCGCCAGATCATCGAGTCCATCAACCAGACCCTCAAAGCCCAACTCGGCCTCGAACGCCACCACGGCCGCACCAGACCAGGCGTCGCCGCGCGCGTCCTGCAACGGCTCCTCGCCCTCACCGCAGCAATCTGGCACAACCAAACCACCCAACAACCCGGCCCCGCCCGCAGCCTCACCGCCTACGACCACTAACCCCTTGGAACTACTCATCTAGTTGCTCTGACCACTGTCTTCGTGCTGGGCCGCCGCATCGATTCAACTCATGAGACGTGACATTCCTCGCCTAGTGGACGCGACGAAGCTCCAGGTCGACAGACAGGCCGATGCGCTGTACCCCCGACTAGACGACTCCGAGATCATCGGCTCCGTCGAGGTCGCTCCAGGGGTAGTGCTCGACTACAACGGCTCGGAGGAGGTCGTCGGCGTCGAGATGCGCTACCTGTCGCGGAGGTCGTCGGCGTTGAACCTCTCAGCGCTGCAGTTCGAGACCGTATAGGTGGCCGGACCGCCAGGATCCGCCGTTCTCGGGCGAGAGTGTCAAGCACTGGCTCCGCGCCCACGGGCACCAGGTGTGCGAACAACCACTCCAGCGGAGCTGGCCAACAGATGAGGTGCCCCTACCCCAGCTACCGCGATTCCGGCGTGGAATGGCTCGGTGACGTGCCCAAGCACTGGGAAGTCAAGCGCCTGAAGCACGTCGCTTCGTATCGCACAAGCAGTGTGGACAAGAAGACCAAGGAAGCGGAATTGCCCGTAAGGCTCTGCAACTACACCGATGTCTACTACCGAGATTATATCCGAGCTAGCGACGGTGAGTTCATGCAAGCAACAGCGTCACCCGAAGAGATCACCCGTTTCAAGCTGAATCGGGGCGATGTGGTGATCACCAAGGACTCCGAAGACTGGCGCGACATTGCAGTGCCAGCATTCATCGACGAAACCGCCGAGGACTTCGTGTGCGGCTACCACTTGGGGCTCATCCGCGTCATCAAACTCGCAGATCCCGCGTTCCTCTTCAGGGCGATGCAATCGTTCGCCGTTAACCAGCAACTTCTACCGCGAGCAACCGGCATCACACGCTACGGACTTACGTACGCAGCGGTTGAAGCCGCTCTCGTCCCGCTGCCGCCGCTAGAGGAGCAGCGGGCTATCGCCGGGTTCCTTGATCGTGAGACCGGCAAGATCGACCGGCTGATCGCCAAGAAACGGTTGCTGATGGAACGGCTCGCCGAGTACCGGCAGGCCCTGATAACCGGCTCTTCGCGTTTTAGGGTGGAGTGAGGGTGTCGAGCAGCGCCCAGTTGGGTTTGCCGGCGTACAGCAGGGCCCGGATGCGGTAGTTGGTGAAGTTGGTGAACCCGAACGCGGCGCGTTTGACGCGTTTGATGAGGTTGTTGGCGGCCTCGGTGGCCGCGTAGGTGACTCTGGCGGTGTGCCAGTTGGCGATCTGGGCTCTCCATCGCCAGATGGTGCGGCCCAACCGGTTGAGCTCCGGCGGCAGGCCTGGGTCCTGGAGGTCGGAGGCGAGTTGGTTCACGGTGGCGGCGCCCGCTTCGGCGTCGTCGATGTCATAGATGCCTCTGAGGGTCTCTTCAGCGGCGCCGGGCGTCGCGGACCTCGCCGTAGGGGTCGCCGGCGTCGAGCAGGCCCCGCAGCCGGACCCGGCCGGAGTCGGTGATGTTCTCAGATGCCGAGACGAGCAGTTTGCGGGCCCGGTAGAGCGGGTCGTGTTTGTGGCCGCGGTGCCCGAGGGTCTGCTGTTGGACGCGGCGGCGGACCTCGTCGAGGGCGTCGTTGCCGAGCCGCACGACGTGGAAGGGGTCCGCGACCTGGCCGGCGTCGGGTATCGCGGTGTCGAACGCGGCCCGATACGGGCCCGAGAGGTCCAGCACCGCCCAGCGGATCTCATCGAGCCATTCGCGGGGCCGGCCCAGCAGCCACTCGGTGGGCGCTTTGGCGGTGCGGCCCGGGACTATGTCGAGCAGCTGGCCCCGGCCGACGTCGACGATGCTGGCGGGGCCAGGCCTTGTCTTTGAACCGGCCCCGGCGGCCCATCAAGGTCTCATCCAGTCCCAGAGCCTCGACATCTGAGATCCGCTCGGTGTCGGCATCGAGCAGCGCAGAGCCCCAGCGCCGCACCGACTCGTTCGCCGGGTGCCAGCTGCATCCCAGTTCTGCGGCGACCTCGTCGACGGGGCGCGCCCTGCCGGCCTGGCGCGTCGCCCAGCGCCCCGCCCGCGCGGTCAGCTTCTCGCGCGGCGGCGCGATCTCAGGAGCCTGCTCGGTGACGGCGCCCACCGGGCACCGCGGCTGTCCGCAGCGCCACCGCCGCCTGCTGCACCAGCCGAGCAGGCCGCCCGAACGCCGGGAGATCCACCAACTCCACCTCCCGCTCCCCGTTGGACCACAACGGCCCGCCACAGACCTCACAGTCCGGTCTCGACGTCCGTCTGCGGATGTGCACTCTCAGCGGCTCGCCGGACTCGTCGTCGACGCCGAGCACCTCGACGTCGCCGAGTCCCACCAGCCGCTCACAGACGCGCGTAGGGTCGCACTCCACAGGGATCCTCCAGTTCTTCGGCTGCCTTGGCGGCGCCGATTCTGGGGGATCCCTCGCGTTCAGCCGCGGACCCCTGCTGCCCTTACTCCACCCTCAAACGCGAAGAGGCTGATAACCCGCACCGTCACACGCGGCCTCCAGCCCAAAGCCGCTGGCATCAATCCGCCTACCCCCCCCCCGGACCTCAAGGCGTCCGGCGTGGATTGGCTTGGGGACATCCCCGCACACTGGGTGGTAGCTCAGCTTCGACGGTCGTTCGACATCGTGAACGGCGGGACACCCGCCAGCGGTGATGAGCGCTACTGGGACGGCGAGACGGTCTGGCTCACACCGGATGACCTGGGCCGGAACCACAGAATGCGGATCGCCGACAGTCGCCGCAGCATCACGCAGGAAGGAGTACACAACAGCAGCGCTCGGGTTAGTCCCTCCAACTCGGTTGTTCTGTCCACGCGCGCTCCCATAGGGCACCTTGCGGTTACTACCGTTCCGGTCACTACGAATCAGGGGTGCCGGACGCTGGTGCCCTCAGCAGAGACGGACAGTTCCTTCGCGTACTACTCGCTGCTTGCGAGCCGTCCTGTGCTCCGGTCGCTCGGCAAAGGTTCGACGTTCATGGAACTCACCCCGACGGACCTAGGGAGCCATCCACTGCCTCTCCCCCCGCCTGCAGAGCAGCGGGCTATCGCCGCGTTTCTTGACGAGCGGCTTGAGCGGATTGATGCGCTCACCGCTCGGGTGGAGGCTGCTGTTGAGCGGTTACAGGAGTATCGGACGGCGCTGGTCACGGCGGTGGTGACGGGCAAGATCGACGTGCGGGGCGATGTGCCGGATGAGGCTGGGAGGGTCGGCGCGTGAGCGGTCAGACGGGCGAGGCGGCGTTCGAGTCGGTGGTGGAATCGGTACTGGTTGATGGCGGCTGGCAGAGGGGCGGCACCGACGGCTGGGATGTGGAGCGGGCACTGTTCCCGTCGCGGGTGGTGGCGTTCTTGGAGGCGGCGCAGCCGAAGGTGTGGAGCCAGCTAGCCGCTCAGCACGGCGAGCGACTGGAGTCGTCCGTGGTGGAGCAGTTGGTGAAACAGCTCGACATCAAGGGCACCCTCGGGGTGCTGCGCCAGGGCTTCAAGTTCCAGGGCAAGGCGCTGCGGCTGGCGTTCTTTGAGCCTGCTCACGGCCTGAACCCTGACGCGGTGACGCAGTTCGACTTGAACCGGTTGACGGTGACGCGCCAGGTTCGGTGTCATCCCGGCAAGGGCGACACCGTTGACATGGTGTTCGACCTCAACGGTGTGCCGGTGGCGACTTGTGAGTTGAAGAACCCGATGACGGGCCAGACGTGGCGCAACGCGATCCGCCAATACAAGGAGACGCGTGATCCGGGTGCGCCGTTGTTCCGGTTCGGCAAGCGGGCTGTCGTGCATTTCGCGGCGGACACCGACGAGGTTCACATGACGACGCGGCTCGCCAAGGACGCGACACGGTTTCTGCCGTTCAATCGTGGCAGCGCTCCCGGCGGGATCAAGTGCGGTGCGGGCAACCCCGAACACGAGTCCGGCTATCGCAGCGGCTACTTCTGGCAGGACGTGCTTGAACGCGGCCGGTTCTTGGGCATCTTGGGCTCCTACGTGTTCGTCGAGAAGCGAGATGAGAAGGTCCACGGCCCCAAAGGCGCTCGCACGAAGCGGCGCGAGACGATGGTGTTCCCGCGCTATCACCAGCTCGACTCGGTGAACGGGCTAGTGGACACCGCCCGTGCCGAGGGTCCGGGGCACAACTATCTGATCCAGCACTCCGCGGGCAGCGGCAAGACCAACAGCATCTCATGGCTGTCGCATCGGCTGGCGAGCCTGCACACCGCCGCCGATGTCAAGGTGTTCGACTGTGTTGTGGTCATCACCGACCGGCGGGTGCTGGACCGCCAACTACAGGACGCGATCTACCAGATCGAGCACGCCCAGGGCGTGGTGAAAGCCATCGACGAGGACTCCCAGCAACTCGCTCAAGCGCTGGTGGACGGCACCAAGATCGTGGTCACGACGTTGCAGAAGTTCCCGTTCGTGATGCGGGGCCTGCTGTCGGTCGCCGGGGCTGCATCGCCTGATGCCCCGACAGCGGGTGAGTTGGCGCAAGCCGACGAGTGGCGTCAGAAGATCGCGGAGCGGCGCTATGCGGTGATCGTGGACGAGGCGCACTCCAGCCAGACCGGTGACAGCGCCCGCGACATGAAGGCGGTGCTCGGATCACGCTCAGCCGCGGCGTCACAGGACATCACCGATTGGGAGGACGGGCTGAACGCCGCGGTCGAGGCCCGAGGACCGCAGCCGAACCTGTCGTTCTTCGCGTTCACAGCCACCCCGAAGGCCAAGACCGTCGAGTTGTTCGGACGGCCGGGCTCCAGCGGAGACCCGGAGGCGTTCCACGTCTACAGCATGCGCCAAGCCATCGAGGAGGGCTTCATCCTCGACGTGCTGCGGAACTACACCGACTACGACACCTACTACAGGATCGCCAAGCACGCCGCTGACGACCCGGAGTTCCCCGAACGGCGCGCCGCGAGGGTGCTGAGCCGGTACGCGTCGCTGCACCCCCACAACCTCAGCCAGAAGACCGAGGTAATCATCGAGCACTTCCGCAGCCGTGTGATGGGCTGCATCGACGGCAAGGCCAAAGCGATGGTGGTCACGTCGTCGCGGCTGCACGCGGTGCGCTACATGCGCGCCTTCGAGGACTACATCAACACCAAGGGCTACGACGACGTTCGCCCGCTGGTCGCGTTCAGCGGCACCGTGACCGACCCCGACACCGGCGAGGACTTCACCGAGCCGGGCATGAACAAGGACATCGTTACTGGCAAGGCGATCAGCGAAACGGCGCTGCCCGCACGGTTCGACTCGCCGGACTACCAGATCCTGCTGGTGGCCGAGAAGTATCAGACCGGCTATGACCAGCCGCTGCTGCAAGCCATGTACGTCGACAAGAAACTTGACGGCGTGCATGCGGTGCAAACGCTGTCGCGGCTCAACCGCACCGCGCCCGGCAAGAGTCCGCCGTTCGTGCTGGACTTCGTGAACAGGCCCTCAGACATCGCCGCGGCGTTCGCTCCCTACTACGACCAGACCCGCCTCGAAGAGCGGTCCGATCCCAGCCGTCTCGACAGCCTCAAACACGAACTCGACGCAACGCAGGTCTACCACCAAGCCGAGGTGGACCGCTTCGCCGAGATCTGCTTCTCGCCCGCAGCCAGACACCAGGCGAAGAGCCATGCGCTGCTGGTCAAGGAGCTGCAGCCCGCCGTCGGCCGATACCGGCAGCTCGCAGCGGAGGACCGCGACGAGTTCCGCGACCGGCTCGGCGCGTTCGTGAGGCTCTACTCCTTCATCAGCCAGATCATCGGTTACGCCGACAGCGACCTCGAACGCCTCGCTGCCTTCGGCCACGCGCTGCTGCCGTGCCTGCGAGACGACAACGACGGGCAGATTCACCCCGAAGACGGCGTGGAGTTGGAGTTCTACCGCCTACAGCGCGTCGGCTCCGGGGCCGTCGACCTCGAAGACGACGACACCGCGACCGTGAAGGCACCCACCGAGGTCGGCACCGGCCGCGGCGACGAGGACCAGGCCCCGCTGTCTGAGATCATCGCCAGCCTCAACGAACGATTCGGCACCGCCTTCAACGACACCGACCGGCTCTTCCTGGAACAGATCCAACACGACGGCACCAAAGACCCCGACATCAGCCAGACCGCACACGCCAACCCCTACGACAAGTTCGAGCTGGCCGTGCGCCAGCTGCTCCCCAAACTGATGACAGACCGGATGGCAGGCAACGACGAGATCGTCACCCGATGCTTCAACAACGACGACTTCCAGGAGATCGTCTTCACCGGAATCGCAAGAGGCATCTACGAAGCCGTCACCGCCCAACAGCAGCGAACCTCCTGATCCACCACCGGCCGGGTCGCCTGTAGCGTGGCCCCATGGGCGCTGAGACGACTGACAACGATCTTCCCGCGATCCGTCGAGCGTCTGTCGAGAGCGCGGATGGCGGCTATCGGATCAGGCTGGACCTCGAATGGCCCGAACATCCCGAACAGCATGCAGGCCAGGCGATCCTCGGGATCGTCGGCTTGCCCAACTCTCCCGCACTGCCGCTGATGTACCCGTCGAAGCGCCACGCCGACGCGCTAGCCGGCGTGTTGAACGCGAATCTGGTGACTCCGGGCTGACCGACGCAACCAGCCACAGGCGTAGGGTCTGAGCCGCCGGACCAGCGTTCGCCCCGATGCAGCTGTCCGCCTATGTGACGCGATGCAGCAGCGTGCCAAGGGTGCTGTGCATGACGTTGCGCTGCTCGTCCACAGTGAACGGAGCGGTGATGGCAGTCAGCCGAACAGCCACGTCGGTGTCGTTGGGCAGGTCTAGGCCGCTGATAGCGGCGGTGGGGACAGAGCAGCTCGTTTCGTGGTCCGGTATCTGCACTTCGACCGGTCCGTAGCGGTCGCCGGCGATCTCGAACACGACCGTCGCGACGACCAGCGAGCCCTCGGGCGGCGGCATCACCAGCATGACAGAGACCGCGATGCCGTCAACCGGCGTGCCCGTGCCTATCGACTCGGACCCCATCCGCGCCCAGAACGAATGAGAGTTCACCGCAACGACCCTAACCCGCCGCCGAACAGCATCCCGTCACACCCCACCCTTGACCGTTCCAAGATCCGGCCCGAATCGTTCCAAGAATCACACCAAATCGTTCCAAGCGGCGATCCAACGCCTTGCATAACCCCAGGTCAGTGCCTACACATCCATTTCGCACATACCCCACGAGGGCGGGGGGTGCGCGGTCATCTGCGCGAATATCGCAGAACCGACCGCATTTTGGCGTACTGAGGCTAGCCGCTAGCTACTGAGAGGGCCTTGGGCGCGTGTTGGCGCTCAGCGGGTGTGGCGGCTTCAACCGGCTACGCGATTGCGGCGTCTGAGGCAACCACTGGGTCACGCATAGGCAACTTTATTGTGATTGCTTATTGGTTGCGTTAGGTTTGGGCTCGTGGTGGCGTTCGAGGACTTGCTGGAGGGGGATCTGGCCGACTCGTCGGAGACCGCCTGCGAGTTGCTTCCCGACGTGGTGGCCGCGCTGGACCATCTGATGCCGCGCTTGACCAGCTCGGCGGACCGCACGACCGTGCGGCGCTACTACGTCTTCACCTCCATCGCCGCACGGACGCTGACCGAACTGCCCGCTCGCCACCCCGAGGCCCGACCGGCGCCGACCGTCGTGTTCGGCCTGCTGCGGCGATGCTCGCTTGAAGCCCCCTGGGTCGCTCCGTCCTGTGACGGGAAGGGCGCGCTCACCGTCTTCGTCGACCGCTTGCGAGGGTACGCGGCAGGGCTGCCCCAAGAATGCTCGATGGCAGGCCGCAACATAGACGAGCACCGCTTCTCCTGGTTCGCCAAGGTCATGGCCGCCGTCGAGCACGAACAGCGCAACGCCTCGCCCCTGCGGCGGGCCATGTCGACGCTGGACCTGTCGAGCAGCGACATCGCAGATCTCATGGGCGTCAAGCGCCAAGCGGTCGAGAAGTGGCTGCTCGCAGGGCCGCCTGCTGATCGCATCGCCAAGATCGGCGCGCTGGCGGAGATCGCCGACATCCTCAGCTACCGGCTGCGTGACGGGATGGCGGCGGTGGTCGTGCGCCGCAGCGCCGACGCCTACAAAGGGCGCAGCATGCTCAAGGTGATCGCCGACGACGACCACGAGTGGCTGCTGCGGTCCGTCCGGGACAGCTTCGACTACACCCGCATCGCCTAGGCGATGAGGACCGTCCCCATCGAGGGCACCTACTGCCGCGTCGCCGACCCGGAATGGGCCGACCCGCTCGACCCGTCGTATGCCGCCGCCCAGGGGCAGCGCTGGAACCCGCCGGGGATGGAGTGCCTGTACCTGAACCGAGACGAGGCCACCGCCCGGGCCAACGTCGCTCGCCTCTACTCGGGGCTGGCCTACGGCCCAGAAGACCTCGATCCCACCACCGCGCCCGTGCTGGTGGAGGTCATAATCCCCGACGGGCAGGCCGCCGACGCCTACAGCGACGACGGGCTCGCATCCCTCGACCTGCCTCACACCTACCCCCATGACACCGACGGCCGTCCCCTCCCGCACCAGGACTGCCAGCGCATCGGTGCACAGGTCTTCGAGGCCGGCCTGGACGGTGTCGACTACCGGTCCGCCGCTCCCGGCGGCGACCGTGAGCTGGCGTGGTTCCCGCGCGGCGCTGCCGGACAACAGACGTCGAGGCGCTCCTTCGCCGACTGGTGGTGACGCCTCACCGTCCCCCGACGGCAACCAGCGAGCGCCCATCAACCGGTCTTCGGGTTGCCGGCCAGAATATTTTCAGTAGTTGTGCTCGATTTTCGAGCTTGAGTGCTGAAATATCGCGGCGGCCGCGGCGCGAGGGCGCCCGCCCGGCGACGGCTAGGCGATTTTGTGGAATCGGGAGCCGTGGAGGATGCTGCCGTAGAAGTTGAACGACCGCTTGGCTGCGGGATCATCGAAGGGGTAGTCGGCGCCGAGCTGGGTCGCAGCGGCCAGCCCGGTCACGAAGCAGGTCTCCTGGCTGTTGATCAGCGTGTGGGCGCCGCAGTGCCAGGTCCGCCGCCTTCCCTGGACGAAATGGCGTTGCCGCCGATCTGGTCGGACGACTCGTAGAGCCGGATGTCGAAGCGGTCGGGGTGACGGTTCAGCGCCCACGCAGCCCCGAGCCCGGAGACCCCCCCACCGACGATCGCGACCCGCCGCGGCCCCGGCCGTCGGCTCTTGGCGACGCGTAACACCTGACATCACGAAAACTCCACCGGATATCTCAGTAGTTGTGCTCGAAATATGAGCGCAACTACTGAAATATCGCCCGGGACGGAGTGGGGTGGAGCGTTAGCGGATGCCTTCGTACCAGCCGGCCCCGAAGAGGAGGTCGCCGCGCCGGACGACCCAGGTGTGCTTGGGGGCGTCCTCGCGGGTCACGGGGTGCGTGAACAGGTACGACACCCACTGGCCGGCTCCGCCGTCGACGGTCCGGGCGAAGGCGGCGCCGTAGTCGTAGCCGCTGGCGTCGATGCGCTCACGGGTCGTCTCCACGAACTCGGGGCGGTTGGAGTTGGCGACCGTGTACAGCGCGCCGTCGCGGTCTTCGAGCACGAAGACGTACCAGGACCCGTCGAGCGCCTCGGGGCCGTTGTAGTGCTCGAGCGTCGCTTCGGCGCCGTCGCGTTCGTAGCGGTCGACCGCTTCCTCGACCAGCCAGATGGCGTAGGCCGGAGCGTTGGTCTTCGACGGCGCCTCGCTATCGCCGCCAAGGGCGACGATGCCCACAAAAAGCGCAACCACCGCAACGACAACTCCAATGGCCGCCAACACCAACGCCACAACAGCAGTACGCCCACCCGACACGCCCCAAAGCCTACCCACCACCCCCACCTACCCACCCCCAGAGGCCATTGGACGACATGGGTATGTCGTCTCACCAAACCCAACGTCTCCTGGCTGGCACCCACCACCCCTCGACTGCTGACACGCCCGGAGCCTTCCCGCTGCTTGGCGGAAAGGGTGCAGAGGGACAGCGGCGAATCGAGGCAAGTCCCGACGCACACTGGGCACCGACCTTTCCAACCCTCGCATCGTCAACACCCTGGCCGACTGCTGGCACGCCACCCGCCACATGACCGTACCCCAGTATCGTGACGGCGAATGCGAGGTTCGCCAGATGTGGGACGCCGCGGTCTGCGCTGCTCTCGACTGGGACGAAGACGAGATCATCGCCCTCCGCAAGCTGCTTCACGAAGAACCCCACGTCCGCGGCCTCGGCTACGGACAGTACGCCGACGAGGCGGACGAGCGGCAGGAATAGGCAGCGAGACCACTGTAGGGCACCCTGTCCGCTGTCGCGACCCATCTGACGGCTGATGTCATTGGCACCGTCCGGGGAGGCCCCATCGTGGAGTCCTCAACGGAGACTGCGAGACGAGTAGGGTGCCTCACCCCGACGACCACCGAGCGCGGAGGCCGTGAATGGCGAAGTTCCTGACCACGACGGGAGTGTCCTACGAGTTGGAGGAACTGATCCGAGGAGCAGAGGAGCGCCTGGTGCTGATTAGTCCCTTCTTGCGCGTGAATCAACGCATCCGAGATCTGCTGGCCGACAAGGACCGTCTGAAGATCGACACTCGGGTCGTTTACGGCAAGAGCGAGTTGTCCCCGAAGCAGAGCGAATGGCTGTCGTCCACACCGTCGATCCGAACGAGCTACTGCGCCAACCTCCACGCCAAGTGTTACATGAGCGAGAAGAAGGCGCTCCTGACCTCGATGAATCTCTACGAGTTCTCGCAAGTCAACAACATCGAGATGGGTGTTCTCGTGGACCGAGACGAGGACGGCCCGCTGTACGACGCGATCTATGCGGAAGCGCAGACCATCCTGCGCGGCAGCGAGGAGCACCGCCCAGGCTCCCCGAAGCACCAACCACGATCAGATCGCAATGCGGGGAACGCCAACAGCAGAGGTCAGACACGACGAACTCAGCAGCGCGCCAGCAAGCCGTCACCAGCGACCGACACGCTGGGCGGGTATTGCATCCGCTGCCGTGGCGAGCTGGCAGCCGCCCCGCTCAAACCGTACTGCCCTGCCTGCTACAAGTCGTGGGCGCGCTACAAGAACAAGGCATACAAGGAGAAGCACTGCCACCTGTGCGGCAAGAACCACAGCGCGACACTTGAGCATCCGGCGTGTCGCTCATGCTTCAAGAAACACCGAGCCTCCCTGACGTTTCCCTCCGATTGATCGGATAGCGCGAACCCCTCGACGGGTGCCGAAAGCGTGCCAGGATTCCGAGAAAAGCGTGCCAAACCATCCACATGCCGGGCCGCTGACCTGCGGGAACGCGAATCGCGCATCCCCCACGAGAGCGGGGTATGGGCGGAATCTAGTGCGGGCGCAGCTGGCCGGGATCCCAGCGGATAGCGGCGTCCTAGGCTCGTCGCATGTTCGCCGCCCGCATCCGGTGCCTTGTTGCGCTTGTGGCGGCGGCTGTCTTGTCGGCCGGAATCCCCCCAGCCGTGGCGACTGAGACCAGCGGAGCTCGATTCAGTGACGTGGCCGACGACGCTGGGTACGCGCCGCATGTCGCCCATATCGCTGCGCTCGGCGTCACCATGGGGTACCCCGACGGCACGTTCCAGCCCGATCAGCCGATCACGCGGGCCCACACCGCGGTCTTCATCGTGCGCGCATTGGGACTCACACCGTCCGGGAGCCCGGTTGGACGTTTCGACGATGTCTCGGCCAGCGCCTCGTACGCATCCTCCGTCGAACTGGTCGCAGAGCGTGGCATAACCATCGGGTGCAACTCCAGCGGCACCATGTTCTGCCCCCATGCTCCCGTCACCAGAGCGCAGGCGGCGCTCTACCTGGTGCAAGCATTCGGGCTGCCGAGAGCCGGCGGCGACGGGGCCACCTTCTCGGATCCGGGCACCGATCATCCCGCCCACGAAGCCATCGAGGCCCTCAACGCGGCCGGCATCACCGGTGGCTGCGATTCCGAGCCGGCACGTTTCTGCGGATCGCGGCCCGTCTCGCGGGCTGAGATGGCGGTGTTCCTCAGTCGGGCATTGCACCACCTCGAAGACTCGGCGGCTTCGACCGCCGAGGCAACCCCATTGCCGGACGGTTGCCGCCAACTGTTCGACACTGCGCTGGTCGAACGGATCGTCGAGGCGCACCCCGGCGCCCGGTTCACCGCAGCCGTCCACGACCACCGCAACGGCTGCGAGTACCACCTGCACCCCGACCAGGAACTCACCACGGCCAGTGTGATCAAGGCCCAAGTCTTGGCCGGAGTGTTGCTCGCTGCCCAGGACGCGGGCCGCTCCCTCAGTGAGTCCGAGGCTGCCGATGTCGAGCTGATGATGCACTACAGCCACAACCGGCCGCCTACATCACGGCTGTACGTGCAGGTCGGCGGAGCACAGGGCATGGAAGCGCTCGACCAGCGCTTCGGAATTGCGGGCACCAGCCACACCGCCTGGTACGGCGGAACCCTGTCGACCGCCGAGGATCGGACACGGCTGGTGGAGCAGTTGCTCATCGGCGGCGGTCCGCTGCGGGAGGCGTCGGTGCGCATCGCCTGGGAGTGGATGTCGAACGTGAGCGCGGCGCAGAGCTGGGGCGTGACAGCGGGCCTTCCGCCCGCCTATCAGGCCGCGCTCAAGAACGGCTTCTATCCGCTGCGGGGCGGCGGCTGGCAAGCGGGGACCACCGGCGTGGTGCGCGACCCCGCCGGTGGCTTCTACGCCATGACGGTCATGACCGACAACAATCCCAACGAGGCCTCAGGCATCGCGCTCGTCGAGAAGATCGCGCGCCACATCAACGCAGCGCTCACCGTCGGCCTGCCCGCGGAGCGCGCCGTCGAGCTAGTCAGTTGCATCGAGTCGCCGGCGGGATCGTCCTGGACGGCGGCGGCCCGTCTGCTCGGCGATGCGGACGCGGTCAGGCTCAGACGTCTCAACGGCGGCGAGGCCGCGGTCCTCGCCGGCCAGCGCGTCTGTTGGCCCTAGAGGCGAGCGGATAGACCCACCCCGGAGTCCATAATCCTCGTAACTTGGAGTGCCAGATATCGGGAAAGTGGAGTGTAAAATACCCGTTAAGTGGAGTGCAAGCATGGCCGGGAGAGACGATGAACGAAACGCCTGATCCGAGGTACCTGGACCGTGTCGTCGACTCCGAGGTGGCCGAGGCGCTGGCCTCCGCGCCCGCGGTGCTCGTCGAGGGTCCGCGCGGCTGCGGCAAGACTTGGACGGGCCGACGCTTCTCCCGAAGCGAGGTGGTCCTGGACGAGTCGGAGGAGATGCGCCTGGCCGCGAGCGTGGATCCGGGGTCGATACTGGATGGTCCCGAGCCCCGGCTGCTCGACGAGTGGCAGTTGGTGCGTGGCATCTGGAATCCGATGCGCCACACCTGCGACCGGCGGGGCGGGTTCGGACACTTCGTCCTCACCGGATCGCAGAACCCGCCCGACGACATCACCGAGCACTCCGGCGCGGGGCGGGTGGCCCGCGTGCGAATGAGGCCCATGTCGTTGTGGGAGTCGGGCGACTCGACCGGGGAGGTGTCCCTCGCCTCTCTGTGGGCGGGCGGCCGCTGCCGGGCGGCGGATGCCGGGCGGACCATCGCAGGCGTCGCCGACCTGATCTGCAGGGGCGGATGGCCCCGCATGATCAACATGGCTCCCGCGGTGGCGCAAACGCGCCTGCGCGACTACTTGGACGACATTGCCCGCACCGACATGTCACGGGTGGCGGGAGTGAGGCGAGACCCCGGCCTGGCTGGGCGCCTGCTGGCGTCCTTGGCCCGCAACGAGGCCACCGCGGCCTCCCAGGCGACGATCCGGTCCGACCTGACCGAGCACGGGGCGGGACCGCCGGCCCGCTCGACGCTGCGCGCCTACCTCGACGAGTTGGCTCGCCTGTTCGTGATCGAGCCGCTGCCCGCCTGGACTGTCCATCTCCGCTCGTCGGCCCGGCTGCGCAAGACCCCCAAGCGCTACTTCGTCGACCCTGCGCTGGCCGTGGCCGCGCTGGGTTCGTCCGCGGCATGGCTTCGCAGCGACCTGGCGGCCATGGGCCTGCTGTTCGAGTCGATGGCCCTGCGCGACCTGCGGGTGTATGCCCAGTCCATCGGCGCACGCGTCTACTACTACGGCGACGACTCCAACCTGGAGGCCGACACGGTGCTGGAGGGGCTGGACGGCCAGTGGGCGGCGGTGGAGGTCAAGTTGGGCGGCGCCCCGGCCATCACTGCGGCGATGGACTCGCTCCGCGCCGTGCGCGACCGGGTGGACCCCAAACAGCGGGGGGAGCCGGCACGCCTGCTGGTGATCACCGCGTTCGGCCCCGGCTACCAGACCGGCGACGGGATCGCGGTGGTGCCCCTCACCGCCCTCAGACCTTGACGCAACCCCGCCTGCCCCATCAGCACGCACCACGCCGAGGCCGGGCGCACGAGCAGAGCGAGGACGCCGGACCGGGCGCGTGCTGACGCTCTCGCACAGCAGGGATGCCTACCGACGATGCCGCCGAGACTCCCGCTCGGGTGACGCAAGCGTGAGCAACCAGCGGTATCGGTCAGTTTTGCATGTAAAGTAGCGCTTTAGCGCTAGCCTTGGGCAGGTGGCGACCATCCAGGTTCGGGACATCTCTGAGGACGCCTATGAGGTCATCCGGCGCCGAGCCCGTGCCGCCGGCCAGTCGATCCAGGCCTACATGAAGCGCCGCATAGAGCGAATGGCCAGCGAACCCGACGACGAGGAGCTCTTCTCAGACCTCGAGCGCTTCGTCGAGGCCCACGGGATCCGGCTCGACATCGAAGCGCTGCTGGCGGACCTCGACGCCGACCGCCGGTGAACGACGGAACGGTCGTAGTCGACGCGTCGACGCTCGTTGCCGGCGTCGCGTCCACCGGCCCCCTGGGCGACCGGGCGCGAGCGATGCTGCGGGGTCGCCGCCGCGCCGCGCCTCACCTGATCGACGCCGAGGTCGGCAATGCGCTGCGCCTGATGGTGCTGCGCGGCGACCTCACCGACGACGTCGGGGCGTCAGCGCGGTTGATGGCCGAGCGCCTCGTCCACCGCCGTCACCCGATCCAGGGGGCGATCGCGGCCCGGGCCTGGCAGCTGCGCCACAACCTCAGCTTCTACGACGCTCTCTACATCGCCCTCGCCGAGCGCCTCCACTGCCGGCTGATATCCGCCGACACCCGCCTGGCGAGAGCGTTCAAGGACCACGACCTGATCAGCCCCATCACCCCAGACGACTAACCGCACAGTGCCAATAGTCCAGCACTGGCTAGGGACGGCGCTCTAGTCCCGCCACTCGCGAGCAATCAAAGAACGACGGCCTCGATGTCGGCGTCAGACACCTTGACCTGCTCGTAGAGCGCATCTGCCTCCTCGCCGTGGTTCTCCGCGGCGCGCTTGAACAGTTCCCACGGATCCTGTGGCTGAGGCGAACGAGGCCTCAACCAGAAGACACCAGTCTTCCCCGACTCGATGGCATTCACCGCAGGCCGCAGATCCAGGAGCAGCGCTCCAGTCGCACGAATCGGATCGTGGCCCACACCCTCCACAGCGAAGATGTTCAACTTCGTCTTGAGAACGGCTGCCAGCTCCTTGGGATTGCGCAACATCTTGTAGTTGAGTGTGACGAGGCCCTCGAAATCGAGCTGCTTGAGAGCGATCAGCAGGCTCCGGTCATCAAGTTGCGTCAGCGCTTCGTCAATCGTGCGCAGCGGCAGCAATTCGATGTCCCCCATCCACGGCTCCAACTGTCCAAGGATCGGTTCGGGGAAGTTCTGATCCAGCGGTAGGCGCATCAGGCCGCGAGCGAGAGTTCAAGCTCGATGGCCTCTTGGAAGATGCTGGCGTCGAAGCCGGGGTAGAGGGCGGCGATCTTCTCTATGTCCGCGATGTTGCGGTGCAGGGCTGCGGCGACCTGCGTAGTAATGCGGGAACCAGCGAGGTGAGGCTCGCCCGACACCCTGCCGGGGATGATCCGCAGATTGGGACGCGGACGGACGAGGTCAGGCGCCCCACGCCCGTCGCCCTCGAAGGGACCGAGCAGGTCCAACATGCCAGCAAGCGGTTGCTGGCCATCAACGCGGGACACGTCGTCGTCCACTACGTAGATCTCTGCGGACGAGTCGACCCGGAGCGGTGAATCGGGGTAACTGGCGCTGTCATCCCAGATGTCCAGCCCGCGGCGCTCCAACTCTGCAAGTGCCTCGCGCACCTGCGGCATGGGGCTGGCGGCGATGTCACTGCCCCGACCCTTCTTGGGATGGCGGAGCCAATAGACGATACGCAACGCCATGAGATCGGCGTAGGACCACAGCTTGATCCTCGTAGGCGACACCGACGGCTCGACAATCCCGGTTCGGGCCCACCAATACACCGTCGACACCGGAACGCCTGAGAGGTCCGCGGCACGCCGGCCCTCGTAGCATCCCTCGAACGCGGCCTTCACGCGCGCCGAAAGTGCATGTTCGTCGTTCATGACCGCACCGTGCCTCCACCAGTTGAGAGCGGACTATACGCGAAAGGACCGCTCCAGCCGACGCTCATCCCATCCAACGTTCGCTAGGCGATCTTGTGGAGTCGGGAGCCGTGGAGGATGCTGCCGTAGAAGTTGAACGACCGCTTGGCTGCGGGGTCATCGAAGGGATAGTCGGCGCCGAGCTGGGTCGCCGCCGCCAGCCCGGTCACGAAGCAGGTCTCCTGGCTGTCGAACACGTTCGTCGCCATCAGGAAGTTGACGAACATCGGCTTCAGGATCTTGTACCTGAAGTCGCCGGAGAAGCCGCCGAGGTTCAGCACCGTCCCCATGCTGATGTAGTTGAACGGGTTGAGGGCGTTGAGCGCCTTGGACTGCGAGCGGCTCAGCCACCCGAACCACTGCAGCCGCCGCAGCAGGCGCTGGAACTTGGCGATCTCCGGTTGCAGCTGCTCCCGGATCTCGGAATCGAAGTCGTGGGCATAGATGCGCCCCTGGTACTTGACGCTGTAGCTGAACCGGGTGTCGAGCAGGTCGATGCCGAACTGCTCCATCAGCAGCAGGATGTGGTCGTACACCGACGGGATGCAGGCGGTGACCGAGATGTCGAAGGGGATCGACGTGCCGTCGTCCTGGGGCATGTCGACGGTGATGGCGTTCCCGCCGATCTGGTCGGACGACTCGTAGAGCCGGATGTCGAAGCGGTCGGGGTGACGGTTCAGCGCCCACGCAGCCCCGAGCCCGGAGACCCCCCGCCGACGATCGCGACCCGCCGCGGCCCCGGCCGCGTCTCATCGGTGGTCACTGCCGTCCGGTACCGGTGGTCGATGAAGAGCCGATGGCCTCTGCGGCGTGCCGCTCAACCGCTTGAAGCGTCTCGCGCACGTCGTCCCAGGTCGAGTTGTGGTTGATGATGCACAACCGCAGGACGAATCGCCCATTGACCATCGTGGATGTCAGGAAGGCGCGCTCGCCCCAGAAGATCCGCGCCAGCGCCTCGCGGTTGACGCCGGTGAGGGCATCCTCGCTGAGGTCGCCGGGGTTGATGCGGAAGCACACGATGCTCAGCGAGGCCGACACCAGCTCCAACGTGCTGCTGGCTCGCACATGCTCCGCGGCTCGCGCCGCCAGGTCGAGTCCGTTGTCGATGGCGGCGCGGAACGCTGCCAGCCCGAAAGCCTGGATCGACATCCAGACCTTCAACGCGCGGAAGCCGCGGCTCAGTTGGATGCCCCGGTCAGCCGGGTTGGCGTGCCTGGCCCCCCAGACCGAGTCCTGCAACACGTCGTGCTTCATCGCGAAGGCGCGCTCGAGGGTGCCGGCGTCGCGCACGAGGACGCAGCCGGCCTCATACGGTTGGAACAACCACTTGTGAGGGTCGATGTTGAGCGAGTCCGCCCGCTCGATGCCCTCGAGCGCGGCCGCGCCCCGCGGCACCAGCACGGCGAACCCGCCGTAGGCCGCGTCGATGTGGAACCACACCCCCTCCGCTGCGCAGACCTCCGCCAGCTCCGGCAGCGGATCGACGGCGCCCGAAGCCGCCGTGCCCGCGTTCGCGCACACGACCATGGGCGCGCACCCCGCAGACCGGTCCTCGGTGATCGCAGCCGAGACCGCGCCGGGATCGATCCGGCCCGCGGCGTCGGTCGGGAGCACCCGGATCCGATCGGGCGCGATGCCCACGATGCGGGCGGCCCGGATCTGCGCGCTGTGGCTCTGATCGCTCATGTAGGCCACGGCACGATCCGGATTGCCGGCCGCCTCGCGTGCCGCCACGAACGCATGCAGCGCGGCCGCCGACCCGCCGCTGGTCAGCAGCCCGCCCGCGCCTTCGGGCAGCCCGAACCACGATTGGAACCAGCCGACGACGACTTCCTCGAGCTGGCTGGGGCCGCTCGCCACGATCCAGGACGCTGCGTTCACGTTGAATCCCGACGCCATGAAGTCGGCCAGAATGCCCGGCCACGTCGGGCACGTCGGCACGAAACCGAACGATCGCGGATGGTCGAGTCGCAGGGTGTTGGTCAGCACGTCCTGCACTGCCTGGTCGATCACATCGCGCGCCGGCCGGCCGGTCTCCGGCGGGTCCTCGGCCAGCCGATGGGCCAGAGCGTCCTTGAAGTCTCCCTCCCAGGCCCGACGACTGCTCAGACTCTCCGCGCGCTCGACCAGAATGTCCGTCACATGGTGTGCCAGCTCGCGCATCTCCTCCGATGACATTTGCAACATGAACTGTCACCTCCTGTGGCCCACGTATCCCAATGTCAGCGCGTTAGCGCCATCCGCATCTTGTCGCATCCTCATCTCATGATCCATTCGTCACCCTTGCCGCGGCGCGAGCACTGTAGCGACCTCGGGTTCGAGGAGCCGTCGACGCGTTCTCTCAGTCGAGGAGGCTGGGGTCGGCGCGCAGCTCGGCGCGGACCGCGGCCTCCCAATGGCCCGGAGGCACCCCGTAGCCGCCCTGGCGGCACTGCTCGAGGAAGGCGTCCGGCAGCGGCGAGCGGACCGGGCCGTCGGCGATGGCCCGGGCGTGCCAGGCCCGCTCGCATCGCATCTCCAGCGTCACCGCCCGCCGGTAGGCGCTAGCCACCGTCGGCGCGGTCACCGCCACGCCGTGGCCCGCGAGCAGGGCAACCTCGGCGTCGCCCATCCTGGCGGCGGTCGTCTCGGCGGCGCTGCCGTCGTTGACCGTTCCTGCGTACTCGGCCACCAGCACCGGATCGCCGCTGCCGGTCGCGGAACTCTGATCCATCGCCGGCGGAACCTCACCGATGCCGGCCCAGACCGTGCTGTAGAGCGGGTGACCGTGGACCACCACCCCGAGGTCGGGCCGGACCCGGCGCAGCGCCAGGTGAAGCAGGATGCCCGCAGGCGCCGGCCAGTCGCCTTCGAGCACGTCCCCGTCGAGGTTGATGACGATCGCATGCTCGGGGCGGATCTCGTCCCAGCGCAGCAGCCTCGGGTTGCACCACAACGTCCCGTCGCCCCGGTTGACGGTGATGTGGCCGGCGATGTGGTCGCGGTACCCCCGGCGCCACAGGCCGCGGGCCAGGACGGCCAGCTCCTGGGAAGGGGTGAGCGCCGGCATCAGATGGTCGGGCTTGGGTGCGAACGTCACTGCGCGACCTGAGCCGGATCGGGCAGGAACAACTCGGGATCCAGCGTCATTGCCACCGCCCGCTCCTCCGGTTCGCCAGCGGCCCAGCCGGGAACGCTAGCTTGCCGGGCATTCGATGACGCTTCAGACCGACGTGCAGGACATCCTCGACCGGGGAGTAAGCGCCGGGGATGTCGTCGGTGCGGCGGCCCAAGTCGTCACCGGCGACGGGCTCCTCGCGGCTGCGGCCGCCGGTAACCGGTCCGCGGCCACCGCGGCCGATGCCCTGCCGATGACACTCGACACGGTCTGCTGGATCGCCTCGATGACCAAGGCCATCACCGGCACGGCGGCCATGCAGCTCGTGGAACAGGGCGAACTCCACCTCGATGAGCCCGCCTCGAGCGTTCTGCCCAACCTCGCCGACGCGGGAGTGCTCGAGGGCTTCGACCGCGACGGGCAGCCGGTGGTGCGCCCGGCCAGGGGCCAGATCTCGCTGCGCCACCTGCTTACCCACACCGCCGGATTCGGCTACCCGTACTGGAGCAAGCCCCTGCTCCGCTATCACCAAGCCACTGGAACCGGATCGATGACCAGCGGCGAGCTGGTGGCGACCACCACCGTGCCGGCGCTGTTCGATCCCGGGGAGCGCTGGATGTACGGCATCAACATCGACTTCGTGGGCCGCATCGTGGAAGAGGTCTCGGGCCAGCGGCTCGACGACTACTTCGACGAGCACATCCTCGGTCCGCTGGGCATGGACTCGACCGCCTTCAGCCTGAGCGACGAGATGCAGTCCCGCCTGTCGGTGGTGCACGTCCGGCTGCCCGACGGCTCGCTGGCCGCCAGAGACCTCCCCCGCTCCCCCGAGCCGAGGTTCCCTTCGGGTGGCGGCGGGCTCTACAGCACGGCCCGGGACTACTGCCGGTTCCTGCAGATGATCCTGGGCCGCGGCAGCCGCAACGGCGTGAGAGTGCTGCGCCCGGCCACGGTCGACCAGATGACGGCCAACCACATCGGAGACCTGCGGGTGGTCGCCCTGCCCTCCGCGATGCCCGAGTTCACCAACGACGCCGAGTTCTTCCCCGGCGTCCAGAAGTCCTGGGGCCTGACCTTCCAGATCAACGAGGAGCCGCTGCCCACGGGCCGTCCCGCCGGCGGGTTGATGTGGGCCGGCATAGCCAACACCTTCTTCTGGGTCGACATGGACAACCAGGTCGCCGGCGCCTACATGAGCCAGCAACTCCCGTTCGCCGACACCCGCTCTTACCAGCTCTATATCGACATTGAGACCGCCACCTACAGCCGGGTAGCCACCTACAGCCAGGCATAGGTCGGTGGAGTCATCGGAGCGGTGGCCACGCCGTAGTCAGGCAATCCCATAGCATCGCTGAAGTGCGGATTGGGATCTCGCCGTTTGCCACCACCCGACAGACCACGCTTGAGCTGGGCCGGATCGCGGTGGAGGGCGGTCTCGACACCCTCTGGCTCGGTGACGGCTACCTCGCCAACCCCGACTTCGTGGGCTGGGCCGGCGCCATGGAGAGCCTGACCGAGCTGGCCTGGCTGGCCGGACGGTTCCCCACAGCCCGCACCGGCATCGCGGCCGCCATCCTCCCGCTGCGCGATCCGGCCTGGCTGGCCAAGCAGGCCAACACGCTCCACCGGATGGCGGGCGGCGGGCTCGTGCTCGTAGTCACGCCCGGATTCTGGGCCCACGACCTCGAAGCGGGGGGCATCGCCTTCAGCGATCGTGCCGCCGTGTTCGACGAGCGTCTCGTGGACCTTCGCCGACTCCTCGTCGACGAGACCCTGTCCCCCGGACCCACCAGCACCGGCCCGCCGCCGGTGTGGCTGGCCGGAGCGGCGAAGACTATGACCCGAGCGGTGACGCTGGGCCTGCCCTTCCTGTCCTCACGGGCCACACCCGACGAGCTCGTGCCGGTCGCCGAGCGGTTCTTCGACTCGGGCGGAGAGTTCCTGGCCCACCGGACCCGGCTCGAGTACGGCGCCCATGATGTGACCGGCGATGTCGTCGAGTGGCACGCCACAACCGGTTCGGTGGACGAGATGGTCGACACCATCAGCCGCTACGCCGAGCTGGGAGTGGGCGACCTCTCGATCATCCCCGGACAGGACGACGCCAGCTCGCTGCGAACCGTGGAGATACTCGCCGCCGAAGTCATGCCGCGACTGTGAGCGGCCCAGTGTCAGCGCTCGCCGGGAACCGCGCTCGTGGCCTGCCGGGTGGTGGTCATCACGCTGCGCAGCCCGAGGCCCATCACCACCCGGTTGATATAGGCGTAGTAGGCGACCATGTTGTTGAGATCGAGGATGTCAAGATCGCTCAGCCCGTGCTCGCGCAGCGGGTCGAGGTCGTCCTGTACAACCGCGTCAGGCGACGCGGTGAGCTTGGCGGCATAGGCGCAGATCGCGTCGAAGCGGCCGTCGCCGGAGGTGACGTTGGCCGGGTCGGCATCGATGGCGTCGAGCAGCGCGGGGGCGAGGCCGAGCGACTCGAGCTTGAGTCGCAGCCCCGATGCGCAGTGGTCGGTGCCGTTCAACCGGGACGTCACGAGGGCGGCCGACTGGCGCTCGATCGGTGTGAGCCGCGACGGGCAGTGCTCGACGGTGCGGTAGAGCCGGAGCCGCTCCTCGACGATGGCGGGGTACAGGCTTCCGAGCATCGTGAACTCGGCCGGCTCCCCCAGCGCCGCCGCCTGCCAGTCGTAGGCATCACGGAGCGGGCCCTCGGCGTCGGACCACGAGACGGTGTCGATCCAGGCCATGACCGCGATGGTAGGCCGGTGCCGTGAGCGGCGACACCGCTCCCGCGGTCGGCGTGTGGGTGTTCCCGGAGGCACCGGCGCCGGAGCTGGTCGATCTGGCCCGCCATGTCGAGGATCTCGGCCTCGACGAGCTGTGGGTGGGTGACGAGGGCCCCGCACGCGACCCGTTCGCGGTGCTGGCCGCGGCCGCGGTGGTCACCGACCGGATCCGGCTGGCCACCGGCATAACCAACCCCTATGTGCGTCACCCCGGCGTGACGGCCGCCAGCATGCTCACCATCCACGAGCTCAGCGGCGGCCGAGCGGTGCTGGGGGTGGGAGCGGGAGGCCAGCTGTCGCTGTCGCCGTTCGGCCTGGAAGCCTCCCGACCGCTGCACCGCATGGGCGAGTTCCTCGACATCGTCGGCGCAGTCGCTACCCGGGAGCCTGCGGCCGGGTACTCACCCCCCGACGTGGCGATCACCGAGGCGGCCGCCGGTGCGCCGCTCCCCGTGTTCGTGGGAGCCCGCGGCCCCCGCCTGAACCGGCTCGCGTCGCAGCGGGCCGACGGTGCCTTCGTGTCCGGCATGCCCCCGTTCCGCTATCCGGCCGTGGTCGGCTGGGCCCGCTCGGCGCGATCGATCGACATCGCGCTCTACCCGAGCGTGGCCTTCACCGAGAAGGCGGTGGAGCGGCACCGGCCGGAGATGGTCTGGGGGCTGCTCGACACGCCACCGGAGGTGCGGGACGAGCTCGGGCTCGACCTGGCCACCGTGAAGGCGGCCGCCCAGGCGATCCGGGACGGCGACCCCGAACCGGCACGGAGGCTGGTCGACGACACGGTGCTCGAACGGGTGATGCTGGTCGGTGAGCCCCCGGTCGTGGGCAACCGGCTGGCGGAACTCGTGCGCGAGCATCGGCCCACGAGCATCGGGCTCGCCCTGCTCCAGGATGACCTGCGCGAGGGTGCGGACCACGCGGCTGAGGCCTTCGCAGCCATGACCGCCGAACTCGGAGGCCGATGATCGATGGTCGGCGTGATCAACCACGTGGCCAACCCGGACGCCGACCAGGCAGTGGCCCTCGCGCGGGCGGCCGAGGAGGCAGGGACGCAGTGGATCGGCGTCGCCGATGCCTTCTGGTGGCGCGACGTGTGGATGCTGCTCGGCCGGGTCGCCGCCGCCACGGAACGGATCGAACTGGGGCCGGCCATGACGAACCCGTACATGCGCCACCGGTTCCACACGGCCTCGGCGCTGGCCACCTTGCAGGAGATCGCGCCCGGGCGGGTGTTCTGCGGGATCGCGGCCGGAGGCTCGGAGATCACCGCCGCGGCCGGGATCTCCCGGCGCGACGCGGCAGCGATGGTCACGGAGCTCGTCACGTTCCTGCGCGGGGTCGCCGGCGACGGGACCCTCGACGCGGCGTCCGGCCGCGGCCTCGACATCGAGTTCGATGCGGTCCCGATCCTGATGGCGGGACGGGGCGACCAGATGATGCGTGCGGCCGGGGCGCTGGCCGACCGGGTCCTGCTGTGGGCGATCCCCGCGTCGGAACTCCGGCGCTCGGTGTCCATCATCGGTGACGGCGCCGCCCACCGACACCGGCCGCCTGAGCTGGTCTGGGCTCCGCTCGTCCGCCACGACAACGCCCCGGCGGCGTCGATCATGCACGTCGCGGTCTACGCCTCCCTCAACACCGCGGCGGACGTGCGGGAGGGGTGGGGACTGGACGATGGTCGCGTCGAAGCCATCCGGGACCAACTGGTACGGGGCGACACCGCGGCCGCCGCCGACCTGGTCCCGCCCGCCGCGCTCAAGGATCTGGTGTTCGAGAGCGGTGACCCGGCACCGATCGCGGCCATCGCCCGCGAGCTCGGCGTGTCGTCGCTGGCGGTGCCCGGATTCGACCCGGCCACGGTCGGCGACCACATCGGCTGGGCCGCTTCAGTCGAGACCCTCCTCGCCTGAAGCAACCCGCTGGTGGGCAGCCGAGACCGCTCGACTAGTGAGCCGAACGGATCGGCGAGGGCTTCGAGGGCTTGGCCCGGGTCTAGCAGTCACTCCTAGAATGCGCCCATGACCACTCTGGGACCCTACGAGGACGTCACTGTCGACATCGACGACGACTACGTCGCCACCGTCACGATCCACCGTCCGCCCAACAACTTCTTCGACTACAAGCTGGTGGCCTCCATCAGGGCCGCGTTCGAGGACATCGACGACCACCCCGGCGCCCGGGCCATCGTGTTGGGGTCAGAGGGCAAGCACTTCTGTGCAGGCGGCGACTTCTACAGCGACGAGGAGGAGCTCGTTCCGCCGCTCTACCGGGACGCGATCGCGCTGTTCGCCTGCAAGACGCCGGTGGTTGCCAGGGTGCAGGGTGCCGCCGTTGGCGGAGGCATCGGGCTGGCCATGGTGTGCGACTTCCGGGTGGCCGCCCCCGAGGCCCGTTTCTGCGCCAACTTCTCGCTGCTGGGCTTCCACCACGGCATGGGGCTGACGGTCACGCTCCCTCGCGCCGTGGGCCATCAGGTCGCGCTGGAGGTGCTCTACACCGGCAAGCGGTTCAAGGGTGAGGAGGCATTCAAGATGGGGCTGTGCGACGAGCTGGTGCCACTCGACCAGCTCGAAGAAGCCGCCCATCGCAAGGCCGCGACCATCGCGGCCGCCGGGCCGCTGGCCATCCGGGCAATTCGGGAGACCATGCGCGGCGACCTTCACGCTCTGGTGCGAGCCGCAGCCGGCCGGGAGGCGCAGGAGCAGTACCTGCTGGAGACCACCGACGACTTCACCGAGGGCGTAGCCGCCTATGGCGCACGCCGGACGCCTCACTTCCCCGGCACATAGCCGCCGTGTTCTTGAGATCGCGAACCGACCGGAGTTGGCGTTGCATGAGGTGAGGGCCGAGATCACGGCCAACGTGATCCTGGTCTGCGTCGAGGCCGGTCAACGGATCGGCGAGGGCGACGAGCTGGTGATCCTCGAGTCGATGAAGATGGAGATACCGGTGCTGGCTCCGGTTGACGGCACCGTCTCGGAGGTTGTGCTCGCGGCTGGTTCCACGGTGGCTGAGGGCGATCTCGTCGCCGTCATCGACAACACCGGCTGACATCCGTCCGGCCTTGGCCGGTCTCAAATGTCTGAACTATTGTCCGAGCGGCTCTGCCTGGGGGACGGGAAGGGCTAAGGGAGGAATCATGAGGCGTTTCAGGACGCGATTCATAGCCATCGCGCTTCTGCTGGTGTTCGCCCTGGTGGCGGCCGCATGTGGAGACGACGAGGAGGCCGCACCGGACACCAGCGCAGCTGATGCTGCTGCCGCGCAGGCCGAAGCCGACGCCGCCGCCGCGCAGGCCGAAGCCGCTGAAGCAGCCGCTGCGCAGGCCGAAGCCGACGCCGCCGCCGCGCAGGCCGAAGCCGATTCTGCCGCAGCCGAGGCTGAGGCTGCCGCCGCTCGGGCCGCGGAGGCCGAGGCGGCACTCGCGGCGGCCATGGCCGAGGCCGAGGGGGCCATCGACCCCGCACTCGTCGCCGAGCTCGAGGCAGAGCGAGACGCAGCCCAGGCCGAAGCGGCCGCGGCCCAGGCCGACGCCGACGAAGCTGCGGAGCAGCTGGCGGCGGAGCTGGCCAAGGAGCCGGAGCGACCGTGGCTGGAGGTCTTGAACGAGCGTCTGCAGGCCTCGGGCGAAACACCCAGAGTGAGATGGGTCGCCGGTGGCGGCCTGTCGAAGGACGCCCATCTGGTCAGTTGCCTGAGGCCGTTCGCACGGGACACCGGCACCGAGATCGTCTACATCGAGGGCCGGGTGGGGCTGGGATTCCTCAAGGCCGATGTCGAAGCGCCCGGCGACCCGACCTTCGACACCATCAAGATCAACGAGTACGAGCTCCAGAACGCCATCGACGAGGAGCTCATCCAGCCGCTCGACTGGAGCGTGATCAACGCCGACGACCTCACGCCGTCGCAGCACCCGACGGATTACGCCATCGCCCACACCACGTTCGGCTCGGCGGTGTTCTACAACACCAACAAGTGGCCCGATGGCGGACCTGAGACCTGGGCCGACTTCTGGGACACCGAGACGTACCCCGGACCGAGAGCGGTGGACGGCAACGGTTGGGGAACCCCGTTCCGGGGCCTGGCCGAGGCCGCCATGGTCGTGCTCGGCAACGATCCGACCGCCCTGTACCCCTTCGACGTGGAAGAGGCCCTGGCCAAGATGGATGAGCTCGCGCCCGACATCTCGGTCTACTTCACGAGCGGCGCCTCCATCACCCAGTTGATGCTGGCCGAAGAGGTGGACATGATCCACGCGTGGACCGGGCGAGCGTGGGATGCCGTCAAGGACGGAGCGCCCTACAAGATCATGCCCCAGACCCACCTCATCGAAACCGTCGGAACCCCGATGGTGGTCCCGGTCGGAGTGGAGTCCCCCACCTACGCATCGGCTGCGATCGGCTACTGCGGCGGCTCGCATGGGCAGGCCGAGTACACCAACCACGCCATCTACGCACCGTCCAACGTGCTGTCGGTGCCGTTGGTCGATCCTGCGTTGAGTGCGGCCGGCTGGCTGGGCACCGATCCCCGCTTCGCCGACACGACGATCGTCATCGATCCCGATTTCTATGCGAACAACCCCGACTTCCAGGCTCGCTGGGACGAGTGGCGCACCGCTCAGTAACTCGTAAGGGCAGCATCGAGCTGATCGCAACATCTGACAGGGGGCGTGCGGTGTGACCGCACGCCCCCTCACACCAGATACCGAGGTCTCGACCATCCGGGGTGAGGATGTCGTCTTCCACGACGTCACCAAGCGCTTCGGCGATGAGGTGGTGGCGGTCGACACCATGTCGCTCGAGATCCGGGCGGGCGAGTTCTTCACCCTGCTCGGGCCCAGCGGATCGGGCAAGTCGACGCTGCTGAACCTGGTGCTGGGCGCGCTGCGGCCGGACGAGGGTGAGATCCTCGTCGGGGGAGAGCCCATCACCTCGGTGCCCATCCACAAGCGGAACATCGGGATGGTGTTCCAGAACTACGCCCTGTTCCCGCACATGACGGTGTTCAAGAACATCGCCTTCCCGCTGGGCATTCGCAGGATGGGAAAGGCCGAGATCTCCAAGCGGGTGGAGGAGGTGCTGGAGCTGGTCCAGCTGTCCGGGTTCGAGAACCGCTACCCCAGCCAGGTCAGCGGCGGCCAGCAGCAGCGGATCGCGACGGCCCGAGCCATAGCGGCCAAGCCGCCGCTCATCCTGATGGATGAGCCCCTCGGCGCCCTCGACGTCAAGTTGCGAATCGAGATGCAGGAACAGTTGCGGCTGTTGCACCGCGGTCTCGGAGTGACTGTCATCTACGTGACCCACGACCAGGACGAGGCCATGACCCTGTCGGATCGGATCGCGGTGATGCGTGACGGCCGGATCGAGCAGGTGGGAACGCCCCGCGAGGTGTACGAGCAGCCGGCCAACACTTTCGTGGCCTCGTTCCTGGGCGACGCCAACCTCATCTCGGCCCGTGTGGTACGCCAGTCCGACGACGGCACGGAGCTCGCCACCCGGGGCGAGCCCGGCGTCGCGCTCCGCGTCCCGAGCGACGCCAGTTCGAAGACGGCCGGCCTCGATGAGGACGTCTACTGCATGGTCCGACCGCAGCGGATCGAGCTCACATCCGAGCGCTCCGATGGTCCGGACCACGGCGACGGGACGAACAACGTGCTGCCGGCCACCGTGGAGGCCGCCTACTTCTCGGGGACGGAGATCCGCTACCTCATCACCACCGACCACGGCGACTCGCTCCATGCCGTCTCCGCCATCGAGGAGGGGCGCGAGGAGTTCACTGCCGGAGACCGGGTGATCGCCCGGTGGCCGGTCGAGTTCAGCCGGCTGCTGTCGAGTTGAGCCAGAGTGGCCGCTAGCCCCGTCGCCGCCCCGTCAACAATCAAGCGCAGCCCCGCGCTGCGCTCGCTGACTTCCAGGTACGCGATCCTGGCGTGGACCGGGGCGCTATGGCTGCTCGTCTGGTTCGTGATCCCGATCCTGTGGATGATCTGGGACCTGGCCGGCAACCAGGAGTTCCAGGACACGCTGTCGTTCTCGGGCTCCGAGCGGACCGTGAACCTGAGAGCCTTCCGCAACACCTTCGAGACGGCCGCGATCGTCACAATCCTGTGCCTGATCGCCGGCTACATCGTCGCCTACTTCCTGGTGAGCGTCGGCCCCAGGGTCCGGATCATCCTTATGTCGCTGGTGCTGATCCCCTACTGGGTGAGCATCATCATCCGCACCTACGGCCTGATCGTGACCCTGGGACGCAAGGGCTTCGTGAACGAGACCCTCATCGACGCGGGCCTGATCGAAGAGCCCCTGAGAATCATGTTCACCACCAACGCTGTGTACCTGGGCATGGTCCAGGTGCTGCTGCCCTACGTGGTGCTGACCGTCTACACGTCGCTGGACGCCATCGACGACAACCTGTTCACCGCAGCCCGCAGCCTCGGAGCGGGCGGCTGGAGCGTGTTCCGCAAGGTGACGCTGCCGCTCAGCCTCCCGGGTGTCTACGCCGGGGGGATCATCGTGTTCATCATCTCTCTGGGCGCGTACGTGACCCCGGCGCTCATCGGCGGTCCCGGCGACATCATGATCGCCCAGATCGTGTGGATCAACGCCACGGAGTTCGGCCAGTTCGGCACCGCCATCGTCCTGGTCCTGCCGCTGATCGTGGTCACCCTGGCCCTGTTCGTGGTGTTCAACCGGTTCGTGGGCGTCGACCGGATGCTCGGCGCCGGCGGCGCGGCCGAGCAGAGGTAGCCGCCATGGGTCAGAAGGTCTTCCTCGGCATCCTCGCCATCTTGATACTCCTCTTCATCGCCTCGCCCGTGTTCGTGGTGCTGCCCCTGTCCTTCAGCGACGCCAGGGGGATCGACTTCCCGCCTGAGGCCTACAGCCTCCGGCGCTTCCGGGACTTCTTCGGCGCGACCGAGTGGCTGAACGCGCTGTGGACCAGCGCCAAGGTCTCGTTCTTCGCGATCCTCATCGCCACGCCGCTGGGCACGGGAATGGCGCTCGGCCTGGTCAGGGGCAAGTTCTTCGGCCGGAAGCTGCTGAACTCCTTCGTGATCCTCCCGCTGGTGTTCCCGACGCTCATATACGGCCTCGCCCTGCTGTTCCTGTACCGCCGGATGGGCATCTACGACTCCGAGCTGGGGCTGGTGCTGGCCTACATCGTCGTCGGGCTGCCGTTCATCGTGCTCATCACCGCGGCGAGGTTCCGCTCGTTCGACGAGTCGCTGGAGCTGACCGCGATGTCGTTGGGGGCCAACTGGTGGCAGTCGTTCTTCAAGGTGACGCTGCCGCTCACGTGGAACGGGATCGCGGCCGGAGCCATCGTGGCGTTCATCATCGTGTTCGACGAGCTGATCATCGCCCTGTTCATCACGAGGATCCAAGAGGTCACCCTGCCGGTCAAGATGTTCAACTCGCTCGATCTGGACGTGGATCCTCTGCTGGCCGTGGTGGCCAGCTTCCTGATCATCAACTCGCTGATCCTGGCTGGGCTGGCCGCACTGTTCGCCAGGGTCCGCCACGAATGACCGGCCCCGCGGCGCCGCGCCGGGAGAGACTGCCCGCATGGACCTCGACCGGCTGCTGAGCCCTGCCCGGGTGGGCGTGATCGGAGCATCCGAGCACGGTCCGGGAGGATCGGTGCTTCAGTCGCTGCGAAGCTCGGGCTACGGCGGCGAGATCATCGCGGTCAACCCGAAGTACTCCGAGGTGTTCGGTACGAGGTGCGTGGCATCCATCGAGGAGGCCGGGCCCATCGACTGCGTGTTCGTCACCGTCGGCCCGCAGCGGACGCCGGGCGTGCTCGCGGAGTGCGGGCGGGCCGGTGTGGGCGCAGCGGTGGTGTTCGCCGGGGGTTTCGGCGAGTCCAGCTCCACCGGCCGGCAGCTCGAGGCTGACGTTGCCGCTGCGGCCCACCAGTGGGGAATCGCCGTTCTCGGGCCCAACACGATGGGCGTGGTCAATGCCGCGGTGCCGTTGGGTCTGTGGATCGGAGCCGACTACATACCTCCCGGGTTGAGCGGCGCAGTCCTTGTGGGCCAGAGCGGGGGGATGATCGACGCGGTTCGCACCCTGGGCAAGCCCACCGGACCCCAACTCTTCATCGACACCGGCAACGAGGCGGTCCTCAACACAGCCCACTTCATCGACCACCTAGCCGACGATCCGGCTGTGGCGGTCATTGGGATGATCGTCGAGGCGGTGACGGACGTCGATGCGATGAGCCGCGCCCTGGCGAAGGCGCAGCGCCTCGACAAGCCGGTGGTGGGCCTCCAGATCGGCAAGTCGGAGCGCGGCTCAGCAGCCATCTTCGGCCACACCGGCGCGCTGGTCTCCGACGCCGATGTGCTGCAGGCGTTCCTGGCCCGTCACGGCGTGATAGGTGTGCGCGAGATCGATGAGCTTGTCGAGACGCTCTCGCTGTTCGTGTCGGAGGTTGAGGTGAACGGCCTCGGCGTGGCGCTGGTCGGAACCTCGGGAGGCAAGACAGCACACTTTGCCGACCTGTGCGAGGAGGCCGGGCTGGAGCTGGCCACCATCGGCGGCAGAACCTGTCGCGAGCTGGCCGCCATCCTCGACACCGATTACGCAGGGACGAACCCGATCGATGTGGGCCTCGGACCGGCGGGGGTGATGCTCGACAAGACCCGGCGAGTGCTCAAGGTGCTCGTCGCCGACGACAGCATCGGTCTGATCGGCGTATGCGGGGACATGCCGGTGGACGGCAGCCGCTTCGTCGGATCGGCGGACTATGTGGCCCAGGCGCTGAAGGCTGCCGAGGACGCCGCGGGGGCGGGAACCGCGGTGGTGTTCATCGACACAAGAGCCGGTCGTGCTGCCAGTCTGGGACGAACCTGGCGTATTCCGGTGCTGGAGGGCGCCGATGAGAGCGTGCGGGCCATCAGTCATCTTGTGGACGTCGAGAATGCTCGCCGGGTACGGGTTGCCAGCATTGCCCGGTCCGCAGAACGATCAAGCCCGGAGGCTTCCCCGGTGGTCGCTGGCGAGCTCGACTGGCATGGCCTCACCCAACAGACGTGGGGCGAGGGGAACGACGGCGTCAGCCTGCTCAAGTCCGGCGCGGTGTCGGACCTGCTGCGCCGCTACGGAGTCGACGAGGTCCCCGGAGACACGGTGGACCTGCCCTATGGCGTGACCGGCGGTGATGGCCTGGAACGGGCCGTGGCGGCCGCCGAGGGGGTCGGCTATCCGCTGGTGGCCAAGCTTCATTGCCCGGTCCACGTTCACAAGAGCCGGGCCGGCCTGCTGGCGCTCGATCTGCGCTCGTCACAGGAACTCACCGAGGCGATCGAGCAGATGATGGGAGCCCACTCCTCGGTGTGTTCGGACTCTCACCCCCGGGTGCTGCACCTGCAGTCCATGGTGGGCAAGGGACTGGAGGTGATCGCAGGGGTGAAGGTCGACCCGCAGTTCGGTCCGGTCCTGGCCGTCGGCATCGGCGGGGTGGCCGTCGAGGCCCTCCAGCAAGTCAGCCGGGCCCTGCTGCCTCTCACCGCCGAGCAGATCGCCGCGCTGGTGGACTCAAGCCCCGTCGGGCGGGTCCTAGAGACGATGCCGTCGGCTGACCGCGACGCGCTGCAGCGGAACCTGCTGGCCATCGGCACCCTCGCATGGGATTTGCGCTCAGGGCTCGCCGAGGCCGACTTCAACCCCATCACCGTGCTCGCCGATGGGCGGGGCGCGTGGTGTGTGGACGTGCGCATGTTCATTACCGCTCCGGGAGACGCCTGATGTCTGTGGCTGTGCTGCGCGAGACGCTGGAGCGGGCCCGCTTGCTGATCGGGCAGCGCTACACGCCCGGTGAGAGCAAGGGGATCTCCGAGATCACCGAGTTCTTCGCCCAGGACTGGTCCCGGGGTCTCGAGCAGTTCGCCGACCACTATCACGACACCGAGGCCGCGGCCGCGGTGGGCCTGCGGACGATGAGAGTGCCGCCATCGTTTGTCACGCTGGTGGCCCGCGGCCCCAGCTACGACGTGATCGGCATCCCGGAGGAGCTCGTCACCCTGCACGGCGAGAGCGAGTTCGAGTTCTTCGTCGACCTGGAGGTGGGCGACACGCTGACGGCTGAGGCACGGATAACAGAGGTCACGGAGAAGGAGAGCGAGAGGCTGGGGCCCATGGGCGTGGTCATCACCATCAACGAGTACCGCAACCAGCACGGCACGGTAGTCGCCGTCCATCGGTGGACGAGTCTCATGTACTCGTCGGCCGAGGCGATCAGCCGCCTTTAGCCGCCGAGCCGGGCCTGAAGGGACGAGATCATGCACATCGACACGCACAAGGGCTTCGACCCCCGCCAGGTGGAGGTCGGCGACGAGCTACCGGCCGCCTCTCACGGGCCGCTACGCATCGAGCACTTCTGCCGGTACATGTTCGCGTGCGGTGTCCCGGGTCCGGTTCGCGACGGCGGGGACGTGCACTACGACATGTGGGCCGCGGCCCGGGCCGGCTTCAACGACGTCTTCGATATGGGCGCCTGGCGCACCGCTCTGTTCATCGAGCTGGCCGAGAACCAGTGGGGCGGACCCCGGGCCAGGGTCACCAGGATCAGGAACCGCTACAGCGGCATGGTCTACCGGGACGACACCCTCAGGTTCTGCGGTCAGGTGACCGCCAAGCGGACCGCCGACGACGGCTCGGTGGTGATCGACGTGGACATATGGAACGAGACCGGATCGGAGCCGGCCGTCACCACCGGAGAGATGACCATCCGCATCCCAGCGGACGGCTAGCTAGTCCATCATTGTTGAGTTAGGAGCGGCCGCCTCGACTAGGCCGGGCACGACGGAGCCCAACTCGGCCGGATCCCAGCGGCCGTCCTTGACCTCGGTCGGGCCCCGGCGCCATCCCTCGGCCACGCTGATAGTGCCGCCGTGGACTAGGAACACCCTCCCGGTGATGCCACTGGACTCGGGGCTCCCGAGCCATACGACGAGCGGCGAGATGTTGCCGGCATTGAAGGTGTCGAAGGCGTCCGGCTTCTCGGCGAATAGCTCCTGGAGCCCGGCGACGTTCTCGGTGAGACGGGTCCGGGCGTCGGGCGAGATGGCGTTGACCGTCACCCCGTACCGGCCCAGTTCCTGTGAAGCGATCACCGTGAAGGCGGCGATGCCGGCCTTGGCCGCGCCGTAGTTGGTCTGACCGACGTTGCCGAAGATCCCCGAGGTTGAGGTGGTGTTGATGATGCGGGCGTCCACCGGCTCGCCCGCCTTGGCCTGCTCCCGCCAGTAGCTCGCGGCGCAGCGGCTCGGGCCGTAGGTGCCCCTGAGGTGCACGGCGATCACGGCGTCCCACTCGTCCTCCGCGAGGTTCACCAGCATGCGGTCGCGGATGATCCCGGCGTTGTTTACCAGCACGTCGAGCCGGCCGAACGTCTCCAGCGCGGTGTCGATGAGGCCACTCGCCCCGTCGGTGTCGGCGACGTTGTCGAAGTTGCCGACCGCCTCGCCGCCAAGGTCCCGGATCTCAGCCGCGACCGCCTCGGCGGGCGCGTCCGAGGACCCGCTGCCGTCAAGTTGCCCGCCGAGGTCGTTGACCACCACCCGGGCTCCCTGCCGGGCGAACTCCAGGGCATGTTCCCGTCCGATGCCCCGACCGGCGCCGGTAACGACCACCACCCGGCCTTCGCAGATTCCTGTCATCGTCTACTCCCTTGTATTGGGGCTCTCGTCGCGATTTCTTGCCATATAACCGAGAAATCGCTAGACAGCCGCATCGGCCACGCCCACGACCGCGGTCTCGCCCCGCAGGGTTCGCTTGCCCATCTCTCCCCTTCGCCGGCGCAGACACCCGCCGCTGAACGCCGCGAGTCTTGTGGCCGGGCCTCCAGCGGGCAAAATCAAGTGCAGGTGGCCCCGGTCTCCAGCCCAGCCGGCGACCGTATCTCTCGCAGAGGAGGACCCACGTGGACCAGGAGCGCTCCATGGACGAGCTGACCGAGGACTTCGAGCAGCGACGGCGACGGGTCCGTGACGATATGGGAGGAGCCCATCGGGTCCAGTCCCTGCGCGACCGGGGAATCCTCAACGCCCGCGAGAGGATCGACCTCCTCGTGGACGGGGGCTCGTTCACTGAGATCGGGACGTTCGCGGTGTCGTGGAATCCCGACGATCGCGAGGGCACCCCCGGCGACGGCCGCATCTGTGGCTTCGGGCTCGTCGATGGCCGCCCGGTGGCGGTCGAAGCCGACGACGTCACCGTGAAGGGAGCCTCATCGGCGGTTGTGAACCTCCGCCGGATGGACCGGATCTACCTCCAGGCGGTGCGAGCGGGCCATCCGCTCGTGTATTTCGGCGAGAACCGCGGGGGGCGACTCCCGGAGTACATCGGCAGCGAGGCCATATGCGAGGTCGGCCACGAGGCCATCGCCTGGCTCGAGCGAAAGCGGGACATCCCCCTGGCCACCGTGATAACCGGAACGTCGCTCGGCTCGTCCAGCCTGATCGCGGCGGCCAGTGACCTGGCCGTACAGGTCGAGGGGACAACCATGAGCGTGGTGTCGCCCGGGATCGTCGAGATCGCCACCGGCGAGTCGGTCACGCTCGAGGAGTTGGGCGGGCCCGAGGTGCATGCCCGCATCACCGGGCTGATCGACCTGATCGCACCCGATGTCGAGGAGGCGGTGCGCATGGTGCAGCAGTGGCTGTCCTACCTGCCTTCCAACATCGAGCAGCCGCCGCCTCTCGCGCCCGAGGTCCCTCCGCCGGGCCGGGCCCGACTCAGCGAGATGGTGCCCACCCAGCGCCGGCGCGGTTACGACATGCGCAGGGTGCTGACCGAACTCGTCGACGGCGGCGAGTACCTGGAGTTGAAGCCCAAGTTCGGTCGCAGCCTCACCACGGTGCTGGCCCGTCTCGGGGGCGTGCCGGTGGGGATAATGGCCTCGAATCCGATGTTCGAAGCCGGCTCGCTGACTCCTGCGGCCTGCGACAAGGGGACCCGGCTGCTGTGCCTGTGCGACGCCTTCGACCTGCCGCTGATCATCCTGCAGGACACCCCAGGGTTCCTGGTCGGCCGGAGAGTCGAGCACGACCGTTTCATCAACAAGTCCACCCTGTTCTTCGAGGCGCTGGTGCAGGCCTCCATGCCGAGGCTGGTGGTACTGGTCCGCAAGGCCTACGGAGCGGCCTTCGGCAGCCTCGGGGGAGCGGGCACCGGCAGCGATCTGCTGGTTGCCTGGCCCACCGCGGAGATCGGCTTCATGGATCCCGAAGTGGCCGTCAACGCGCTCTACGGCGACGAGCTGGCCGGCCTGACCGGCGATGAGCGGGCCGCCCGGTTCGAGGAGCTCGCCGCCGACATGCGCCAGGGCAACGACCCGTACGGCCCGGCCGGGACGATGCAGATCGACGAGGTCATCCATCCCGATGAGACCCGTTCGCTGCTGATCAGCGAACTCCGGCGTCACCGCTCGCGGCCGCCAAGACCGCCCCAGCAGCGCTCTCTGAGGAACTGGCCCACCAGTTGGTGAACCTCGCTCACGGGCTTGGCCGCAGCCCAGAGGGGCCTCCTAGGATGAGCCCGTGGTCAGCCTGGGCGACTATCGCGACGTCACCGTCGACGTCGGCGACGACTACGTGGCCACCGTCACGATCCGGCGGCCGCCCAACAATTTCTTCGATTTTCACCTGATCACCGCGCTGGCGGCCGCCTTCGCCGACCTGGACGACCACAACGGATGCCGGGCCATCGTGCTGGCGTCGGAGGGCAAGCACTTCTGCGCGGGCGCCGACTTCGCGCGTGAGGACGAGGAGCGGGTGGACGAGCTGTACCGCGAGGCGGTCAAGCTCTTCGAGGCGAGGACACCGGTTGTTGCCGCCGTCCAGGGCGCCGCGGTCGGCGGCGGGTTGGGCCTGGCCATGATGGCCGACTTCCGGGTGGCTGCCCCCACCGCGCGATTCTCGGCCAACTTCTCGCTGCTGGGCTTCCACCACGGCTTCGGTCTCACCGTGACCCTGCCTCGCGCCGTCGGCCACCAGACGTGCCTCGACATGCTCTACACCGGTCGCAGGGTGAAAGGCGAGGAAGCACACGAGCTCGGTCTTTGCGACGAGCTGGTCCCGCGGGACCAGCTCGCGGAGACCGCCCACACCAAGGCGACCGTCCTGGCCGGGACCAGTCCGCTGTCGATGCGCGCCATCCGGGAGACGATGCGGGGCGAGCTTGCCTCCCTCGTCAGGGCGGCCACCGACCGGGAGATGGCCGAGCAGAACATGCTGGAACGCACCAACGACTTCGCCGAGGGCGTCGCGGCCTACGCCGAGCGGCGCAAGCCCAACTTCACCGCCACCTGAGAGGCCACGCGGCCCTACGAGGAGGGAACCATGAGCAACTCCGTCGCCGCCCTGGAAGCCATGAGCCACCTAGTCGGTGAGCCGGGGGGTACTGGCGACTGGTTCACCGTGACCCAGCAGCAGATCAACGAGTTCGCGGACGTGACCCGCGACCACCAGTTCATTCACATCGATCCGGAACGGGCCGCAGACGAGACCCCGTTCGGCGGGACGATCGCTCACGGCTTTCTGACGCTGTCGATGCTGACCCACCTCCAGGAATCGATCGGGGGCGACCTGTGGCGAAGCGAAGGGCTCGAGATGTTCCTCAACTACGGGTTCGACAAGGTCAGGTTCATCAGCCCGGTGCCGGCGGGGGCCCGCATACGGGCGTCCGCTGTCCTCAGCAAGGCCGAACTGAAGGGAACCTCGCTCCAGACCACCCGGACCATGACCGTCGAGATCGAGGGAATGGACAGGCCGGCTCTGGTCGCCGAATGGATCGACCGGGCCGTATACGACTCCTAGGGCTGGACGACCACTAGGGGGACGCTCCGAACCAGGCGTCGTGGAGCCTCTGGTAGATGCCGCTCTCGACGAGGTCGAGCAGAGCGAGATCGATGCTCTCCTGAAGCTCAGGATCGTCCTCGCTGAGCATCAGGCCGTACTGGACCCTCTGGAAGTCGGTGCCCACTGTCGCGACCTCCCCGGCCCCCTCCCGGGCGGCGTGGAACTGGAGCACGGGAGCGTCGAACACGACCGCGTCCACCTCACCCTCCGACAGGAGCGGGTACGCGTCCTCGACGTCGTCCACGAGCACCGGGCCCACCCCGATGGAGGGCAGGTAGGCCTCGCCGGCCGAGTGGGTGACGGTGGCCACCCGGCGGCCCAGCAGGTCCGACGGCCCCGAGATCTCCGATCTCAGTTCGTTGACCGCAAGGGAGGAGGCGATGGCCGCGGTGAAGCTGGCGAACACGAGCGTGCCTAGAGCGATCCACAGCAGAGCGAGCACGCGGCCCCTCGTTCCCCGGGCGACCTTGTCGCCGTACCCGACAGTGCTCATGGTCACCACCGACCAGTAGAACGAGTCCCAGATGCCGCGGCGGTAGGGAACCGCGAAGTCGGGGTTGTGATGGCGCTCCAACCACCAGATCAGGTGGGCGGCGATCAGCACCGCCACTCCGAACACCACCAGTAGCCAGGGCAGGTCCGACGAGGCGATGGCCCCGAAGAACGCGGCAATCCGGTCGGTCACGCCCCGGGATGAGTCGTTGAGGACCAGGATAGTCAGGCCCGAGTCGAGCACAGGCAGCGAGAAGTCGACGACCTCCTCGCGCGACTCGGTGACGGCCACACCGCCCAGCCCCACCTGGGCCACTCCCCGACTGATGTCGTCGACCTGCTTGGCCACCGTGTCCACGGCGTAGATCTCGGCCGACATGCCCAGCTTGGCCGCGATCAACTGCACCAGCTCCACCTCGAACCCGCTGTAGGTGCGGTTCTCGTAGATCACGAAGGGAGGCAGGGCCCGCGCCGCCACCGCCAGCGTGCCACCAGCAGCCGCTCCGTCGCCCGCAGTGTCGTCGAGCGCGACCGCATCGGGGTCGGCGGCCGAGACCCACCGGTTGACCAGCGCCGCGTTGGCGGTCACCCACTCCTCGGCGTGGCGCCGGATGTCGGCAGGGTCGCCGCCCAGGGTCACCATCCGGGCGTTCTGCGCCGATATGTCGGCGAGGGGGATCACCACCTGCTCCAGGAGTGTGCGCACCGACGGGTTGGCCTCCAGGAAGTCCGAGTTGGCGACGGCCCGGATGTCGTTGGGGGGCCAGCCCGTCTGGCAGGGATCGTTGGCGCAGCCGTCTATCCCGGCGATGGTGGTCCGGTCCAGTGCCGCCGCCTGATCCGGGGGCAACGACGGGAACGGGGTCTCCAACCACACGACATCGGTGCCCGGAACCAGTTCACCAACCGTCCAGTTGGGCGTCCATGTGAAGTAGAGGACGGGCTGACCGGACCGGAGACGGTCGATCGTCTCGGTGATGAGGGGTGAGTAGTCGCCCTGCACCTGCTCCACCGTGCCGGCGAGGCCGTAGGCCTCCAGATGGTGGTCGATGGTGGCCGCGCAGGACCATCCGACACTGCAGCCCACCAAGTCGGCCCGGCCGTCGCCGTCGTAATCGAAGAGCGCAGCCACCGCGGGGTCGGCCAGGGCTCCCAGGTTGAAGATCCCGTGCGTCGCTGCCGTGGCGGCATCGACGAAGTAGCCCTGGAGAGCCCCGTCATCCACCGCGGTGCCGACCCGGGATACTGGGGCTGCGTCGGCGATGAACACTTCGTGTGCGGGAAACCACCCGTTGGCCCACAAGTCGACCTCGCCCGCCGCCACGGCTTCATAGAATTGCGCGTTGTCCATCGTCACCGGACCGTCCACCCGGTAGCCGAGCCGCTCCAGGAGGAGTCTGTAGACCTCCGTCTGGAACCAGCCGGTGTCCCACGTGGCCCGGGCCAGACGGACCCGGGGGGCATCGTCGGACGGGTCCTGCGCAGCCGCCCGGCCCAGGGGCAGCGCCAGCATGGCGATCATGATCATCACGACGGCGATTGAGGCTCGTCGCATCGGCGGCCCCCGGATAGACGCGACTCGAGGTTAGCCCATTGGAGCGTTGCGCCATTGCTGGTGCTGTAATCGTTGCCAGAATCGCGATCTGCTATTCAGGTCCCATCTGCACAGACCCAGAATCCGTGTTACGGTCGCGGACGAGCCTGGACACCGGGAAAGCTCGGCGCACATGTGCCGGGTCCGTCCAGGCCTAAGGAGACGCAACCCGGAGGACCGTCATGGACGACGCAGAAGCCACGGCGTCGGAGGATCCGCGCATCCACCGGTCGCCTGACGACACCGACATCAATCTGACGGAGGCGACCCTCGCCCTGCATGATTGGGAGGAGGAGGAGGAGCGCCGCCGCGAGGAGGCGATCAGCAACCGCAAGTCATTCGAGGGTCTGCAGATCGATCCCGACATCGACTTCTACCCGGAGGTGGCCGACCGGGAGCCCGGGGACCGCAACATCGTGCGGGCCGGGTTCGACATCCATCCGCAGGTGACGTTCTGGGCGTCGGGGTTCCTGGCGGTGTTCATCTTCCTGTCGATCTTCGTCGACGCCACCCAGGACTTCTTCAGCGAGATTCTCGACTTCATCAACGGGTCGCTCGGCTGGTTCTACATCCTCGACTTCAACATCTTCGTGCTAGTGGCCCTCTACTTCGCCTTCAGCCGCTACGGGAAGATCAAGTTGGGCGGTCCGTTCGCCCTGCCGGAGTTCTCCACCCCCTCGTGGTATGCGATGCTGCTGTCGGCCGGGCTTGGCATCGGGTTGATGTTCTGGGGGGTCGCTGAGCCGATCTTCCACTTCACGTCCCCGGCGCCGCTGTTCGATGTGGAGCCCGGCAGCGCAGAGGCCGGCAAGGCCGCGCTGGCCACCACCTACCTGCATTGGGGGATCCACGGCTGGGCCCTGTACGGGCTGACCGCGCTGGCCTTGGGCTTCTTCGCCTACAACCGGGGCCTGCCGCTGACGTTCCGCTCGATCTTCTACCCGATCCTCGGGCCGAGGATCTACGGCACCTGGGGCCACGTCATCGACATCCTCACCGTCATCGCCACGCTGTTCGGGCTGGCCACATCGCTCGGTTTCGGCGCGCAGCAGGCGTCGGCCGGTCTCAACAAGCTCTTCGGGTTGCCCGACAACACCGGATTCCAGATCGTTCTGATCCTCATCATCACCGCACTGGCCACCATCTCGGTGGTGGCTGGTCTCGATGCCGGAGTCAAGCGGCTCAGCGAGCTGAACATCTGGCTGGCCGGAGCCTTCCTGGTCTTCGTGCTGCTGGTCGGCCCGACGCTGTTCATCCTGTCGCTGTACACCCAGAGCCTCGGCTACTACGTCCAGGTGCTGCCGGAGTTCGCGTTCTGGAACGCGGCCTTCACCGATACCCAGTGGCAGGCGTGGTGGACGATCTTCTACTGGGGGTGGTGGATCTCGTGGTCGCCGTTCGTGGGAATGTTCATCGCCCGGATCTCGAAGGGCCGCTCGGTGCGCGAGCTGCTGGTGGGGGTGATCTTCCTGCCGTCGATCCTGTGCTTCCTGTGGATGTCGGTCTTCGGCGGCTCGGCCATCGACCTGCAGATGACCGGCGAGCGCGACGTGGCCACCGCGGTCAACGAGAACGTGGCCACCGCCCTGTTCGACATGCTGGAGGCGTTCCCGCTCACCGGGATCGTCTCATTCGTCGGCGTGCTGCTGCTGGTGTCGTTCTTCGTGACCTCCTCGGACTCGGGCTCGCTGGTGGTCGACCACCTCACGTCCGGGGGCAAGCTCGACTCGCCCAAGCCCCAGAGGGTCTTCTGGGCCGTGATGGAGGGCCTGGTGGCGATCGCGCTGCTGATCGGCGGCGGGCTGGGCGCCCTGCAGACCGCGGCCGTCTCGATCGGGCTGCCGTTCGCGGTGATCCTCCTCATCATGTGCTGGAGCATGAAGAAGGCCTTCACCGAGGAGCTCGACCTGCTCGAGAGCCACTACGACGAACAGATCTTCCGCTCCCAGCACAGCGGGCTGATCGCCCAAGTGAAGGAACGGCTCTCCGAAGGGGCAACGAAGTGACGGGCCCGCTTGAGAAGGGAGGAGGCTCGACATGAAGAAACAACAGCGCAACACTCTGGTCCTGGTCGGAGCGTTGGCCGCTCTGGTCGTGGTGGCCCTCGTCGTGATCTTCAGCGGCGAGGAGGAGGACCAGACGGTGAACATGGCCCGGGCCAGCTGGTCCAGCGGCTACATGCAGGCCGAGATCTACGCCCAGCTCATCGGCGAGTTGGGCTACGAGGTCACCGACCCCGCCGCTCACGAACTCAACCCGTACTCCTTCTACCCGGCGCTGGACAGCGGGCAGTACGACCTCTGGGCCAACGGCTGGTTCCCCACCCACGACATCTTCCTCACCGCGGAGACGGCCGCCGGGCTTGAGTACGACCGCAGCATCGAAGCGGTCGGGCAGCAGGTCGATTCAGGTGCCCTCCAGGGGTACATGATCGACAAGGCCACCGCCGATGCCATGGGCATCACCTCGATGAGCCAGCTTGAGAACCCGTCGGTCGCCGCGGTGTTCGACCGGGACGGCGACGGCCTCGCCGACCTGATCGGCTGCAACGAGGGCTGGGGCTGCGCGACCACCATCGACAACCACATCGCCGAGCTCGGCTGGGGCGACAATGTGGAGCAGGTGTCCGGCATCTACGGCGAGTTGATGCAAACAGTCCAGGCCAGGGTGGCGGCCGGCGAGCCGGTGCTGTTCTACGCTTGGACGCCCAACTGGACCTACGAGGCACTCCCGCCGGGGGTGGACGCGGTCTGGCTGACATCCCCGGCGCTGGAGGACGACGAGGGCACCACCGAGGTCCGGGGACTGGCCGGATGCGCCGGCAACCCCTGCGACCTGGGATGGCCGGTCAACAGCATCCGGGCCGTGGCCAACAGCGAGTTCCTCGACGACAACGCCGACATCCGGCGCCTGCTCGAGCAGGTCGAGATTCCGCTGGCTGACATCGCCGCCCAGAACGCCAAGGCGAACCCCGACGCCAAGGCCGACGCAGCCGCCTGGATCGCCGACAACCGGGCCCTGGTCGACATCTGGCTGGCGAACGCCCGCGGCTAGCGGCAACCTTCTCACCCCCAAAGCGGGAGCCGGGGCCGCGTCGCGGTTCGGCGCGGGCCCGGCTCCCGCTCGCCTCGATCCCCGGACGGTCGCCATCCCTGGACGGTCGCCGTCGACCACCGTGCGTTCAGTCCATGACCTCGGGCATCCGCTCCTTGAAGATCCTCAGCGCCTCCTTGAGCCCGTGGGTGCGCACCAGCTCGTCGAACTCGGTGGAGCCTTCGCGGTCGGCCAGGCGCAGCGTGGTGACGTCCTGGCCCATGGCCACCACCCGGTCCAGCCCCATCAGCTCGTAGATGCGCTGCAGGTGTCGCCGGTTGTGGGTGATGCCGGGCAGGGGGATGTTGGCGAACCGCCCGGTGTAGCGGTCCACGGCGGCGTCGAGCTCGTCGCCGGGCACGACCACGTTGACGACGCCCCACGCCAGGGCCCGCTCGGCCGAGATCCGGCCGCCGGTGAGCAGCACCTCGTTGGCCCGGGCCCGCCCGAGGGTGAACGGCAGCACCAGCGACGTGGCCCCCATCCCGAAGGCGGACTCGGTGTAGCCGAAGAAGGCGTCGTCGGAGCAGACGATCAGGTCGCAGCAGGTGGCCAGGTCGAACGCCCCGCCCACACAGGCGCCCCGCACCGAGGCGATGGTGGGGATCGGCGACGACAGGATGTCGCGGAAGGCGTCGAAGCTGTCGGACACCTGCACAATCCACTCGCCCAGGGTCTCGGGCCGGTGGGTGCCCGACAGGTCGAAGCCGGACGAGAAGGCCCGGCCCGTGCCCTCGATCACCACCGAATGGATGTCGCCGCGCTCGCCGAAGTGGCGCAGGGCCGCGCTCAGCTCGACGAGCATGGACGGGCTCAGGGGGTTGAGCTTGTCGGGCCGATTGAACCGGATGCGGCCCACCCGGTGACCCTCGCTGACAACGACTAGGCCCTCCGACGGCTCGGCTGACGGCTCGGCTCCGGTGGGTGAAGTCATCACTGACGCTCCTCGCACACGACCCTGGCGTCAAGTCCTACCACGGCGGCCGCGGTGCACAGCAGCGGGTTGACCTCCGCAGACAGGACGTCGGGGCGCTCGTCCAGCAGCGCCACCAGGGACTGGAGGACGGACCGGACCGCGGCCAGGTCGATCCGAGGCTCGCTTCCCCGCCAGACCATGTCGGTGGACCGCAGGCCCGCGACCATGGCGTCGAAGGTGGCCGCGTCCACCGGCGCGAAGCCCAGGGAGATGTCGTCGATCTGCTCGGTGTGGGTTCCGCCGACGCCGAGCAGGGCCACGATCCCGAACCGCCCGGTCCGGCGGGCCCCGACGATCAACTCCACCGAGCCCGGCACGGACACATCGGGCTCGACGGCGAACTCGGTGGCCCCGAGGTCGCGGCCCATGCGTTCGACGGCCGCGGCCGCGGCGGCCGCATCGGCGAGGCCCAGCTCGACGCCGCCGCCGCGGGACTTGTGGACCCGGCCGAGCGCCTTGACCACCATCGGCGCCGGAAGGTCGCCGCCGGCCGGCACATCCTGCGGTCCCGCCGCCGGCGTGCTCGGCACCAGCGGGATCCCGCAGCCCGCAAGCAGGTCGCGAGCCTGGAAGTAGGAGAGGTTCCGGGACCCGGCCCGGTCCCCGTCCCCGCCGTCGTCCCCATCCCCGTCCGCGCCGTCGGCCACGCCGAGCCGAAGCAGCTTGGCGGCATGGTCGAGGTGGCGGACCACCAGCACGCCGCCGGCCACCAGCTCCTTGAACAGGCCGGGCGCAGGCCCGAACGACTGCAGAAGCACCGGCACACCGGTGCGCTCGCTGGTGGCCACGATGGCGCTGATGGCCTGGCGCTCCTCGGCCTCGAACGTCTCGATGTCCTCGCGCTCGGGGTTCATCTCGATCAGGTCGCCGAACTGGCCCACGATCAGCACCTGGTCGACCTCACCGCTCTCGGCCAGCGCCCGCACCGTGTCGGCGTACACCATCGGGCTCTCCCGCACCGCCCCGACCAGAGCCAGGTCGACAGGGTTGTCGGCCAGCTCCTTGGCGCCCGGCCGGAGCCCGACAACGTCACGGGTCCGGTCGCTGAGACTGGGCAGGACCAGCCCCGCCCGACCCAGCACATCGGCCGCCAGCGCCACCGCGCCCCCGCCCTCGGACAGCACCGCCACCCGGCGCCCCCCAGCCCAGCGCCGCCGAACGGCCACGCAGGCCAGATCGACGGCGTCGGCGGGCGACTCGGCCAGCCAGGCTCCCGACTCCTCGCACACGGCCCGCAGCACCCGGGCGTCGGTGGCCAGCGCCCCGGTGTGGGAGGCCACCGCCCGGGCCGAGGCCCCGGAGTCGCCCGCGGGCATGATGACCACCGCCACGCCCCGGCCCCCGGCGTACTCGAGCGCCGCCCTGAACGCCGGCCCGTCGAGCGGATCCTCCAGGTACACGACGACCGCTTCGGAGTGGTCGTCGTCGGCCAGAGCCCGGATGGCGTCGGCGGCGGTGAGGCAGTGCTGGTCGCCCACCCCCAGGAACGTCGACAGCCCGACCCCGCGGGCATACAGCTCCTGGGCCAGATCGGCCGACACCGTGCCGCTCTGGCTCACCACCGCCACCCGGCCGGGGTCGCGGGGCTCGCCGTTCAGCAGGGGCGGCGCCAGCTCCAACCGGGTGTGGGTGCAGACCAGCCCCATCGTGTTGGGCCCCAGCACCACCATGCCGGCCTCGGTGATCCGGTCGAGCAGGGGGTCGTCGTGGCCGGTGAAGGGCGTGGCGATGGTGATCACCGCCTGCGAGCCGAGCTCCAGGCAGAGCTCGATCTGCTGGCGGGACCCGGCGTCGCCGATGAGCAGCACCACCAGCTCGGGCACCTCCGGCAGCGCCTCGATGCTCGGATACCAGCCCGACTCGGGCTCGTCGACCGAGCGGCTGATGTAATAGTTGTTCCGCAGGTCGGAGCCCTGCTCCATCCCCCGGACGAACAGGTAGCCCCAGCGGGAGCGCCGCCGGGAGGCACCGACGAGGGCCACACTGCGGGGATCGAGCAGCGACTCAAGCCCGGGAGCGACTCCCCGGTTGCTCATGAGTTGCTGCCCACCCGCTCGGCCATGCGCTGTCCGAACCTACTGGCATTCCCCCGGCCCTGCCGCCTTGGCGCACCAGCGGCTTCCGCGGTAGTGTCGGCCCGCATCGCGGCACCACCGCCACGGGCGGGTGCTGTGACCGCGATCAGGGGGAAATCAACAACACATCGGGGGGAAACAACGATGAAGTTCTGGCGCGTAATCGCGATTCTGGCCGTCTTCACTCTCATGGCGTCTGCCTGTGGAGACGACGAAGAGGCCGCCCCGGACACCAGCGCGGCCGATGCCGCGCTCGCGCAGGCTCAGGCCGATGCCACCGCCGCTCAGGCGGAGGCCGATGCCGCCGCCGCTGAGGCCGACGCGGCTGCCGCCGCCGCAGCCGAAGCGGAGGCAGCCCTCGAGGCTGCCAGGGCCGAGGCCGAGGGCGCGGTGGACCCCGACGTCGTCGCCGAACTCGAGGCAGAACTGGAGGCAGCCCAAGCCGAGGCCGCCGCAGCCAGAGAAGAGGCCGAGGCGGCTGCCGCTGCGGCCGAGGAGGCCGCTGCCGCAGCTGAGGCTCCAGAGGAGGAGCCTGCCGCGCCGGCCGAGGAGGGGCCATCGGGAACACTCCGTGTGGCGGTCGACCGGGATGTTGAGAACCTCGACCCCAACTTCGCCAAGCAGATCATCGCCGAGACCTTCTCTCAGGCCGTCTTCGACAGCCTGATCACCTTCAGCTATGAAGGCGACTTCATTCCGCTGCTGGCTTCCGAGTTCGCGTTCACATCCGACACCACCCTCGAGTTCTGGCTGCGGGAGGGAATCACCTTCCACAACGGCGAGACATTCGACGCCAGGTCGGTAACCACCTCGGTGGGCAGGATGCAGGACGAGGACGAGGGATCCCACCTCATCAGGAACTTCGCCAGCATCATCGAGGTCGAGGTGGTCGACGACTACCACGTGATCATGCACCTGTCGGGTCCGGACGCCCAGCTGCTTCACGCCCTCACCCGGCTGCCGATGGTCCCGCCCGACCACTATGCGGCGGTGGGACAGGCCGAGTTCGCGCAGAACCCGATCGGCTCCGGACCGTTCAAGTTCGTGGAGTACGTGATCGACAGCCACACCATCTTCGAGGCCAACCCCGACTACTGGGACGGCAGCCCCAAGGGCAAGCCCCTGGTCGCCGAGGTCGTCATGCGGGTGATCCCCGAGCCCACCACCCGGGTGTCTGAGCTGGTCACCGGCGGCGTGGATCTGATCGCCGCGGTCCCGCTCGACCAGCGCTCGGTGGTCACCGACGCCGGCATGACCAACATCAGCTACGCCGACGGGCGGGTAGCTGTGGCCCGCATCAACTCGTCGAACATCGGCGTGTCGGCGGAAGCCGCCGAGGGCGAGTCCGCCAGGGGCTTCGAGGCCCTCACCGACGTCAGGGTCAGGCAGGCCCTGAACTACGCGGTCGACCGCCAGACCATCATCGATGCCCTTCTCGGCGGGACCGCCACCCCGCTGGGCCAGCCCTTCGTTCCGGGCGGCTTCGGCTACAACCCCAACAACGAGGCCTACCCCTACGATCCGGACAAGGCCCGGGAGCTGCTGGCCGAGGCCGGTTACGGCGACGGACTCAACATCAAGCTCACCGCCCAGAACACGATCCTCTCCGACGTGCTGACCGCGCTGGTGGACTACTTCGCCGACGTGGGGGTCACCGCCGAACTCGAGGTGATCGAACCCGGGCTGGGGAATCAGAGGCTGCTGGCCGGGGACTACGACCCGCTGTTCATGAGCACCTGGTATCCGGCTGAGACGTTCTTCCACTTCCTGATCCGCTGTGAGGGACTGATCAGCACCTACTGCAACCAGGAGTTGGAGCCCCTGCTGCTGGAGGAGAAGCAGACCCTGGACATCGGCGAGCGGAACCAGATCATCTGGCAGATCACCGACGTCCTCAGGGAGGAGGCACCGGCGCTGTGGCTGTGGAACTCGGAGAGCACCGCGGGCGTGAACACGAACAAGGTCTCGGGCTGGAAGAGCCACGCCCGCGGCTGGATCATGTTCACCGACGTCTCCGTCAGCGAGTAGGCGCCGTTGGCCGGTAGCAGTTAGAAAAGGGCGGGTGGGCGCCCCGGACGTCACGTTCCCCGCTCCTGTTCGCTGCGCTCACGGGCCGCTCGGGCCACGGCCTCGACCGTATGAGCCGGATTCGCTCCCCGATCCGCTCGGCCTCTAGGCCCCAATGTTGAAGTTCCTGGTCCGCCGGATGCTGCACAGCATCCTGGTGCTGCTCGGAGTGCTGTTCGTCGTGCACGGGCTGCTGCTGCTGACCGGCGACCCGACCGCGGCACTGCTTCCCCCCGACGCGGAGGAGGAGGTGCGCGAGAACCTCCGCCAGAGGCTCGGGCTCGACGACCCCTTCCCGGTCCAGTACGTCAAGTTCGTGGGGCGGGCGGTACGGGGCAACTTCGGCGACTCGTTCCGGCAGGCCCGCCCCGCGTTCGAGTTCGTGTCCGAGAAGGCCGGCGAGACCATCAAGCTGGGCGCGGTCGGGCTGGCCATCTCGCTGGCGGTCGGAGGTCCGCTCGGGGCTTTCTCGGCGCTGCGGAAGGGCACCTGGATCGATCGGACAGCCCGGATGGTGGCCGCCATGGGACAGGCCATCCCCGATTTCTGGCTGGGCATCATGCTGATCCTGATCCTGGGGGTGAACCTGAACTGGCTGCCCATATCAGGCAGCGGCGACTGGCGGCACCTGTTGATGCCTGGACTTGTGGTCGCCCTTCCCACACTGCCGGCGGTGGTGCGCATATACCGGTCGAGCCTGATCGGGGTGCTCGACCGGGACTATGTGCGGGCCGCCCGGGCCCGGGGCCTCGGAGGCACCCAAGTGTTCAGCCGCCACGTGGCCCGCAACGCGGCCATCCCGATCGTGACCGTTCTCGCCTTCGAGGTCGGGTCGATCATGTCGGGCGCGCTCATCGCCGAGGTGATCTTCGCCTATCCGGGGATGGGCCGGGTGGCCTACCAGGCGATCATCAACCGCGACATCGCGGTGGTCCAGGCCTACGTGTTCATGGTCAGCCTGATCGTGGTGACCACCAACATGCTCCTCGACATCACCTATTCGATGCTCGACCCGAGGGTGCGGGTTCGATGAAGGTCCGGACCCGCCCCCAGAGCAGCACCGCCGAGTCGACGACCGCCAGCACGAGGCGCCTGACCCGGGCCGCGGCCGCCGCTCGGAGGCGCACCCGGGCCACGCTGATCATGTCGGCGGGCTTCCTTGCCGTGATCGTGCTGGTGTCGGTGCTGGCCCCATGGATCACCTGGCACGACCCGCTCGACGCCGAACTGGTCAACCGGCTGCAACCCCCCGGCTGGCTCGACGGGGGCTCGTGGAGCTACCCGTTGGGCACCGACTCCACCGGCCGGGACCTGTTCACCCGGATGCTGTTCGGGGTGAGGCTGTCGCTGCTCATCGGGCTGGCCGCGGTGGCCTGCGGAGGCATGATCGGAGTGACCGCGGGGATCCTGGCCGGCTACTACGACGAGAAGATCGCCGCCGTCGGCTTCGGCCGCGTCGCCGACATCCAGCAGGCCATCCCGTTCGTGGTGCTGGCCCTGGCCGTGGTGGCCTCGATCGGCCCCTCGTTCCGGAACCTGATCCTGATCCTGGGCGTGGGCTCCTGGCTCTTCTACTACCGCATCGTGCGGGGCGAGGTGCTCAAGATCCGTGAGGAGTCCTACATCGACGCGGCCAAGGCCATGGGCAAGTCCGACGCGGGCATCCTCATCTCCCACGTGCTGCCCAACAGCTTCGCGCCGGTCATTGTCATCGTCACGCTCTTCGTGCCCCGCCTGATCATGTTCGCGGCGGCCCTCAGCTTCCTCGGCCTCGGCGTCCAGCCGCCGCGGGCGGAGCTGGGCCTGATGATCTCCGAGGGCCGCGGGCTGATCCAGCAGGCTTGGTGGCTCACCGTGTTCCCGGGCGCGCTGCTGGCCGGGATCGTCCTGGCCATGAACACCCTGGGCGACTGGCTGCGTGAGCGGCTGGACCCGACCCTGAGGGTCAGGCAGTAGGCCATGTCGCCCGACACCGCCACCGGGAACTCCCGGGTGCTGGCCGTCGCAGGCTTGACCGTCTCGTTCCGGGCCGTGGCCGGAGTGATCCCCGCGGTACGGGGCGTCGACGTGACCGTGGAGGCGGGCGAGACCGTCGCTCTGGTCGGCGAGTCGGGATCGGGCAAGAGCGCCTCAGTGCTCGGAATGCTGGGCCTGTTCCACCCTGACAGCGCCGCGGTCGAAGCCGAGCGCTTCGAGTTCGAGGACATGGAGCTGGCGGCCGGGCGGCGCGAGGACCTCCAGGACCTCCTGGGCACCCGTATCGGGATCATCTTCCAGGATCCCCAGAGCAGTCTCGACCCGACCATGAAGGTGGGCAAGCAGATCTCCGAGGTGCCCCGCCTTCGCCTGGGCCTCGACCGGGACACGGTGCGCCAGAAGGTGCTCGACAGCCTCGCCGAGGTCGGCATCCGCGACCCCGAATGGTGCGCGTCGGCCTACCCGCACGAACTGAGCGGCGGGATGCGCCAGCGGGCCATGATCGCCACCGTCATGATCGCTGGGCCGTCGCTGCTGATCGCCGACGAGCCCACCACCGCGCTGGACGTGACCCTGCAGGCCCAGGTGATCGACCTGCTGGCCACGCTGCAGGAAGAGCGGGGCACGGGAATCCTGTTCATCACCCACGACCTGTCGCTGGTGTCGGAGTTCGCCGACCGGGTGATGGTGATGTACGCCGGCACGGTGGTCGAGTCGGGCGACACCGAGGCCGTCGTGAAGCATCCGTCGCATCCCTACACCAGGGCCCTTCTGGAGTCGGTCCCCCGCCTCGACGGGGGTCAGGTCAAGCCGATCCGGGGGCGCCCGCCCGACCCGCGGGACCTGCCCAGCGGCTGCCCGTTCCGCACCCGCTGCGACCACGCCCACGATCGTTGCGAGCAGGTCGAGCCGCCCACCTTCAGACTCCCCAGCGGACAGACGATCCGCTGCTGGCTCGGCGAGCAGGACGGCGAGCAGGAGGGCGGGCCGTGCTGAAGCTGGGCACGGCCTCCGGGGGTCACCGCACCTTCCACACGCCCCGCGACGACGGCGTGCTGCTCGACCTGAGCGACGTGGTCGTCTCCTACTCCCGGGGGGCGCTGGCCCTGCGCCAGCACGACGCCCTGCCCGCGGTGGGCGGCGTGTCGCTGGCGGTGAGGGTGCGCGAGTCCGTGGGTCTTGTGGGCGAGTCGGGCAGCGGCAAGACCAGCCTGGGGCGCAGCATCATGAGGCTGGCCCCGCTGACGTCCGGCCGGATCTCGATCGTGGAGCCCGACAGCGCCGACGCCGACGGCTCGAGGCGGGTCGCCCACCGGCTGGCCCGGTCGGTGCAGATCATCTTCCAGGACCCCTACTCCAGCCTCGACCCCCGCCACAGTGTGGAACGGATCATCAGCGACGCCATGCGGGTCCACCGGCTGGCCACCCGGACCGAGCGCACCAAGCGCACCGCCGACCTGCTGGAGCGGGTCGGGCTGGCGGCCGCCTTCGCCAAGCGGTACCCCCACGAGCTGTCCGGCGGCCAGCGCCAGCGGGTGTGCATCGCCCGGGCCCTGGCCGTGCAGCCGAAGGTGATCATCTGCGACGAGCCCACCAGCGCCCTGGACGTGTCGATCCAGGCCCAGGTGATCGAGCTGCTGCAGGATCTCCAGCAATCCGAGGACCTGACCTTCCTGTTCATCACCCACGACCTGGCCCTGCTGCCCCAGCTGGTCTCGAACGTGGCGGTGATGTACCTCGGCCGGCTGGTGGAGGTCGGACCGACCAGGGACGTGCTCGACAGCCCCCGCCACCCCTACACGGTCTCGCTGGTGTCGGCCGCGCCGGTGCTGGGCCAGCGCCGGGTCCGCAGCACCAGCCGGCTGCTCAAGCCCGACGACGCAGCCGACGGCACCACGGTGGGCTGCAGCTTCCGTCCCCGCTGCTGGCTCTACCCGACCCTGGACACCGAGCAGGCCCGGCGGTGCGAGGAGGACTCCCCCGCCCTCGAAGCGACCCCGGTCGACATCGGCCGGCGGGCCGCCTGCCACCACGAGGACCTGATCGAAACCCGCCGCCCCCCGACCGGCTAGCCGCCGCCGACTTGCGATTTCATTGCTTGTCCGCTATTCTTCAGGGTTCCGGAGCGCTCTCCTGGGCAGAGTGGACTAGGCTTTTGGCAGGAGGGCACTCCGGCTCTCACATTCTGGTCGCTGGCGACGCAAGTGACAACTCGATGAGTTTCTTGCAGTCTAAGTATCTTTAGAGGTTGGCGATCTCGTGCTCCAGGCGGGCCTCTATGTGGGCCCGGGCGGCCTCGATCCGGGTGGGCAGGTGCATCGACGGGTATAGGCCCTCGTAGGGCTTGTACCCCTTCAGCACCTGCTTGGCGATGGTGTCCTTGTGGACCTCGGTGGGTCCGTCGGCGATGCCCATCACCGGCCCCGACATCCACATGTGCGCCAGCGGCATCAGGTTGGACACCCCCAGCGAGCCGTGGGCGTGCATGGCCCGGTACACCACGTCGATCAGCACCTTGGGGGTGGCCACCTTCACCCCTGCGATGTGCTGGCGGATCCGGGCGTAGTCGCCGACGGTGTCGATCAGCCAGGCGCAGTGCAGCACCTGGAGGCGGAACTGCTGGATCTGCACCCACGAGTCGGCGATCCAGTGCTGCATCGACTGCTTCATGCCGGTGTAGTCGACTTAGCCGCTCACCCGACCCCCGGCCGCTCCCGGACGGGTGTCGTCGGGCCAGCCCATCACCACCCAGGCCAGGTCCAGCAGCGGATCGCCGACTGTGCCCATCTCCCAGTCCACGATGGCGGCCATCCGGGCCGGCGCGCCGTGGTTGAACATCACATTGGCGAACTGGTAGTCGCCGTGCATGATCCCCGCCTCGTAGCTGCGGGGCTTGCGTCCCCTCAGCCAGTCGCCCGCGGTGTCGAGCCCCGGAATGTCCCGGAACTTGAACCGCTCGAGGTGCGCGTACCAGCGGTCCACCTGGCGCTCATGGAACCCGTCGGGCCGCCCCAGACCCTCCAGGCCCCTAGCTCGCCAGTCGACGCGGGACAGCCGGGCGACGGCCTCCACCAGCTCGTAGGCCAGCCCGGCCCGGGCCTCCAGGTCCGAGTAGAACGGCTCGGGCCACTCCGGCTCGCTGATGGGCGACCATCCGTCCACGAAGTCCATCAGGTAGAAGGCCGCGCCCAGCACGTCCGGGTCGTCGCAGGCTCCGGCAGCCCGGGCGTGGGGCACATCGGTGCCGTCGAGTGCGGCCAGGATGCGGTGCTCGCGCATCATGGTCTCGTTGCGGCCGGGCGGCACCTGCCGCGGCGGCCGGCGCAGGGCCCAGCGGTGCCCGCCCCGGCTCACCTCGAGTATCTCGTTGGAGGCCCCGCCGGAGATAAACCGGGTCGACAGCGGCTCGCCTACTCCCGGTAGGCCGTGGGCGTCCATCCACGGGCCCAGCCGCTCCGGATCGACCAAGGCCCGGGTGCGCTCGGCATCGGCGCCGGATCCGTCGACGCCGCCCGCAGATGCGCCTACCGGCTCGCTGCCTGCCGGGCTGCTCACGGTGGTCGAACCTACACGTACTTCGCGCGTGGGCCCCTTTAGATTGCACCGGATGCGGGTCTAGAGTCGCGGCGATGCTGCGTTGCTCTGAGGTGGACGAGTCGCTGCGGCTGACGAGCCCGCCGCTGGCATCGCTGAGGATCCGGGTCATGCGCCTCTGCGCCATCGCACTGGCGCGAGTCATTGACGGCGCGGCCTGGGTGGGCTCGCGCCTGCCGGCGTGGCTGGCGCACGGGCTGGCTGTGGCGGGCGGGAACATTCAGTGGGCCCTGCGGCCCAAGAGGCGTCGGAGCCTGGCCGCCAACCTGTGTCACGCCGTCGGGGCACGTCCCAACGATCCGCTCGTGAAGCGGACCGTGCGCCGGGTGATGATCAACGAGTCCCACGCCGCCGCCGACCTGCTCTGGGCCATAGGGCGGCCCCGGGAGTTCCTGGACACGGTCGTCTACGAGAACTGGCACTTCGTCGATGACGCCGTCGGCGAAGGCCGGGGACTGATCCTCGCAGGCACCCACCTGGGCGGGTGGGAGGTGGCTACCGCCATCCCCGGCGAGAAGGTTCCGGTTCCCACCAACGTGATCGTGGCTGACGACTGGATCGCCTGGGCCATCGAGCACGTGCGTTCCGGGGTGGGGTTGAGGGTCATGTACCGGCAGGCCGCCGCCCTGCGCAGCGTGCGCAGGCTCCAGGACGGCGAAGCGGTGCTGCTGCTGGGCGACAACAGCGAGTTCGCGGGGCACACGCACCGGGTGCGCTTCCTGGACAGCGAGATGCAGATGGCTGCGGGCGTGGCCGCACTGGCTCGCCTGGCCGGCTCTCCCATCATCTCCTTCACGATCCTGCCGCTGGGCCCCCGGCGGTGGAAGGCCACGATGGATCCGCCCATCGAGCCGCCACCCCCGCAGGCGGGACGCGACGGCGAGCAGGTGGTCCTGCAGCAACTGGCCGATCGCTGGTCCGAAGCGATCCAGGCCAGCCCCGAGCACTGGTCGATGGCCGCTCCCCTCGACTGGATCGACGGCTCCGGCGAGGAACGCCGGAAGGAGCGCCCGGGATGAGGATCCTCCGAGAGCTCGCCATCGGAGCGGCGTGCATCGGCTGCTACTACCTCGTGCGCCGGCTGGTGTGGAACGAACGGGGCCGCCAGCGGGCTGCTCGCAATGCCGAATCGGGTATGCGGGCGATCGACGAGCCGATGCAGCGATGGCCTCCCAGGCCGAAACGCCAGGTGCTTTTTGACGGCACGGTCGATGCGCACCTCGTCGGCATCGTCGAACACCGAGGGGTCGTGGTTGGCGGCCACCCAGTTGATGAACACCACATCGCCACGACGGATCCGGCGGCCACCCAGTTCGGTGTCGCGGGTGGCGGTGCGGGTGAGGGTCTCGCTGGGGCTGTAGTAGCGCAGGAACTCCTCCACGGCGGCACCTATCAGGCCGGGGTCCTCTAGTGTCTCCACGGTGACTGACGAGCACACCGACCAGGCAACGGACTCCGCCGCGCCGGCCATGTCGATCGCGGAGGCCGACGACATGCTCACCGGCCCGGGCGGGTTCTTCGAGATCGTCACCGAGACGGTGAACGGCGTCGAGATGGGCGTGGTGGCCAGCCCGCACCAAAGCATGCGCGACCTGCTGGCTGCATCCATGAACCACGGGGGCGACGGCTCGGCCCGCTACTACCTGTTCGACGACGGTCGCAGCGCCAGCTTCGCCGAGAACATCTCGCACGCGGCTGCCGTCGCCGCCGCGCTGTCGGACCGCTACGGGATCGGGCCCGGCGACCGGGTGGGGCTGCTGGGCGCCAACCAGCCGGGGTGGATACAGGGCTTCTGGGGAACGGTGAGCGCCGGGGCGGTGGCGGTGGCCATGAACGGCTGGTGGAAGGGCGACGAGATCCGCTACGGCATCGAGCTGACCGAGCCCAAGGTGCTGATCGCCGACCGCCGCCGCCTGGAGCGCCTCGGCGGCGACCCCGGCATCCCCGTGATCGGCATGGCTCCCGACGAGGCGGATCCGGTCGACAGCCTCATCGAGGCCTACCGGGACGCGTCGTTGCCCGACGTCGAGATAGCCATCGACGATCCGGCCGCCATCCTGTTCACGTCGGGCACCACCGGCCGGCCCCGGGGCGCGATCCAGACCCACCGCAACTTCTTCGCCTACCTGACCTGTGCCTTCATGATCGGCGCCCGCCAGTTCGTGCGGTTCCCGGGCGAGTCGATGGATGTCGGCGGGCCCACCCTGGCGTGCAGCCCGCTGTTCCACGTGTCGGGCCTGCACGCCTGCGCGGTCATGGCCGTCGGCGCCGGCTTCAACCATCTCTGGACCACCGGCCGTTACGACCCCGAGAAGATCCTGCGCCTCACCGAGGAGCACGGCATCGCCCGATGGTCGGGGGTCACCACCCAGGTGTGGCGGCTGGTGGAGCACCCCCGGCTGCGCGACTACGACGTGTCGTCGGTGACCAGCATCGGCGGCGGCGGCTCGATGTGGTCGCCGGAGCTGCAGGAGATCTGCCGCACCGCCCTGCCCCATGCCCGCACCACCGTGACCATCGGCTACGGGCTCACCGAGAGCTCGGGACTGGCCACCAGTGCCGCCGACGACGTGCTGCGGGCCCACCCCGACTCGGTGGGCTACCCCCTCCCAACCGTGGGGGTGCGCATCACCGACGACGACGGTGCCGAGCTTGCGGAAGGGGCGGTCGGCAACATCTGCCTGTCGGGCCCGATGGTGACGCCCGGCTACTGGAGCGATCCGGCCGCCACCGCTGAGACCATCCGCGACGGCTGGCTGCGTACAGGCGACTACGGCTACATACGAGACGGGCTGCTGTTCCTGGTGAGCCGGCGCAGCGACTTGATCATCCGCGGCGGCGAGAACATCTATCCCGCGGAGATCGAGCAGCGCCTCGACGCCCACCCGGCGGTCGCCGAGTCGGCCGTGATCGGTGTGGAGCACCGCGAGCTGGGCCAGGAGGTGAAGGCGGTGGTGGTCGTCGGCGAGGAGCGGCCCGACGACGACCTGGTCTCCGAACTGAGAGCCTGGGTGGCCGCTACATTGGCCGACATCAAGGTGCCGGCGCACTGGGAGCTGCGGGCCGAGCCGCTGCCCCGGAACGCCACCGGCAAGATCCTCAAGCAGGTCGTTCAGGGCGACGCCGACTACGACTTCATCGAGGAGTAGCCACCGCAGCAGGGAGGGGTCCCATGGACATGAACGACATGGTCCTGGTGAGCGTCGACGACCATCTGTGCGAGCCGCCCGACATGTTCGACCAGCACCTCCCGGCCAAGTGGCGCGACGAGGCGCCCCGGGTCCTCCACACCGACAACGGCGACGACGTGTGGACGTTCAACGGCTCGATCATCCCCAACATCGGCCTCAACGCGGTGGCCGGACGGCCCAAGGAGGAGTACGGGATCGAGCCGACGAGCTTCGATGAGATCCGGCCCGGCTGCTACAGCGTCGATGAGCGGGTCAAGGACATGAGCGCGGGCGGGGTGCTGGGATCGATGTGCTTCCCGTCGTTCCCCGGCTTCGCGGGCCGGCTGTTCGCCAACCACCCCGACAAGGACTTCGCCGCCGACCTGATCCGGGCCTACAACGACTGGCACATATACGAGTGGTGCGGACTAGCGGGCTAAGGGCTAGCGGGCGGCCGAGAGCAGTTCGTAGGCGTTGTCGCGCATCACCTTGCGGACCTCGCCGTCGCTGAACCCGGCGATGTCGTCGACGTAGGAGGCCGGTTCGGCCAGGCCCTCGGCGTGGGGAAAGTCCGAGCCGAACAGCATCCGGTCGGCTCCGATGCAGTCCTTGATGAGCTCCATGTCGTCCTCGAAGTAGGGCGACACCCACACGTTCTCGACGAACGCCTCCACCGGATGGCGCTTGAACTCCCAGGGCATCTTGCCGTGGCAGATCCTGAGGTTGCGCAGCAGGTCGGGCACCCACATGGCGCCGTTCTCGATGGTGGCCAGGCCCAGTTGGGGGAACCTGTCGAGGACGCCGTGGCAGATCAGGGCCGCGAACGTGTCGGAGATCGAGCGGTCCGAGAAGGCCACCAGCGGGAAGGCCATGTGCTTGAACGCCTCGAACTGGCCCCGGGACGGCTCCCACACCTTGCCGTACTGGACGGTGCCGTTGAGCCCGGCGTGCATGGCCAGCGGCACCCCGGCCTCCTCCAGCCGGGCCCAGATCGGGTCGTAGTCGCTCATGCCCGGCGACTGGTAGCCGCTGCCGGTGGGCACCGGTCCGGGAACGGTGCAGACGATTCGGGCACCCATGTCCAGCAGCCGCTCCAGTTCGGCCACCGCCAGCTCGGGGTCGGCGAAGGTCAGCATGGGCACCGCGTAGATGCGGCCGTCGCGGTCGAACCCCCAGTCCTCGTCGAGCCAGGTGTTGAACGCGCTGAAGGCGGCGTGGAGGGCTTCGATGTCGCGCTTGAGGGCCTCCTGCATGCCCACGCCCTGGGTGGGGAACAGCAGCACCGACTCCAAGCCTTGGCGGTCCATCAGCTCCAGGCGGGCGGCCCGATCGTGGAACTCGGGATGGTCGTCGAGCGGGTCGAGCTCGCCGAACATGGCCGCGATGTCTCGGCCCTCCAGGTTGCGGCCGCGGAAGTAGTCCTCGAGGCTGCCGGGCTTGGCGATGGGGTCGAAGGTCGGGTTGGGGATGAACTTGTTGACCTTGCCGGCCACCATGAAGCGCTTCCTGCCGTCGATGGTGGCCCACTGCATGCAGCGCTTCTTCATGGACGGGTCGATGTGGCGTATGAAGGCGTCGGGCGCCTCGTAGTAGTGCTCGTCCGAATCAAACGCCCAAAACCCAAGCTCCCGCCCCACCCCCGGATAATGCCTCCCACTCGGCTCTGTGATCCCTGCATCAACCACTACTGTCAGAATATTCCATGATCTTAATTGTATTTCATGTCGAGACCTGTTACGCTGCCTGCCATGGATCCGACAATTGCCTCCACCATGATCGGCGTCCTGTTGACGATCGCCTTCGGCGCCGTCGTCACCGCGTTCACCTGGCTGCGATCCGACCTAGACAAGTTGGACAAGAAGTTCGAGACCCGGTTGGAGCGGCTCGAAGCGAAAGTCGACGGCCTGATCCTCGGGCTCACCCGCAAGGGCCTTCTGGACTACCCGGGGGAGGGGTCAGGGGTTGATGACTGACTCTCCGTAGCGGTGGAGGGCTTCCACCGCTTGGGGCAACGAGTCGCTGGGCATCGGGACCATGCACCAGGTGACGCCCAGGCTGGCCAGATCGTCGAGCGCCTCCAGGTGGGCCTCGGGATCGAATCCGTCGTCGGCGGGTGCTCCGCCGGAGAGGGTCGTGAACGAGACGTCGATGGTGGCCGGGTCGCGGTCGGCGGCCTCGGGTTGACGCCACAGGTCTTCGAGCAGGGTTCGCAGGTCGTCGAGCGTCTCCAGCGGGACCGTCCGGGCGGTGGAGGCCAAGCCCCGCGGTGCCGGGAACGGGACCCAGCCGTCGGCCCTCTCGACGACACGGCGGCGGCTCAAGCGGCTGTTGCCCCCGATCCAGATCGGTACCCGACCCGACGGCTTGGGGTTGGCGGTCTGGCCGTGAGCCGTGAAGTGGCGGCCCTCGTACTGGAAGTCGTCGGTGGTCCACACCCCCCGCAGCACCTCGATGGCCTCGTCGAACAGGGGGTTGCGGTCGTCGAAGTCGACGCCCAGGGCCCGGTACTCGCCCTTGAGGTAGCCGGTGCCCACGGCCAGCACGAACCGCCCGCCGGAGAGCATGTCGATGGTGGCCACCGACTTCGCCACCAACAGCGGGTTGCGGTAGGGCAGCACCACCACGTTGGGGATCAGCAGCAGCCGCTCGGTGACCGCCGCACAGAAGGCCAGGGCCGCGAAGGGATCGAGCGCGTCGTGGCCCCCCGCGCTCAGCCAGCGGTGTGTCGGGGCGGGATGATCGGTGAAGCCGATCCCGTCGAAGCCGGCCTCCTCGGCCGCCCGGGCGAACTCCGTCACGCCCCGGCGGGTGGCGAACTCTGCGCTGGCCCGGCCGGAGGCCAGCGGGTACGTGACCGAGAACTTCACCGGTCTGCTCCTTCCCGGAAACGGCGGTAACGGGCATCGGCTGCGGCCGCGTGCGCGGGCCGGGGCTCGACTCGATGGGAGATCCGGCCCCAGCGCCGGGCCTCGGAGGTGTCGGCCTCCAGGCCGGCCGTGACCCGGCTGTGGTAGGCCGCGCCGAGGGCAGCGCTGTACGGCTCGGCGGCGACATCGACCGGAAGGCCCGTCGTGTCGGCCAGGGCCTGCATCCAGGCCGCCGACTGGGTGCCTCCGCCTACGGCAACGATCCGGGCGGCGCCGAGTCCGGAGAGCTCGATGTGCTGGCGCACCACGAAACCGGCCGCCTCGTAGGCAGCCATAAGCACATGGGCCGATGTGTGGCCGACGTGAAGGTCAAGCAACTCGGCCCGGCGATCGGGATCATGCAGCGGCGTCCGCTCGCCCCTCGGATAGGGCAGCCACACCGGCAGATCGTGAGCGCCGAGTGCCAGCAGTTCGTCGGACGGCACTTCGCCCACCAGGGCCCGGACCCGGTCGATGAACAGGCCGCCCGCGTTGCTGGCCCCGCCGACGGCCATGATGCCGGCCCGGGCCGACGGGAACGTCCACAGGCCCTCGACCTCGATCCACTGGTCGGTGAGCACCCACGGCAGCAGGGTCGTGCCGCACATCACCAGCACGTCGCCGACATCGCCGCACGGGGCTACCAGCTGCTCCCCCAGCGCGTCGATGGTGCCGGCCGACACCAGCGCGCCGTCCAGTTCCCCGATGGCGGCCGCCCCCGGGCTGATAGCCGGGAACTGCGCAGAGGTCATACCGATCTCTTCGAGAAGCTCGGGCGCCCAGCCCTGCCCGTCGGACATGGGAGCCATGGCCATCGCCGTCGACGAGTCGACGGCTGCGATCCCGCACAGCGCATGGTTGGCCGCCGCCTGCGCGGGCCACAGTGCATGCACGCCGTTTTGCGCGGCCAGCCAGCGGGCGAAACCGACGGCCTCGCCCTCGGTGGAGCCCTCGCTGGCGTCGGTGCCGGGAGCGGAGTCGGGGCCGCTGCGGGGAGTCGAGGCTGGGTCCTGATCGCCGGCGCCATCGGAGCGACCCGCCGGAGTCCGGCCCCGGGCGTCGCCGTAGAGCAGGCCACCGGTGACCGGCCTGCCCGCCGAGTCGACACCGCACATGGAGGGCACCATGGCCGACACGGTGACCGCGGCCACCGGCCGACCGGCCTCGCCGGCGCGCATCTCCCCCCAGGCGGCCAGCACTCCGTCGATCCAGGCCGCCTTGGGATCGTGCTCGAACCGGCCGGGATCGGGCGCCACCACCCGCTGAGGGATCCGGGCGCGGGATACCACGTTGCCGTCAGCGCCGGCCGCCACGGCCTTGACCGACGTGGTCCCGATGTCGATCCCGACGGTCACTGCATCCATGCGTGCTCCCCATGAGCCGTCCCATTCGGCCGGCGCGCCGACCGCTCTACAGGAAGCTACGCCGACACGGGCAGCGCCACGCCACCACACGGGCTGATCACCGACCGCGGGCGCTAACGTCGGCTCGTGAGCCGGCCTCGGGTATTGGTCACCGCGCCGCTGCGGGGCAGTGCCCTCGAAGAGCTGCGCGACATCGCCGACGTGGTGTTCGAGCCCTGGATCGAGTATGTCCCCATCAGGCTCTACCGATCTGCGGACTTCGCCGACAAGATCCGCTCAGAGCGGGCCGACATTGTCATATGCGAGGCCGACTCGTGCAAGGGTCCGGTGCTGGAGCTGCCGCTGATCGCTATCGGATGCACCCGGGCCCGGCCCGACAACGTGGACGTCGACGCGGCCACCGCCGCGGGCATCCCCGTGCTGCGCACCCCGGGCCGCAACGCCGACGCGGTGGCCGAGATGACGGTGGCGCTGCTGATGGCGGTCAACCGGTTCGTGGTGGCCGGCGACCGCGACGTCCGGGACGGCACGATGTTCGCCAAGACCCTCCCCTACCAGCGCTACCGGGCCTGGCAGGTGGCCGGGCGGACTGCCGGGCTGGTGGGGCTGGGGGCCGTGGGACGGGCCGCCAAATGGCGCCTGGAGGGCCTGGGCATGACGGTGATCGCGTCCGACCCCTACGCCGCCGACGCCACCCACAGCCTCGAGGACCTGCTGGGCGCGGCCGACGTGGTGTCGATGCACGCCGCGGTGACGCCCGAGACGGCTGAGATGATGGGCGCCGACCAGTTCGAGGCCATGAGGCCGGGCGCGATCTATCTCAACACCGCCCGGGCCGCGCTGCACGACACCGACGCCCTAGTGGCCGCCCTGGAGTCCGGCCACCTCGCCGGTGCCGGCCTCGACCACTTCGAGGGCGAGATCCTGCCCACCGACCATCCCCTGACCCCGATGGCCGATGTGGTGCTGACCCCCCACATCGGCGGGGCCACCTACGACGTCGAGAGCAACCAGGCCGCCCTGGTGGTGGCCGACCTCAAGGCCCTCCTGGACGGCGGCAAGCCGGTCAACTGCGCCAACCCGGAGGTCTTGCGATGAGCGAGGCCGCCGCTGTCGATCCTGCGGCCACCGACCCCGTCCACCGGGAGGTGGCCGAGGTGTCGCTCCAGATGGAGCAGGCCGGGCTGGTGGTGGGCACGGCTGGAAACGTGTCGGGCCGCCGGGCTGACGGCGCCGTCTGCCTGACCCCGTCGTCCACCCCCTACCCCGACGTCACGGCAGACAACCTCGCGGTGCTGAGTCTCGACGGCCAGCATCTGGGCGGCTCAGGCAAGCCGTCCACCGAGAAGGCCATGCACCTGGCCTGCTACCGCGCTTTCGACGAGGTCCGCGGGGTGGTGCACTGCCATCCGCCTCACGCATCGATGTTCGCGGTGGCCCACCGGCCCATCCCGGCCAGCATCGAGGAAGTGATCATCTACGTGGGCGGCGACGTGCCCGTCGCCGATTACGCAACCACCGGCACCGACGAGCTGGCCGCCGAGGTGGTGCGCCACCTCGGTGACCGGGGCGCGGTGCTGATGGCCAACCACGGCCTGCTGTGCGTGGGCAAGTCGCCCGCCGACGCGCTGCACACGGCTCTGGTGGTGGAGCACACTGCCAAGATCATGTTCGGGGCGGAGGTACTGGGCGGCGTCCAGCCGCTGCCGCCAAAGATCGCCAAGGACTTCGCGGGGATATACGGCTACATCCGCAGCACCTGGTAACCGAAATTCCGGGAGTTGTGGGTAATAGTTGCCCCTAACCGCCGGAAGTTCGCCAAGAAGCAACGCAAGGAGGTCACATCATGGAGCACATGCTCTACGAGACCGACGGTCCGGTGGCGGTGATCACCCTGAACCGGCCGGAGAAGGCCAACGCGGTCAGCGGCCTCACCCTCAACGAGATGGACTAGTGCTTCAGCCGGGCCGCCGACGACGGCGACGTGAGGGTGATCGTGCTTCGCTCGATCGGCAAGCACTTCTGCGCCGGGCACGACCTCTCCGGCTCCGACGAGGCCCTCGAGAAGGCGGCCGCCGGCAAGGGCGGCCCGGCCAAGGGCAGCTTTGTCGACTGGAGGGAGCGGGGCCTGGAAGCCATCTACGAGTGGGAGGCGGTCCACTACCTCGGCTACAGCCGCCGCTGGCGCGACATCCCCAAGCCGACAATCGCAGAGGTGCAGGGCAGTCGGTGTTCGACATCCACCAGACCGGCCACGGCAACGCCCTCTCGGTGGGCGGCTACCCGATTCTCACCGGCCTCACCGAGATGAAGAAGTCCCAGGAATAGAGGACGCCGCCGCATCGTCGATGGCGACGCCGGTCGGCGTCTCACATAGCGTGGGAGGGTGAACCTTTGGGAGCGGCCGGACGTGCACGCCCGGCGCTGGTTCCTCCTGGGTGTCCTGAGCCTGACCCTGGTGCTGGTGGTGATGTCGGTCTCGGGCCTCAACGTCGCCCTGGCCACCCTGCAACGCGACGTGGGCGTTACCGGGCCGCAGTTGCAGTGGATCGTGAACACCTACGCCCTGGCCTTCGGCGGGCTGCTGATGACCGCCGGTGCCATCGGCGACCGCTACGGCCGCAAGGGCGCCCTGCTCGGGGGCTTGCTCGTGTTCGGGCTCGGCGCGCTCCTCGGAGGCCTGGCCGACTCGGCCGAGGTGATCCTGGTAGCCCGGGGCGCGATGGGGGTGGCGGCCGCCTTCGTCATGCCGGCCACGCTCTCGCTGCTGATCGAGATCTTCCCTCCTCCTGAGAGGCCGACCGCCATCGCGATCTGGTCGGGATTCGCCGGGGGCGGCGCCGCCATCGGACCCGCCCTGACCGGCCTGTTCGTCACCGGATGGTGGATAGTGCCGTCGTGGGGCTGGGAGGCCGGGTTCCTCTACAACGTGCCGGTGGTGGCCGTGGTGATGATCGTGATGGCGCTGTGGCTGCCCCGATCCCGCGACGAGCAGCCCCGCCATCTCGATCCGGCCGGGGCGGGGCTGTCCATCGTCGCCATGACCGCGCTGATCTACGGGATCATCGAGGGGCCCGAGCAGGGCTGGTCATCGGTGCCGGTCCTGGCGGCCTTCGCGATCGCGGTCGTGTTCGGCGTGGTCCTGCTGAGGTGGCAGCAGCGGGCCCGCCATCCGATGCTGCCGCTCGAGTTGTTCGGCGACGGGCGCTTCAGTGTCGGCTCTGCGGTCGTCACCATGACTTTCGTCGTGTTGATCGGGTTCTGGTTCCTGTTCGCGCTGTACGTGCAGTTCTCGCTGGGCTACAGCGCGCTGGAGGCCGGTCTGGCGACGATGCCCGAGGCGATCGCGTCGATGGTGCTGTCCCCGTTCACCGCCCCGCTGGCCAAGCGGTTCGGGTCGCGCCGGATCATGTCCCTCGGCTTCGCGGTGCTGGCGGCCACGTTCCTGCCCCTGGCCATGGTCGGCACCGACACCAGCTACTGGTTCCTGCTGGGACCGCTCGTACTGGCCGGCGCGGGTCTGGCTCTGGCCATGACCCCGGCCACCAACGACATCATGGTCGCCACCCCCTACGAGAAGGCCGGCATCGGGTCGGCCGTCAACGACACCGCCCGGGAGCTCGGGGCCGCGCTCGGCATCGCCACGTTGGGGGCTCTGTCCACCTCGATCTACCGCAACACCGTGAACATCGACATCCTGCCGGTCGAGGTGGCCGAAGCGGCCGGCGAGTCGATGGGCGCGGCCATCGAGGCCGCCTACGGGCTGTCCCAGTCGGGAGCGCTCGGCGAGGCCGCGGCGCAGGCGACGATCACCGAGACGTCACAGGCCTTCGCCACCTCCTTCGCCCAGACGATGGCGGTCTCGGGCGTAGTCTCGGCGTTGGTGGCTGTGATGCTGCTGGCCGGCCACTTCACCGAGAAACGCGCCAGCGCCTCGGCCTGAGGCTCGGGTTCGGCGAAATCTGCAGGAGTTTGCGCCTATATGACGGGTTTCTCTACAGATTTGGCTGACGCAGGCTGGTGTCACCGGCCGGGCGGGAGGTCGACCCCTGCCGCCGCGGCTGACTCGCGGGCCGCCGACTCGTAGATGGCCGCAGCCATGATCGACTGCTGCTCGGCCCGGCGCTGCCAGTAGATGTCGGCTCGGATCCCGTGCACCGTGACGCTGCCGGGATCGGCAGCGGCGGCCAGGTCGATCAGGTGGCACGCCACCGCAAGCTGCCCGGCGGTGGCCAGTGCCTCGGCCCGGCGCGCCAGCGCCAATGCACTGCCGGCCAGGTCGGCCAGTTCCGAGGCCACCGCGGCCTGGCGGGCCGGCTTGAGGTTGCTGGGCGTGCCGTCGTACCAGCCGCCGTAGAGCCGCCAGACGTTGCGCACCACGAACTCGGGCTCGTCGTAGGTGGGCGCCAGGTACGGCCGGCGGATCCGCTCGCCGGCCAGGCGGGCCTCGGCCAGCACGTCGTCGAGGCCGGCCCCGCGGTTCATCAGATCGAGGGCCAGCCCGGTCAGCTCCTCGAGCACGGCTGCCGTGTCGAGCAGCACGCGACGGATCCGTTCGGCTCCGCCGATCGGGAGCCCGTGTCCGGGCAGCAGCAGCTCGGGGCCGGCATCGGCGATGTCGCGCAGCGCGGCAGCCCACTCCAGCGGGTAGCGCTGGGCCTTGGCCGGGTTGCCCGCGTTGGGGAAGTGCCACAGCATGAGGTCGCCGGTAACGGCCACGGCCCGCTCGGGAATCCAAGCCCAAAGGTGGTCGTCGGTCTCGGCCCGCACATGGCGCAGCTCGACCTGCAGCCCGCCGACGTCCAACGTCAGGCCGTCACCGAGCGACACGTCTAGCTGAGGCACGTCGAAGGCCCAGCCGCCGGCCAGGTCCCAGTTCGGGACCCGCCCGAACTGCCGCTGGTTAATGAACTGGTTGTAGCCGTCGGTGAGCCGGTACCGAGCCAGCCGGTCCGGCAGCGACCGGTGACCCACCAGCAGGGGCCGGGTCCCTGCGGTGGCCAGCCCGTCGAGGAGCGCGGCCGCTCCGCCCGCGTGGTCGCGGTGGCCGTGAGTCAGCACCAGATGGCTCACCTGGGACCGCGTCTGGTCCCGAACCCGCTCAGCCACCCTGGGCCCCAAGACAGGCACGCTGGAGTCGAACACCACCGCAGCCGAGTCGGTCTCGACCATGTGGACGTGCGCAAACGACTCGATCATGGTCACACCGTCGGCCAGCTCGTGGCTGCCGCCAAGCCCGTCTGTTGGCAGTCCCAGGCCGAACGGTCTCCCGTCGGGCTCGAACATCACGTTGCCGTCGATGGCCGCGGCCGCTCTGTCGAGAATGTCGCTGGTCATGCCCCCATGATGGGTCATCAGCGGCGATGGAATCCCGCGACCCGTCCGCTCGGCCCCTCAGAACCGGTCGGCTATCCGGATCGAGATGATCCCGCCGACGATGGAGGAGGCGGCCACCACCAGCCACATCGACATGTAGCCGGAGTACTCGATCAGCCAGCCGGTGAGCAGCGGTCCCGCGAACACCCCGACGTAGACGCCCATCTGGGTGACTCCGGTGGCTGCTCCCGCGGCTTGCGGGTTGGCCCGCACGATCCCGAAGTTGGTGAAGACCGGCCAGATCCAGCCGGCGCCGAAGGCCACCAGAATGGCTGCAATGTGGGTTCCGGGCGAACGCATCGCCAGCATCGCCATGCCCAGCGAGCCCAGCAGGGCGCTGATCCCGCCCACGCGGAAGGGAGCGGCCCGCATCGTGTCGGAGATCCAGCCGCTGATGATCCTCAGCGTGATGCCGGTGGCCGCGCCGACGCTCAGGAAGAGTCCGGCCGTGCCCTCGCCGAGCCCGGCGTCCACTCCGGAGCCGACCCCCCATGCATTGAGCGAGCCCGCGCTGAAGGCCAGGAAGGTCCCCACCGCGGCGCCGAGGAACAGGTCGCGGGACGAGGATTGGGGAGTTGACGGCCCGGCCGCGGCCGCTGGACCCGACGATCCGACCGCGTACCTCACCACCGCAAGGGAAACCAGCGTGAAGGCTGCGCTGGCGACGTAGGCCCAGCGCCAGCCCACGGTCAGCGCCAGCGACGGCACCGCGAAGCCGGCCAGCAGGGTTGCCGTCGGCAGTCCCGACTGCTTGATCGACACCGCCAGCCCGAGCCTCGGAAGCTCTGCCTGAGCCAACGCCAGGTTGATGGAGGTCTGGTTGGCGGCGTTGCACAGGCCGGCCACCACCAGGAAGCCGATGATCGCGCCGAATGAGTCGGCGGTGGCGGCCAGAGCCAGCTGCACCGCTATGGACAGCCCGAGGGCGAGCGTCATCTGGCTGAGGGCGCCGATCCGCTGGGACAGGCGCCCCAACAGGATCGATCCGACCGTCGCCGCTCCGAAGAACGAGCTGAGCCCCCACCCGTAGACCGCCTCCGACACTTCCATCTCTGCGCTGACCTGCACCGACAGCGCCCCGATCAGGAAGCCGGGCAGCACCGTCGACACGGTGGCCATCACGATGGCGTTGATCACCAGCGCAGGGCGCGCCCCGCTCGCCACGATGTCGACTCGCCTCGCTAGCTCGCTGGGATGGGGCGGATCATGCACTCCTGGCCGAAGGAGGCGACCAGCGCGCCGCCGGAGTACGCGTGGCCGTGGCCGAAGCCCCGGCCCCCCGCGAGTGTGGGCGAGTGCTGGGCGACGAGGCACCAGTCGTCTATGCGGAACGGCCGGTGGAACCACATGGTGTGGCTGGTGACAGCAGTGTGCAGCCGGTGCCCGGCGTCGGCCTGGCTTATGCCTTCCACCGGGCGCAGCGCCACCGCCTGGGCGAGCAGCTGGCCGCCGAAGACCCTGGGGTAGTCCATCTCCAGGCTGGGCCCGGTCCACACCCCGGGCCGCAGCTCTCGCATCTCAAGGCAGCCGAGCAACCCGTCGAGGTCTATCAGCGCCATCAGGATCCTTCCTGGATGGGCTGGAACAGCGGCACGTGCCACTCGCCGCTCTCCTCGAACAGGACCTCCACCCGCATGCCGATCTCGACGTCGTCGATCTCGCAGCCGACGATGTTGGTGCCGATCCGCACGGTCGGGTCCTCGTCGGGCTCGACGAACGCAAAGACATACGGCGGCGTGAACCCCGGGATCCACTCCTTGCGGTTGATGGTGAAGGAGGCCACGGTGCCGGTGCCGGCCACCGGCTCGGGCCCGATCCGGCGTGAGTGGCAGAACGGGCATACCGGCCCGGGCGGGTGGATCCACCGCCGGCAGTCGCCGCAGCGCTGGATCCTCAGCCGGCCGTCCGCACCAGAGCGCCAGTAGAACTCGCTCTCGGGCGAGGCCAGCACGAACCGGGGCGGGCTCTCGCCGCTCACGACGGTCCCCTGGTGAGCAGCAGGCAGCCGGTCTCGGGACCCCCGCCCGCGCCCACGGCCACAACCTCGCAGTCACCGATACCGATGTTGGCTGTGCCCCGCAACTGCATGACCGCCTCGTGCAGATGGCCGAACCCGTGCAGCCGGCCCGCTGACAGCTGGCCGCCGGACGTGTTGAGGGGCACCGCTCCGTCGGGCGCGATGTTGGTGCCGCCCTCGACGAAGGCACCGCTCTCGCCCTTGCCGCAGAATCCCATGGCCTCGATCCAGACCAGCGTCAGCCAGCTGAAGCCGTCGTAGAGCTGGGCCGCATCGACGTCGTCGACGCTCAGCTCGGTGCGCTCCCACATTGAGGCCGCGGTGTGGCGCATCATCATCGACGTCAGGTCGTCGAACTGGTCCCAGGAGGGCCGGCCCCGGATGGCGGTGCCTATGGCGTTGATACCGATCGCGCCCGCTGGCGCGTCCGGTGCGTAGTCGCGATGGGAGACCACCACCGCGGTGGAACCGTCACAGGGCACGTCGCAGTCGTAGAGACACAGCGGCTCGCTGACCATGCGCACCGCCAGGTAGTCGTCGATGGTCATGGGGTCGGTGTAGATGGCCTTGGGGTTGGCCGCCGCGTTGGCCCGGCCGTTGACCGCGATGGCGCCGAGCTGGGTGCGGGTGGTGCCGTAGTCGTGCATGTGGCGGCGGGCATAGCAGGCCACCCAGCACGCCGCCGACGCCGCTCCGTAGGGGATCATGAACTGGAACGGCCCGGCCGAACCGGCCGTCCCGCCGCCACCGCCGCCGCTGCCGGGGCGCAGGGGTCCGCCGCTGCCTTCCACGACCGTGCGGAACACCAGCACGTGTCGGGCCACTCCGGTGGCCACCGCCAGGATGGCGTTGTGGACCGCGCCCAGCGGTCCGGCGGTCTCGACGCCCGCGCTGCGCCAGTTGAGCGACAGCCGCAGCGCCTCGTGCAGTTCGGCTCCCATGGCCCCGCCGAAGGATCCACCGAAGCCGGGGTAGGTCGACACGCCGTCGATGTCGGCCGTGGTGAGCCCGGCGTCGTCGATGGCCCGCAGCGCGGCCTCGACGGTGAGGTCGATGCCGGTGCGGTACAGGCGCCGGCCGATGTCGGACTGGGCCGCCCCGCTGATGACAGCCCGACGCTCCAGCGGCTCCCCCATCAGTCCTGCCTCCGGCCGCGGATCGAACTCCTGTCAAAAATCCACCGCCTGGGTGGAAAACCCGCAGGTAGTTCGGCCCGGAGCCCCGGCTCGCCCATCAGCGGGACGCTCCTGTCTCGAACAGGCGGGACTCGAGGACGGCCCCGGCCTCGCTGGAGGGGCCCTGCCAGGTGATGAGCCCGTGCTCCAAGACCGCGGCCCGGTGACAGAGCTTCAGGGCATGGCCGACCTGCTGCTCCACGATCAGCAGCGCGGTGCCGGCTTCGGAGATCCGGCCCAGGGTCTCGAACACCTGGTCCACGATCATCGGCGCCAGGCCGAGCGACAGCTCGTCGGCGATCAGCAGCCGGGGCGACTCCACCAGCACCCGGGCCAGCGACAGCATGCGCTGCTCGCCGCCCGACAGAGTGCCCGCGATCTGGGTTCGGCGCTCGCCCAGCCGGGGGAACAGCTCGTAGGCCCGGTCCAGGGCGCCTGCCAACCCCGACCGCCCGTAGGCCCGATGGAACGACAGCGCCAGATTCTCCTCCGCGGTGAGCGAGGCGAACACCGAGCGCCCCTCGGGAGCGTGCGCCGCCCCGGCCCGCACGAACCGCCACGCCGAGGCTCCTGCCATGTCGGTGCCATCCAGGAGCACCGTCCCCTTGCTGGGCGCCACCAGCCCGCTGGCCACCCGGGCCAGGGTGGTCTTGCCCGCGCCGTTGGCGCCGACCAGGGCCACCGCCTCTCCTGGGCCGACCGACAGGGACACGCCGAACAACGCCCGGAACGGGCCGTAGCCGGCTTCAACGTGGCGCAACTCGAGGATGGGGGCCATCACGAGACCTGCCCCGCTCCCGCCAACTTCCGGCCGAAAAAGGCATATATGACCCACTTCCGCCGGAAGTTCGTCGAACGGCCCACAACCATGATCACGAAGCCTCGAAGCTACCCAGGTAGGCCCGCCGGACCGCGGGATCAGCCAACACGTCGCCCGTGGACCCTTCGGCGATGAGCGACCCCGAGTCGAGCACGTAGGTGCGCTCGGTGAAGTCGGCCACCAGGGCCACGTCGTGCTCCACCAGCAGCACCGCGTACCCCTTGGTGCCCTGCACGGACCGCAGGGTCTCCGCCAGTGCCTGCGTCTCGTCGCGGTCCAGTCCCGATGACGGCTCGTCGAGCAGCAGGATCTGCGGCCCGGTCATCAGGGCCCGACCGACCTCCACCAGCCGGCTCTGACCGAGGCTGAGCGACTCGATCGGTTGATCGGCCAGATCGGCGATGCCCAGCAGTTCCAGCACCTCGTCACAGGCATCGATCTCGTCGGGCCCCGGACGACCCCGACCGATCAGGTCCTTCCAGAACGCGCCGGTTCCGTTGCGGATCCGCTCGGCGATCAACAGGTGCTCGCGCACGGTCGTGTCCGAGAACAGCTCCACCCGCTGGAAGGTGCGGCCCATGCCGGCCCGGGCCCGGCGATGCGCCGGCCACGCGCCGACATCGGCGCCGTTCAGCGTCACTTCCCCGGCATCGGGTCGCAGGATCCCGAGCAAGCAGTTGAACAGCGTGGTCTTGCCTGCGCCGTTGGGGCCGATCAGGCCCACCCGCTCACCGGCCTCGACGCTGACGCTCACATCGTCGAGGGCGCGGATGCCGGAGAAGGCCACGCTCACGCCCGACGCCTCCAGCACCGCAGTCACGCCGCTACCCCCTCCCGGGTTTGGAGCCAGCGGTTGATGCGAGCCGACGCACGACGCTTGCCGTGCTCGACCAGGCCCTCGGGATGACGGGCGAACTGTATGGCCATCATGCCGAACAGGACCAGACGCCAGCTGCCCGAAATGGGGAACAGCCCGGGCAGGTGGTCCTCGCCCCGCAGGATCCATGCCAGCAGATCCCCCTTCAGGATCAGCGGCTCGAACAGGGCGAAGGCGGCCCCGGCCTGGATGGCTCCCTCCACGGTCCGGGCCCCCAGCGCGACCACGATCACCAGCCAGAACAGGGCGTTCACCGGACCGAAGTTGGTGCTGTAGTTCACGTTCTGCTGGTGCATGGACAGCAGCGCCCCGCCGAGTCCCGCGATGGCCGCGGACACCGCGAAGGCGATGATGCGGGCCCGGGCGGCCGAGATGCCGATCGACGCCGCGGCCACCTCGCTGCCTCGCAGTGCGGTGAGGGTCCGTCCGACGGTCCCCTCCCGCAGCTGGATCACGACGATCGACACGATGACCAGCACCACCACCGCCAGCACCAGGAACGCCCGGTCGCTGGCGAAGTCGATGGGGCCGATCAGCGGCCTGGGCACCCGGGTGCCGGTGAGCAGGGCCGTGGTCCCGCCCCCGACCCAGGAGAACTTGACCATCACCGCGTCGAAGAAGAAGGCGAACGCCTGGGTGGCGATGGCCAGCCACACCCCGCCCAGGCGCAGCACCGGCAACGACAGCACCGCCCCGACCGCGGCTGCCACCCCTGCGCCCAGCAGGGCCGCGGCCAGAACCGACATGTTGAAGCGGTCCGCCATCTGGAAGATCGTGAACCCGCCGATCGCCGCGAACGTCCCCTGGCACAGCGAGATCTGGCCGGCCATGCCGGTGATCACCGTCACCGACAGGTAGATCACCGCCATGATCACCGCGGTGGTTACCAGGTGCATCCAGAGCACACCGGCCCTGAACCACACCACCGAGCCGACCACCGCGATGAACCCGGCGCCGAACAGCCGGGTGAACAGGGTGAGCTTCGGATGCAGCTCCAGCGCGGCAAGGGCGGGCGGCGGCGGATCGACTCCTGACAGCGGATCGGAGGCCTCCCGCTCGCGTCCGATGGCCCGCCACAGCACCAGGATCGCGAACAACACCACGAACGGCAGCGACGGCGTGAGGTTCTCCTGGAAGGGCCGCAGCCAGGTGTGGTCGCCGGACCAGCGGGGCAGGAACGTGTTGAACACTGCGATGAACCAGCCGAGACTCAGCCCGCCGAGTAGCGCCCGCGGCAGGCTCACCAGCTTCCCGACGGCGGCGGCCGCCACCGCGATCACCACCAGCGTGAAGAAGTCGTTGGAGAGCAGAGAATTGAACCTGGGGGCGATCAGCACGCCGGCCAGGCCCGCGAAGGTGCTTGACAGGGCCCAGGCGAACGCGGAGGTCCGGTCGGCGTTGATGCCGCTCAACTCGGTCATCCGGGGGCTCTCCACCACCGCACGCATGGCCAGGCCGATCATCGTGAACCGGAACAGAGCGGCGAGGAGCAGGGTGGCGGCCAGGGCCACCGCCATCATCGCCAGCTCGTCGCGGTTGAAGCGGTACACCCCGAAGGGGTCGTAGAACACACTGGAACCGTCGGGCATGATGCCGGTGATCTGCCGTCCGGCGACGGCCGTGAACCGGGCTGCCTGGTTGAACAGCTCCGGCAGAGCCACGCTCAAGCCGAGGGCCACCACCAGTTTGGAGACCGCCGAGGCGGTGCGCAGGTGCCGGAAGATCAGCCGTTCCAGCACCAGACCGATCAGCGGCGCCAGCACGAAGGCCGAGACCACCAGCGCGGCCCACTTGGGCCAGCCCCAGAGGGTGTGAGCCTTGAAGTACATGGCCGCCGATATGTAGGCCTGGGCGCCGAAGGCGAGGTTGAAGACCCCCGAGGTCTTGTAGGTCAGCACGAAGCCGAGAGCGACCAGGGCGTACACGGCCCCGGGTGGCGTGCCCTGGAGCAGGCCCCGGAACAGGTCCTCGAAGAAGCCGGCCGCGCCGTTCACTGTTCGGAACTCACAAGCCGCCGTGATCGGGGACCGACACTGGATCGGTGACAGGAATCAGCCGGCGAAGTCGGTGGGGGCCGGTTCCGACCATTCCTCGGTGTCGCCGGGCCAGCACATCCACGGTTCGGGCTGGAACCCTACGAAGGTACCGCCCTCCATCCGCACCGAAGACGTGCAGTGGAGTGCGTACGCATGGTCGTAGACGAACGGCTCGACGGCGGTGTGCTGGCGGCTCCAGTCGACGGGGTTGATCAGACCGCCGGCGTCATAGGTGATCTGGTTGAGTGAGTTCACGAGGGACTGCCGGTCGAATCCGGGTCCCGCCTCCAGCAGACCGGTGACGAAGAGGTCGGCGTTGATCCATCCGACCAGCGTCTGCTCCGCCACCGGGCCCCCGTTGGCCGGTACCCACTGGTCGTAGGCGTGGCGCAGCGGGCTGTCGACCTCGTACTCGAAGGCCGCGAACACCAGCAGGGCGTAGTCGCCGTCGAACAGGTCGCCTGCCGAGGCCACGAACTCCCGGTCGTACGAGTTCGGATGCAGCAGGGTGATCTGGTCCCGCACACCCTGGCGCTCCAGTTCTTGGGCCAGGGTCAGCATGGCGTTCAGGTCCATGCAGGTGGCGATGAAATCGACGCCGGCATCAATCATCTGGGTCACCGCGGGCCCGATGCCGTTCGGCAGGCCGAAGGCGACGTTGTCGTTGAAGTAGGCGACCTCCATCCCTAGGTTCGGGCCGTAGAGGTCGATCGAGTCGCCGAAGGCCCGGGTGCACACCTTGGAGGTCTCGCTGATGCCGTATCCGAGCAGCCCGACCCTGGACGCGCCGGCCTGTGACACGATCCAGACGAAGCTCCGGATGGTGCAGGTGGGGCATCCGATCACGTGATTGCCGAAGATGTTGTCGCGGTCGACGGCGTCGGCGCCGTGGATGTTCCACACGAAGGTGGGTACCCCTGCGTTGTGGAGGTCGCCCCACCCCGAAGGGAGGAGCGTGGCCTGGAACGCGGCCAGGCTGTTGTTGCCGTCGATGACCTCGAGCGAGCGCTGCTGGTTGAAGCCGAGCTCGTCATCGAGGAGCTCGCCGATCACGAGCCTGCGTCCGTAGACGCCGCCGGCGTCGTTGACGTAGTCGAAGTACGCCTGGATGCCGGTGTGGAAGCACGGGAGGATGCAGGTCCCCAAGATGTTGTTCTTGTCGGTGCCGATCACGGCCACGCGGATCTCGTCGTCGGTGACTCCGGGCACGCCTTCGAGGGATACGAAGTCGTGCCGATGGGGGTAGGGGTCGACCGGCTCCGCGACGACCGGCTCGCTGGTCGTCGTCGGGGCGGGCTCGTCGGCCTCGGGTTCGGGAGCCTCGCCGGCAGTGTCGGGCTCAGCCGCGTCCGGCTCGGGAGCCTCTTCGGCGGCGTCCGGCTCGGTCGGCTCCGCCGGCTCGGCGGCGTCCGGCTCGGGAGCCTCCACCACGGTGTCCGGCTGGGAGGCGTCGACAGCCGTCGTGACCGGCGCGGCTGTGGTTGGTGCGGCGGTGTCGGGGGTGGGTGTGGCCCCCTCGCCGCTGGGGCTGTTGCCGCAGGCTGAGGCCAGCAGGACCGTGGCACACAGCACGGTGATCGTGCGTCGGATTCGGAGCATCGCTCCCTCCCGGAATCGCACAGCAGTGCAGCCTATTCTTAGAGGCCGAGCGGATAGGCGGGACAACGCGGCCCATACGGTGCGAGGCCGTGGGCGCTGTTTCGTGGATTTGGGCGGCCCGTGAGCGCAGCGAACAAGAGCGGGAATGACACCGCTGCGACGCGACGGGCTCTCACCAATCCGCGTGGCCCCTTGGACCGCCTCTGCTACCGCTCGACTATCAGGTCCGAAGGGCGGACAGGGGCTCGGGGCAGTTCCAGGCCGGTGGCGTCGCGCAGCGCGTTGAGGATGGCCGGGGTGGACGACAGGTTGGGCGGCTCGCCGACGCCGTTGAGCCCGTACGGGGAGTCGGGGTGGGGGAACTCGAAGATCTTCATGGGCATGGGCGGGACGTCGAGCATGGTGGGGATCAGGTAGTCGGTGAAGGACGGGTTGCGGATCCGGCCGCCGGTGATCTGGAGCTCCTCCATGACCGCCAGGCCCAGGCCCTGGACGGTGCCGCCCTCGATCTGGCCCTCGACCCCGGCCGGGTTCATGGCCTTGCCGACGTCCTGGGCGGTGGCCATCTCGACCACCTTGACCAGGCCCAGCTCGACGTCCGCGTCCACGACGGCCCGGTGGGCCGCGTAGGCGAACGCGACGTGGGCGTTGCCCTGGCCGCGCTCGTCATCGACGGGCTCGGTGGGGCGGTGGCGGTAGGTGAAGGCGTGCGACACCGACTCGGGACCCAGCACCTCGGCCACCGGCACCAACGGCCGACCGTCGCCGCCGCGGATCTCGGGACCATCCAGCAACAGCTCACCGGCGGAGCGGCCCAGCACGGATGCGGCCCGGGCCAGGATCTCGTCGCGCACCAGCCCACACGCGCCGACCACCGCCCCGGCCGTCATCCAGCTCTGGCGCGAAGCTGAGGAAGCGCCCGACTCCTCGATGTCGGTGTCCTTGTCTCGCAGCTCCACCGTCCGCACTCCAAGTTCGGTGCGAGCGATCTGAGCCTCCAGGGTCACCACGCCCTGGCCGAGTTCGGGTCCGGCGCAGTAGACCTCCGCCACCGGCTCGCCGTCCCGGATCCACACCGTCACCCGGGCGGTACAGGTGTCGTCCATCCCTCCGGAGAAGCCGATCGCCTTCATGCCCAGCGCATAGCCCACCCCCCGCCGGATGCCTTCCCCCCGGGTGACGTTGCCCACGCCGCCGGGGCGGGCCCGCATGTCCGCGGCCTCGTGATCGGTGGCCTGCGGGAGGGGCAGATCACGCAGGTACGCCAGGATCTCCTGCACCGGTGCGGGACCGTCGACCGGCTGGCCGGTGGGCAGCATGTCGCCCTCACCGATGGCGTTGCGCATGCGCAGCTCCAGCGGATGTATCTCCAGCGCGGCGGCCAGCCGGTCCATGGCCGACTCGATGGCGTAGCACGACTGCACCGCGCCGAAGCCCCGCATCGCCCCGCAGGGCGGGTTGTTGGTGTAGGTGGCGTAGCCGTCGATCTCGACATTGGCCACGTCGTAGGCGCCGGCCGCGAAGTAGCAGCCGTTGGCGATCACCACCTGCGAGGTGGACGTGTAGGCGCCGCCGTCGAGCACCAGCCGCACCTTCGTGAACACCAGCCGACCGTCGCGGGTCGCCCCCAGTTCGATGTCGGCGATGGCCGGGTGGCGGTGGACGTGGCCGAAGAAGGACTCCTCGCGGCTGTAGACCATGCGCACCGGCCGGGCCGTGCGCAGGGCCAGCATGCAGGCGTGGATGTGGACGTTGAGGTCCTCCTTGCCGCCGAAGGCACCGCCGACGCCCGACAGCACCAGCCGCACCTTGTCCAGTGGCAGGCCCAGGCAGTCGGCCACCTGCTGCTGATCGAGGTGGAGGTTCTGGCACGACACGTAGAGCTCCACGCCGCCGTCACCGACCGGGACGGCCAGACCCGACTCCGGCCCCAGGAACGCAGGATCCTGGGTACCCATCTCGTAGCGGCCCTCGACGACGACATCGGCCAGGGCGCGGGCCGCGTCCACATCGCCGTGGCGGATCCTCACGTGACGGGCCAGACCCCCGCCGGACAGACCCTCGACCTGCCCGGTCAGCGACATCTCCGGATCGGTGTTGGGCACCAGCTCCTCGTAGTCCACCACGATCAGCTCGCACGCCCGCCGGGCGATCTCGGGATGGGTGGCCGCCACCACCGCCACCGGCTCGCCCTGGTACCTCACCTCGTCGAAGGCCAGCACCGGCTGGTCGTAGACCTTCATGCCGTACGTCCTGGAGCCGGGCACGTCCCGGTGGGTGAGCACGCACCTCACACCGTCGAGCCCTTCGGCCTGCGACGTGTCGATTCCCAGGATCCGCGCCCTCGGGTGCGGGCTCCGCAGGGTGACCCCCCACAGGGACCCGTCGTGGTACTCGTCGGAGGAGTAGATGAACGAGCCGTCCACCTTGGGCACGCCGTCGGGCCGGGTCGCCGACGCCCCCACCCCGTCCACCACGGTCGGGGTCGTGACCCGCGTCGGGGTCTCGGTGACCGTCATGGCCGGACCCGTGCGGTCATGAAGCGGCTCCGGTCCGTTCGGCGGCCAGGTGCACGGCGTCGAGGATCTTCTGGTAGCCGGTGCAGCGGCACAGGTTGCCCGACAGCTCCTCCCGCACGGTCAGGTCGTCGGGATCGGGATCGCCGGCCAGCAGGCAATGGGCGGCCACCACCATCCCAGGCGTGCAGAAGCCGCACTGCACAGCCCCGGCGTCCAGGAAGGCCTGCTGTACCGGGTGCACCGCGCCGCCTGATTCGAGTCCCTCCACGGTCACCACCGAGCGGCCCTCCACCTGCACCGCCGCCACCAGGCACGAGCACACCAGCACGCCGTCCACGTACACCGAGCACGATCCGCACTCGCCCTGCTCGCAGGCGTTCTTCGTGCCCCGGAGGCCGACCCGCTCCCGCAGGAAGTCCAGCAGACTCTCCAGCGCCCAGACATGGTCCACGCTGTGGGCCACGCCGTTGACGGTGACGTTCACCTTCACGCGGCCACCTCGGTTTCTAGATCGACGAGCGCCCAGTTGAGGCATCGCCGGCCCAGCACCGCCAGCGCGTGCCTCCGGTACTCGGCGCTGCCTCGCACATCGTCTATCGGGGAGGCGGCCTCCGCGACCAGGGCACCGAACTCACGGGCCACGCCCTCGTCAACGGCCGGCGGGGCCTGTTGGGTCGCGCTCGTTCGCCACCCGCCGGCCTTTTGGGTCGCGCTCGTTCGCCACCCGCCGGCCAGGACATCCTCGAGCATCTGCTCGGCGGCCCGGGCCCGCAGCGGGGTCGGACCGGCCGAGCCGATCCCGGTTCCTACCCGCCGGCCGGCCACGTCCAGGTTCAGCGCGAACGACGCGGTGGCGATCACCATGGCGTTGCGGGGCCCGACCTTGGCGAACTGCTGCGGACCAGCAGCCGCCGGTACCAGCACCGCCCGGATCAGCTCATCGGGCTCGAGGGCGCTGCGCTTGGGACCGAGGAAGAAGTCGTCGATGTCGATGAGACGCGGGCCCCGCACCGACTCGACCTCCACCCTCGCCCAGCAAGCCAGCAGCACCGGATGGGAGTCGCCGGCCGGCGAGGCAGTGGCGAGGTTGCCGGCCACCGTGCCCCGGTTGCGGATCTGGGGAGAACCGACCGTGCGGGCCGCCTGGGCCAGAGCGGGGCACAAGTCGCTGAGTTCCTCGATGATCCGGGTGAAGGAGACGCCCGCGCCGATACGCACTGTCCGGCCGTCATCGACCAGCTCCCAGGAGTCGAGCCCCTCGACCGATGTCAGGTCCAGGAGCGTGGGTGGCCGGGCCCGGCCGAAGTTGATGTCGACCATGAGGTCGGTGCCCCCGCAGATGGGGGACGCGTCGGGATACTGGGAGCGCAGCAGCATCGCGCCCCGCCACGACGACGGACGCAGCATCGGTCCCGACGCGAGCGGGCTCTCCATGGTTGGTCAGTCTTGCACGGCCCACCAGCCGAACCGGTACGCTGCGGAACAGGGTGCGCCTGACGTATTCACCTGAGGTGAAGGCATTCAGGGCCGACTTCTCGGCATGGCTCGACGCCAACCTGCCCGACGAGGCGGCCACGGTCATACGACCCCGCTCCAGCGCCGACATACCGGCCTGGTCGCGGAGTTTCCAGCGCCGCATGTTCGACGACGGCTGGCTGGTGCCCGGCTACCCGCCCGAGTTCGGCGGGCGCAACGCCGGCCTCTACGAGCAGGCGGTGTTCTGGGAGGAGCTCGGACGGCGCCGCATCACCCAGAGCTTCAACCCTCAGGGGCTGGGCATCGTCAGCGCGTCCATCATCGCTGAGCGAGTCCTCGGCCAGCCCCGGGGCTGAGCGACGTGCCCCCCAAGCGAGATTCCAGTTGCCAAGGACCTCCACGGTCCTCGACTACAGGGATTTCGGAGACGGGCTGAGCGATGGAGTTCGAGTTCACCGAGGACCAACTGGAGTTGCAGCGGGCGGTGCGCGACGTGCTGGACGCGGAGGCGCCGCCCGAACTGGCCCGGGCCGTCGCCGACGGCGAATCCGACGGCAGGAAGCTCTGGGACACGCTGGTGGGCCTGGAATGGCCGGCCATGGCCCTGCCGGAGGATGCCGGAGGCTTGGGCTACGGCTGGGTGGAGTTGGCCATCGTGCTGGAGGAGTTGGGCCGCCACGCCGCGCCGGGGCCGTTCGTGGCCACCGTCACCCAGTTCGCTCCGCTGGTGCTGGGGGCGGCCGGCCCGGAGGACGCCGCGGCGTTGCTGTCCGATGTCGCCGCGGGCCGCACCACCGGCACGGTCGCGGTCGATGAGGGCGCGGGGACGTGGGACCCGGCCGGCGTGCAGGCCACCGCCCGCGGCGGCGACGACCTCGTGCTGTCGGGCACCAAGCACTACGTGGTGGACGGCGCCACCGCTGATGAGATCGCGGTGGTGGTCCGCCTCGACGGCGAGGCTCGGGGGGTGCTGGTTCCGGGCTCGTCGGTGCAGGCGCACGAGGTCGTGCCCATCGATCCGGGTGTCCGCCACTCCACTATCGGCCTCGACGGTGTGCGAGTGCCCGCCGATCGGCTGCTGGGCGGCGACGCCACCGACGCGGTCCGCCGGGCGCTGGAGGAGCCGGTCACCGCGATCGCGGCCGTCACCCTGGGTGCCTGCCAGCGGATCTTCGACATCATCAACGCCCATGCCAAGGAGCGCATCCAGTTCGGCGTGCCCATCGGCTCGTTCCAGGCGGTGAAGCACAAGCTGGCCGACATGTACGGCGACATCGAGCGGGCCCGGGTGCTGGTGTACTACGCGGCGCTCACCCTGGCCGAGGACCACCCCGACCGCACGCTGGCCGCCTCCATGGCCAAGGCGGCCGCGGGCGAGGCCCAGCGTCGCTGCGTGCAGGACGGTCTCCAGTTAGCGGGCGGTATCGGCTACACCTGGGAGCACGACCTGCACCTGTTCCTGCGCCGGGCCAAGGTGGGCGAGCTCCACTTCAGCTCGTCCTCCCACCACCGCCGCAAGATCGCCCGCCTCGCCCTCCAAGCCCAATCCACCTAACCGGGCGGCGAGTTCGCAGGCGACTCCGGAGACTGAGGGTCGGTCAGGTAGCCAGCCCGCGCCAACGCCAGAACCAGGTTGTCCAGCTTCCCCTCCACCCGACGGATGTCGGAGCGCAATAGGTGGAAGGCGCCGGCCAGCACGCCGATGAGCGCGCTCCCCAGCACGCCGATGAGCGTCGCGGCGATCGCCGGATCCACCGCCCCTGCCCCTAATCCTGCGGGTCGGTCGGCGGCTGGGGCGCCTGCGGATCGACCAACCAACCGGCCCGGGCCAGTGCCAGGATCAGACTGTCCACCTTCGCCTCAAGCCGGTCCATCCTCTTGTTGGTCTCGATGTGATCGGCACGGTTCTCGGCGCGCAAGTCCTTGAGGTCGGAGCGGAGCAGGTGGAAGGCGCCCGCGAACACGCCCAGCAGTGCGCTCACCATGACTCCGATGAGCGTCGCGGCTATCGCAGGATCCACGGTTCCCCTAGCCCTGCGGGTCGGTCGGCGGTTGCGGCGCTTGGGGATCGACTAGCAGGCCCGCTCTCGCCAACGCCAGGATGAGACCATCCAGCTTCCCCTCGAGCCGGTCGATTCGCTTGTTGGTGTCGCGGATGTCGGAGCGAAGCAGATGGAAGGCGCTCGCGAACACACCAAGGAGGGCCGCCACCATGATGCCGATGAGCGTCGCAGCGATCGCAGGGTCCATGCCGGGATCGTAGCGGGAGGGGTGAACGGATGCAACTACATCATATGAAAATACTTAAAAGGGATCGGCTAAACGCCGGTCAGGGCGGGTCGAAGAGGACTGGCAGCCTCGGGGGGCCGCGGAAGGCGTAGCCGCTGATCACCGGATGCTCGGCGTCAGGGTCGAGGCGCAGGTTCGGGAGGCGGTCGAGCACGGCGTTGATCCCGACCTCCAGCTCCATGCGGGCCAGATGCATGCCCAGGCACTGGTGCGGTCCCGTGCCGAAGGCCATGTGCTGCTGAGGGTCCCGGTCGAGGTCCCATTGGCCGGGATCGTCCCAGCGGGCCTCGTCCCGCGACGCCGACCCGTTGATGATCGACACCGGCGACCCGGCCGGCACCGGGCAGCCCCTGATCTCGGTGTCGGCCGCGACCCGGCGGGCCACCATCGTCACCGACGTCTCCCAGCGCAGGGTCTCCTCCACCGCGGCCGGCACCAGCGAGCGGTCGGCCCGCACCCGGGCCATGGCCTCGGGCCGGTCCAGCAGGGCCAGCAGGCACGATCCGAAGGCCCGGTAGGTGGTCTCGGCCCCCGCCGGAAGGAGCAGCCGCAGGAACCCGTAGATCTTCGCGTCGGTGAGGCGGGCCCCGTCGATCTCAGCATGGACCAGCTCCGAGAGCAGGTCGCCCGTGGGGTGGGCCCGCCGGGCCTCCACCAGCGGCTCCAGGTAGTCGCGCATGGCCTGCGACGCCGCCATCCCCTCCTCGGGATACAGCGGCCCGTAGTTGATCTTCACCGCCCACTCGTTGAACTGCTCGTGGTCGGTGGTGGGCACGCCCACGATCCCGCAGATCACCTGCACGGGGAACTTGCTGGTGACCTCGGCCACCAGGTCGGCCCGACCGGCCGGCGCGATGCCCTCCAGCAGCCGGTCGATGACGGGCTCCATCAGCTCTCCCCGCCAGCGCTCCAGGGTCGAGCGGCGGAAGGCGTAGGCCACCAGGTTGCGGTAACGGCGATGCTCCTCACCGTCGAGGCCGAGCAGCAGCTCACCCATGTAGGGCCGCATCACCTCTCCGTTGATCGACGCCGAGAACGTGCGCCAGTCCTTCAGGACACGGTCGGCGTCGGCCCAGGAGGTGACCGTGAACCTCGGCACGGCCGGCTCGTCGGTGAAGCTGATGCCCGGCTCCTCGATCACCGGGCAGTGTTGGCGGGAGTGGTCCCACTGCTCGTAGGGCTGAGCGGAGTCCCACTGGTCATAGGGCGGCGCCGAGTAGTCCATCTCGCCGGAGTCCACGCTGGGCTCCATGGCTAGAGGATGGCGCCGCTGGCCTTGAGCGCGGCTATCTCGTCCCAGTCGATGCCCAGCGACGCCAGCACCAGCTCGGTGTGCTCGCCCAGCTCCGGTGCCCGGTCCACCTCCACCGGGGTCTCGTCGAACTGGGCCGGGCTGGCCACCAGCTGCACCGCCTCGCCGGCGGCGCTCTCCATGGCCGGCAGGTAGCTGTTGGCCGTCACCTGGGGGTCGTCATAGAGCTCGACCAGCGTCTGGAACGGCGTCCACACCCCCTCGAAGTCGGCGAGACGCTCCTTCCACTCGTCCAGGGTCCGCTCGGCGAAGGCCTCGTCGATGATGTCGATGCACTCCGGTCCGTTCTGCGAGCGGGCCTCGGAGGTGTTGAACCGCTCGTCGGTCACCAGGATCGGCCGCTCCAGCCGGACCGCGAAGTCCTCCCAGTAGCGGTCGCTCTGCAGCAGGATCAGGCTGATGTAGCGGTCGTCGGCGGTGCGGAACACGCCCACGCCGGGATTGGGGGACTTGCGCCGGTCACCCCGGGGCAGCGACGTGAGCCCGAACAGCTTGGCCGCCACCACCAGCGGCGAGATCTGCCACAGCGCGGGTGGCCGGCAGCGACACGTCGATCACGGCGGCCTCGGAGGTGCGCTCCCGCTTGAGCAGCGCGGCGGCGATGGCGCCGGCCAGGGCCATGCCCCCCATGACGTCGCCGAACGCCGGCGAGGGCTGGCCCTGGGGCCATCCCTTCGCATCGGGCGGGAACACGGCGGCCACCCCTCCCCGGGCCCAGAACGAGGCGCCGTCGAAGCCGCCCTTCTCCGCGTCCGGACCGGCCGGACCCTGCCCGGTGCCCCGGGCGATGACGATCGACGGGTTGCGGGCCCGGATGGCGTCGTTGTCGATGCCGAGCCGGCGCCGCACCGGCTCCAGGTAGTTGGGTGAGGAACACGTCGGCCGTCTCGACCAGCCTGAGCAGGGCCTCGCGGCCGTCGGGGTGGGCGATGTTGAGGGCCACGGACTGCTTGCCCCGGTTGGGCTGCTCCACCATGAAGTTGACCCCTCCGCCGGGGATCAGCCCCGAGGTGATCAGGCCTCGCTGGGGGTCGCCACCGGCCGGGTTCTCGATCTTGATGACCTCCGCGCCCCAGTCCACCAGCACCGACCCGTCCGAGGGGACGAACATCCACGTCGCGACTTCTATAACCCTGACGCCGTCCAGAGGCCCGGCCACGCCTACACCACCTCAGGCTCGCGCGGGCGGTCAGACCGCCAGCAGCTCCTTCAGGTTGCCGCCCATGATCTTGGCCGCGTCGGACTGCGACAGCGAAGAGGGCAGGTCGTCGTAGAAGCTGACGGGATTGCCCAGGCCCTCGGGGTGCGGGTAGTCGGAGCCGAACAGCAGCCGGTCGGGGCTCATGATGTCGATGAGGCCCTCCAGGGCGTCCTCCCAGAACGGGTTGACGTAGACGTTTCGCTTGAACGCCTCGACGGGATTCTCACCGAAGTCCTGGGGCATCTTCTTGTAGATGCCCTCGAACTTCTCCAGCAGGGGCGCCACCCGGGTGCCGCCGTTCTCGATGGTGGCGATGCGCAGGTCCGGGAACCGGGTGAAGGCCCCGTGGCAGACCATCGCGGCCATCATGTCGCTGATGGCCCGGTTCTGCATCACCAGCAGGCGCAGCGGGTTGGGCTTGAACGGCAGGAACTCGGTCCTGCCCTCCCAGATCGACACCAGATCGGCGTAGCCCGAATCGGACGAGTGCATGCCCACCAGCACGCCGGCCTCCTGGACCCTGGCCCAGAACGGGTCGAACTCGGGCAGGGCCGGCGACCGGGGCCCACGCAGGCCCCAGGCCGGCGCGGGACGGATCAGGATGCAGCGGGCGCCGCGCTCCAGGCACCACTCCAGCTCCTCGACGGCCTTCTCGACGATGGGCAGGGTGATGATCGGGGTGGCGAAGATCCGGTCGTGGTAGTTGAAGGTCCACTCGTCGTGGATCCACTGGTTCAGGGAGTGGACCCCGGTGTGGGTCAGGTCGGGGTCGTCACGCATCCGCTCCTCGAGCAGGCTGGCCAGCGTCGGGAACATGAGCGATCCCTGGATCCCCAGCTCGTCGAGGTGGGGGAGGCGGGCCTCGGCGTTGCGGGCCCAGTCGGGGCAGCGGATCGGCTTGCCGAAGATCTCGCGCAGGCTCTTGCCGTCGGGGTTGCCGTGACGGTGGGTACTCCTCCGGGGCGCCGGGAGGGGCCACCACCTCGAAGGTCGGGGTGGGGATGTACTCGGAGATCTGGCCCTTGATGGCGATCTTGGTGCGACCGTCGACCTGCACGTAGCGGATGGCGCCCTTGTATTCGGGCGGCAGGTAGCGGGTGAAGGCGTCCTCGGTCTCGTACATGTGGTTGTCGGAGTCGAATACTTCGAAGCCGAGATCACGAGCCACGACAGTTCCCCTCCCGCGACGGCTGTGGAGCAGTGCAAACCTACCCGCTGCCGATTGGTTGTCCCGGCCGGCGGATCCTGTCGTCGAGGCCTTCCGACTGACGGGGCTTCGCCCCATTGCCGGTCGGTTCGTCCCGGCCGGCGGGTCCTGTCGCCGAGCCGAGATGACCGACACGGACTTCGCCCCATTGCCGGTCGGTTCGTCCCGGCCGGCGGGTCCTGTCGCCGAGCCGAGATGACCGACACGGACTTCGCCCCATTCGTCGGTCATCTGACTCGCCGCCACCCACCGGCCTGGGGGGTTGAGCCCCATTTGTGGGAGGATGTTGCCGACCCGGGGGGTCAGGTATGGACATGCGCACTGAGCCGATGACGGGACCATCGGTTTGGCTCGCCGACGAGCTGGAGAACTCGGACGAGTGGGTCTATCGATTCACCGAAGCCGACCTCTCCGAACTTGAGCGCGGCGTGGAGTTGGTCGCGGGCCGCGACGTGCGCGATCTGGCCCCGGAAGCGTTTCCGCTGCCTGGGCTGGAGGCGCGCATCAAGGAGTTCATCGACGAGCTCGACACCGGCCGGGGCTTCGTCGTGCTGCGAGGCCTCCCGATGGGCCCGCGGTTCGACCGGGCCGCAGCCGCAACCGTGTTCTGGGCGATCTGCTCCCGCATCGGCCGGCTGGTCCCGACCACCAGTGACGGAGCCCTCCTCAACCACGTCTACGACCGCGGCCCCGGGCAGGATCCGAACGCCAGGGCCTATTCCACCAACATCGGCGGTCACATCCACTCCGACGGGGTCGAGATCGTGGGCCTCATGTGCCTCCGGCCGTCGACCGACGGCGGTGGCGTGAGCATCGTCGCCAGCTCGATGACGGTGTTCAACACCCTGCTCGAGGAGCACCCCGAGTGGCTGCCCATCCTCTTCAAGCGGATGGCCTGCGACTGGAAGCTGGAGGAGCCGCCGGGCAGCCAGGGCTGGTACCCGCAGTCGCTGTACTGCTACGTCGACGGGTGGCTGTCGGCCACGCTCAAGACCGGCTTCCAGCGGTCGGCTCAGCGCTTCGACGGCGTCGACCGGCTCACCGACGACGAGCTCGCCTGCTTCAAGTACCTGGAGTCCATCCCCGAACGGCCCGGCGTGACCCTGCACATGGACCTCGAGGCGGGCGACATCCAGTTGGTGAACAACTACGTCACGCTGCATTCCCGCACGGCCTACACCGACGACCCGGCGAGACCCGAAGAGAGGCGCCACATGCTGCGCTACTGGATGAGCCGCTCGGGCCTGAGCCCGCGGGCGGTGTCGGCCGACTACCAGTTCATGCGGGACGACTACTTCGGGCTCACCCAACCCGCTCCCCTACTGTGAGCGAAATCTGTAGACAAACCCGTCGTATGGGAGGAAACCCGTACAGATTTGGGGTGAGGCCTGCCCGTGGCGGTTCGATCGCTAGTGGTAGGAGATGGCTTCTAGGAGGTCTATGCGGTTGGCTCGGCGGGCGGGTGCCAGTGCCGCCAGCAGTCCGGCCACCGCGGCCACGATCAGGTACGCCACCATGGTGGGCCAGGGCACTGCGACCGTGGAGATGATGTTGCCGGGGAGGGACCAGGCTGTGATGGAGCCGGTGACCACGCCGGTGACCACGCCGATCAGCCCGCCGAAGGCGGCCACGATGCTTCCCTCCAGCAGGATGGCGGCCCGGATCTGCCACCGGCCCATGCCGACGGCTCGCAGCAGCCCGATCTCGCGGGTCCGCTCGAACACCGACAGGGCCATGGTGTTGGAGAAGCCCATCACCGCGATCAGCAGAGCGAGGATCAGGAACACGTCGATGACCGCCAGCAGCGAGTCGACCTGAGTGGCCCTGCTCTGGCGGTACTCGGCCTGGTCGCGCACCTCGACCTGCGGGTAGTCGGCCAGTCCCGCTTGCAGCGCAGCCCGAGCCTGGTCACCGCTGGCTGAGGCCGCGGTGATCGCGGTGACCAGGCTGTCCTGGTCTCCGACGATGTAGCGATCCCAGTCCCGGTGGTCGATCACCCAGGATCCCGCCACCGAGTCCTCCGAGTGCAGGGCCACCACTCCGAGAGTGGCCTGCTGCTGGCTGGAGAACTCCAGACGCACCTCGTCGCCCACGGCCAGGCCGAGCTCGTCGGCGATGTCGACATGTACCAGCACGTCACCGGAGCCGGAGCCGGCCAGGCTGCCGGAGACGACACCGGGGTCCACATGGCTCGAGAACGATGCGAGGCTGGCCGAGGTCAGCAGGTGCTGGCTGCCGTCGGGGGCGCGCACCCCGTCGATCCGGTACCGGAAGGCCTCCACCGATTCCAGCTCCGGCAGCCCGGCCAGAGCCGACGCGGCCTGCTGGCTGAACACGGGTGCCCGGTTGGCGCAGGAGCCGGAGCACATCATCCAGTCCGCCTGCACCGAGTCCTCCAGCTGATCGTTCAGGGTCTGCTTGAACGAGTTGCCGAGCACGGTGACCAGAGACACCATGGCCAGCCCGATCATCAGCGCGGAGGCGGTGGTGGCGGTGCGGCGCGGGTTGCGGACCGCGTTCAGCCGGGCCAGGCGCCCGTTCAGGGCGAACGCCCGGGCGGCCGGCCATCCCAGGACCTCCGACATCGGCCCGGAGACGGCCGGGCTGAGAATGTTGACGCCCAGCAGCATCCCGACCGCTCCGAGGCCGAGCAGCAGGATCAGCGCCGGCGTTGACGGGTCCGAGAGCAAACCCGCGGCCATGAGGACCAGACCGGTCCCGCCGACCACCGATCCGACGACGATCGACCGGCGCCGGCTGTAGGGATCGATGTCGGCGTCGTCGGCCAGGGCCACCATCGGCGTCACCCGGCGGGCCCGCATGGCCGGCCAGAGGGCAGTGGCCAGGGTCACGCCCACGCCGAGCACCAGCGCGGCGAGGACCGGGGCGGCGCCGATGACCAGCTCGGCCCGGGGCAGGCTGTCGTTGGTGGCGACCAGCACAGCCGAGAGGCCCATCGCGACCAGGATTCCGAGGCCGAATCCCACAACGGCAGCCACTGCGCCCATCACCAGAGCCTCGACCGCCACCGTCTGGGCGACCTGGCGCCGGTCGGCTCCCAGCACCCGCAGCAGGCCGAACTCCTTGATGCGCTGGCCTGCGATCAGCGTGAAGGTGTTGTAGGTGATGAACCCCGAGATGAACAGCACGATGACCGCGAACGCCAGCAGCGCGTTGCGGAAGACCTCGAGGAGCTCGCTGAACTCCTGGTCGCGGGCGTCGACCTGCTCCTGCTGCGAGAGGACGTCGACCGACGGACCCAGAGCGCTCTCGATGGACGCCGCGACCGCCTCCAGCGAGGCTCCCGGCGACAGCCGCACGTCGATGATGTCGTAGCCGCCCCCGTCGTGCAGGACCTGCCGGGCGGTGGGCATGTCCCAGGCGACCAGCTGGAACGGAGCCCGCAGGTCGGGCTCCATGAAGTAGAAGAGGCCGACCAGCTCGAAGGAGTGGGTGCCGGTCGGGGTGGCGATCCTGTAGCGCTCGCCGACCCGGAGTCCGGAGTCGGCCGCGGTGTGATGGTCGATGACGAACTCGTCGCCGCCGGAGGGCCGGCGGCTGACCCCGTCGTCGAGAACGAAGACCCGGCCCAGCGACTCGTCGGTGGGCCAGCCCATTCCGGCTTGCTGGCCGCCGAGCCCGGGATCGAGGGCGTCGCCGTCGGCGTCGATGACCACCACGCTGAACTCCGACACCGCTCCGGCCGCCCTCTCCACCCCGTCGATGGCCTCCAGCTGGTCCTCAAGCGACGGGTCGAGCAGCGGCAGGTCCGCCCACTGGTCGACATCGCCCAGACTTGACTGCGAACGGACCGAGAGGTCGACGTGGTCGTAGAGCCGGCCGGCCAGACCGGTGAGCGAGGAGCGCAGGCCGTCGGTGTTGATCAGCACACCGACGGTGAGGGACACGCCGGCCACCACGGCGAGACCGGTGAGCGCGAACCGGATCTTCGTCCCGGCGATGTTGCGGAGGCTGTAGCGCAGCAGCGTCATCGGCCCACTACCGGTTGGTCACGTAAGCAGCATCCACCGCGAGGGGAAATCACTCGTCCAGTTCTTCGAAGAACTCGAGGATCTGGTCCACCGTGGCGCCCTCGGGGATTCCCCGGATGAACTGGCCCACCTGCAGGATCTTCATGTAGTCGAGGATCTGCTCGGCGGTGGGGTCGATCAGCTCGCCCTTGAGGCTGCCGTCGGACAGGAACACGGCCCGGTCCGCGAACGACGCCGCTCTGGCGTCGTGGGTCACCATCACGATGGTCTGGCCCAGATCGTCCACCGCCTTGCGCATGAACCGCAGCACATCGGTGCCGGAACGGGAGTCGAGGTTGCCGGTGGGCTCATCGGCGAAGATGACCTCCGGCTTGCTGGCCAGCGCCCTCGACACCGCCACCCGCTGCTGCTGACCGCCGGAGAGCTCGCTGGGCCGGTGGGCCAGCCGGTCCTCCAACCCCACCGTCGCGATCACGCTGTCCACCCAATCCCGGTCGGGCTCTCGCCGGGCCAGCTCGAGCGGCAGGGTGATGTTCTCGATGGCGGTCAGTGTCGGGACCAGGTTGAAGGCCTGGAAGATGAACCCCACCCGGTCACGGCGCAGCCTGGTCAACTCCTTGTCGGACAGGGTGCTGAGGTCGGTGTCGCCGATGTAGGCCCGGCCCTCGGTGAGGTCGTCGAGAGCGGCCATGCAGTGCATGAGCGTCGACTTGCCCGACCCCGACGGACCCATGATGGCGGTGAATCGACCCTGTTCGAAGGCGATGTTCACACCGTCGAGGGCGCGGACCTCGGTCTCGCCCGAGCCGTAGACCTTGACCGCGTCCACCGCCCGGGCCGCGGCGACCGCCTCGGAGGACTCGACGGCAACGTTGCTCATAACGTCGGAAACCCTACCTATCCGAATAGTCTATTGGCGGCCTCGCCCGACCCGGGGCCGGTAGCGTCGGAGGATGGACGAGACCGCTCAGGGCTTGGAGGCGGCGGCCACGGCCGACGCGATCCAGTTGCTGATAGACACCGCGGCGATCCGCCGGCTGCTGGCGGGATGCTGCCAGACCCTCGACGACGGCCACTTCGAGGAGTGGGGTTCGCTGTACACGGAGGACTGCCGGTTCGCGGTCGCGGGGCAGCGGACCCAGGGCCGGGCCGGGATGCGGGCCATGATCGAGCCGTTCCAGACCGCAGAGCTCCGGGGCAAACACCTGATCAGCGAGCCCCGGATCAACCTGCACGGCGACGAGGCCAACGCCACCACCGACTTCGCCTTCGTGGCCAAGGACAACAAGATCCTGCAGACCGGCCGCTACTACGACATCCTGCGCAGAGGCACCGACGGCTGGCAAGTGGCCGGCCGGGAGATCGTGTTCACCGGCGACGAACCGATCGGCCTCGACGGCTAGCCCGCGGGAAGGAGGCCGCGAGTGGCCATCGCCCAGGCCGCGGCCGCGGCCGCGCCGGCGATCAGGTAGGGGCCGAGCGGCCGGCTGGCCCGCATCCCGTGGCGGACGATCACGATCAGGGCCTCCGGCAGGGCAAGCACGAACCCGGCCGTGAGGCCCGCCAGCGCGAACTGCCAGCCCCACCATCCGCACAGCAGGCCGTTGAGCACGCTGAGACGGACGTCGCCGAAGCCCATCGAGGGCGGATGGGCGAAGTGGACCGCGGCCAGGATGGCACCGCAGACGGCTGCTCCCAGCGCGGCGCCGATCAGGCCGGCCGGCTCGGCCTCGATCAGCGACGCCGCCGCATAGAGCACCCAAACCACCCCGGCGGTGGGCCAGATCAACCGGGTCGGCAACAGGCCTGTGCGGAGGTCGGTCACGGCCAGCCACATGCCCGCAGCCAGCCACGCCACGGCCGCGGCCGCTACGAGCACCTCGGACACTCGACCCGGCACTACGCCGCCACCTGCGGAACGGCCGCCACCGGAACGGCAGACGCCACCGGAACGGCAGACGCCAGCGGAGTCCGCTCACCAACGGCCGCGGCTCGCCGCAGCAGCGGTGGGAGAGCGGACGCTAGCCGTCGGCGTCCGCGTCGGAGCGTCCCATACGCCACAGGTCGCCCGCAGACCGCATGATGGCGTCGGTGAGGCCGCGGCAGGTGTTGACGCGGGTGGCCTTGAAGGCCTCGGGGTCCAGCCTCCGGGCGAGATCGTCGGCCACGCTACAGGCTCGTTCGACCGGGTCGCGGGTGGTCACGAAGTCGAGATAACCCGCGTCGACAGCCTCTTCCGGGGAATAGAGCCGCGCCATGTTGCAGGCCATCGTCACATGCCGGGCCGACAGGCGGGACCGGGCCAGCTCGAGCGCCAGGTCCGGCACCGGCAGTCCGGTGGCAATATAGTCCATGCCGATCTCGTAGTCCCCGGCCGCGCCGACGCGGACATCGCAGCAAAGCAGCGCGACCGCGGCGGCGCCCAGGGCACGCCCCGTGCATGCGGTCACCAGCGGGCGGTGGAACTCCGCCATGTGCAGGATCAGTTCCGTGCTGCTGTGGAGCAGCTCGCTCGCGGCCTCGCCGCCCGCCCGCAGGGTCTCCTTGTCCAGGCCGACGGAGTAGCAGCCGGGACGGCCCGCGAGGACGACGGCTCCGGCATGGTTCTGCAAGGTCCTGAAGGCACCGACCAGAGCCCGGACGGCCTCGAGGTCGACGGTGTTGTCGTGACCGTCGTCAACGGTAACCAAGGCCACGGATCCCCGGCTGCTGACGGTGACCGGTGAAGCCTCTTTGCCTCGGCCCCCTGTCATTCGCCCCCCCCCCCCCGGCGGGTCATTCGGTCCCGTGCCATCGCGTAGATCCTTAGCCGTGCGTAGATCCTTTGCCGGAGTCTGCAATCGCCAATCCACAGGACCCGTCCATGAGTGTAGCTTGGTCGCCGACCGCGTCCGCTAGCGTAACGAGGCCAATGACCGATCCTCCCCCTACGCAGCGACAGGAGCGCGCGCCCACCGTGCCTCAGGCCCAGCGGCGGCAGGTCATGCTTCCCGGCGGGCAGCAGAAGCGACGCAACACAAGTCTGCTCGCGTTGGGTCTGGTGCTGGTCTTCGGGGCCGGGTTCGGGTTCTGGTTCATCCTGCAGAGTATCGATCAGCGGGCCGAGTATCTGATCGCGGGCCGCACCATCGAGCGCTGGGAGGTGGTCACCGTCGCAGACCTCACCGTGGTCGAGGCCGACGTGGGCGATGCGTCGGCCCTGACCCCCGCCCAGAGCGGCAACGTGCTCGGCAAGTGGGCGTCCGGGCGGATCCCGGCCGGCACCCTCATCACCGAGGGCCTGTTCGAGACTCCGCCGCTGTCGAGCGAGGACGAGGCGGGCAAGGTGCTCATCCAGGTGCGCCTGCCCTCGGGGGAGGCGCCGTTCGGCACCCTGAACACTGGTGACACGGTGGCCTTGCTCGGCCGGGAGTCGGCCGGTCCCGAGGGCCAGGATGGCGCTCTGGGCCTGATCGGAGTGCTGCAACTGGAGTTCGTGTCGGGTGACGACATCTACTACGTGGTCACTCCCGGGGAGGCGCTGGCCATCAAGACCAGCATCGACCGCTACACGGCGGCCGCAGACCGAACTATGGTCAAACTCGGCTTCGACCTGTCAGTCGATGATTTGGTCGACGCGTTGGCGCAACAGGCGCAACAGTCCGCTAGCGTTCCGCCGGCCCTGCTGGACGGAACATCGGGAGTGGGTGAACTAGGGTCGGGCGCCGAGCCCGTCGAAGATCAATGATGACCATCGTCTTCCGAAAGCCAATCGAGCGACCTGCGACCCATAGCCAACGATGCTGACCGTCTACAGCACTGAGGGGTCGCCGGGGGCCTCGACCACTGCCATGCATCTGGCCTCTCGCTGGGCTTCAGCGGGCCGCGAGGTGCTGCTCGTCGAGCTGGATCCTGCCGGAGGGTCGCTGAGCCACAACCTGGGGATCCAGTTCACGCCCGGGTCGGCGTCGTTCGTCGCCTCGGGTATGCCGGTTCTGAGCAACCATCTGATCGACCACGCCCAGGACGTGCTGTTCGAGAACCTCCACGTGATGCCGGCCCCGGCGAGTCCCACCGGAGCACGGGGCATCTTCAGCACCTTCGCCGACTTCGCCCTCGACCTGCGGGCGATCTCCGAGAACGAGTTGGCCGTGGTGATCGACGGTGGCCGACTCAGAGCCGAGACAGCAGCGTCGGCTCTGACGACCGAGGCGGCCGGAGTGGCGCTGGTGTGCCGCAGCACCAGCCAGTTGTCGGACCTCGACGACCTCGCCGAGGTTCTGGCCGCCAGTTCGGGCCACGGCCCTCAGGGCTTGGCGGTGAGCGTCGGCAAGCCGCCGATGGACCCCGACGAGTGGCGCGAGGCCCACGGTCTGGACTTCTGCGGCGCCATCGAGATCGTCCCCGGAGTGGCCAACGACCTCTCGGCCTACCTGGCCCGCGGCAAGCGCAGGTCCAAGAAGTGGCAGAACAGCCTGGACAAGGTCGCCGAGAAGCTGTACCCGTACGCCCAGCCGCCCCCGTCGGGGGCCACGCAGCGGGGCCGCTCGGCCGTGACTACCGGCACCGACGCGGCCGAAGGCAGCGACGCGCCGGACTCCGAGTCGGCTCCGACGGAGGCGTCGGCGGGCCACGAGCAGGCTCCGGCCGGGCCGGCGCCGGACCACACCATGCCGAAGGCACCGGTCCCGGTCGCCGGATACGACCAGCCCCACCACCCGCCGACCGCCACCGAGCCCCAACCCGGACACGAACCCCACTACCTACCCTCCGGCCACGACCAGCCGGCGCCCTACGGCCACGGGCCGTATCCCGCGCAGCCCCACGAACAGCCCCAACCCGGACACGAACCCTGGCCCGCATACGACCAGCCCCAACCCGGACACGAACCCCACTACCAGCCGACCGGACACGAACCCCGGCCCCCATACGACCAGCCCCACTACCTGCCGCCCACTACCGGAGCCGGCGGTTACGGACAGGCCCCGCCACCAGCGACACCCGAGGGCTACCCGGGCCACGACCAGCCGGCGCCCTACGGCCACGGGCCGTATCCCGCGCAGCCCCACGAACAGCCCCAACCCGGACACGAACCCTGGCCCGCATACGACCAGCCCCAACCCGGACACGAACCCCACTACCAGCCGACCGGACACGAACCCCGGCCCCCATACGACCAGCCCCACTACCTGCCGCCCACTACCGGAGCCGGCGGTTACGGACAGGCCCCGCCACCAGCGACACCCGAGGGCTACCCGGGCCACGACCAGCCGGCGCCCTACGGCCACGGGCCGTATCCCGCGCAGCCCCACGACCAGCCCCAGTCCCATTACGACCCGGCCCCACCCGCCCCCGGCGACCAGCCCCACCCCGCGACGATGCCGCCGCAGGCCGCAGCCCCGCACCAACAAACCCCCCACGACCAGGCCCCACCCGCCCCCGGCGACCCGCCCCACCCCGCGACGATGCCGCCGCAGGCCGCAGAGCCCGAAACCCAGCCGCGGCCCGACATCAAGCCCACCGGCTCGTTCCGTGACTGGGCTCGCAAGCTGCACGGCTCCGACGCCGCTGACGTGACCGCCCGTCGGGGCGGATGAGGGCGACCCGCCCGACGGTGCAATGGCGGAGACGAGTGCGGGCCTAGAGCTCTTCCAGCGGTCGCATGAGCGGCTCCTGCAGAAGTTCCTGGAGATGGAGCGCCAGCAGCTGCCGTCCGATGTCATCGACAAGCAGCTCATGGACATCGCGGAGAGCATCGTCCGCGACCACAACACGTCGGCCCTGATCCAGGGCGACGCCAAGCTGTCCGACGAGGAGGAGCGGGAGTTCCGCGCCCAGGTCCGGGGCGTGATGGGCGGTGGCGCCCTGGTGCCGCTGCTGGAGCGCGAGGACGTGGAGAACATCCACATCCTGGGCCACGACAAGGTGATCCTGTCGCTGGCGAACGGGGACCGCATCCCGGGCCCGCCTCTGGCCGGCAGCGAGGAGGAGTTGGTGATGATGATCCGCCACCTCGCAGCCACCGCGGGCCACACGTCGCGGCGCTTCGACACGGCCGCTCCGATACTCGACCTGCGGCTGGCGTCGGGCCACCGGCTGTTCGCGGTGACCGCGGTCGCCGAGCGGACCTCGATCGTGATCCGTCGCCACCGGATGCTCCAGTCGTCGTTGGAGCGGCTCGAGCAGTCCGGGACGGTGACCCCCCCGATGATCGCGGTGCTCCGGGCCGCGGTGCGCCCCCCCAACCCGGCCAACATGCTGGTGGTGGGGGGAACCGGCGCGGGCAAGACGACCCTGCTGCGGTCGCTGCTGGCCGAGGTCCCCCAGTCCGAGCTCGTCGTCACCATCGAGGACACCCTCGAGCTGCATCTGCGGTCCTCGGGCCTGCACGAGCGCACGCTGGCCCTGGAGACCCGCACGGCCAACACCGAGGGCCTGGGCGAGATCTCCATGTACGACCTGTGCCGGGCCGCGCTGCGGATGTCGCCCGACCGGGTGATCGTGGGCGAGGTGCGCGGCGGCGAGGTGATGCAGCTGCTGCAGTCGATGGGCATCGGCAACGACGGTTCGCTGGGCACCATCCACGCGGGCAGCACCCGGGCCGCCATCAACAAGATGTTGATCTATGCCCAGCGCTCGCCGGACTCGCCCACGCCCGACTCGGTGCTGCGAGAGATCTCGGAGGTGCTCCACCTGCTGGTGTACATCAAGAAACTTCCCGACGGGCGCCGGGCCGTCACCTCCATCCGGGAGGTCGTCGGATACGAGGAAGGACGGGTGGTCACCTCGGAGGTGTTCGCTCCCGGCCCCGATGGCGTGGGGGTCTACACGGAGCCTTTCAAGCCCGACGGTGAGCCGCTGGCCCGCCTGATGGCCGCCGGATTCAACCCCGACGTGCTGGGCGAGCCGTACCGCCCAAGACCGGTGGCTCCCCGGGCGCGGCCCCAGCCGCAGCAGCCGCCCCAGCCGCAGCAGACCCCGCCCCGGGCGCCCCGTCCCGAGCCGCCGCGACCAGCGCCGGCTCGCCCTGCGGTGCCCGCCCGCCCGGGCCAACCGCCTCAGCCCATGGCACCCCGTCAGCCCCACCCGATTCCGCCAGTACCCCCCCCCGGACCGGCAGCCCCAGCCCGTGGCGCGCCTCCAGCACGCCGATCCGGAGCCGCCGACCCGCCCGAGCCGGTGATGCCCCGCCGGCAGGCCGGACGCGCCGGGTAGGCCGCCGTGGTTCCGCTGGCTGCGGCGTTCTTCGGCGCTCTGACCGGGGTCGGCCTGTTCACGGCCGTCATCGGGCTGCAGGAGCGTCCCGTCGCCGAGAAGCGTGGCCGGCTGCGGCAGTTCCGGGCCCGAGCGGCCAGCATGGAGTTGTCGTCCTCCGCTAGCGACACCTTGACCATGGTCGGCCTCGGCGCGGCGCTCGGGTTCGGAGCGTGGTACGCCACCGGATGGGTGGTGGCGGGGCTGATCGGCATCACCGCCGGGGTGATGGGGCCGATGATGTGGAGGGCGCCGCGCCGGCGTCGAGAGTTCACCGCCGAGATCGAGGCCTACTCGCAGTGGACCGAGCAGATCCGCGACCTGGTGTCGGCCAGCGGCTCGCTCTTCGAGGCGGTCACGCTGTCGGCCGACCAGGCGCCGCCGCGGCTGCGTCCGAAGATCGCGCAGATGGCGTCGATCGCCCGGACCCTCGGCCTGCTCGCCGCGCTGGACTGGTTCGCGGCCGAGATGAAATCGCCTTTCGCCGACCGCCTGGTGCTGGGCATGAAGATCGCCTGGGACTCCGGCGCCCGGGTCAGCGAGGCGTTCGACAGCACGGCCCGGTCCATGCGGGCCGAGGTGGAGATGCGGCACCGCAACGAGGTGGCCAACGCCAGGGCCTGGACGCAGGTGATCTCGATGGTGGGGATCACGGTGGCGTCGGTGATGCTCATGTTCGTGTTCAACAAGGGGTTCTTCGACCCCTTCGGAACGTTGGTCGGCCAGGCGATCCTGGCCGCGGTGGGCGTGCTGATCTTCGGCAACATCTACTGGGTGGTGAAGCTGTCGGAGTCGGGCATCCCGGTGCGCCTGCTAGCCGCCTCCAGCGACCGGGTGGCCGCGAGTGTGGCCGCGCTGGCCGGAGAGGGCGACTGAGGGCATGGCGATCCTGCTGGGCGCCCTGGCCGGTCTGGGGCTCCTGCTCATCGTGGTCGGGCTCAGGCCCCGGCCTGTCCCGGCGCGGCTCCCGGGCGCTCCCAGGCCCGGGCATGCGGCCGGAGAGGGCTCCGAGGATCCCGGCGGGCTCCAGAACGCCAGGCGACGCGCCGCCCAGAGAGTCGAGAAGGACTTGCAGGCCAGGTCGTCGCTCATGCAGGACGCCGTCATGATGGACCGCAGCCTGGACACCCAAGCGGTGCACAAGATGGCCGGGCTGGTGCTGGGCGGGGCGGGGCTGGCCGTCTTCGCGATGCTCGCCAACACGCTCTTCGGTTTGGGCCTGCCCCTGCCGATAGTTGTGGCTGCCGCCGGACTCGGGGGCCTGGGCGGGTGGTTCCTGCCGGATTCGATCCTCAGGACCGAGGCCGAGAAGGAGCGTGTGCTGTTCCAGCAGGTCACGGAATCGTGGCTGGAGTTGGTGGCGCAGCTGGTGACCGCGGGCGCCGACACCTTCGGGGCCCTGGTGACGGCCGCGTCCTACAGCGAGCAGCCCGGGTTCGTGGTGATCCGCAATGCGCTGCGGGTGTCGGCCGCCCGCGGCGAGCCACCGTGGACGGGACTGCGCAGGATGGCCGACGAGCGCCGGCTGCCGTTCCTCGACCCGTTCTGCTCCGCCCTCGAGCTGGCGGGCACTACGGGAGCCGGGTCCCGGCAGGCGATCCTGGCGCAGGTGGAGGCGGCCCGCTCCAAGGCGATGCTGGAGGCCGACGCGGCCGCGGCGTCCTCGGGCGAGAAGATGGGTGCGCCCCTGGCCCTGATCGGCGGCGCCTTCATGATGCTGATGGGCTACCCGCCCCTGGCGGGGATCCTCGACACCACCACCCTCACCGGCCTGTAGCCCGACGCTGTTCGACACAGAGTTTGGGAACTTGCGCGAATCTGCTCCAACTTGGCGCCGGTCTCGCCGCCGATGTCGGGACGGCCGACCGTTACGAGGCAGGCTCTACCAGCCGCCAGGCGTCGTAGTAGGACTGTCCGATGTCTCCTAGGGCAGCTGTCCAGTCACTTGGTGAGCTGTTCGCGAGAAACTGTCTGAGTTCTTCCGTCCCGCGACCTGCACCATGCTTCCGGGCAAGCGCAAGGGCGGCTGCTCTTGGAACGCCAAAAAGGCGGAGTGCCACCGCCTCTCGCGTATTGACTCCGTAGTAGACGTAGGAGGGAACGTCTCTCGAGCTTATTGGGATCTCATCGTCAGGACGTCTGGACATCGCGAGTGCCTGCAGCGCAGACAGGCCCCACGAGACGGTTGGCAAGATGGACCCGAAGAGACGTTGGCAACACTGCGTAAGCGCATTGGTGTGATCACGGTGTTTCCCGTCTGACGCTGTTGCAAAGTAGTTTTCTGCCAGGTCACCGAGGGACATCCCTCCCACCCAGTCCTTGACGACTCGAGATAGGAAGTTGCCGTCGGATTCAGCAGGATCCAGCCGCTCAACTAGCTGCTCGCGAAGTTCGGGGACTTGAAGGAGAACCCCAATGGCGTCGCTGAGAGCCTGAGAGCGCTTGGCGAACAGTTCGTCGCCTAGAAGTTGTTCACCCACACCGCGGTCCGACATCCGAGCCAGAGTCGCGCTCACGCTTTCCCAGGAGAACCCGGTCGAGTCAACCAGGGATACGGGCTTTCCCGAGAGTCGGGCTGCGTAGTCCTGAACGCCTTGAACAAGAGTATCAGCCCAGACAGGCTGGCTAACCCGCAGCTCTCGGAACCCGAGCGTGCCGCGCAGGACTTGCTCAACCCGAACGGAGAACTCCTCAGCACCCACGATTCGATACGTGTGGGTGACGAACTGAACGAAACTCGACCAATCGCCCATGAAGCTGAGCCGTGCAAGGTCAAGTCGACCAAAGTTCGCGAGCGCTGCCTCGACCATCGAAATGAGGGTTGAGTTCAGCTCCATAGCTGTTGATTGGAGGTACTCCCTCAATGCGGCCTCCCGCTCCGCGGTGTGAGCGGCCAAGAGAATCACGCCGGGTTGACCCTGATTGACGCGGCCCGCTCGGCCAGCAATGTTCCAGAAGTCCTCGGTTGGCATCGTCGCGCCGTACGGGTACTGGTAGCTGCCGAGCACTACGTTGCTGATAGGGAAGTTGATGCCTTGGGCCAGCGTCGTGGTTGCGACTATGTGACGGAGCGTGCCGCGCTCTGCAAGTGCTTCGATCATCAGACGGATGTCGTCTGACAGCCCGGCGTGGTGAACCGCCACTCCTTTCCGTAGAAGGCGCGCAAGTGGATAGTTCTGCCCGTACTCCTCCGCAAGTAGCTTGCCGACGGATTCAGCCAAGTCATCGTGTACTTCGTTGGCCAGTGAGTCGGCAAGGCGCTCGGCGACAGCCCACGAGTACCTTGGCTGCCCTACGAGCGTGACTGTTGAACCACGCCGACTCAGCGCTTGGGCGGCGGCGGTCGCCAGCGTGGTCGGGGCTTTGAGCTTCGAGTACGAGAGTCCGAGCGGTCGGCCTGTGGCTAGTTCGACTGTCTGTTCGGCATGTAGAGACGGGGCAGAGGTGAGGAGTGTCTCTGCCATTACGCGGGCATTCCCTCGTGGAACCGCTCTCTCCAGCTTCGCTAGGCCCACCACGCGATCGTTGGGTAGCCACTCGAGCCCCAGTTCCACAGCTTGGTTGTTGGCGGGATCAAGCCACGACGCTATGTCCGCAGCGTTGGGGATGAACGGCGTCATCAACAAGAAGCTGGCGTCTCGTGCCTCGCGATTGATCGTCGCAAGGAGGAGCTCAAGTTTGAGTCCCCGACCGCTCGTACCGAGATTGTGGGCCTCGTCCACGATCACGAGGCACAGAGGTCGGCCGAGGTCTGATATCCACCCGCCCCGCAGTAGAAGATCGAGCTTCTCGGGCGTGGTCACGACCACGCGGAAGGGGTCGTCCGAGGAGCCCAGGATCTCTGCCTCGACGGAGTCGACTTCAAGCGCAGGCGAGAAGCGCTCGACTCGTATGCCAAGCGGAGCGAAGTCCCGCCGCAGACGGGCCGTCAGCTGATTGACCAGAGCGCGGGTCGGCGCGGTGTAGGCGACCCAGCCGAGTTGGGCGTCATAGTTGTCAAGCGCCTGCAGGATCCGGAACTCTGCTACGAGTGTCTTTCCTGCCGATGTGGGCAGAGAGATGACAACCGATCGTCGTCCGGTCCCCATGAGCCCTTCGGCGATCAGAGCCCTGTGTTGGGGCGGGAGGAGCTCAAGGAATGGCTGATCATTGTCCCGGCTCGCCAGTTGCTCGACGAACTCTCGAGCTCTGGTTCCAGCGCCTCGCACGATGCTCCAGATGCTCCGCTCGACCAATGATCGAGCGGCAAGATCAAGCAGGCTGACGAGGAACGAAAGGTCAGCGTCACTCGCCTCTGTCACGGCGTCCCGCGCGCGGTCAAAATGAAGCTCGGCCTGCTCGACGGGGTCGAAGTGGCCACCAGCTGCCCCCCGTTCGGTGTACTCGGCCACGATCTCGGCTGCTCGCAACAGATGGTAGATGGCGACGAGCTTCCACCCAGCGCGGGCCTCCGCCTGGTTCTCGAGGAACTGGGGCTCGTTCGCTGCCTGCTGGTTGCGGACCTGCCCAACGATTTGATGCAGTTGGTCCAGATCTCCCCATCCACGCTTCCGGATGAGCAGTTGCCACACTTCGAGCACCGCCAACTCGGCCGTCGCGTCCCATCCGTCGGCCCCAGTGGCCGCGCCCTCAATCTCTCGAAGCAGTTGCCTCGTCTGGGCATGCATCTCTCCAAGCACTCCGAATACCGCGGCGCGTGTGCGAATCCGCCAAGTCTCGAGTGCCGTCAGCCCGGCCCGCGATCCACCGTCTTGGAGCACTGCTCGCAGTAGTTCGAACGCTTCTCGGCATGCAGCCGTGGCACCGTCATCTCCGGCGAGCGCAAGACGAAGCGCGACGATCTCTATTGTGTGCGCTGAGAAGCTGACTGCCTCCGGATCCCGGAGTGCGCCGTCTGCGCCGAGAATAGCTAACGCGGCCAAGCTGTCCGCGTCGCGTGATGCGGACCGCACGGGCTCAGACTGGATGGTGGCAACCAGTTGCTCAGTCATGTGCCACCCACTCGATCCACCGATCCATCGGCTTGGGAACATACATGGCGCGAAGTTCGACCGATCCAGGTTCGGTGACCCTCTCGCCCAACGCCCTACCGCGGGCGCTGACATCGCTCTCGCGAGGGGAGGTGTCGCGGACGAGAACCCCGACTAGACGAACGGCGGATCCGTGAGTCTGGACAAATGCGGCAAGGGCCTCGTCGAATGAAGCTCCTGTCTCCTCGTCGTCGACACGGGCAACGAGCCACTTGATCAACGAGAAGTGCAGCCTGTTGTCCTCGATCAGCCGCTCAAGCTGCTGATCCATCCCGCTCTTGCCGGTGACTACGCCGGGAGGCGAACTCGCGTCAGATGACGACTTCACCTCGCCGAAGACGAGCCGGCACCCTTGTGGTTCCACGCTAATGCCGACAAGGTCTGCCCCCGGGAGGCTTGCCCGCGGATTGCGTTCATCTCGCCTCGTGTTCCAGGGGAAGACTACGCCGTGGTAGTCCTCGAGGACGGCCTCTGCGATCGCCTCTCCGACTTGCCAGGGAACGATTTCGTCAGAGACCGCCTCGTCGAGAAACTCGGTGAGCCACTCTGCCGATGCGCCCGTCGTTGCGAGGTCCTGGAGCCTTCCAGCTACGTCGTCTTCAAAAGCCAGGTCGAGGGCTCGCTCAGTGATGTCAGCGGACATGGCCACGATTTCGTCCTCGGTCCACGTGTTGCCGGTCCACGTGCAGGTGGCTTGTGATCCTGTGAAGACCGTAGTTGGCATGAGGTCTCGGAGTCTGGTGGGGGGAGGGGCGCCGAGTATACGAGGGGGCTCTGACTCCGTCGGAACCCAGACCGGATCCACCGGTGCGATGGGGCCGCTTGTGTCGGCGCGGCGACCGCAAGGGCCTCCTGATGGGCACCGACCCCGGTGCCTGGCTTGACAGGCGTTATGTGGATTCGGATATCCCGTTGCCGTGACCGCGGGCAGTTGCCGCCTCGGGGGCCGGAGGTCGGGCCGGTCCGGCGCCCCCGACGGCCGCGGGGATCGCGCTCATCCGGCCCGCTACCAAAGCCGAGCCGCCCCGGCCCGGGCGACAGTTCCTCAGACCCTCGGCCTCGCCCCGCTCGACGCGGTCTCTGCGGACCCAGTTACCCAAGACCCCCGCACCGATCCCCAGCTCGCGGGCGACCTCAGCGATCGACCTTCGCGTCTCCCGGACGATCCGCACAGCACCGGCCTTGAACTCCGGGTCGTACCTGCGTCGTGGTTGTGACATAGCGCCTCCTCATAGACGATGTCTCCACGATTCAGGGGGATGCCCATCGTCGCCTTCCCTCCACGCCGTGCTACGCTTCATGTATCAAACAGCCGGGTATGGTGTGAGTCGTGGGCACCGCTCGGACGGTCAAGCCGGCAGGTCTGGCTGATTATCTGATCGAGCGCGGCGACCGGGTCGTCACCACTGAGCAGGTAGCTGCGCTGCTGGGGGTGCGCGCCGAGCGGGTGTCGCGCAGCTTGGCTGTGCCCCGGCGCGACAAGCGCATGCTGTCGGTCACCAAGGGGCTCTGGGCGCCGGTGAGCCCGGCGCGTCGCGCGGCGGGCACCAACCCGCCGGTGGAGTACATCGACGAGATGATGTCCCACCTCGGGCATCGCTACTGCTTGGGGTATCGCAGCGCCGCGGCCATGTACGGAGCAGCGCACTTCGGGTGGCGGGACCTCCAGGTGATCACCACGGCGCGGCTGCGCAGCCGCCGCCTCGGCTCGTGGCCGCTGGTGTTCGTGACACGCCCCGACCTGGACCGCCTGCCCGTGCGGACACTCGCCCGAGGCGACACGGCCGTCGAGGTCGCGTCGCCGGAGGCGACCGTGTTCGACCTGGTCGCGCGGCCGGACCTGGCGCTGGGCCTCTCACACACCGCGACGCTCGTCGCTGGGCTGTTGACCGTCGATGCTCTCGACGGCGCCGAACTCGCCGGCGCGGCGCGGCTGCATCCGGCGGCGGTCGTGCGCCGCGGCGGGCTGCTGCTTGACCGGCTGCAGTCCGAGCTCGCCTGGGACATGGACAGCCCGCTGGACCTCGAGCCCCTCGCGGGATACGTCAAGACGCTGCCTGAGCGCACCGTGAGGCTCTCAGCGGGCCGGGAGTCCTGCCTGCGCCTCGACGGCGACGAAGAACGCTTCGACCCCCGCTGGGGCGTGCTGGTCGACATGGCCATCGAATACTCGGTGTGATCCCCCGCCACGAGATCGACGCCGCGGCGCGGCAGCACCCCGGCTGGGACACCCAGCAAGTCGAACAGGACATCGTGTTGACGCGGCTGATGGCAGAGGCCGCCAACGACAAACACCTGGCCGAGTCCTCGACAGGGCAAGGTCTGGGGTTCGACATCGACCGCCGGTGGACCGAACTGGGCTCCGCAGCGGTTCGCGGCGACGACTGGATACACCTCGCGCCGCTAATGTGCTCTATGAGATCGCGGTCGCGGCCGCTCACAGCGAGATGGCGTCGGCGAGGATGCCGCGGTGCTTGTCTTTGAGCCCGCCGGCGGAGATCACGTCCACGTCGCAGCCCAGCAACTCCTCGAGGTCCAGCTTCAGTCCTGCTTGATCAAACAGCGAAGCGCCGTCTTCGAACCGGGCCAAGAAGTCACAGTCGCTGTCGTCAGTGTCATCGCCGCGCGCCACCGAGCCGACCAGCGCTATCGAGTCGGCCTTATTGCGGGCCGCGGCGGCGCGGATGGACTCGCGGTGCTCCCCCAAGACAGCGTCGCGGCGTGTGCTCATAGCCCCATGCTAGACGCCCCGGCTCTCGTCTCCCAGGCTTGTGATCACCAACGGACACGCATTTGCGCCAACTGAAGCGTGCCAGTGATGGCCAGGCCGCGGACGTAGTCAGTCAGCGCCCTCACGGCGCTGACCCTTATCCCGGTTCGCATGGTGGTGGACGCTCAGTGCAGGTACCTGTCCCAGTGCTCCATCAGTGGGCGACGGCGTTCCAGCATGTCGGACCGGGCGTAGGCGCGTTCGACGGAATCCCGCACGGCGTGGCCGAGCGCCATCTCGGCGAGGTCTCTGGGAGGACCAACTCTTGGGACTGACGGAGGCTCGAGGGGTGCCGACGTTGAACAGGTTACGCACGTCGGCGGTTGGTGAAGGTGGCGTCTCATCGCCGGTGTAATAGCAGCAGGGGCGTAGGTTCCCTGCCCGTGGTGCTGTAGCCCGTCACTCCGGGGAAGTGGCCAGGTCGCTGGGGCCGCTGCTGCGGGTGGATCCTCCCCCGACGTTGCATCGTGTAGCTGTGCCTCCTAGTAGCGTGAGGCCGTGGGAGACGTGGCTGCACCTACCATTGACGATGCCCGGCGAGCCGGCCGAGCGCTCACCGATGCGGGCGCCCGCGAGGTGATGGTGTTCGGGTCCGTCGCCAAGGGCGAAGCCCGGCCCTACAGCGACATTGACCTGGTGGTGGTCCTCGACGACCTCGACTACCGCAGCCGACGCGACACTGCCTACGCCCTGGAGGACCTCGCCGCCGATGCTGTCGGTCAATCCGTCGATGTTTGGCTCACCGATGTTCCCGAATGGGCCGCCCAGAACCGTTGCGCAGCGTCATTCGCTGCGGCGATCCGGGCCGACCTGATGCCTGTCGCGGTCGGCGAGGGTGACGACAGCGCCATCCGCTGGAACAAGGAGCAAGTCATGGCCACGTCTGACACCGATGCCGCGTGGCGGCGCCTCGAGGAGGTCCGCACCCAGATGCAACGCCTCGCCCGGCGCCATCACCCCGACGACCGCGAGCGCCAAGCACACGCCGTCGGCCGCATCGACGACTACCACGACCTGCAAGCCGATCGGCTTGTGGAGGCCTGTACCGCCGCGGCCATGGCCATCGAGTCGGCGTTCAAGGCGCTCGGCACCGAGGCTCAGATCGACCCCGGCCTGCTGCACTACAACCATCGCATCGGCCTCATCGTCGACGAGCTGCCCAAGGACGACCAGGCCGCCGCCGGCTTGATCTTCGCCGGTCTGGTGACCGCGCAGAGCGTGAGCGCGTGGCGCACCTTGGGCGACTACCAACCCGGTCCCGACGAGCCCCATCCCCACGAATTGGCCACCGCTGCCTACACCACCGCCGTCGCCGCCGCGGCAACTGCCTCAGCCGGTTACGCCGCCAACAAGATGGCAAGGCTGCACGGCCGCAGAGCTGTCAACGACTCCATCGACCGGCTTGCCGCCGAGCTACGCCAACTCGCCGTCACCGTCGACATAGCTACCGGCGGACCATCACAGCCCGACCCCGGCCCCGACCTCAGCGCTGGACTCTGAGCCGGCAACTAACCACCGAGGCTCAACCCCAAAAGTCCACCACGCCACGGGACGCCCCCCTAGCTCCAGACCAAATGCACGAGAGGCAAGGCTCCTTGTGAGATCATTCCTCCAGATGAAGCGAGCAGGTCTTGGGACTCTGTCGCAGGCGTCCCGTACCTTGGGTGAGACGGCCCGGAGGCCATCGACTCGGAAATGGCCTCTTAGAGTGGAAGCCGAAGGAGGTGGTGGATCGTGGCGCGCTCGGATCTGTTGATCGATCTGGTTGAAGCCGAGCGCCGTGGCGACAAGCAGCGTTTCCGGACGCTGGTCGAGGCGATCATCGCCGAGGCGCGCTCGAAGCAACATCACTTGGTTGCTGATCGGCTCTCGGAGATCATCACCCCTGTCGGCTCATCCAAGCTTCTCGCGCGTGACGAAAGCGCCTCCCGCGTAGGTGACCTTCTCCTGGATCTCGTGCCCAAGCGCCGCATCGAGTCGCTTCAGTTGAAGCCACCCATCCGCAGGGCCGTGGACGAACTAATCGAGGAGCACAAGCGAGTCGACCTCCTGCGAAGTCATGGGCTCGAACCTCGAAACCGGGTCCTGCTGGACGGACCTCCCGGCAACGGCAAGACGACCCTTGCCGAGGCGATCGCCTGCGAGACGATGCTGCCGTTCTATGTGGTGCGCTACGAGGGCGTCGTGGCCAGCTTCCTCGGAGAGACCGCTTCACGCCTTGATGCGATCTTCGACTTCGCGCGGACGAGACGCTGCGTCCTCTTCTTGGACGAGTTCGACTCCATCGCCAAGGAGCGCTCGGACATCCACGAGACCGGCGAAATCAAGCGGGTCGTCTCAACGCTGCTTCTGCAGATCGATCGTCTACCCGCCCATGTCGTCGTGGTCTGCTCCACCAATCACTCCGAACTCCTCGATCGAGCAGCCTGGCGGAGGTTCCAGCTGCGACTTGAGCTTCAGGCTCCTACCCGAGCCGAGGCTGAGGAGTTCTTGGAGCGACTGAAGAATCGCCTCGGCGGTGACCTTGGCCTCGCCTCGCGCACGCTCGCCGACAAGCTCCATGGCGCTAGCTATGCCGAACTTGAGCAGATCGCCGTTGACATACGGCGTCGACTTGTGTTGGAACTGCCCGGGGGCGACGCGACGAAGATCGCGCGCTCAAGGATTGAACAGTGGCGGACGCAGGCGCACCCCTGAGCGAACCGCGACCGCTGCTGGCTTTCCCACCGTCACAGGAAGGACCGATCCCTCCGCGCGACACCAAGCCGCCGTTCAGACCCGTCCAACACCCCAGCGCGGCAAGACAGGGCGCTCGCATCACACCACAGTTCCAGACGCTTCGTGGGGCACTCGAGCAAGAACGAGCGCAACTCGTCGACTCAACGACGGTGCCCGATCCGGAACTCGTGGCGGTGTTTGACCTTGCAGGAACGGTGGAGAACTTCCTCCGCGCCGCAGCACGCATCGACGGGTTGGAGTTCCTCTCTGACCTCCAGGAAGACCGAGTTGAAGCGGACGACGACTTCTTCTTCGTCGAGAAGGACGGTGAGCCATCCGACGACGCGGTGCCGCAATCGCTCTACATGGTGATGACGAATGCCCAAGCCGTCGGGGAGCTCGTGCGTCTATTCGAACTCTGGCAGCAGGACCAGTCGATCAGGTTCCCGTGGGGACTCGGGGCGCTGAAGCAGGTCTTCGAGCTGTTGCGATCGATCCGCCGGCGGGGCCCTGAGGACCGAGTACGCGAGACAGGGCTCCTAGACCAGTGGGCTGAAGACGTAGAGGTCGCCGGTGCTCAGGGAGTGAGCCGCGTCGAGATCGAGCTCTGGCACCGGCAGGGCGAAACAACTAGACGGACAGCCCAAGACGAGGTCGCCGCGATCGTCGAGAAGCTCGGCGGAAACGTAGTCACGTCCACTCAGTTGCCGGACATCGCCTACCACGGCATTCTCGCTGAAATCCCCATCTCGTGCGTCCAACAGGTCCTGAATGAGGGTCTTACTGCCATCGAGCTGTTGACGACCGAGCGGATCATGCTCGTCAGTCCGAGCAAGCCCATGAGCTTCCTGACACCAGAGCCGGTCGACGAGGTTGCGGCCCAACTAGACCAAACACCTGCCACGGGCCTCCCGCGCATCGCACTTCTCGACGGTGTGCCCATGGCAAACCATGTCGCTCTCGCCAGCCGGCTGGTCATCGACGATCCTGACGATCACACCTCAAGGTACGAGTTCGCTCAGCAGAATCATGGCTCTGGCATGGCGTCCCTGATTGCTCACGGTGACCTATCGACACCCGGAGGAGCACTGTCTCAGCCGATCTACGTCCGCCCGATCTTCGAGCCCCACCCGGTCTTCCCCAGAGGCGAGATAGCCCCCCAAGATCAACTGCTGGTGGATCTCATCCATCGGGCCTTTCATCGCATCTTCGAGGGCGACGGGTCGGAAGATCCCGTGGCGCTCAGCGTTCGGGTCGTGTGCCTCGCGCTTGGCGACCCGGCCCGAGTCTTCATCCGCCGACTCAGCCCGCTGGCGAGACTGCTCGATTGGCTTGCAGAGAAGTACAACATCGTCATCGTTGTAAGTGGCGGCAACGTAGATGGCCGACCCGAGATCGATGTCGGTGCCGTGGTGAACCATCATGAGCGCCAGTCAGCAGCTCTCAAGTCGCTACATGAACAGGCGAGTCATCGCCGCCTCCTAGCGCCGGCCGAGGCTGTGAACGCGCTGACGGTTGGCGCGATCCACACCGACGGTCTCGACTCCGATCTTCCCGACACGGTCATGGACATCGTGCCGAACGGTCTGCCAGCGGCCTACTCGCCCGTTGGATTTGGATACCGGCGCTCGGTGAAGCCGGAGATCCTTATGCCGGGTGGACGGCAGGTATTCCGTGCGCCTCCACCGGGGGAGGTCGGACCGACGCAGCTCAAGATCCTCGAGAGTCCGGCGGTCGGACCGGGTCTAGGCGTAGCCACTCCCGGGCTAGCCGGCGAGACCGACGCCATTAGCTACACGTGTGGAACGAGCAACGCAACGGCTCTCGCCACTCGGATCCTCAGCCACGTCTTCGAAGGACTACAGGATGAAGACGACCAATTTCCGTTCCCCGACGCGCAGTACCACCCCGTACTCGCAAAGACGCTGCTGGTACACGCTGCCGGGTGGCACGATGATCTCCTGCGCTTGAAGGGCCTACTCGGACTGTCCGGTCAACAGGTCCGTCGTGAACTCACCCGGATTCTGGGTTACGGGGTCGTTCACAGCCAGCGGGCGGCATCGGCCGCCAGCACACGTGTGGTACTCCTTGGAGCCGGTTCTACCAAGAAGGACCAGCGCAACACGTTCCGCTTTCCGCTGCCCCCGGAGCTGTCGGCTTCAACGGAGTGGCGTCGGCTGACAATCACGATGGGCTGGCTATCACCGATCAACGTGCAGTCACAGAAGTACCGGATGGCCAGATTGTGGTTCACGCCTTCGTCGGAGGATCTCGGTGTCGCCCCTGTCGAGGCCGACCACTATGCCGTCTTGAAGGGCACCGTGCAGCACCAGGTCTTGGAAGGCACCGCCGCAACCAGATACGCCGACGGGGCAGCACTCACCATCGATGTTGACTGCCGGAGCGATGGCGGGAAACTGGAGTCTGCGGTCCGTTACGGGCTTGCGGCCTCGCTTGAGGTTGGGCCTGCAGTCCGTTCCGACATCCATAACCAGGTCCGTTCTCGGCTCAGCGAGCAGGTCCGAGATCGAACTCTGGTACCCACACACTGAACCTGGCCCCGCTGGTGCTCGTCCCGACCACTCACGAATTCTCGTGAACGATCGGCGCTAGGGGCTTGCAGCCGGGATCGGTGGAGGCTGGCTGGGACGAACGCACAGTCCGTCATCTGGGTGGACGTATGTGCGACGCTGGTAGACATGGGAGCGTGATCGGAGAGAGATTGACCTTCGACCTCGTTGGGTGCCGGGCCGCAGGCCGGGGAGGGGTTCCGCTTGCCGGTGTCCGAGATTGCCGGACAGGACCGGACAGGGTTTAATGGTAGGCCCTTGGCGTGTCGGTTCGTGGACTCAGGGCGAACCGGTCGCCGCCGTCAGATGCACCACAGGGAGGAGACGGATACGTGCGGGCCGTAGATGCCATCGACCGCCCCGACGGCAGCGACGTTCGCGCCGGGTCTTTCTGCTGTGTCCCTACCGTGGTCGACGGCATGGTCTCGGCGTTTGACCTGTTCAACGTCCAGCGCCGCATGTACTGCAGCCGCTGCCTGCGCCCTCCCGAGACCCGGCCGGACGCGATCACCGAGGCGTGGAACATGGTCGGCGCCGCCATGTATGAGGCGATGGGCCGCCTGGTGACGGAGTCGGCGGATGAGCAGCGGTGAGGGTGACGATGTAGTCCAGAGCAGCGTGGAGATGGCGGCGACCTACAGCGGGCCGCTGCCGCCGCCGGAATACCCATCCCGAGAACCACTGATTCTGTTTCCAGCACCACAAAGAACGCGTCGCCACCTGTGAACGCTTGATCAGGGCTGTTGGAGTCCATGTCGCCTGAACCGAGCAACTGGGGCACGGCATCAACGCGGTCGATCAGGTCAGCCATCGCCAGGTACTCGGCGGCTCCGAGGGAGATCATTGGCCTGCTACCTGTTGCGCTCGCGATCTTGCGGTACGCCCACCTCACGAACCGTGCTGCCTCCCTGACGGCGGCAGCAGCACCCCCCACGATGGCCACAGTTTCAACGATCTCGACAGCAGCACCGAACCCGCTCGCTCCACGCCCCACGTCGGCCTCACGGAACTTCAAGGAGCGCCCGGCGTGCTGTTCGATCTCAGCGACAGCCCCGGCTGTCTGCTCATCCAGGTGCTCGCGGTAGTCGTCACCCGATTCGAGCAGTTCCCAAGTCTCCTCAGGCGGGCTACAGGCGTAGACCAACGCCTCGCGGGACATCCGACCCGCCAAGCCGTCCCCCTCGTCGTCCTCGGCGTCCTGAGTCCAGTTGTAGCTGCCCGGCTGCGGTGACATCGCCGGACTCTAGCCAGGCTCATGCGCTCGCCCGACACCACCAGGAAGCCGTTTGTCGTACCTCCGTGATGGGCTTGGAGTACCCAACGCTGCTAGGAGGAACCGATGCCCAACTCCCCCCACCGACACCCCGGTCGGGCACCGATGTGCCCTGCCCTCCCTCCCGGAGGGCTGCCATGAGCCGACACATCTACCGATCTGGGATGTCTCGAAGCACCGGGCAGCTCCTCTGGTTAGCGGTCCTGCTTGTGCTGGTCGCCATCCTGCACTTCACCGGCTTGTTCGCAGCCATCCTCGGCTGGACAGGCGACTACATCGTTGACCAGATCAAAAAGATCGGCAACCCCCAGCCCGAGTGACCGTCAGCCGGTCAACGACGGCAACCGCCACAAGGCCCGGTACGGCCATCGGTAGCCTGCAACGTTGTTCGGCAGACATGGACAGAGAATGAACTTGTCCAGCCAAGAGCTTGCTTGGGAGACACCTGGCATCCCCTACGACAAGAGCAAGAACTGGAGCCCGCGCGGAAACGTAGGGAATGGGGTGGTTGAGGGTCCCTGGAATGGGGTCGGGCATTCGCGTCACGTTCGATCAGTACGTATCCGACGATCTGATTGTTCGACAGCTTGAGTGTGGGTACTTGCACCCGTCTACGATCGAGTCCCAGCCAATCATCGCCCCTCTCACCATATGGAAGGACACGGAAGCCGTCACGATAGATGTTGACACCTGCCGCGTCATCCAAGATCCCCCGAACCCGCTTGAGAGTTCCAACTTCATTCGCCATTGCCCTCAACGAATCGCTGTCCCGATCCCAGACGTTCAGGAATACTTCAAACGGTCCGCACTCCAAGGCTTCCCGGTCAGCAACCATCTGAAGAGGGCGGTCAATCTGCAGTTCGCTCCCATCCTTCATTTCCATGAGCACGGTGGCATGACCGTCTTCTGCTATTTCGGCACTCAACCTGTAATGGGGCTCTTGGAGCGTGGACGGCGAGCTGACGAGTTCTGCGCCTCTGCCGACAGCACCCCGAGTGTCGAGAATGATGGCGAAGTCGTGCACAATCTTCCGCTCGTCCTGAAACGGCGTGATGAGCCTGGACAGAGAACGGCGAAGATCCTCGACCAGTTCCGAGGTCCAAGAGCTTCGTAGCCCCGAGATCGTGAGGAGCGTGCCGTGGTCGGCATTGGGCCTCTCAACCGCTTCCAAGTAGGGAACGACCTCATTCCAGATTCTGCCCACCAGTCCATCCGGGCCAAAGTCGCCGTGTTCAACCACATCAAGGCTCACCTCAACATCATCGAGATACTTGTCGTCATCCTCGAAGGCTGACCAGTCGACGTCCAATTGCACCTCGCCGGTGCCCTCAGCCTTCGAGATCAGTTCCAACCGGTTACCCAACTTCGCAGCCGCGAACCGCCCGATGCCCTTCTCGCCCAGCACCCTTCGGCCCCCGCCCGTGGTCTGCGATCTCGTCCTGAAGGATGTCGCCGGCTCGAGCCACGCCTCGAGGATCGTCTTCTCGTCCATGCCGTGGCCGTCGTCCAGGATTTGAATCCTGGACGTGCCGGGCGGTCCCGGCCCGTCGGACTCGTCCGCCAGCCGGATCAGGACGACCCGGGCATCGGCGTCGTAGGAGTTCTTGACGAGTTCGGTTATTGCCACGACGTCGCTGCTGATGAGCTCGAGGCCGAGCGTCGTCATGAGCCGGGCCCGCGGCCTGAATCGCAGGCTGTCCCGCGCCTTGCCGGCCATCGGCCTCAGTCGCCTGTCCCGATGAGAGGCTCGAGCCCGCCGCAACGGCGCTCCGACAGGCCTCTCCCGACTGAAGGCGTCACGAAGCCGACCCCCGACAGACCTTCTTCAGTGGGCACCGGCGGCAGTCCGGAGACTTGGGTGCACAGAAGTCTGTCCCGATGCGGTGCATCGCCACGTTGAGCGTCGCGGCGTCCTCCCGCGCGCCGACCAGCTTCGCCAGCTCCATGCGTCCAGCCGAGTTCGTCTTCAATTGGCCGCATGTGGCGCCGGTCACCCTCCCAGCAACCCGCAGAACCGGCGCCGATGCGACCAGCCCATCGGACTCGCCAGTCATGAGGGCGCACCAGCGGCGAGCTGCGGGACCCAGCCGTGTAGCGTCGCGCCAACTCTCGGAGTCCCAGCCGTTCGGATCGTCGCTCAGCAAGGACGCGGCCGCCCGGAGCCGGTCGAGGAGTGCGGAGCATCGCTTCGAGCCGTCGGTAGCGGCCAGCAGATCGAAGGCCCACTCGTCGGCCCCGGTGAGCGCCGGCACCAAGCGCAGAACTCGCTCCGCGGTCAGCCACCCTTTCTTGCCCCCCGATCGGCAGATCAGTCCCACCGTCACCGGCCACAGGCTCCCGGGATAGGCCCAGGGAGCGTCGACGCGGTCGGCGGTCGCCCAATCGGCGAGCGCCGCCCGGACCTCGGCTCGCTGCGTCGACACGCGGGGCCGGGAGGAGTCGCACCCGCGCAGGCTGTCGAGTATGGCGGATCCGACCGACTCGGCGAGCGCCGGGGGCACGGCATTGCCGATCTGGTGGAACTGGTGCGAGCGCGACCCGGCGAAGCGGAACGCGTCGGGGAACGTCTGGAGCCGGGCGGCCTCGCGCACGGTGAGCGTTCGGTGCTGTTCGGGATGTATGTACCAGTAGCCGTCCTTGGCCAGGTGCGCCGTGATCGACCTGGAGGGCTCGGCCCAGTCGAGCCGGTGGTACTTGTCGTCGAAGATGTCGTCTCGGTAGCGCTTCAAGTCGCTGGGCAGATCCGAGTAGAGGGTTCCGGCGGTCATGAGCTTGAACGCCTCGAAGTCGTCGGGACGCACCGCCCGGGTGCTGTGGTCGTGAACGACCCACGCCTCAGCACCAACGCAGTCCTTGCGTGCCGCTCGGGCGAAGTCGCTCGCCTCCCGGTCGCCGTAGGCCATGGTCTGCGCCCCTATCGGCGCGTCTGGCGCCACGTCGAGCACCGGCAGGTCCCAGATGGCGTGGTGCACGGTCGGCGTTCCCGAGGCCTGGGGCCACCTGAACGTCCGTCCGTCTCGAAGGCCGATGAGGATGAGCCGTTGGCGGTGCTGGGGCACCCCGTGCTGCGACGCGTCGATGATGCGGGCGTCCGCCTCGTAGCCGGCGCGCTCGAGCCGGTCGATCATCGTCCTCAGCACCAGCATCTCATCGCCGAGGGCCATGTCGGGCACATTCTCCAACAACACCGCACGCGGCCGGACGCGCTCAACCACATCCAGGAACGCTCGCCACAGCTCCTTGCGGTCATCGACGACGTCACGAACCCCTCGTTCCACGAGGCTGCGGATCTTGGATCGACCGGCGCGGGAGAAGGGCTGGCATGGAGGCCCTCCAGCGATCAGGTCGACATCGAGACCCTCGCAGAGCCCGACGACTGCGTCCCTGGATCGCTCGTCGCCCAAGTCGAGCTGCAGCGCCTGCCCCGGCAGGTTGTGGGCGTGGCTCTCCAGCGACCAGTTGTCGGAGTCCACGGACAGCGCGACGCGGTACCCGGCCGCCGTCAACCCGTGGCTGAGCCCGCCCGCGCCGCAGAACAGGTCGACAGCCAAAGGCCGCCACGATCGACGAGCCCATGCCCCCCACGCAGCCGTCGAGGGGGCATCAGGATGCGCGGCAAGCCGCAAGGGAGCCGTGCGACGCGGCCTGACGCCGTACTTGCCGGGTCGTGCTGGCTGCTCCTGCCGCATCTGATCCCACCCTATCCCATCGCCAATGGCCCACGATTCATCCCATCACTCTACACCATTATCTATCATATCAAGGCTTAACATTGCATGATATGGCCCATACTTTCGACAAGTGTTCTCTCGACCTGGGTCCATCGGTGACCCGCCGACGATGGCGCCTGGCCACTACGGTGTGGGGCGTGAGAGCGGACTCGGCAAGCGAGTCATGGGCCTCGTCGTCAGCCATCCGCAAATCGATGCAGGGCAACCGCGGGCGCGACACGAAGCCCGAACTGGCGGTGCGCTCTGTCGTACATCGGCGCGGCATCAGGTTTCGGGTGTCGGCGCGGCCCCAGCCGGAGCTGGCCCGCACCGCCGACCTAGTCCTGCGCAAGACCCGCATCGCCGTGTTCGTCGACGGCTGCTACTGGCACGGACGCCCCGACCACCACACCCAGCCAGCCACCAACTCCGAGTACTGGGCGGACAAGATCGCCCGCAACATCGCGCGCGACAGCGAGACCACCGCGTACCTCCGGAGCGCCGGATGGACGGTGCTGCGCTTCTGGGAGCACGAGGACCCAGAGGTTGTGGCCGACCAAGTCCAAGAAGCCGTGCAGTCGGCCCTCGCAAGTCCGCGTGGCGGTTGAAGACTACGACAGTTGTCGCAGCCCACCGCCGCTGCTGGACGCCGCCGAGACCTGCCACTGGGTCGAGAACTTCAACCTCTACCTCCGGACCTCCCCGCCAAGCTGTACCGCAATTCATACCGGGATGATGCCGCAGAAAATACTCCTGTGCTCGGTCGGCCTCAAGAACTGGAGCCCCCTTGGACACTCTCGTGACTGCACTGTATGTGCGAACAGGCTGACCGCCTTCAACAGCTATCCTCGCGTCCCATCGGCGACGATGTTGAGACTCTGACCGACCCTTCCGCCGCCAGTGGTGTCGGCGGAGCTGGCGTGCCTGCTGCGGACTTGGCTGAGGACGAGGACGTGCGCACGCAGCGGCGGCGGCTGGCTGCGGTGTGGCTGGGCGCCGGCAGCGCGCTGGCGGCGATGGTGGGCGCCGGCTGGTACGTGGTGGCCCGCGATGGCGAGGCGCCCGGAGGCGACATGATCGGTCACGCCGCGGCGGCGGAGTGGCTCCGCACGCTGCCGTGGTGGGACTGGCGGGGCTGGTCGGACTGGTTCTACGGCGGGCAGGCCATCGGGGTGAACTACCCGCCGCTGGGCCACGCCTGGATGCGCTTCACCGATCCCGTCCACGGCCAGATGGCCGCGGTCGCGGTCGGGTTGCTGGTGCTGCTGCCGTGGGGGGCGCTGCGGCTGGCCCGGGCGGCGGGGTACGGGCCGCGGGCCCAGCGCGCCGCCGTGGGCGCCGTGCTGGTGCTGGCCGCGGCCTCCGGCAACATGTGGTGGGTCCTGTCGGGGTTTCACTTGGTGTCGACCTTCTTCGGCTCCTGGCCCGCCATGCTGGCATTGGTCGTCGGCCTGCACGCGGCGGCCTGGGCAGCCCGCTGCGAGCGGCCGCTGGCCTGCGGTGTGGTGGCCGGAATCGCCCTGCTGTTCAACGCGACCGTGGTTCCGGGCATAGCGGCTGTGGGCGCGGTTCTGCTGGCCACCAGCGGCGCGTCGTTCCGCCAAGCCACCCGATGGGCCGCGACTGCCCTCAGCAGTTCACTGGCCGTGAGCGCGTGGTGGCTGGTGCCGTTCCTGGCCGGTTGGACGCGCCTGGTGCGCTTCGAAGTGCCTCTATCCGAGGCCTGGAAGTCTGTCGGCCAATGGGGCGTGGCAGTTCTGGCTGTGGTGGGGGTGGCCGCGGCGTGGGCCGCCCGCGGTGGCAGTGGACCCTCCCGGCGTCTGGCCCTCTCGGCCCTGGCCGGCCTGCTGGCGACCGTGGCGGCTGATCTCTTCGGCTATCTCCGACCCGAGCGCTGGATGCAGTTCCCGGTCCTGGTGGCCGCCCTGGGAGCGGCCGGCTTCCTCCTGGCGGGATCGAGGAGCCGCGCCCTGAAGCCGGTCCGGCCCGCCTGGGCGGTGCTCGGCGCCGCCTTTCTGATCGTCTTCGTCGTCATCACGCTGCGCCTCGAGGCCTTGCCCCTGGGCCTTTGGCTGATGTGGCGGCCGCGGCGCAGCTGGGCCTGGGGCACGGCCCTCGCGTGGGCCTGCGTGCTGATCTGGGGCCTGATCCAGACCCCGGCGACGGGTGAAGCTCCGCGGGCCACGCCTCTGGCGGTGGCTGCGGCACACGGCGGAACCGCAGGCGAAGGGCTTGTCTACACCGACAACCTCTACCACTACGATGAGCGCTACTTAGAGGTATGTAAATGGGGGAACCCCTGGAGGACCACCGCAGAGACTGGCGGGCGCATCCGTCCCCTATTCGGGATCTACAAAGAAACCAGCGCAGTCACAGAGTTCCTCTTTTCGGAGATCGGATTGCACGGAGACTATTACCGGATGTCCGGCGCACGGCGTCCGCATTGGTTCGAAGCCTGGGATTCCGCAGGCCGTCCAACGTTGGACACACGGGCCACCGCCGAGGCGCTGGGTGCTCGCTGGTACGCGGCCTGCAACGCCCACGGCGTGCCCACGGTCACCGAGCTACCCGGCATCACAGCCACCGGTGTGCTTGTGAACCCCAGCCCCGACGAGAGTTCGTGGCATCGATCAGCGGTCGAATGGTGGATCTCGATCAGCGCCGAGAACGATGACCGCCCGTTCGGCCTCATGCCCCAAGCCGCAACGGTGCCCGCACGGTGGGCCGGAGAGGCCCGCGACCACCCGCCGGGCCAGGCCGCCGGAGGCGTTGCGCTGCATACAGCGCAGGACCGCATCACCGTGACGGCCGAGACCGCAGGGTGGGCTTGGCTCAGGATTCCCTGGGATCCCTATTGGCAGGCCGCCACCGGTGCTCCGTTGCTGAAGGGCGGGCCCGGACACCTGATCGCGTGGGTCGACGAAGGGACCACGGAGTTGCGCTGGGAGGTGCCGAGCGCGGTGGACACCGCCGCGGCGGCTGTCACCGGCGCGGCTCTGCTGGCCGTTGCCGTACTGTGGACAGTCAACCGCCGCCGCGGCTGGCCCACCGACCCCGGACGTCCCCGGCCCGCCGCGAGCGCCATCGAAGTGTTCGCCGACACGGTGGACGGCTGGGTTCGCACGGCGACCCGAGGTGTGCGCCGGATGGGCCTACGCAACAGGCAGCGTCACAAATCGCGAAGAAGGTTGACGCTAACAGTTCACCCTCGTATTATTTGCTCGGTCATCAATCGTGCGCTCAACCGGAGCCAGGATGAAAGTATATAAATGATATCAACAACCATTGTAATGATCGTGCCTATTGCTGTAACAGTGGTGTTGGCCGTCGCGCGCGACCGTCTCCCAAAGCTCACTGCCGACTCCCGCGGGATTGCTCTGCAGACGGTCATTATCATGGTCGTGCTGCTCGCAATCGCCGGCGCTGTAGCTACGGTGCTACTCACCCGAGGCGGAGAAGCGATCGAAGACATCGAACGCCAAGATATAGCTCGCGATGCCGCCGACTTCACGACGAAGACGTTGTGTGATGCGGCGGGATTCAGTTGGAACCCCGCCGCGGGTGGTAGCTGCAACTAGAGAGGTAGACGGACAGGCAAGATAGACAGCCCCACTCTTGCCGCGCCTCCACAGGAGGTTGCGCACCGCCAGTCGGGCGGGTCCCAGCGGCCCGCAAGAAGGCGTAGGGAAGCTGCTGGACGCGCCGCCTGCACAGTTTCGGCAGGACGGATCCGTACCGATCTGATGCCGTGACCGGAGCCCGGTCGTCCCGGGATGAGCGAGGAGAGGCGCTGTCGGCTGCGATCCTGTTCCTGGGCGTGTTCTTCACGGTCCTCATCGGCATCCATGTCGTGATCGTCGCGATGGCCCGCACGGCGGTGCAGTCGGCCGCCGACGCCGCCGTCGCCGCGGCCCAGGGAGCCGGGCCCGGCCCCCGGGAATGCGACGGCGACCCGGACACCACCGAGACGGCGCGCGAGTGCGAGGGGATCCTGGGGGCGCGGCTCGCGATGGTGGCCTCGGACAGCTCCGTGGTGGAGACCCGCCCGCCGGCGGTGGTGGTCGAGCCCGGCAGGGGCGTCGTCACCGTGCTGGTGTTCGGCGGCACCATCTCCCCGGTGCTCGGCGGCCCCGAGCTGACCGCCCAGGCCTGCGGGCCCCTCGACGACGTTTCCGGGCTGGAACTCACCGGCGCCGATGTCTGGCAATGCTGAGATGTCGCGCCGGTCGAGACGATGGATGAGATCACCACACTGGTGGGGAGGCTGGTCCTGCCTGCAACGATCACGACGGTCCTCGTCCTCGTCGTTGTCAACGTGGCGAAAGGCCGCGAGCGGCCCTTGCGCGAGGCAGTCGCCAAGGCTCAATCGCACGCAGCGACCGCAGCGGTGTGGCTTGCTCTGGCTCTGGTCGCGTTTTTCGGACCGCTCGAATCGATCGACCGGTGGGGCCTGTGGGTGACGCCGGCGCTCAACGCCGGACCGCTCCTGGTCGGCGGTGCCGCACTGGCGGTCGTGTCGATCCGGAGAAGGTCGCGGAAGTCGAACCGCTCCCCGGCTATCGATGAGGAGATCCCCGACGACGACGACCATCTCCGGGTCCAAGCCAACCTCCCCCTCCCGAAGGCCGTCGATGCTTGAGGCACTCATGGGGAGGCCATCGCGACCCGGTGCCGAAACGTCCTGAGACCTACGGGCGAGCAGTGACGACGTTGAGCGTTCTGCTGTTGGTAGCGATCCACGCCCTGCAGTCCGAGCAGATCCAGCCTGTCAGCTCCAGCAGATGCGCGTGATCCCGTGACAGGTTGCGCCGGTGGATCGGCTCGTGATGCGCTATCCGGTTTCTGAGGAAGTGAAGACGCTGCATCCGATCCTCCACTTCGACTCGGACCTGTCGGGGGTCGCCAGCCGATGGATGGAGCGGGAACGCGGCCGCCATTGCGGGCACCCACAGCGAAGTCAGGTAGGGGGGCTTGCACAGGTACCGCCAGAATCCGAAACCCAATTCCGCGATGACCTTGCCGTGAACCTCAGGGAGCGCACCTCCGCGCGTTGCGCGCCGGCGGGCGGCTTCGATGTCCTCTCTGGACCGGGATGCGTTCTGACCTGGGAAGAGCTGCGCCCGCCGATACCACACATCCGGCCATTCCTTGGAGGTGCCGTGCCTCACCAGCGCACCGTCCACAGCGTTGCGGAAGACGACTTCAAGGCGACCCAAATCCTCGTACAAGGCGCTGGACACGCCGGTGTTCCAGTCGTATAGGCGTATGGCCGGCTCTACAGCGCCGCTGGTCGCCTGAAGATACGACCCGAGCCGGGCCGATGTGAGCCGGTTGGCAACTGCGTTGAAATCAATGCTTGACATTCGCTCAAGAGATCGTATAGTGGTTCTTGAAGACCCCGGAACCGTCCCTGCCTACGGGCAAACGGCCGGGGTTACGCCCTTCTGGAGCCCGTTCGCCTTCCTGGCCCACGAGTGCCCGGCGTTCCTCCCCGGCGGGATCGGCCGCGTGCAGGGGTCACCCAAGCGGCTGCTGGTCGACGCGGGGCTCGCCGCCGCGGTGTGGGACAGCGACGCCTGGACGATCCGTCGCAGCGGCGACCTGCGAGGCCGGCTCATGGAGACCTTCGTGGCTGCGCAGCTCCGGGTCGAGCACGATCCGAGGGTGACCGGCTACCGGCTGCGCCACTTCCGCCGCGACGGCGGCCAGGAGGTGGACTTCGTGCTCGACGGCGGCCCGCGGGGCGTCGTCGGCGTCGAGGTCAAAGCAGGCGACCGCGCCGGGCTGCACGAGGCCCGGCACCTGCTCTGGCTCCGCGACCAGCTCGGGGGCCGCTTCACCGCGGGCGTGGTGCTCCACACCGGCCCCAGACCACCGACAGTGCTGTCACAGGCCTCCGGCGACACCGGCGGCGGCAGCATCTGGTCCGCACCCGTCGCAACCCTCTGGCGCTAGCGGTCTGTCGCGGACTTGAGCTCACGCCGCTGCGGCACAGCTCACCGTCGTCGATTGTTGACATGAGTGTAATTACATTCTCATAATTATCGATCTATCACGCAGTCGCCGGATCCACATCGCGTTGTGCATACTGAAGGCGGCACGCAGGCCAACCCAAGAGGGACACCACCTCCCCGGTGCTCGGCGGCCTCGAGCTGGTCGCCCAGGCCCTGGCCCTGAACCGGCCCCGCCGCCACATCAGGTGCTCGTCGAGCCCCGAAGCGGCCACAGCCGAGACGCGCGCGGTGTCCGCGGCCGGCAGCGCCGAGCCCCAGCGCTGAACGGCGTTGCTGACCGGATGCCACGAGCAGCCCGGACCGCCCGCCGCTTCGTCGAGGGCCCGGCCCGAGCCCGCTCGGCCGCGTCGCGGAGCCCAGCGCACGCCGTCAGCGTCTCACGCGGCGGCGCGATCTCCGGGGCCTGCTCGCTGACCTGTCGGATCGGAGAAGGATGCGACGACTGGAGGCGGTGAGCGACGGACGTGCTCAGATGCGCGACCTGTGCCGTCCTGAATGCCCTTCTTGCAGCACGCAGCGGGCTTTGGCGACTGGCATGTAGTGGCCGCAAACTGCCTTAGACCGGGCAGCGCCTCGTGCGGGTCGGTCCAGTCTGTCCCAGACGCTGTCGGGCGCCCCAGCCAGTTGGTCGGTCAGAACATCCTCGGCGCTGAGCAAACCGGACATCATGTAGCGCCCGTCGTGCTCGGTCACAAGTTCTAGCGTGCTCAACCTGGAGATCGTGCGGCGCATGGCCCTCGAAGAGGAGAACCCGGCGGACACAGCTGCGTCGGCAAGGTCGTGCCCGCTGGCGTTGCCTCCTAGTCGGGCCAGCACGGCCAACACTTCCTGATCGTCCGCTGCGAGGTCGTGCCAGAGGGGCAGGAGTATCTTGCGGCGGATGTCGGCTCTGTGCTGCCGGACCGCTTCTGCCGCTGCTAGAGCATCGATCTTGCCACCCGCAGCGGCGATGCGCCACGCCTTGTCGCCCAGCGACTGCAGGTGGTAGAAGGTCGTGCCAGTCACGGTGTCGGCCATGAGTCGCAAGGCGTCGGGGTCTACCGCAACGCCTGCGTCGTCGAGATACCGGCGCAGACCGCCCCAAGCGTCAGCGGCATCGACGCCGTGGAGGTGCTCACGCTGGCATCGGTGGAAGAACGTCGCCTTCTTGTCTTGCAGCAGCGTGAACTCGAGTTCTTTGAGGCCACTGCCCACGAACGCCAAAGGAAGCTCTTGGATCTTGGTGACATATTGCAGGTCCGCCGCGACCCGCCGCAGTTCCTCGCGCTCTCCGGCGTGCATCTCGTCTAGCGTGAACAGCAGACTTGACCCCGTCGCTTCGGCCGCCTCTACCACTCGCAGCAACGAATATCGCAGATCGGCAGCACGGATTGGAGTCCGCTGCTTGTCCCACGACGCGCTAAGCGGACCGACTCCCACGCCGGTCATCCGCGACGGGCCCATCCGGTGCTCGGCCCGCCGTCTCCATTCGTCTGTGATCTGTTCGTAGTCGTCCATTGACTCGAAGAGACTCGTGATGATGCGCTCTGGCAGATTCGGGGTGGATGCATCGACGTCCACCACCATCATGCCAGACGCTCGTGCTGTGTCCCCGATGGTGGCTAGTAGAGTGGTCTTCCCCGAGCCGCGGTGCCCCAGCAGTACTCTCGTGTAACCCTGCGCGCCAGGCCCTACTTGCAAGGCACGTCCCATGTCGGTCAGCAGGTCGTCCTGCCCGACTAGGTGCATGGGGCGTCGTCCGAAGTCAGGCGTGAACGGGTTGTCTGCCACTCTCGGACCTTAGCACGCGTTGTCCGCACTCCGCACGCGTTGTCCGCACTCGGCACGCGTTGTCCGCACTCGGCACGCGTTGTCCGCACTCAACGCGGGCAGAGTGGGGTGCTAAGAAGTCAAGTCGCGGCCCGTAAATGACCGACTGCCAGGCCCATGAGAGTTCCTGGGTCGTCCCTCACGTCCTAATCGCCTGTCCCCTGCTGGACTGGCGCGTATGGTGCCTGTGATGTCTCCCGCACCGGACAGCCCCTGTTGGGCAAGCTGGTGGCGCTGTTCCTTCCCACTGACCGTCGCCTCGGGCGTCTCGTGACGCGCAGGCAGGGTGTCGAGTCCTGCCGTATCCACATTGAGAACGGCAAGCACAGCCTCTCAGCGGAGTTCACCTCACGCCAGTCTGATCGGACCTGGTCTTGGGGAGCAGGCGATTGGCGTGGGGCATCGTTGCAGTCCGCATACATCCCGGTAAAGGAGATGCTGGCGAACGCCCCGGGATTCCTGTCGCTGTACGAGCAGCGCGAGGTCCACTTCGAGGAGACCTACCGGGACATACTGCTGCGCGCCTTCGTCCCCCCCGAGCGCGGCCGGATTCCCAAGGACCGTGAACGGTTGCTGAGGATCTTGAGAGACGCGATCAATGGACGGGTTACGTTCAAGAACGAAGAGTTCTACCTGCGCAACAGGGACGGCAGTCTGGAGTTCTCACTGCTGGCCGAGGGGTTCCGCAAGCTCGGGCTTCTGTGGCTGCTGATCCGCAATGGCACTCTTCTCGACGGTTCTGTGCTGTTCTGGGACGAGCCCGAGACGAACCTCAACCCGGCTCTGTATGAGCCGGTCGTGAAGGTGCTGCTGGAGCTGCAGCGCTCCGGCGTGCAGATCTTCGTCGCCACGCACGACTACGTCATCCTCAAGGAGATCGACCTCCAGATGGAGCCGGCCGACCGTGTGCAGTTCCACTCGCTCCACAAGGACCGCGGCATGATCGTCAAGAGTTCGGCCTCCTCGATGGCGCAGATCGAGCCCAACATGATTCTGCAGACCTTCTCGGGCCTCTATGACCGAGAGATCGAGCGCAGCCTCTCCTAGCCGGATCCTGCAATGACAGTCGTGCATGAGGAGGGTGACCTCAGGATCACCGCTTCCGGCTCAGAGTCGCTCCGCAAGTTCGACGACCCGACGACCCATCAGGCACTCGGCCCGATGAAGGCCGTGGACTTCATCATCGACCGGCGGCAGGATCTCATCTACCTGGAGGTGAAGGACCCGGACAGCCCGTCAGCCTCGCCTGCGGATCGCCACCGGTTCCGCAAAGAGATGATGTCGGAGCAGCACGACCAGGATCTCAAACACAAGTTCCGGGACTCGTTCCTGTACGAGTGGGCCAGCAAGCGAACTACCAAGCCGATCACCTTCGTCGTGCTCGTCGAACTGTCGAGCCTGACACCCGCTGACCTGCTGGCCCGCACCGATCTGCTCCGACACAAGCTCCCAGTAAGGGCAGCCGCGCCCGCCGACTGGAGCCGGCACTTCCTGGAAGACTGCATCGTCCTGAACATCGCCGAGTGGAACCAACGATTCCCTAGCCTTCCGATCGAGCGGATCTCGGCAGGCGGGTTTCTAGACGGTGGGTTCTAGACCACGCCACCCACACTTGCAGCTAGAGTGGTAGCAGGCTCATGGAGTCCTGTCCGACTGGGTCCGGAAGCTGGCAGACCCTGAAGTCTGTTCCCGTGAGTTGGTACCACCAGTGCCCGCCGGCCCCGTCGTAGGGCTTTCCCCGAAGATCCCCGGCCAGTTGGCCGCTACTGGGATTGATCGTGCCCACAGGAACACGAAGTCGACTCTCCCGAATGGGGAGTCGCAGATCGCTGTCGTTCGAGATCACGATGGCCGCTTCGACCTGCTGCCCAACCACATCTAGGAGTAGATGCGATGCCACGTTCACGTCGGTGCTCTTCTCCTCCCAATGCTGGTGAGAGGCCATGAAGACCGCGTCAGGCACATCGTTGCCTGCCGCGTCTCAGCCCCTCAGAAACCTGCTCTGGGTCTGGGCCGCCCCTGCCCGCCACCCGAACCAGCATATAACACTTCAGGACGTCCACATCTGACACTTTACGGAACTGCTGGACAACACTTCGGGACACACTGCGATGGCGCAGGGATCCTGGTCGGCCGCAGCGGTGTGGCTTGCTCTGGCTCTGGCTGTCATGTTCGGGGTGCTCGACTGGATCGACCGGTGGGGCGTGTGGGTGACGCCGGCGCTCAACGCCGGACCGCTCCTGGTCGGCGGGGTCGCATTGGCGGTCGTGTCGATCCGGAGAAGAGCCGCGAGCAGGACCACCCGAGGACCGCGCTCCAATGTCCTGGGTTCTCAGCAGGATGTCGGCGCAAGCGGCTGCCAGCGGCGGCGGGCGCTGTCCTCAGATTCGGTCGAGGAGTTGGCTGGCTGAGTTCAGCGTAACGGTTCCAGAACTCCTCCCCCAGGATCGGCTCCATGCCGTCGCCTCGTCAAGGCCGGCACCGTCAGCAGCAATCGGGGTTCCCGGCAACAGCACCGACCACCCTCCGGCCTCGGCGACCGCTTCGGGCTGCCCCAACCACCGGCCTTGAGGCTTGATGCTGTCATGCCTTGACGGGGTTGTCGGATACCAGGTGTCTACTCTGAACAGGATGCCGGCATCGCCCAAGACGATCGTCTACATCGACGGGTTCAACTTCTACTACGGCGCGGTCAAGGACACGCCGCACAAGTGGCTCGACTTCGAGGCGTTCTGTCGGCTGCTGCTGCCACGCGACAACATCGTCAAGATCCGGTACTTCACAGCCCGGATCTCCGCGCTGCCGCACGATCCTCAAGCGCCGGCCCGGCAGGACACTTACTTGAGAGCGCTCGGAACGCTGCCGCTCCTTGAGGTTCACTATGGGCATTTCGCCACCCGTCCCCGGAGGATGCCGCTAGCGGCACCGCCGCATCGCACTGTTGAGGTGCTCCGCACCGAGGAGAAGGGTTCGGACGTCAATCTGGCGGCGTGCCTGTTGCGGGATGCGTTCATGGGCGAATGCGACACGGCGGTGGTCATCAGCAACGATTCCGATTTGGCGGAGGCTGTGCGCATCGCTCAAGACGACGCCGGCATCAAGGTTGGCATCATCAACCCTCACCCGAAGCGGAAGCGGTCTAGTCGGCTCCGCGGCACGTTCTTCAAGCAGGTACGCGCGGGCGCCCTCTCTCGGACGCAGTTGCCGCCGGTGGTCTATGACCGCAACGGCCCGATCCATAAGCCGAGCAGCTGGTAGGAAACGCAAGGCCCCGGCCGGAACCGGGGCCTGCACCCAGCCACCGAAGCGCCTGGGGGGATGCACCGAAGGGTAACCACCCCCTACGACAAGAGCAAGAACTGGAACTAGCGCGGCAACTTAGGGAACACGGCTGCGACACCCCGACTCTGGCTCCAGAACGCATCCGGGGATCATGTGCTGCAACTTCAGCAGGACCGAATCGCAGTGAACTGGTCCAAGAGCGCAGCCGACGACGACTATCCGCGCTATGAGTCGATCAGAGCGTTCCTGGAGGACGCGTGGTGCCGGCTTGAGGCCAAGCTAGATGATCTAGGGCTGGTGATCCCGACTCCGGCTGTCTGTCAGGTGATGTACGTCAACGAACTGGGAGCGAGTGAGGGATGGAGATCGAGCGCGGACACGTCCAGGCTGATCTCGCCGTGGGGCGGATCCTCAAGCGACAAGTTCCTGCCCGCCGATCGTCATGAGGCTCTCCGCCTGCACTTCCATTTTCCTGAGGACCAAGGCTGGATGTACATCGATGGGTGGACAGCAGACCGGGACGAGCGCATCTTCGTGCTGACTCTGACGTCGCAGGGATGGCCGTCATCGCCCGATCTCGACGGAGTCCTGGGATTCATGGACTTGGCCCACGATTGGATCGTCCAGGCGTTCACGTCCGTAACCACTGAAGCGGCCCATCGAGAATGGAGGCGCGTCCGATGACGGTGAAGATCCAACTGCTAACCCACCATCAGGACCGCAACGAGCACAGCGATTGGGCACACCGCGGCCAAGGCGCTCCTGCGACGGCGTTAATCCGGCCTGCCGGAGCCCGGTCGGCGCGTCAGACCGGCTCGGTTCGGGCCGAAATGATCCGCCTGGTCGAGGGGCCTGCGCCAGCGCCGGAGAACTTCACCTTCGAGGTCTCCCGCCGCCTACTGGAGCAACCCTGGTTCGACGACATCGTCGCCACCATCCGCGAGTTGCTGGCCCTCGGCACGAACTGGGACGGGTCCGGCGAACAGGCAATCCACCCCGGCGCGGTCAAGCGAGCCATGCAGATCTTGAGGACCGTCGGCGAACAAGGCCCACGCCCCGATCTAGCACCGATGTCCGACGGCAGCGTGCAGCTCGCATGGCTCTACCGCGGACAACAGGTCAGGATCGAGGTTCCTCCGGACGGGCTGGCGCTCATCCATGTCGTCGATCCTTCTGGCCGGGAGATCAAGCTTCGCGCCAACAGCAAGACCGGGCTCCGGAACGAAGTCAAGGATCGTCTCACAATCCCAATCACTGACATCAGGCGATGGGCTCGAGCCGCGACCGCTCTCGCGGAGGTCGAGGATCCCACCCAAGAGTGCCCGCATTTCGTCGCGACGGTAGAACGCTGTCCAGGAGCGTGGGCGTTCGGAGACAGTGCAGAAGCCGCCCTCGCGGAGTTGGAGTCAGTTCTGTTCGGTTGGGCCCATCTCAAGCTTCGAGACGGCGACACCGACATACCGCAGATGGAAGGTATCGATCTCGTACGTGCTCCAGAAAGTGGATAGGAGTTGATCTGGAGATCGCGCAGGAAGTCGCCCGAAAACTGGATAGGTTGGATGGGTGGAGGGCACGGGCGAGGATCCTGCTCGGGGGCACGAGATGCGGGCGGCGCGGGGCCGCACGCTGGGCGAGCGGCTCGCGGAGTCGTCTCCGGTGGCCTACATCCCCCGGCTCGTCGATCGGCATCTCAGCGATCTGCTGACCGCGGTGCCCGCAGTCGAACTGCGCGGCCCCAGAGGATGCGGCAAGACGACCACGGCCGAGCGCCACGCCCGCACCTGCTTCTACCTCGACGACCCCAACGACGCCGACCTGCTGCGGCGGGACGCCCGGGCCTCGTTCGAGGCCAGCGAGCCCCCGATACTGATCGACGAGTGGCAGCAGGCGCCCGAGGTGCTGTGGGCGGTCAAGCGCATCGTGGACCGTGCGCCCGCAGAGAACGGGCTGTTCATCATCACCGGCTCGTTCCGCTCGACACAGGCCGGCCAGCTTCCGAGCACCGGGCGGGTCGTTCCCCTCGACATGTTCCCGCTGACGGTGGCGGAGAAGGACCACACCGCGGTGGGGTCGCTGTTCGACAGGCTCGCGGCCGGCGATCCCGGAGACGCAGCGCCGACGCTGAACACCAACGACTACATCGAGATGGCCCTCGCCAGCGGATACCCGCGGGCCATGGCCATGCCGTCGAGGACGCTGCGGGCCGCCGCGCTGCGCGCCCGCGTCGAGCAGACGCTCAACGTCGATTCCCTGCTCGGGCGCCAAGACCGGGCCAAGCTGCTCGAATTCGCCCGTGTCTACGCGTCCCACACCGGCCGGGTCATGCCGCTGACACGGCTCTGCGACGAGAGCGGCGTGGCCCGCGCCACCGGCCGCGAGTACATGGCTCTGCTGGAGCGGACCTTCCTGGCCCACGAGTGCCCGGCGTTCCTCCCCGGCGGGATCGGCCGCGTGCAGAGGTCACCCAAGCGGCTGCTGGTCGACGCGGGGCTCGCCGCCGCGGTGTGGGACAGCGACGCCTGGACGATCCGTCGCAGCGGCGACCTGCGAGGCCGGCTCATGGAGACCTTCGTGGCTGCGCAGCTCCGGGTCGAGCACGATCCGAGGGTGACCGGCTACCGGCTGCGCCACTTCCGCCGCGACGGCGGCCAGGAGGTGGACTTCGTGCTCGACGGCGGCCCGCGGGGCGTCGTCGGCGTCGAGGTCAAGGCCGGCGACCGCGCCGGGTTGCACGAGGCCCGGCACCTGCTCTGGCTCCGCGACCAGCTCGGGGGCCGCTTCACCGCGGGCGTGGTGCTCCACACCGGCCCCAGACCACCGACAGTTCTTTCACGGGCCTCCGGCGACACCGGCGGCGGCAGCATCTGGTCCGCACCCGTCGCAACCCTCTGGCGCTAGCGGTCCGTCGCGGACTTGAGCTCACGCCGCTGCGGGCTCCCTTGGAGTATGCTTGCAGCGGTCGGGCCCCGAAACCGCGGGACCGCTCCACCCTGTCGAGTTGCACCCGCAATCATCTGATGCCGTGACCAGAGCCCATTCGTCCCGGGGAGAGCGAGGGGAGGCGCTGTCGGCTGCGATCCTGTTCCTGGGTGTGTTCTTCACGATCCTCATCGGCATCCATGTCGTGATCGTCGCGATGGCCCGCACGGCGGTGCAGTCGGCCGCCGACGCCGCCGTCGCCGCGGCCCAGGCGGCCGGGCCCGGCATCCAGGAATGCGACGGCCTCCCGAACACCGTCGAGACGGCGCGGGAGTGCGAGGGGATCCTGGGGGCGCGGCTCGCCATGGTCGCCTCCGACAGCTCCGTGGTGGAGACCCGCCCGCCGGCGGTGGTCGTCGAGGCCGACAGGGGCGTCGTCACCGTGCTGGTGTTCGGCGGCACCATCTCCCCGGTGCTCGGCGGCCTCGAGCTGACCGCCCAGGCCTGCGGGCCGCTCGACGACGTGCCCGGGCTGGAACTCACCGGCACGGATGTCTGGCAATGCTGAGCCGGCGCGCCGACCGGGGCGAGGCCGGCTCGGGGATGGCCATCGGGGTGGCCATCACCTTTCCGATGCTGATGCTGGTGATCGTCTCGATCAACCTGCTGACCGAGACGTCCCGGATCGAGCAGAACCTCCAGGCGACCGCGAACCGGGCTGCCCGCACCGCGTCGTTGTGCTGCTACACGACCGGCGGCGCCGCCGCCGTGGTCGAGGCCGGCCTCGCCGCCGCCGAGAGCGTCAACGCCCACAACCGGGTCTTCTGCAACAACGACTTCGTCGGCGACAGCCGGACCGTGTTCATCGACGTCGGCGGCCGGGACGTCCCGGTAGACCCCGACAACGCCGTGCCGCCGGGAGGCACGGTGTGGGTGTTCCTGACGTGTCGCGTTCCACCCCAGAACCTCGGAGGCTCCGCTCTGCCGGGCCTTGAACTCGATCGCAGGGTGGTGGGGACCGCCGCCATTGATCCCTACCGATCCCGGGCGGGCCCGTGACGGGTCCGGCAAGCCCGCCCGCGGCCCCGCCGGGTCGTGCCGGCCGGCCCCGGACGCGCCGGCGCAGGGGTGCCGGCACCGGGCACGGCCGGGGGCTCCTCCCCGGACGCGGGCGCTCCGGCGACCAACGGGGGCGACTACGCGGTGTTCATGGCGGTCATCGCGGTCTCCCTGCTGTTCCTGGGCGGCCTCGCCTACGACGGCCCGCGACTCATCGCGGCCCGCCAGGACGCCGCCCATCTCGCCAACGACGCCGCCCGGGTCGCCGCCGCGACCATCGCGAGCGGCGCCACGCTCGAGCAGGCCCGTCAGGCCGCCGAGAATCGGGTCGCCCAGACGGGACTGATCTACGGCCAGGACGCGCACGTGGCCTTCGTCGACTGCGTCGGCAGCCGGGTGCAGGTCACCGTCATAACCGGCTACATCTACAGGTCCGTCATGGGCCTGGTGCGGGCACGACAACCGGTCGAGGCTGTGGGAGCGGCCCAGGCCCAGCTGGTGCTCCCCAGCGACCAGCCGAGCCCGCTGCACTACCTCGGCGAGTGCCCTCTGACCTAGACGAGTTGGTTCCAAGGGGTCAGTGGTCGTAGGCGATCAGATCGACCGGTGGGGCCTGTGGGTGACGCTGGCGCTCAACGCTGGACCGCCCCTGGCCGGCGGCGCCGTGCTGGCGGTCGTGTCGATCCGGAGGAGAGCCGCGGGCGCGGCCCGCCCCACGGTGCGCGCCTACCTCGACGCGCTCGAGGGCGTGTTCGTGTACGAGGCCCAGCCGGCGTGGAACGCTCGCCTGCTGTCGCGCACGCCGCTTCGCAGCGCGCCCAAGCACCACCTGGTCGACCCTTCGCTGGCCGCGGCGGCGCTGGGCGCGAGCGCGGAGTCCCTCTCCGGTGACAGGGCCGCGCTGGGGCTGCTGTTCGAGTCGATGGTGGTTCGGCACGCGCAGACGGACCGGTCCGCGGTGTTCCCCGCAACGATCAGGTGGCCTGGACATGCGTGTCCGCAGAACGCTGCCGGAGGCGGGCTCCAGCTCATAGGTCTCGTGGTGAGTGGAGCGCTTGCCGGCCGCGGACCGAACTTGGCGCCACCCCTCGATCCGGCAGAAACGCAGGGTGGTCCTGTCGCGTGGGCGCCGGATGACTCACCGGCGGCTGCCGCGCGCCCACATCCTTCCGTGACGCCGGACACCGACCGGCATCCCCGCTTCTGCGCTGTCGAGCACCCTCCGTAGTTGGCTGCGCGTATCGGTGAAAGACAGGTATTCCATTGAACGCCCCAAGACTTGCCAGATAAGCGTACATCAAGTACCTGATGTACGCAAACTGCCGCTCGTTGGTTATGCGAGGCTGGGGCCGTGGTCGGTGGGGATGACGGTGCGGCCGCGGGTCTGGCCGGCGACGAGGTCGCGGTCATCCAGGGCCGCGGTGACCGCGGCGATGACACGCCGGGCGGGCTGCACCGCTTCGGGGTCCGTGGCGCGGGCGATCTCGGCGGCGGCAACAGTGACGAGTTGAGCCGCCGCGGTGGCGAGACTCGGGGCGAGACGGCTGGTGGCGGCGAGGTCGATCTCGGGGTGATCGGCTAGGTAGGCGCCGGCGCTGCGCCAGACGGTGACGTGTCCGTAGAGATTGCCTTCATCGTCGGGGCTGTCCGCTGCGAGAGATTCGAGGGCCGCTCGGGCCTCGCCGGTGCGGGTGCCGGCGCGGTTGACGAGGTAGTCGATGTCGTGCATCCATCTGACGGGTTCGCCGGTGAGCGCTATGAGCGATTTGAGGGCGGTCTCGATGGCCATCGCGGCGCTCTGGCAGACGTTGATGAGCCGCCAGTGGCGGTAGTGGTCGACCGAGGCGCGGTCCGCGGCGACGAGCGACTCCTGTTCGAGTTCGCTGAGGCGGGTGTGGCCCAGCAAGTCATTGAGGGCCTTGGCGGCCTCATCGAGACGGCCGAGGGCTTCTTGGATGTTGTCTGCGGGCAATCCGATCTCCTTGTCCCAGGTCACATCGGCGGCCGGGCGGTCGCACAGAACGACCGTTTCAGCCGCGATGCCAGCCTCGAAGGACGCCGAGACCCTTCGGGTGCGGTGGAGCCATTCAGGCCAGTCGGTGACATGGACCTGCACCCGATGGCCGCAGCAGGCCTGCGCGACGGTCTGCAGGTTGAACTGGCGGCTGAGGCGACAGCTGTAGTCGAGGTCGTCGAAGATAGCCACCAAGTCGATGTCGCTGTCGGGTTGGGCCTGACCCTGGGCTACCGAGCCGAACAGCAGCACCCTGCACGCGCCGGCGTCGACTAGTTCGCGCCCGGCCCGGCGGGCGTCGTCGACGGTCGGCGCGGTCAGGGCCTCGGTAAGCATCACTGTGAAGGATACTGGCGGCCGGGATGCAGGGCCGGAGAAAGCTGGCCGTGTGGCAGGTGGTTACAGATTCGCCGGGCGGCGGCGGGAACCGTGGATCGCGCCGAGGACATCCTCCGGCGCTGCCCAGAGGCTGTCGACGCGGCCATTGATGGCCTCGACGCCGCCGACCGGACGTCACCGAGAGTTGCTGTGTTCAGCCGGGAGATCCACGACCGCCGCAACAAGACCCTGGGAGCCTTTCGCAGTCCCTATGGGGGCGCGGGCATCTTGCCGCTGGCGTCGTCGGGTACGCGGCTCGCTGCGTCTCGGCGTCCGGCGCAGCTGCCGGCCCGGGCGCCGCAGCCGGCCCGGGCGCCGCAGCCGGCCCGGGCGCCGCAGCCGACGAGAGTGACTTCGTCTGGAGCGGCGGCGACGCCCACCGAGTCGAGATAGTCGACTACCACTAATCAGAAGAGATCTGCGCGCCTCAGAAGCAGCCATTCTCAGGGTTCTCAGAAGTAGCCGTTCTCGGGGTTGAAGAACAAGCCGGACCTGTAGAATCGCCGCTCGTGTCGAAGCTCCCCCCGCCCGGGCTAGGCGCGTCGCTCGCACGCCCGTCGGCCAGACCTCCGCTCGGTGCCCTCCCTTGAGGCGCTTGCCCGCGGCGGCCCTCTGGTATGCGCTCGCCGTTCTGGTGGCTGTCGGCGGGCCGGCAGCGGTCGTGTTGCTGCTCGGCACGCCCGAGTTGGCCCTTCCGTCGGACTGGGCCGACGCCCGCGCCCGCATCGACGACGGGACCTACCCGGCCGGCTACGTCGTGGACATCGTCTCGGGGCTCATGCTGCTCGCCTGGGTCGCCGGCCTCTGGTTCCTGGTGACGGTAGGGCGTAAACGAGATCAGGGCACCGACGAGGAGCCCGGCAGCGCGTTCGCAGGCGCCTCGAATAGGGAGCCCGGCAGCGATCCCGACGAGCCCTGGTACCGCCAGGGTCCTCCCATATTCGACGAGCCGTTCAGCGACGAGTACTCGCGAGTCGTCGTGCCCCCCGATGAGACGGCGCCCGGCGACGAGCCAGCGGACTCGCCGTGGCAGCCCGCCCCCGTCGCCGCCGGAGTCGACGAGCCGTTCGGGATGCCGCCGCCCGACCCGATGGCCGAGGACATGGTCGCCGACGCCGAGGTGATCGGCGGCGGCGGGATCACCGGCGGCGCGGGGACTGCAGGCGACACCGAAGCCCCGGACCCGGACGAGCCTCCGATGATCGTTCCGGTGCGGGCCTACTACTTCACCCGGGCCGGGGACACCCTGCGCAGCATCTCCGCGCAGTTCCTCAACACGCCGATGCGCTGGGAGGAACTCCGGTCGCTCAACGCAGCCAGTCCCGGAGTGTCGGCCCTGAGCGCCGACAGCCTGCTGCCGGTGGGCACCGCGCTGGCCCTGCCGGGCGACCCGCTGCCGTGGGGCAAGCCGGACCCGGTGTACCTGTGGACCCTCGCCGAGAAGTTCCTGTTCACCGCCTGGGGCCGCGAACCAACCCCTGAGGAGGTCGTCCCGTTCTGGAGGGGCCTGACCGGCGGCGCCCAGCTAGAGGCCGGAGCGCCTCCCGTCCAGGTGGAGCATCTGGCCGCGCCGGTAGTCGCCGAACCTCCCCCACTCGCGCCGGAGACTGCTGACGAACCAGAACCCGCGGAACCGCCCGCACCCGAAATCACCCACGAACCCGAACCCGCGGAGCCGCCCGCACCCGAGGTCCACGCCGAACCCGAACCGCCCGCACCCGAGGTCCACGCCGAACCAGAACCGCCCGCACCCGAGGTCCACGCCGAACCAGAACCGCCCGCACCCGAGGTCCACGCCGAACCCGAACCCGCGGAGCCGCCGGTCCCAGACGGCTACATACCAGAACCCGCGGAGCCGCCCGCACCCGAAATCACCCACGAACCCGAACCCGCGGAGCCGCCCGCACCCGAGGTCCACGCCGAACCAGAACCGCCCGCACCCGAGGTCCACGCCGAACCCGAACCGCCCGCACCCGAGGTCCACGCCGAACCAGAACCGCCCGCACCCATCGAGCCGCTCTCGCCCGCGCCCACCCACGAACCCGAACCCGCGGAGCCGCCGGTCCCAGACGGCTACATGCCAGCCCCACCGCTTGCACCCGCGGTCGAGCCAGCGACCCCGCCTACCGACTTCCAGCCACCGCCCCCGATCACTCCACCCCCGCTCGACTCGCCCGTACACCCCACCTACCAACCAGAACCCGCACCCATCGAGCCGCCCGCGCCCGCGGCCACCTACCAACCAGAACCCGCTGCTACCGCACCGGCGGCGGCCGGCGAGTCCCCGTCGGGTCCGCTACCCGCGCCCGGGATGGAGCCCACGACGCCATCGGCCGAGTTCCAGCCACCGCCCCCGATCACTCCACCCCCGCTCGACTCGCCCGTACACCCCACCCACGAACCAGCCCACGCCCCTGCCGCCTACCAGCCACCGCCCCCATACGACTCGCCCGTAGCCCCAACCCCCGTAGCACCCTCACACGAACCAGCCCCATACCAACCCCCCGTAGCACCCTCACACGAACCAGCCCCATACCAACCCCCCGTACCGCCCTCACACGAACCGCATCCACCCACGACGCCCGGACCCGGGCTCCCTGATCTCGGCCTCATGGAGCCTGAAGCCCCGTATGTGGAGGCCGAGGTGCCCCGCATGCCGAGCTTCATGCCCTCGCTCACCGGCGCCGAGTCGGCCGCGCCGACGCCGGAGGCAGAGGTGATGACATCCTCGAACCGGAGCCTGGCCGGCACCGCCATAGGCGACGCAATGATGCTGTGGCAGCTGTCCCGGCTCCGACGTCGGCGTGGAGAGCCCGACGTCGTTGATCCGACGGAGGAGTCCCTCAGGCAGAACGCCCGGGTCGACACGCTCAACTTCATCGATGTCGCGATGCGCCACCTGCGGGCGGTCACCGTCGGACAGTTGCGGGAGAAGCCCGCCGTGCTTGCCGTGCGGATCGGCACCTACGGATTCGAGGTGCTTCTCAGCCGGCCCACGCAGGCCCCGGACGGTTGGCAGACGGTGTCCGGCGGCTACGTGCTGGAACTCCCCCAGGGGGTGACCGCCGAGGATCTCGACGCCACCGCCCAAGGGCACACCCTTTGCCCCGCCCTCATCCCGGTGGGCGACACCCTCGAGGGTCCCCTGCTGCTGAACATCGAGGAGATCGGCTGCCTGATCGTGTCGGGTCCGGGCACACCGTCGGTGAACCTGCTCAACGCGGTCGTCGGGACGCTGGGCTCCTCCCCCCTCGCAGGCGACATCCGCATCATCACCGTCGGGCTCGACACCCCACCGGGCCTCCCCGGCTGGGACCGGGTCCACTCCACCAGCTTCGACTCGCCACAGTTGGAGGAGCTGCTCTCCACCGCCCACACCGGCAGCGGCACCTTCCTGGACGTCCTAGTGGTGGGCCCCGGCAACGACATTCTCGTCCAGCGTGCCGGCCAGGTGGCCACCACCCCCGGATCACGCCTGGCCCTGGTCGGGGCCACGTCCTCGGTGGCCGCCCGGTGGCCGTGGCGGATCCATGTGGACGAGACCACCACCGCCGTCGTGCATCCCATCGCCTGCACGATGGCCGCGGCCCAGGCGACGGCACCAGCACTGTCCCAGCTATTCAGCGAGGCCGCCGACCCCTCGCTTCTTGCCCCCCCGAGGTACTGATGGCATCTGATCCCCCCTTCCCGGCGCCGGACCGCGCACCGGCGCGATCACGGATCATCATGCTGTCGCGGGCGCGGGTGCTCGCGCTCGGCGGCGCTCTCAGCGTCCTCGGCCTCGTCGCGGCGGCATGCGGCGGGGGGGGCGACAGCGGCAGCGCCTCCCAGGTCGAGACGGGGGGCTCCCAGACGGTGGTCGAGACCCCCGCCCCCGCCAGCGACTTCATCTCCACCCGTCCCGGTGCCGGCATCGCCGCCGCGGGCGGCGATGTGACGGCGGTGCGGGGCGACAACCCCTGCGATCAGCCCGGCGCCGAGCCCATCTACATCTCCTACGTGGGCATCAGCCTGGCCGAGCTGGACGCCCTGGGACTCGAGGCCATCGTGGTGGAGGAGCCCAGCCTGATCATCGAGGCCTACACGAACGAGGTCAACTTCAACGGCGGGATCAACGGACGCTGCGTCGAGTTCGTCAACCATCTCTGGAGCCTGGCCGACCCGGAGGGCAGCCTCACCCAGATCTGCGCCGACCTCGCCACCCAGCGGCCGGTGGTCCACCTGACGCTCAGAGTCGAATACACGACGCTGGAGTGCGCGACCATCGGGGCGCAGCTCCCCACCATCGGCCTGTACGCCTTCACCCCGGCAGCGACCTTCGAGCGCACCGGCGACCGGCTCTACATCGACGACGGCACCGTCGAGCGCCTGCTGGCGGCCAGCCTGGACGTGGCGCTGTCGTCGAACGTGATCAGCGCCGATGACCGCGTCGGGCTGCTGCACGGCACATCCGACATGGCCGAGGCGGTAGCCATCGTCGAGCGCTTCGGGTTCGAGGACGTGCCGGCCGCGCACGTCCCCGCGGAGTTCGCCGACCTCGCGCTGCTGCTTCAGGAGAAGCGTGTGCGCCTGCTGGAGGGCGGCCTGACCGACGACGAGCAGATGGAGGCCCAGAGCAACCTGGCAGCCCTGCCGCCCGAGCAGGCCGCACTGTACGGCCATATCGAGCAGTTCTTCCTGGATGCCGCCAGCCGGTTCAAGGACGCCGGGGTGTCCGCGGTGGCCGCCACCGCGGACTGGGCCGACATGCGGCGGATGATGCGGGCCGCGGAGCTGGTCGACTGGACACCGACATGGGTGGCCAACGACATCCAGCCCGCCACGATCGTCCTGGCCGACGTCCCCGCCCGCCAGGCCGCGAACCTGGTGCTGGTCAGCAACCGCCGGGCGGCCGGTGACGAGGTTCCCGCGCTCGACCAGGGCTGCGTCACCCTGCGCAACACCGCGGTCGCCGCCGAGCCGTTCTCGCACCGGCTCCACACCGACGCCTGGACGTTCATCACCGCCATCTGCGACTACCTGGACGTGTCCTTCAGCGCCATGACGCGGGTGCAGGGCGAGGTCAATCCGGACACGTTCGTGGCGGCTCTGAAGGACACCCGGTACGACACCCAGTACGGGGGGCTCATCACCTTCTCGCCGGACGACCTCAACGGGGCCGAGCGCTTCAGGGTGCTGCAGGCCGACCCGGAGTGCGTGCTCAACTTCTGGGGCTGCATGCGCTCCACCACCGACTGGCTCCTGCCGGCCAACCTGGCCGGAGCGGGCGCCGGGTAGCTGAGCAGGCGCCCGACATGGCCGGCCGTCCCGCACTGCGAACCCTGGGAGCGCTCCTGACCGGCGCGGCGCTGGTGGCGGCGTCCTGCGGAGGCGGCGACGGGGGCAGCGGCAGCAGCGCGACCGTGACCGTCGATCCGGCCGCTCCGACTCAGGAGTCGAGCCCCCCGCGGTCCGAGCCGGTGCGCATCCGCCTGGCGCTGCCGCCCGATCCGGTCTGGGAATGGCTGAAGGACTCGGGAACCGTGGCCGAGTGGGAGGCCTCCCGCAACGTCAGGATCGAGGCCAGCAGCCCCTTCGACCAGTTCTCGGCCTTCGCGGGCGGGCACGTCGATGTGGTGGTGATCAACGCCTTGGAGATCCCCCAGCTCGTGGAGCAGTCCGACCGCGAGCCGGTGGTGGTCGGCCGGCTCATGACCGACCGCAGCTTCCTGGGTGTGAGGCGCACCTCCCGGGCCGAGACCCTCGACGACCTGATCGAGGCGAGGATCACCGTCGACAGCGCGCTGGGCTCGACCCTGCTGTGGGGCGTCATCGCGGATGCCATGCACGGCCTGGAGTTCCGGGTGGACAGCCCCGACTTCGACCTGGTGGTGGTGGAGTCGGCCAGCGTCTCGGACCTGGTGATGCGAAGCGATGTCGGCGCCTGCGTGTGCCTGCCCGACTTCAGCGTCTCGGACCTCGCCGACGGCCGGATGCGCCCCCTGTACGGCGGCAGGTCCGCGGCCGAGATCTACGCCACCGACGTGATGGGGGACCCCGGGGCTCTGCCGGTCGCGGAGGCCCTCGTGGCGGACAGGCGGTGGGTCGCCCAGAACCGTGAGGCGGTCGAGGCCCTGCTGGGGCTGTGGGACGTCGGGCTGAGGAACTGGAAGGCCCAGAGGGAACTGCTCATCGCCGGCTATCCGCACCTCCTCTCGGTGCAGACCGACACCGAGATCGCGTGGATGACCGACTATGCGGCCGCGCGCGACTGGGTGCTGCCGTCGGTCTACCTGACTCCGCAGGACGCCGAGCTGCAGACCGGCATCTTCGCCCGGATGCAGAGCCTCGGGCTGGTACCCGCCGGTGCCCGCGAGCCCGATATGGACCTGTCCTTCCCGGCGGCTCCCTAGAGAGGACACGGAGCATGCAGACCGTCCCATCAGTCACACCCGACGCCATGTCGGAGCTGTCGACCCGCGAGATGCGCCGGGCGGTGCTGCACCGCTGGTTCCTCCGGTTCAGCGTGCTGATCGGCTGGGGGGCGTTCATCGGCGCGTGGTACTTCTTCTCGCGGGTGGTCTTCGACCCCCAGCAGCTCCCCGAGCCCCATGTCGTGGCGGGCGAGTCGTGGACGCTGATCACCGAGCGGGACTTCCGCACCAACATGCAGGCCAGCCTGCTCAGGGTGCTCGCCGGGTTCCTGCTGGCCGCCGCCGTCAGCTGTGGGCTGGGCTGGCTGATCGCCTACAACGCCTGGTGGAGGACCCTGCTGGGCACGATCGTCCAGTTCGTGGTGAGCACACCCATCGTGGCTCTCGCCATTCTCACCCTGATCGTGTTCGGCGTGTCGTCGCTGGGACCGGTCATCGCCACCGCGCTGGTGGCCACCCCCTACATCATGATGAACGTCGCCCAGGGGCTGACCGGGGTGGACCGCAGGCTCATCGTGATGAGCGAGTCGTTCGGCCGCACCCGGTCCCAGATCATCGCGGGCGTGCTGTTGCCGTCGTCGCTCATCTCGGTGCTGGCCGGGGCCCGGCTGGCTTTCGCGGTGGCCTGGCGCATGGAGCTGCTCACCGAGATCTTCGCCGCCTCAGAAGGGGTGGGCTTCCAGATCCGCCGCAGCTTCGAGAGCTACGACGTGCGCGGCATGATCGCCTGGACGGTGCTGTTCATCGCCGTGATGCTCATCTTCGAGAACCTCGTCTTCCGCCAGATCGAACGCCGGCTACAGGGCCGCACCGAGTAGCTCCCGCCCACCCCCGCACCGAACGACCCATGGCCGGCATCCCAGCAAGACCCGCCGACACCGAGGCCGAACCACCCATGACTGACATCGCCCAGAGATCCCCGGCCCCGCCGGGGCCCCACGACCCGGCGGCTCACGACCCCCGCAGCGCGCCCGCCCCGTCGGGGCCGAACGACCCCACCGCCTTCGCCGGCGGATTCCAGGAGTTCCCCACCCTGCCCGTCGAAGACCTGCGCCCGGCCGGCGACAGCAGGCAGTCCGGGCCCCGCCGGGTGCTGCGCCGGCCCTGGGTGGTGCAGCTGATCGCCTTCGTGATCCTGCTGGCGGTCTGGCAGTACCTGACCGTGGCCAGCGACCGGGTGCCCAGCATCGAGAAGGTCGCGTCGTTCATGGTCACCGAGATCACCGGCGGCTCCCACGGCGGGCTCCTCGTCGGCGAGTTCTGGGGTCCGCTGGGCCTCAGCCTGCAGCGCTTCGCCATCGGGCTGGCCATCGGAATCCCCGCCGGAGCGGTGCTGGGGCTGGCGCTCGGCACCTCGAACTGGGTCCGGGGACTGCTCAACGACACCACCCTCGTGCTGCTGGCGCTGCCCGCGGTGGTGTGGGCCTTCCTGGCGTCGCTGTGGTTCGGCCTCACCTCCACCGCCCCGATCGTGGCCGTGGTGCTGACCGCCATCCCGTTCGTGGCCATCAACTTCAGCTCGGGCGTGCGCAGCATCGACCCGGCGCTCATGGAGATGTCCAAGGCGTACAAGGTGTCGCGCCGCAACCAGACGATCGACCTGCTTCTGGGCGGGACCCTCCCCAACGCGTTCACCGGCGTGCGCCTGGCGATCACCACCGGATGGAACAGCCTGCTCATCGTGGAGTGGTTCGGGGCCACCGCCGGCGTCGGCTGGCGGGCCAGGTTCTGGTACGACGCCCTGCGCTACCCAGGCTTCGTGGGGTGGGTGTTCCTGTTCGTGCTGATGATCACCGTGCTCGACCGGCTCGTGCTGAGGCGCCTCGAGCGTCGCGCCTTCCAGTGGACCCAGAGGCCGACGCTGTCCTTCGCCGAGGACTGGGGCGTGTGAGGCCCCGGGCCCGCCCGCTGATCGGCGCAACAGTGCAACATCAAGACCGCAAGAGTTAAGGAAGGGCCAGATGGCGACTGTCCTGATAGAGAACCTGACCAAGATCTACCCCCCGACGGTCACCTACCCGCATCGGGTGCAGGCCCTCGGCGGGGTGAACATGTCGGTCACCGGCAACGTGTTCGTGGCCGTGCTGGGCCCCTCGGGCAGCGGCAAGACCACGCTGCTCAACATCGTGGCCGGCGTGGAGACGCCGACCTCGGGCTCGGTGCGGGCCGTGCAGGACGGCGTGCCCGCCCAGGTCGGCTACGTGTTCCAGGAGCCCCGGCTGCTGCCGTGGCGCACCGTGTTGAACAACATGCTGTACGTGCAGGACCGCAAGTCGGACCGCTCGCGGCGCGAGGCCGAGTTCTACCTGACCATGGTGGGCCTCAACGAGGTGGCCCACCTGTACCCGTCGCAGCTGTCGGCCGGGATGCAGCAGCGGGTCGGCATCGCCCGGGCCTTCCTGGTGAACCCCGACCTGCTGCTGATGGACGAGCCCTTCAGCCACATGGACGCCCTCACCGGGCGGTCGCTGCGCGAGTACCTCCAGCGGGTGTGGCTGCACACCCGCAAGACGGCGCTGTTCGTCACCCACGACGTGTCCGAGGCGGTCGAGCTGGCCGACCGGATCCTTATGCTGCGCCCCGGCGGCGTGGTGTTCGACGACATCCCCGTCGACCTGCCCCGACCCCGCCATCCCGACGACCCCGCGGTGAGGTCCGTCGAGGGCGAGGTGCTGCGCCGCTTCGACTCCATGGAGGCCGCCGTCCGCTTCGGCGCCCAAGCCGGCTAGCCGCCTTGGCCCACGCGGAGCCGGCGGCCCGGGGCGGGTGCGCCCTCCCGTTCAGCGGTCCGGGGTGACGGTGGAGACCCGCACCTCGTGGACCATGATGCCGATCGGCTCGCTCTCGGTGTAGTTCCATGAGTCGCTCCCGCTTGGGCAGTAGAGTCTCATGTCCCGCGGCGGGCAGACATTCGGTCCAGCGTTGTCGGTGTAGAGCCATTCTTGGCTTTCCACCGGAAGCAGGCCGTCGAGGTCCGGCTTCAGCCCTACCTGCTTGGCCGTCAGGCCCAAAGTTGCCAGGTTGGCCTTCAGACAATCGTGGTCAGTGTGGCGATACACTTGCGGGTTGGGGCAAATGCCGTCGCTCTTATTGAACATATCCACCAAGGCAGAGTCGATCAAGACGCTCCAATCCGAAGGAAGCCAGTATCTGCTGGTGGTGAGCCTTTGCAACTGCCAGGCTCCGGCGGCCACCAGTCGGTAGTAGCCGGGCCGGGCCGGGCGCCAATTGCACCACACGTCGGTGTCGTAGTTGCAGCGCACTACCTGGGTGAGTTTGGCGCCCCGTGCCGCTGTACGGCTCATCTGCTGCGCCGGGGTGAGGGCCTCCCACCAGTCCAGCGCGTCAGAGCCGAACAGTGCCCTGATGTCGGACGCGTCGCTGTCGGGCCAGAGTTCCTCGACTCTGACCCTGAAGTCGGGCAGGTTGCGGATCAGGCACAGACTGCCGTTCCAGGCGATCTTGTCCACGCTTCCATAGGTGAGGGTGGTGTCGAAGGTGGGCCAGGCCCGGACGGTGGTATCACCCGACGAGCCGTCGGCATACACGAAGTACTGTCTGCTGACCGTCCCGAACCCCCTGAGACTCGGGGGCGTTCCCTTCACGACCACTCTGACGTATCTGAAGTGGCGGGTCGCGGTCGGAAGGTCGTCGACCCTCAGGACTACCGGTGAGTTCACCACGGCAAGCCCCGAGTGGTAGCTGGACTCCCACACCAGCCGACCCTGCGGCGGATCGCTGCACAAGCTGCTGGTTGAGTTGCCCGAGTTCCAATCGCCACGGCGTTGGTGGGTGTCCTCCAGCTTACTGATCGTTGACGGTGTGGGGTTTGTCCTCAAGTCTTGGGGGCAATCGAGCGGTGTAGGGCTGAACGGCAGGACCACACAGGGGGTGCAGCCCTGGAGATAGACGTTCTCGGCGTCTTCGGCGGTGCGGCTGCCGGCGAGATAGTGGGCCTGCAGTCCGCGGCACTTGATCGCTTGGGCTATGGCGTTGCACCCGCCGGTGGTGCTGGCCCGCTTGACACAGACCGCGTCTGCCGCCGTGCAGGGCGCGCCGGCGCCATGGCAGCCGGCGTCGAGGTACGAGGAGTCGAACTGGCACCAGTACAGGTTCGAGGCGCCGGTGAGGTCCCGCAGCTTCGGTCCGGTGTTGCCGGTGTCGAAACTGCTGCATTGAACCGAGGCGGGGGCACGCACGAAGTCCTGGCCCACGTACTCCTCGCAGCTCGATATCGCGAAGCTCGGGGCGCCGGACTGGCAGGCCGGGTGGGATCCGGTGTAGTCGGGGGGTTTCTGGTAGCAGCGGTTGAACTGGTTGGTCGGCGTTGCTCCCGGCGGGCACGACCAGATGCGGCGCTGCACCCGCCTGCACGTGTTCACTCCCGTGCGGTGCATGCTCGAGGCGCATTGTGTGGGTCGGATCATCCGGCAGGCCTGGTCGCTCCCCTGCGTGAACGTCTTGATCACGTAGCCGGCTAGGGCCGTGCAGGCCGTGTACGCGGCGAGGTCGTACGAGTCGAGCACGGTCGCCTCGCAGAAATCGGGGAACTCGGTCGACGGCACCAGGTACGGCCCCGTATGAAGGGGATGAGCGGCAAGAAGAGGATAAGCGGCATGGAGGGGATGCTCGGAGCAGGCGAGCTGGCTGAGCACGCACAAGGAGGCGTCGTTGGAGTCCGGCTGCAGGGGTACCGGGCACGGATCGGGCGTGCCGGGACCCACGGCCGGGGTCTGGGCCTCGGCGGGCACCTGTCCGACAATGCCCTCCAACGGACCGAGAGGGACCGGCGACTCGACCGGTGCCAACGCCGCGATCAGCGCGGCGAGCAGGCCGGCGAGCACCATGGTCCGGCGCCGCTGCCGACGGCTGGGCCTAGGGCCACGGGCCCGGTGGGGCAGGGGGCCGGCCGTCACGGGCGGACCGCCGGCCGGTAGCGGGCGGTCACCACGGCCGGCCCCTGAGCGTTCGTCGGGAACCGGCGTCGAGCATCCGGTGGGCATCGTAGCGGGCGGTCATGACGGCCAGCCCCGTGGGCATTCGTCGGGACGAGGCTGTGGCCGCCGGAGTGTGCGCCGCGCTGCAGGTCATGACGGCCATCCTCGTGGGCATTCGTCGGGGCCCTCGGGCGGGGGTGAGTCGCAGATGCCGTCGACGGTGAGGACCCGGCCGTCGGAGGCCCAGATCTGGCCCTCGTCGATCCAGGCCTGCACATGGCCCCCCCACTCCGCGGCCCAAGCGTCCAGGCCCGAGCAGTCCTCGGCGGGCCGGTGGGAGGCCTGCGACACGCGGTAGGAGGTGTCGGCCACCTGGTCCTCCAGGCCGCGTGACACCGACAGGCGGTAGGCCTGCAGCCGGGCCGGAGCCCGCGCGGCCTGAATTGCGGCGCCGTCGACGCCGACCACATCGGAATAGCCGGGGACGACGCAGGCCACGGCCACCACCTCGGCCTCGCTGACCCCGACCAGCACCACCTCGGCAGGATAGGCCGCGGGCTGCGAGCGCCGGGCGCCCGCTTCAAGGTAGGACGCCAGGACGTCGAGGCTCTCCGAGCGGAGCGGATCCACCGACGCCACGGCCACGCAGAGCTGGGCCGGCAGGCTCGGTGCCGCCAACGCTCGGGAGAACTGGTGCTCGTAGCGCATCACCGTCAGCGCGGCCGCGGTGGCGAAGTCGCCCATGGCCAGCACGCCGGCGCCCGGGGCGGGCTCGGCGATGGCATCGAGCTCCCAGGCGCTGGCGCACACATCGGGCGGGAACGCCCAGTCGAAGTCGGAGGTCCACACGGGCAGGTGCCGGGCCCGCAGCTCCCCGAGCGGGGTGCTGGAACCCGGCCCCTCCAACGCCGCGGCCGCCTCGCCCGGCGCCGCCGGCTGCAAGGCACGCTGCCCGGTCGCTGCGACCTCCACGACCGGTCGGTCCCGCACCGGGCTCTCGGGCGCCGTGACCGCTGCGGCTTCGATGCCGCCGTCCTGAGCACCGACTCCTGCGCTCCCAGCGCACGCCCCGGCGGGCACGGCCGCGAGCAGCAGCAGAGACACCGCGATGCGACGCCTCAACCCCAGTGCCCGACCTCCAGCCCCTGCAAGGGATCGACCATTGCGAGGGCAGCGCACAAGCCGAACAGTATAGATGTATGAGGCCGTCCGCCTCGATCATCGCCGACACCAACGAGATCCAACGCAACGTCATCGGCGGCCGTTCTGGGAGCCTGCGAGCAATTGCATCCGGGGTGACGGTGTGGCGCCGATGGACGCTTGGGCCTCGAGTGTGACGATTCGAGGTTTGCCCGTGTTCCGCACTTGGTGTGTCGATATTTTCGTATATGTGAGCATCATATTGTAATAGTCCCCATCGCCACGCTCGCCCCCTGACCACAACGCGCATGAGCCGCTGCTTTGCTCGCTCGGCCTGTTGTCGCTGCTGCTGTCAGCAGTCGCCGTCTCGGAACGGGTTGCTGCCCGCCGGGGGGAACAGGTCCGGGTCGAGGGGGTAGGTGATCCAGTCCGTGCTGCACAGCCCGCCGAACTCCCCGGCCAGGTTGGCCAGAGCCGGCAGCGACGGGCCTCGCAGCCAGGCGGCCCACAACTCGGCGCCGTTGGTGATGTTCTCGCGGTACCACTCGGGCACCTGGCCGGCCAAGCCCTCCAGCACGACCTTCTCGGCTTCGGGGGTCGGCTTGCTGCGCTCGGGCACTGTCGGGCACCCGGGGGAGTTGTAGTAGGTCAGCCAGGCGCCGTGCACCATCAGATGGGTCACCGTGTCGGCCAGGATCTCCGCTCCCGGTGGAGCATGAGTCCAGCACTCGGGATGGGTGGTGGCGAAGTAGAGCTGCACGGCGCCCCATGCTTTGCTCGGTGCCAGACCGGTGTGCAGGTCATAGACGTGCAGCATCTCGTGAACGAGGCCACCGAGAGAGAATTCGGTGATGTGGACCTCCTGGACCTTGCAGCCGAACGAGTCAGCCGACGCGAAGCAGTCCCTGAACACCTGGCCGCCGAACCCGGACTGGACCGCCCACGTCTGGTCGCGCACGGAGTCCCAGGCGACCCGCAGCCAGGGGTAGTCCGCTTCGTGCTGTTGCACGGCCGCTTCCGACCATGCCCGCAGCAGACCCGTGGGCGTGGTCGGGATCTGGTCGGCCGGAATCGTCTCGACCCGTCGGACTCGCGTCGGGACCAGCCGGTTGTCGGTGGTGCCGTCGCCCAACTGTCCCATCTCGTTGCCTCCCCAACACGAGGCTGATCCATTCTCGTGGAGGGCGCAGCCATGAGAGCCCACCGTCCCGGCATTGTTCCCGATGTCGGTCGAGCCGACGCTGACGCTCACTGCCACCGCATCGGCGATCCCGTCCAGCCGCACCGGCCGGGGCCTCGGGGTGGTCGTGCCGTCACCGATCTGGCCTGCGTCGTTCTCTCCCCAACAGGAGACTCCCCCGTCGCGGTGCAACGCGCAGGAGGTGCGGTCTCCGACTGCGACTTCCACAACGTCAGCCAGGTTCTCCACGCGGGCTGCCGGGCCGATCCGGTGGCCCGTCGGCGCGCAGTAGACCGTGCCGCCGACGCTGACCGTGCATGTTAGAAGCGCGCTCATCGACACTGACGACATCGCTTCAGGGCCGTTGAACCTCGTCGGTGTGGAGTCGAATGCCGGCCGGCCCCAGCAGGAGAGGTCCCCGTCGCGGTGAACCGCGCAGTTGGAGTACTGGGCGGCGGCGATGGCCACAACCTCTGACAGGCCAGCGACTCTCTTCGGGAAGTAGCTGGGCGCCTCGGCGCCGTCACCCAGTGCTCCATCCAGGTTGTCTCCCCAGCAGGAGACGCCGCCGTCGCGGTGGACAGCACAGGTGTGGAACCTGCCCGCGCTGACCGCGACCGCGTCGGTGATTCCGGGGACCTTCACCGGCAGGTAGTGGTCGCTCGTGTCGCCTTGTCCGAGTTGCCCGTCGCGTCCTGTGCCCCAGCACGAGACGGTCTGATCCTCGTGCAGCACACAGGTGTGCCGCGCGAACTCGAAGTCGTCGGCCGCGCTGATGGCTACCACGTTCCGCAGCCCCGCGGTCGCATACCGTTCCCGCAGGCCGTTGCGCCCCCAGCACGCCACGCCGCCGTCGAGACGGACCGCGCAAGTCTGACCTCGCGACGCCGAGATCAGGGTGTCGTTGCCACGCGGGCCCTCCTCGATCGAGAACGAGGCCGGCTCGCCGCGGCTCTCGGCGCGGTGCAGGAAGGTGGCCATCTCACCCCGGGTGGTGTCACGGCCCGGGCAGAACACGGTGCCGTCCCCGCAGCCGGCCGTTATCCCCGACGCGGCCAGCTTGGCCACATAGGGCGAATACCACTCGCCGGCGGGAACGTCGCCAAACCCCGGGTCCGGTCCGTCCGGAAGCTTGTATGCCCGCGACAGAAACGCCGCCATCTGGGCTCGAGTCACGTTGCGGTCGGGACAGAACCCGCTGCCGCCGCAGCCACCGGTGACCCCGAGCTGAGCCATGCGCTCGATGAACGGCGCATGGAAGCCGGCCGCATCCACATCGTCGAACCTGCTCTCGATGATCGGGGGCGGATCCTCGCCATCGAGCACCCTCACGGTCCAAACCGCCATCGTCTTGCGGTCGATCGGCACCGACGGGCAGAAGCCGTCGCCGCACTCAGTGCCCCCGAAGACGCCCCGCGCGTTCAACTCCGCCACCGGCACCGAGAAGTAGGCATCCTCAACAACATCGCCGAACCCGCCCGACTGCGCGGCCGCAAGCCCCGACGGCACGGCCATGACCGACACGGCCATGACCGACACGGCCACCGCGGCGGCCACCGTCACGGCAACCCATCGCCGCACAGACACCGGCCTCATATGCACCCATCTTGCACCAGACCCTCCGTTGTCGTCAAAGAACTGGACCGACCCGTCAGGTTGCAGTACCGCGGTGTGTGCGTCGGGCACCGCGTTCTCGAAGCAGTACTCGTCTGGTGCGTCGGCGTTCTCGATCACCACCAGCGCCGCTAGCGACAGTTGGTACCCGCGTTACAGGTTGGCTCTGGTAGCTGTGTTACACACCGGCGTAGGTTCAGGCGGCGTTGATGCGCGAGGGGCGGCCGCCGGTGTTGGCGAACGCGCCGTGCTCTCGGCTGCGGTCGTGGCGGATCGGGTGGACTCTCAGCACCTCGCCGCAGGCTGAGCGTAGTTGTTGGGTGGCGCAGACCGAAGCCGTGCTCAGCCGGACTCGTGCTCAGCCGGTCTCGTCTAGCCACCAGTCGTCTTCGAATACTTCCAGGGACTGCGGCGAAACGAAGAGCCCGTCGCGAACCGTGCGCTCGCCGAGCGGCTCGGACAGCTCGATCGTCACTCTCGATGGCGGGTTGTCCGGGCAGGCGGCCACGCCGCCGCTGACCCGGACCGCGAAGGCCACCAGCACCGCGTCGTCGGTCTCGCGCACCTGCGGACCCAGCAGGTCGTCGCCCATCGCTTGGCCGCTGTTGCAGCCCTGCTGGGTGACGAGGAGATCCACCGTGGTGCTGTCGGGGGTGGGAAGCGACCGAGGATCGAGTTGCACGTCGACTACGCCCAGCCCGGGAGCCAAGGGCACTCTCGGTCCGCACGCGGCCGCCCAGGGGCGATCCCAGGCGTGGCCCGCGACCTTCCAATCGGCGATGTCGTGATGGCGGTTCGCGAACCCGATCGAGCCGGAGCCGTCAAGTGACAGCGCAGCGAACTCGGCGCGGTAGGTGCCGATGCGTATGACGACCCAGCGCCCTTCGGGCAGCGGCTCCCCGCTCGGCTCGGCCAACTCGGCGCGCAGTGCGTCGATCGCGGGGTGGTCGAAGCTGTCGATGCTCGGCAGATGGGCAAGGTGCGACGATCCGATCGCCTCCCAGCCGCCGCAGACGACCATCGGATCGTCGAGGCCTTGAGCCGGCAGCGGCTCGAACGGTTCGCTGGACGCTACCGGCGACACGCTGAGGTCGTAGCAGACTCCCGATGGATCATCGAGGCGCTGCGCCAACTCCTCGATCTGCTCGTTCGTCGCGTTCCGCAGGTACAAGTTGACGCGTTCGCGCGCCCAGTCGAATCCGGAGCCGTCGAAGCCGATGCCCATGGCCGCGGCGGTGTCGTGGGCCCTGTGCTGGGCCGCCGATCGGACGGGGTCGTCGACGGCAAGAGCATCGAAGTCCGTCCGAACCGTGGGGACCCGGTCACAGAGCTCCAGCTCCGGGAACTCGGCCACCGGCTCAGATCCGACCACCGACACATCGCTGGAACCTTGACCCGGGCCGCAACCGACACCCAATATCGTCCACGCCACAAGTGCCGAGAGTCTGCGCATGCACTCTAGACGCTGCCAGCGCCGGATCGGTTCCCGAGGATGGCTCTCCAGACTGTCAAGTCCCACACCGAGGTGAGCATGTCCCATCTTGGCACTGGAAGTGTTCACCGTGGGCGGCCTCACCGTGGGCGACCGGGGACGGCGGTGGGCGTGATCAGGTGTCGCGCTGTAGCCGCCACAGGGTGCCGGCCTCGAAAACCTGCTGATCGAGCCCTCAGGCGGGGCCGTAGTCGAGGACTGACGACTGTCCTGCAATGGCCAAGACCCTCACGAGCAACGACTTGCCGTCTGCGTCCATCAGGTGCAGATCCTCCTCTCCCGGCACGAAGGAGACCGGCTGCTGCTGTCCGCCGTTGATGGCGATGTTGGAGGCGTAGAGGTACGTCCTGTGGCTGGTGTCGAGAATCGGGTTGAGCCGGCCGGCGAGACCGGGCAGGTGGCCGGTCGACTCTGCGAACACGACCGAGCCGCCCCCGGCCCTGGAGGCGAGCTCGACGGCGAGCGCTCGTTCCATCGGCAGCCAGCCGCTCTCGACATGCGCCGCATAGCCCTCGCGAGCCACGAACACCGTCATGGGCAGGTGAACCGAGTGCAGGTCAACGCGCGCCTCGCCGTCGGTGTCGGTGCGGCTTCGCTTCCAGGTGTTGTTCGGAAACAATGCCAGCACATCCGCGCCGGCGAGCGGCGATCCGCCGCTTCGCACCGTGACCACAACGGTGGCCGGGTCGGCGTGGACCTCCGCGGCGGGCAGAGTAAGGCACAACTCCGCATCGTCGATGGGCCGGAACTCGGCGTCCTTGCCGGACAGCTCGCTGGTCTCGCGGCTGATGATGGAAACGCCGTCGCCGCGCCGCTCCATGAAGTACTGCCGGCCTCCGGCGCCCTCGATCTCCCCGACGCTCATGCGGCCGAGGATCGAGGCGAGCACCTGGTTGCGGGTCACTTGCCGCTCCATCATGCTCTCGACGGTCAGGTTGTCGGGCAGCCCACCCGGTGATCTCAACTCGAGGCGGTCAGAGAAGACCGACAACCGGATTCTGCTGCCCTGGATCGAGTAGTCGCGGTGCACGACCGCGTTCACCAGAGCCTCAAAGACCGCCCGCGTGCTGTATTCGGGCAGGTTCACACGAGCAGGGTCCTTGCGGGCGCCGACACGCATGTTTCGTACGACGAACGCGAGTGCTTGGGTGATCTGCTCGTTGATCGGACCGGTGATGTCTTGTGCGTCGACCTGCCCGGACGCGCGATCGGCGCCCTTGTAGCGAACGGCGGCGACCTCTGCGCCCGGAACGAACTCCCGGGGCTGCCGGGTGCACGTCAGAATGCCCGCCACGGTGGCCAGCACCGCGCCGCGGCCGTCGGTGCGCAACAGTCCGAGCTTCTCCAGCCCCAATTCGGGGTCGCGCAGGCTCTCAGCGCTGAGCAAGGGCTTCCACAGCTCCTTGTCGAGGGTCGCGAAGCCCGTACCGGCGACCGTCTGCTCGTCGAAACCGGTGAACCGAGCCTGGCCGCGCCTCTGGGCCAGGCGCATCCGCTCGTCGGGCGACATGGGCTGTCTGGCGCTGCCGACTCGCACGAAGCTGCCGCCAGGGCTGTCATACTGCGCGTCCCCTTCGGGGATCGAGACAAGGAGGAACGACCGTTCATCCAGTTCCCTGCGGTACGTCTCGATCCTGATCCTCGGCCTGATGGAGTCCGTGCGGATCTCCCTGACCTGACGCTCTAGCGCATCCAGCTGGTCGCGGGACATTCCTGGCACGTCGCCGGCGTCGGTGACACCGAGCAGCAGAACGCCGCCCCGGGCATTCGCGAAGGCGGCGATCTCGTCGGCCCAGCCGTCACGCTGGCGCCGCGCCAGGGCATTGTTGCGGAAGTCGACACTCTTGAATTCCCAGGCGCTGTCCTCGCCGAGGCGAAGCTGGCGCCGAATCTCGTCGTCGGTGTAGGCCATCGTCATCCTGCCCTCGCGAGCGGCCGCATCGGTACCTGCCACGCTACCCCGGGACATCGCCCGGCAACCTCGACCCGGCATGCCCAGTCGAGGTGGCCAGCCAAGCGCTCGACACCCGGCTTGTTGTCGAGCTCGGCCATCAGGTCGTCCCAACACACGGCCTCACACACCAAGTCAAGCCATTCGGAGACATCTTCGAAACCGAACTTCGCGGGCCACGAAGCCATGTACGCCAACAGCGTCGCCGCAGACCACGCCGGGATCCCCCTCCACAGAACGTAGGCTGGCCGCACACGAACTGGCCGCACAAGCGCCCGTGGCTCTGGCCGCGACCGTGCTCGGCGCCTTCGACATCGTCGCCGAGGTCGGCTACCGCGACCTGAGCCACCTGCTCGAAACACTCGACACGCTGCGCGGTATTCCGGGGGTCACGCAAATCGAGTCGTTCCCCTACCTCGCCGAGATCAAGGAGTCCATGGAAGCCGGCATATGGACCACGGCACCGCAGGAACCGTCGTAGCCCGAGAACATGGGCGGACTGGGTCCGCAGGCCGTCGCTGTTGGACTGTCTGAACTCACGAACGGCTCCCCCTCGACACCTGCCAGGCAGCCGCGAACGCTCAGCTGTCCATGCCGATCACACCAGCGGCTCCACCGTGGCGGGCTAGCCTCCCGCCATGCTCGGGCGTCCCCTCAGCGCAGCCGCTCGCGTCCTGCGGGCCGAGCGCTACGACATCATCTTGGGCCTCTGCACCGCGACCGTGGTGCTCACGGTCACGGGCGCGGACGTCCTCACCGCGATCTCGGGCATCGTCGGGCTGGTGCTGATCGCGGGCACGTTGATCGAGACCTCGATGCCGGCAGCCCACCGAGCCCGGGCATGGATTCTGCTGGTTGCGATGGGCTGCATCGCCGCCGCCGAACTGGTTGCGGCCGGCTCGGCCGACGCTCGGGCGGGTCCCGCCATCGTCATGCTGATGGGCTTCGCCGCCGCGGTCACGGTCACCCGGCAGGTGCTGTCGCGGCCGTTTCCCAACACCACCTCGATAGCGGCGTCAGCGTGCGCCTACCTGCTCATCGGGTACTCGTTCGCGAGCCTCTACATCCTCATCGACCGCTCCACCAGCGGTGCCTTCCTCGCCTCGGGGGATCCTCTCACGCCCGAGTCGGCCATCTACTTCAGCTTCGTGACGTTGACGACCCTCGGCTTCGGCGACCTCGCGCCGGCCCCTTCCAGCGGCAGGACGCTCGTGACGCTTGAGGCCATGGTCGGGCAGTTCTACATCGCGATAGCGGTGGCCCGCCTCGTTGCCGGCATGGCGGTCGGCGCGGGCGCCTCCGACCGACCCGAAGCGGACCCGGAAGCCTCCGAGCCCGAGGCTTGACCCCAATGCGGGGCCGGGGCACCCCGCGCACGCCTGTTACGCTGGTGAGCGACGCTCGCGACGGAGGTGGAGGCCTATGTCCATCACAAGCATCGCCGAACTGCGCGAGTCGTACCGTCCGCCGGCACCGGCCGACGCGGTCGAGATCGACGCCTCCGAGGACGAGGCCAACCGCGACCGGCTCTACTGAGGACGGGCTCCAGCCACAGGAACAATCGATCGCACGCAGAACCTCCCACGAAACCTAGCCTTCAAGGCCGAACTCAATTCAGTCGGGACTATGCAGCCGTAACGCAGCCCTGCCGTGACGCTGCCGAGAGGACGAACAATGAGCAGGTTCTTCGAAGTGTACGGACGCTGGGTGGGGAACCGCCCCTGGACAGCGCTCGCCGCGGTGGCCGCGGTCACGGTCGTGGCTGTTTTCGGTTTCACCAGGACCGCTGAGACGTCCGACGTGCAGGAGGCGTTCCTGCCCGAGGGCAGCGAACTGGTGACAGCCATGGACAAGCTCTCCGAGAGCTTCCCCGCGTCAGCCGAGCTCGAAGCCGTGCAGATCGTGCTGCGCGGCGATGTGCTCAGCCCCGCGGGCGCGGCCGACTCGGTGGCCGCCACCGCCGCGGCGGCCACCCACCCCGACCTGTCGCAGTACCTCTTCGCTGCCCGGCCGCCCGTCTCGCCGGGCGGCGTGATCGCCGCCATGGTCGCCGGCCCGGAAGGCGACCCCCGCGGCGTCGACCTCGCGTCATTGTCGCAGGCCGACATCGACGCGGCCGTCGCCGACGAAGCCAACGCCGGACTGCGCGCCGTGCTCGACGAGTTGACCGCCCGCAGCGACTCCGGCGCGGTGCTGGGTGGCATCGGCGTGGTGACCGTCAACGCCGGCGGGGACGCCGACGGCCTCGCCGAGGCCCAGCTGGCCGCCGACGACGCCGTCAAGGCGGTGCCCCTGGGCGGGCTGGACTCGGCCCGCACCGTGTCGTCGGGCAAGAACGACAAGGAGTCCGACGACTCCAGCCAGTCCTCGATGATGGTGCTCATGTCGGTCGCCTTCGCGGTGATCGCGGTGCTGCTGGTGCTGTTCTACCGGCAGGTCAGCGACGTGGTCCTGAGCATGGGCGGGCTGGTGCTCACCATCGTGTGGGCGCTCGGGTTCCAGGGCCTGCTCGGCCCCGACGGGTTAGGGGTCATCGGCGCGCCCAGCGTGCTGGGCCAGATGGTTCCGGTGATGCTCATCGGCCTCTGCGTGGACTACGGCATCCAGGGCACGGCCCGCTACCGCGAGGTCCGATCGGGCGGCGAGAAGGCGTCCGCGGGGATCTCGAAGTCGGTGAGCAGCGTGATGCTGCCTCTGGGCCTCGCCGGCGTCACCACCATCGTCAGCTTCCTCACCAACCTCATCGGCGACATCGGCGGGCTGGCCGACTTCGGTGTGGTGGCCGCCGTCGGCGTGCTCAGCGGTCTGGTCGTGTTCCTGACCGGAGTGCCCGCGGTGCGTGTGCTGCTCGACCGGCGCGCCGACGCCAAGGGCAAGCAGCCGCAGCTGCGGCCCATCGACCAGGCCATCCCCGGCGCAGGCACCCTGGTGGGCAACATCGGCAACGCCACCGTGCGCAGGCCCTCGGTGATCCTGGTGGCCGTCGGGGTGGTGACCCTCGTCTTCGGCGCCTTGGCAATGCAGCTCGGCACCGAGTTCAACTCCACCGACTTCCTCCCCGACGGCACCGAGAGCAAGGACGACGTGTTGTTCCTGACCGAGAGCCTCGGCGGCAACACCGAGCCCGTCACGGTGCTGGTGGAGTCCGAGATCGCCAACGACCGCACCCTGCGGAACCTGCTGGACTTCGCCCTGGCCATCGAGGATCCCTCCCAGAAGCCCATGGCTGTGAGCAGCGGGATCACGAACTCTCTGGGCACCTACTTCCAGTCGCTGCCTGCCGACATGCAGGACCGGATAGCCCAGGACCTCAGGCTCGGCGCCTCTAGCCCGCTGCAGATCGACAGCGCCGCCATCGAGCAGGCGCTCAAGACCATGCGGGACCACGACCCGGCCGCATTCGACTCGATCGTGGCCTACGGCGCCGACGGCGAGGACCGCACCATCCTGCAGTTCAACGCGCTCACCGGCGACGCCGACGCCACCCGAGCGCTGTTCGCTGACGTGGACGGCCTGTGGTTCGGCGACGATGAGGACATCACGCCCATCGCCAATGAGATCACCTCGCTGGAGGTCACCGACAGCCTCACCTCCAGCCAGGCCACCTCCATCGTGCTCACCATCGTGGCCGCGCTGGTGGTGCTGACCCTGTTCTTCTGGGTGACCGAGTTCCGGCCCATGCTTGCGGTGATGTCGGTGCTGCCGATCCTGCTGGTGCTGGTGTGGGTGCTGGGCACGATGGTGCTGCTCGGCTACAGCTACAACGTGATCACCGCGCTGATCACTGCGCTGTCCATCGGCATCGGCGTGGACTACACAATCCACGTCACCCACCGGTTCGTGGAGGAGATCGAGCACGGCAAGAAGATCGCCGAGGCCATCAACGCCACCATGCGCACCACCGGAGGCGCGCTGATCGGCTCGGCGCTCACCACCGCTCTGGGCTTCACGGTGCTGGTGTTCAGCCCGATCGCGCCGATGGGACAGTTCGGGCTGCTCACCGCCGTCACGGTCACCTACTCGCTGATCGCGGCGGTGGTGGTGCTGCCCCCGATGCTGGTGAGCTGGGCCGCCTACCACGCCTGGCGGCAGGCCAACTCCTGACCGCATCATCGAGGGGGTGATTCCGGTGGGGACTCTCGGGCGGCCTCTCGGAAGGCTTCTGCTGGCGCTCGTGGCCGCTGCGCCGGCGGCTGGGCTGCTCGCGTGCAGCGGCGACGTGGAGCCCGTGCTGTTGGCCACCGAGGGCGACTATGCCCCCTTCAACTTCATCAACGACGACGGCGAGATCGACGGCCTGGAGCGCGAGCTCGGCGACGAACTGTGCCGCAGGGCCGAGCTCGAGTGCGAGTGGGTGCTCAACGACTGGGTGGGCATGATCCCGGACCTGGTGGCGGGCGAGTTCGACGCGATCATGGCCGGCATGAGCATCACCGACAAGCGCGACGAGACCATCGACTTCACCGAGCCGTACTACCCTGCCACTGGCTCCGTCTACCTCGCGGTGGCGGGCGCGGGAGACGATGCCGTCGAGGGCCGGCTCGGCGCCTACGCCGACACCATCTACTCGGACTACTTCACCGAACAGGGCATCGCGTACGTCGAGTTCACCGACGAGGACGACCGGTTGGCGGCGCTGCTCAGCGGCGACATCGACGCCATGCTGGTGGATCACGCCTTTGCCACCGACAGGCTCGCGGAGCACGAGGGGCAGCTGACCGTCGTCGGGCCCTCGGTGCTGCTGGACCGGGGCATAGGCATAGGCGTGCGCAACGACGACGAACTGCTGGCGAAGCTGGACTCGGCCCTCGCGTCCATGAAGTCCGACGGCACCCTGAACGATCTCATCCGCAGGTGGGTGGGCGAGGGTGCCTCGACCTTCTAGACGCTCTCCGTCGGTCCAGTGTCTTGCCGCCAGGAGCGCCCGCAGATAGGCGGGACGACGCGGCCCATACGGCGCGAGGCCGTGGGCGCTGTTCCCGGGATCTGGGCGGCCCGTGAGCGCAGCCAACAAGTGAGGGCATGACACCACTGCGACGCGACAGGCTCTCACCTATTTGCGGGCGCTCTAAGGAGTGGCCCGGCGTCGAGCCGCCTATATTGGGTCGGATGCAGTTCGGCCGGACTCAGGTCGCCAAGGCAGCGACCGTAGCGTTGCTGTTGCTTGGATTCTGGGCGGTCCTGCCCGATGCCGCCCACGGGTTGCAGCCCGATGATGCCGCGGCCCCCCCGTATCCGGACATCCAGTTCGTTCTCAGCACATTCTCGTTCCTGGTGTGGGGCGCGCTGGTGATGTGGATGTGCGCCGGGTTCACGATGCTTGAGGCCGGCACGGTCCGCACCAAGAACGCGTCGATGATCTGCCTCAAGAACGTGGGCATCTATTCGATCGCGGGCGTCTCGTACTACCTTGTGGGTTACGGTCTCATGTACGTCGGCGTCGACGGGTTCATAGGCACGTTGCAGGTGTTCCAGGGGCCCTCCGAGGCTGAGGCGATGTTGTTCGACGGGGCAACGGGCCGCATCGACGAGGTGGTGGCGAGAGGCAACTCGACGATGTCGAGCCTGTTCTTCCAGACACTCTTTGTGGCTACAACCGCATCGATCGTGTCGGGCGCCATTCTCGAACGGGTCAAGCTGTGGGCGTTCTGGGGGTTCACGGTTGTTCTCACCGCCCTCATCTACCCGATAGCGGGCGCCTGGGTGTGGGGCGGCGGCTGGCTCCACGAGATGGGCTTCCAGGATTTCGCGGGCTCCACGGTGGTGCACATCACAGGGGGATGCGCGGCGCTCGCGGCTCTGCTGATCGTCGGGCCCCGCCGCGGAAAGTTCCGTCCCGACGGCACCGTGAAGGCCACTCCCCCCTCGAACGTTCTGGTGGTGACCCTCGGAGTGCTGATCCTGTGGCTGGGCTGGTTCGGGTTCAACGGCGGCTCGCAGCTGGCTCTGGCCACTCCGGCCGACGCGGTCGCGATGAGCAGCGTCCTCTTCAACACCAACATCGCCGCGGCCAGCGGGCTGATCGCGGCAGTGCTCGTTGCCCGCCCGCTATTCGGCCGTTTGGGCCTTGCCTCCAGCCTCAACGGTGCCTTGGCCGGACTGGTTTCGATCACCGCCGGCCCGAACATCGCCGAGAGCTGGTGGGCGGTCATCATCGGCGCTGTCGGCGGTCTGCTCTGCTCGGTGGCGACCAAACTCTTGGAGCAGATGAAGCTTGACGATGTGGTCGGGGCGATCCCGGTGCATCTCGTGTCCGGCGTCTGGGGGACGCTCGCCGCGAGTATCGCGGCGGGAGCCGACCTCGGTGTACAGCTGTTGGGTGTGGCGTCGGTCGCGGCATTCACGTTCACCGCATCTTTCATCGTCTGGAAGGTCATAGACTTAACTGTCGGCATACGGGTGTCCCGTGACATCGAGTTCGTGGGCCAGGATGTGGGAGAACTCGGCATCGAGTCACACCCCGAGTTCGTGCTCGTACCCGAGGACTTCGAGGACTACCGGCGGCCGCTCAACTCCCGTGACCATCGCATGCAACGTCGCGAAGGGGCATTTGATCCAGCGGCCATGCCCGACGGAACACCCCCGACCCGATACCCCCCAGCCGGCACCCCACCACCCGACGGAACACCCCCGACCCGATACCCCCCAGCCGGCACCCCACCACCCGACGGAACACCCCCGACCCGATACCCCCCAGCCGGCACCCCACCACCCGACGGAACACCCCCGACCCGATACCCCCCAGCCGGCACCCCACCACCCGACGGAACACCCCCGACCCGATACCCCCCAGCCGGCACCCCACCACCCGACGGAACACCCCCGACCCGATACCCCCCAGCCGGCACCCCACCACCCGACGGAACACCCCCGACCCGATACCCCCCAGCCGGCACCCCACCACCCGACGGAACACCCCCGACCCGATACCCCCCAGCCGGCACCCCACCACCCGACGGAACACCCCCGACCCGATACCCCCCAGCCGGCACCCCACCACCCGACGGAACACCCCCGACCCGATACCCCCCAGCCGGCACCCCACCACCCGACGGAACACCCCCGACCCGATACCCCCCAGCCGGCACCCCACCACCCGACGGAACACCCCCGACCCGATACCCCCCAGCCGGCACCCCACCACCCGACGGAACACCCCCGACCCGATAAACGCCCGGGCGGGTCCCCGTCTCGGTGCCGCAGCGACTCGGTGAGCGAGGGCCGCCGCCTAGCTGGCCGCGTGGATCAATCGCTGGTCCACGCTCCTGGCAAGCACAACACGCCGCGGCGATCCTTCCGCCGCATCGTGACTGACAGCCACTGCTCTACCACGAACGCGGTCTGCCGGCTCAGCCGCATGCTGCCGAGGGGCGATCTCAGCAGTACTTCTTGGTCGGCCTCCAGATGTATGGGGGGATCGGTGCGTACACGCAGGGATCCGTCGTATAGCGGGCTGGCCGCCACCGCCAGATAGCTCCTCAGGTCGGCGAGAACCGATGCGCGGCCGCGGACCAGGGCGGGGAAACTGTAGGTCGTATAGGCGATCCAGACTTGGCGGTCGCTACGCACGAAGCCGGCACCACGCACCGGCGGCGGCTCACCACCCCCGTGCACCAACCACTGCCGCAACTGGGACATCGCCAGAACAGCCGCGTTGGCGTCGCTGCTTCCGCTGTTCATCAGCCCGGCGTAGACTTGGTGTACGTGCGCGGCCGTGATCCGGCTGATGTCGCGCGCGCCCACCACGTATCCGCCCGAGGCTGCGACGGACTCCAACTCCGAATATGTGTACAAGGCCTCAGCCTAGGCAGATCGACACGGACCCGCCGAGGCACCCCTACCGATCTTCACGCTCAACATTGTGGGTCCCTCACTGGTGATGGCGGGAATACGACTGCACGGCGAGAGCCGGAAGCGGATACGCCGGGTACTATCCACAATCCTAACGGAAAGGCACGCCCAGCCTGCCAATCCGGTCGCCGCAGGACTCTTTGTCCGCATGGCCTTCAACCACGTGCCCGAGCCCGGCGTGAATGCCCGGCGGCGAAAGTCGAACTGCCCGGGCGGCTCCCCAACCGTCGTGGCTCCACTACCGGGCCGCATCGATCATCGCCGGCACCAACGAGATCCAGCGCAACGTCATCGGCGAGCGAACCCTGGGCCTGCCCCGGCGAACCCCGGCCCTGATCCCTCTCTAGTAGTGGTGCCTACACTGGCCGCCATGGCCGACTTCTCCACGATCCGCGACGCCTGGGACCACCACTTCCAGGCCCATCACTGGATGCACAAGACCGCCACCGCCCTGGGAGCACCGGAGCAGCGCATGCAGAAGGGCTCCATGAGGGAGGTCTTCGCCGCGCACCGCGACACGAAGCCGCAGTGAACCAGCCGCGGTGAGGCGATCGCGATGAGGCAGCCACTGGCCGGGCTGAGGGTGCTCGACGTGGGCACCCGGGTCGCAGCGCCCTTCTGCGCCGGGATCCTCGGGGAGCAGGGCGCGGAGGTCATCAAGGTCGAAGAGCCCGGCCACGGCGACCACCACCGCAACAACGGGCCCTTCGCAACCAGCGACGACGGGGACCGCTACTCGCTGTTCTGGTCGGTGGAGGGCCGGGGCCGCAAGTCGGTGACCGTCGACCTGCGTCACCCGCAGGGCCAGGATCTGTTCCGGCGCCTGGCCTCGGTGTCCGATGTCGTGTGCGAGAACTTCCGCCCCGGCACCCTGGAACGCTGGAACATCGACCCGTCCCGGCTCCACCCGCGCCTGGTAACGGCCCGCATCAGCCTGTTCGGTCAGGACGGTCCCAAGTCGCTGCACGCCGGTTTCGACCGCAACGCCGTCGCGTTCGGCGGGCTGATGCACCTCACCGGTGATCCCGACCATCCTCCGGTGCAACCGGGCGTAGCGGTCGCCGACTACCTCACCGGCGTGTTCGCGGCTCAGGCCGTGACCAGCCTGCTCTACGAGCGCGACGCCAAGGGCACCGGGTCGGGCGGCGTGGTCGACGCCTACCTGTACGGTTCGGTGCTGCGCATCATGGAGTGGACGATCGCGGCCTACGACCGGCTGGGCTCGGTCCGTCGGCGCGCCGGCAACCAGGTGAAGCAGGCCGCGCCCATCGGCAACTACCGGAGCCGGGACGACCGGTACGTGTGCATCGTGGCTGTGAGCCAGGCAATCTTCGAGCGCCTGTGCGCGGCGATGGGCCGGCCCGAGTGGGCCTCGGACGAACGCTTCGCCACCCCCGCGGCCCGGGCCCGCAGATGGGAGGAGATCAACCAGGTTGTGGCCGAGTGGGCGACCGGACTGGCCGCAATCGAGATCGAGGAGCGCTGCGCTGGCCACGGCGTTCCGGTCAGCACCGTCTACGACGTCGCCGACATAGCCGCCGACGAGCACGTCCGCGCCCGGGGCGACATCTGCACGGTGGACGACCCGGTCATCGGCCCGGTGCGCCAGCAGGCCCCGTTCCCCCGCTTCGCAGCGGAGCCGCCACCGACCCCCTCCGGCGCCCCTCGCCTGGGCGAGCACACCGACGAAGTCCTCTCCAGCCTGCTGGGACTCTCAGGAGCCGAACTGGCTGCCCTGAGAAGCGGCAAGGTGATCTGAGCATGAGCGCCGCCGACGGTCAGGACAGCAACAGCACCGGCATCCGCTACGAGCCGGACGACCCGTGCCCGCCGCTGCTGCTACTCGGCGTAGGCCTTCAGGGCGTCATGATGATCCTGACCTCGATCGTGGTGATCGTGGCCGTCACCGCCCGGTCGGGCGGTCAGGACGACGACTACCTGACGTGGGCCGTGTTCGCCGCCCTGATCATCTCCGGAGGCCTCATCGCACTCCAGGCCAGCCGGGTCTGGCGGCTCGGAGCGGGCCACATCCTGTTCATGGGCCCCACCACCAACTTCGTGGCCGTGGCCGTGCTGGCGCTGGAAGCGGGAGGGCCGGCCCTGCTGGCCAGCCTGACCGTGGCCGCGTCGCTCTTCTACCTCATGCTCGCCTTCTGGCTGCCGTTGCTGCGCCGGGTGATCACTCCCGTCGTCTCCGGCACCGTGCTCATGCTGATCGCGGTGTCGGTCCTGCCGATCGCGCTGGAGCGGGTCCGGGATGTTGCCGGGGACGCGGACCCGGTCACGGGGCCCGTCGTCGCGGTGGTGACCCTGGCCGTCACCACCGTGCTCGCGCTCCGGGCACCACGGAACCTGAAGCCCTGGTCGCCGCTGCTGGCCCTGCTGGCCGGGTCGGTCGCGGCGGCGGCCCTCGGGTCCTACGACACCCAGCCCATCACCGACGCCGCGTGGGCCGGCATCCCCTCCAGCGGGTTCCCCGGGTTCGACCTCACCCCCGGACCAGAGTTCTGGGCGCTGCTCCCGGCGTTCGTCGTGGTCACCCTGGTGGGCGGGGTCAAGAACATGGGCGACAGCGTGGCCGTGCAGCAGGCCTCCAGGCGCAAGCCCAGAGTGACCGACTTCCGGCTAGTGCAGGGCGCGCTCAACACCAACGGGCTCGGCATCCTGCTCTCGGGATTCGTCGGGACGCCGCCCACCACCGCGTACTCGTCCCGCAGCGTGATGCTGATCACGTTCACGTCGGTGGCCGCTCGCCGGGTCGGGTACGTGATGGGAGCCGTCCTCGCCGGCCTGGCGCTGTTCCCGAAGTTCGCCGCGGTCCTCGTCTCGATCCCGAGCGCCGTCATGGGGGCCTACATCCTCGTGGCCATCGGCACGCTCTTCGTGGCCGGGGTGCGGACCGCGGTCTCCGACGGTCTCGACGCCCAGAAGGCCACCATCGTGGCGACCTCCTTCGCGGTGGGCGCCGGTCTCGAACAGCAGACGATCTTAGCTGACGTGCTGGGCGGGACATGGGTGCCGCTGCTCGACAACGGCGTGGTCATGGGCGCCGCCACTGCGGTCCTGCTGACGCTGTTCATGGAGGCCACCCGGCCCATACGCCAGACCCGTCTCGAGGTCGATCTCAGCGTCTCGTCGCTGCCCGAGATCGACCGGTTCCTACGCGACATCGCCTCCCGGCTCGGTTGGAACCAGGCCTCGACCAGCCGGCTCCGCTCGGCCGGCGAGGAGACGCTCATCAGCCTGATCCACCCGCGTGGGCCTGCTCCTGGTGAGGGACCGCCCCGGTTCATCGTGATCGCCCGGCCGAGCGACAGCCTGGTCGAGCTGGAGTTCCTCGCCGTGTTCGACGAGGAGAACCTCGAAGACCGCCTGGCATACCTGAGCGAGGAGGCCGAGGGAGGCCAGGGGATCGAGGAGGGCGAGATCTCCCTGCGCCTGCTGCGCCATTACACGACCTCGGTCCAGCACCAGAAGTACCAGGGCCTCGACGTGGTGACCGTCCAAGTCCGAGGATCTCGGTAGCCGGCGGACCGCCGACAGCACCGGTCAGAGCACGGGCTTCGGCGTGTAGCGTCCCCGCCGTGGATCTCGGGAGGCTGCGATGAGACGTCCGCTGACAGGGCTGCGGGTGATCGACCTGGGATCCCGGGTCTCGGCTCCGTTCTGTGCCGCGATACTGGGCGAGCAGGGGGCCGAGGTCATCAAGATCGAGGAGCCGGTCCGGGGCGACCGGCTGCGCGAACTGGGTCCCTATGCCCGGGACGACGCCGGACAGCGGTACTCGCTGTACTGGTCGGTGGAGGGACGGGGCCGCAAGTCGGTGACCATCGACCTGCGCCGCCCGGAGGGCCAGGAACTTCTCCGTTCCCTGGCCGCCGCCGGCGACGTCGTAATCGAGAGCTTCCGGCCCGGCACCCTCGAACGCTGGAACATCGACCCGTCTCGCCTCTCCCCGCACTTGGTGACTGCCCGCTTCAGCGTGTTCGGCCAAGACGGCCCGAAGTCGTCGCAGCCGGGCCTCAACGGCAACGCGCTGGCCTTCAGCGGGCTCATGCACCTGACCGGCGACCCCGACCGGCCTCCGGCACGGCCCGGAGTCAACATCGCCGGCTACCTGACCGGCGTATTCGCCGCCCAGGCCGTCACCAGCCTGCTTTACGAGCGCGACGCCCGCAGCACCGGCACCGGCGGGGTGATCGACGTGTACATGTACGGCTCCATCCTGCGCATCATGGAGTGGACCATCGCGGCCTACGACCGGCTGGGCGTGGTTCGCAACCGGTCGGGCGACAGCCTCGACATCGCCGCGCCGGTCGGCAACTACCCCAGCCGCGACGGGCGCTACGTGTACCTCGTCGGCGGCAGCCAGACCTTCTTCGAACGGCTGTGCCGGGCCATGGACCGGCCCGACCTGCTCGCCGATGAGCGTTTCGCCGACGCCGCGGCCCGGGCCCGCAACCGGGTCGAGATCAACGCGATGGTCGCCCAGTGGGTCTCGGGACTGGACGCCGACGAGGCGGAGGCTCGCCTGGTCGGCTGCGACGTGCCCGCGGGCAAGATCTACGACGTCGCCGACCTCGCCGCCGACGAGCACGTCCAGGCCAGGGGCGACCTCTGCACTGTCGAGGACCCGGTCGTCGGCCCGGTCCGCCAGCAGGCGCCCTTCCCCCGCATGCTGGGCGAGACGCCGGTCGCGCCCGAGGGGGCACCCCGTCTGGGCGAGCACACCGACGAAGTCCTCTCCAGCGTTCTGGGGATGTCGAGCGCCGATCTGGCCGCGCTCAGAGCCGGCAACGTGATCTGACCCGCGCTCCTATCCCGAATTGGCAGCCAAACGCACCCGAAACGGCGCGAACCGCTGCCAATTCCCCAGGCCGTCAGCAGCCCGGACGATCAGGCGACGCGCTGGATGAGGGTGCCGGTTCCCAGACCGCCGCCGCAGCACATCGACACCAGGCCGTAGTCGCCGTCGGTGCGCTCCAGCTCGTGAACCGCCTTGGTGGTGAGGATGCAGCCGGTTCCGCCCAGGGGATGGCCCAGCGCGATGGCGCCGCCATTGGGGTTGGCCCGGGCCGGGTCGGCGCCGACGGTGCGCTGCCACGCGATCACCACCGACGCGAAGGCCTCGTTGACCTCGAACACGTCGATGTCGTCGATGGTGAGACCCTCGCGGTCGAGCACCCGCTCGGTGGCCGGTATCGGGCCCTCCAGCATCAGCACCGGGTCGCAGCCCACCAGCGCGGTCTGGGCCACCCGGGCCATCGGCTTCAGGTCCAGTTCGGCAGCCTTGGCGGCCGACATCAGCAGCACCGCGGCCGCGCCGTCGGCGATCTGCGACGACGAGCCCGCGGTGTGGATCCCGTCCTCGCGGGCCACCGGCTTGAGGCCGGCCAGGGCCTCCAGGCTGGTGTCGCGGGGCACCTCGTCGCGGGCGAACTCCACCGTCTCGCCGGTCTTCTTGCCGTCCTCGTCCACCAGCACCGCGTCGATGGGGACGATCTGGGTCTCGAAGCGGCCCTCGCGCTGGGCGGTGGCCGCCCGCAGCTGCGATTCCAGTCCCAGCTCGTCGGTGTCGGCGCGGGAGATGCCGTAGGCGGTGGCGATGCGCTCGGCTCCCTCGAACTGGCTGGTGAACTCGTAGTGCCGGAAGTAGCTGCGAGACACCGGCTTACCGGGGCCGTTCATCACGTTGGCCGCCAGGGGCACCATCGACATCGACTCCACCCCGCAGGCCAGCACGGTGTCCTCCGCCCCCGAGGCGATCAGGCTGTAGGCCAGGTTCACCGCGTGCTGCGACGATCCGCACTGGGAGTCGACGGTGGAGCAGGCCGTGGTCTGGTCGCCGCCGTGGGACAGCCAGGCGGTGCGGGTGATGTTCATGCCCTGGGCGCCGATCTGGTCGATGCAGCCGCCCACCACCTGGTCGACGTCGCCGCTGGCGATGCCGGCCCTGGTCACGCACTCCATCTGCACTGGGCCCAGGATGTCGGCCGGGTGGGTTTGGGCCAGGGTTCCGTTGCGCTTGCCTACCGCGGAGCGCACTGCCTCCACGATCACTACGTCTCTCATTCCGTCCTCCTGTGCTCGTGTCACGGGCAGCCTAGGTGCTCTTGTTGGGAGCAGTTCCGGCCACGGCCGGCGGGTCCTGTCGACGAGTCGAGATGACCGACACGGGCTTCGCCCTATTCGTCGGTCATCTGACTCGCCGCCACCCCCCGGCCCTTCGGGTCGCGGCCAATTGTCGGTCGGCCGTTCCTCGCCGCCACCCGCCGGTCTCTCGGGTCGCGCTCGTCGCGCGGCTCGTGGGCTCTCAGGGGGCGGCGGCTATGACCGTCCAGTCGAGGATCCTGGCGGGGTCTTTGGTCCGGTGGGCGAAGGCCTCTACCTGCACCGCAAAAACTCGGCCTGCTGCGGCCGGGGCAACATCGATCAGGGTGTGGCGGAAGGAGACTTGGTCTCCCTCGAAGGCGGGGCCGGTGTGGTCACAGTTGTGCCAACCGACCACCGTGGCCATTCCGGGCAGGACTCTTGACAGGGATGCTCCGGCTAGGCCGACGATGTGGCCTCCGTACAGCAGGCGCTGGGGGTAGGGGGACTCGGCCGCGTCGCGGTGGATCAGAGCGAGATTGTTGGTGAGACGCACCAGCGCCAGCGCGTTGTCGACCACGTCGCGGGCTGGGTCGGTGACGGTGTCGCCCGGCTGCCAGTCGGTGCCGGGGCCGAGCGCGGTGAAGTCCCAAGTCGCGGGCACGAGCTGGGCGTAGGAGGCGAGGTTCAGTGGTGGAGTCGTTCCTAGGCTGTCACCGTGGCCGGGCTGGTCGCCGGTTGCCTGGGGGAGGAGGGGGGCACGCTGGTAGGTGATGGCCGGTTCGCCGTCGGCGGTGGTGGCGATGTCGACGAGCACCTTGCCGCGGTGGGGCCGGCCGGGCCGGGGACGGCTGTCGGCGAGAGCGATAACGGTGACGGTGGTGGCGAGGCGTTGCCCGATGAGCACGGGCTTGAGCAACCTCAGGTCGCGGTAGAAGAGGTTGGCGATCGCCCGGCGAGTCAGGGTGGTGCTGTGCCCGATGGACAGGTGCAGCGCCAGCGCCGGGCTGGCCAGACGGCCGGGCTCGCCGGTCACCGCAGCACACACCGCCGGGTCCATCACCATCGGCAGACGCTCGCCCATCATCGACTGGTAGAGCGCGGCCATTCCTTCGTCGACCACCACCGACGGCTGCCGGGGCAGGACCTGACCCACCCTGAGGTCCTCGTAGTACGGGCCGTCGAGCGGGATCACAAACACGCAGGCTACGGCCGGATCTCGGGCCTGCCCGAAATCTGTAGAGAAACCCGTCGCATATGAGGAGGACACTTCAGATTTGTGAATGAAACTGTTTGACATAGAATTCAACAATATGAAACTACAGGGAGAGCGGCTAGTTCTAGAGCAGATGAGACAGCAGCACGGCCTGATTCACCGTTCGGACGCCTTGGACTGCGGAATGACGGCCGCACAGATCGAGGGTCGCTTGCGAACGGGACAATGGGTGCGGGCGGCACCGCGTGTCTATCGACATGCCGCAACCGAGAGGACACGACTCTCGCAGCTGCTCGCAGTCTGCCTTGCCCACGATGCGCTGGCCAGCCACAGGTCAGCCGCGGCCCTCCACGGCATAGACGGATACTCACTCGATCGTGTCGAGGTGGTGGTCCCGGCCGACCGCAGTCCAGCCGTGAGGGGCGCCAGACTCCACCGATCGGCCCACATGGATCTAGCCCGCCGGACGGTCCGCAAGGCCATACCAGTGACAGGAGTGGGGCGCACGGTGCTCGACGTGGCTGCCGTCGTCAGCCGCAGGAGGTTGGACGACACCATCGACGCGGTGCTACGGGACGGGATGCTGCGACTCTGGGACCTCTATGGCGTGCTGATCGCCCACGCCCGCAGGGGAAGGAATGGTTGCGCAGCTCTTCGAGCCGCCCTCGACGCCCGCCTGGGCGACAATGGAGTGCCGCTGAGCAGATGGAGCCGCATGGTCGCCGATCTGCTGGTGGAGACCGGGCTGGACAAGCCCCGCTTCGAGCACCCGGTACTCGCAGCCGACGGCGAGTTCATCGCTCAAGTCGATCTAGCCTATCCGGAACACAGCCTCGCCATCGAGCTAGACAGCGTCCGATGGCATCACAACCTTCACAACTTCGCCCACGACCGCCAGCGCCGCAATCGGCTGCTGCTCGTAGGCTGGGATGTTCTGAACTTCACCTGGGACGACTACTCCCATCGTCCCGACCAGCTCTGTGCCGCCGTGACCGCAGCCTTGCGCCGCTGAACCGTTCCATCCGAAATCTGTAGAGAAACCTGTCGTATAGGAGCAAGTCGGTACAGATTTCGGCGAGCTTGCTTCACGGCCGGGCTGCACCGACGAGAGGCTCGAAGCCGGCATGGTCCTCAGCGGCCCCGCAACCCGTCGGGAAAGATCCTCAAGACCGAGCTGCGCAAGCCCTACTGGGAAGCCCGCGCCCGCCAAGTCTGACGACGCTCGGAGGGACCGGACGGGCCGGAGGCAGCACTCAGCCGACGATCAGGGTGTCCTCGCCCATCACGTCGATGCCTGATCGCTGCTGGAAGCCCTGGTGGTTGTCGGCCAGCTCCGAGGCGGGGTCACCGGCAATGCGGGTGTGCCACATCACCCGGGGCTCGGTCATGTCGAACGGAGTTCCCCGGTGCATCAGGCGCCGGTTGTCCCACAGCGCGGCGTCGCCCGCGGCCCACCGGTGGTGGTGGATGCGGGGCGGCTGGCAGGCCTGGGCGTTGAGCCTGTCCAGGAAGGCCTCCGACTCGTCCTCGGCCATGCCGGCGATCCCGTAGGCGTGGCGGCCGGCCAGCAGGTTGGGCCGGCCCGTCTCGGGGTGCACCTTCACCAGCGGCCGCAATGACGGTTCAAGGTCGTGGAAGCCGTACATGTCGTAGCCCCCGCCCTCGGTCTTGGTTGGCATGTACCCGGAGCGGCCCTGGCTGTAGTAGAGCGAGTGGTAGGCCCGCAGGCCCGACAGGCGCTGCTGGGTCTCGGGGTCCAGGGCCTCGTAGGCGGCTCTCATGTCGGCCCATCCGGTGGCCCCGCCGTGGCTGGTCACCACCTCGGCGGTGAACACCGAGCCCTTGGCCTGCAGCGGCATGTAGGTGCTGTCGTGGTGCCAGCCCTCGTTGCCCCGCAGCGACTTCACGACGTCGTGGCCGGGGTCGCTGAGAACGTTGCCCTCGGCGTCGACGTTGCTGAAGGGCACCGCCTCGAACTCCAGGGGTCCGAACCGGCGGGCGAAGTCGTTCTGCTCGTCGATGGTCAGGAACTGGCCCGGGAAGATCAGCAGGGCGTGCTCCAGCCACGTCTCGTGCAAGGCCTCGAACGCAGCATCGTCGATGGCGCGCAACTCCACGCCTTTGACCACCGCGCCGAAAGTGGCGTCCAGCGGTTCGATGTCGAACAGGTTGGTGGCCATGGTACGAGGCTCTGTCTCCGCGATGGGGTCGCCGGGTCGGGAAGTTCCCGGATTCTAGAAGCGTCTACAGTGGACGCTCATGCGGACGGGGGTGTTCCTCTTCGGCGGCGTGGAGTTGACCGACGCCGGCGCCGGGCCGCCCGCGCCCACCGACCGGCGCTTCGACCACAAGGAGATCTGGCGGGCCACCGAGCGGATCATCGACATGGCGGTGGCGTGCGACCGGCTGGGCTTCGACTCGTACTGGCTGACCGAGCACCACTTCCAGCACGAGGGCTACGAGGTGATCCCCAACGGGATCCTGGTGGGAACCATCGTCGCGGAGCGCACCGAGCAGATCCGCATCGGCATGGCCTTCAACATCGTGCCCCAGTGGCATCCCCTGCGGCTGGCCGAGGACTTCGCCACCTTCCACAACATCTCGGGCGGCCGGGGGATCCTCGGCGTGGGCCGGGGAACGGTGCCGCGCGAGGCCGAGACGCTCGGCACCAAGATCGGCAGCTTCGACAACCCCGACAAGGCCGCCGCCGACGAGCTCAACCGCAAGCAGTTCGACGAGGCCATGGAGGTGATACAGCTCGCCCTAGACAACGAGTCCTTCAGCTTCCACGGCGACGTCTACGACTTCCCGCCGGCGGGCATCCCCGACCGGGGCGGGTTCGTGACCGAGCTGTCGCTGGTGCCCCGACCGCTGTACCCCTACGAGATCTGGCAGGCCGCGAAGTCGCCGGCCACCCTCGAGCAGATCCCCCGCTGCGGCTGGGGCGGCGTCTTCTGGAACTACCACCACTCCTTCATCAAGGAGCGCTGGGAGCAGTTCGCCGAGAGGTACGCGGCCCACCACGGCCGGGAGCTGGCCCCGGGCGAGAACCGCCTGCTCGTGCAGTGCCTCCGGGTGGAGGACACCTACGAGGACGCGGTCGCGTCGGTGCGCGACGGCCACGACGAGCTCTGGAAGTTCCTCGGCCCCTACGGGTGGAGCAAGGGCTACATGGGGCCCGACGGCCGACCGGCCAAGCCGGGACTGATCCCCACCCTGGAGACGTCGATCGAGCAGAGGACCTGGCTGGTGGGCAGTCCGGAGCAGGTGGCCGAGGCCATCAGCTGGCGGGACGAGGAGATCGGGCTGGAGAACCTGCTGCTGTTCCCGGCCATGCCCGGCGATCCTTACGAGAAGGTCGAGGAGCAGTTGCACCGGATTGCCGAGGAAGTGCTGCCGCTGCTGCCTTGATCCCTACCCGCCGGCGGGTCCTGTCGGCCCATCGGTTCGCGGCTGTTCCGGCGGGCCGTGCCACTGCCGGTCTGGTTGATTGCGGTTGGGGGCCGTAGGGTCTGGTCACTACCGACTCGGGAGGCCATCGCCATGCTGGGACTGTCCGCTGATGAGCTGCTTACTACGACGCGGGCGGTTCGCAAGCGTCTGGACTTCGACCGCCCGGTCGACCCCGAGCTGATCATCGAGTGCCTGGGCATCGCGCTGCAGGCGCCCAGCGGCGGGAACCGCCAGGACTGGCTATGGATGGTGGTGACCGACCCCGCCAAGAAGGCCGCACTGGCCGAGCTGTATCGCCAGTCGTGGGCCTCCTACGCGCAGTCGCCCCACTTCCCCACCAACGCCCCGCCCCACGAAGACCCCGTGGTGCAGGCCTCATTCGAGCGGATCGCGGACTCGGCCCAGTACCTCTCCGACAACCTCGAACGGGCCCCGGCGTTCCTGATCCCGTGCCTGGCCGTGAGCCGCGTCGACCGGCCGTCATGGGGCGGGGCGGCGTCGAGGCTCGGCTCGGTGATCCAGGCGTCGTGGAGCTTCATGCTGGCCGCCCGCGAGCGGGGACTGGGAACATGCTGGACCACGCTGCATCTGGCGTACGAGACGCAGGCCGCCGAAGTCCTGGGCATCCCCTACGACCAGTGCTCGCAGGTGGCCCTCATACCCATCGCCCACACCATCGGCACCGACTTCCGGGCGGGGACGCGCAACCCGATGTCGGAAGTTCTGCACTGGGACGCCTGGGAGGGCACCCCGCCGTCCGGAGGCGACTCCACGTCGTGAGTCGGTCCCAGAGTGCCGGGAGCGCTACCGCGGCGGAGTGGGCCGGGCGCGACGCCGCGGTGGTGTGGCACGGCTTCACCCAGATGGCCGTCTACCAGGACTCCACGCCGGTCATAGTGGACCGGGGAGAGGGCAACTACGTCTACGACACCGACGGCCGCCGCTACCTGGACGCCATCTCGTCGCTGTGGGTGATCACCCTCGGCCACGCCGACGCCGACCTGAACCGGGCCGCCCGCGAGCAACTCGACCGCATCAGCCACTCCACCTTGCTCGGCAACGGCAACACCGCCGCCATCACGCTGGCCGAGGCACTGCGGGAGGTCGTGCCGGTGACCGATCCCCATTTCCTGTTCGCGTCGGACGGCGCGACCGCGGTGGAACAGGCCGTCAAGATCGCCTTCCAGTACTGGCACAACCAGGGCGTCACCGACCGCACCGCCTACCTGGCTCTCGGCCACGCCTACCACGGCGACTCGGTCGGGTCGCTGTCGGTGGGCGACGGCGGCTTCGGCACCGACCTGTTCGACCCGCTGCGGTTCCCGGTGATACGCACCCCCGGCTACGACGACGGCGACTGGGTGTCCAAGGCCATCGCGGCGGTCGACACCCACCACCCCAGGCTGGCGGCGGCGGTCATCGAGCCCCTGGTCCAGGGCGCGGCCGGGATGCTGGTGACCGACCCCGAGCAGGTGGCCGCCTTCGCGGCGGCGGTCCAGGACCGGGGAGTGCCGCTCATCTGCGATGAGGTGGCCACCGGATTCGGCCGCACCGGCGCGCTGTTCGCCAGCGAGCTGTGCGGGATCCGGCCCGACCTGATGTGCCTGGGCAAGGGCATCACCGGCGGCTACCTCCCCCTGTCGGCCACCGTGGCCGCCTCCCACGTGTACGAGGCCTTCCTCGGCGAGGATATCGGGCCGCGCACCTTCTACCACGGCCACTCCTACAGCGGGAACGCGCTGGCCTGCGCGGTGGCCGCCCGCCATCTGGAGCTGATATCCGAGCGCGGCCTGATCGATGCGGCCCACCGCGCCGCCGGGCACCTCGGCGCGGCTCTCGAAGCGGTCGCGGCCCTGCCCGCGGTGAAGGAGGTGCGTCGCAGGGGCCTGATGACGGGCATCGAGCTCGACCCTCCTGCGGGTGCGTCGAGGTGGGGGCGCAAGGTGTGCGCCGCGGCGGTGAGGGCCGGCGTGCTGCTGCGGCCCCTGGGTGACGTGGTGGTGGTGATGCCCCCGCTGTCGATCACCGACGACGAGATCGAGACCATCGGCCGGACCCTGGTCACCGCCATCACCGAGGTGGCCGGCGAGGAAGCCGGGGCATGACCGGAGGCGGCTGGGACGCCGTCGCGGACGACGCCTTGCGGGCCGTGGCCGCGGCCAACCAGCTGCGGCGACCCCGGGACCTCGACGGAGGGAAGCCGGACACGGTGCTGTCGAGTTCGGGCCAGCCGGTTCTGTCGTTCGCCTCGAACGACTATCTCGGGCTCACCCAGCACCCGGCTGTGCGGGCCGCAGCCCGGGCCGCGGTGGACGCCTACGGAACAGGCTCTGGATCGGCTCGCCTTATCGTGGGATCCCGCCCCGTTCACAGCCGGCTCGAGGCGCGCATCGCCGATTGGCGCGGCGCGGAGGCGGCGGTGCTGTTCACCACCGGGTACGCGGCCAACCTGGGGGTTCTCGACACCATGGGCCGCTGGGCGTCGGTGATCTGCTCGGACGAGCTCAACCACGCCTCCATCATCGACGGGTGCCGCCTCGCTCGGGCCCCGACCCGCGTCTACGCCCACTGCGACGCGGCTGCCGTCGACCAGCTGCTGGGCGACGCCGGCAGCCCGGGAATCGTGGTCAGCGACTCGGTCTTCTCCATGGACGGCGACCTCGCCCCGCTGGCCGATCTCTCCTCGGTGTGCGCCGAGCACGGGGCGCTGCTCATCCTCGACGACGCCCACCTCGTGCTGGACCACCCCGAGCCGCTCCACCCGGGCTGCCGCGTGCTCAGGGTGGGCACCCTCTCCAAGGCGGTCGGATCGCTGGGTGGTTTCGTGTGCGGACCCAGGACCTTCACCGACCTGCTCGTCAACAAGGCCCGCTCCTACATCTTCACCACGGCGGCCGCGCCGGCCGCGGCGGCGGCCGCCGCCGCCGCCATCGACGTGATCGACTCCAGCGAGGGCGAGAGGCTCAAGGCGAGGCTGAGAGCCAACATCGACCGCGTCCGTACGGGCCACCGGAGCCCGATCATCCCGATCATCGTCGGCGACGAGGATCAGGCCCTGGCCGCATCCGCGGCGCTGGCCGCCGAGGGCATCCTGGTGCCCGCCATCCGGCCCCCGACCGTGCCGGTGGGGACGTCTCGGCTGCGGGTCACGGTCTCGGCCGCCCACACCGGCGACGATCTGAAACGGCTCACCGAAGCCCTACGAGGCGCCGGAATCGACGTCCAACAGGCCGAGCGGACAGGGAGCGGTCCATGAGGATTCTCGCCGGAACATCCAGAGAGGCCGTGGGCGCTGTTCCGTGGATTCGGGCGGCCCGTGAGCGAAGCGAACAAGAGCGGGAATGACAGCGCAGCGGCGCGTCGGACTCGCACCTGCCAGCACCCGTTCGAGTGGGCCGGAACCGGCCCCGCCCCAACGGTCACCGGCCGGGCGCGGGATCGTCGTCTTCGTGGCCGGAACCGGCACCGCGGTCGGCAAGACCTGGGCGGCAGCCGGGCTGGCGAAGCTTCTACGGGATGCGGGGCTAGTGGTGGCGGCGTGCAAGCCGGTCCAGTCCCACGACCCCGACGAGAGCGGCCCGACCGATGCCGCGGTCCTGGCCGCGGCCACCGGCCAGGACCCTGACGAGGTGTGTCCGCCCGACTGCACGTTCCCGGTGCCCCTGGCCCCGCCCATGGCGGCCCGCAGGCTCGGACGGGCCTGCCCCGCCATCGACGGGATGGCCTCGAACTGCCGCTTCGCCCCGACGGTGGACGTCGGCCTGGTTGAAGGGGTGGGCGGCCTCTACTCGCCGATCGCCTCGGACGGACACAACCTCGACCTGATCGAGCGGATCCAGCCCGATCTGGTGGTGGTGGTGGCGTCGGCCGACCTCGGCGGCATCCACGACACCATGGCCTGCACGCTGCCGTTGGCGGCCTACCGGCTAGCCGTCTACTGCAACCGGTTCGATCCCAGGACCGAGGTCCACGGCCTGAACGCTCGATGGCTCCGCGACGTCGGTCTCGATGTGGCGGTCAGCCTTCCCGAACTGGCCGCCATGGTCGCCTGATCGACCAGGATCGGCGCTTCCCGGTACCCGAAGCAACCAAAGCAAGAGAATCGCAGCCCTTCGAGGCCGGCGTCGCCCGCAACAAGAGGCGACCGGCAACGGTTGTTCGTCTATTCTCACCGGGTGACATGAGCTTGCAAGTCAAGGACAAGCTCCAAGGACCAAGGGGAGACGTCTTCGGTGGGCTGACCGCGGCCGTGGTCGCCCTGCCCCTGTCCCTCGCCTTCGGGGTCGCCTCAGGGCTGGGAGCCATCGAGGGGCTGTACAGCGCCGTCGTGGTGGGCATGCTCGCCGCGCTGCTGGGCGGATCGAGGACCCAGATCTCGGGACCCACCGCGCCGCTGTCGGTGGCCATGGCGGTGGTGTTCGTCGATTACGCCGACGGCGATCTGGCCAAGGCGCTGGCCATCGTGGTGATGGCCGGGATCATCCAGGTGCTGCTCGGAGCGCTGCGACTGGGCAGCTTCGTGGCCTACACGCCCTATGCGGTGGTGTCGGGCTTCACCTCCGCGGTCGGTGTGATCATCATCGTGGTCCAGGTACTCCCCTTCTTCGGCACCGAGGTCGCCCTCGGAGGGGCGCTCAAGTCCCTGCGGTCGTGGCCCGACGCGGTGACCAATGTCGATCCGAGCGCGCTCACGCTCGGCCTCATCACGCTGGCGGTGTGCATCTTCTGGCCGGGACGGCTGCAGAGGTTCCTACCGCCGTCGGTGGCTGCCCTGATCATCGGGACTCTTGTGGCCGTGCTGTGGTTGAAGAACGCTCCGAACATCGGAGAGGTGCCCACCGGTCTCCCCGACCTTCACACGCCCGAGTTCCCGTTCGGCGATCTGGGCAGCGCCCTGCCCGCCGCGGTCACGATCGCTCTGCTGGGCTCCATCAACAGCCTCCTCACCGCGAGGGTGGCGGACTCGCTGACCCGCCAGAGCCACGACCCCAACCGCGAGCTGATGGGCGTGGGCGTCGCCAACGTGTTGGTGGCGTTCGTCGGCGGAGTCCCGGGCGCGGGGGCCACGTCGTGCACGGTGGCCAACGTGCGAGCCGGCGGTCGCTCCAGGGCCTCCGGGGTGCTCTGCGCCACCATCCTGGCCGCGCTGGTCCTGGGACTGGGGCGCTACGTCGACTCCATACCGCACGCGGTTCTGGCCGGGATCCTCATCAAGATCGGGTTCGACATAATCGACTGGCGCTATCTCGCCCACATCCATCGCGTCCCAAAGGAGAACGTGGTGGTGCTGGCGCTGACCCTCGGCCTGTCCGTCATCTCGGATCTCGTGATCGCGGTGGCGGTCGGCCTCGTCGTGGCGGCCCTGACCGGCGCCCGCCAGGTGGAGCGGCTCGAGCTTGACAAGGTGATCTCGACCCCGCTGCTCGACATGACCTTCCTGGCCGACCCCGAAGCAGACGACGGGGACGACGACGACCCCTTCGCCGGTCTCAGCCTGGACCTCGACGATGACGACGACACCGACCCGTTCGCAGCTCGCTGCGGGCTGCTGTCACTGCGGGGCAGCTTCACGGTGGCCTCGTCCACAAGGCTCTTCAAGGTCATCAACCACGACATGGCCGAGCACGAGGTGGTGATCTTCGACTTCACCGACACCCTCTACGTCGACGACAGCGCCGCCCTGACTATCGGACAGTTGGCGGACACGGCGCGGGACGCCGACACCCAGTGCATCGTCATGGGCATGTCCGGCATGACCGGCACCAGCCTGCACGCCCTCAACGTCTTGCGTGAGATCCCCGAGGAGAACTTCGTCGAGGATCTTGACGAAGCCCGGATAGTCGCCCGCCGACTGCTGGACTAGCGACACGCCGGGGCGGGTCAGACGGACAGTTGGGGCCGCTCGGTGGGGTGCACGGGGTGGTCGAAGGGCCGTACCAGGAAGCGGCGGGCCAGCTCGAAGTACCCCCGGTAGAGGCCTGCCCCGGCGGCGGCCTCCTCGTAGCCGCCGGTGTTGTCGGCGTGGGCCGACAGCCGGTACCAGGGCACCCCCGGATCGGCGTGGTGGACGTGGTGGAGGTTGTTGTAGAGGTACAGCATGCTGAAGAACCGTCCCGACCGGACCACCGCCGATCGGGTGGCGCCCTCCACCCAGCGGTGCTCGCAGTAGGACCTCATCAGGGTCCCCGCGTTCCCGAGGTAGGTGGCCCCCAGCACGTACTGCCACCAGGGCACCCCCATCACCACGACCACGAAGGCAACCAGCACGGCCGCAGCCACGATGTGGGCGGCCCACCACCGGGCCAGTTCCCGGTCGCCCCGGCGGATCTCGCGGGCCTGGTGGCCGAACACGCCCGCGATGTAGCGGATCGGCCCCAGGACCAGCCGGCCCAGCAGCGTGTGATGGGCGACGACGATGGCGCGGCGCACCCGACCCATCGACTCCCAGGCCGCCGCGGTCACATAGAAGCTCTCGCTGTCGTCGGTCGGATCGGTCAGTTCCGGACAGTCGTGATGGGCCCAGTGGTAGCGCCGGTAGACCAGGTACGGCAGGTGCAGCGACACGGGCAACGAGCCCACCAGGGCGTTCAGCCGCCGGCTGCGGAACGGGTGGCCGTGGATGGTCTCATGCTGCAGCGAGCCGTGCCACGTAGCGACCACACCTAGCAGGAGCACGGTTGCCGGCCACGGCATCGAACCGTGGAGGGCCAGCACGGCCAGCCACAGGCCGTGCACCGCGACCGCGACCGCGACCGTGCGCCACTCGACGCCCGGCCCGGTCACGTTCGCAGCCATCGAACCCCCTCTGTCGAAGGCGCAGTCGGATTCGTCCCCCTCCATCTGCTGCCGTTCAGAGTAGGGATAGAACGCTCCGGATGCGTGATGAGATGCGCACAATTCGTAGCATTTTCGAACTAAACGCAAGTAATGGGGCGATAACACAACATTTGTCGTATAATCACGACACAATGATGGGCCAAGCCGAGTTCGCGAGCCGCTTCCGGGAACGGCTCCGAGAGCTGCTCGCCGACTCGGGACGATCCCAGTCGGACTTCGCCACCGAGGCCGGCATCGACCGGTCCACCCTGTCACAGCTGCTGTCGGCCGGCGACCGCCGCCTCCCGCGAGCGGAGACTCTCGCAGCCATCGCCGAGGCGTCCGGAGCCTCGGTGGACTGGCTGCTGGGCCTTACCGACGGCGGCCCGTCCCGAGCCGACATCGTCCACGAGGAGTTCGCCCTGAACCTCGACGAGCTGAGCTCCCTCGACGAGACCTGGATCGACTGGCACGAGCAGTCCGCCGGCTCGAAGATCCGCACCCTGCCCGCCTCCCTGCCCGACCTGGTCAAGACCGAGGCTGTGATCCGACACGAGGTGCAGCGCTACGCCACGGTCAGGCCCGAGCAGCGCATCGAGACCTCCACCGCCCCGCTGGAACTGGCCCGGGCCCCGGGCAGTGACCTCGAGTGCTGCAACTCCATCCAGGCCATCGAGGGCTTCGCCCGGGGCTGGGACGTGTGGGCCTCCCTGGAGCACCGGCACCGGGTGGCGCAACTCGACCGGATGATCGAGCTGTGCGAGGAGCTGTACCCCACCTTCCGGTGGTTCCTCTACGACTCCCGTCAGCGCTACACCAGCGCGGTCACGATCTTCGGCCTCGAGCGGGCGGTGCTGTATCTCGGCCAGATGTACATGGTCCTCAACAACCGGCGCCACGTCATGACCTTCGTCAAGCACTTCGACGATCTCATCCGGGTGGCGGTGGTCCAGCCGCCCGACATGCCGCGCCTGCTGCGCAGGTTCAGGTCCGAGATCACCTGACGGCGGGAGCGGACCGCAGACCCGCGGTCACCGGTGGTGGCGACAAGTAGGCTTGCTGGTCGTGGCGCCGGCCGATCTCACCGTGCCGTTCGAGCCGGAGCGGTTCGAGACGATAAGGGTCGAGATCGCGGATCGTGTCTGCCGGGTGACGCTCGACCGGCCCGAGGCGATGCACGCCTTCAACGACCGCATGCGCCGGGAGGTGCGAGCCACCTGGCGGGCACTGCGCGAGCTCGACGATGTGCGGGCGGCGGTGCTCACCGCCTCGGGCGACCGGGCGTTCTGCGCGGGGATCGACCGGGACGTGGACATGCCTGCCCTGGCCGGGCGCGGCGGCCTCTACGGAACGTCCAACGACTTCATGTACGACGATCCCGGAAACGACCTGGGACCCAAGGCCTGCGACCTCTGGAAGCCGGTGATCGCGGCGGTGAACGGGGTCTGCTGCGGCGGGGCCTTCTACCTGATCGCGGAGTGCGACATCATCATCGCGGCCGAGCACGCCACCTTCTTCGACCCTCACGTCACCTACGGCATGGCGGCCGTGTACGAGCCCATCAAGATGGCCCAGCGCATGCCGTTGGGCGAGGTCCTGCGGCTCACGCTGCTCGGCAGCCACGAACGGATGACCGCGGCGACCGCGCTGCGGATCGGGCTGGTCTCCGAGGTTGTGGGATCCGACGAACTCCGACAGGCCGCGGACCGGCTCGCAGCGATCATCGCGTCGCAGCCTCCCGACGCGGTTCAAGGCTCGCTGAGGGCCATCTGGGCGGCCAACGACATGGGCCGGCTCGACGCCCTGGCGATGGCTCCCTCCATCCTCACCACCGGAACCCGGCCCGAGGCGCTGGCCGAGGGCCAGGAGGCCTTCGCCAGCGGCGAGCGCATCAAGCCCCGCCTGCGCTGAACCCGAGTTCCTGCACCGATCCCGAATTACAGCGACCACCGGGCGGCTGCTAGGTTGAGCCACCCGCCCGACCTTGCCGCCGAGCCCGGGAGCGCACCATGACCGAGCCCTACCCGAACACCCTCATCTTCGTCGATTTCCCCACCGACGAACCCGAGAAGGCGGCCGATTTCTACCGCAATGTGTTCGGCTGGGAGGTGGAGCCCCGGCCGGCCGGATCGTTCTACCGGATCGTCCCCGGCCAGAACTTCCGGCTGCCCGACGGCACCCAGGGACCGACCGGCAACCTCCACCTGGGCATAACCAACGTCGCCAACCGCCGGCCCCACCCCAGCGACGAGGGCCTCGAGCCCCGGCACCTGAGCCGTGACGGTCACACCGTGCGCATCTGGATCCTGGTGTCCCCCGACGACGACATGGACGCCATATCCGACCGGGCCGTCGCCAACGGGGCCACCGAGCTGTGGCGGCACCACTACTTCGGCGAGTTCAACGGAAGGAACAACGCCTTCAAGGACCCGTGGGGCAACACCCTGGTGCTGTGGACCTACGGCGGCGACGATCCCCAACTCCCCGAGGGATGGACTGCGGAGTAGCGGCCATGACAGACACCCCCGACACCTACGCCGTGCATCCTCCCCACGCGCGGTGGACCCACGTGGCGCTGCGGGTCACCGACATTGACGCCAGCATCGAGTGGTACACCACCCACACCCCGATAAAGCTGCTCGACAGGCGGGAGGACAGCGACGGGTTCGGCGCCTGGCTGGGCCACGACGACTCGCCCGACAAGCCCTTCATCCTGGTGCTGGCCCAGTTCTTCCCGGAGTCCGACCCGTTCAAGGACTCCCCCATCGCCACGCTGGCGCCGTTCGCCCACCTTGGAGTCGAGGTCACCAGCCGCGAGGAGATCGACGCGGCCGCGGAGCGGGCCCGGGCCGAGGGCTGCCTGGCCATGCCGCCCACGGAGATGCCGCCCCCCATCGGCTACATCTGCATGATCAGCGATCCCGACGGCAACATGATCGAGCTGAGCTACGACCAGGGCGTGTACGCCCACGCCCAGAAGGTGATGCGCTGAGCACGACGGTGCCCAGCTCGCCCCCGGACACCGACCCCCGGGCCGTGGCGGCGTCCTACCTGGCTTCGTTCGCCTCGGGCGACCCGGAGGCGGTGGCCGCCCATGTGAGCGACGGCTTCGCCAACGTGCACACCAGCGCTCTGGGTCTGCCCAGCCACGGCCGGGCCGGGTACCGCGCCCGGTTGGCCGACTTCCTGGCCACGTTCGCCGGCCTGACCTACGAGGCCGAGGAGATTCTCGTCGAGGGCGACCGGGTGGCCGCGGCCTACGTGATGCGGGCCCGGGCGGACGGCAAGCCCTTCGAGATCCGCGGGGTGATGCGTTTGACGGTCCGCGACGGCCTCATCGAGCGCCGCACCGACTACTTCGACAGCCTGAGCTTCCTGCAACAGACCGGCCAGGCCTGAGCCGCGTTCCCTCCGGAGAACCAGCCGTAGGCTGCGGGCCATGAACGCCCGAGCCACCACAATCCTGGTAGCAGTGGCGTTGCTGGCGGCAGCCTGCGGCGGCACGGCCGCCGATGAGCCGCCGGACGCGGCCCCGGCGACGTCCGCGGCCGTCACGACCACCACGCAAGGCTCAACGCCCGACACGACCGAGCCGGCCACAACCACGGCACCCACCGAGACCGAACCGGCCACAACCACGGCACCGGCGGAAGCGTCGGCTCCGGAAACGACCCTGGCGCCGACCACCACGACGCGGCGGCCCACCGAGGCGGAGGGCCTGGGCGACAGCTTCTACCCCTTCATGGGCAACGGCGGCTACGACGTCCTGCACTACGACATCGACCTCGACGTCGACCCGGCGGCCAACACCATCTCGGCGTCCACAACGATCGAGGCCCTGGCCACCGGGGCCCTCGAGGCGTTCAACCTCGACCTGTCGGGGCTGGAGGTCCACTCCGTGACCGTCGACGGCGCCGCCGCAGCGTTCTCCCGCTACGGCCACGAGCTGGCGATCGAGCCCGCCGACGCCCTCGCCTCGGGCTCGCAGTTCACGGTAGAGGTCGTCTACTCGGGCTCTCCCGAGCGGATCGACGACCCCGGGGTGCCGTTCTTCCCGTCCGGCTGGACGCAGCAGGAGGGCGTGATCTACACGGTGAGCCAGCCGTCGGGCTCGATGACGTGGTTCCCGTCCAACAACCACCCGACCGACAAGGCCACCTACGAGTTCCGCATCACCGTGCCCGAGGGCCTCACGGCCGCGTCCAACGGCCTCCTCACCTCCGAGACGACAGCCGACGGCAAGACCACGTTCGTGTGGCGGACGGACCACCTGATGGCCACCTACCTGGCCGCGGTCTACATCGGCGACTTCGAGCGGATCGACCACGGGCCGCTGTATGAGGGCGGGCCGGTCCTGCGCGACTACGTGATCCGCGACGCTCCCCCGGAGGTCAAGCTGGCTCTGGAGGTGACTCCGGAGGTGGTCGCCTACATGGAAGAGCTGTTCGGCCCCTACCCGTTCGACGCCTACGGGACGATCGTGATGCCGTTCCCGCTCGGCTTCGCGCTCGAGAACCAGACGCTCTCGATCCACGGCAACGACACCCTCATCTCGTGGATCATCGCCCACGAGGTCGCCCACCAGTGGCTGGGCAACTCGGTGACGCTCGACGACTGGAGCGAGATCTGGATGAACGAGGGCATCGTCTCCTACCTGCATCTGATGTACGCGGCCGAGGACGCCGGGACCGACCTCAACGACGACATGGCCCGCTGGCACGCGCGACTCATCGATTCGGAGGCCGGGCCGCCCAGGGGGGTCGAGGTGGAGGACATGTTCAGCCTGTCGGTGTACTACCGCGGCGCGGCCACCCTGCACGCCCTGCGCCTGCACGCCGGCGACGAGGTCTTCTTCGACATGCTGCGGGCCCACTACGACCGGTCGGCCGGCGGCACCACCGACACCGCCGAGTTCCTGGCGCTGGTGGAGGAGACGGCCGGACCCGACGCGGTGGAGTTGGTCGAGTCCTGGCTGTACGACGAGACCGTCCCCGCCACCCTGTGAGCGACCGAGCCAGAGCCGGCCGGGGGCTCCGTAGCCTGGCCCGCCTGTGACCGCCGAAGGGCCCGCGGGCGAGCAGTACACCCACGGCTACCACGAGGTGATCCTCGAGTTCTACCGGCGGCGAACGGCCGAGGCGTGCGCCGGCTTCCTGCTGCCCCGCCTGCAGCCCGACGCCTCGGTGCTGGACATGGGGTGCGGCCCCGGCACCATCACCGTCGGGCTGGCCCGCCGGGTGGCGACGGTCGTCGGCGTGGACACCTCGGCCGAAGTGGTCGATTCGGCCCGCCTCCGGGCCCGCGAGGAGGGCGTCGACAACGCCGTCTTCGAGCTGGGCTCCGCCTACGACCTGCCGTTCGGCGACGAGAGCTTCGACGTGGTCTACGCCCACCAGCTGATGCAGCACCTGTCGGACCCGGTCCGGGCGCTGCGGGAGGCCCGGAGGGTGCTGCGCCCCGGCGGTCTGGTGGCGGTGCGCGACTCCGACTACCAGACGATGGTCCACGCGCCGGTCGAGTCGGCCCTGCAGCACTGGCTGCGCCTGTACCACGAGGTGGCCCGGGCCAACGGCGGCGAGCCCGACGCGGGGCGCTTCCTGCCGGGGTGGGTGCGGGCCGCCGGCTTCGTGGACCCGGTGGTCACCACCAGCACCACCACCCACGCCGACGCGGCCGGCCGCGAGCTCTGGGGAGGCATGTGGGCCGTGCGGGTGACCGACAGCGACTTCGCCGAGCACGCCGTGGCGGGCGGATTCGCAATGCGAAGCGATCTGGTGGCGATCTCGGCCGCCTTCCAGCGCTGGGCCGACTCGCCGGACGGCTTCTGGGCCTGGCTCAACGGCGAGGTCGTCGCGGTCAAGCCGGAGTCAACGGCAGTCGTCGATCACTGACGCGAAGCCGTCGATGGTCTCGGCGTAGCCCTCGGCCGCGGAGGAGCGCAGGACCGCGGCCAGGTTGAAGCTCGCGCTGGTGAACCCGAGCGCGGTCACCTCCCTGACCTGCTCGGCGATCTCCGAAGGCGCTCCGGCCACGGCGTAGCGGCGGATCCAGCCGTCGGTGACCAGGTCGAACAGCTCGGGCGGGTCGTAGCGGTCGAGGTCGAAGTACCAGCCGGTCGCCCGGTCGAGGGCGTCGTCAATGGCGGCCAGGCGGTCGGGGTCCATCTCGGCAGGCCGGATGATGGCCAGGTAGTGGGCCACATAGCGCACCACCGACCGGCGGGCCAGATCGCCGTCGCCCGAGACGCACAGCGTGAGCCGCGGCGCGATGTCTATGTCGGCGACGTCCCGGTCCGCCCGGGCCGCGCCCTCGGCCAGCCAGCCGTAGTACTGCCGCGCGATCTCGGGCGTGAAGTGGCGGGCGCCGACCAGGGCGATGTCGGCCAGCTCGCCGGCCAGCCGCATCACCTGCCGGCTGCGGGTCCCCACCGAGATCGGCACCGGCGTGGTGGGCGGGCGAACCAGCCGGCCGCCGTCGATTGGGAACATCTCGCCGTCGAGGTCGACGGTCTCGCCTGCGAGCAGACCCTGGATGCCCACGATGGCCTCGCGCAGGGCCCGCACCGGCCTCGGATAGTCGATCCGCAGGTCCTCGAGTCCGGCGCCCACGCCGATGCCGAGGAACATGCGCCCGCCCGAGAGCTCCTGGAGGGTGGCCACCGCGCCGGCGAGCATGGCCGGGTGGCGGGAGTACGGATTGGTGACCATCGAGCCGATGCGGATCCGGCTGGTGGCTTGAGCGATCAACCCTTGGAGTACGAAGCAGTCGGGCCAGAACACCACGTCGGACACACCGAAGCGGTCGAACCCGGCCCGCTCGCAGCGCACGGCCAGGTCCACGAAGTCCCCGGGGCCCATGCCCGGACTGATCTCCGCCTCCAGCATGGTCATAGGGTTCCCCGCTTCGCCCTTCGCACGCCGGCCGACGATAATCGGCGGCGCAGCCGGGGCCCCATCGGGCCACCGGCGGGCTCGACCAAACACGGGAGTCGATGATGGGTTCGATCAACGCAGGTGAACGGGTGGTGATGCTGTCGGGAGCCAACCGGGGCATCGGAGCCAGGATCGCGGCGCGGCTGGCCGCCGACGGCTACCGGCTCAGCCTCGGGGCCCGCCGGATGGACGCCCTGACTGCGAGTGCTCCCGACGTCGGGCCCGACCGGATGATGCTCAACCACCATGAGGCCACCGACCTGGACTCGGCCCGTGGCTGGGTGGACGCGACCGTCGAGCGGTTCGGCCGGATCGACGTGCTCATCAACTGCGCCGGCATCGTCGACCGCACCGGGCTGGAGAGCATGGAAGAGGACGTGCTCGACGACATGTGGGCCGTGAACGTGAAGGGGCCGCTGCGGCTCATCCGGCTGGCTCTGCCGCATCTGCGGAAGTCGGGGTCGGGCCGGGTGGTCAACATCGCCTCGCTGTCGGCCAAGCGGGTCAAGGGCGACTCGATCGTGGGCTACTCCATGACCAAGTACGCGCTGCTGGCGCTGTCGCACGCCATCCGCCAGATCGGCTGGGACGACGGCATCCGGGTGACCGCGGTATGCCCCGGGCCGGTGGCCACCGACATGATGGACCCCGACGACGACACCATCACCCAGCCCGAGGACGTGGCCGACCTGGTGGCCACGGTGATCGCACTGCCCAACACCGCGTCGGTGTCGGAGCTGCTGGTCGGCTGCCGCCTAGAAGCCTGGGCCTAGCGAGCGTGCACCCCTCAGTACAGCGGGATCTCCTCGTTGGGGATCAGGCGCTCCCCCTTGGGGTCCACGAGTAGGCGGAGGCCCTCCAGGGCGTAGGCGCCGAGCAAGATGGGGGCGCCGTCCTCGCTGAAGGAGACCAACGTGGGTGCTCTGTTGCCGTCGATGGCGATGAACGCCGGACCGAGCTCGACGTCGACGATCTGCCCGTCCGCCAGCCGTATCCGGCATTTCTGTTCCGGCTCGATCCCGAGCTCGCTCAGCAGCCGGGCCGGCATGGCGCTGTAGAAGGCGCCAGTGTCGACCGTCGCCTGGACTACTGCGGTTCGTAGGCCGTCAAGACTGGAGATCGTCACTGGGCATGTGAACGTGCTCATATCAGATGCCAACTCCTCTGAAGTCGTCCTTCAGCCACTTGCTGACAAATCTAGCGCATTGTCAATCATATTCAAACCTTTTCGTGCCAAAGGCCCTCGCGCTCTAGGCCGGCCATCACCTCCTCGATACCGGCCCGCAGGGTGTCGACCAGCCAGTCGATCTGGTCGGTGGTGAGGATCAGTGGCGGCGACAGCACGTTGAGGCGCCCGATGGGCCGCACCAGCAGGCCCCGGGCGTCGCAGGCGTCGGAGATGCGCCGGCCGATCTCCACCTCCGGGGCGAACATCTCCCTGGTGTCGCGGTCGGCCACGTTCTCCAGGCACATCATGAAGCACTTGCCCCGTACGTCGCCGACGATGGGCAGGTCGGCGAGGGTGCGCAAACGCTCCTCGAAGTAGGGCCGACGGTGCGCACATGGCCGCAGAGGTCCTCACGCTCGAAGATATCGATGTTGGCCAGCGCGGCCGCGCACGACACCGGGTGCCCGCTGTAGGTGTAGCCGTGGGCGAACTCGGCACCGGGGGCCTGCGGCACCGAGATCACGTCGTAGATCTCGTCGGAGAGCAGCGTTGCCGACAGCGGCGCGTAGCCGGACGTGAGGCCCTTGGCGCTGTTGATGATGTCGGGCTGGATGCCGAAGACGTCCTCGCTGGCGAAGAAGTGCCCGAGCCGCCCGAAGGCGGTCACCACCTCGTCGGAGACGTAGAGGATCCCGAACTCCCGGCAGGCGTCCCGCATCCTCGGCAGGTATCCGGGAGGCGGCACCAGCACCCCGCCCGCCCCCATGATGGGCTCGGCGAAGAAGGCGGCCACGTTCTCCGGTCCCAGCTCCTCGACCTTGGCCGTGAACTCGGCGACGAGTTTGTCGGTGTACTCCTCCGGGGTCATGCCGTCTGATCGACGGTAGATGTCGGGGCCCTCCACCCGGGCGATGAGCGGCTCCCCGATGATGTCGAAGCCGATGTGGTCGTGGGCCACGCCGGTGAGCGACATGGCCAGGTAGCTGGAGCCGTGGTAGCCGCTGACCCGGGTGATGATGGTCTTCTTGTTCGTCTGGCCGAGACGGTTGAAGTAGAAGTGGATCATCCGCACCGCGGTGTCGTTGGCGTCCGACCCGGACATGCCGAAGAACGCGTGGTTGAGGTTGCCGGGTGCCAGCGAGGCCAGCTTGTGGGCCAGCGTGGCCCCCGGCACCGACGTGGTGTTGGTGAACGGCGAGTAGTAGGCCAGCCTGCGGGCCTGCTCGGCCATGGCGTCGGCGATCTCGGCCCGGCCGTAGCCGGCGTTGACGCACCACAGCCCGCCCTGGGCGTCGAGGTAGCGCCGGCCGTCGGAGTCGTAGACGTAGGCGCCCCCGGACTCGGCCATCACCAGCGCGCCCTCGTCCTTCCACACCGCGAAGTCGGTGAAGGGGTGGATGTAGTGGTCGACGTCCTTGCGCCACAGGTCGGCGGTGTCGTAGGCGTCGAAGCGGCTCGGCGCGGACTGCACCACCGCGGGCACGTCCCTGTCGAACACAGTCTCGGTCATTGCTCTACTCCCTGGTGGCTCCGCCGCCGGACGCTACCGCAGGCCGTGGTGGGGGGCACGTACTCTTAACCTGGATCCACCGGCGCGGTGAGGTTTGTGGGGTTGGCGCGTCCACCGGAAAGGCCTCCTGACATGGGAGAATGCTGTTTGAGTCAACAGTGATTCTGGCCATGTGAGGAGGCACTTCCTGTGAGCAGCGTAGCGGGTGGTATCGACGGGATCGAGGCGGTGTTCGACGACGCTTCGCTGGTGGCCGATGCGGGGCTGCTGTTGGCGGGCACGGTGATGGGCCGGCTGGGTTTGGAGGCGCTCATCGACGATGCGGTGCGCCCGCCCGCGGCGGGCCGTGGGTCCGGGGCGAAGGCGCTGTCGGTGGTGGCGTCGATGCTGGTGGGCGGCTCGTTCATCGGCGACGCCGACAGGCTGCGGGCCGGGTCCGCTTCGGCGGTGCTGGGCTTTGAGCCTGCGGCGCCGTCGACGTTGGGGACGTGGCTGCGGTCCTTCACCTGGGGCCATGTGCGCCAGTTCGACCGCGCCCTGGAGCTGGCGCTCAGCCGGGCGTGGTCTTCGGGCGCGGCGCCGGCAGCGGCGGAGATGACGGTGGATCTGGACTCCACGGTCTGTGAGGTCCACGGCAAGTCCAAGCAGGGCGCGGCCTACGGCCACACCAAGGTTTGGGGCTACCACCCGCTGGCGGCGACCCGGGACGACACCGGCGAGGTGCTCCACGCCAGGATGCGGTCGGGGTCCTCCCAGCGCGGCCATGTCCGCTTCGCCGCGGAGACCCTGGCCCGCCTCGGACGCCTCGCGCCGGGCACGAAGCTCACCGTGCGCGCCGACGCCGGGTTCTTCTCCTACGCGCTGATCGCAAAGCTCGACACATACAAGGCCCGCTGGTCGGTCACGATCCCACAGAACGCCAAAGTCAAAGCAGCCATCGACGGCATCGACGAGACCGCCTGGACGCCGATCGCCTACCCCGACGGGGAAGCCCAGGTCGCCGAGTGCGCCATCACAACGAGCCGCCGCGACCCCTGTGGCCCCCGAAAGCTGCGCCTCGTGGTGCGCCGCACCCGACTCCCAGAAGGCCCCCAACGCGAGCTGTGGCCCGACTGGCGCCACCACGCGTTCATCACGAACAGAGACGACCTCGACACCGAAACCGCCGACGCCTACCACCGCGGCCACGCCCGAGTCGAGCTCGCCATCAGAGACCTCAAAGACAACGGCCTCGCCCACTGCCCCTCCGGAAGGTTCTTCGCCAACGCCGCCCACCTCGCCTGCGCCGTGCTGGCCCACAACCTCACCCGCTGGACCGCACGACTCGGACACACACAGCACCCCGAACGGCTCACCGCAGCCGCCACCGTCCGCCGGCGGCTGCTCGCCGTGCCCGGACGCCTCGTCAACCACAGCCACCGACACAAACTCCGCCTCCCGCTCAACTGGCCCTGGGCACACCAATTCACCGCCGCGCTCACACACACCCGCAACCTCCCCCAACTCATCTGAACCCCCAGCCCCGGGCCCGGCGCCACCCAGAACACACCCCCCTGAGCGCCACAAACCAGCCCAGTCCCAACCGCCGGCCCAACACGCCCCAACAACACCCGCCGCACCCCAACCAGCCAAACACCCCCACAAACACCCCGACCAGCCCACCCCGACCAGCCCATCGGTGGATTCAGGCTTAAATCCTGCTTCACCTGCTGCCCCATCAAATGCACGGCTCAAATGCACGGCGGTGACAGCCGAGGCCGTCATACTGCTGTGGAAGGGTCATCTACGGAGGTGAACCGACGATGTCAGCGGGCTTTGGACAGGTCCAAGTGGACGCCGCCGGTGCCGTTCTTGGTGCCGCCGCCAGCGAGGGGAACGTCGAATCGGCGTTGGCTGCGCTGCTGAAGGCGCTCGGCGCAACCGATACGGTCACAAGAGAGACGGTTGCCGGGGTCCAACCGGACTTGAGATGTCCGACAGCGCGGGCGCTGTTTGACACCAAGCGTCCCGGACGCGCCAGCGACCCGCACAGGCCTGGAACGGGCGGGAGCGGAAACGAGTCAGCCTTCCAGCAGGTCGATCGCTACATCAGGGCAACCTGTGCTGACGAGCGCGACCAACTCGACCTCGATGGTGCTGCGCAGGCGCCCTGGATCGGTGTGGTGACCGACGGTCACGATTGGCACTCCTGGCTCTGGCCAGTCCACGGTGGGGAGGCCGGACGCTTCCTGCGCTCCCGCAGCTTTCGAGCGGGCAACGAGGTGGAATTCTTGGCCTGGCTCTACCGCGTCCTGCACAGAGACCAGGGAAAGCCGACCGTACCCTCTGATCCATACACGACGGTGTTCGAGCCGTATCTCGCCCGTTTGCGAGTCATCGCCAACATGACTACCCAGCAGGCCGGTGTCGCCGCAACCAGGGCGCGCCACACGCAGAGGGCTCTGTGGTACGACATGCTCAGGGGATCCGGCATGGTGCCCGCAGAGTCCGAAGCCGCCGAGTTGTTCGTGCAGCACACGTTCTTGGTGGCGGTCGCCCGAGCCGTGGTGGGGACGCTCAATAGCGCCACGTCGAGCGTCAACGGCGGGGACCCGGCCACAGCCACGCTCGACGACGGGTTCGTGTCATGGGCAGCGCTCACACCAGAGGGCAAGCAATGGGCAGCCGACATCTTCGCCGCGGCCGACAGCTTCGACTGGCGGGCTCGGCCCCGCGATGTCCTGCGCGGTATGTACGAGGCCGTCATCAATCCGATCCACCGCAAGTCCTTCGGAGAGTACTACACGCCCGACTGGTTGGCCGAGTTGGTGATCGAGAGGGTGTGTGACGACGAGTGGTGCGAGGGAGCTGTCGCCAAGGCTCGCTCGACACGGGGTCCGCCTCCGGCTGTCGGCGTACTCGACCCCGCCTGCGGCTCAGGGACCTTCCTATTCCATGCGGCACGCCGAATCTGTCGCTTCGCGAGCGACTGGACGCCACAACAACAGGCCGATATCGCGGCGCGGTTGGTGTGGGGTATCGACATCCACCCGGTCGCCGTGGAGATCGCCCGCGCCACGCTGCTGCGCGCCCTGCCAGCGGCACCTTCACCAGGTCTGGATGGGCTGCGGGTGCACCAAGGAGACGGCCTCGCCACGCCGTCGCCCGACGATCGGGGAGGGCTCCAACGGGCGAGCGGCATGTTCGGACTCGTCACGCCCAAGGGTCGCCGCATCGAGATTCCCGCGGCCTTCGCGCGTCCAGCAGGCCTTTCCCAGCGGCTGCGACAGTTCGTCGATTCATGCCGTCAAGCAGCACCGATGCCGGGCCACTTGCTAGAGGGTCTGAGCGCTAACGAAGAGCAGGCACTCACAGTCGCCCACGAGAGGCTCACCGAGGTCATCGATGCGGAAGGCAACGGTGTATGGAACTGGTTCATGAGGAACCACATGTCCACGGCGATGCTGGCTGAGACCAAGGTCGACCGGATCGTCGCGAACCCGCCATGGGTGAGGATGTCTGAGATACAAGTCGAGGATCGGCGCGAGGCGCTGGATCTGATGACTCGCGAAGCCAACCTCTACGCGTCCGGCGTGTCGAGGTCGGCAGCGGGCTCAGTCGGCAGCTTCGACATCGCCGTCCTGTTTATTGTCCGTTGCGAAAGCCTCTACCTGTCACCGGATGGTCACGCTTCAGGATGGGTTGTGAACCGGGCCTCCCTCTCAGCGGACAACTGGTCTATGTTCCGCTCCGCTCGGCCGGCAGCTGGGAGCATCGACCTGTCGCCGATACGACCGCCGCCGTTTACCGGGGCGAAGGCGGCCGTGTGGTTAACCGGCGAGGCCGGTAGTGGCGAGAAACTCGCGCTGTCCGTGGCAGACGGAGAGACAATCAGCCGCGACGACTCGTGGGCGACCGTTCGCAACAAGATCGTCGAGGCAGCCGCCATGACTGCCAGCCCACCAGCCCCCTCTGGGTACGTCTTGAACGACACAGACGGCGAGCCACGCGCCGGCGCGAACCTTAGGCCCCACTGCCTCGTTGTCGTGGATCGCAGCACACCGGTCGCCCCTGGCACCGTCACGGTGACGACCAAGCCGTCTACGCAGGAGCCGTGGAGAGTCGCCGGTGTGCTCGTTGGCGACGTTCCCACGCACTGGCTGACCGACGCAGTTTTCTCCCAGAATCTGCTCGTCGGCTGCTTCACGCATCGTCTCACGAACTGCGTGGTTCCGTTGACTGCAACTAGATCGCTGATCGCCGCCCCGGTCAGCGATTTCTGGCACCAGGCCGAGACTCGCTATGCGGACTTCAAGGGACGGGGATCAACCACCCCCGACACGCTGATCGGAATGCTCGACTTCCACGGACGGCTGACCGCGCAGCTCGAGGCAACGAGTGCATGGACGGTGACATATAACAAGTCAGGACAGCACCTCAGGGCGGCTCGAACCAAGGGCCAGATCGTCCTCAACGACGCTTGCTACTGGCTGCCCGCGCGCAGCGGCTCCGAGGCCGCTTACCTAGTGGCTGTACTGAACGCTGACACGCTGCAGGATGCATACCGCGCTGCGCGCAAGTCCGACCGGGACTTTCACACTCACTTCTGGTACCGGATCCCGATCCCCGCGTTCGACCGGAACGAGCGGCTGCATCGACGTCTCGCTCGTCTCGGCGAGACCCTTGAGCGGGTTGCCAGCACCGTGCGCGACAGACCGGACCTCGCTAATGCTGGGCAAGTAAGGGCATGCAAGCGAATTCGCGAAGCACTACGCAACCAGGGTGTAGCCGAACGCCTGAACAACGCTGTGCGCGAACTCTTGCCGGAATACGCCAAGCACGGCTGAGCAAGGACCTCAGCAAGTGGCTCAACATCCGCTTGACCAGTTGTGTAAGGAGCCAACCACCTTGATTCTCAAGGGGGTTCCGCGGAGGATCAGAGGGCAGCAGCGACCTCGGTGATGAAGCGTTCGGCGATCTCGGAGGTCTGCTCGGGCCGCATGTTGAAGTCGGGGATGATCAGCTCGTCGGTGCCGGCCGCGGCATAGGCGGCCACCTGCTCCACGAGCTGGGCCGGCGTGCCCACCAGCACGGGCCTTCCCGCCGACCGCTCCTGGCGGCGGGCCGCGTCGGCCTCGGTGTCGCACAGGTTCAGGATCACCGCGGCGGAGCGGGCGATGGTGGCCGGGTCGCGTCCCGCCGCGTCGCAGAGCCGGTCGATGAGCGCGTTGAAGTGGCCCATGTCGGCGACCGTGCACCAGCCGTTCCACTCGTGGCCCCAGCGCACCAGGGTGGGGATGGTGCGACGCTCGCCCCGGCCGCCGATCATTATCGGCAGCGGGTCCTGCAGCGGCTTGGGCACCAGCGGCGCGCCCTGAAGCCGGTAGTGGGCGCCGTCGAAGTCGGTGCGCTCGTTGGCGAACAGGCCGGAGATGATCGCGCAGGCCTCGTCCAGCCGGTCGGCCCGATCCCGGACCGTGCCGTAGGTGATGCCGTAGCGGCGGTGCTCGTTCTCCTGCCATCCGGCGCCCAGACCGAGCACCAGCCGCCCGCCGCTGATGTGGTCGACGGTGGCGGCCTGCTTGGCCAGCACGGCGGGATGGCGGTAGGTGTTGCCGGTCACCATCGCGCCGAGGCGCACCCGGGGTACGGCCGCAGCCAGCCCGGCCAGCAGGGTCCAGCATTCGTGGTTGATCAGCAGCTCGGGATCCACCCCGGCAGGCTCGTGCCCGTATCCCCCCTCGGGGGGCATGAAGTGGTCGGGCAGCCACAGGCCGTCCCAGCCGCTGGCCTCCGCGGCCCGGCTCACCGCCAGGATGTGGTCCCAGTCGCTGCCGCTCGAGGCCCAGAATCCGAATCGCATAGTTCGACTTTCTAGCCGCTACTGGGCCGTGACCACTTCGAAGAGGATGATCCTCAGGCCATCGGGGCCGGCCACTTCGAAGCTCTTGTGACCCCACGGCATCAGTTGCACCGGGCGCACGATGTCGGCCCCCGCGGCGACCAGCCGGGCGTGCTCGGCGTCGGCGTCGTCAATCTCCCATGACACCGACACGCCCGACACTCCGGGCGTGTCCCATCCGCCCCCGTCCTCTATGACCTCGATCCGGCCGGCGGCGGCCAGCAGGATCGTCCCCCGGAAGATCTCGCCGAAGGACCGCTCCACCTCCAGGCCCATCACGTCGGTGAAGAACCCCACGGTGGCGTCGTAGTCGTTGGCGACGAAGATGACCCTGAACTCACCCATGGTCCGACCCTACCGCTCTCGCATCAGCACACTTCGCCTGTTTCATTAACTTGGCTCCCGTGGAGGGCGTGAAGACGGGCGACGGGCTGCTGCGCTCCGAGGACTGGCTCGCGGTGTGGATGGGCGCCGCGATCATCGCGCTGGTCCTGGTCGGCGTCCGGCCCGACGGCGCGGGCCTTGCCTGCAGCGACGGGCTGAGCGGGCTGTTCGCCCCCGGCCGGCTGGCGACCACCGTCGGGGTGGGCGCCGCGCTGCTGGTGCTGTGTGCGGTGGGAGTCCGGCTCATGGACGGTTCGGCCCGCGGCTTCGCGGCGGGCTTCGCCGGGCTGTTCGCGCTGGCCTGGGCGGCCCGGGCAGTGGCCTGCGACTCTGCGCTCAGCGACCGCGGCGTCAACTACGCCATCACCGCGCTGGTGCTCGGCCTGTTCATCTCCAACGTGATCGGGGTGCCCGGCTGGCTCCGGGCTGCCATGCGCACCGAGTACTACATCAAGGCCGGGCTGGTGATCCTGGGGTCGAGCGTGCTGTTCGGCCGGGTGCTGGAGGCCGGCATGTACGGCATGGTGCAGGCGGCCGCGGTGATCGCGGTGATCTGGTACCTGTGCTACTGGCTCTCCCGCAAGCTCCGGGTGGACGAGGAGTTCTCGGCCATGATGGCCACCGCGGTGTCGATCTGCGGCGTGTCGGCCGCCATCGCGGCCTGCGGAGCCATCTCCGGGGACCGCAAGAAGCTCTCCTACGTGACCTCGCTGGTGCTGGTGGTCGCCGCGCCGATGATGATCCTGATGCCGCTGGCGGTGGACTGGCTCGGGCTATCGGACATCGTCGGCGGAGCCTGGATCGGCGGCACCATCGACACCACCGGCGCGGTGGTTGTGGCCGGCGAGAGCATCGGCGACTCGGCCACCAACGCGGCGACCATCGTCAAGCTCTCACAGAACGCCCTCCTCGGGTTGGCCGCCTTCGCACTGTCGGTGTGGTGGACCGTCCGGGGCGGCGCCGGCGGAGCGGACACGCCCGAGGTGTCGGCGTCGGTCATCTGGGAGCGGTTCCCCAAGTTCGTCCTGGGCTTCCTGGCGACGTCGCTGGTGTTCTCCTTCGGGCTCGGCGACGGGCTGGTGGACGCCACGTCGAGCGTGCTGAAGGGCCTGAGGACCTGGCTGTTCGCGCTGGCCTTCGTGTGCATCGGCCTGGAGACCCGGCTGCGCGACCTGCTGTCGATGCAGGGCGGCCGGCCCGCGATCGCCTTCGTGGTCGCGCAGGCCGCCAACGTGGCGTGGACGCTGCTGCTGGCCTGGCTGCTGTTCGGCGGCTCGATCTTCAGCGTGCCCGACCTGTAGCCGTCAGCCCCACGAGCCGTCCTTTACAAGCGAGTTTGTCGGATGACCTAGCGAGAGCGGACCCGCCCGCCGAACCGGCCCGGCCACGGACGAGCTGTACGCTCGCCGGACGAATGGGATGGTTCGATGATCTGACCAAAGGCATGCGCCTTGGTGGTTTGGCGCTATCGGGGCCGGTCACCGTCATTGACGTGGACCGGCTCGGCTCCGATGTTGTGAACCTCACCTACGAGGACGGCCATGGCGGCGTCCACAGAGAACTGTTGTACCGCGAAAACGCTGTGGAGTTGCTGGCCGGCACGGAAGATCAGCGGTGGAGCTTCGACGCCGATCCGGAGCTGTTCGTGCTGGTGGCCGAAGCCAAGCGCATCAGCCTCGCCTACCTGTTCGATCCATACCTGGCGACACATTCGAGCGATGTCGAGCTGTTGCCTCATCAGATCGACGCCGTGTACTTGGACATGCTGCAGCAGAACCCGCTGCGGTTCCTGCTGGCCGATGATCCAGGGGCGGGCAAGACGATCATGGCCGGCTTGCTCGTCAAGGAGTTGATCGTGCGCGGCGACCTGGAGCGATGCCTGATCGTCGTGCCCGGCGGCTTGGCGGAGCAGTGGCAGGACGAGTTGGGCGAGAAGTTCGGCCTGGAGTTCGAACTGCTCACCCGCGAGATGGTCGAGTCGACCCGGTCCGGGAATCCCTTCGAGACACGGCACCGCCTGATCGCCCGACTGGACATGCTGGCCCGCGACGAGGGCCTCCAGGTTCACTTGGGACGCACCGACTGGGATCTGGTGATCGTCGACGAGGCTCACAAGATGTCGGCCACCTATCGAGGCGGAGACGTTGAAGCAACCAAGCGATACCGACTAGGTCAGCGGTTGGAGCGTTCAGCCCGACACTTCCTGCTGATGACGGCCACGCCGCACAACGGGAAGCCTGAGGATTACCAGTTGTTCATGGCCTTGCTCGACGAGGATCGTTTCGCAGGCAGGTTCCGCCGTGGTGTGCACAGTGTCGAGCCTCCGACGGACCTGATGCGGCGAAGCGTCAAGGAGGAACTGCTGCGCTTCGACGGCACGAAGTTGTTCCCTGAGCGCGAGGCAACCACGGCGAAATACCCGCTGAGCGGCGACGAACGGGATCTCTATGAGAGGGTCACGGAGTACGTGACCGAGGGGATGAACCGAGCGCGGCGTCTGCGCCAGGAGGGCGAGGGTCGCCGTTCCGCGGTGGTCGGGTTCGCTCTCACAGTCCTGCAGAGACGCCTGGCGTCTTCACCGAGAGCGATCTGGCGCTCGCTGCAGCGGCGCCGGGAGCGTCTCTCGGCCCGTCTCGCCGAGGCGGAGATGCATAAGGCTGCGGCAGCTGCCCGATCGGCGGATCCTGCGGTGGAAGTGTTGGGACGGGTGCCGTCCGGCTACGCGCTAGCGGATTTCGAGGACCTCGACCCCGATGAGATGCTCAGCAGCGAGACGGAGAACGTAGAGACCGAGATCCTCGACGAGGCCACCGCGGCCCGCACCGCAGAAGAGCTCCGAGTCGAGATCGCTCAGTTGGAGCGGCTCGAGATGGTGAACTACGACCTGCCCTGGAACCCGAACCGCATCGAGCAGCGATTCGGGCGCATCCACCGGATCGGACAGACCGAGGTGTGCCGGCTGTGGAACCTCGTCGCTGACGACACACGCGAGGGGAAGGTGTTCGAGCGGCTGCTCGACAAGTTGGAGGAACAGCGAAAGGCCCTCGGCGGCAAGGTCTTCGACGTGCTGGGCCAGGCGTTCTCTGACCGGTCACTGCGGGAGTTGCTCATCGAGGCCATCACCTCGGACACACCCGAGTTGCAGCAGCTCCGCATGAACGAGATCATCGACACCACCGTCACCCATCGTGTCAAGGAGCTGGCGGGCGAGTGCCTTGCTCTGACCCTTCGTCTTCTTGCGGCCCGACCGCGCGAACATCAGGCAGTGGGCGGGGCTGTCCGGCAACGGATCCCGTGCCACGCCCTGGCCCTCGAGACGGGCCTGCCCCGCCGTGATGCTCGCCACGCCATACCCACCCCGCCAGCGGCTGTGCCTCACCAAGCTCGCCGGGTCGATTCCCTCGCGCTGGAGGATCGACCCGAGATGAACCGAGAGCGCTACAGCCGGGTATCCCATTTGCTGTGCCCGTTGAGGGGGCTGATCCTGAAAGGCATTCGTCCGTGCCCGCACCGCGTCCTCGCCCTCCCAATAGACGGTGTCGTATCGAACCATCCGATACAGGACATCAGAGCCGAGGATGGTCGGGTCGTCCTCGAAGACTTCGCCCGGGTCACGCAGCACGCGAACAGATGCATCAGGTCAGGCGGACGAAATGGGACAGTGCCTCCGACAAGTCGTCGAGGTGGTCTTCGACCGGTCCCTCCGCCTCCGCCCGCGGCGTCTTGAGATAGACGTTCACGCAGCCCCGGGGAGGGAACTCGATGATGACCTCAACGCCGTCCGCGTCCCACTCGACGAGAACCCCGCCCTCCTTCGAGACCATCACGTCCGGGCGCGGCACGTGACGAGGCCAGGTTTCCAGAGTCACAAGGAACTCGTGGGAGCGAGCCAACGCTTCGCTTGCGGGCGCAGCAGCGCCATGACCGTCCCAATCGTCACCCAGCATCCGCAACCGCCGCAGCTTGCCGTCTGCCCAGCCGGCTGACAGTCCATGCATCTGCGGTCGCCGCCGGGCCGCGACAACCCGAAAGATGGCCGGGCCGTGCGCGACATCCAAACCGTCGTCGGCCAAGAATTCCGATATCGGCCCGTAGGCCGCCGTGTCGGGCCAACTCGCACTCAGCAGATGGCCTCCGGTATTCGACTCAATGATCGTCACGTTTGGGCTCCCCCATTGGATTCTCGATCTTCGCGTTCCCATTCAACGTGCATCTCAGGAGTGGTCAGATCCGCGAAGGCCCGCACGATCCACTCCCGCGCGAGATAGGCGAACTCTCGCACGCCTTCCAACGAAGGCGACCTCGGATTGCCTCTCGCTGTCAGCGTCAGGACCAAGAGCGGGCGCATGCCCTTCTCATGCCACGCCGGATTGGCCGAAACACTCAGCCGGCCGGCCGGCCGGTCCGAGCCGGACTGGCCGATTCTGAAGTCTAGACCCGCGTGGCAACGCTCGGCGGGGCCCAGAAAGCCGTCGGTGAACTCATCACCCGCGGCCAGGAACGACACGACTCGAGCGGGCTGGCTGTGCAACGCCGCAGCGTTGTCCAACTCGATGTGGTTCAGGTAGGTGACCTCGACGAGCCCAAACCGGAAGTCGCTGCCGCCGAAACAGGTCTGAGCGAGCTGAGCACGGCGTTCGAACGTGTCCCAGCGGCTTGGCCAGCGCGGATACTCTGCGTCCGCCGACGCCTTGCGCCAGTTGACCGCGATCCAGTCTGTCTGCACCTGCACCATCTCGTCGCCCGCAGCGCTGCGCATTACATGGCACACCGGCGGAGGTCCCGAACGAAGTAGAACATCCAGCGAAGCGACAACCGGCATCTCGGTGGGGTCGAAGCGCTCGGGGCGGACCTCCACAGCGGGCCTGGCCTCCTGCACCGACAGGCCCTCGTCCGCGAGGGAGGCTGCGAAACTGCCCAGAGCCTGAAGCGAGTGAGGCGCCGCGCCGATCATCTGTGCGCCGATCACCACCTCTACGACAGGCGGGCGACGAAAGCTGGGCAGCGCAGCCTGCACCCTCTGATGCCTTTGCGTCACCGAGCCGAATGTAGCAGGCGCAAGCGTGAAGGCCAGAGGATTCTGTCTATGCGATATCTCCTCGCTTGTCCCTTGCGAGCGCGGGGACTCGTGGCCCGCGGCCTGCGATAGACGCCCTCCGACCCTTGACCACCAGCACACTGGGGTGCTCTAGATGAGTGACTCAGCGTGTGCTCTCGGCTCTTCAGCCTCGCGGCGGTTGGTGCTACCGTGGCCAGCGTGACGCCTCGCACCTACGCCGATCGAGGCGGCACGGGCCTCTAGTGGCCGGCTTGGCGCTGCGCCCCGCGGACACGCTGCGCGGCTTGCGTCTCAGCGTCTCGGTTTCCGACAGCGCCGACTTGGGAGCGCTGGGACTGGTCCCCCGGCACGCCGGGTTGGCCCTAGCCGAGATCGCACGATCCGTCCTGACTGGACGCGGCGGCCTTGTGTACGGGGGGCAAGTCAAGCCTGCAGGCTTCACCCAGTTCCTGATGCACGAAGTCGAGCGTTACGGAAGTCACCCGGATGCCCTCACGCTCTGCCTAGCCGAGCCGGAGCACCGGCGGCTCTCCTGTGAAGAGTTGCGAGCGCTCGATCAGAGTCTCGGACCGCGCGGCCGAATCGTCTGTGTCGCCCCCGACGGCACCGAGATCAGCTGGAGCATTACGACGCAGAGGGCCGCGCCGGATGCCGGACTAAACGGCCACGGCGACGAGCACAGCTACAGTGCCATGCGCCGACACATCACCGGCATCAGTCACGCGAGAGTCCTCGTGGGCGGGCGGCTCGACGACTTCCAGGGTGCCATGCCCGGGATCATCGAGGAGGCCATCTACGCGGTCGAAGCCGGTCAGCCGCTCTATGTGGTCGCCGGTTTCGGTGGGGCCGCCGCGCTCGTCGCCGAGGCGCTCGACATCGATGACCTCAACTGGGCCGCGGGCAGTTTCCCGAAGCGCCCGGACGACGCCCGGATCGACAGGAGTCTGGACCAGCTCAGATCTGCCGCGCGGAGCAGCGCTTGGTGCGCAACTTCATGCGGACTCGACGAGAACGAACTGCGCCAATTGTCAGCGTCGTCCCGCCCATCACAGATCGCCTCGCTCGTGGTCAACGGGCTGGCCCAGATCCGCCGCTAGCACGTCTCACACTTCGAGATGGGCAGCAGCGACACATCGACCCTGTCAGACAACCGGTACTGCAGCGAGCCCACCGAACAATTGCGCCCCTCGGCACAAGCGGGCTTGCAGTCCGCATCCGGGCTTTGAGGCCTCTCGCGCAAGCGGCTGGAGACTCAGCCGCAGGGAACCGACTCTCGGCGGTTGCGCGTAGTCCCGAAGACTGCCGGCTAGAGCATCGGGTACTTGGCCTTGTCGGGGAGGCCGGAGCGGGTGGTGATGGCCTCGCCCGCGGCCTGGCAGCGGGCGTAGAAGGTGTCCTCGTCGATGGTGGTCATGCGGCCCGCGTCCACCACCTTGGCGCCGTCGACGAACACGGTGTGCACCCCCCGGCCGTCGGCCGACCACACCAGCTGGTTCATCAGGTTGAGCAGGGGCCGCCACTCCGGCCGGTCGGTGTCGTGCAGCACGACGTCGGCCTTCTTGCCTGCCTCCAGTGAGCCGATCTCGTCTTCCATGAGCATGGTGCGGGCCCCGCCCAGGGTGGCCATCTCGTAGGCCTTCTCGGCCGGGAACATCTGGGGATCCATGCGGGCGTCCTTGAACAGGCCGGCCACCAGGTAGGTGGCTCGGTGCATGTCGGCGTAGTTGGAGGCGTTGTTGCCGTCGATGCCGATGCTCACGTTGATGCCCCGCATCACCATCTCGGGGATCTTGCCGACCTGGGTGACGCCGTAGCTGACCTTCAGCGCGGTGGTCGGGCAGTGCTCCACCGAGCAGCCGGCCGCGGCCATCACGTCGAGTTCGGTGTCGTCGACCCGGACGCAGTGGGTCATAGCGGTGTCGGGGCCGAGCACGCCCAGCTCGGCCAGATGGATCATGGGTCGCTGCCCGAACTCGGCGACGAACCCGTCGGGGTCGAGCTCGGCCGGGCTCATGTGGAAGTTGAGGCCCACGCCGTGGTGGTCGGCGGCCTCCCGGGCGGCCCGCCACAGCGGGTCGGAGCAGGTGGTGTGGCCCACCACCATCGACCACGCCCCCAGGCGGCCGCCGGCGGTGCCCCGATGGCGCTCGATGGTGTCGTTGAGGTTGGCGATGGCGGTGTCGGTGTCCTGGCGGTAGACGTCGGGCTCGGGCGGCAGGTCCCACACCCACCTGCCGATGCGGCCCCGGATGCCGGCTTCGACGAGGCCGTCCATCACCTCGTCGGTGAAGCGGATGGTGCCCGCCTCCAGGAACGAGGTGGTGCCCGACTTGAGCATCTCGACCGCGGCGAGCTGGCCCGACAGCCGCTCCTCCTCGGCGGTGTACACCGAGTAGAGGGGGCACAGCCACATGAACACGTTCTCCTCGAAGGGCGTGTCGTCGGGCACGTAGCCCCGGGTGAGGGGCTCGCCGGTGATGTGGATGTGGCTGTTGACCAGGCCGGGGGTGACCACGAACCGGTCGCCGCCGACGGTCTCGGCGGCGTCGTAGGCCTCCTCCAGGTCTGAGGCCTTGCCCACGGCCACGATCTCATTGCCCCTGATGGCCACCGCGCCGTGGTGAATGATGTCGCGGGTCGGGTTCATGGTGACCACGTACCAGCCCTTGATGAGGGTGTCGATGCGCTCCCGCTCGCTCATTGCTGTCTCCTGCCGAAGGCGTTGTCGGGCTTCAGTCTCTGGGCTTGGAGGCCACGTAGGCGAATTGGAAGCCGATGGGCTCGATCAGCCGGAGTGCCTCGAATCCGGCGTCGCGCAGACAGCCGGTGGCTGTCTCGGTGGTGACGCCGTAGCCGTTGACGGTGCTGGCCATCATGGTCATGCCCATCAGCACGGCGTGGGGGTTGGTCTTGTGGTTTGGGCCGATGAAGTAGTCGGCCAGCACCACCCGGCCCTCGGGGCGCAGGGCCGCGTAGGCCCGCTCGACCAGGTGGCGGGCACCGTCGATCCCCTCGGTGCGGCAGACGTGGCCCAGCACCACGATGTCGTAGGCGCCTTCGTCAAGCGGGATCGTGTGGAAGTCGCCGGGAAGGAACTCGCAGCGGTCGGCGACGCCGTGCTCGGCCGTCTTGCGCCGGGCCACGTCGATCACCCCGTCGAGGTCGTTGACGGTGGCCCGGCCGCGGGGGCAGGCCTGGAGCATGGCGATCGACCAGGGGGCCCCGCCCGCGCCGAGGTCGAGGATCCGGGCCGCGGCCAGCGCGCTGTAGCGCATCTTGAAGTCGGCTCGGCTGGCGCAGCGCCACATGGTGGTGAAGGTTCCCTCCACCAGCGGCACATAGAAGGCGGCCGGGTCGTCGTCGATGGGGGTGGCGGGCCGGCCCGAACGGACGGTGTCGGCCAGGCGGGTCCAATTCTCGTGGGGTCCGGGGGCTACCGGGATCAGCCCGGCCATCGAGGCCGCGCCGTCGACGAGCAGGTAGCGGCGGGCGGCGTCGTTGAGCCTGAAGTCGTCGACCACCCGGTCGAGCAGGCCGAGGGCCACCACCGAGTCCAGCAGCGACTCCACGTGCAGCCCCGGAAGGCCCAGCCGCCCGGCCAGGTCCCCTGCCGTCAATCCGGTGCCCGGAGCCTCGTCCAGGGCCTCGAACACGCCAAGTTCCAGGGCGGCCAGCAGCACGTGGTACCGGCCCAGCCCCTCGATCACCGCCCATACAGGTGCAGCCGCAGGCGGCTTGTAGTCCGTGAACGGCCGGCCCACATGGGCCATCGTGTGCGTCTTCTTCAACTCCGGATAAGGAGCATCCCGAGAACCCTCAGCCATGGCCTGCTCAGATCAGCTGGATCGGTCCGGGGTACCGTCCCACCCGCTGGTCCGCGGTCAACAGTGTTGCGGCCTCGAGCTGTGCCTGGGCTACTAGAAGGCGGTCGAACGGATCCCGGTGGATGGGCGGCAGCAGGCACACCGCGGCCGCGTGCGAGCCCGTGACGGCCAGCTCTCGGTAGCCGTGCTCCAGCAGTCCCTTGCGCAGCAGGTGGGGATCGGCCTGGAAGTCTGGCCGTCCCAGGCCGGTCTTGATGGCCACCTCCCAGATGGAGGCCGCGCTGAAAAGGACCTGTTCGGACTGGTCCTCGATCCTCCGGCGCACTCCGTCCGGCAGACGGTCGGGGGTGGCCGCGGCCCACAGCAGGACGTGGGTATCGAGCAGAAGGCTCAACCTGGGCCCTCGAACAGGCCGACGATCTCGGGCTCCCCCATCCGGTCGAAGTCGTCGGGCACCGAGACATCGAGCATGAAGCCGGTCCTACCGACGTTTCCGGGATCGGGTGCGTCCAGGGCGACGACCTTCACCAGAGGCCTGCCGGCCCGGGCTATGGCGAATGGCTCACCGTCAGCCGCCGCCTGCACCAGCCGCGACAGGTGGGTCTTTGCCTCGTGCATGTTCACTACCCGCATCTGACCCCTCCCTACTGAGTTAGTCCACTGAACTTAGTCTAGCTACATCGTTCACGCAGAACCAGCCGCGTCGAGGAACTCCGCCAAATTGCCCCACTCGTCCTCGGTGTCCAGCGGAATCCTGTCGAACACTTCGTAGGAACGGTCGATCTCGGCCGCCCGGTGCTCTGCACTAAGGGGCATCGACGTCTCGCAGCCGCTGGCGGATGGCGTCGAACTCTGCCCGGCTCATGGGCTGACGACCCTGGGCGAACTCTGCAGGCGAACGCCGCGACGCGATGCGCGTCAGCTCCTGACGCAAGTACTGCTGCACAGAAAGCCCCGCCGCAGCGGCCTGCTCCGTGAGCCGCCTCGCGACGTCGTCATCGAGATCCTCTATGTTCATGTCCACCTCACTGTCATGCCAAACCGATGGAAGCCTATTTGATTTAGCGCTGTCACCTGATATCTAGTGTAGTTACGATGGACAAGTCTCATGCATCTACCTGCTGGACCGATGAGTTCGTTGGGTTCGTCGTCTCCGTGAGAGAATCTGGGGCATGACTGGCGTGCATACGGACTCGGGGCGGCTTTGGTCGCGGTTGATGGACATGGCCGAGGTCGGGGCAACCCCTGCGGGAGGCTCGAACCGGCAGGCGCTGTCCGACGACGACCGGGCGGGACGGGACCTGTTCGTCGGCTGGATCGAGCAGGCGGGCTGCTCGATCGAGCTCGACGGCGTGGGCAACCTGTTCGCCCGGCGTCCTGGAGTTGACGCCGGCGCCTCGCCGGTCGTGCTGGGCAGCCACCTCGACACCCAGCCCACCGGGGGGCGCTTCGACGGCGTGTACGGCGTGCTCAGCGGCCTCGAAGTGCTGGAGGCGCTGAATGATCACAGCGTGCAGACCCGCGCCCCGGTGGAGGTGGCGGTGTGGACCAACGAGGAGGGGTCGCGCTTCCCGGTATCGATGATGGGATCCGCGGTGTGGGCCGGGGTGCTTCCGCTGGACGAGGTCCGGGCTGTCACCGACCGCTCGGGCGTCACCGTGGGCGCCGAGCTCGACCGTCTGGGATGGGCCGGCACCGCGCCCTTCGGCAAGCCGCTGGAGGCATACCTGGAACTGCACATTGAGCAGGGTCCCATCCTCGAGGCCAGCGGCTCGTCGATCGGAGTCGTCACCGGGGTGCAGGGGATCCGCTGGTTCAGGGTGACCATCGAGGGCTTCCCCGCCCACGCCGGCACCACGCCCATGGACCGCCGCCACGATCCGGCCCGGTCACTGGCCGATGCTCTGGGCGGGATCTACGACATGGCGGCCGCCCATGCCCCGCAGATACGCCTCACCCCGGCGATGTTCGCCTCCGAGCCGGTGTCCTCCAACACGGTCCCGGCCCAGATCACATTCACGATCGACATGCGCCACCCCGACGCCGACGTGCTGGAGAGTCTGGACCGGTCCCTTCGCAGCCTGGTGGCCGAGGCAGCCGAGGCCCACGACTGCGGGCACCGGGTGGAGGTCATCAACGACTGCGCCCCGGTGGTGTTCGATCCGAGATGTGTCGACGCGGTGGAGTCGGCCGCGCAGCGCTGCGGCTTCGGATACGAGCGCATCGGCTCCGGCGCGGGCCACGACGCCTGCCACGTCGCCCTGAGAGCGCCTGCCGGGATGATCTTCGTTCCCTGTGAGGACGGTCTGTCGCACAACGAGGCCGAGTCCATCGAGCCGGACGCGGCCGGCCGGGGCGCCGAGGTGCTGCTCCACGCGGCCCTCGACTTGGCCGGCACCGCCGGCTAGGGGCGTAGCAGGATCTTTCCGAAGAAGTCGCTCTCCAGCATCTTCTGCTGGGCTGCCGCCGCCTCGGTCAGCGGAAACTCGGAGTCGATCACCGCCGTGAACCGGCCCGATGAGACCCCCTCGCAGAAGGTGTCCCACAGCGGTCCCATCTCGTCGGGACGGTACGGGTCCGAACCCATGATCCGGAGACCGTTGTGGAACAGGTGGCCCAGCGAGCCGATCGTGGCGGTGTCGCCCGAGGCGTTGCCGCAGTTGACCAGCCGGCCCCCGATGGCCAGCGAGAACATCGACTGGGTGAACAGGGCGGTGCCGACATGGTCGAACACCATGTCCACGCCCCGCCCGCCGGTGACGCCCATGGCCCAGCCGGTCACGTCGCCGGTGCGGTTGTTGAGCACGTGGTCTGCGCCCAGCTCCACGGCCCGGTCGCACTTGGCGTCGGTCCCGGCGGTGGCCAGCACGGTGGCGCCGGCGTGCTTGGCCAGCTGGATCCCGGCCACCGACACCCCCGAGCCGGCCGCGTGGATCAGCACCGTCTCACCCTCGGAGAGGCCGCCCGTCGCGAACAGGGCATGGCCGGCGGTCAGCCAGACCGTGGGGAACGTGGCCGCCTGCTCCAGCGACACGTCGTCCGGCACCCGGTAGCAGTGCGAGGCCGGCACCAGGCACTTGGTGGCGTAACCGCCGTCGAGTGTGGCGCCCAGGATGCCGAGCTCGCCGTAGAGGTCGCCGAGACCCGCGTGCTTCGAGTTCTCGGGCACCCCGGCCATGGACGGGTCGGCCACCACCCGGTCGCCGGGCCGCCACCCGGTGACCGCGGAACCGACCTCGGACACCACGCCGGCGATGTCCATGCCGGCGATGTGGGGGAAGGTGAATCCCGGCATGTGGTACCAGCCGTTGCGCTGGAGCACATCCAGCCGGTTGAGCGCGGTGGCCGCGACGTCCACGATCACGTCACCGTCACCCGGCACCGGATCATCGACGTCGGTGTACTCGAGCACCTCGGGCCCTCCCGAGGCGCGGTACAGCATCGCCTTCATAGGTCAGTCAACCCCTCTCAGGCTCGCGGGCGAACCAGCTCGGCCGCCCTCAGCAGTGTCTCAGCCGTGGCCCTCGTCGGGAGTGGCGCCCCACTCGATGACCTGCAGCATGTTGCCGTCGGGGTCGGCGACAGTGCCGATGAGCCCGAATGGCATCTGCTCGACCTCGCGGACCCAGCTGACGCCCTGCTCGTTGAGGTGTGCCTCGAGGCCCCGGCAGTCGCCCACATCGAGGTTGAGGATTATCCGGTGCCCGTTCTCGTTGGCACCCGAAACCTCGCTGTGCTCCTCGATGAAGAACTGGATGCCGCCGAACACGAACGCGCCCATCTCGTTCTCGTCGGGACCGAAGCAGGCTCGGTACCAGTCCTTCATGGCGTCGACCTGCGACGACCCCACGAGAATGCTGCCCAGATTCGGTGCTGACACTGGATTCCTCCTGAATCACGAGCCGATGGCCGGACGGTATGCCCAACGAGCCGGCCGGACCAAATCCGCCCGCCTCAGCCAGGGTCGCGGCTCGCCGGTAGTGTCTGACCCACAGGGGGTCGCGCCATGACTGACACCGTCGCATCCAGCGAGGCCGCGTCCTCAGCCGGCGAGCCGCCGCCGTCGCTGCTCACCCACATCGCGCTGCCGGTGCGGAGCCTCGACGACACGCTGGCGTTCTACGAGAAGTTCACGACCCTGGTGAAGATCTCCGAGCGACAAGACTCCGAGACCAACATGCGCACCGCCTGGCTGGCCAACGAGCGCGACATCACCACGCCGGGGGCGGCCCGCTTCGTGATCGTGCTGATGGAGGGCGCTCTGCCCAAGCAGATCACCGGCGACATCGTCGAGGAGTACGGCTTCCTGACCTCCATCGCCCACCTGGGCATCTCGCTCGACAGCCGCGCCGAGGTGGACGAGGTGGCCCGGCTGGCCGACGAGGACGGCTGCCTGGTGCTGGGTCCCATGTACCGCAACCCCGATGTGGGCTACATCTGCCTGATCAAGGACCCCGACGGCAACAACGTCGAGTTCTCGGTGGAGCAGGTCCTGGGCTGACCAGGACCAGAGCGGGCGTCAGGCGTTCTTCTCGGAGGCTGATCCGGGCACGTAGGTGCCCTTGTTGCGCCACAGCACCACCTCGTTGCCCCACGGGTCGCGGAAGGCGGCGTGGCGAGCGTCGAACTCCTCCCAGTAGAGCTCGTCCCACAGCTTGGTGGCGCCCATCTCCATCGCGAGGGCGAGCCTGTCGGGCGGGTCGTCGACCATCACGTAGATGCGGGGCACCGGTCCGCTCACCGGGGTGGTCTCCAGGTGGATGCCCAGGTTGGGCTTCACGCCCGGCAGCACCTCGTGGAACTCGCCGGCGGGACGGCGCTTGTACTTCCAGTCGAACAGGGTCTCGTAGAACTGCGAGGTGGCCTCGGGGTCGGGCGTGGGCAGGTCCACGAAGATCAGCGGATTCACCATTGCGGTCGCTCCTTGGTATTGGACGAGTCGTCGATGTCGAGACCGGTGCCGACCACGCTAGACGGGGGAGTCGAGCCGGGAGACAGCGGCGTCTCCCAACGCCACGAACCGCTCGTAACCGGCGCGGTAGGCGTCGTCGGGCACGGGCTCGATGCGGGTCATCCTGGCCAGCGGCCAAAAGTCCATGGTCTCGGCACCGACTCCGTCCCACCAGTCCAACGCCGCGCCCGCACACAGAGCGCAGCCGTGGGCCGAGAGCTGCTCCGGCCTCTCGGGCACGTCGACGGCCACTTCGAGCACCGACGCCTTGATCGAGCACCACAACGCGCTGAGCGCCGGTGAGCCCGCGCAGCACATCACGTCCATCTCCACACCCGATTCACGCAGCTCCTCGTGGATGTGCCGCAGCCCGTAGCCCGCGGCCTCCAGCACGGCCCGGGCGATCTCTGCCGGTCCTGCCGCGAAGGTGAGCCCGTGGATCTCGCCCCGCAGGCGGGGCTCCCACCGGGGTGACCGCTCGCCGTCGTGGTAGGGCAGCACCAGCACCCCGCCCGCGCCCGGCGGCACGCCCGCCGCCATCGACAGCAGCTCGCTGATCGGGCGGCCGGAGACATCCGACCACCACTCCAGGAGCTGCCCGTGACCGTTGGTGGCCCCGCCGACCACCTTCACCCCGGCGACGGGGCTGAAGAACGCCATCATCTGATCGGGGAGGTCGGCCACGTTCAGGGCGACGCCCAGACCGCCGGTGCGGCCGCCGGGATCGTGACCTCTTCGGGGAGTGCAGAGGCCGCCGGCCCAGAAGCTCATGTAGGCGTCGTTGGAGGCGCTCACCAGCGGGGTGCCCGCGGCAAGGCCCAGGGACCCGTCGCACTGCCCGATGACGGTGCCCACCTCCACCCGGTCCCCGTAGCCGGGGATGGTCTCCTCGCCGGGCCAGAGTCCCTGGACGTCGCCCGCGCCCAGGCAGCGAAGCGCCCAGTCCCAGATCTGCGCGCCGGCCAGCGGGCGGCCCAGTTCGTGGCTTAGGAAGTCGAGCTGGGCGAGGTGGTGCTCGGTACGGCCCAGGCCGTTGCCGGCCGGATGGCGGCAGGTTGCGGCCATCCCGGCCGTGGCGCTGCCCCCTTCACCCTCCAGCGGCACGGTCGTGGGACTCTGCCCGCCGACCCCGACCGCGGCGATCTCCAATCCGGAATCGTTGACCCTGGCCAGCAGCCGGCCCAAGCCGTCGAGCCACGCCGCGGCATCGGCCCGGCCCGGGAGCCAGTCGCCGGCACCCTCGAAGGCCTCGTACATCCACAGCTTGACGTCCCCATCGCGCGCCAGCGCCACAGCACGGGCCCCGCCGGTCCCCAGATCGACGCCGACCACGACCGGACTCATCGCCACTCGTCCCCCCTGCCCCGGGTTCGGAGGGTCAGCCGACCATCACCCGGTAGACGGGCTGCTCGACGGTGAGAGCCAGAGCGTCGGCGACATCGGCGAGCCTGTAGCGGGCGGTGACCAGCCGGTCAAGGTCGGCAGCCAGAGCGCCCGATTGCAGCAGGCCCGCGGCCGTGCGCCAGTCCTCGGGCTCCTGGCTGAACACCCCGATGATGGACAGCTCGTGATGGTGGATGCGGTCCGCTCCCACCGACGCCATGACGTCTTTGGGGAAAGCCCCGTAGAGGACCACCGCGCCCGCGTCGTCGCACAGGTCCATGGCGAGCTCGACCGCGCCCGGAACGCCCGCGGTGACGAAGACGATGTCGTGATCGCCATGCCAACCGGCCACATCGGCGGGGTCGGCCGTCCTGGCCGCCCCGGCCTCGGTCGCCTCAGCCCGGCGCTGGTCGCTCACGTCGATCAGGCCGACCGAGGCCGCGCCCCACGCCCGGCAGAGAGCCAGATGGAGGCGACCCATGTAGCCCGCGCCGATGACGGCCACCCGGTCCCCGGCCCTGAAGCCGCTCAGCCGCACCGAGTGCACCACGCAGGCCACCGGCTCTCCCATGGCGGCGTGCTCGACATCGATCTCGCCCACGCGGTACGTCTGGGCGGCGGCCACCCTCACCACTTCGGCCAGACCGGCACCCATCGAGATGGTGCCGTCGCTCAGGGTCCCGCCCTGGGGCCGCTTGCACAGCGCGCTGCGACCCCGCCGGCACATGTGGCAGGTGCCGCACCGGGTGAGCAGGTCCATGGTGACCAGGTCGCCGACTCTCGGAGTGCCGGGGAGCGACGCCACCGCCTTGCCCACCTCGATCACACGGCCAGCGGCCTCGTGGCCGGGGGCGACCGGATATATCGGCTTGGTTCCTGCGAACAGGCGGCGCTCCATGGTGCACAGGCCGCACATGCCCACCTCTATGAGGACGTCGTCGGGGCCGGGTCGGGGCCGGGGCTCGTCGCGGAGTTCGACCGCTCCCGGTCCGGTGACCACTGCTACCTGCATGACGCTCCTAACTCGGCCGTCTGCCCGAATCGACTCTAGGCACTCGGGATGTGGGGCCAGGCATGGGGGATCTCGAGCCCGGCCCTCGCCAGCAGCGACTGCTGGGCGGCGGTGGCCTCGACCTGCAGTTCGGCGATGTCCACCGTCGTGCAGGTGCCGTCGGAGATGACCTGGCGGCCGGCCACCACCACGTCGCGCACCGAGCGGCCGTCGGTCCCCCATACGAGATGCAGCACTGTCTCACCCCGGGGCGCCCAGCCGATCGACGACGTGTCGTGCACCACCATGTCGGCCTGCTTGCCCGGCTCGAGGCTGCCGATCCGGTCGTCCATGCCGATGGCGGCAGCCCCGGCGATGGTGGCCAGCTCGAACGCGGTGTGGGCCCCGAAACGCTCAGGATCGACCCTGGTGTCGCGGGCCAGTCCGGCAGCCAGCGCCGCTGTCCGCAGGATGTCGGAGGTGTCGCCCGCATTTGACGCGTCGCAGCCCAGCGCCACCCTCCCGCCCCGCTCCACGATCTCGGCGTGACGACCCTGACCGGCCACTCCCTGCCCGAGGCGCAGGTACGCCCACGGGCAGTAGGCGATGGCCGTCGATGTGCCCAGCACCAACTCCACCTCGGCGTCGTCCAGCCACACGCCGTGACCCACCAGCAGATGCGGTCCCAGAACGCCCAGCGCGTCGAGGTGGACCAGGGGCCGGCGGCCGGTGCGGGCCAGGTACCGCTCGGGATCCGACGACGTGGGCGACATGTGCATGGTGAGTCCGGTGCCCAGGTCCCGGGCCAGGTCCGCGGCCCCGGCCAGGAGCTCGTCGGAGGCGAGGTCGTGACCCACCAGGGTCACCCAGCCGTCGATGAGCCCGCCGTCGGAGAAGGAGTCCACCACCTCGCGCTGGCGGTCGAGCGTCTCGGCGGCCGGAGCGGTGAACGGACCCTCCTCGATGTCCCAGCCCCAGACGCCCATCGTGCCGCGGATGCCGGCCCGCCTCATCCCGGCCGCGGCCCGGTGAGGGTTGGCCACCGTGCCCGCCTCCACCACGGTGGTGACCCCGTTGGCCAGGTTCTCGACCGAGGAGAGCACTGCCGAGAGCTCGTCGTCGTCTCCGGTGTGGGCCCCGTGGGCCGGCACCGACCACTCGAAGATCGACGCTCCGGGGGGCAGCAGATCGGGGATGCAGCTGCGGATGAGGGGGTCGCCGGTCAGGTGCTGGTGGGCGTTGACCATCCCGGGCGTGACCACGCAGCCGGTGGCGTCTATCACCTCGGCCTCGGGATAGCAGCCGGCCAGCTCGGTGCTCGAGCCGACCGCGGCGATGACGTCTCCGGCCACCGCCACCGCTCCACCGACCAGCACCTCCCGGGCCGGGTTCATGGTCACCACATCCCCGCCCGACACCAGCAGAGTCACCGGTGCCGGCGCGGCGGCGGTCTCAGTGGGCTCGGCGGTCACTGCCGCCGAGCATAGGCGGCGGCGTCCATGCGAGAATCAGCGGGTGCAGGCTCTGGTAACCCCGCCGATTCACGGGGCTCGGCCTTGATCCTGAACCCCGGCCAGGGCCCCATCGAGAGCGACCACTACCTCCCGGTCACCGTTGAGACCAGCCGGTGGGGCTGGTGGCCGAACCGGGAATCCACCCCGGTGATGTCGATAGACGGCGGGACGGTCATCACCGTGGACACGCTGTCCCATGAGGGGATCCTCGAGGACCAGGGACGCGACCCGGTCGCCTTCTTCGGTGTCCGCGGCATCGACCGGGCCGGGGTCCTCCACGACGCCGTCGAGATGGCCCGGGATGTGCCCCACACCTTCGGAGTCGACGGCCCCCATGTGGTGACCGGACCGATCGAGGTCCGGGGCGCCGAGCCCGGCGACCTGCTCCAGGTGGACGTGCTGGGCTTCGCTCTGAGGGTCCCCTACGGGGTCACCTCCAACCGGCACGGGCTCGGCGCGCTGCCCGGCGAGATGCCCGACGGGTCGGAGCCCCCGGACACGCTCACCGCCGGCACACCGCACGGCACGGTGTCGGTGTTCACCGAGGTGGAGGGCGATGCCGCCGCGGGTACAGCCGTGCTGCGCTACGGCACCGGCAGTGCGGTGCGCTACCCGATCGCGCCGTTCCTCGGGATGATGGGTGTTTCCCCCGACACCGGTGATCCCGTGCCGACCAGGCCGCCGGGCCGCCACGGCGGCAACCTCGACATCAAGCACCTGGTTCAGGGATCCAGGCTCTATCTCCCGGTCCAGACGCCGGGCGCGGGCTTCGCGGTGGGCGACCCTCACTTCGCCCAGGGCAACGGCGAGGTGGCCCTGACCGCGCTGGAGGGCTCCCTGCGAGCGAACCTGCGGCTGGCGGTGCTGCAAGGCCCCGAGGCTCGGCGGGCCTGCGGCCTGATCCGGAACCCGTCCGGCGAGACCGACGACCACTGGGTGCTGGTAGGTCTGCACGCCGACCTCGACGAGGCCATGCGGGAGGCGGTCCGGGAGGCCCTGCGCTTCTGCGAGAGCCGCCTCGACCTGCCCCGCCACGTCGCATACACCTATCTGAGCTGCGCCGCCGACTTCGAGGTGTCCCAGGTGGTGAACGACGTCAAGGGCGTCCACTGCCTCATAGCCAAGCGCGACTTCCCCGGCCTGTGACCAAATCTGCAGAGTATTGCCGCTATATGACAGGAAACTCTACAGATTTCGGCTAGGGGGCTGATTTCGCCGGTCCTGGGGACGGGGCGTCGGGACCGGAGGCGGGCACGGTTCCCCGGATGCGCAGCCAGCCCGCCACCACCAGCGCCAGCACCGCCAAGCCGGCGGCCGGCCAGGTCACGCCGGCGCCGTACCGGTCGTACAGCAGGGCGGAGGGGAGCGCGGCGATGGCGGCCCCGGCCACCTCGGCCGCGCCCATCAGGCCCAGTGCGGCCGCCTGGCGCTGCTCGGGAACGGCCCGGGCCACCACCGCGTGCGCCGCGGTGAAGCCGTAGCCGTCGGCGAAGCCCACCGCCACCATGGCGACCACGATCGGGACCACCCCGGGGATCACGCCGTAGGCCATCGTCAAGACGCTCACGATCACGAGCCCGGCCATCGTCACCCGCACCGGTCCCACCCGGTCGGCCAGGCGGCCGGCCCGGGTCCCCACCAGCATGATCGGCAGCGCGACCATCGTGAAGGCGACTCCGGTGGCCACTGCGCCGGCACCCCGGTCGGCGAACATCACCGGCAGTACCGCCTCCCAGGCGCCGATCATCATGAAGTAGCCGCCGACCATGATCAGCGCGCCCTGCAGGCGTCGCATGGTCAGCAGGTCGAACGACGTAGCCCGCCGGGAGACGTCGAGCAGGCCCCGGTCGGGGGGCAAGCGCATCGCCACCGGAACGAACAGCAGCATGGCCCCGGCGAAGACCGCGAAAGGCGCCCGTATCCCGCCGGCCCACACCAGCAGGGCGGTCAGCACGGGCCCGAAGATGAACCCCGTGGTCTCGGCCACCACCATCCGTCCGAGGTTCTCGCCGGCCCGGGCCGGATCGTGGACCGAGGCGGCCCGGCGAACCCCCGGGAGAATGAGCCCTCCCGCGAATCCGAGCACCGCCCTGCTCGCCACCCAGACTGCGAGACCCTCGGCGAAGACCATCATCAGCATGGCCGCCGCGCTGAGTCCGATCCCGGCGGTGGCCATCGTGCGGGCATGGCCCATGTCGGCCAGCCGGGCCAGCGTGACCTGCGACACGAACGCGGCCACGAATCCGCTGGCCACCATGACTCCGATGCCGGTGCCGCTGAAACCGAACTCGTCGCGCAACTCGCCGAGCACGGTGACGATCCCGCCAATGCCGCCCGCAGTCACCCCCATCAGCACCTGGAACGGCAGCAAGTCGCGGCCCAGAGGCCGAGCGCCGGCCGTCGCTCGACGCCTCACAGCATCGTCGGTCGGCCGGCCGCCTCACAAGCAGTGCCGAGTGCCGCGAGCGACTTGGTCGCTCGACGCTTCACGGCACTTTCAGATGGGCGGACGCCCCGCGAGCAGTGCAGCAAACGATGCCGGGTCGACTCTTCCCGAGCCGCCTCAGCATCGATCGTCGCCAAAGGCAAGCCACCTCGATCAAACTTCGGCCGGTGGCCTGCTTCGCCCACACCGCCACCGTACCCGCGCCCGACTCCGAGCAAACCTCACGAGAGGCCAATAGCAAGTCAGATCCCGAGGTACCGGTCCCCGTCGGGGACCACCACTTGACACGGTCTCGCGCCTACAGTCGAGTCGTGACCCGAGCGGCCCAGAAAGCGCTGTTCCGGGGGCCCAAAGTGGATCAACGCGTTCTCTGCCATGCTTGAGAGAGAGCGCTGAAGATGACTTTCCTTGTCGCACCCTCTATGTACTGTGGTTCCATCCCGCGAAACGACATCACAACTACATGGAGGGGCCGTGCCACGACCTGAGGACAACAAGCAGATACCGATGAGCTTCTTCCCTGCCGCTCGCCGACGACGGCCCGCTACTCCGTCACACCCCGACCCGATTGTGGGTCGCATGAGTGGTCGATTCGAAGACACGTCGGTACCCCCAGGCTCGGAGGTCTACTGCGGCGATGCATTCGATCTGATCGAGAAGCTCCCTGAGTCGTCCGTGGACTTGATCGTGACGAGCCCGCCGTATTGGTGCCAACGCGTGTACGAGGGGCAGGAGGATCACAACTGGGCGGTTCAGGATGCGTGGCGTCGCGAGGGCGAGTCGGTCGATGTTGCTCCGCCGTACGACTGGTATCGAGCGAACGGCGGCATGCTGGGCCTTGAACCGACGCCCGACTGGTACGTGGCCCATCTGGCTGAGTGGTTCGACCGAGCACGCCCTGTTCTGAAACCCGACGGAAACGTCTGGATCAACATCGGTGACACGTACTTCGCGCGTTGGGCAAGCATCCGCCCTGAGGGGCGGCAAGGTCTCGGCAACACACGCCGGGTCAGACGGCGAACGCCGATGGGGGACTACCGGCAGGAGAAGCAGCTGCTGATGGTGCCGGCACGATTCGCGATTTCGATGCAGGGCCGTCGCTGGATTCTGCGGAACGACCTCATCTGGTCGAAGCCCAACGTTCCACCCCGTCCTGAGAAGGATCGCCTTCGGCTGACCCACGAGCACCTGTTCCACTTCGTCCACCGGCCGAGGGAGGGCCGAGCCTCCTACTTCTACGACCTCGACGAGGCCGAACCCGGGTGTCGGGACGTGGTGACCGTCAACGCTCGCTCGGGTGCACACGGGCACTCAGCGACGTTCCCGCCAGACCTGATTCGGCCTCGCATCCTGTCGTCATCGCCGGTTGGCGGTGTGGTCCTTGATCCGTTCTGCGGCACCGGACGTGCGCTCACGATGGCGGCCGAGAATGGGCGCACCGCGATCGGCTTCGAGATGGCCGAATCGTTCGCAGAAGTTGCTGCGCAGGTTCTGGCGACCGCGATCAGCGCTCGACCTGATGCCTCCCCGTAGCTCGCGTCTGCCGAACCACTACGTGGGAGAGTGGTTCGGGCAGCGCATCTACCCCGAAGTGCAACTCGGCGAGGCGTCGCTGGAGGCAATGCGGACTCAGTCATGTCCTTTCCTGACCGACGCAGTCGGTGAAGTTCAGGATTGCATCAAGGCAACCCATTCCCAGGGCGTGTGCACGATCACCAGCAAAGACGCGCGGCGGTACGGCGTGGATGATGGCTCGATCGACTGGCTGGTATGCCCGTATCGCACACTCGACCACAGGTTGCTCAACAAGGTGGCGCATCATCTGTTCGATGTCGCCGCCGATGCGCTGATCGTCGCCGCTGTGACACTCGACGACCCGGCGACGCGGTCGCGCATCCGAGACGCGCTCGATACGAGCGCACCGGTTTTCGTCTACTTCCGTGCTCGCCTCGGTGGGGAGATCTCGTTGAGCCCGACCGACCGGTCGCCGGAGTTCTCGTTCGACATCACGATGGTTGAACTGCTGCCGGGGTCGGACGATCCCGAGATCGGTCGGTACGCCATTGTGGAAGTGCAGACGATGGAGTTCCACGGGTCGTACGGACAGGCAACAACGGCGCTGCGAAACGCGCTCGATCTGCATCCATCGAACTTCGCCGATCAGGTCGGTGAGAACCCTGAGTGGGCGGGGAGGGCAATCCAGGGGCCGAGCATCGCCGACACGTTCAAGCGAACCTTCTACCAGATGATCTTCAAGTTCCAGTTGGGCCTGCACGCGAGCTGCGCAGGAACCGTGTTGGCGCTTCCGCGAGCGGTGTGGAACTCCTGGCAGCCCCATCTCGGTGGACCGGAGTTGCAGATTGATCCTCGTGATCCGACACTCCGATCGTTGTCTCGACCGGAGGGCGTCCGGCTCACCGAGGAAGCGACGGCCTGGATTCTCGTGTTCGATACCGATCAGACCGCAGGCATCTCGCCCAACCCGCTGGTCATCGACATGGTGATCGAGACGGACACGCCGACACTGCTGCACCACGCGTTCGATGTCGCGCCAGAGGCTGCCTTTGGAGGCGGCGCGACCGAGCGCCTGTACGCGGACATATGCCGCAAGATGCTCGGCTTGTGGCCCGAACTGCGACGAGCTGTGGCAGCGGACGACGTAGCGCCTTCGCAACACGAGTCCTAACTGCACCGATTGCCCGGACCGTCATGAAGGTCAGACCTCTTTGAGCAGCAGGTCGCTGGTCTGGCCCGAGACGAACAGCTCGCTGCCCGCCTTGAGGATCTCCCGGTAGCCGTCCTCGGTGGGCAGCCTCTCCAGGAACTCGTCGAGGATCCCCAGGTCGGGGGCGTCGATCATCCAGTACACCTTGCCGTAGGAGCCGTAGGACTCCATCCACGACGTGACCGTCACCCGGTCGGGGTCGGCCGCGGCCATGTAGCCGGTGTACCGCTGGATCCACTCCCGCACCCGGGCCACATCGCTGGAATCCACCTGGGCCTTCCGGACCATCCTCACCATCTCGAAGTCACTTCCCTTCCCGTACTTCCAAGCCGATCCGCTTGGGCTCGCCCCCGTTGGACGCCGAAGTCTCGCTGGGGCAGGCCGACACCGCGGCCAGCACGTCGATCTCGGCTCTCAGGTCTATGTAGTCGCCGGCCTGGGCCGGCGACTCCCGGAACACCAGGGTGTGCTCATCCACCACATCGGTGTACATGAAGACATTGAACACGTCCGGGACCAGGTCGGGGTCCACACCCCAGGGCTGGACCGCCTCCTCGAGGTTGCCCTGGCACGTCCGGTGCCCCGAGTCGATCCCGTCCCGGACGGCGTACACGCCGGCCGAGCAGCGTCCCCCGTTCCAGGCGAAATGGACCCCCACCGGGTCGTCGATCACGGTCAGCATGGGCCGCTCGTAGGGAGGGCGCGACCACAGGGTGGTGATGCGCCGCATCGTCCCGGTCCCGGCCAGCATGTTCAGGGCGACGGTCTGCCCGGCGTGGTAGCCCTCGCGGGGATTGTCGAGCGCCAGGAACGTGGAGTCGGCCACCTGCGGTCCGTCCAGCGCGATGATCCGCAGCACCTGGCCGGCCCGTACCTCCACGGCCCGGCCCTCGCAGCGGGGCACGACCACCTCTTCGAGTATCACGCGGTCGGTAGAGGTCATGCAGCCGCCTCGCCGGCAGCACCGGCGGGATTGTTCATGCGGCCACTTCGCAGGTGACCTCGCCCGCCGCGGCCGTTGTGAGCTTCACATCCGACGACATCAGGTCTAGCCAGGTCCGCAGGTAGCCCCTCATCGGACCCTCGTAGGTGACCGGCGCCCTGACCACGCCGTCGGCAGCGACCTGCTCGGCCTCATGCCCGAGCCCCTTGCTCATGTCCACCCATTCCACCTCGGCGATGGCCAAACCCTCCTGGCAGCGCTCGAAGAGCTCCAGATCGTCTGGATTCCCGAGACTGGGGAAGTCCTCCGCGATCCGCATCCGCAGCACGTTCACCTCGTCGGGAGCGCCTTCCGCGGCCACCATCCAAGTGTGGAGCCGGGTCTCCGCGACGGTGACCGGGTCGACCGTCTCGAAGTGATTGCCCTTGATGAGCAGGTTGGGGAAGATCGACAGGTTGATCATCGAGCCCGGCGCCATCTCCAGAACGTCGGCGGCGCGGTCGCCGCAGGCCTGCTCGATCTTCTCGGCGTACCACTCCCGCCCCGGCACCGGCCGCTGCGTCTCCCAGAAGGACTGGTGCAGCCCGGGCCTCTGGTCGACGAACATGTGACCGTTGCCCAGGTCGGAGCCGTACATGCCGGTGTCGTCGGGGCTGGCCTTGAACTGCGACAGCGACCGGGCACCGCCGTGCTGGCGCTCGTTGAGCAGCACGAAGCTGCGGTGAGCGAACGTGGGATGCAGCCCGTCGCCGGCGTTGTCCCAGGCCAGCTTCCAGTTGCCCCTGTAGATCATGCGCTGGCAGTTGCGCACGTCGATGCGCCCCGACGGGGAGCGGTCCACGAACCCGTCAATCAGCGGCCCGGCCGGACCCAGCCACTCAGCCAGACTGGGCGCTTCGAGGTTGAGCGTGCCGAAGATCAGACCCCGGTAGGTCCCGAGCCTCGGTACTTGGGCCAAGCCGTGGCCGGCCTCGTGGAAGTCGGCCGGGTAGCCCTCGGGGTAGGGCACGTTGACCAGGTCGCCCCGGTTGGAGTAGGTCCAGCCGTGGTAGGAGCACTGGAAGCGCCGGGCCGAGCCGCAGTCGGCCTGGCACACGATCGAAGCCCGGTGAGCGCACCGGTTGAACAGGGCGTGCAGGCCACCGTCTGAGTCGCGGGTGATGATCAGGGGGCGCAGCCCCATGCGCGACGCCAGGAAGTCGTTGGGGTTGGGCACCTGGCTCTCGTGGGCCAGGTAGACCCACGCCCCGCCGAACACCTTGGACATCTCGTCGTTGAAGACATGGGCGTCGGTGTAGATGGAGCGATGAACCCGGTGGGGCTGGACCAGGGCGTCGAGATCGTCGGTCACGGTCATGTCGGCCTCTGCATCTATAGCACGAATGAGAACTTGCGGACGTCGCCGCGGCTGTCCACCAGCCGCACGATCTTGAACCTGATCGACCACTCCTCGCCCAGCGAGGCGAACACGTAGTCGTTGCGGCTGGCGAACGGGGTCAACCGGTTCTTGCGATGCTCCCAGACCACCGTCGAGCACCGGGCCAGCGTGTCGCCGTCGTCCAGCGGCCAGGCCTCGGTGTTGGAGACGATCCGGCAGGTACGCGACGGCGGCTCCTGGGCGTGGGCCCACCCGGTCTCCAGCAGCCCGATGCGATCCTCCATGCGGCGGTGGTCGTCGAGCAGGTAGGACACCTGGGCCCGGGGGTCGCCGTCGGGATCGAGCGGGATCCAGTAGACGCAGTCGTCGGTGAACCGCGCCAGCCAGTCGCGGTAGCGGCGGTCGTCCAGCAGTCGGGCCTCGTGGTGGAGGGCCTGCTCGACGGCCGGGCGCAGTTCGGGGTGGCCCGGCCCGGGATCGGGTTGCTCGGGCGACAGCAGATCCACCAGCCGCTGATACAGGCGATCGTCCACCGGTGACGCCGCCTGAGGGCCCATCAGCCCTACTCCTCACCCTCTCCGGTGTGGCCGGCGCCGTGGACGGCCTCCAGCAGGCGGCCGACCAGCGCGGCCGGGTCGTCGGAGCCCCAGACGTTGCGTCCGAAGGCCACGCCCGCACCGCCGGCCTCAACCACGCCACGGGCCAGCGCGACCACCTGGTCCTCGTCGTCGACCTTGGGGCCGCCGAGGGCCACGACCGGCGCCGGGCAGGCCTCGGCCACCGCCGCGAACTCCTCGACGGGGCCGGGACACATGGTCTTGACGATGTCGGCGCCGAGCTCGACGGCCAGCCGGGCGCCGCGACCCACGTTCTCGGCGGTCCAGGGCACCGTCCGGGGCCAGCCGCCGGGAATCGACTCGGCCATCACCGGCAGACCGAGCAACTCGCACTCGCCGGCGAGCTTCGCGAGGCGTTGAAGTGAGTGCTGCTCGTCGGGCGTGCCCGGGAACACCATGATCACCACCGCGTCGGCGCCGAGAACCATGGCCTGCTCGGCCGAGTACAGCAAGGATGTCGTGTCGGCCGCGGGAGGGTCGCCCAGATCCGAGATCCCGCCGTCGACGCGCAGTACCAGTCCCGCGCCGGCGAAGTCCTCGGGTCGGGCCCGGGCCAGCTGCCAGGTGGCGAGCACCGCGTCGGGTCCGCCCCTCGCGATCGAGGCCGCGGCCTCCGGCGCCACTCCCATTCCCATGTAGGCGGGATGGTCCATGGCCACGAACACGGCCCGGCCGTCGGCGCGGAAGATGTGGCGGAACCGCCGGCGCTTGCCGGCGGACACGGCCGAGAGCGGAGCGCTCGTGCTGTTCATGGGTCGATCGGTCCGTTTCTCTGGGTCAGTGAGCCGGAAGCGGTGCGGTGAACTCGTCGTCGGCGAGGGGCGTCGCCACATCGGCGCGCACCGTCTTCATCACATGGGCGGCCCGGCCCTCCCAGGTGGAGGCCGGACCCACCCGGTAGAACGGCGACCGCAGGTTCTGCATGAGCACGGTCACCATGTCGGTGTCCTCACGGTTGGTGACGGCGAGGCGGTCCAGCTCGAAGTCCTGCTCCTCTATCGACTTGTCGATCCCGTAGATGCGGCTGAACAGCCGGGTGCGGTCCGGGGCGATGGGGTCGGCCCGCACCAGGATCAACTGGGTCGGGTAGGGCAGCGGGGTGAGGTTGGGGTAGATGTAGTCGGCGTAATGGCCCAGGAGCTGCTCGGGGGTCAGGTCGGTGCGGCCTCCGGTGGCGTCCTCGGAGTCGGAGTGGGGCTTGAAGCCGCTGCAGGTGCGGCCCTCGAAGCGCACGATGGTGTCCATCTGCTTGCGCAGCTTGTTGAGCCGCCGGTGCACGAAGCGCACGTGGTAGTCGTCGTTGGAGTTCTCCGCGAAGGCCTTCCAGTTGATGGCGTAGGTCTGGTCGAGCTCCCGGTGGTATCGGGTGAACCTGTCGAACTTGTAGAGGTCGTAGCGCTCGGCCAGCGGGGCGATCCAATCCCGGAACGGCGGGGCCTTGCGGGACAGACAACCGAACACGAGCTTGTCCCAGGCCAACTCGATGCGGATCTCCACCAGGCCGTAGTCGGGGGTGGGCATGCCGTCGGGGTACATGCGGGCCCGGTCGGGGATGCCGATCAGCTGGCCGTCGATGGCGTAGGCCCAGTTGTGGTAGGGGCAGGTCATGGTCTTGCCGCAGTTGCCGGCCGGCTCGAACAGCAGCCCGGAGGCCCGGTGGCGGCAGTTGTTGAGGAAGCCCCGCACCGAGCCGTCCTCCTGGCGGATCACCATCACCGGCTGGTAGCCGATGGCGCCGGTGATGTAGTCGCCGGGCTCGGCCAGGTCCTCGGTGTCGCCCAGCCACACCCACGACCGCCCGAACACCCGCACCATCTCGAGGTCGAACAGCTCCTGGTCGAACACCTCGTAGGGCTGAAGCATCGGGCTGTCCACCGGGGCGTGCACCAGGCCGGCGGTCTCGTCCACCCTGCGCCGGAGACGCTCCACCGTCGGCTCGGCCTGCAGATCCGCGATCACACCGCGACCCTACCGGAGCCCGCAGAACACAGTCCAAGCAGCCGGAACGCGGGCACCCGCCCAGCGGCCCAGTACCGGTCCTAGGTCCGAGCCATCGCTTCTATCCTCCCAGGAGTTCGACGTCGCAGCGGATGCCGGGAGCGTGTGCCAGTCGCTGGTCGTGAGTCAGCAGCGTCGCACCAGTGGTCTCCGCGAGCGCCACATAGGCGGCGTCGTACACCGTGAGATTGTCCCGCAGCTCCCAACATCGCTCCAACAGCAGTTCGTGGGCGAAGCGGACAATCGGAAGGACAGCCAACTGTCGCAACCCGCTCCCGGCCGCCGTCTCGGAGATCTCGCCCCGGCGAACAAGGGCCCGCAGGGCTGAAGCGACCTCGAGATCGAGAAGGTGCGGGGCCAGCGCTGCATCCTGGGCCATGCGGCGCATGGTCTCAAGGCTGCGGTCGCTCGAACCGGCCACAGCCTCGGTGACCGCGCTGGCGTCGACGACGATCAACGCGAGTCTCGATCGGCCCGGATGACCTCCACGATTGCGGCCGGGTCCACGTGCGTCTCGCCGTGGGCAAGGGCCTCGGCTCGTTTGCGGGCCAGCAGCTCCTCCGCGCTGGCGACAGCCGCCTGCCTGCACACCGAGTCGAGCATGAACTGCTGCAGCGACTGGCCCGCGGCCGCGGCCCGGACCCTGAGCACCCGATGGACATCATCGGGCACGTGCTTGATCTGGATAGTGGCCATGGTGTCAGAGTAGCGTCGATAACGCTGAACTAGCGTCTCAACCGGCAGGAGAACGGACTCGGGGGTCGCCTCCAGATGCCAGGTCGCGGACGCGACGTGATGGAATGCCATGCTTCCCTCGTGCTAGGCAACGACGCGATGGCGTGGAGGAGATGACTGCGCGAGCCGACGAGGCCATCCGTTACGAGCCCGACGAGCCGTGCCCGGCGCCGGTGTCGGTGGCCGTGGGGCTCCAGGGAGCCATTCTCGGGCTGGCGCCGCTGGTGCTGGTGGTGGCCGTGACCGCTCGGGCGGGCGGGCAGGACCGGGCCTATCTCGAGTGGGCCGTCTTCGCCGCCTTGATCATCTCAGGCGCCTTGACTGCACTCCAGGCCACCCGGTTCTGGCGGTTGGGCGCGGGCCACATCCTGATCATGGGCACCACCCCCAACTTCGTGGCCATCTCGGTCCTGGCCCTCATCGAGGGCGGGCCGCCGCTGCTGGCCAGCCTCACCGTGGCCGCTTCGCTCTTCTACGTCGCGCTGACGCTGTGGCTGCCGCTGCTTCGCAGGGTCATCACGCCGGTGGTGTCCGGCACGGTCCTCATGCTGATCGCCGTGACGATCCTGCCGGTCGCCTTCGACCGGGTCCAGGAAGTGCCCGAGGGCGCGCCCGATGCCGCCGGACCGGTGATCATCGTCGTGACGCTGGCCGTCACCGTTGCAATGGCCCTGAAGGCCTCCGGAGCGTGGCAGCTATGGTCGCCGGTGATCGGCATAGCCGCCGGCTGCGCGGTGGCAATCCCGCTCGGAGCCTACGACGCCGGTCCGGTGGGCGAAGCTCCCTGGACCGGGATCCCCGGCGCAGGATTCCCCGGGATGGACCTGACCCCCGGCATCGGCTTCTGGACGCTCCTGCCCGCGTTCGTGGTGGTTACCCTGGTCGGCGGCGTCAAGAACATGGGCGACTGCGTGGCCGTGCAGCAAGCCAGCCGGCGGAGGTCCCGGGCCACCGACTTCCGCGTCGTGCAGGGATCGCTGAACACCAACGGCCTCGGCATCATGCTGTCCGGCTTCGCCGGGGCGCCGCCCACCACCGTCTACTCGGCCACCAGCGTGTCGCTGACCAGCCTGACCGGCGTCGCATCCCGGCACGTCGGGTACGTCATCGGGGCGGCCCTGCTGGCGCTGGCGTTCCTTCCCAAGGTGACCGCGGTGCTGCTCACCATCCCCAGCCCGGTGATGGGGGCCTACATTCTCACCGCGATCGCCCTGATCTTCGTAGGAGGGGTACGGACGATCGTGCAGGACGGGCTCGACCGCCAGAAGGCGCTGGTAGCGGGGCTGGCGTTCGCGCTCGGAGCAGGGCTGGACCAGCAATCGATCATCACCGACACGCTGGGGGACACCTGGGGCAGGCTGCTGGACAACGGCCTGCTGGCCGGAGCCCTGGCCGCCGTCGGGTTGACCCTGTTCCTGAACCTGACCAGCCCGCGCGGTCGGAGACGGCTCGACGTCGGACTGGACATCGCCTCGCTGCCGGAGATCCGCGAGTTCCTCCTGGCGGTGGCCGCCGCCGCGGGCTGGAACGACGCCTCTGCGCAACGGTTGAACGCTGCCGCGGAGGAGACGCTGGTCAGCCTGCTGCCGGGCGGCGACGAGCCGGATGGCGGCCGGCTCACCGGCAACGCTCCCCGCTTGATCATCGAGGCTCGGCCCAGCGGACCAGTCGTGGAGCTGGAGTTCCTGGCCGTGTTCGACGACGAGAACCTCGAGGACCGGCTGGCATACCTGAACGAGGAGGCTCAGGGCGCCGAGGGCCTCAATGAGGGCGAGATCTCCCTGCGGCTGCTGCGTCACTATGCGTCCTCAGTGCACCACCAGAGGTTCCACGGACTCGACATCGTGACCGTTCAGGTCAGGTCGACGAACTAGCCCGGCCCAAGAGGGTCGGGCCTCCGTCCGGTTACCATCGCCTGATGGTGGCAGAAGCTGTCTGGACCGTACCTGAAGCTCTGTCCGTCCAGGAGGCCCGGATGGAGGATGGTGCGGCTGTGACGCTGCGCCGCCACGGGAACCCCGGCGGCACCAGACTCGTCCTCTGCCACGGAAACGGGCTCTCGATCGACCTCTACTACCCGTTCTGGTCACGGCTGACCGACGACTTCGACGTGGTCGTCTACGACCTGAGGAGCCACGGCTGGAATGCCGTGAGCCCCCTGAAGAACCACACCGTGCCGACCTTTGTGGAGGACCATGAGCGGATCCTGGACGCGATCGACCGCCACTACGGCTCGAAGCCGCAGGTAGGCGTGTTCCACTCGGTCTCGTCATTCGCGCCGCTGCTGTCATCCACGCAAGGCAGCCGGTACTCGGCCCTCGTCCTGTTCGATCCACCGCTGCGCAAGCCGGGCGCCACCAGCAACGACTTCGACGAGGCCGCCGAACGGACGGCCAAGATCGCCGAGCGGCGCACACCGGTGTTCAAGAGCAGGCAGGCCTTCACCGACCTGATGGGCTTCATGCCGACCTTCAAACATGCCGTGCCCGGTGTGCTCGATCTGATGGCTGCGACCACCCTGCGCGAGGCTGGGGACGGCTCCGGCTTCGAACTGCGGTGCCCGCCGGAGCATGAGGCCCAGATCATCGCCCACGCGCGGATCTTCGCGGTGCTGGTCGACTTCGAGGCTCTGCGATGCCCCACGAAGGTGATCGGAGCCGACCCGACGCTGCCGTACTCGTACCTTCCGACCCTGGACCTGAGCGACATGATGACGGTGGACTACGACTTCCTCCCCGACGCCACCCACTTCCTCCAGTTGGAGCAGCCCGCGCAGTGCGTGGCGGCCATGCGCGACTTCCTGGAGCCGGCCGGCCTTGCCTGAGCACGCGCCGGGCGCGCCGCGTTCGCCCATCGCGGTAATCGGAATGGCGTGCCGGTTCCCCGGCGCGCCAGATGTCCCGGCGTTCTGGCGTCTGCTGGACACCGGCACCAGCGCCGTCACCGAAGGCGTGCCCGGTTCGGGCGTGGGCCGGGTTGGCCAGCTGTTCGCCGACCGGGCCGTCCAGAACGACGCCTGCCGGTTCGGAGCCTTCATCGACGGGATCGACCAGTTCGACGCCGCGTTCTTCCGGATCTCTCCGGTGGAGGCGCAGCTGCTGGATCCCCAGCAGCGACTGATGCTGGAAGTGAGCTGGCAGGCGCTCGAGGACGCCGGCATCGATCCCGACCGGCTCAAGGGCAGCCGCACCGGGGTGTACGCAGGGATAAGCAACAACGACTACCGGGGCCTGGTCCTGGACGGCAACGACACCGCGGAGCCCGCGGCCAGCCTGTACTCGGTCGCCGGCACCTCCTTCAACACCGCCATCGGCCGGGTCGCCTTCGCGCTCGGACTGCAGGGGCCGGCCCTGGCGGTGGACACCGCCTGCTCCTCGTCTCTGGCGGCGGTACACCAAGCGGTGGCCGGGCTGCAACGAGGGGAGTCGGATCTCGCCCTGGCCGGCGGCGTGCACATCGTCCTGTCGGGGCGGCTGTTCGAGCTGCGGGGCAACGCGGGGATGCTGGCGCCCGACGGGCGCTGCAAGACCTTCGACGCGGCCGCCGACGGCTACGTCCGGGGCGAGGGCTGCGGCATCCTGGTGCTGAAGCGGCTGGACGACGCCGAGGCCGACGGCGACCGCATCTGGGGGGTGATCCGGGGTACGGCGCTGAACCAGGACGGCGCCAGCCAGGGCCTCACCGTCCCGAGCGGCGAGGCCCAGGAGCGGGTCATCGCCGACGCTCTGGCCTGGGCGGGAGCCGATCCCGCCGACGTGGACTACGTGGAGGCCCATGGAACGGGCACGCCGGTCGGGGACCCGATAGAGGCCGAGGCCACCGGAAACGCCTACAACGTCGGGCGCGATCCCGACCGGCCGCTGCTGATCGGGTCGGTCAAGACCAATGTCGGCCACCTGGAGTCAGCCGCGGGTGCAGCCGCATTGATCAAGGTCTTGCTGGCGCTGAGACGGGGCATCATCCCCAAGCACCTCAACTTCCGTGACCCGAACCCTGAGATCCCATGGGAGCGGCTGCCGCTCCAAGTCACCGCGGAACCCACGGCCTGGCCACGCCGCCCCGACCGCCAGCCGCTGGCCGGCGTGAGCGGGTTCGGCTGGTCGGGCACCAACGCCCACATCGTGGTGGAAGGCTACGGAACCGCCGATGCGTCGACCGACGGACCCGATCCGAGGCGATGGGTGTCGGGGCGGTCCATGAGGGTCGAGGTCGGCGCGCCCGCAGGAACTCCGGTCCCGGCGCCGGCCGCGGCGCCCGCAGCCCGCCCGGCCCGGCTGCTTCCCCTGTCGGCCAAGACCGGCGAAGCCCTGCGAGAGACGGCTGCGAGTTACCTGGAGTGGCTCGACGAGAGCATCGATGAAGCGTCCGGCGACCGGGGCGCAGCCGAGCTCCTGTCCGACGCCGCATGGACCGCCGGGGTGGGGCGGAGTCACCTGGCCCGACGTGCCGGTGCCGTCGTCTCGGACATCGGGTCGCTGCGGGCGTCGCTGGAGGCGCTGGCCCGCGACGGCGAGGATCCGCCGCTCGGACCCGCCGGCAGGGTCGCCTTCGCCTACACCGGCCAGGCCAGCCAGTGGGTGGGCATGGGCCGCTCCCTCTACGAGAGCGAACCCGTATTCCGGGCTGTCCTCGACCGCTGCGACAGCCTGCTCCGGCAGGAGCGGGGGGTGTCGCTGCTCGACGTGATGCTCAGCTCCGACGCCGCCGGAGACTTGGACGACCCGGCCTGGACGCAGCCGAGCATCTACGCGACCGAGTGCGCCCTGACCGCGCTGTGGTCGAGCGTCGGCGTGCGTCCCGACGTGGTGGTCGGCCACAGCCTCGGGGAGATCGCGGCCGCGCAGGCCGCCGGAGCCTTCAGTCTCGAGGACGGCCTGAGGTTCGCGGCCGCCCGCGGCGCCCTCATGGGCGCGCTGCCGGAAGAAGGGGCCATGGCCGCCGTGTTCGCCACCCCGCAGCGGGTCACAGCTGCGGTCGAGGAACTGAACGCCACGAGCCGAGGCTCGCCGGTGAGCGTGGCCGCCGACAACGGGATGCACCAGGTGGTCAGCGGACCGGCAGAAGCGGTCGAGAGCCTGGTGAAGGGCTTCGAGACCGCGAAGATGCGGGTTCGCCGGCTGCGCAGGAGTCCCGCATACCACAGCGCGCTGGTGGAGCCGGCCCTCGACGACCTCGAGGCTGTCGTCGACGGGCTTACAACCGCAGCCCCACAGGTCGCCTACGTGAGCAGCATGACCGGCCAGGCGCTGGAGGAGGGGGCAACGCTCGACGGCCGGTACTGGCGGCGCCAGGCCCGGGCGCCGGTGGCCTTCCGCACGTGCGTTGAGACGCTGGCCTCCATGGGCGTGGACGCGGTGATCGAGATCGGTCCCGACACCGTGCTGGGACCCACGATCGCGACCGCCTGGCCGTCGGGGACCGGCCGGGCCGAGCCCGTCATCGCCTCCAGCATGCGCCAGCCCACGCCCGCCAAGCCGGATCCGGCCGACGGCAGCGGCTTCCTCGACGCGCTCGCAGCCGCCTACCGCGCCGGTGTCGACGTGTCGTTCGAGGGCCTGTTCGCGGGCGAGGCCCGGCGCCGTGTCGCCCTCCCCGGCTACCCCTTCCAGCACCAGCGACACTGGGTGGAGCAGCCGCGCCGGCGCAGGCGGGAGTCCGGCCACCCGCTGCTGGGCACACGCCACGACTCGGTGAGGGGCGAGACCCTGCACACCACCGAGCTACTCGTGACCGACCCGGCGTGGCTCCACGACCACCGGGTGTACGGACGGGTCATCACGCCGGGCGCGCTGTACGGCTCCATGGCGGCTGCGGCCTGCCGGCCGGAGGGAGGCTCCGGACCGGTGGTCGTGGAGGACCTGCAACTCCACAGCCCGATGATCTTCGACGACCACGATCCGCAGGACGCCGGGGGCGTCCCCGGCCGACAGGTGCAGCTCATTGTCGACGGCGCCGGCGCAGGCGAACCTCGCCGGTTCGAGATTTTCAGCCGGGCGGACGGCACCGACGAGTGGATCCAGCATGCCGAGGGCGCGCTGTCGCCGGACCCCGGCTCCCCGGCGAGTCCCGAGAGGCAGGACCTGGAGGAGTTCAGGACGGACCTGACCTCGGTCGACCTAGCCGAGTTCTACCGGGCCCGGACCGATGCCGGAGTCGAGCTCGGCTACTCGTTCCGGACGCTGCGGTCGCTGTGGGCCCGCGACGGGGAGGCCCTAGGAGAGGTGGTCCTGCCCGACGGCGCCGAGAGCGGAGGTTCAGAGTTGCACCCGCTGCTGCTCGACGGCTGCTTCCAGGTGATGGCCGCGGCCCGCAGCGCCGCCGGACTCGAGGACGGCTCGCCCTACCTGCCGTTCGGATGGGAGCGGCTGTGGCTCACCGGACCGCTCGGGGACCGGCTGGTGTGCCACGCCGTTCTGCGCGAGCCGAGCACCGAGGGAGACGGGCCCCGCGAGGTCGTCTCCGCCGACCTGCGGTTCTACGCCGCAGACGGCACCGAACTGGGCGGCTTGGACGCCTACACGGTCAAGCGGGCCACCCGGGCCGCGCTGCTCCCGCCCGGTGAGGGCATCGACGACCTGCTCTACGAGGTGGTCTGGAGGGACCGCCCCCTGGCCGCGGGCGTGGTGCCGGCCGACTTCATGCCCGATCCGGGGGTGGTGGCCGCCCGCTCCAAGACGTTCGCGACGTACCTCGAGGACGTGGGCATCGACAGAGGCGGCCGGACCGACCTCCTGACCGACCTGGAGCGGCTGTCGTGGTCCTACGCGCGGCGGGCGCTCGAGCGGTTGGGTTGGCAGGGCGCTGCGGGCGAGGAGGTCGAACCCGAGGCGCTGCGCGAGCAGCTGGGAGTGCTCCCCGAACACAGCCGGCTGTTCCGGCGGCTCTTCGAGATGCAGGTCCGGGCCGGCCTGGCCGAGCCGGCGGGCGACCGGTTCGTCGTCACGCCGCAAGGACCGTCCGACCCAGCGGTCCGGGCCGCGCTCGACGATCCTGACTCGTTCGCCTCGCAGATGGCCGACCGCTACTGGCACGGCGCGGCCGAGATCGGCCTGTTCCGTCGCAGCGCCGGCGCGCTGGCCGACGTCCTGACAGGCGACGCCGACCCGTTGACGCTGCTGTTCGGCAGCGGCGAGCCCACCGCAGCGGACCTGTACCTGAAGTCCCTGGTGTGGACCGCGGCCAGCCGGATGCTCAGCGACGCCGTGGCGGCCCTGCTGGAACGGATGCCGGAGGATCGAAGGCTGCGGGTGATCGAGGTGGGCGCGGGCACCGGGTCGGCCACCGCCGCGGTGCTGCCGGAACTGCCGGAAGGGCGCTTCGACTACACCTACACCGACATCTCGGCGGGCTTCTTCGCCGAGGCCGAGGGGCGTTTCGGCGGGCCGGAGGCGTCGATCGACTACCGGGCCCTCGACGTCGAGAGAGATCCAGCCACCCAGGGCTTCGACCACCACAGCTACGACCTGGTCATCGCGTCCAACGTGCTGCACGCCACCCGCTACCTGCCCGAGACGCTGGAGCACTGCCGGAACCTTCTGGCACCGTCGGGATGCCTCGTGGCCCTCGAGACCCTGCGGGGACAGGGCTGGCTGGACATGACCTTCGGGGGCCTCGACGGCTGGTGGCGCTTCGCCGACGCCTCCCGCCCCCACCACGCCCTGGCCGGCCCGGCTGTGTGGCGGCAGGAGCTGTCCGGCGCCGGCTTCGAGGGGATCGAGATCCTCGGGATCGACGAGAACGACCCCGACCAGGAACCGGATCGGGGCATAATCCTGGCCCAGGGCCCGGCCGAGGTGACCGAGCCGGAGGGACACTGGATCCTGGCCGCCGACCGCGGTGGCGTGGCCGGCGATCTGGCGGCACGGCTGGCGGCCCGCAACCAGACGGTGATGCTGGTCACCGACAAGGCCCAGCCGGGATCGGAGCCGGCGCCGTCATCGGCCGGCGTCTCCACGGCGGTGATCGACAGGCATCGCCGCGAGGACTGGCTCACCCTGTTCGAGAGCCTTCCGCCCGGCGTTCCCCTCAGCGGCGTGGTCCACCTCGCGGCGGTCGACGGCCACCGGGCGGACGTCCCCACCAAGGAGCTGGCGGCGAGCGTGCGGCAGGCGGCTGCCACCGCGCTGGCGCTGATGCAGGGGCTCACCGACGCGGACGCGGCCACCTCCAAGGGAGTGTGGTTCGTCACCCGGGGCGGCCAGGTGCTCGATCACGAGCGAGCCGGCGGGCTGGCCGGCTCGGTTCTGTGGGGTTTCGGGAAGGTCGCGGGCCGGGAGGCGGCCCATCTGGAACCGAGGATGATCGATCTGGACCCGGCGGCCACGGCTGACCTGCCCGACCTCTCCGAGGAGTTCCTGTATCCCGACTCCGAGACGCACATCGCCTACCGGGACGGACACCGCCGAGCCGCCCGTCTGGTCCGGGCCGGTTCGGGCGCCGAGCGCCTGGAGCTGCCGGAGCCGGCCGGGGAATCGGAATGGCTGCTCGAACCCGACGAGGGCGGCGGGCTGGTGCGGGTGGAGAGCGCGCCGCCGGGGCCGCTGGAGGCCCGGGACGTCCGGGTGGCCGTCGAAGCCACCGGACTCAACTTCCTGGACATGTTCCGGTCACTGGGGGTGGTCGACGAGGGCCTGCTGGGCTGCGAGTTCTGCGGCCGCGTGGTCGAGACCGGACCGGACGTGACGACCGTGAAGGAGGGCGACCGGGTGGTCGGCCTGGCCTTCGGCACCTTCGGATCCTCCTCAGTCGCCCACGAGGAGCTGCTGGCCCCCGCACCCGAGGGGGCCTCGGCGACCGCGCTGGCGACGATCCCGACCGCGTTCGCGTCGGCCCTGATGTCGTTCGACTGCTCGGGACTGCAAGCCGGCGAGCGGGTCCTCATCCACGCCGGCGCGGGCGGGGTGGGCCTGGCCGCCATCCAGCTGGCCCAGGCGGCGGGAGCCGAGGTGTTCGCCACCGCCAGCGCGCCGAAACGCGCCTACCTGCGCTCTCTGGGCGTGGAGCAGGTCTTCGACAGCCGGTCGGTGAAGTTCGGGGAGCAGATCCTGGAAGCCACCTCCGGTGCCGGCGTCGACGTGGTCCTCAACAGCCTGACCGGTCCAGGATTCATCGACGCCAGCCTGTCGTGCCTGGCCACAGGAGGCCGCTTCGTGGAGTTGGCCCGGGTGGACATCCTGAGCCCCGACGAGATGGCCGCGGCGCGGCCCGACGTCGGCTACTGGATCCTGGAGCTGGACGGACTGAAGGAACGCGACCCGGAGCAGCCGGGATCCGCCCTCCGGCGGGTCATGCGGCGGGTGGCGGCCGGCGAGCTGCGGCCCCTGGTCCACACCCTCTGGCCGCTGGCCGAGGCCGGGCCGGCCATAAGGTTCATGCAGGGGGCCCGCCACACCGGCAAGATCGTGTTCGCGGCGTCGCCACTCGAGACCGGAGGGCTGCGGGGCGACCGGACCTACCTGGTGACCGGCGGCCTGGGCGGGATCGGCTGCAAGGTGGCCCAGTGGCTGGGCGACCGCGGGGCCGGGGCCATCGTCCTCAACGGTCGCCGTGATCCGGACCCGGATGCGGCCGCGGCCATCGCCGAGTTGCGCGAGCAAGGCGCCACGGTGAGCGTCGAGCTGGCCGACATGACCGACACGGCCGCGGTGGACGCCATGCTGGCCCGCATCTCCGCGACGCTGCCGCCGCTGGCGGGCGTCGTGCACAGCGTGGGCGTGCTGTCCGACGCCGCGCTGACCAACCAGACCTGGGCAAGCTTCGAGCAGGTGCTGTGGCCCAAGGTGCTCGGGGCCTGGCAGCTGCACCGGGCTACCGAGGACCTCGATCTCGACATGTTCGTGCTCTTCTCGAGCGTGGCCGGCGTGATGGGCAATCCTGGCCAGGCGAACCATGCGGCCGCCAACGCCTTCCTGGACGTGCTGGCGGCCCACCGGCGGTCGCGGGGGCTGGCCGGACAGTCGATCGCGTGGGGAGCGTGGTCGGAGCTCGGCGAGGCCGAGGAGCACCGGGAGCGCATCGCCGGCCGGCTGGAGGCCGCCGGAACAGGCTGGATCACCCCTGAGCAGGGCATGAGGGCCTTCGACCGCCTGGTGCGCCAGGACGTGCTCGCACCGGTAGTGGCGGCCAAGGACTGGCAGGTGGTCTCGGAGGGCCAGCAACACGGCTCGCCGTTCGTCGAGGATCTGCTGGCCGCGGCCGCCAGCGGGTCCGGCGAGGATCAGGACTCCCAGGCAGACCTGCCGACGGTGCTCGGCCAGTCGCCTCCGGACGAGCACGAGCAGATTCTCAGCAGTTTCCTCCAGCGGGAGGTGCAGGCGGTGACCCGCCTGCCGACCCTGCCGGCACCCGCGGCCGAGTTCGCCGACCTGGGGATGGACTCGCTGATGGCGGTGGAGTTGAGGAACCGCATCAACCGCGGCTTCGCGGGCGCGTACTCGGCAAGCAACACCGCGGTCTTCGACTATCCCAGCATCGGTAGCCTGGCCGCCCACCTGGCGTCGGAGCTGGCGGAGGCTGGCGGCATCCAGGCCTTCGACAGCGGAGCCGATGGACGCTTCGCGATGCAGGCGCCCGCCGCAGCGAGTCCCACCGCGCCGAGCGAGCCGGACCGGGACGTGCCTACAGAGACAGAACGGCCGGACGAGTCGACGCGTCCCGCTCAGGCACCGGCGCGCGGCCCGGCCGCGAGCAACGGCATCGCCATAGTGGGGATGGCCTGCCGCTTCCCCGGCGCGGAGGACCTGCACAGCTTCTGGCGCCAGCTGGAGGCAGGCGAGAACGCGGTCACCGACGGTCGCCGGGATCCCGGCCCCTGGAACGGGGCCTCCGGGGACCCGGCCAACCCGGATCCCGCCAGCCGGATCGGCGCCTACGTCGAGGGCATCGACCGGTTCGATGCGGGCTTCTTCCGGATCAGGCCGATCGAGGCCCGCATGATGGACCCCCAGCAGCGCATGCTGCTGGAGACGAGCTGGCAGGCGCTCGAGGATGCGGGCATCGATCCAGCCGGCCTGAAGGGGAGCCGCACCGGGGTGTACGCCGGGATAGGCGGCAGCAGCGAGTACCGCAAGACCATCGCCGAGGCCGGCCGGGGCGACAGCTACTTCGGCACCTCCCCGAGCGTGGCCGTAGGGCGGATCGCGTTCACTCTCGGCCTGGCCGGCCCGGCCGTGCCCTTCGATCTGGCCTGTGCGGCTTCGCTGGTCGCCATACACCATGCCGTAGCGGCGCTCCAGCGCGACGAGGTGGACCTGGCGCTGGCCGGCGGGGCCAATGCGGTCCTGTCCCCGTCGACGACCAAGTTCCTCGCAGAGGTGGGAATGCTGTCGCCCACCGGGCAGTGCCGCGCCTTCGACGCGGGGGCCGACGGCTACGTCCGGGGCGAGGGCTGCGGCATGGTGGCGCTCAAACGGCTGGACGACGCCATCTCCGCCGGCGACCGCATCTGGGCGGTGGTGCGGGGCACGGCCGTCAACCAGAACGCGACCGGCCTCGGCCTGATCCAGCCCAACGGTCCGGCCCAGATGCAGGTGATGAGGCAAGCGCTCGACCGGGCCGAAGTGGCGCCCGCGGACGTGGACTACCTGGAGGCGCACGGGCCGGGCTCGGCGCTGGGCGACGCGGTCGAGATGAACGCGGCCGCCACCGTCTACGGCGCCGGCCGCGCCGGCGGCCGGCCGCTGCTGGTCGGCTCGGCCAAGACCAACATCGGCCACCTGGAATGCGCAGCGGCCGTGGCGGGCCTCATCAAGACGGTGCTGGCCATGAACCACGGGAGGATCCCGGAGCATCTGCACTTGAGCGAGCCGAGCGATCAGATCGACTGGGACCGGCTGCCGGTGCGAGTGACCACCGAGATGACGGACTGGCCGGCCACTGCCGGCCAGCCCCGGCTGGCCGCGGTGAACTCCTTCGCGATCTCAGGCGCCAACGCGCACCTCGTCCTCGAGGGGTACGACGCACCGGATGCCGACGCTGCCGCAGCCGGCGGCGGGCCGCAGCCGGCGCACCGGATGCGGCTGCTGCCGCTGTCGGCGCATTCGGAGCCGGCGCTGCGCGAGCTTGCAGCCCACTTCATGTCGTGGCTCGACGAGCGGGCCACCGAACTCGCAGCCGCGAGCGGCGCCGCGCCGTCGCTTCTGGCCGACATGGCGTGGACGGCGAGCGTGGGACGCACCCATTTCACCGACCGGGCCGCGGTGGTGTTCAGCGACATCGAATCGCTGCGCGAGGGACTGCAAGCGGTGGCCGGGAACGGCGGACGGCAGGCGGAGCCGGTGGCTCGGTCCAGCGGCGGCCGCGACCCTGTCGTGGCCGCGGCCGCCGACTACGAGGCCGGGCTCGATGTCTCCTTCGGCGCACTGTTCGAGGGCGAGGCACGGAGACGGATCTCGCTGCCGGGCTACCCGTTCCAGCGCAGGCGCCACTGGGTTCAGCCGTCGCAGTCAAGGAACCAGCCGAACCGACTTGATTGACGGGACATCGTCTGCTCCGTAGGCTCCCGCCGGAGTCCTCCACATCCACCGAAAGGAAACCCCTCCGATGTCCTCCACTGAACAGCGCATTCGAGCGCTCGTCGACGCCAACCTGCAGATCGAGGGCAGGTCTGAAGGCCAGCCGATGAGGCTGGACCTCAACATCATCGACGCGGGAGTCAGCTCCGCTGATGTGGTGGCGTTCTGGCGGCTCGTCTGCGAGGAGTTCGGCCTCGACATCCCGGCCGAGGAATTCGCTGAGCTGCTCACGCCGGGCGATCTGATCGCGTATCTCGACGCCCACTCGGGCTGATCCGGAGAGCTTCGGACTCCCCTTCCGGGGATACTCTCGCGCCCATCCCTGCCGAGGCGCGAGAGCCAGAGAACTGGTGCAGCCTGCACCGGGCCATCGATGAGATACGGGTACTGCATGTAGACCTGTCGATCGGCGGCGGGCGCGAGGCGTGCGCCCTGTCGTGGCTGGACCGCGACGAGCAACAGCGGCGGGACCGGTTCGTGTACAGAAGCCCCCGGCGGCAGTTCACGCTGTGCCGGGCCGCGCTGCGATCCTTGCTGTGTCGCGAGCTCGACTGTCACAACGATGATCTCGCCTTCAAAGCCTCGGAGCACAACAAGCCGTCGGCCACCGTGCGGGGGCTGCCGGCTCCGATCAGCTTCAACGTGAGCCACAGCGGCCGGCACGGGTTGATCGCGCTGGCACCCGGAGGACGGGTGGGCGTCGACATCGAGGAACGGGTCCCCCATCCCAATCTCGACGAGTTGATCGCGGCTGTGCTCGGCCCCAACGAGCGGAGCGAGATGGCCGCAGCCCCCCGGCAGCGCCGGCTTCAGCTGTTCTTCAGTCTGTGGACGCTGAAGGAGGCGCTGAGCAAGGCTCACGGGATGGGCCTGTCGTTGGATGTCGCCCGTTTCGAGATCCCGCAAGCCATGCGCGAGGGCTCTCCCAGCGGCTGCTTCCGGTTCGCTGACACGCCCGACGTCACCTGGAGGCTCCACAACATCAGCACGGAGGAGTTCGCGGCCGCGGTCGCCCATTCTCCAGACCAGCAATGACCGCGGGCGACCTGTCCCGCATGCGCCCCAGGGCAGGCTAGTGGCTACGTTTCGGCCATGGCTGGCGAGTGGGCGGTCACCGCAGGATCCGTCGAGATCCCCGAGGACCTTCTGGCATCGGCCGCCGCCGCCCAGGCCACGCTGGGCGACAAGCTCGCGGCGCTGCGATCGCTGGGCGAGCCGTTCCCCGAAACCGTTGGACCCGCGGCCGGGGACCGCTGGATCTCTGGCGGCGAGCCGCAAACGGCTGCATCCGGCGCGCCAGGCGAACCAGATCCGTCACCGGGCGAGGCGCTGGCCCGGTCGGGCGATGATCCGACCGGCCTGAGCGCGGCAGCCCTGCTGGAGGGCTACCGGACCGGCGCCTTCGATCCGGTCGAGGTGGTCGACGCCTGCCTAGCCCGTATCGGAGACACCGACGGCGCCATCGGCGCGGTCGTGACCCTCGACCCGACCGCCCGCCAGCAGGCGGCGCGCTCGGCCGAGCGGTGGCGCCAAGGCGGTGCCGGACCACTCGAAGGCGCGCCCGTCGGCGTGAAGGACATAATCGACACCCGGGGTCTGGCCACCGAGGCCGGATCGACGCTGTTCGCCGGCAATGTCCCCGCAGCCGACGCCACCGCCGTGGCCCGGCTGCGGGAGGCCGGGGCGGTGATCCTGGCCAAGACCACCACCCCGGAGTTCGCCTTCGGCGACGAGTCCGGCGACGGCGTGGCCAACCCGGGCGCGCCGGGCCGGTGGGCGGGCGGGAGCTCGTCGGGATCGGCCGCGGGCCTGGCCGCCGGGCTGTTCTGTGTGGCGCTCGGCAGCGACACCGGCGGATCCATCCGGGTGCCCGCGTCGTACTGCGGTGTGAGCGGGATCAAGCCCACGTTCGGGCGGGTTCCCCGCGACGGCGTGTTCGGCGTGTCCTGGACGCTGGACCATGTGGGACCCATGGCCCGGACGGTCGAGGACCTCGGGCTGGTGCTGGGCGTGATCGCGGGAGGATGCGACGCCGATCCGTACGCGTCGAGGTGGCCGGTCCCCGACTACGGCCGGCTGGCCGGGTCGATCCGGGGGACACGCGTCGGCGTGGTCGAGGGATGGCTGGCCGAAGGCTGCTCACCGGCTGTGGCCGCCGCCCTGGCCAGCGCGCTGGCCCGGCTTGAAGAGCTCGGCTGCACCGTCGAGCCGGTCCCGTTCCGGTACGCCGAGCTGGCCGGGATCGTCGCCTGGGTCATCACCGTGGTGGAGTTCGCGGCCCACCACGCCGGCAACATGGACCGCATCGGCGAGTTCACCCCTTCCGCGGCCTGCCGGCTGGCGGCCGGAGCCCGGACCACCGCCTCCGACTACCTGCGGGCGCTGCGAGCCCGGGCCCTGGTGCAGCGGGACCTCGACGCGGCATTCGAGAAGGTCGATGTGCTGGTCACCGCGGCCACGCCGACCTCGGCGCCCGACCCGGCCACGTTCTTCGATGACGGCGACCGGCTGTGGCTCGACAAGGTGGCCCGGGCGTTCCTGCCGTTCAACGTGACCGGCCAGCCCGCGCTGGTGTTGCCGGTCGGTCTCGACGAGGGCCGCCCCGCCGCGGTCCAGGTCGTCGCTCCTCCCCACGCTGATGCCCTGTGCCTGCAGATCGGCACCGCCCTCCAGAAGGGCGCTACTCCCCACGGGCACACTGCCGCTCCCGATATGAGGCTGCCTGAGCCGACAAACTAGGTTCAGCCGCAGGGGACATTGTCCCGCACGCGCTCAGACTTTGCGGAGGCACGAGCCATGACGGTGCTGACCGACGAACTCCTGGCCAGCTTCGAAGACTCGATCGGCCCGGTGGACGAGGCCAGGCTGCTGCCGCCGATCCTGTACACGTCCCCGGAGTTCCACGAGTTCGAGCGGCGGGCCATCTTCCACCGCGAGTGGCTCTGCGTGGGCCGGGTCGACCAGCTGAAGGAGCCCGGGGACTTCCGCTGCATCACCATCGCGGGCGAGCCCCTCATCGCGGCCCGGGACGCCGGCGGTGAGCTGCGGGTCATCTCGGCAGTGTGCCGGCACCGGGGAATGGTGATCGCCGAGGGCTCGGGCAACTGCCGCCGGTTCACATGCCCCTACCACCACTGGACCTACGGGCTCGACGGGACCCTGCTCGGAACCCCGGCCATGGACCGGGCCGTCGGCTTCGACCGGTCCGAGCACCCGCTGCCCCAGCTCAAGGTGGAGATCTGGCAGGGATTCATCATGGCCAACTTCGACCACGACGCCCGTCCCTTCGGCCCCACCATGACCAAGATCGACGAGATGCTCGTCAACTACGGGCTGGAGTCGACCACCACTCGGGAGGGCGCCACCATCCCGGACCTTCCCTGGAACTGGAAGGTCATGATGGAGAACTTCAACGACCCCTACCACGCCAGCCGGCTCCACGGACCGCTCCAGACGTTCGCGCCCAGCCACATGAACGACTTCCTGCCCTGGGACGACGACGACGGCGCGGTGGGCCGGGTCCAGCACTTCACCGAGATCGACGGCTCGTTCAACCCCACGAAGCGCTGCATCCTGCCGGTGTTCGCCAACCTCACCGACGAGCAGCGCAAGCGGGGCGGTTTCGTGCTCATACCGCCGACCCTCTCTCTGGCCATCGTCCCCGACGAGGTGGCCTACTTCATCATCAGCCCCCAGGGCCCCGGCGACATCACCATCCAGATCGGTTACTGCTTCGAGTCCTCCGCGCTGGAGGACCCCATGTTCGAGTACCTGTTCGAAGCGGCCGAGGCCGGCGTCAACAACTTCAACGTGCAGGACATCTACGCCGACACCATGACCCAGAAGGGCCTCAACTCGCTGCTCGCCCCCCGCGGCCGCTACTCGTGGCAGGAGGAGACGCTGGTGCAGTTCAACCGCTGGCTGGTCAGGCGCTACCGGCAGCACTGGCCCTCCAACGGAGCCTGAGCGCAGCCGGACGAGTAGGGAGCACCCCAGCATGGACCCGGACCGCACCATCACCTTCGACCCTGGCGAGAACCAGCCCATGGACCGCCAGTTCATGCTGTCGCAGCTGGTAGTACCCCGGCCCATCGCCATGGTCTCGACCCGCAGCCCCGACGGGATCGCCAACATCGCTCCCATGAGCTACTACCTGCCCATAACCGGCGACCCCATGCTGCTGGGCATCACCATGGGCCTGCGCGAGGACGGGCAGCTCAAGCACTCGTATCTCAACGCCATGGCCAGCGGCGACTTCGTCGTCAACGTCACCAGCGAGGCGTTCCGCGACGACATCGAGACCGTGGCCATGGAGTGCCCGGGCAACGTCGACGAGTTCGACCTGGCGGGATGGACCCCGGTTCCGGCCACCAAGGTGGGCTCGCCCGCCATCGGGGAGGCCCTGGCCCGCCTGGAGTGCGTGGTGCACAAGGTGGTGGACCTGGGGACCCCGGACCGGGTGTTCGGGGAAGTCCACCTGGTGATCGGCGAGGTGGTGTGGGTGGCCTACGACTCGGTCATATGCGACGAGACGGGTCGCATCGACCCGCTGCGCCTGGGTGCCATCGCCCGCCTGGGCCTGCGCACCTTCCTGCGCACCGTGGACGAGGGCGCCTATTCCCTGCGCCGCACGCCGTGGGCCGAGTTCATCAACAACAAGGAGCAGTAGTGGAGACATCGACGCTGATCGGCCTGTACCGCGACATGAGGCTGATACGGGCCTTCGAGCAGGGGCTCGAGCGGGAGTTCGAGAAGGGCAACGTGCCCGGGATGCTGCACACCGGGCTGGGACAGGAGGCCACCCAGGCCGCCCTGGCCTGGCACCTGGAGGCCACCGACACCTTCTTTCCCGACCACCGCTGCCACGGCATCAACGCCCTGGCCCAGCACCGCCACGGAGGCGACGGCGAGCGGATCATGGCCGAACTGTTCGGCAAGGCCACCGGGGTGTGCAGCGGCAAGGGCGGCAGCCTGCACTCGGCCGACCCGAACGTCGGCAACTTCGGCGACAACGCGGTGGAGGGCTCCTACATGGCCACCGTGCTGGGAGTGGCCCTGGCGGCCAAGATGCGGAACCAGCCCAGGGTGGCCTGCGCCATCATCGGCGACGGCACCGTCGGGCGGGGCGAGTTCCACGAGAGCCTCAACATGGCGGCCATCTGGGACCTGCCCGTGCTGTACGCCTGCGTCAACAACGGCTACGCCATCTCCATGCCGGTGGGCGACGGTCACGCCTCCGCAGACATCGTCGACATGGTGCAGGGCTACGGCTTCGAATCCCGCCAGCTCGACGGCAACGACATCATCGAGGCCTGGACGGGTGTCGGTGAGGCCGTCGAGCACATCCGCTCCGGCGCGGGCCCGTACTTCCTGGAGTTCAAGACCTGGCGCTGGCAGGGGATCTTCGCCGGGGAGTTCCGGCCCGAGGCCGAGGTCAAGTACTGGAAGGAGGAGCGCGACCCGATCATGCTGGCCGGCGAGGCCCTGGCCGAGCGGGGCGTGGACCCGGCCGAACTCGACGCCATCGAGCAGGAGACGACCGACCTGATCGAGGAGTGGATCGCCTTCGCCCTCGAGAGTCCCGAGCCCGACCCGACCAAGGCGACCGCCGACGTCTACGTCGGCTGGGAGGTGGACGCGCGATGACCGCAGCCGACACCGTCACACCCGAACGTGCGGCCCGCACACCGCGCAAGGCCCGCGACCGTGTCCGCAGGGTCGCCTTCACCCGGGCCCTCAACGATGCGCTGGACCTGGCCATGGCCAAGCACGACGAGATGTTCGTCATCGGTGAGGACATCGCCGAGATGGGCGGCGATTTCGGCGTCACCAAGGGCCTGCTGGCCAAGTACGGGCCCGAGCGGGTGCGCGACACGCCACTGTCGGAGGCGGCCATCATCGGCACCTGCGCGGGCGCGGCCATGGTCGGCATGCGCCCGGTGGCCGAGATCATGTTCGCCGACTTCATCGCCGAGTGCTACGACCAGGTCGTCAACAACGTGGCCAAGATGCACTACATGTTCGACGGGCAGTTCAAGGCGCCCCTGGTGATCCGCACCGCCTGTGGGGGCGGCTTCGGCGGCGGGCCGCACCACTCCCAGAGTGTGGAGGGCTGGTTCCTGAACGTGCCGGGCATCGTGATCGTGGCCCCGTCCAACCCGGTCGACGCCAAGGGCCTGCTGCTGGCCTCGATCGACAGCGACGACCCGGTCCTGTTCCTGGAGCACAAGGCCCTCTACCGCAGCCGGGCCGAGGTGCCCCCCGGGTACTACACCACGCCTCTGGGTCGGGCCGCCGTAGCACGCGAGGGCAGCGACGTCACCGTGGTGGCGGCCATGCGGATGGTGCCCATGGCGCTGGAGGCCGCTGAGCAGGCCGCCGAGGACGGCATATCGGTCGAGGTGGTGGACCTGCGGACGATCCGGCCCTACGACGCCGCCACCGTGCTGTCCTCCGTCGTCAAGACCGGCCGTGCGGTGGTGGCCAACGAGGCGCCCAGGATCGGCGGGCTCGGCGCCGAGCTCAGCGCCCGCATCAGCGAGGAGTGCTTCGCCGACCTGAAGGGCCCGGTGGTCCGGGTCGACGGCCTCGACACTCCCATCCCCTTCTCGGTTCCTCTCGAGGATGTGGTCCTCCCCGACGCGCAGGACATCGCCAACGCTGTCAACACCGCCGCCCAGTACTAGCCGTTCGGCCTCTGCAACGGCGCGTTGACGTGGACCGTCACGATCTCGAGCTCGTGGTACTGGTGGTGGACCACCGAAGACGCGTAGTGCTGGAGCAGCCGCAGCGAGATGTCGCGCTCCACCGGCCGGTCCGCGCTCGGATCATCGAGCACGGCCAACCGGTCCTCGATGTTCTCGCCGTGGGCCGCGGCCACGAACTCGAGCACCGCTCGCCCGTCCTGCTTGCTGGCGGTCAGCCGTAGCGCACGCCTGGCGCCGCCGTGACCGGCTCGATCGTCATCGAGCAGCGTCAGCAGGGTCTCCTCCGCGACCGCGTCGAGCCGGTGCAGCATGGGCGCCTTCCAGCCGTGGCGCGTTCCGAACGCCTCCAGGAACTCCCTGACGCGCGGCAGCTCCGACAGGGCGAGATCCGTGCGTAGTCGCCGGCGGCGGGCCTGGGTCACCTCCGTGAACACCGTAAGCACGATGGCGACCAAGCCACCCGACGTCATGCCGTTCTCGAGGAAGCCGCCCGCGAATCCTGCCAGGTACTCGGGAAATATCAGGCTGTTCTGGAAGCCGACCCCGATCCAGAACGCGATGCCTGCGATCAGACCCTTGCGGAAGTCCGAGGCCTCCTCGACGACGATCTTCATGCCGACCACGAACAGCAGCGCCATCAGAACAACGACGTAGGCCGCGACCACGGCGTCGGGCACGGCCAGCACCAGCGCCAGGACCTTGGGCAGGAAGGCCATCACGACGAACGTGACACCGATGGCGACGCCCACACGGCGGGCGGCGACGCCGGTCAGCTCGGTGATCGAGACGCTGCTGGAGTACGTCGTGTTCGGAACGGTGCCGGCCAGTCCCGACAGCAGGTTGCCGGTGCCGTCGGCTGCGACCGCTCCCTGCACGACCCGGTAGTCGACCGCCCGCGGCCGGCGCCACGAGACCCGCTGCACCGCCACCGCGTCGCCGATCGTCTCGATGGCGCCGATGAGGGTGACCAGCACGAACGCCGGCAGCAGGCTCCAGAACTGCGAGCCGAAGGAGAGGTCCAGGCCGGGCCAGTCGGCGTCGGGCAAGCCGACCCAGGCAGCCTCGGAGACCCGGTCGACGTCGTACAGCCCGAAGAAGGCGGCCACGATCGAACCGGCCACAACACCGATGACCGGAGCCCACAGGCGGAGCCCGCCGGACGACTTCAGCGCGATGGCGATGATCACCACCACGGTGGCCAGTGCGCTGGCCGGAGCGCTCCAGTCGGAACTGCCCTCCGGCGAGGCCCTCAACATGTCGAAGACGAGCGGCATCACGGTGACCGCGATCAGCATCAGCACGGTGCCGGCCACCGTGGGGGTCAGGAGTCGTCTGAAGAGCGAGAGCTTCGCCGCCAGCAGGAACTGGAACAGCGACGACGCCACCACCAGCGTGGCCAACAGCCCGGGGCCTCCTTTGGCGAGTGCAGCCACGCACACCGCGATGAAGGCGCCCGAGGTCCCCATCAGCAGCACATACCCGGCGCCGATGCGCCCCACCCGTACCGCCTGCAGGATCGTGCTGATACCGCTGACGGCCGCGGCCGCGAACACCGCCCATGTCAGGTACGACTCGCTGCCGCCGGCGGCACGGACGACGATCGCCGGCGTGAGCACGATCCCCGCGATGGCCAGAATGGCGAACTGGATGCCAAGCCCCGCCGCCAGCGCCGTGGGTGGCTTGTCGTCCGGCTCGAATCGCACGCGTTGTGGGCCGGCGGGCTCGTCGGTTGGCATAGCGCCAATGGTCGCACATGCCGTCGCGTGCATGAGGAACATGCGCGCGCTGGCCGGGGTGGGCGATCCAGGCCTCGCTGCGCTAGGAAATGGCGCCCTTCTGCTCGCCAGTACCGGTGCGACCACGGTTCAAGGAATCACGGAACGAGGAGAATGCTGCATGAGCACTGATGTGATCCTGCCCAAGTGGGGCCTGACGATGGAGGACGGAACGGTCGTGGCCTGGTACGTCGACGAGGGCGACCATGTGGTGGCTGGCGAGGTAATCGCGGAGGTGGAGACCGAGAAGGTCGAGAACGAGCTGGAAGCCCCGTGCGCCGGCGTGGTGGCCCGGATCCTGGTCGACGAGGACGAGACCGTTGATGTGGGCACCGTGCTGGCCGTGATCGCTGACGACGAGGCCGAGGCCGCTGACATCGGTGGGGGCTAGCCATGAGAACTGATCGCTTCGCGGGAGAGACCGTCATCGTCACCGGCTCGTCGCGAGGAATCGGCGCGGCCACAGCCCGGGCTTTCGCGGCGGAGGGCGCCCGGGTGGCGGTCAACTACCGCAGCGACGCCGACGGTGCGGCCTCCACCAGGGCGGCCATCGCCGAGGCAGGTGGGACGGCCGAGGTGTTCCAGGCCGACATCGGCGACGAGAATGACGTGGCCCGGCTGGCGCAGCAGGTGGAGGCGTCGCTGGGCCCCGTCTCGATCCTGGTCAACAACGCCGCCCTCATCGACCGGTCGTCCATGCTCGACCTCTCGCTGGAGGCCTTCGACACCGTCTGGCAGGCGAACGTGCGGGGGCTGCTGCAACTCAGCCAGCTGGTGGCGGCCGGCATGGTCGAGCGGGGCCGGGGGGCCATAGTGCACCTCAGCTCGATCCTGGCCCGACTGGGTGTGGCCAACCGCTGCGCCTACATCGCGTCCAAGGGCGCAGTCGAGGGCCTGACCCGGGCAATGGCCCTGGAACTGGGCCCCAAGGGCGTGAGGGTCAACGCGGTGGCGCCGGGCCTCATCGCCACCGAGGCCCTGCTGGCCGGGATGCGAGACCCCGAGAGACAGGCCGCGGTGCAGCGCCACATCCCCGAAGGCCGCTTCGGTCGTCCCGAGGAGATCACCGAGGCCATCCTCTTCGTCGCATCGCCCGAGGCCAGCTACATCAACGGCGCCGTCATCGCGGTGGACGCCGCCCTCGGCGCCCGCGAGTCCACCCCCGCCTGAGCGCGCCCCTGACCCGACGGCGCAGACCGGCCGATGAGAGGACGCCCCACGCAGACAGGAGGACGCCTTGATCAGTATCAACCGTGAGGCCATGAAGACAGTGCGGCTCGTGCTGGAGGAGGCCGACGCGCTGGGCGTGACCGTCGATCGGCTGGACAACGGCACCACCGTCATCGACATGGGCCTCGAAGCCAAGGCAGGCTGGCGAGCGGCGCGGCTCTACACCCTGGCGAGCCTGGGCGGGCTGGGCATCGTCAGCTATGAGCCCTTCGAGTTGGCGGGACGGATGCTCACCGCGGTGCGGGTGATGATCGACCATCCCATCGAGGCCTGCGTGGCGTCCCAGATCGCGGGGTGGCGCCTTCAGGCCCCCGGCACCGAGCACGCCGCCATCCTGGCCGGGCCGGGCCGGGCCCTGAACCGGGACAGCCTCGACCACTACTTCGAGTGGATCGACTACCGCGACGACCACCACGAAGCGGTGGTGGCCATCCAGACCTCCGAGCCGATCCCGGTTGAGATGGCCGGCATGATCGCGTCATCCTGCCGCATCGATCCCGCCGACCTCTACGTGCTGTTCGCCCCCAACCGCAGCCTGGTCACCGCGGTGCAGGTGGCGGCCCGCATCGTGGAGCAGTCCCTGCACCGGCTGGCCGAGGAGGGCATGGACCTGCGGAGCCTGCGCTACGCCTACGGCCTGGGGGTGGTGCCGCCGTTGGTGGACGACGACCTGGTCTCGATGGGCCGCATCAACGACAGCCTGCTGTACGGGGGCATCTCCAACGTCACCGTCGAGGGCGACGACGTCCAGTGCGCCGGGATCGTCGACCGGGTGGTGTCGGTGGCCTGCGAGGCCTATGGCCGGCCGTTCATCGAGATCTACGAGGACGCCGGCCGGGACTTCTACGAGATCCCCATCGAGCTGCACTCCCCAGCCGAGATCCACCTCACCAACCTGGCCAGCGGCCGCACGTTCAGCGCCGGCCACATCAACCACGAGGTGCTCACCGCCTCGTTCTTCGGCCAGTAGCCGGTGATACACTCAAAGATATTGTGTTGCATTGAACTACCCTGCCGATTAGGGTGGGTGGATGGCAGCGTCAGAGGCGTTCAGCGTTCAAGGCGAGGGCTCGTCGACCACTGCCAATCGGGTGACCGCGACGCCGCGCTGGCCGCAGCTCATCCCCGTCGCTCAACTCGTGGCTGTCGTGCTGGGCGTGCTCGCGATCATCTGGAACCAGCAACAGACCACCGACGATCTGCGCACCGAGCTGAGGGCCGAGATTATCCGCGTCGAGACCGCGCTGAGAGCGGAGCTATCCAGCGAGATCGGCGGGCTGCGCGCCGAAGTGTCCAAGAACGGTCAACGCTTGGCGCGCATCGAGGGCTTCCTCGGAATCGGTGTCCCGGACGCCGCGTCGGAGTGAGCCAAAATGACCGTGGCCGATCCGACAGCCATGCCTGAACCAGCCGCGATGGCGGATGCAGGCACCGTGGTGCCGCGCTGGCCGCAGCTCATCCCCGTCGCTCAACTCGTGGCTGTCGTGCTGGGCGTGCTCGCGATCATCTGGAACCAGCAACAGACCATCGACGCTCTTCGCACCGAGCTGGGGGCCGAGATCGGCGAGGTCCGCTCCGAGGTGGCCCAGAACGGCCAGCGCCTGGCGCGCATCGAGGGCTTCCTCCGAATCGGTGTCCCGGACGCAGCACCAGGGTGATCCCGGGATGGGTAACCGACTCCCGCCGGTAGCGGTCGTCACCGGTGGCGGCACCGGGATTGGCCTGGCCTGCGCCGGGGCCCTTTCGGCCCGGGGCACGGTCTGTGTGCTCGTCGGGCGGCGAGAGGACCGGCTCCAGGCTGCCGCCGAGAGCCTGGACGCACCGGCGACGGTCCTGGTCGCAGACCTGACCGAGCCCGGCGAGCCTGGGCGCATCGTCTCTGAGACGCTGGCCGTTCACGGCCGCGTCGATGTGATCGTCCACAGCGCCGGCGTGTTCGAGACGGCGGCCGTGCCCGAGGTCACCGCGGCCCACTGGCAGCACGTTCTCGACATCAACCTCGGAGCGGTGATGGCATTCACCAGCGCCGCCTGGGAACCGCTGACCGCATCCGGCGGGCAGATAGTGCTCGTGAGCAGCATCGCCGCGGTTCAGGCCTTCGAGGGAAACGCCGCCTACGCCGCATCCAAGGGGGGACTCAATGCGCTGGGGGAGGTGCTGCGACTGGAGGGACGCGACCGCGGCATCCGGGTGATCACGCTGTGCCCGGCCCAGATAGACACCGAGCTGTGGGACGGCAAGGCACCCGACCGCGTCCGCGAGCGGATGATGCCGGCAGAAGGGGTGGGCGAGCTGGTAGCCGACCTCGTCGGCACCGACCGGCGCATCGACATCGGACCCGTGGTCATCCGCCCGGTTCACGACCCTTGGCAGGACCCGCAGCCGTGAACGGCACAGGCCACGATCCCTCGCCGGACTCATAGCCGTGAGCAACCACGAGATCACCTTGGGGCTCCAGATCGTGCCGACCATGGGCTCGGCCGAGCTCATCGACACCATCGTGCTGGCCGAGGAGCTGGGATACTCGTACTGCATGGTGGCCGACGAGGGCTTCATGCTCGATGTGTACGCGGTGCTGGGAGCGGCGGCCCGGGCCACCAGCACGATCCGGCTGGGAGCGGTCACCAACCCCTACACCCGACACCCGGCGGCCACCGCGGCCGCGATCGCCACCGTCGACGAGATGAGCCGGGGCCGGGCCTTCGTGACGCTGGTGGCGGGCGGGACCATGGTCCTACGCCCCATGGGCCTCGAGCGGTCAACCCCGCTGGCGCTGATGGCTGACACCATCGACGCGCTGCGGCTGCTGTGGCGGGGCGAGCCGGTCACCTGGCAGGGACGGCGGCTGTCGCTGGAGGGCGCCGAGCTGGCCACCGGCACCCACTCGATCCCGATCTGGGTCGCAGCCCGGGGCGAGCGGATGCTGGGGCTGGCCGGAGAGCGGGCCGACGGTCTGGTGCTGATGGTCAAGTCCGACCTCGGCGACGCCTTCGGCATCGCCGAGCAGGCCCGGCAAGAGGTCGCGGCGGAGACCGGCGCCGGGAGTGACCGTCCCCCGATCACTCGGGTCTACCTCGACCGGCTGGCGTACAAGCCCGAGATGATCGAGGAGGCCAAACACCTCTACGGCTACGCCATCATGGACAGCCCACCCCGGATCCTCAAGAACCTCGGCCTGAACGACACTGAGATCGCCGGCCTGAAGCACGCCTTCACTCAGGGCGGCCCCGAGGCTGTCGGCCAGCTCGTGACCGATGAGCTGGTGGCCTCCTACCAGATCGCGGGCACCCCCGCCGAGTGCCGTGACCAGCTCCAACACCTGATCAGTGCACACGAGCTCGACGCCTTCTTCGTGAACATCATCTCGCCGGGCCCGGACGCCAACCGCGAGCTGCTGACCGAGGTGAAAGCGATAGCCGCCGGCACTCACCCCTAGGACCGGCAGCCGGTGTCAGCCCATCAGGAAGGCGGCGAGGTCGTCGAGGGCCTGGCCGGCCTCGGGGAGGTGGTGCCGCAGTTGCCAGCCGTGCCATAGGCCGTCCCACACCGACAGCTCGACCGTGACCCCGGCACGGCGCAGCGCGGCCTCGAGCCGGCACGAGTCCGACAGCAGGAGTTCGCGGCTGCCAGTCTGGATCAGCGCGGGCGGGAGTCCGGCCAGGTCGGCGAACAGCGGGGATGCCTCCGGGTTGGCCGTGTGCCGGCCGGCGTACACGGCCGCGAACGCGGGCGGATCAAGGGTTCCCAGGATGGGATCGGCCGGCGACAGCGTCCGGTAGGTGTCGCCCGAACAGGTGAGATCGACCCACGGCGACAGCAGGCCGAGCCGGCCCGGCAGCATCGCGCCGCGGTCGCGCAGAGCGACGGCCGTGGCCAGGCTCAGGTTCGCGCCGGCCGACTCTCCGTAGATCGCGGTGAGCCGCTGTGACGTCTGCAGTTCCAGGCACACGTTCACGATGTCGATGAGCCCGGCCGGGCACCGGTGCTCGGGAGCCAGGCGGTAGTCCACCGACACGACGGGCACGCCGGTGCGCTGGGCCACACCCACGGCCAGAGCGGCGCTGGCGGTCGGCGAGCCGAGAACGAACGCCCCGCCGTGAAGGTGCACGATGACCTGCTCGGCGTTGAGAGCCTGCTCGTCGGCGGCGAAGGACTCCACCGGCACTCCGGCGATCTTCGAGGACCGGCTGATCCAGGGCCCGTCGAGACCCTCGTTGAGGGCGACCCAGCCGGCGAGGGACATCCGGCGGGCGGTCTCGACCGCGTCCAGGTCGGTCGGGTCGAGCGGCGGCAGAGCCGCGAAGTCCGCCAGGAACCGCCGGGCCTCCTCGCTCAGGTGGGAAGCGGGCTCGATCAGACCCATGGTTCGCACCCTACCGACCGACCGAGGCCTGCTCAGCCTCGAAGATCGGTCACCGACGCCCGCACCAGGAAGTCGTCGTCTGAGCCGGGCCGGGCGTCGTCGCCGGGGTGCTCGACCCGGACCAGCCCGATGAGCCGGAACTGCACGTCATCGGGCTGACCGGCTACGTCGATGGAGAACCGGGCCGTCGATCCGTCGAGGCGACCCTCGCAGGCGCGGTCATCGACGGGCTGTCTGGGAACGGTGTTCGGGTCCAGGGCAACCGAGACGACCTGTGAACCGACTCGACCGGTGTCTGCGACGTTGGACAGCCTGCAGATGACCCCGCCGTCCGTGTAGCTGTTGGCGACGTCGGCGTAGAACTCAGCCGTCCACGCCAGAGAAGGACCGGGGCTCGGTGTCTCGGACAGCAGCAGTGCTACAACGAGTGCGCCGCCGTCCGGCCGCGAGAGGTTGATCGCGGTGATGTCGGCGCCCGTGTCGCAGCTCTCTCCCCGGTCGAGGCCGGCCTCGCGGCAGTCCCCGGACGGATCCGCCACCTCCAGCCCGCCGACCTCGGTCGGGGCGAACGGGCCGAGGTCGAGCAGTGAGGCGGTGCCGAGCGCCAGGACCCCGAGCGCGCCCAGGGCCATGACCACCGCGGCCAGCAGCAGGACGGCCCAGCGTCCGCGACCCTCAGAAATCCTGATCGTCCTCCAGCATGGACGCCGACTTGGCCGCGATCCACTCGCCGGACACGACCGGCTCGTAGCGGGCGGGGCGCTCCGGCGTGATGGTGGTCGGGATGGTCTCGATGACGGCCCGGTACGACGGCTGGAAGAAGAACGGCACCGACATGCGGTCCCGGCCCCGGTCGGCGCCGTCGGGGATGACCACCCGGTGCAGGGTCGAGACCCATCGGTCGTTGGTCCAGCGGGCCATCAGGTCGCCGAGATTCACCACGAAGCCGCCCGGCACCATCGGCACGCCGGCCCAGTCACCGTTCGACCGGATCTGCAACCCGGGGATCTGCTCGGCCGCGACGACGGTGAAGGCTCCGTAGTCGGTGTGGGCGCCGCGGCGTAACTGCCCGGGGCGGGCCTCGCCGGCCACCGGCGGGTACCAGTTGAACAGCAGCAGCGCGGTGTGATCCTGCACCTTGTCGTCGAACCAACCGTCGGGAAGGTCCAGGGCTCGGGCGAAGAGCGGCAGCATCTGCATGCAGAGCCGCTCCATCACCGCGTAGTAGCGCTCGAACAGCGGTCGGAGCCCTTCCGGTTGCTGCGGCCACCGGTTGGGGCAGAAGGTCGCCTCCGCGCCGGCAACGTAGGCCCGGGCCCGGATCTCGGGATCGTCGAAGCGGCCCAAGTTGAAGGATTCGCACAGGTCCGGTGGGGTCTCGTTGTCGCCCAGGGTGGCCGCCAGCGAGGTGGTGTCCAGGCCCAGGAAACCGCGGTAGTCCTCGAAGTTGGGGGGAGCCACCTTCGACTTCTCCTGGAACGGGAGCCGGAAGAAGCCGCGGGCCATGTCCATGGTCTCGTCCACCAGGGCCGGCTCCACACCGTGGCCCACGGCAATGAAGAAGCCGCTGGCCACGCAGGCATCGTCGATCGCTCGGGCCGCGGCCTCCGTCCCGCCGGGGTCGGCGGCCAGCGCGCCCGAGATGTCGACGGTAGGAACGGAGGGTGCGGAGGCGTCCACGCACGACCTCTCAGGTGAGGCCGCGGACGAAGGGCTGGGCGAGCGCCCGGGGCTCGCGGGTGCGGTGGGCGAAGAAGGTCACCGTGACGATGGTCACCACGAACGGCGCTGCCGACAGCAGCTCGGAGTTGAGCTCGTGGCCCACGGTGGGCAGCGTCAGCCGGAACGAGTTCACGGTGCCGAACAGCAGGCACCCGCCGATCACGCCCCGCATGGTCCACCCGCCGAAGATGACCGCGGCGATGGCGATGAACCCCTGGCCGCCCACTACCGCGTCCTCGAACCGGCCGATCTGGCCCAGCACCAGGTAGCCGCCCCCGAGCCCTGAGGTAAGCCCCGCGATGTAGATGGACTGGCGACGGCGCTTGTTCACGTCGATGCCCGACACGTCGGCCGACTGGGGATTCTCCCCGACGGCCCGCACCTCCAGGCCCCAGCGGGTGCGGTACAGCAGCCACCATGCAGCCGGGATCATCGGGTACACCAGGTACAGGGGCCACGGCTGGTTGAAGAAGGCGTCGCCGATCAGGGGGATCTCCGACAGCGGCTTGATGGCGAACCGGTGGGCGGCTCTCGACACCGGTTGGATGCTGGTGTTCAGGAAGCTGGCGATGCCGAGCACCAGCGTGTTGAGGGCCAGCCCGACCACGAACTGGTTGGCCGTGAGCCGGTGGCTCATGTTGGCCTGCACCGCCGCCACCATGGTGCCGATGACGGTGGCGAACACCAGTCCCACGGTCACAGATTCCGTCAGGTGCATCCCCAGAGCTCCCGCGAAGGCCCCACCAAGCACCATCCCCTCCAGCGAGATGTTCAGCGTGCCCGCCTTCTCCGCGATGGTCTCGCCGATGGCCGCGAAGGCCAGCAGCGCGGCGAACCGCATAGCTCCCGAGTAGGTCACCTCGTTGGTGACCACATCGCCGATTGCGGAGAAGAAGCCGCCCATGGCTCAGGTCCTGTCTCTGGTGGCCGACAGCGCGCGGCGGCGCTCGCGGATGAAGAGGATGGCCGGAGGCACCAGCAGGGCGAGCACGAGCAGGGCCAGCACCACCTGGGAGATCTCACGCTCCACCCCGGTGGCGGCCAGGAAGCCCGAACCGGCCCGCAACCCGGCGAAGCTGAAGGCCACGACCACGATGCCGACCGGGTGGGAGCGAGCCACCAGGGCCACCAGAAGCCCCTCCCATCCGATGTTGTTGGCGAAGCCTGGCGTGAACCGGTAGTTGCCGAAGTCACCGCCGGAGAGCATCAGGGCTCCGGCCAGACCGGCGCACGCTCCGGAGATCAGCATGGCGGTGGTGCCGTACTTGACGGTGGACACCCCGGCCCGCTGGGCGGTGCGGGGATTGCGCCCCAGCATCCTCAGGCGGAAGCCCCACACACTGCGCTTGAAGAGCAGGAACACGATCACAGCCATCAGCACCACCGCGAAGGCGCTGATCGGGAAGTCGTTGCCCCAGACGTCGATGAGGGGCAGCCGGGTGTCCGCCTCCAGCTGTTCGCTCACTTGGTTGCGAACCGAGCGGTCCGCCCGGAAGGGAGCCAGCAGCAGCCAGTCGACCTTCAGGGCGTAGCCGGTCGCCTGGGAGGCCACCGTTATGAGCAGCAGCGTGGTGAGCACCTCGGGCACCCTCCGCCAATACAGGAGCCAGCTGGCGATGCCGGCCCACATGGCCCCGGCGAGAGCCCCCACGATGAGCAGGCAGACGATCACCACCGGACCCGGGCCGCCCAAGCGCACGCCGACGTAGGTGGCGAAGGCGGTGCCCATCATCAACTGGCCCTCCTGGCCGATGTTGACAACGCCGGCCCGGCCGTTGATGGCGGTGCCCAGGGCGACCACGACCAGCGGGATTGCGATGCCGATGGTCTCGCCCCAGCGGCCCGGGGCTCGCAGGCTGCCGTCGAGCAGGGCCGAGAAGACGGCCTGCCACGACCCTCCGGTGGCCCACACGATCAAGGCCGACGCGAACAGGGCGACGACGATGCATCCCAGGTACATGGCCGCGGCGACGGCCGCCTCGCGGAGCCGGGAGGGTGCGGTCGCCGGCGCCTCGGACGCGGTCTGGTCGGTACCGGGGTCCCCGGCGGCCACCGGCGGCGTCTGCTGCTCGCTCATCCCGACACTTGCGCCCCGGCTAGGCGGCGGCCTCGACGTCGGCACCGCCCAGCAGGAGCCCCAGCTCCTCGAGGTCCACATCGGCTCGGTCCATCTCGCCGATGATGCGACCGCGGAACAGCACGACGACGCGGTCCGAGAGCTGCAGGATCTCCTCCAGCTCGCTCGAGATGAGCAGCACGCCGACGCCGCTGTCGGCGACCTGGCGGAGACGGTCGGTCATCCACTCGATGGCACCGACATCGAGGCCCCGGGTGGGCTGGGCCGCTACCAGCACCTTGGGGGAGTAGCTCAGCTCCCGGGCCAGCACCACCCGCTGCTGGTTGCCGCCCGATAGGGACCAGAACGGGGCGTCCGGACCAGCCGTCTGAATCTCGAAGTCCTCGATGAGGCGGGCCGCGTCGCGCCGCATGACGGCCGGGTCGTATATCCCGCGCTGGGCGATCCTCTCGATGTCAACCAGGAACAGGTTCTCGGCCACCGACATGTCGAGTACGCAGCCGGAAGCGTGACGGTCCTCGGGGATGACAGCCACGCCCGCTCCGGACATGGCGCCCGGCCTTCCCGGCTGCACTCTGACGCCGTCGACCTCGACCGTGCCCGCCTCCGAGTCGAGCAGGCTCGACAGCAGGTCGGTCAGTGCGGCCTGACCGTTGCCCTCCACACCGGCCACGCCCACGATCTCAGAGTCGTACACATCGACGCTCAGACCATCGAGGGCGACCCGCCCATCGGGACCGCGGGCCTCGATGTCGCGGAGGCGGAGCGCGGGCACCCGCGACTCGGATTCGACTCCGGCGTCCTCGGTTGCCTGATGTCCAGGGATTTCGACGTCGTCGACGCTGGCCGCGACCGTCTCGATGAGGCCCAGGGCCGACGCCTCCGAACGGAGTGAGACCTCCCGGCCGACCATCGCCCTGGCCAGCATGGGCGCATTCGCCTCCGAAGTCTCCAACCGCTTCACCACGGCGCCGGCTCGCATGATGGTCACCTCATCGGTGGCGTGGAGGATCTCGTCGAGCTTGTGACTCACCAGAGCCACCGCCCGGTTCTCCTCCCGAACGGCCAGCCGCAGCACATCGAACAGCCGCTCCGACTCGCCCGGCGTAAGCACGGAGGTCGGCTCGTCAAAGATCAGGATGCTGGGATCGCGACGCAGGCACTTGATGATCTCGACGCGCTGACGGACCCCGGCCGAGAGGTCCTCTACCTTGGCATCCGGGTCGACTCCCAGGCCGTAGTGCTCGCTTATCTCGCCTACTCGCCTGCGGGCCGCGGTCGCGTCGAACCGACCGGTGTCGCCCAGCATCACGTTCTCCCACACCGTGAGCGGCTCCACCAGGCTGAAGTGCTGGTGGACCATGCCGATGCCACGAACCGAGGCGTCGTGGGGATCGCGGATCTGGCACCTCTCGCCGTCCACCTCGATGGTGCCGCCATCGGGAATCACCAGACCGATCAACACCTTCATCAGCGTGGACTTGCCCGCACCGTTCTCTCCGAGGATCCCGTGGATCCGGCCGCGATGAAGCGTCAGGTCCACGCGGTCGCAGGCCACGATGGCCCCGAACGACTTGGAGATCGAGGTGAGCCGGACGGCGGGGACGTCCGTCCCCGCCGTCCGCTTATCGGCCATATGTCGGTCTCTCGGGTCTAGCTGCCCCTACGCAGCGCTCAGGCGTCCGAGCAGACCAGCGGAGCCTCGAGGTCGACGCCGCCGTAGGCGATGGCCCTGATGGTGTCGAACTCGGCGAGGCAGTAGCCGTTCCACACGTCGGCGTGGGCCTGGTCGAGCAGATCCTTCTGCTCAGCCGTGGGATTGCAGATCAGCGCACCGACCTCCGGATCCCGGCCGACCGAGAACTTGTAGATGCTGCCTTCCTGGAACTGCCCCGACACGATGAGGGGGAACACCGCCCGGGCGAAGTCGCCGCCGTCGAACAGCGCGGCCATCTCCCAGGTCAGATCGGTCCGGGAGCACACGTCGGAAGCGCCGGCGCTCGTCACCGGGATGCCGTGCTCGTTGGCCAGCTGGACGAGAGGCTCGTGGGCGCCGCCCAGGTACGGGTAGAGGAGGTCCATGCCCGCGTCGAGGGCGACGTTGAACGCCTCGGTTGCTCCGGCCACGTTGTCGAAGTCGAACGGGAAGTTCCCGGTCGGGGTGTAGACCACGTCGTAGCTGGGGTCCACGGCCTTCATGCCGAGCCGCATCGCCAACTCGGTCTCGACCTCGAAGCCGAGGTCGCAGCAGCCGATCATGTACGCCGTGTCGCCGCCGTGCTCCTGCAGGAGCAGGCCGGCAGCCACGCCGACCACGTACTCGATCTCGGCGCCGTCATTGGTGCTGAGGGCCACCCCGTCCATCTGCGGGAACCCGGTGCCGCAGTTGCAGTACCAGAAGATGTCGGGGAACTGCTCGACCAGGTCGGGCAGCGGGTCGGAGATCTCGCCCGCACCGACCGCGATGATGTCGACACCCTGCGCCGCCAGGTTCTCCAACTCGGTGGCGGCCACGGCCGGCTCGATGTTGTCGATGACGATGGGCGCCTCCCAGCCCTGCGCGGCCGAGATCTCCTCGGCCGCATCGACCAGGGCCTGGTAGTAGGCGCCGTCGTCGCGGGGCCCGGCGGCCGCAACGCCGAGGATTATCTTGCCGTCGCCGTTGGAGTCGAGGTCGATGGTCGCGGCCGTCTCTATGTCACCCTCGGCTATCAACTCGGCCAACGCCGCCTCAGCCTCAGCCTGCGCCGCCTCCGCCTCAGCCGCCTCAGCCTCAGCCTCAGCCTGCGCCGCCTCAGCCGCGGCCGCCTCAGCCGCGGCCGCCTCAGCCTCAGCCCGGGCTGCCTCAGCCTCAGCCGCAGCCGCCTCCAGCGCCGCCTGCGCCTCGGCCTGCTGCTCCGCGCTCGCCGCGTCGGCGGCCGCCTGCGCCTCGGCCAGCCTTGCCTCAGCCTCCTCGGCGGCGGCACGGGCCTCGTCCGCAGCAGCCTGCGCGGCGTCGATCTCGGCCTGTGCGGCTCCGGTGTCGGGCTGCGCCACGGTCGTCGCCGGCTCGTCGTCACTGCCACAGGCAGCCGCTACCAGCCCGAACACGGCAATCACCGCTGCTAGCCATCTGAACGAATGTCGTCTCATTTCCCCTCCCGTGAGGAACCGCTTGCGCCCCAGCGACGGTTGCGCCAGGGCCTGTATACAGGCGACGACCATAGCATTGCTGCTGCGTCGATGTCCCGCCGGGCGCAGCCAGGATCAGCCTGCCGCGATCCCGCCTTCAGGGTAGGGAGGCGCGGCGCGCTAGCGTGGCCTCCCGCAACCCTCTAGGAGGCGAGGATGGCTCCGCTTCGCAGCCCTGTCCCGCTGGAGGACATAGAGCCCGCGGCCCGGCCCGTGGATGTCGCCGTCGGCCTGCCGCCAGCGTGTTACACCGACACCGACTTCTACCGGTTCGAGAAGGCGGCCGTCTTCGACACCGAATGGCTGTGCGTCGGCCGCTCCAGCCAGATCCCCGAGCCGGGCGACTACTTCACTGCCACTCTGCTGGGCACCGAACCGGTGATCGTGGTGCGCAACCGCGACGGCCGGATCAAGGTGATGTCGTCCATCTGCCAGCACCGGGCGATGTGCATCACCGCTCCGGCCGAGCGGCCCAAACAGGAGTGGTTCGACCAGCCGCCGGAATGCAGCGGCTCGACCCGCAACTTCCGCTGCCCCTACCACTGGTGGACCTACGACCTCGACGGCCGCCTGATCGGCGCGCCGGAGATGCACCAACGCCACGGCTTCGTGCGCTCAGAGATCTCCCTGCCCCAGCTCGCGGTGGAGGAATGGCAGGGCTTCGTGTTCTGCTCGCTCGCTGCTGACCCGGCCCCGCTCGGCCCGAGGCTGGCGGCCTTCAACGAGATGCTGGCGGTGTACTGCCTGGATGAACTGGTCACCACCGAGCCCAAGCGTCTGGAGATGCCCTTCAACTGGAAGATCTTCGCCGAGAACTTCATGGACGCCTACCACTCGCTGCGGCTGCACGCCTCCCTCTACGACTTCACCGAGGCCGACACCAGCAAGGAGACGCTGCTGGCCGGAACCTTCCCCCCGCTGGAGCCCGGCTCGGTAGGGCTCGGCGGAAAGGGGCGCACCGGTTTCAAGGACCGGGGCATGAACCCCACCCAGTCGGCTCTGTTCCCGCCCATCCCGACGCTCAGCGACGACGACCGATGGAACGTGGTGTACCTCTACGTTGCGCCCAGTCTGCTGATCGGCTGCCACAGCGACTCGGTCCACTGGACCGCGGTGCAGCCTGCCGGCACCGATCTCTCCATAATGACCTCCGGGTTCCTGTTCCCCGAGTCCACCGCCAAGTTGAAGCTGTTCGACCAGCTCCTGGAGCAGCACGAACGGGGCCTCGACTACTTCTGGGACCAGGACATGCCGGTGGCGGTGGCCAGCCAGCGGGGCATGGCGTCGCGCTTCGCCCCCCAGGGCCCGCTTAGCCTGCAGGACTTCTTCCGCTCCCAGCTCGCAGAGTGGCTGATGGAGCGCTACCGGGCCGCCGAGGAGGCCTCGGAGGCGTGACGGTCCGTCTCGTTGTCAACGGCGAGAGGGTGAAGCTGGAGGTACCCCCCTCAGCCCGGCTCATCGACGTGCTGCGCGACCACTTGGGCCTGACCGGCACCAAGGAAGCCTGCGGTCGCGGTGACTGCGGCGCGTGCACAGTGCTGGTGGGCGATCGGGCCGTCCCGTCGTGCCTGATGCTCGCGGCTCGAGTGACAGAACCGGTGCTCACCGTGGAGGGCATAGCGCTGGACACCGCGGCTCTACGGGAGGCTCTCGCGGATCTCGGCGGTCTGCAGTGCGGATACTGCACACCCGGCATCGTTGTTCGGGCCCACCAGCTGATAACCGGCGCCGGCCGCGGGGGCTCCATGAACATGCGGCACGAGCTCGCCGGGAACTTCTGCCGGTGCACCGGGTACAACGGCGTGATCGCGGCCATCGAGCGCTTGGCCACGGCCGTCGCAGCGGGTGATCCCGTCACTGCTGACCGCACGGTCCAGGCTGTGGGAGGCAGCGACCGTTGACAGTCCTCGGTCAGCGGGTACGACCCAACGAATGGGAGCAACGGACCTCGGGCGCGGCCGTCTACACGACCGACATCAGGCTGCCGGGAATGCTGGAGGCGCGGATACTGCGCAGCCCCCACCCCCACGCCGACATCCTCAGCATCGATACCAGCCGGGCCGCGGCCCTCTCCGAGGTGGTGACGGTGATCACCGCCGACGACCTGCCCGACCGCACCTACCTGCACCTCGGCGAACCCTTCCGGGACCGGTCGGCGCTGGCTCGCGGACGGGTCCGCTTCGTCGGTGAGGAGGTGGCCGCGGTGGCGGCCCGCACCCGAACCGCGGCCGATGCTGCCCTCGGTCTGATCGACGTCTCCTACAAGCAGCGAGAGGCGGTACTCAGCGTCCCGGTCGCCCGAGCACTCAAGGCACCGACCGTCCACGACGACGCCATCGGAAACCTGGCCCTGCAGACGGTGCGCCCGTACGGCGACCCCGAATCGGCCAGATCGGCCGCCGATGCCGTCGTCAGCGACCAGTACGTCTACGGGGCCGCGGCTCACGTCTGCCTGGAGCCGCATTCGATCGTGGCCCGCTGGGATCCGGCCCGCCAGCGGCTCGATCTGTGGGTGTCCACGCAGGCGCCCTACTTCGTACGCAAGGAGGTCGCGCACATGCTCGACCTGCGCCCCGAGCAGATCCGCACCCACCCCGTGGCCGTGGGCGGCGGATTCGGCGCCAAGGCCAAGGCCGGCTGCCATGAGGTGCTCGCGGCTGCGCTGGCGATGAGGACGAGGCATCCGGTGCGCCTCGTGCTCGACCGGGACGAGGAGTTCGCGGTCACGGCCGTCCGCCACGCCTTCAAGGTCAACATCGCGACCGGCGCCCGCAGCGACGGCACGCTCACCCACCGGGACTGCTACGTGACGGTCGACAACGGCGCATACAACCACGCCGGACCGTCGGTGGCTGTCTACGCAACGATGCTGGCCGCGGGCCCCTACCGGCTCGAAGGCTGCGAGACCGCGGTGTCGCTCGTCTACACCAACAAACAACCCGGCGCTTCGTTCCGCGGCTACGGCAACCCGCAGATGACTTTCGCCACCGAGTCGCAGATCGACGAACTGGCCGGCAAGCTCGGCATGGATCCGGTCGAGTTGCGTCTCCGCAACGCCCCGGCGACTGGCGACACGACCCTGACCGGCTGGCGCCTCGGATCGGCCCGCCTGGCCGAGTGCCTGCAGCGGGCCCGCGACGAGATCGACTGGGACACCAAGCGAGCGCTCGGAGGCGGGGGGCGAGGGGTGGGTCTGGCCGCCGCGGTGCACGTGTCGGGGGCCAACGCCTTCGAGCACTCCGAGTTGAGCGAGGCCGCGGTGGAGGTGCGCGACGACGGCACCGCCCGGGTCTGCTTCGCGGGCGCCGACGCCGGCACCGGACAGGCTGCGTTGCTGCGCCAGATCGCGGCCGACGAGTTGGGCCTCGACTTCGACGACATGTCGGTGACCATGATGGACAGCCACGACGCCCCCCAGGATCTCGGAGCATGGTCCTCGCGGGGCACGGTGTGGAGCGGACACGCCACCGCCGATGCAGCCCGAGGAGCGGCCGGGGCCCTCAAGGCCGCGGCTGCGGCCAAGTTCGGCACCGATCCGGCCCGGGTGCAACTGGTGGAGGGCGAGGCCCGCTGCGGCGCCGACGCCGTTCCATTGGGCGACCTGGTGGCCTTGACCGAGGGCGCTGCCGACGGGTGCCTGCGGGTCGAGGGGAGCTACCTCACCGATGTCGACAAGATGGACAAGGTCCATGGCCTGAGCCACTTCTCGCCTGCCTACTCGTATTGCGTGCAGGCCGTCGAGGTGGAGGTCGACAACGCCACCGGCCAGGTCAAGGTGCTCGACGCAGTGACGGTTCACGACTCGGGCACCGCGCTGAACCCCGCGGCCGCCGAAGGCCAAGCGGTCGGCGCCATGGCCATGGGGCTGGGCGCGGCGCTCAGCGAGGAGCTCGTCTACGAACAGGGTCGCATGGTCAATCCCACCTTGCTCGAGTACCGGGCACCCCGAGCCGGGGACCTTCCACCCATCCGGGCCGTGCTGCTCGACGGGCAGGATCCAGCCGGACCCTACGGAGCCAAGGGCATCGGCGAGATCGGAGTGGTACCCACGCCCGCGGCGGTGGCCAACGCAGTGGCGCACGCCACCGGCGTGCGGGTCCGGGAGATCCCCATCACCCCCGACAAGCTGCTGCCCCACCTGAATCCGCACACATCGACGGCGCTGACAGCCCGGCGCCGACCCCGGAACATCGCGTACGAACTGCACTTGATCTGGATCGACCTCGTGCGGGCCCTCTACGGCCACGGCCTGTTCAAGCTCCTCGAACGCCTGGCCCGCAGGCGCAGAGCCAAGCGCAGCCCGATGTCGCCGCTGGCGCCGATCGAGTCGATCGAGCGGCCTACGAGCCCCGAGGAGGCCACCGCCGCCTGTTCGGACCGCGAGGCCGAGACGGGCTACATCGCCGGGGGAACCGACCTGCTGGTCGCCCGCAGGCAGCGGCCGGCCACGCCGGTGCGCCTGGTCGACACCACCTCCATCGCCGAACTTCGCCGGATGGAGGAGACCCCCGATGGCGGCCTGCAGGTCGGTGCGGCCGTCACCCTCGAAGACCTGCGTCGCCGGCTGGCACGACCTGGGGCCCTGCCCGGCGAGGCCATGCTGGCCGATCTGCTGGATGAGCTCGCCACCAGCCAGATCCGGGAACTGGCCACGGTGGGCGGCAACCTGCTCCAGGACAAGCGCTGCGCCTTCTACCGCAACGGCTTCGGCTGCTACAAGCGCAGGGGCCGGATGGCTCCGTGCTACGCGGTGCTGGGCGACCACCGGTTCCATCACGCGGTGCTGGGCGCCCACCGCTGCCAGGCCGTCACCCCGTCGGACCTCGCTACCGGCCTGCTCGCCCTCGACGCCCTCGTCCACAGCCGGACGCCCGGATCGAAGCCGCACCGCCGCCGATCCGTCGACCAGCTCTACTCGGGACCGGGCGAGCCCCACCTGGACTCCGGCGAGCTGGTCACGGCGCTGGAGGTGCCCGCCGCGGCTCGCGCCCGTCCGGCCGCCTTCGAGAAGCTGAGGCTCTACGCGGGCGACTTCGCGGTGTGCTCAGCCGCCGTGTCGGTTGACATCGCCAATGACGGCATCACCATCGCCGACGCCAGGGTCTCGCTGGGGGCGGTGGCGCCGACGCCCTACCGGGCCGAACGCAGCGAGAAGCGTCTGGCCGGCATCCGGCTCGACGATCGGGCGGGTCTCAAGGAGGCGTCGTGGGCATGGGTCCACGACACCAACCCCCTGCCCGGCAACGTATGGAAGGTCGAGGCAACCTGCGGCCTGCTGCTGCGCGCCCTGAACCGCATCGCGGCCAGCTGCGAACTGCAATAAATCTCATGTCATCCGGTTGTCGCCATTGAGTCCCTCCGCTACGGTGCAGCAAGTAGGACCAAAGACACTGGAAGGCAACCGATGACAACGACCGGCAACTGCGTCCACGCTGGTGCTGACGGCGTGGCTGAGGCGTTCATCGATGCTCGCTGCCTGTACACGATGGCTCTGGACCGGCTCAGCGCCGGAGACATCCGATACGCGTCAGAGAAGGCGTGGTGCGCCACCAAACGCGCCACCGACGGCCTGATCATCGCCCGAACCGGAAAGGTACCCGGTGAACTGCGGGACACCAGCCGCATGCTCCGAGAGATCTGTAGAGACGACCTCGACGTCGAACAACTCTCGGGTGGCTTCCACGAGGCGAAGTGTTCGCTCCATGAAGACTGCTTCGATCTCGGGCTCTGCGAACCGCTGAGCTACACGAAACGCGTCATTCGCGCGACAAGCGAGTACATCAATGAGGCCGAACGCCTATCCCGCGGGCGATCATCTCGCATTGACGCCGGGCCCGCCGGATGAGTCCGTCGGCGCCGAGCCTGAACGCCGTCGCGTTCGCGGATGCCCGCCTGATGCATGAAATGGCCTTGGCGTGTCTCCGAGCGGGTGACGTTCGTGACGCCGCCGAGAAGGCGTGGTGCGCCACCAAACGCGCCACCGACGGCCTGATCATCGCCCGAACCGGCACACAACCGGCCACGTCACCTGACACGACGCGAGCCCTGAAACAGCTTGCAAGAGACGAACAGAGTGTCCACCTCCTGTTGCGGCGCTACCGCCAGGTTCAGAGCGCGCTGCATGGCGACTGCTTCTACCTCGGTGCGTGCGAGCCGCTCGACCACACACAGAGGCTCATACGCGGCACCGGGAAGTACATCGCCGATGCCGAAGGGCTCGCTGCCGCCTAACCGCCCGACGGCGGCTCAGCGGCGGCCTGCTCGGCCAGGAGGAACTTGCGGATCTTGCCGACGCTGGTGCGGGGCAACTCGTCGATCAGGGTGATATCGACCGGGCGCTTGGCCTTGGCCAGCCGCTGCTCGCACCAGGCATCCAACTCGTTGACCGCAGGCGGGGCCGACGCGTCGGCGGCAACCACGAAGGCCACCGGGACCTCGTCGCGGATGTCGTCGGGGCGACCCACCACCGCGGCCTCGAGGACTGCGGGGTGCTCGGCCAGCGTGGACTCGACCTCGACGATCGACACGTTCTCGCCGGAGACCTTGAGTACGTCGGAGCGGCGACCGTCGAAGTAGTGGCGCCCGGTCTCGTCGCGGATTGCCCGGTCGCCGGTCAGGAACCAGCCGTCCCGGAAGCTGGCCGCGGTGATGTCGGGGGCGTCGAGGTAGCCGGCGAACAGGGTGATGCCGGGCTCGCCGCCCACGACCACCTCGCCGACCACGCCCGCCTCGACCGGAGCCCCGTCTGCGTCCTGCACATCCACCTGGCAATCCGGCGAGGCCCGGCCCATCGAGGCGTGGTGGGGGTCGGCCGCCTCGTCGGTCAGGACCGCGGGGATGGTCTCGGTCATGCCGTACAGCTGGCGGGGGCGGCAGCCGAACCACTCCGCCACCGTGGAGTACTGGTCGGCGGCGATGTTCTGCGCGTACCAGCAGTGGCGCAGCCGCACCCCCTCGGCCGGTCCGCCTCGGGCCAGGATCATGCGGATCGGCGCCGCGAAGAGGCTGGCGCAGGTGGCTGAGTGGCGGGCGGCGGCCGGCAGGAAGCCCGAAGCTGAGAAGGAGGGCATCAGAGCCACGCTGGCCCCGGTCCAGATGGCCGACGCGAACGAGTAGTACTGGGCGTTGGCGTGGAACAGGGGAAGCACCACCAGCTGGCGGTCGTCAGGGGCAAGCCCGGCCGCCTCTGCCATGACCTTGCCTGCGAAGGCGTAGTTGGCCTGCGTCACCTCCACGCCCTTGGGCCGGCCGGTGGTGCCGGAGGTGAACATCACGGCGGCCCGATCATGTAGGCCCGGCGCCGGCCTCTCCGATGCGACCAGGGGTGCCGCGTCGAACAGGGCCAGCGCGGTGTCGGCCTCGTCGATCTCGATCACAGGCAAGTCCGGACGTCCCGCCTCCTCAGTGGCGGCCCGGTAGGTGCCGGCCCGCGCGCCGGCGCAGAGGCCGACGGCCGGGGCGGTGCGCTCGATGTGACCGGCCAACTCGGGGGTGCGTCCCATCGGGTCCGACGGCACGATCCACGCCCCGAGACGGGCCGCGGCCAGCCACACCGCGATGAACGTCGGGGAGTTGGTCAGGGCCAGATGCACGGCCGAGCCCGCCTCGGCCCCGGCCGCGACCAGCGTCCCGGACACCCGGTCCACGACCTGGTCGAAGTCCCCGTAGGACCACCGGGCGACATGTGTGGCGGGGGTCTCGAAGACCAGGAACGTCTCGTCGGCCCGCGCCGTGACAGCCCGGTCCCACACCGATGCGAAGGACACGGGCTCAGCCCAGGCATTCACGACGTGACCGGCAGATCCTGATCTCGAGTGCCGGTCTCCGGCTCGCCGTACCCGCCGCCGCCGGGCAGCTCCAGGCGCACGCTGTCGCCGGGCTGGAGCGTGATGCGGGTCTGGGTGGTGACCGGCTCGCCGTTCACCTGGAACGACCCCGAGGCGCCCGGCTCGCCCCCGAAGATGCCCTGGGGAGGCTCGGTCAGCCGGCTGGTCACCGCGTTGAGCTGCCAGGGCCGGGCCGTGTCCACCTCGAACTCGATCACCTGGCCCAGGCCGCCGGGCTGCGCGCCCGCCCCTCCCGAGCCGGGGCGCAGCGCCTTCTGCAGGAAGCGCACCGGGGCGGAGGCCTCGACCACCTCGATGGGCACGGCCGACACGCCGGTTGGATAGGAGCAGGCGTCGAGTCCGGGCTTGGACGCCCGGGCGCCCACCCCGCCCGCGTAGGTGAACATGGCGGTGATGAACGGGGTCCCGTCGTCGTGGTGGCCGTTCACCTGCATCGTCCACACCGCGCCGGCGCCCTCGGCCATGGCCCCGTCGGGCTTCACCTGGGCCAGAGCCTTGAGCAGCGCGTTGGGCAGGAACATGCCGACCACGTGGCGGGCCGTGCCCGGCTGCGGGGGCACGGCGTGCACCACCGACCCCTCCGGCGCCCGCATCCTGATGGGGGCCAGGCTGCCGTGGTTGTTGGGGATGTCGGGGTTGAGGACCGAGCGCACCGTGAACGTGGTGTAGGCGTGGGTGTAGTTGCGGACCACGTTGATGCCCCAGGGGCTGGCGTCGCTGGAGCCCTCGTAGTCGACGATGATCTCCCCGGCGCCGGGATCCACCGTCATGGAGCAGACGATGTCGACCGTGCTCCCGTCGGCCAGGTCCAGCACAGCCGACGCGTCGTGGGTGCCGGCATCGAGCGCGCTGATGGTGGCCCTGGTGGCCGCCTCGGACCGCTCGATGATCTCGTCGGCCAGGTCCTCGATGTCGTCGAGTCCATGGGCGTCGCACAGCGTGGCCAGCCGCTGGGCCCCCACTTCGCCGGACGCCATCTGGGCGTGCAGGTCGCCGGCCATGTGGTCGGGTTGGCGGACATTGGAGAGGATGAACTTCCAGACGTCGCCGTTGCGCTCGGAGCCGCCGGTGCCGTCGCCCGCCATCAGCTTGCAGATCGGGATCCAAAGCCCCTCCTCGAAGCAGTCCCTCCCGCCGGCGCCGATGCCGTAGCCGCCCACGTCGGTGTGATGGATCGTGGACCCGAACAGGGCGATGAGCCTGGGCTGGCCGCCGGCCGCGGGGGTGCGCCACGCCGGCACCAGAACGGTCACGTCGAGGAGCTGGCCCGCCGTCTTGTAGGGGTCGTTGGTGATCAGCACGTCGCCGGGCGCCAGCGAATCCACCGGATACTCCTCGAGCATGGCGGCCGCACCCAGGGCCAGGCTGTTGATGTGGCCGGGTGTGCCGGTCACGGCCTGAGCCACCATCCTGCCCCGGCGGTCGAACACGGCGTTGGCCAGATCGCCGGCCTCCCGCACGATCGGGCTGAACGCGGCCCGCTGCAGAGCCCGGGCCTGCTCGTTCACGGTGGAGATCAGCGACTGCCAGAGGATCTCCAACTCCACGGGGTCGAAGGTGCGAACCGTGCTACTCATGTTCGGCTCCTATCCCACTCGACTTCCCTAGTCATCCCTGGTCGCTACGAGGCTGCCGTCGGGAGCCACTTCGGTCCGCCACCCGGCGCGGATGACCGTGGTCGTCTCGCGCTCCTCCACGATGGCCGGTCCCGCGAAGGCCGCTCCCACACCGAGATCCTGCCTCCGGTACACCGGCACCACAAGCGGGTCGGCCCCCCGCTGGAGGACCGCGGGCCGGTGCGATACGGGCTCCGCCGCCCCGCCGCCGACACCGGCCACCACCTGGGGTGTCACCGCGGCCTCCTCCGCATAGGCCGAGAGCCGCCATGTCACCGCCTCTATCTCCACATCGGGAATGGTCATGCCGTAGATCCGCCGGTACTCCGCCTCGAAGGCTTCCACCACCTCTGTGTCTGAGGCGGGCCACGACTCACCGGAGCCCAGCCAGACGGTGATCTCATTTCCCTGCCCCGAGTACCGGGCGTCCAGCCCGTACCGGAAGCGCACCTCGGCTTCGGGCACGCCGGCCGCCAGCAGCACCCGGCGACCCTCACCCCGCAGCTCCTCCAGCAGCCGGTCCCGCTCGGCCCCGTCGACACTGCCCAACAGCCGGGGCATGGAACGAGCCAGGTCGATCCGGACCGGCGACACCAGCGTCCCGAACGCCGACAGCACGCTCGCATTCGGCGGGAAGATGATCGTGTCGCTCTCCAGGAGGTCGGCGACACCACAGGCGTGCACCGGGCCGGCGCCGCCGAAGGCCAGGATGGTGACCCCCCGCAGGTCGACGCCCTGCTCGACCCCGTGCATCCGGGCTGCCGCGGCCATGTTCTGGTCCACCACTTCGGAGATCCCGGCCGCGGTGTCGATCACCGTCAGGCCGAGCCCGGCCGCGGTGGTGGCCACCGCCGCGGTGGCCGCGTCGCCGTCGAGGGGCATGTCGCCGCCGAGGAAGGCGTCCGGGTCGAGTAGCCCCAGCACCACGTCGGCGTCGGTCACCGCCGCGGTCGTGCCGCCGCGGCCGTAGGACGCCGGGCCCGGATCGGCGCCCGCGGACTCCGGGCCCACCTTCAGCAGGCCGAACCGGTCGAGCCGGGCCAGCGAGCCCCCACCCGCGCCGATCTCGACCAGATCCACCGACGGCACCGACACCGGGAACCCGGACCCCTTCTTGAACCGGTAGATCCTGGCCACCTCGAAGGTATTGGTCAGGGCCGGCTCGCCGTCGGTGACCAGGCAGGCCTTGGCAGTGGTGCCGCCCATGTCGAAGCAGAGCAGTCGTCCGGACCCGAGCCGGTCGGCATACCACTTGCCGGCCAGCGCGCCCGCCGCCGGTCCCGACTCCACCAGCCGGATCGGACCCCGGGCGGCGTCGTCGGCCGACACCACACCGCCGTTGGACAGCATCATCAGCACCGACCCGCCGAACCCCTCGGCCGAGAGCCACTTCTGCAGCTCGTCCAGGTAGGGGCCGATGACCGGCATCGTCGCGGCGTTGCAGGCCGCGGTGATCATTCGGGGGTACTCGCGGATCTGCGGCGATATCTCCGCAGAGATGCACACCGGAACACCCAGGTCCCGGTGCAGGCGTGACGCCACGGCCTGCTCATTGGCCGGGTTCACATAGGAGTTGAGGAGGCACACCGCCACCGACTCCACGCCGGCCGCAGCGAGCTCGGAGCACAGACGGTCGAGATCCGCGTCCGCGGGTTCGACCAGCACCTCGCCCGTCGCCGATGTCCGCTCGTCGACCTCGAAGGTCAGATCCCGGCCGATGGGAGGATCGGGGAACTCGATCTGCAGGTCGTACATGTCGTAGCGATGCTCGTCGCGTATCAGCAGCGTGTCGCCGAAGCCGGTGGTCGTGACCAGCCCGGCCCGGCCGGTGCGTCCGGTGATCAGCGAGTTCGTGATCAGCGTGGTGGCGTGCACGATGGGCGCACCTATGTCCGGCGGCGCCACGCCGGCCTTGGCCAGCAGCGCGGTCACCCCGGCGCGTACGCCCTCGAGGGGCGCCTCGGGGGTGGTGAGCGTCTTGTCCACCACCACCCGACCCGAGGTGGCGTCGAGCAGCACGACGTCGGTGAAGGTCCCCCCGATGTCGACAGCCAGCCGCCAGTCGGCCATGGGTAGCGGGCCTCAGCCGGTGGTGGCCAGGTCGGTCCGGGGCGGCGCGAACACGTCGAGAATCCAGCACTCCCCGTACGTGTCGTCCCCGATGAAGACCGAGTCGCCGTGCCACACCGAGCGGGGCGCCAGGTACGAGTCCCCCTCGCTGAGCACGATGCGCTCGTCGTTGGCGCCCTCGGGCCCGATGCGGAAGTCGAGCTTGCCCTTCATGATGATGCCGAGCTGCTCGTTCTCGGTGTGGTTGTGGAGCACCGATCCCACCGCTCCTCCGGCGATGCGCCAGAAACAGAACTGCAGGTGCTCACCGGTGATCACCCGGTGCCTGAAGCCGGGACGGGACGTCTCGACGAAGGCGTCGTCGTCCAGGAAGTAGCAATACGGTTTGCCGAGGCTCTCGGCGATGCTCATGAGCGGTGCTCCGTTTCCTTGCTCGACAAGCCCCGTTGCTCCGATGGTCCGGTCCGGCGGCTCAGCCGAGCGCCGCGAACCGCGCCCTGTCGGCATCTAGGTCGAGGGGGCGGATGATGGCCTGATGCTCCTCGTCTCCCCAGTGCTGCGGGGGAACCAGCCACATCACCTCGAATTCCAGGCCGTCGGGGTCCTTGGCGTACAGGCTCTTGTTGGGTCCGTGGTCGCTCTGACCCACCAGCGCCCCGGCCGCGGTCAGCCGCTCGCGCATCTCGACCAGCTCATCGAGACTGCCAACCTCCCAGGCGATGTGGTAGAGGCCGACCGTGCTGCGGCCGGCCTGGGAGGGGCCCGCTGCCTCGCCGATCGAGAAGAAGACGATGTCGTGGTGGTTCTCAGAGAGCGGGGCCCGCATGAAGACGTAGGCGCCGGGCCCGTCGATCACGGTGGTGAAGCCGAGTACGTCCGCGTAGAACTCCTGGTGGCGGCGGGCGTCGCGCACATACAGGACAGCGTGATTCATTCCTGAGATCATCGTGGCGCGTCCCTCGGAGCCGAGACCATGGACCTGGTTCGACGATACGCCCGGCCGGTCGATACGGCAAAGTGCGGGCGCGGGTTACTTGATATGGCGCGCCGGGCACCAGTTGAACTCGCTGAGAACCAGCCCGTTCGCCACCGGCTTGAAGGCGGTCACGGAGGCGAGGCTCACCCGCAGGCGCATGATCATCTCAGCGGAGCCACCGAGCAGCCACACGGCCGCCGACTTGATGGGGGTGGCGTGGGTAACCACCAGAACGTTGCTCGTGGTGGCTTCCTCGGCGAGCTCGGCGACGGCCTCGCCGACCCGCTCGTGCAGGCAGGACATCGACTCGCCCCCGGGCGGCACGTAGGACACGTCGGAGGTCCACGCCGCCCCGAGCTCAGCCATGACATCGCCGATGCGACGGTCGTCGTAGGCGCCGAAGTCGATCTCCATCCATCGGTCGTCGACGGTGGTGGGAACGTCCGCGAATCCGGCCGCCCGCGCCGTTTGCCGGGTCCGGCGACGGGAGGACACCACCACCCGGTCCACCGGCCAGCGCTTCCTCAGAGCCTCCCCCACCGCAGCAGACTGCTCGAGACCGACCTCGTCGAGCGGCGAGTCGAACTGGCCCTGGAGCCGGGCCTGGGCGTTGTTGGGCGTGCGGCCGTGGCGCAGCAGGATGAGGATGTGCCGATGGTAGACCTCGCGGCGCGCGGCACGCCCCAGAACCCTTCCACGAACGCACCACCACCGACCGTTGATGGGCCTGGTACGCCGCGGACTGCCGTTGAGTGGCAATAATCAACAGATGGCATCCATGGCCGCATCCGACTCGGGAGCCGGCGACGAAGGTGTCGAGCGCCGCTTGAGCGAGACCCTCGCCTCGCCGGTCACCGCCACGGAGCTGTGCCGTGTGGTGGGAAGCCGTGTCCGGGAGCTGCGCCAAGCGATGAACATGACCATGTCGAACTTCGCCGCGGAGGCCGACATCTCCCTGGGGATGCTCTCCAAGATCGAGCACGGCCAGAGCGCGCCGAGCCTGTCGACGCTGGTGCGGCTGGCGGCTACGGCGCGGGTGCCGGTCACCGCGCTGTTCAGGGGCCTGGACGAGGAACACGACCTGGTGATCGTGCGATCCGGAGAGGGCCACGAGATCCACCACCAGGGGGGCGGGCCGGGACGGCTCTACCAGGACCTCGGTACTCTGCGAGGCCCCAATCGAGTCATCGAGCCGATGATCACCACCATCACCGAGCCCGGCGGTGTGTTCCCCCTCTACCAGCATCCCGGCGTCGAGTTCCTGCATGTGCTGGAGGGGTCGCTCGACTACGGCTACGGCGGCACGGCCTACCGCCTGAACGCCGGCGACACCATGCAGATCCACGGTGAGGTGGCCCACGGTCCGGTCGAGCTGGTTGAGTTGCCTATACGGTTCATCTCCATCAAGGTGTACCCGGCCACCGAACCGCGCACCACGGCGGGAGGATGACGCCATGGGGGTCCTGTCCCTATCCGCGCATCCTCCCAGGACCAGGGTGAAGCAGTGGGCCTGCTGATCGTCATCGACTGGATCAGCGAGGCCGGCGGCGCCCGCGGCAACATCGTCCTCTGGATCATGCTGGCTGCGGCCGTGGGGCTCACCGTCTGGGAGTGCCGGGAGCGGGGCTACCGCACCATGGTGCTGTTGTGGTGGATCAGCTTCGTGGCCATCACCCATGTGGTCGGATACATCGTCCTGCGCTTCTTCGTCCGCCCGCCCCGCGGGGACTGACCATGCCGCTCCTGCCAGCGCCGCGAGACCCTGAACCGGCCGACGGGCGGCCGACGAATCCTCTGATGCGGTTCGTCAGGCTGCCAGGACGCACCAAGCTGCTCATCGCGGTCGGGGTACTGCTGGCGGTGATCTTCGCGACCCGGAGCTGCTCGGGCGTGGACATAACCCAGGAGGAGGCGATCGTGGCCGCCCGCACCGCGCTCGCGGCCCACCCGGACGCATTCGAGCCCACCAGAGTCGAGGCCAGAGTGCTGCGCCAGGGCTTCCCGCCCGATCCCGTGTGGATCGTGGTTCTCACCGTGGCCGATCCCGAGGGCAGTTCCGAGGACTTCCTTCACCACGCCGGGATCTGGGTGGACGCCAAGACCGCCCAAGTCCGCCAGATCGACATCAGCGGGTCCGCCCAAGGCTAGCGCTTCCCCTCAACCCCTCAGCCTCTGGCGCGGATCTCGCGAATCTGAGGAAAGGATCGCGAACGCTCGGAAAGGCCACGCTCGGGCCCGAAGAGAACCGGCGGCAGCGACTGTGCTACTGTTTGCGGATTCCGGCCTGACCGGTCGGAACGGACAAGAGGAATTGGGGGTGAGTCAATGAGCACAGCCATTGTGTTCACTGAGGCTTACTACTTCTTCACTGTCGCTCTCATGTGGTTCTTGCACGTGGGCTTCATGACATATGAAGCCGGTGTGTCACGGCGCAAGAACATCATGTCCACGGCAATGAAGAACATCATGACGATCGCTGTCGTCACGCCGACGTTCTACTACTTCGGCTGGTACGTGTACTTCTGCATGCAGGAGGGCCTCAAGTTCACGGTGTCGGCCAACGGAGCCAGCCCCGCAGGACTCGAGGGGCTCTACTTCTGCGGCGACGGCTACGGCCTGCCGTGGGACGGCTCCGCAGGACCGAACCTGGGCGACAACATCACCGGCGTGTTCTGGGCGGCATTCGTGCTGTTCTCCTGGACCACCGGTTCCATCATGTCGGGCGCGGTGCTGGAGCGCATCCGCATCTCGGCCTACCTCTGGCTGACCGCCCTGATGGGCGGCCTCGTGTGGGTCGTCGCGGCGGCCTGGGGCTGGAGCTACGGAGGCTGGCTGGTAGTCCACTTCGGCTACCACGACTTCGCGGCGTCCGGCGTGGTCCACGGCATCTCGGGCATCTTCGCTCTGGGCGTGCTGTTGAACCTGGGGCCGAGGCTCGGGCGGTACGACGCCGACGGCAACGCGAGGACGTTCAAACCCCACAACGTCCACATGACGCTGATGGGGCTGATGATCATCTTCTCGGCGTTCTACGCGTTCTACGCGGCGTGCCTGGCGATCACCGCCGACACCACCCCGGGATGGGCCAACATCTACTTCAACCCGGCCACGCTGTCGGCGATCACCTACACCATCACGATGGGCTTCGCGGGCGGCTTCGCGGGCGGCTACATCTTCTCGAGGGGAGATCCGTTCTGGACCATCTCCGGAGGCCTGGCCGGCGTGGTGACCGTCTCGGCGGGGGCCGACATCTACAGCCCGAGCCTGGTCCTGCTCCTGGCCTTCTTCTCGGCCGGGATCGCCTTCCATGTCGGCAACTGGTTCGACACCAAGGCCCGCATCGACGACGCCGTCGGCGCGGTGACCGTCCACGGCGTGATGGGCTTCATCGGCGTGATATGCATCGGCATCTTCGCAGCCGGATACCCGACCGGTCCGGCCGGTGAGGAGACCAGCTTCCTGGGCCAGCTCGTCGGAGCGACTGCGCTCATCCCGCTGGCGTTCTTCACGGGCTACATCGCCTCGTGGATCCTCAAGAAGCTCAACCTGCTGAGGGTGCCGCCCGAAGTGGAGCTCGAGGGCCTCGACATGGCCGAGTACGGGATGGACTTCTTCCCGGAGCACGGCCGTGCCGACGAGACGATCATCCAGGCCGACGGCACCGAAGTGGTCTCTGCGGGCGTACTGCAGGACGACTACGGCACCAACCGCTAGAGCCGGGTGTCCGCCTCATGGCTGCAGTTCGCTGGCGCCGTCGCCCTCATGTACGCGGTGGTCCTCGCTGCCGGGTACTGGGGCAAGCGCAAACGTGCTCAGCAGCAGGAGGCGCAACATCAACGCAACGACCGACTTCGTTCACGTAACAGGAGGACTGAATGAACACCTTCCCATACGACAGCTGGGAGGCCGCGCTGGAAGCAGCCGACGGCACCACCGGGTACTTCACCTGGGGGCCCGGCGGCAACACGGCCTCGGTGGTGTTGGCGATCCTCGCCATCGCCGTCTCCGTGATAGCGGCCGTGATGATGACCGCCCGTGAGGACAAGCTCCTCAACGAGGCGGCCGACCGGCTCGCCGACAAGTACAACTCGGAGGACTGACATGGCCAGGAGCAAGCAATTCGAGCTCAAGGGCAAGCAGGGCGTCGATAAGGGCATCAGCATGGCCATTATCGTCTTCTGCCTGGCCTGCGTCGTCTTCACGATCATTGCCATACAGGCTTTCTGACGACTGACTCACCCCAATCAAGGCAGGCGCTGGCGCCGCGTCGTGCATAGCGACGCGGCGCTGGCCCCTGCTTGAACTCTGATAGCTCCAGCCTGCGGCTGTGAACATCCCCCGCAAGCGGATCGCCCAGGCGTGCGGGGTCGTCGCGGCCCTGGCGGCCTTCCTGCCGTGGCACACGACCGCCGGTGACAACGGTGCAGAATCGGTGCCCGGCAGCAGCACCAGTGCAGGACAACTCGTCTTGGTTGTGTGCCTGATCACAGTTGGTCTGGTACAGGTGGGGTGGAGACCGGCCTGGATCGGTGTCGGCTTCTCGGCCGCCACCGCGATCCGGGAGCTGTTCGACAGCCAGGCAGACCCGGCGTGGGGGCTCGGAATAGCGATCGCCGCCTGTCTGGTGGCCACGGTCCTGCTCGTATGGGACATGTTCGCCAATGTCGCCGCCCCGGACGACGGGCCCGGCGGACGCGGACTATCAGGACCCTTGGGCCGGCGCCGCCGCTGACCCGCTGTCACCCACCGGGAAGACAGAAGCGCAGCACAACCCCCGGGCCGCGGCTCGTGCTCTTGGAGCACGGCACCGCCACGCCGCCGTGGAACAGCACGGCCACTCCCCCCGTCTCCAACACCACCTGCACCCCGTAAGCCGACACGCTGACGACTGACCACAAGCCGAACCCCCGGAACTGCTCGCCGGTCGATGTCACTCCCGGCTTGGTGGCGTGCAACACGGCCTCCTCCTCAGTGAGGTCCCCGACCGTGTCTCGCATGGTGGCGTAGATCCCCGGTCCTCGGTCGCGGACCACGATCTGGGTGCCGCTGTCAGCCCGCTCCACCGCGGCCTCGCCCGCGCCGGCCCAGTCGATGGCGTTGTAGGCGGCCTCCCGAACGGCCTGCTGGAGCGCGTCGCGCAACCCGCCGGGGGCCAGGCCCAACTCATCCACCAGCAGGTCGGCGGTCAGGCCCGCGCAGCGGCGGTCGCTGATGGCGTGGCCGGCTGTCATTCGGAGTGGACCCTGATGGAGCTCTCAGCCACCCACAGCAGCGTCCCGACGACCCACTCGATGCCCTTGATCGCCTCGACGCCCAACTTCGGGGCCTGGCGCTCACCGCATGTGGCCCACTGCCAGTAGCAGGTGGTCTCGCGGCGGCCGGCCATCAGGAACAGGGTCGGCACCCACCATCCGAAGTGCTCCCGCGCCCCGGACATGACCACGCACGGCAGATCGGCGTGGGGTGCCGCCACCACCGCGCCCGGACCCCTCCACGACCATTCAAACTGCCACCGCCCCTCGACCATGTCCTGCAGCCAGCCGGCCGCGGCCGCCTCGGCCTCTTCTCGCACGGCCGTGCCAGCCGACTCGAACACCTCCGCCGCCACAGGCTCCAGCGGCAGATCCACCACGGCACCCGAGACCATGGGGCCACGCTATCGGCCGGACACCGGGCCGTCGGGGCTAAGAGGCCGAGCGAGCAGGCGGGATGACGCGGCTCATACGGTGCGAGGCCGTGGCCCGAGCGGCCCGTGAGCGCAGCGAACAAGAGCGGGAAAGACAGCGTGCGCGGGCGTGCCGGTGGCGAGATCGAAGCCCATCGGCAGTGTCGACACTCAGCGCGGAGCGCGCCGGTTGCGCACCGGCGCGGCGCGGGCGAGACTGGCAGCGCAGCCGGGGAGGTGCGAGATGGCGACGATCACGCCCGAGCAGGCCGGGGCGCCCGTGCCGGGGCTGATGATGCTCGGCGCGGGGGTCGAGCGCTACCGTGTGACCGGAGGCGGTGCGACGGTGCTGGCACTCCATGCGGGGGACGAGCTCGAGATCATCGACCCCGAGGGGCGGCAGCGCTGCGAACTGGTCTCCTTCGACGCCGCCGGGCGGTCCGACACAGGGCTCTTGGGCGTCCTCACAGCCGACTCCGACGGCAACGGCGGATCCGCCGAGCCGGTCGCGCTGGGAATCTTGTCGGCCGGACTCCGGGACGCACGACGGGTGCGGGCCGGGCTCGCGCGGGCCGGCATCGACTTGACGGCGGTGAGGGCGGCCAGTCCACTCAGGGTGCTCGACGGCGGCAATCCGCCGGGGACCCGGGCCCGGGTGGCGGCCCGCGCCGACGTCGCCTGCGTGGTGGCCGCTCCGGGCAGCGCCATGTCGGCCCACGGCGGCGCTCCGCCCACCGATCTGATCGCATACGTGCACCGCCAGAACCCGGCCGACGCGGCCGAGCCCCTGCTGCCCGCGCCGCTCGCCGATCCCAGCGAGGACTTCATCATCGGGCACAGCACCGCCCGCGCCTACGAAGTGGCCAAGGGCGACTGGTTCCAGGTGGTCGACGTGGAGGGCCGGCAGTGCTCGGACTTCCAGTGCTTCGCGACCGCCGATCTCGACTCGGGCGCGGACCTGGGCCTCGACGCCACCGTCACCCGCACCCTGATGGGCGCGACCTGCCCCGCGCCCGGCCTCTACTCCAAGTTCTTCAACGCCGGGATGCAGCCGCTGGTCGAGGTCGTGCAGGACACCGTCGGCCGACACGACACCTTCAACCTGGCCTGCACGGCCCGCTACTACGACGATATGGGCTATCCGGGCCACGTCAACTGCACCGACAACATCAACGAGGCCCTCGACCCCTACAGCGTGGCCCGCCGCCGGGGCTGGGAGGCCATCAACTTCTTCTACAACACCAACCTCGACGACGCCAACCAGATCTACCTCGAGGAGCCGTGGTCCCGCCCCGGCGACTACGTGCTGCTGCGAGCCCTCCAAGACCTGGTCTGCGTGTCGACGTCGTGTCCCGACGACATCGACGCGGCCAACGGCTGGAACCCCACCGACATTGCGGTGCGCGTCTACCCGGCCGCCAACCGGTTCAAGAAAGCGACGGCCATCCGAATGACTGCAGACTCCGAGGCCCAGCTCACCAAGGAGACGGGGTTCCATCCCCGGACATCTGCGGTGACCCGCAGCTTCAGCGAGTACTGCGGCTACTGGCTGGCCGACTCCTACACGGCCCACGGCCCCGTCGAGGAATACTGGGCCTGCCGGCAGGCGGCGGCGGCCATCGACCTCTCCCCGCTGCGCAAGTACGAGGTGACCGGGCCCGACGCCGAGCTGCTGATGCAGACCTGCGTCACCCGCAATGTCCGCAAGCTGGCCGACGGCCAGGTGTCCTACACCGCGATGTGCCACCACACCGGCGGCATGATCGACGACGGCACCGTGTTCCGGCTCGGCCAGCATAACTTCCGCTGGATAGGCGGGCAGCTCGGCTACAGCGGCGTCTGGCTGCGGGAGCAGGCCCAGCGCCTGGGCCTGAAGGTCTGGGTGCGCAGTTCCACCGAGCAGCTCCACAATCTCCAGGTCCAGGGACCCAACAGCCGCCGCATCCTCGAGCAGGCCGTCTGGACCCGGCCCGACCAGCCGACGATCACCGAGCTGGGATGGTTCCGGTTCACCATCGCTCGGATCGGCGACTTCGACGGAATCCCGCTGGTGGTCTCCCGCACCGGCTACACCGGCGAACTCGGCTACGAGGTGTTCTGCCACCGGACCGACGCCCCTGCGGTGTGGGACGCCATCTTCGAGGCCGGCGCCGATCACGGCCTGGTTCCCATGGGGTTGGCCGCGCTCGACATCCTGCGTATCGAGTCCGGCCTGGTGTTCGCCGGCTACGAGTTCTGCGACCAGACCGACCCCTACGAGGCCGGCATCGGCTTCACGGTGCCGCTCAAGACCAAGGAGGACGACTTCATCGGCCGCGACGCCCTCCTGAAGCGCCGTGACAACCCGCAGCGCCGGCTGGTGGGGCTGGAGGTGTCCGGGGGCGAGCCCGCGGCCCACGGCGACGGCGTGTACATAGGCCGCAACCAGGTCGGGGTCGTCACCAGCGCCACCCTCTCACCGATCCTGCGCAAGAACATCGCGCTGTGCCGCATGGCGGTGGAGCACGCCGGGATCGGCACGGCCGTCGAGGTCGGCAAGCTCGACGGCCACGAGAAGCGGATCGAGGCCGCGGTGGTGCGGTACCCGTTCTACGACCCCGACAAGACCCGGGTCCGCGGCCTCGCCTGAGACCCGACGCGCGACGGTCAGCCTGACGGCCCCCGCGCCGTTATGGCCTCGGCCGTCTCGACCACGTTGCGAGCCATGCGGGCCGACGCGGCGTCGATCATGCGCCCGTCGAGCTGGGCCGCGCCCCGACCGGCCGCGGCCGCCTCCTCCAAGGCCCGGAGCACCCGGCGGGCTTGGTCCACCTCCGACTCCGGCGGGGTGAACACCTCGTTGGCCAGGTCGACCTGGGCGGGGTGGATGGCCCACTTGCCGTCGTAACCGAGGGCCGCGGCCCGGCGGGCGCCGGCCGTGAAGCCCTCCGGATCGCCGAAGTCCCCGAACGGGCCGTCGATGGCCCGCAGCCCGTTGGCCCGGCAGGCCACCAGCAGGCGCGACAGCGCCGAGTGCCACTGGTCGCCCGGATAGTCGGGGTTGAGCCCCCCGATGGATATTGTTCTGGCTCTGCAAGAAGCTGCATAGTCGGCAACTCCAAAATGGAGCGCCTCCAGCCGGGAGCTGGAGGCAGCCACCGCCTCCACATTGGCCATGCCCAGCGCGGTCTCGATCAGCGCCTCCACCCCGATCCGGTGGGTCAACCCCGTCGCCGTCTCGATCTGGGTCAACAGGGCGTCCACGGTGTAGATGTCGCCGGGCACGCCCACCTTGGGGACGAGGATCGTGTCGACGTGCGCCCCGGCCCGCTCCACGACATCGATCAGGTCGCGGTACATGTAGTGGGTGTCGAGTCCGTTGATCCGCACCGACAACGTCCTGCTGGACCGGTGCCAGTCGATGTCGCCCAGAGCCTGGATGACGTTGGCCCGGGCCGCCTCCTTCTCGTCGGGCGCCACCGCGTCCTCAAGGTCCAGGAACACGTAGTCGGCCCGGCTGGCCGCGGCCTTCTCGAACAGCTCGGGCCTCGAGCCGGGCACAGCCAGCTCGCTGCGGTGCAGCCGGCGCCTCGCTTCGGTGACTTGATGGTGACTCATCGGATGCCTCCGCCCCCGTTGATTCGAGAGATTCTCCTTGCGTCCTCGCCGGACTGCGCAACTAGTCTCATGGAAGGTAGCGGCCCAGGTCGGCACTTGCTTTGGCAGCAGACGACGCCTAGCTTTACTGTCAATGTAGATATATCTACCCACAGGGGGGATTCAGTCATGACACGAGTGGCTGTCATAGGAGCCGGGCCGTGCGGGCTCGCGCAGCTGCACGCCTTCGCCAGTGATTCGGATGCCGGCAGCCCGTCAGCACCCGAAGTCGTCTGCTACGAGAAGCAGAGCGACTGGGGCGGACTCTGGAACTACGACTGGCGCACAGGCCTCGACGAGCACGGCGAGCCCTGCCACGGCAGCATGTACCGCTACCTGTGGTCGAACGGCCCCAAGGAGTGCCTGGAGTTCGCCGACTACAGCTTCGAGGAGCACTTCGGCAAGCCGATCGCGTCGTTCCCGCCCCGAGAGGTTCTCTACGACTACATCATCGGACGGGCCACCAGCAGCGGCTTCCGCGACCGGATCCGCTTCAACCACCCGGTGCGCCGGGTCAGTCGATCAGCCGATGGCAGCGGGTTCACGGTCACCGCCCACGATCAGGCCAACGACGCCGACACCAGCGAGGACTTCGACTACGTGGTGGTGTCCACCGGGCACTTCTCCATCCCCAACATGCCCCACTACCCCGGCTACGAGACCTTCGGCGGCACCCTGCTGCACGCCCACGACTTCCGCGACGCGGTGCAGTTCGCCGACCGCGACGTGCTGGTCATCGGGTCGAGCTACTCGGCCGAGGACATCGCCTCGCAGCTGTGGAAATACGGCGCCCGCTCGGTGGTGTGCACCTCCCGCAGCGGCCCCATGGGCTTCGACTGGCCCGACGGGATCACCGAGAAGCCGATACTGACCCACGTCGAGGGCCGCACCGTGCACTTCACCGACGGCTCGACCACCGATGTCGACGCCATCGTCTCATGCACCGGCTACCTGCACCACTTCCCGTTCATGGATGACGACCTGCGCCTGGTCACCGCCAACCGGCTGGCCACCTCCATGCTGTACCGAGGCGTGGTGTTCCAGCCCGAGAACCGGATCCTCTACCTGGGCATGCAGGACCAGTGGTACACGTTCAACATGTTCGACGCCCAGGCCTGGTACGCCCGCGACGTGATCCTGGGACGCATCGGACTGCCCGGAGCGGACGAGCAGGCCCGCTGGATAGAGGCATCCCAGGCCGAGGAGGACGCGCTGGCGGACGACTACGCGTGCATCGACTTCCAGGGCGCCTACACCCAGGACCTGGTGGACCAGACCGACTACCCGGACTTCGACACGCCGCTGGTCAACCAGATGTTCTACGACTGGAAGAAGCACAAGAAGCAGTCGATCATCGGATACCGCGACCACGGGCACACCTCGCCGCTGACGGGCACGGTGGCGCCCATCCACCACACGTCGTGGGAGGACGCGCTGGACGACTCGCTGGAGTCCTACCTGGCCGACTCGGCCTGACCCGAGGCCGGCGCCAGCCCAAGACCCGGAGCCGCCGTGGACGATGTGATCATCGTCGGAGGCGGCATCGGCGGCCTCACCCTGGCCCTGATGCTTCACGAGCGGGGCATCGGTGCCCGCGTCTATGAGGCCGCGCCCGAGATCAAGCCCATCGGCGTGGGGATCAGCCTGCTGCCCCACGCCAGCAAGGAACTGGGTCTCCTGGGGCTCACCGACGCCTTGAGCGAAGTGGCGGTGACCACCAGGGAGTCCTGCATGTTCAACCGGTTCGGCCAGTTCGTGTACTCCGAGCCGGTGGGCCGGTATGCGGGCTACGACTGGCCCCAGTTCCAGATCCACCGGGGCGACCTCCAGCAGGTGCTGCATGAGGCCTACCTCGACCGGGCGCCTGACGGCATCGAGCGGGTGTTGACTGGGCACCGCTGCACCGGCACCGACTCCGACGCCCACCGCGCGGTGGCTCACCTCGTCGACTCCAGCACCGGCACAGCCCTGCCGCCGGCACGGGGGGCGGCCGTGATCGGCTGCGACGGGATCCATTCGGTGGTTCGACGGCAGTTCTTCGGTGACGAGGGTCCGCCCGTCTACTCCGGTGTGAACATGTGGCGGGGCACAACCGTGTGGGAACCGTTCCTCAGCGGATCCACGTATCTCAGGGCGGGCTGGCTGACAGTGGGCAAGATGGTGATCTACCCGGTCCGCCACAACGTCGACGGCCGGGGCCGCCAGCTTGTGAACTGGGTGGCCGAGGTGCAGACCGACTCCTACAACGAGCAGGACTGGAACCGGGTCGGCCGGCTCGAGGACTTCCACCATGTCTTCGCCGACTGGACCTTCGACTGGCTCGACGTGGCCGGGCTGATCCGGGGCTCGGAGCGGATCCTCGAGTATCCGATGGTCGACCGCGACCCGCTGCCGCGGTGGACGCATGACCGGGTGACCCTGCTGGGCGACGCCGCCCACCCCATGTACCCCCGGGGCTCCAACGGCGCCGGCCAGGCCATCCTCGACGCCCGGGCCCTGGCCGACTGCCTGCAGTCGCGGGCCACCGTCCCCGAAGCCCTGCAGGCCTACGAGGACCAGCGGCTCGCAGCCACGGCCGCGGTCGTTCACGCCAGCCGGGCCGCACCACCCGACGTGATTCTCAAGGCGGTTCACGAACGCACCGGCGACCGACCCTTCGGACGCATCGAGGACGTTATCTCCGCCGCTGAGATGGCTGCTCTGAACGACAGCTACAAGCGCGTCGCCGGGTACCACCGCGAGTCACTCGGGAGCCGTTGAGCCGATCGGCGGGCGCGGGTCACGCGAATTTGGAACCGGGAGCCCACCATGCTTGGCTACACGGCATGCGTACTGGTTCCCTTGAGATCGATCCCGCCCTCTACGAGTTCATCGCAGTCGAGGCCCTGCCGGGAACCGGGGTGCAGATCGATGAGTTCTGGAGCGCGCTCCAGTCCATCCTGATCGACCTCGGTCCCCGCAATGCCGCTCTGCTGGCCCGGCGCGACGAGCTGCAGTCCCAGATCGACGACTGGCATCGGGCCGCCCGCGCCGAGGGTGGGAACCACGACGCTGACGCCTACGCCAACTTCCTGCGCGACATCGGGTACCTGCGTTACATGGACGGCTCGGTGAACGCCACGACAGCCAACGTCGATCCCGAGATCGCCACGGTGGCCGGACCGCAACTGGTGGTACCCCTCGACAACGCCCGTTACGCACTGAACGCGGCCAACGCCCGATGGGGAAGCCTGTATGACGCGCTGTACGGGACCGACGTGATCAGCGAGTCGGACGGTTGCAGCCGCGGGAGTGCTTACAACCCGATCAGGGGCGACCGGGTCGTCGCCGCGGGGCGGGAGTTCCTCGACACCCATTTCACCCTCGACTCGGCGAGCCACCTGTGGGCGACCGGATACAAGGTGCAGGATGGTGCCCTCCGGGTGGGCAGCGGCGACGGCACTGTCAGTGCGCTGCTGCGCCCGGAGCAATTCGTCGGCTACACCGGCGCCGACAACTCTCCCGCTTCGATCCTGCTGCGCAAGAACGGCCTGCACTGCGAGGTGCGCATAGACGCCGACCATCCTGTGGGACGGCGGGACCACGCCGGCGTGTTCGACATCCGCCTCGAGTCCGCGGTCACCACCATCATGGACTTCGAGGACTCGGTGTCGGCAGTGGACACCGACGACAAGGTGTCGGTCTACCGGAACTGGCTCGGGCTCATGCGAGGCACCCTGCAGACCACGTTCGTGCGCGACGGCATAGCCGTGAACCGGTCGTTGAACGGCGATCGCAGCTTCACCGGCCCGGGCGGCGAGCCGGTGCGGATGCCGGGCCGGGCCCTGATGCTGGTCCGCAATGTGGGACCCCATCTGAGCACCGACATGGTGCGGCTCGACGGCGAGCCGGTGTACGAGACCATGGTCGACGCCATGGTGACCGCGCTGTGCGCGATCGGTGACCTGCGGGGCATGGGAAGGGTGGACGGCAAGCCCATCCGGAACTCGGCGAGCGGATCGGTCTACATCGTCAAGCCCAAGATGCACGGTCCCGACGAGGTCGGGCTGGCCTGCGAGCTGTTCGGCCGGGTGGAGGACGCCCTCGGCCTGGTGCAGCGAACCCTGAAGATGGGGATCATGGACGAGGAGCGCCGCACGTCGCTCGGCCTCAAGGAGTGCATCTGGAGGGCCCGCGACCGGGTCGTGTTCATCAACACCGGCTTCCTGGACCGCACCGGCGACGAGATCCACACCGACATGGAGGCCGGACCGGTGATCCCCAAGACCGGGATGAGGGCCGCGGCCTGGCTCGGCGCGTACGAGAACTCCAACGTCGACGCCGGACTGGCCTGCGGCCTGCGGGGCCGGGCCCAGATCGGCAAGGGGATGTGGACCATGCCGGCGGAGATGGCGGCCATGGCCAAAGCCAAGATCCAGCATCCGATCGCGGGGGCCAGCACTGCGTGGGTGCCGTCGCCCACCGCGGCGACGCTGCACGCCATGCACTACTTCCTGGTGGACGTGGCCGACCGTCAACGCGACCTCGCCGACCGCAGCCCGGCCCGCCTGGCCAGCCTCATCGAGATCCCGGTGCTGCCACCGGGCCGCGAACTCGGCCCGGGCGAGATCCAGCGCGAGCTGGACAACAACGTCCAGGGCATCCTCGGCTACACGGTCCGCTGGGTGGGCCAGGGCGTGGGGTGCTCCACCGTGCCCGACATCGGTGACACCGGGCTCATGGAGGACCTGGCCACCCTGCGCATCTCCAGCCAGCACATCGCCAACTGGCTGCACCACGGACTCGTCTCCGCCGAGCAGGTACGCGAGACGATGCGCCGCATGGCCAACCTCGTCGACCAGCAGAACGCGGGCGATCCCGCCTACGAGGCCATGGCTCCCGAGTACGACTCCAGCATCCCGTTCCAGGCCGCGCTGGAGCTTGTCTTCTCCGCTCGGGACGAGCCCAACGGCTACACCGAACGGGTGCTTCGCTCCCACCGCCGAGCCGTGAAGACCCAGCTGGTGACCGCGACGCGGTGACGTCCTGCTCCACGGTCTGAACGCCTGTACGATCCGCGGCTATGCGGACGCCGCCCACCGAAGCAGACGTCATCGTGATAGGCGCAGGCGTGTCCGGCGCGAGCATCGGCTACCAGCTGGCCCGGCATTCGGACCGGCGGGTGGCGGTGGTGGACGCCCGACCGCCGGTCGGCGGCATCTCAGGACGCACTTTCGGGCAGATCCGCCAGCACTACTCCAACGAGCTGCTGGTGCGCATGGCGCTGCGGGGTTTCCACTGCATCCGCAACTGGGCCACCGAAGTGGGGTACGGCGACCCCGGCTACGCCCGTCTCGGCTACATGCTGATCGTCACCGAGAACCAGATCGACGGCCTGCGGCGCAACGTCGAGCTGGGCCGCCGCCTGGGCGTGGACACCAGTCTCGTCGGCCCCGACGAGATCGCGGCCATCGAGCCGTTGGTGAATGCCGATGGTCTCGCAGGCGGGGCCTACGAACCCGACGGTGGCTACATCGACGTCACCAAGATGGTGCTGAGCTGGCTCGGGGCGGCCACCGACTGCGGTGCGGACGTACTGACGCCGGTGGCTGTGCAGGAGATCCTCGTGGCCGACGGCGCGGTCAACGGAGTGGCCACCGACCGGGGCGAGATCGCCGCTCCCATCGTCGTGGCGGCGACCGGCCCCTGGGCACCCGACCTGCTCAAGCCCCTGGGCGTGCACGTGCCCATGGAGAGGCGGCGCCTCGACATGGTCACGCTCGAGCAGGAGCCCGGAGCCCGCGCCCTGCAGTCCTGCATCACCGACGGCAACTCCAACCTGGTGATCCGTCCCGACATGGGTCGCCGGATCGTCGCGGTGGCGTACCCGCCGGAGATGCCGGAGGTCGATGACCCGCTGGCCGACGCCCCGCCGGAGGCTCACCGTGACCATGCCGCCCGCCTGGAGAGTGCCCTCGCCGAGCGGCTCCCGGCACTGACCGTCGCCGGGATCGTCTCGACCACCAGCGGCGCCTACGACATCACACCCGACTATCACCCGGTGCTGGGCTGGGCCTCAGAGATCGCCGACGTGGACGGCCTGTACCTCGCGGTCGGGCTGTCCGGGCACGGGCTCAAGCTGTCCCCGTGCATCGGCGAGATCGTCGCCGCCCAAGTGCTCGGCGCGAAGCAGGTCGGCAACGCCCCACCCCTGGATGCGAGGGCACTCAGACCGAGCCGATTCGCCGACGGCGACCTCATGCATCTCACCTACGGCCCCAGCGCCCGGGCCTAGAATGCCCACGCTGCGCCGCGACAGGCTGCCGATCAATCCGCGCTCGTTCTATGGGTGGCCAACTACCGCAGGGTAGAGTTGGCCTACTACGAAGGACGTTGCGCGCAGGGGAGTCAGCACGATGGGGATCAATGCAGGGCGAGCCGGCGGAACCGTCATCGCGAAGGCCGACGGCCGCATCGACAGTTCCAACTCCCGGGAGTTCCACTCCGATTTGGAGGCCGTCATCACGGACTCCGACACGTCGGTGGTCCTCGACTTCGAGGACGTCGCGTACATCAGCAGCGCCGGGATGCGAGTCGTCCTCATGACCGCGAAGAGTCTCCAACAGTCGGGGACAGAGTTCGTTCTCTGCTCGATGAACGACTCGATACGCGAGGTCTTCAGGATCAGTGGATTCGACAAGATCATCGCTGTCCACGACTCACAGGCCGAGGCACTGTCAGCAGTCGGCGCATAGGTGAGAACTTCGCTTCGTGAGAGAGGACTCAAATGACAACGACTGAATCTGCGCAGAAGCACAAGATCCTCGTGGTCGATGACGAGCCGGATCTCGAACCGCTCATGCTCCAGAGGATGCGGCGATACATACGGACCGGCGTCTATGAATTCGTCTTCGCCAGGAACGGTGTCGAAGCCCTTGAAGCCCTCGACATGGACGAGTCCATCGACATGGTGCTGTCCGACATCAACATGCCGAAGATGGACGGGCTGACGCTGCTCGAGAGGATCCCGGATGTAGCCCCGGACATCCGGGCCGTGATCATCTCCGCCTACGGCGACATGAAGAACATCAGAATCGCCATGAACCGCGGCGCCTTCGACTTCGTCACCAAGCCGGTCGACTTCGACGACCTCAAGTTCACGATAGACCGGACGCTCCAGCACATCCGTGAATGGAAGGACGCTCTGAGCGCCCGCGACAAGCTCGTCGTGCTCCAGAACGAGTTGAACGTGGCCAGCATGATGCAGCAGTCCATCCTTCCCAACAAATTCGCCCGCAACGACGACTACAAGCTGTTCGGCACCATGCAGCCCGCCCGCAATGTGGGCGGCGACTTCTTCGACGTGATGGGCCTCTCCGACGGCAAGGTGGGACTGGCCATCGCCGACGTCTCGGGCAAGGGCGTCCCGGCTGCGCTGTTCATGATGTCGAGCCGCACACTGTTGAAGGGCGCGGCCATGCGAGCCAACGGCCCCGGAGAGGCACTCGCCGAGGTGAACGACGTGCTCAACGAGGACAACGACGCCTGCATGTTCGTCACCATGATCTACGCGGTGTACGACCCCGCCACCGGAGAACTAACCTATGCGGACGGTGGCCACGATCCCCCGCTCGTCGTGCACGCCGACGGGAGCACCACCCAGCTTCCCGTGACCGAGGGGCTCGCCCTCGGCGTGTTGCCGGGTTTCGACTATCTCCAGCACTCCCACAAGCTGGCACCGGGCGACACCGTCGTCCTCTACACCGACGGCGTGACCGAGGCCATCAACGGCGAGGAGGAGCAGCTCGGGCTGCATCGCCTGCGCGAGGCCTTCGAGCAGAGTCCCCCGCAGGACGCCGAGGACGCCGGGCATCGGGTCATCGACCTTGTGAACGACTTCGCCGGAGATGTGCCCCAGTTCGATGACACGACCTGCCTGGTCCTACGTCGGGAGAACTGAGCGTCGCGATGCTGTTCTTGAGAGCCGACACCAACAGCGAGATGCGCCGGTCCAGCCACGAGGAGATTGCAGACCTAGTGGCGGCCATCGAAACGCTGGGCACCGAGGACGGCTGGTCGGGCGATCTCACCTTCCGGATCAGCCTGGTGGTGGACGAGTTGGCCCAGAACGTCGTGGACTACGCGTACAACGACACTCCCGGTGACGTAGAGATAGCGGTCACCTCCCGGGACGAAACCGTCGTCATCGAGATCATCGACGAGGGCAAGCCGTTCGACCCTCTGACCGATGCACCCGCTCCGGACCTGACGTCGCCGATCGAGAGCCGCCCGATCGGCGGCCTCGGAGTGCACTTCACGAAGACCCTGATGGACGACGTCACCTACCGCAGGGAGTCGGGCAGGAACCGTCTGAGGATTGTCACCCGCAAGAAGCCATGAGCGAGGGTCGCATGCCTACGGCAGCTGTCCGGCTCGCCCTCGCGGCCTCGCTGGTGCTGGCCGCGTGCGCCTCCGACGAAGCGGTGGAGCAACCGGGTCCGGATCCCAGCGCTGCGGCCGAGCCCGCCACGCCCAGTGCCTCCGAGGACCCGTTGGTCGGCATATCGGACGAGCGCATCCTGTTCGGCCAGTCGGCGGCATTCAGCGGCCCCGCCCAGGAACTCGGCAAGAGCATGCGGCTCGGGATCGTGGCCGCGTTCGACGAGGTGAACAGGCGGGGCGGAGTGCACGGGCGGATCCTGGAGCTGCAGTCGCTGGACGACGCCTACGAGCCCGGCGACGCCATCGTGATGACGCGTCATCTCATCGAGCAGGAGCAGGTGTTCGCGCTGATCGGCGCGGTGGGCACCCCGACCTCGCGCTCCGCCACGCCGATCGCGCGGGCTTCCGGAGTTCCCTACATTGCGCCGTTCACCGGCGCCGCCTTCCTGCGCGACAACGAGTGGGACAACATCATCAATCTGAGGGCCTCCTACAACCAGGAGACCGAGGAGATGGTCGCCCGGCTCACCGATGACCTGGGCATCACCCGGGTGGGGGTCTTGTACCAGAACGACTCGTTCGGCCGAGCCGGCTTCCGGGGCGCAGTGGCGGCGCTGGCGCGGCGCGACATGGAGCCGGTATCGATCGGGATCTACCCGCGCAACACCACTGCGGTGAAGACAGCCCTGCTGGACCTGCGCCTCGGTGACCCCGAGGCGGTGATCATGATCGGTGCCTACGAGCCGGTCGCGAGACTGATCTCCTGGGCCCGCCGCACCGATATGGACCCGGTGTTCATGACGGTCTCCTTCGTCGGCAGCAACGCGCTGGCACAGGAGCTCGGACCGGACGGGGCAGGAGTGCTGGTCACCCAGGTCGTGCCTTTCCCGGAGGACGACTCGCTGCCGGTGGTGCATGCCTATCTGGAGGCTCTCGCCGCCCACGACCCGGAGGCCGCGCCGGGGTTCGTGTCCCTGGAGGGCTACCTGGCCGGGCGCATGGTGATCAGCGCACTGCAGGAGTGCGGCGTAGACGTCGAGCGGTCCTGCCTGCTCGACCAGTTGATCGACCGAGGCAGCTTCGACATCGACGGATTCGACCTGCGATTCGGTGACGGCGACAACCAGGGCTCGGACGAGGTCTTCCTGACCGTGATCGGCTCCGACGGCGAGTACCACCCGGTCGAGACCCTGCACGACACCTCCATGTGGGTGACCCGATGACGGACCTGGCCGGCGAACCGTTCGCAGACGACGCAGCCCCGTCCACCGACGACGACCCCATCGCAGGCCCCCCACCCACAGACGACCCCACGGGGTCAGCACTGGGGATCTGGTCCCGCATATCCACCAAGCTCTACATGGGCATCGGCGGGGCGGTCGCCATGACGCTGGCCGCCAGCCTCGTCGGCTGGTTCTCATTCAACCGGGTCGGCGATGCACAGAGGCGGGTCAATGAGGGCAGCGTCCCCGAGCTGGCCGCCGCCTTCGGTGTCGCCCAGTACGGCGGGATCCTGGCCAACGCAGCCCCGAGCCTGGCCGCGGCCTCGTCCTCACTGGAGCTCTTCCAGGAGGGCCAGAGGGTCGATCAGACCGTGCTGACCTTCGAGGAGCAGATGGCGGTGCTGGAGCAGGGCGACAGCGACAGCGACAGCGTGGCGCAGATCCGCCTCAGCGCCGACATGCTCATCTCGAACATCGAGGAGATCCGCAGCGAGGTCTCGGCCAGGCTCCAGCTGATCGACCAGCGAACCGCTCAGCAGGGACAGCTGGTGGGGTTGCGGAACCAGGTGAGCGCGGTGCTGGTGCCCGCCATCGACGATCAGCTCTTCTACACCTTGACGGGCTACACCGAGCTGGACGACGCTCCGGTCGCCCGATCCGAGCACTTCTCGGAAGCGGAGGTCTTCCGGTACCGGCGCCTGGCCGAGCTGGAAGCCGATGCCAACATCGCCTCGGACCTACTGACCACCGGGTTCACCCTGCCGGACGCGAGCCTCCTGGAGCCGCTCAGAGAGCGATTCGAGGTGGCCGCCAGCCGGATCCAGCGGAACCTGGCGACACTGGTGGGCACACGGTTCCACGCGGAGGCGACCCCGATCTTCCAGCGGCTGCTCGACCTCGGGCTCGGCTCCGACAACTCCTTCGATCTGGCTGCGAGAGAGTTCGCGATCCTGGATCGAAATGAGGAACTGCTCGTCCAGAACAACCAGCTCGCGCAGACGCTGGTGGACGAGGTCGACAACTTGGTGGACGACTCCCAGGCGCGGGCGGCGGAGGCCACCGCCGCGTCCGAACAGGCCATAACCACGGCCAGGTCGATCCTGCTGGCCATCAGCGCCATGAGCGTCCTGGGGGCGCTCCTGCTCGTCTGGCTGTTCGTCGGCAGGGTCCTGGTGCGCCGCATCGCCCTGCTGTCGGACTGGATGCGCCGGATGGCCGGCGGCGACCTCGAAGTGATCGTCCCCATCAGCGGCCGGGACGAGGTCGCGGACATGGCTGCCACGCTGGAGGTCTTCCGGCGCCACGCCCTGGAGGTGCAGCGCCTCAACCTGGTGGAGCAGCTCGCCGATGAGCTGCAGGGTAAGAACGATGAGCTCGAAGGGGTCCTCGCCGAGCTGCACAAGGCTCAGGACCAGATAGTGACACGAGAGAAGCTGGCCGCGCTGGGCGAGCTCACCGCCGGCGTGGCCCACGAGATCAAGAACCCCTTGAACTTCGTCAAGAACTTCGCCGAGGCATCCCATGAGCTCATCGACGAGCTCAAGGAGTTGCTCGAGGACATCGGCGAAGACCTCAGCGACGACAACAAGGACTACATCAACGAGATAGCCGGTGATCTGACGGGCAACGTGGAGCGCATCCGCTCCCATGGCGAGCGCGCCGACCGGATCGTGCGCGACATGCTCATGATGGGCCGCGACTCCGGTGAGTGGCAGCTCACCGACATCAACGGCCTCATCGAGCAGCACGCCCAACTGTCCTTCCACAGTGCCAGAGCCCTGGATCCCGACTTCCAGCTGGACATCCAGCAGGACTTCGACCCGGACGTCGGCTCGCTGACGGTCATCGCCCAGGATCTGGGGCGGGTCTTCCTGAACATGGTGACCAACGCCGGCCATGCAACCAAGGAGCGCCACCTCTCCGAGATCGCGGCCGGCAACGAGGCGTTCCAGCCGACCATCTGGCTCAAGACCGTGCGGTCCAACGACCACGTCGAGGTTCGCATCCGCGACAACGGCACCGGGATGCCACCCGATGTCGTCGAGAAGATCTTCAATCCCTTCTTCACCACCAAGCCCACCGATCAGGGCACCGGGCTGGGGCTCTCGATCTCCAGCGACATCATCCGCCGCCATGGCGGCAACATCGCGGTCGAGTCCGAGCCGGGCGACTTCACCGAGATGATCGTCACCCTGCCGGCGGAGGCGCCCGCAGAGGCCAGCACCACCGACGGCGACTCCTGGGTCTAGCGCTCGGCGCTGCCCTCGACGTTGAGGTTGGGCAGCACCCGGTCGAGCCAGCCCGGCAGCCACCAGTTGCGGGCCCCGAGCAGTTCCATGGTCGACGGCACGATGAGCATCCGCACCAGGCTGGCATCGACCGCCACCGCGGCCGCCAGGCCGAGGCCGAACATCTTGATGGCTCTCTGATCCTCGAGCACGAAGCTGCCGAAAACGAACACCATGATGAGTGCGGCTGCGGTGATGACCCGGGCAGTGGCGGCCAGGCCGTCGGCCACGGAGTTAGCCGCGTCGCCGGTGCGCTCGAACTCCTCCTTCATCCTCGACAGCAGGAACACCTCGTAGTCCATGGACAGACCGAACAGCACCGCGAAGAGCATCATCGGCATGAAGGGCTCGATCGGCCCAGGCTCGATTCCCACGAGACCGCCGAGCCAGCCCCACTGGAACACGGCCACCAGCACGCCGTAGGCCGCGCCGATCGAGAGCATGTTCATGATGACCGCCTTGAGCGGCACGACCAGCGAGCGGAAGACGGCCATCAGCAGCAGGAAGGAAGCCCCCAGCACCGCAATGAAGAACACCGCGGTGCGCGACTTCAGGAAGTCGCTGACGTCCACCTTGACCGCGACCAGCCCGGTGATCGCAGGATCGAGGCCCGTGCCGGCCGTGGCCGCGGGAATCACCGTGCTGCGAAGGTGCTTGACGAGGGCCTCGGTCTCGGGGGCTTGGGGCCCGGTGGCCGGCCGGACCTCGATGGCGGCCGCGGTCGGGGCCGAAGGGCTGTTGGGAATCGGCGGGCTGACGAATGTGACGCCATCGGTACCGGCAAGGGCCTGCGTCAGGCCGTTCAGCTCCGCCATCTGAGAGCTTCCCGACACCTCGGCCACTACCAGCAGTGGACCGTTGGCGCCGGCTCCGAAGCCGTCCACGAGCATGTCATAGGCCTTGCGGGTGGTGGTCTCGGCGGAGTAGTTGCTCTCGTCGGCGAAGCCGAAACGCAGTACCAGGACCGGGGCGGACAGCAGCAGCAGCAGGAGGGTGCCGCCGATCGCGAACGCCCAGGGTCGGGCCTGCACCGCCCGGCTGAGCCGGTACCAGCCGGTCTCCCGCAGCGGGCGGGCCTGCCGGGGCTGCAGTGTGCGTCGCAGAGGGTTCCGGTCCCGTCCGAAGAGTCCCGCAAGCAGCACGATGGCCGCGGCCGGCAGGGCACCGGCCAGTGGCTCGATGCCGGCCCCGAAGCCGAAGAGGGCCACGCTGAACAGCGTCGCGGCCACTATGCCCCGGACCCGGGTCGTGGTGATCCGGTCGCCGAGCAGGGCGACCAGCGACGGCAGCAGCGTCACCGAGCCGACCATGACGACCGCCACCGTGGCGGCCGCCGCGACGCCGAAGCCGGTCACGAAAGGGATGCCGATGAAGAGCATCCCCAGCAGTGACACGACCACGGTCGCGCCGGCGAAGATGACCGACCGGCCCGCGGAGTCGAGCGCGACCACCAAGGCCGACTCACGCCCGTGCCCCTCGTCCAGGGCGTCCCGGTAGCGGGTGACGATGAACAGGGCGTAGTCGATGCCCACGCCCAGGCCGATCATCAAGCCGATGGCCGGCGCGAAGTCCGGCACCGTCATGAAGTTGCTGAAGACGATGATGCTGGCCGCGCCGATCCCGACGGTGACCAGAGCGGCAGCCACGGTAGCGCCCATGGCCATCACGGACCCCAGCACTGCGATCAGCACGAAGATGGCGAAGGCGAGGCCGATGGCCTCCGACTCGGGGGGCCGCAGTTCGGCAAACCAGATCCCGCCGACCTCCACGTCGAGGCCCTCGATGGAACTCAACTCCAGCTCCTCGATCAGCCCCTCGATGGTCCGGCCCATGTCTTGGGCCTCGGTGCCGCTGGTGCCAGGCTCCAGGCTCACATCGGCGTAGGCGATCCGGCCCGCCTCGGGACCGTCCTGCGCGATCCGGAGCGGGCCGACGAACGGGTCATAGGGGGTGATGACATCGGTGCCCTCAAGGGCCTCGACCCGAGCGAACAGCTCGCCCATCGTGGACCGCACGACCGGGTCGTCGACACCCTGCTCGGCCCGGAACACGATGGTCCCGGCCGGTCCGGCGCCGGCACCGGCGAAGTGCTGCTCGAGGATGTCGTTCCCGTCGTGGCTCTCGGTGCCGGCTATGGCCAGATCACCGCTGTAGGCCTCCCCGAGGTTTCTGGAGACCCCCAGCACCGCGAACAGGATCAGGAGCCATGCGACCAACCCGCGCCACGGGTGCCGGAAGCACCATCGAGCCAGGCGGGCGTACATCAACCTAGGCCCCGCGTCACCACCAGCGGGACTGCTCGGCATAGACGTGGTCGGGCAGCTTGTAGTCGATGCCCAGCTCCTGCAGGGCCGACACTTCCAGCAGCGTGTTGAACGCCGAAAAGCTCGACTCGCTGGTCAGGCGCGGGAGGTACCTCTTCATGAAGTGGTGGTAGCGCCGCTGCAGGCGGAACCACGGCAGCACGCCGAAGGTGCGACCGGGCGGGTATTGCAGCCGGTCGGCCATCTCGTTGCCGATCATGGCCCGCGACACCACGAAAATGTACTTGGCCAGCTTGCGGCGAGCGTCCGGGTCGGTGATCCCTGCCACCACCGGAGCGGAGTTCACCAGCGAGTTGGCCAGCGCGATGGACTCCATGCCGGGGTCGGGTTCGCACAGCCCGCCCACCCGGAAGAGCTCGAGGGCGTCGTGGTAGTCGCGGTAGAGGATCGACTCGGGGATGCCCATCAGGTGCCCCGAGTAGCGCCAGACGGCCATGAAGCTGTCGCGCTCGGCGTCGTCGTAGCTGGCACCCAGTCCCTTCATGTGCTGGAGCATCCTGGCCGAGAACGAGGTGAGGGCGTAGCCGACCTGGGCGGCACTGAGGGGCTCGCCCGCCGCCGATGCGTCCCACTCGTCGGAGGCGTTGAACAGCTGGCGGACCTTGGCATGCACCAGCCGGATCCGCACCGAGAGCCTCCAGCCGTCGCCCCGGGTCTCCAACCCGCCCGGCAGGAAGATCTCGATCATATGGCGGTTGTTCTGCCGCAGGCGCCGCACCCCCTGGTCGCGCAGCCTGCCGGTGATGAAGAAGGACTTGGCGATGGTGGTCGAGAAGCCCTCGACCAGCACGCCCCCCAGCATCGCGGCCAGACACGCCGACGAGTCCCGGTGGAAGGCGCGGACACCACCGCCGAAGGCGCCGTGGTCGACCCAGTCGGGAACGATCTCCAGATCCTCCACAAAGGCGAGCACCGCGGCCGGCGCGTCTCGCAGCACCGGAGCGTCGGGATTCTCGACACAGGCCCGCAGGAGGGCGTCGGCCTCCCGCAGAGGGACCGAGTCGAGCTGGGCCATCATCTCATCGCAAACCGGGTCCCCCACCATCGTATGGACGATGTAGTTCCTGGCCCTGGTGGGATCCACGGCCCGAGCCCGCTCATAGGACTCGACGTAATCGGAGGGCATTACCAGTGATGGAGCGCCATCGGCAGCGGCGGAATCCGCTGCGGGGTCAACCTGGACCATCGATGACGCGCCTTTCCAGTTACGGCACCTGACACAACCGGATCAAGCGTACCTGTCGCGTCGGACGGCACGTAAGCGGAAGCGAACTCGGTGCAACCGCCTCGCGCGGCGAGGTGGTCATTCCCGCTCTTGTTCGCTGCGCTCACGGGCCGCTCGGGCCACGGCCTCGCCCGTATGCGCCGGGTGCGCTCGCCCATTCGCTCGGCCTCTTGGCGGAAGCGAACTCAGCTCCAGGGATAGGGCGAGTTGCTCACCGGGTGGAGCTTGCCCTCGGCGTAGCGCGACCAGCGGAAGGGCTCCAGAAGGGCCTGCGGCTCGCCCAGAAGCTCCCGGGCCACCAGCGTGCCCACTCCGATCATCTTGTAGCCGTGGTTGGAGTCGGCGATGAAGTAGGCGTTGTCGCAGAACGTGTCGAACACCGGGAAGTTGTCGGGCGAGAAGCTGCCGATCCCGCCCGACGGCTCGGTGCTCATCAGGTGCGACTTGCCCTCGAAGCGCTTCTGGCAGTGGGCCAGCGCCGCGGTCCATGTCCGGTAGAAGTCGGCGCCCACGATGAAGTCGGGCGAGTCCGGCCCGTAGGGGTCGACGGCGACCTCCTCCGCCGGCTTGTCCACCACGTAGGGCACGTAGCCGCCCTGCACCCCTCCGAAGCTGAAGTCGGGCTTGTAGTAGATGCCCCACGGTCCCTCGGTGACCAGACCGTCGGGGTCGTACAGTGGCGCGTCCGTGTCGACGTGGACCACGGGCGGCATGTTGCCGTCGTTGTCGGTCAGGAAGCCGGGATCGACGCCGAGGGTGCCCTCCTGCAGGCACATGTAGGTCCACGTGGGCCGGCGATGCAGCTGCCCGTCGCCGCCGAGCACGTCCACGGTGAACGGCAGGTCGAGCATGGCCCAGATCTGCTGCACCCAGGGCCCCACCGCCACCACCACGTGGTCGCAGGCCACCGGCCCCTGGTCGGTCAGCACCGCGGTGACCGCCCCGGAGGCGTCCCGGTCGAAGCCGGTCACGGTCACGCCGCCCACTACCGCGACTCCTTCGGCCTCGGCCTTCTCGAGCAGCCCCTTGAGCGAGGCCATGTTGTTGGCGTAGCCGCCCCTGTGCTCGTGCAGAACGCTGGTTACGCCCCGGGCCTGCCAGTCGTCGAAGATGCCCCGCATGTAGCGGGTCGAGGCCGCCGCGCCTTCGACGAACGTCGAGGAGTACCCGATGGCGCTCTGCTGCTCATGGATGGAGGCCACGTCGGCTCGCATGGCCTCGTGGCTGATCTGCAGGTAGCCCACCGGATGGTAGGAGAACGCCTCGGGATCGCTCTCCCAGACGTCCACGCAGTGGGCCATGAGCTCGCGCATGGCCGGCTGGAAGTAGTTGTTGCGAACGACGCCGCAGGCGATGCCCGAGGCGCCCGCACCCACGCCGGTCTTGTCGATCACGACCACGTCGCCGCCCGACCCCCGTCCCGACGACCTGAGGTCGCGGGCCAGGTTCCACGCCGTCGACAGGCCGTGGATGCCGGCGCCGATGATCACGTAGCGCGCCGAGTTGGGAAGTCCCATGGCCTTTCCCTCCTTGAGTGCCCGATCCAGCCTAGAGACTCATCAGTGGCCGGTGGGGGCGGTCCATCCCTCCAACACCGGCTGCTTCCAGTCGGTGCCGACGATCGGGGAGTCGTCCACCCACGGCCCCAGCTCGACCTGCGGGAACTTGCAGTGGATGTCCTTGAGCGTGATCCCGTAGGAGTTGCCGTCGGTCAGGTGCTTGATCAGCACCTTGCGGGCGATCTCGTCCTCGCGGCCCTCCGGGATGTCGAAGTAGATCTTCAGGAAGGAGTTCGAGTACCGGTCGAACACCGCGGGCACGCCGTCCTCCTCCAGCAGGGTGATGTCCTCGAGCCAGTTGATGTCCTGTCCCGGAGTGGCCGCCAGCAGGTCGATGTCCGCCACCAGGGACATGTCCTCCTGGTATTCGAACCGCTTCCCGGCCAGCACCTCGGCGTCGATGGCGACGGTGCGGGTCTCCCGGGGGCTCTCGCCCGTGCTCGCTGATCCTGCCATGTCAGATCCCTCCGTCTATGACGTGCTTGTCGAAGAGGTCCCGGATCTCGGCGAGCGTGCGCTCTTCGGTGACGCCGGGAATGTAGTTGGTCCCGGCCAGGGGCACCTTGGCCATGGCCGCGGCCTCGTGGGTGAGCGCGGCCAGATCCTCGGGCTCCAGCGAGTGGATGTCGGTCTTGCCGCAGGCCCGGGCCAGCATCTGCACTTCCATGGTCAGCGTGATCAGGAAGTTGTAGACCCGCAGGGCGGCCTCGTCGACGTCGAGGCGCTTGCGCAGCTCCACGTCCTGGGTGGCCACCCCCACCGGGCAGCGCCCGGTGTGGCAGTGGTAGCACTCGCCGGCGGGCACCCCGATGGTTCCCTCGTAGTCGGTGACCCCGGGGATCTCCTTGTTGCAGTTGAGCGCCATCAGCGCGGCCGTTCCCAGAGCCACGGCGTTGGCCCCCAGGGCCAGGCACTTGGCCACGTCGCCGCCGTTGCGGATGCCGCCGGCCACCACCAGGTCGATGTCGTCGGCCAGGCCCACGTCCTCGAGGGCCCGGCGGGCCTCGGGGATGGCCGCCATCAGCGGGATGCCGGTCTCCTCGGTGGCGAGGTGGGGTCCGGCGCCGGTGCCGCCCTCGGCGCCGTCGAGGTAGATCACATCGGGGCCGCACTTGGCCGCCATCCGCACGTCGTCGTAGACCCGGGCCGAGCCCAGCTTGAGCTGGATGGGGATCTGGTAGTCGGTGGCCTCCCGCACCTCCTGGATCTTGAGCGACAGGTCGTCGGGACCGAGCCAGTCCGGGTGCCGGGCCGGGGAGCGCTGGTCGATGCCGGCGGGCAGCGAGCGCATCTCGGCCACCTGCTCGGTGACCTTCTGGCCCATGAGGTGGCCGCCGAGGCCGACCTTGCAGCCCTGACCGATGAAGAACTCCACCGCGTCGGCCAGCATCAGGTGATGGGGGTTGAAGCCGTAGCGGCTCTGGATGATCTGGTAGTACCACTTGGTGGACAGGTCCCGCTCGGGCGGGATCATCCCGCCCTCGCCCGAGCACGTCGCGGTGCCGGCCATGGAGGCGCCCTTGGCCAGGGCCATCTTGGCCTCCAGCGACAGCGCGCCGAAGCTCATGCCGGTGATGTAGACGGGGATCTCCAGCTCCAGTGGCTTCTCGGCGAACCGCGAGCCGATCACCGTGGAGGTCTCGCACTTCTCGCGGTAGCCCTCGATCACGAACCGGGTGAGCGTTCCCGGAAGGAACACCAGCTCGTCCCAGTGGGGGATCTTCTTGAAGATGGAGAAGCCCCGCATCCGGTAGCGGCCCAGCTCGGACTTCACGTGGATGTCGTTGATGACCTCCGGCGTGAAGATCCGGCTCTTGCCGAGGACATCTGTGCTCTTATTGACTTCAGACATGGTCCTGTCCCCTAGTGGATGACGAGCTTGCGCTCGGACGGCTCGAGAGCGTCGTAGTTGTGGAGTTGCTTGCCGCACACGAACTTCTGGAACTCGGGCGGGTCGCCGAGCCCGTGGATCCGGAACTTGCGCTCGATGAGCTCGGTGTCGGCATCGGTCCAGTCTCCCGGCACGCAGTCCACGCCCAGGGAGCGCACCTTGCCGGCCACGTAGATGGCGCCGTCGTACATGGAGTCGCCCAGGTTCATGCCGGCGTTGCCGCAGATGATCTGGCGGCCCCGCTGCATCATGAACCCGGTGTTGATGCCGACATCGCCGGTGACGATGATGGTGCCGCCCTTCTGGTCGATGCCGGTGCGGGCCCCGACGTCGCCCTTGACGATCAGGTCGCCGCCGCGGATGGCCGCCCCGGTGAGCGAGCCCGCGCTGCGCTCGATCATGACCACGCCCGACATCATGTTCTCGGCCACCGACCAGCCCACCCGGCCGTTGATGGTGACCTCGGGCCCGTCGATGAGCCCGCAGGCGAACCAGCCGGGGCTGCCCTCGAAGTGGATCCGGCAGCGCTTGAGGATCCCCACCGCCAGCGAGTGCTTGGAGGACGGGTTCAGCACGGTCACGTCGGTGATGCCGTCGTTGTAGATCAGCTTCCGCAGGGCCATGTTGATCTGGCGGATCGTCAAGTCGGCCGCGTCGAACCGGGCCCGGCCGCCATCGACCTCGATGTTGTCGGGCATCTCGGCATGGGGCTCGACCAGCCCCCGGGCGTCGTAGCTGACGCCGCTGCGCGAACCTGAACCGGGCATCAGCGCTCCCTTCTGAACGTGCTGGAGGGGTATGTCTCCCGCTCCTGTTCGCTGCGCTCACGGGCCGCTCGGGCCACGGCCTCGCCCGTATGCGCCGGACGGGCTCGCCAACCGGCTCGGCCTCTCAGACCTGCCATACCAGCACCTCGCGCTCGTACGGGTCGCGGGTCTCGACCTCCCGCTTGACCAGGGACCGGATGGCGACCTCCTCGGTGGCCACCGCCACGAGCGGCTCAGACTCGAACAGTACCAGCGGCTTGGCCGCCATCTCGTCCTTGGCGATGCCCAGCTCGTTGCCGGTGACGCACACGTAGGTGAACACGCCGTCGAGGTCGTCGAGGCTGTGCTTCATGGCCGTCTCCAGCGACAGGCCCCGAGCCATGTACTCGGCCAGGTACACCGCGATGATCTCGGAGTCGCACTCGCTCTGGAAGCGGTGGCCGTGCTGCTCCAGACGGCGGCGCCACTGGTGGTAGTTGGTGAGCTGGCCGTTGTGGACCACGGCCACATCGGCGAACGGGTAGGCCCAGTACGGGTGGGCGCTGGCCAGGTCGACCTCGGACTCGGTGGCCATGCGCACATGGCCGATGCCGTGGGTTCCCCGGAACGAGCCCAGGTCGTACTGGCCGCTGACCGTCTGGGCGTCGCCGAGATCCTTGATGATCTCCAGCGAGCTGCCCAGCGACAGAACCTCGCAGCCGGGCACGTCCTCGAGGTAGTCGGCCAGGGCCTTGAGGTCGCCGCCGTAGCGGATGGTGGCCCGGAAGGCGTAGCCGGTGTCGCTGGTGATCGTGGCCACCTCGGCGCCGATCTTGGCCAGGCGGCTCTCGACCTCGGCCCGGTTGCGCTCCAGGCGCTCCTCCATCCCGAAGCCGGTGGTCTTGTTGGGCTCGGCCAGCACGAACCGGATCACGACGAGGTCGTCGGCCGGTCCGTACACCGCGTAGCCGGTGGAGTCCGGCCCGCGGTGCTTCATCGACTGGAGCATGGCCGTGAGCTCGGCTCCGACATCGGCGGTGCCGTCCCGGTGTATCACGCCGGCTATGCCGCACATGGTTCTACCCCCTTGTGGAAGTTGTCTTGAGTCCCGTTTGTTTGGGTCTTGTCGCTGCTAGGGAAGGACGTCCAGGTACTCCTCGACGTCCCAGTCCGAAACGGTGGCCAGGAACCGCTCCCATTCGTCGTCCTTGTAGTGGAAGAACACCTTGCTCATCTCGCCGGGCAGCGCCCGCATGACGACCTCGTCGTCGCGCAGGGCCTCGAGGGCCTCACCCAGGGTGAGCGGGATCTTCTGGACGGGCTTGCCCGCCTCCATGGCCTCGTAGATGTTGCGCTCCTCGGGCTCGCCCGGATCGAGGCCGCGGTCCAGACCGTCGTCCATGGCCTGGAGCAGGCCCGCGAACGACAGGTGCGGGTTGACCGCGCTGTCCACCGAGCGGTACTCGAAGCGGCCCGGCGCGCTGACCCGCAGGGCGGTGGTGCGGTTCTGGAAGCCCCAGTCCGCGAAAACCGGCGCCCAGAAGCCCGTGTCCCACAGCCGGCGGTAGGAGTTGACCGTCGGGGAGGTGAGGCAGGTCAGGGCCCGCACATGCTCCAGGATCCCGCCGATGGCCTTCATGCCGACGGGACCGGGCAGCTGCGGGTTGTCGCCGGTGGGCATGAACTTGTTGTTGCCGTCGGCGTCCCACAGCGAGATGTTGTGGTGGCAGCCGTTGGCCGACACCCCCATGAAGGGCTTGGGCATGAAGCACGGGAAGGCCCCGAGCTCGCGGCCCACCTGCTTGCAGACCTGACGGTAGGTGGTGAGCCGGTCGGCGGTGAGCTCGGCCCGGTCGAAGTTGAAGTTCAACTCGAGCTGGCCGGGGGCGTCCTCGTGGTCGCCCTGGATCATGTCCAGGCCCATGGCCTCGCAGTACTCGATCACCCTGTGGATGAGGGGCTGCAGCTCGGCGAACTGGTCGATGTGGTAGCAGTTGGGCTTGGTCATGCCCTCGACAGTGGGCTTGCCGTCGGCGTCGGCCTTGAGCCACATCATCTCGGGCTCGCAACCGGCCCGCAGGTGCAGCCCGTGCTTGGCCTCAAACGCTGCGTGCTGGCGTCTGAGGTTGCCGCGGCAGTCCGAGGTCAGGAAGGCGCCGCCGTCGACCTCCTCCTCACGGCCCCGGAACAGCGTGCACCAGACCCTGGCCGTCCTGGAGTCCCAGGGCAGGGGCATGAACGTCTCGGGCTCGCCGATGCCGACGAGCTCGCGGGCCTCGGGGCCGTAGCCGATGTAGTTGCCGTGGCGGTCGATGAACAGGTTGGCGGTTGAGCCGTAGACGAGCTGGAAGCCCTTGCGGGCGATCATGCCGAAGTGCTTGGCCGGGATTCCCTTGCCCATGATCCGTCCCGTCACCGAGACGAACTGGCAGTACAGATACCGGATGTCGTCGGCTTCGATACGAGCCTCCACCTCGCGGATCTGCTCCTCGCGTCCGTCCGCCTCAACGAACCTCTCAAGGTCAGTGGCCATTTTTCCCCCTATCGGGCTGGTTGCTTGTGCGGCGAAACCGTAGCGCCGCGGGCGCAGATCTCGCCAATGTGCATCGAGTCTGACTCAACCTTAGCGCGATACCCCCGCGGATGTCTAATCAGAGTAGTGGCTCTTTCCTTACAGTAGAGCCTATGGGCGGCTGCTGCTGACCAACCCGAGCACGGTCCATAGAGTTGCCGGCGATGGAACCGGTCTCCCGATCGGCGTGGATGACGCTGGCAGTGGTGTCGGTGGCCGTGTTCATGGTCGCGATGGAACTCACGATCATCGCGTTGGCGCTGCCCGACATCCGCGCCGCGTTGTCGGGCACCACCCCGGCGGCGCTGTCGTGGGTGGTGAACGCGTACTCGATCGTGGTGGCGGCGCTGCTGCTGCTGTCGGGCTGGCTGGCCGACCGCTACGGCCGCCGGCGGGTCTTCCGCGCCGGATTGGCGCTGTTCGCGCTGGGCTCGGTGGCGGCTGGCGCCTCCACGAGCATCGAGATGCTGATAGCGGCACGGGCCCTGCAGGCCATCGGCGGCTCCATGCAGTACCCCGCAGGAATGGCATTGCTGCTCGACGCCTTTCCCCGGAGCCGGCACCAGACCGCCATCGGTGTCTGGGGCGCAACCGGAGGGCTGGCCGCCGCTATGGGGCCGGCCCTGGGAGCGGTGCTCATCGAAGCCTTCGGCTGGCGAGCCGTGTTCTATGTCAACGTACCGGTAGCTCTGACCGCTCTGCTGGTCGGGACCCGGGTGCTTCCTGAGAGCCTGGGCTCTCCCGCCCTTGTTCGCTCTGCTCACGGGCCGCTCGGTCCCGGCGAGGTACCCGAGACCAGGGTGGACATGATCGGCGTGCCTCTGGCCTCGGTGGGCGTCGGCGCGGTCATCCTCGGAATCGTCCAGGGCGAGGCGTGGGGATGGGGGTCGGCGCCAACTGTCGGCTCATTCGTGATCGGAGCCCTGCTGGTGGCTGCCTTCGCCTGGAGGAGCCGGCGTCACCCCGCACCGCTGTTCGACCTCGAGTTGCTCCGGATCCGCTCGTTCGTCCTCGGCAACGTCGGCTCGCTGTTCTTCGCGATCGGATTCTTCGCCCTGCTGGTGCCGCTGCCCTCGTTCATCCAGGAAGTCTGGGGGTGGTCGGCTCTGGAGACCGGCCTCGCGTACTCGGTAGGGCCTCTGGTGTCGTTCCTGGTCGCACCCCAGGCGGGGCGGCTGGCAGACCGGATCGGCAACTCGCCGCTGCTCACTGTGGGATCGTCGTGCGGAGTGGCCGGCCTGCTCTGGCTCCTGTTCACCATCTCCACCGAGCCCTCGCTCACCGAGCTCCTCATCGCCACCGTGCTCATCGGCGTGTCGGCCGGTACGGGGTTCTCGCAGCTGGTGGGCGCGGCGCTGCGCGACATCCCTCCCGAGCGCTACGCCATGGCCACGGCCGGTCGCACCACGTTCTTCCAGCTATCGGTCGCGTTCGCCATCGCGGTGGCGTTCGCCATGATCGGGGAGCCGCCCAGCCCCGCCGCTGAACTGGCCGCCTTCAAGCGGGTCTGGGTGCTATGCGCCAGCGGGTACTTCTGCAATCTCGTGCTGTTCACCATCATCTACCCGCGCCGCCAGCTCCTACCGCTGATCCGGTCCCGTTGAACGGTTCGATTCACGGCCCGATCCGGTGGCGCCCGTTCGCGCACGCTCTAGGGTCACGGCCGTGAAGTTCGGCATCTTCTACGAGCACCAGCTTCCCCGGCCGTGGCACGACGGCGACGAGCAGCGGTTGTTCAACGAGGCACTCGAGCAGGTGGAGCTGGCCGACAGGCTCGGCTTCGATTACGCCTGGGAGGTGGAGCACCACTTCCTGGAGGAGTACTCGCACTCGTCGGCGCCCGAGGTGTTCCTGGCCGCCTGCAGCCAGCGCACCTCCAGGATCCGGCTCGGTCACGGCATCGTGCTGATGCCTCCCGGCTACAACCATCCGGCCCGGGTCGCTGAGAGAATCTCCACCCTCGACCTGGTATCGGGCGGCCGGGTGGACTTCGGCACCGGCGAGTCCTCGTCCATCCTGGAGCTGGGCGGGTTCGGGGTCCCTGTCGACGACAAGCGGCCGGCCTGGCACGAGGCTGTCGAGCAGTGCTGCAACATGATGGCCATGGACCCGTACCCGGGCTACGACGGCGAGTACTTCTCGATGCCGTGCCGCAACGTCGTGCCCAAGCCGGTGCAGAAGCCCCATCCGCCGCTGTGGGTGGCCTGCTCGAACCGGGAGACCATCAAGCTGGCCGCCCGGCTGGGCATGGGTGCGCTGACCTTCTCGTTCGTCGACCCGCAGGACGCGGCCGCGTGGGTGCAGGACTACTACCGGATCCTGGAGACCGAATGCGTGCCCATCGGCCACGCGATCAACCCCAACATCGCCATGGTCACCGGACTGTCGGTGCACCCGGACGCCACCGAAGCCCGGCGCCGGGGCCTGGACGGCTTCCAGTTCTTCGGCTACGGGCTAGGCCACCACTACATCTTCGGCCAGCACAAGCCGGGCCGCACCGACATCTGGGCCGACTACCTGAAGGCCAGGCCCACGATCGAGGACCGGGGCACCCAGAGCGGCATCGGCACTCCGGATCAGGTCCGCACGCACCTGCGCGGTTTCGCCGAGGCCGGCGTCGACCAGGTGGTGTTCATCCAGCAGGGGGGCAACAACCGCCACGACCACATCTGCGAGACCCTCGAGCTGTTCGCGGCCGATGTGATGGGCGAGTTCACCGCGGGCGAGCCGGAGCGGGATCGGGCCAAGCTGGAGCGGCTGGCCCCGGCCCTGGACGCGGCCATGGCCCGCAAGGCGCCGATGCCGGCTCTCGCCGACGACGAGATCCCGGTGTTCGAGGCGCTGGGCCGCTCCATAGTGGCCACCCTGCCGCCCGAGGAGGCCGCTTCGGTGGCCGACACCGTCAAGGAGTGGGCCAAGACCGACATGCCGATCCACGTCCCCGACGACTTCGGCACCTAGAAGCCCGGCTCACTCCAATCGACGACTTTCCTGGGGCCAGTACTTCCTGCCTTGGAAGGCCGCGATGTCGGCTGCGTATCATGCTTGGGGCCACCAAACGAGAGGGGGCCGGATGCTTCCCATAGGGATGATCGGATCCGGGGGGGTGGCCCGTCACGCGGCCCGGCTGCTGTTGAACCATCGCTCCGACTACGACCTCGTCGGAGTGTGCAGCGCGGATCCCGGCGCCATCGGCCGCGACATGGCCGAGATCGCCGGAGCGCCCTCAGCCAAACCCATTCCCGTGGTCGGCGAGTTGTCCGAGCTCCTGGCCATGGGCCCGGTGGCGGTCGTCGACGGCTCGCGCTCGTTCTTGCATCAGTTGGTTGATGACGTGGTCGAGTGTGCCGAGGCGGGCGTCAACTTCGTGTCGGCGTGCGAGGAGCTCGCCCATCGCGAGCCGGGCCGGGAGGCCGACTGGGACCGCATCGACGAGGCAGCCAGGCGGGGGGGCGCCTCGGTACTGGGGACCGGGGTCAACCCCGGGTTCATCTTCGATTTCCTGGTCCTGGCCGCCAGCGGCCTGTGCTGGGACATAGGCAGGATCAAGGGCCGCCGAGTCGTCGACGTGTCCGGGTTCGGCCGGGACATCCACCGTCGATTGGGGATCGGCTACACCCTGGACGAATTCAACGCCGGTCACGCTGACGGCTCCATCGCCGGCCATGTCGGGTTCCCGGAGTCCATACGCATGGTCGTCGAGGGGCTCGGCCTGGAGCTCGACGGCCCAGTCACCCAGGAGTTCGTCCCCTACATCGCCGCCGACGATGCCCCCACGCTGTATGGGGCAGTGCCGGCCGGCTCGACGGAGGGCTTCCTGCACACGGCCAGAGGCCGCGCCAACGGAGACGAGTTCATGACCCTCGACCTCCTCCTGCACCTGCGGCCGGAGGCAGCGGGCCACGAGGTCGGCGATTCTGTCGACATCGAGGGCGAGCATCCCATCCACGTGCGGTTCCGCCCCGGCAACGACGCCCTCTATGCGACGTCCGCGCACCTGGTGAACAGCATCCCCACCGTGATCGAGGCTCCACCGGGAATCCGCCCCGTCAGCCAGCTGCCAGCCGCCCGGGCCTGGTTGGGCGGCTTGAGCGCGGCCGTAAGCACGGGTGCCCATTCGTGACCCTGCCCAAGCCGCTTCGGGCCGGCGTCGACATCGGCGGGACGTTCACCGATCTGGTGGCCTTCGACAGCACGACCGGGGAACTGTCCATGTCGAAGTCGTTCACAACGCCGGCCGATCGCACCGACGGCGTCCTGGAAGTGCTGGCCGGGGGCGGGGTTGCCCTCGGTGACGTCAGCCAGTTCGTGCACGGCACGACAACCGCCACCAACGCGGTGGTCGAGCGCAAGGGCGGCCGGGTCGGCCTGATCTCAACAGCCGGGTTCCGGGACACGCTGGAGATCATGCGTATCAACCGCGAACGCCACTACGACCTGCAGTGGGCGAGCCCGGTGCCTCTGGTGCCCAGACGCCTGCGCTTCGAGGCGACCGAGCGAGTGGACTACCGGGGCCGGGTGGTCACCCCCCTCGACACCGAGGCCCTGGCGGAGACGGTTGCAACGATGAGAGCCGACGCGGTGGAGTCCATCGCGGTGTGCTTCCTGTTCTCCTTCATGAACCCTGTCCATGAGCGTCAGGCTCGCGACGTCATCAGCCGCCTATGGCCGGACGTCCCGATCTCGATCTCCAGCGAGATCCTCCCCGAGATCAGAGAGTACGAGCGCTCCAGCACCGTTGTGATCGATGCCTATGTCAAGCCGGTGATGGGCGCCTACTTCGAGAACCTCGATATGCGCCTGGCATCGGGGGGCATGGAATGCGGCGTAACCGTCATCAGCTCCGGCGGTGGGATCGTGCCGGTTGCTGAAGCCAAGGCCACCCCGGTACGCACCTTGCAGTCAGGGCCGGCGGGAGGCGTCATCGGGGCCGCCCACTTGGGGGCTCAGAGCGGCTACCGGAATCTGCTGGCCATCGACGTGGGCGGCACCAGCTTCGAAGTGAGCCTGATCGAGGACGGAGTCCCGTCGCGCACCACGGAGGGATTCATCGAATGGGGCATCCCATTCAAGATCCCGCTGGTCGACGTGAAGTCGATCGGGGCCGGAGGCGGAAGCATCGCCCGGATCGACCCGGGCGGTCTCATCCAGGTCGGCCCCGACTCTGCCGGTTCGGAGCCGGGTCCGGTCTGCTACCGCAAGGGCGGGACCCTGCCCACCCTCACCGACGCCTACGTGACTATCGGCCTGATCGACCCGGCCTACTTTCTCGGCGGGAGAGTCCAACTCGACGCAGACGCGGCCCGGGAGGCGATCAGCGACCAGATCGCCGACCGGGTGGGAATGGCTGTGACCGAGGCTGCGCTCGGGATCGTGCGGGTCGCGGAGGCTTCCATGGTCGGCGCGATGCGAATCGTCTCCACCCAGCGGGGATACGACCCCCGCGACTACGCCATGATCGTCTACGGCGGTGCCGGGCCGGTCTCCGCGGTCGAGCTGGCTCGAGAGCTGGGTGTCGGCACGGTGCTGGTGCCGCGGTTCCCCGGGGCCTTCTGCGCGTTCGGCGGACTGTGCGCTGACATCCGCTTCGATTTCGTCCGCAGCTACCTGCGCCGCATGGAGGAGCTCGACCTGGGCACGCTCACGGCGCTGTCGGAAGAACTTCTCGTCGAGGGCGAAGCCGCGATGACACGGATCGGGGTCACCACGGTGCCGATGATGCAGTTCACCGCCGATGTCCGGTACAGCGGCCAGAACTTCGAGGTGAACGTGCCGTTCCCGTCCGGGCCGGTCACCGAAGCCACCATCACCGAGGTAGTCGACAGCTTCCACGCGGAGCACCTGCGGCTGTTCGGGCACCACAAGGAGGACGAGGCGCTGGAGTTCGTCAGCCTGCGCCTGGCGGTGATCTCGGCCACCGAGAAGCCGGTGTTCACCCCGCCCAGGCCACAGGGCTCCCCCGAAGCCAAGGGCCGCCGAAGTCTGTTCTCCACGTCCGGCCAGATCGTCGAGGCTCCCGTTTTCGACCGGAGCGCACTGGACGTGGGCTGGACCCATCCCGGTGCCCTGATCATTGAGGAGCCCGACTCGACCGTGGTCGTCAGGGGCACCAATGACAGCACCGCCATCGACGACCTCGGCAACATCGTGATCAACGTGGCTGGGAGCGGGTGAGAATGATCGACCAAGTCACACTCCAGGTGATCCGCGAGGGACTGGTGGCGCTGTGCCGCAGCATGGGGCACGCGCTGTCCCGGACCGCCTACTCGCCGATCTTCAGCGAGGGGTTCGACTTCTCGTGCGCGCTGTTCGATGGGACCGGCGAGATGGTGGCCCAAGCCGAGTTCAACCCTGTCCATCTCGGATCGATGCCGTACACCGTCGAATGGACCGTCAAGGAGATCGGCCTCGACAATCTCGACGAGGGTGACGTCATCCTGCACAATGACCCCTTCCGGGGCGGCACCCACCTGACCGACTTCACGATGATGGCGCCCGTCTTCTACGAGGACCGGTTGGTGGCCATCCCCGCGGTGCGCGGTCATCAGATCGATGTCGGCGGCTCGGCCCCCGGCGGCTTCGGTGGCGACGCCACCGAGATCTTCCAGGAGGGCCTCATCGTGCCTCCGGTCAAGGTCTACCGCAGAGGCGAGTCGGTCAAGGACGTCTGGGACCTGATTCTGGCCAATATCCGGGTTCCCAAGATCGTCCACGGAGACTTCAGAGCCATGTTCGGATCGCTGAGGGTGGCCGAGCGCCGGGTGCAGGAGTACTGCCGCAAGTACGGGCCCGACACTTTCGTGGAGGCCACCGAGGAGATCAAGAACTACAGCGAGCGGCGGATGCGGGCCATGATCTCAACCCTTCCCGACGGCACCTACGAAGCCGACGACATTCTGGATGACGCCGGCACGACTCTGGACCCGGTCAGGGTGCAGTGCCGTCTCACCATCGACGGCGACACGATCACCACCGACTTCAGTGGCTGCGACCCGCAGGTGCAGGGACCCATCAACGCCACGTACGGCGTGACCGCCTCGCAGGTGTACACCGTGCTGTTCCAGGTCTCGGATCCGGACATGCCGTCGAACCACGGCGCCTTCCGGCCGATCAGGATCGTGGCCCCGCTCGGGAGCGTGGTCAACGCCGAGTCGCCCGCGGCCGTGTTCGGAGGCAACGTCGAGACCTCCTCGCGGATCATGGACGTGCTACTGGCCTGCTTCGCGCAGGCGGTGCCCGACCGGGTGATGGGAGCCTGCTTCGGCACCTGCCAGAACTTCACCGGGGGCAGCCAGCACCCCGAGCTTGACGAGTACTCGATCATCTACGTCTACCACGAGGGTGGCTGGGGCGGCAGGGCCTCGGGCGACGGGCTGACCGCGCAGATCAACCCAGTCGGCAACGACATGAACCAGCCGGTCGAGATCTTCGAGAGCCGTTTCCCGTGGCGCTACGAGGAGTACTGCATCAACGAGAACAGCGGCGGGCCGGGCTACAACCGCGGCGGGCTCGGGATCCGCCAACGCATGCAGGCCCTGTCCGTCTCCAGTTCGATCAACCTGATTGCCGATCGGTTCCGGTATCCCCCACCGGGCACCAACGGAGGCAAGCCGCCGCTGCCCTCTGCCGGCGGGCACTACAACGACTTCAGAGTCAGACTCCCTGATGCTGCGGAGTTCGTGCATGCGACCGAGGCCTTCGGAACAGTCTCGCCGTCCAAGTTCGCCGGACAGGTCGTCCCCAGGGGCGCCGTGGTGGAGAACACCACCACCGGTGGCGGTGGATACGGCGACCCGCTCGACCGCGAGCCGGAGCGGGTCGCAGCCGACGTCATCGAGGGCTACGTGACGGCCGCGGCGGCCGAGTCCGAGTACGGCGTCATCCTGCGAGGTGACGGCAGCATCGACACCGAAGCGACCCTGGCCACCCGTCGCAGGCTCAGACAGAAGGCTGAATGACCGACCCCTCCGAGATGCCAGCGGGAAGTGGCCCCTCAGACCGTCTCAAGCTCTACGAGACCATGGTGCGGATCCGCGAGCTCGAGACGAGCATCGAGTCGCTGCACTACGGCGGCAGGATGCACGGCTCGTTCCATTCCTCGATGGGACAGGAGGGAGCCGCGGCAGGTGTGATCGGGTGCCTCAGGCCGACGGACCTGGTCACGTCCACTCACCGGGGCCACGGTCATGCGGTCGCGAAGGGCATGCGCCCCGCGACCATCGTCGCCGAGTTGTTGGGGCTGCAGCAGGGGTCCTCAGGCGGGAGGGGCGGCTCGATGCACTTGCACGACACTGCCCTCGGATTCCTGGGCGAGAATGCGATCGTCGCTGGCGGAGTGCCCTGGGCCGCCGGTGCGGCCTGGGCTTCGAGGCGGTTGGGGAAGGACCTCGTCGCGGTCAGCTTCGTGGGCGACGGTGGCGCGGCCCAGGGCGTGTTGGCCGAGACGCTTCGCATGGCGCGGACTTGGGGGACCCCGCTGCTGGTCGCCTGCGAGAACAACCATCTGGCCCATTCGATGCCAGTGGAGCGAACGTTCGGAGAACCGGGCTCGATCGCGGCCTGGGCGGCGGGGTTCGGGATGCCGGCCGAGTACGTGGCCGGGGACGACGTGTTCGCCGTGCACCGGACCGCGGACGAGATGGTCGAGAAGGTGCGGACCACCGGCAGGGCAGCGTTTCTCGAGGTCGAGGTCTGGCGGGTACGGGCCCACAGCCTCAACGATCCCGATTACCGGTACCTGCCTAGGGACTTCGGCAAGTCGCACCTGCAGACCCACGATCCGATCGCCAACGCCGAACGAGACTTGCCGTTGTCCGGGGAGGAGGCGGTCGCGATCCGTGAACAGATCGCTCGCGAGATCACCCAAGCGATCGACGCCGCCTTCGAGGGCCAGACTGCGCCGGTCGGATCCGCGACGACCGGTGTGTACTCCGACGCGTTCGAGCGGGAGAGCCGGCTACGTGGCTGGTGAGCTCAAGTACGCCGAGGCGATCCGCCAAGCCCTGGCCGACGAACTGGCATCCGATCCCGCCGTCGTGGTCATGGGACAGGAGATCGAGGCCCTCGGCGGTGTGTTCACCGCCACTCAGGGACTGGCCGAGAATTTCGCGGACCGGGTGCTCGACACCCCGCTGGCCGAGTCGGCGACGGTCGGTTGGGCCATCGGTGCGGCCATGGCCGGTCTACGCCCGGTGGTCGAGATCATGTTCATGGACTTCATCACCACCGCGATGGACCAGATCGTCAATGGGGCGGCCAAGCTCCGCTACATGACGGGCGGGCAGGTCGCGGCGCCCATCGTGATCCGGACGCCGTCCGATGCCGGAACCGGGCACGGCCCCCAACACTCGCAGCATCTCGAGACCTGGTTCGCGCACGTGCCGGGTCTGGTGGTGGCGATGCCCTCGACCGTGCCCGACGCGTACTGGATGTTGCGGCACTCGATACAGGACGACGATCCGGTGGTGTTCGTCGAGAGCAAGTATCTGTACTTCCGCGAGAGCGGCGAGATCGGACCACACGATCCGGCCGCCCATCCCTACCGCGCTCGCATCGCCAGGAGCGGCAGTTCCGTCACGATCGTGACCGCGGGACGGATGGTCGCCGAGACGCTCGCCGCGGCCGAGTCGCTGGACACCGAGGGCATCGACTGCGAGGTCATCGACCTCCGATTCATCTGGCCCTACGACCGGGAGGCACTGACGGAGTCGGTGGAGCGGACCAACCGGCTGATCGTCGTGCACGAAGCCGTGAGAGACTTCGGCTGGGGCGGCGAGATCTGCTCCTGGGCCGCGTCCGAGCTCTTCTACTCGCTCGACGCTCCTATCTGCCGGGTGGCCTCGCCGAGGGCTCCCATCCCGTTCGCGTCCCACCTGGAGTCGGCCATCGTGCCCGGCCAGGCCGCCATCGAATCCGCCGTGCGGGACCTCGCCCGACACTGAGGGGCCGCGCCCCGGTCAGGTTTGCATGACTTGGACTGCGGAAACTAGTTTCGAATTGTAGGTTGGCCGATCGGCGGCCGACGTTCGCTCGTCATCACCTGCCCCCGCTCACGAGAGCGATGATGTAGCGATGCAGTCCATGCAGCGAGTGCAGAATGCGGCAGGGTTAGGACAAGCGTGGGGGAGTCCGAGGTTCCCGATGCCATTGTCGAGTTCGACGATGTGTCTCGCCGTTTCGGTGACACTCTGGCGCTGGACTCGGTCTCCTTCACTGTGCACCAGGGGGAGTTCTTCTCCATAATCGGACCCAGCGGGTCGGGCAAGACGACCACGGTCCGCATGATCGCAGGACTCGAAGCGCCCACCGTCGGGACCGTCAAGCTCTTCGGCAAGGATGTCTCCGCGGTTCCCCCCCACCGGCGGGGAACGCCCATGGTGTTTCAGAGCTACGCCCTGTTCCCGCATTTGAATGTTCGGGACAACGTTGCTTACGGCCTTCGCATGCGAGGGGTGGCCAAGCCCGAACGCCGCAACCGAGCCGACGACCTCTTGGCTCTGGTCGGCCTCGAGGGCCTCGGCGATCGTCGGTCCGAACAGCTCAGCGGCGGGCAGCAGCAGCGCGTCGCGCTGGCCAGGGCCATCGCCACCGAACCCAGGGTCGTCCTGTTGGACGAGGCCCTCGGAGCGCTCGACGCCGCGCTCCGCATCGAGATGCAGGTGGAGCTCAAGCGACTGCAGAAGGAACTGGCGTGCACCTTCATACACGTGACTCACGACCAGAGCGAGGCCATCGCGATGGCCGACCGGATCCTGGTCCTGCAGGGAGGCCAGCTCGAGCAGATCGGAACACCGGCCGAAGTGTTCGCGCGGCCCAAGACCCGTTTCGTCGCGGCCTTCGTGGGCCAGAACAACCTGATGGATGCAACCTCGACGGGAATCACCGGTGACGGTCTGCACAGGATCCATACCCCGCTGGGTGAGTTCCTCGCCCAGGAATCGGACGGACACCCGATAATCCCGGGCGAGCCCGCCACTCTCATCGTGCGGGCCGACGCCTTGCGCCGGGTCACGCCGGGACAGACACCCAACCAATTCAACGGAACGATCGCAGGGGCCCGCTACTCGGGAACCACGGTGACCTTCCTGGTCAAAGCCTCCGACGGCACCGAGTACCGCATGGAGGAGCCCGAGTCGCTGACTCATGACGAGTCCCACTCCAACGACGATCGGCTTCGAATCGGCGACGACGTGGTCGTCGGCTGGGACGCCACTCACGCATATCTGATGCAACAACCGACATAGACAATCAATTAGGAGGCGAAATGAACCACCAACCCATCCAAGAACCTCGAGGCATGACCCGGAGGCGTTTCCTCGCCAACTCGGGATACGCAGCCCTCGGGGTCGGCGCCATGCCGGCGCTGGTGGCGGCCTGTAGTGGTACCAGCGAGCCCGAGCATCAGCTGGAGCTACGGACCCAGGGGATCGGCACCACGGTGCTCGACTCAGTCCTGGCCCAGTTCACAGCAGAGACCGGCATCCCCGCCACCGGCACGCAGGTCGGCTTCGGCGAGATGGTTCCCCAGTGGATCCAGGGGGGCTACCAGACCCAGTGGGACGTCATGGAGGCCCAGGGCGCTCAGATCGCACCGCTGGTGGCTGCGGGAACACTGCAGCCCATCAAGGTCGCCGACATCCAGCATTGGGACTCCCTGCTGGAGGTGTTCCGGGTTCCGGGGGCGGCCGGGCAGGACGGCGACGGTCACCCGTTCACTCAGGTGTACACGCAGGAAGCCCGCGACTCGGGTGCTCTCGACGAGGTATGGGTGGTTCCGACGGTCTGGAACGGCGATTCCATCGGATACCGCACGGACCTGGTCGGCGAGGAGCTCGACTCCTACGCCGCGCTCTGGGATCCCAAGTTCGCGGGACAGGTGGCCCTGTTCAACAGCTCGCTGCGTGCTCCCATGGAGGTGCTGGCCACCTTCGTCGGTACCGGCGAGTACCAGACCGAGGGAACCATCGGCAATCCCAGCCAGAATGACATCGACTTCGCCATCGACTTCCTGATCGAGCGCAAGCGGGACGGGCAGTTCCGGCTCCTCTGGGACGACTTCGGCCACGCCATCGAGATCCTCGACACCGGCGAGGTGTCCTTGATGAATGCTTGGGAGCCGATCGTTCGAGAGGTGGCAGCCCGAGGGAAGCCGGCGGTCTACGGCACGATCAAGGAGGGCTACAACATGTGGTTCCACGGCATCGCGCTGTCAGCCGAGTCTCCCAACTATGACGCGGCGGTCGCCTACGCCAACTTCTGGCACGAGGGATTCGCACCGGCCGAGGTCGCCAACCAGGGCTACATGACACCCACGCCGTCGGTGGCCCAGGCGGCCCTGCAGGGGGCTGACTCGCCCAGCGCCGGGGTCAACGCCTGGGACTACTGGTACAACGGCGGCGGCCGCGACCGGGGCTCGGTCGATGACATCGCGTCGAAGGCAGCCTGGTGGTGGCAGTTCCCGGACGAGTCGGAGTACCTCGAGTCGAGGTGGCAGGACTTCGTCGCGACCTAGACCCGGCCGCTGGCTCTCTCGCGTTGGAGAATACAGGAGACCAACCGCAGCTGCAGACACCCACGGACAGTTCAGAGCGCGCCGACCGGCCAAGCCCGGCCAAGAGCCAGGCTTGGCTGGCCGCGCCCGCACTGCTGTGGATCGTCATCGGTCTCGCCGTCCCCCTCGGCGCGATCGTGCTGTTCAGCTTCTGGACGGGCACATCGGTCGGGATGCACTCGGATCTGACGACCTCGAACTACACCAACATCCTGACCGGCCGAACATTCTGGGAGACCGTTCGCTGGACGTTGCAGGTGCTGGCGATCGTGCTCACCTGCTCAACGACCATCGGCGTGCTGGTGGCGTACTTCGCGGCCCGAGTGGTGACGATCGAGTGGGTCCGCACCGCGCTGGTCTTCCTGCTCTTCGTTCCATTCGTCGTCAGCTACGTGATCCGGATGATCACCTGGATCCCTCTCTTCGGCCGGGCCGGCCTCCTCAACACCGCGCTCACGGAGGCGAACATACTGGACGAGCCGTCTGATCTGTTCCTGTACACATCGCCGTCGATGATCACGGCCCTCATCTTCCTCTACGTCGCCTTCATCATCGGACCTACCTTCTTCAAGCTCCGCCAACTCGACGAGGACCTGCTGCGGGCCGCTCAGAATCTGGGCGCATCTCCGTTCAGGACATTCTGGAGCGTCGAGTTGCCGCTGGCCCGTCCCGGCATAGTCGTCGGCTGGATATTCGTGTCGGTCATGATCCTCTCGGACTTCGCCACCGAGCGGATCATCGGGGGTGGCCTGTCGCCGCTCCTGGCCGGAACCGTATGGAGAAGAGCCGAGGTGCTGCTCTGGCCTCAGGCGAGCGCCCAAGCTGCCGTCCTCGTCATAATCACGCTGGCGATAGCGGCTGGACTGCTGCGGTTCGCCCAACTCGAGAGAGACCTCTGAGTGCGCCCCGGAACGGTCAGACCCGCGCCGCCGGTCCATTTCAGTCTGTGGGCCCGGATCTCCCTGGCGATCCCTGTGCTGATCGTCTTGTTTTTCATATATGTTCCCATCCTGCTGATCCTGCTGCTGTCCTTCCAGGGCCCGCAGGGCGGAGCCACGTTCCCGATCAGAGATCCCGGCACTCTCTGGTACCGGTCCCTGTCCGATCTCTCGGTCATCACCGAGCATCCCGACTATCTGGGGCAGGCCGTCTTCGACTTCAGGGCGAGCATCGTCAACTCGCTGAAACTGGCGATCACCACCGCATGCGTGTCGACGACCATCGCCATGGCCGCGGCCCAGGCCATGCGGTCGAAGTTCCGCGGTGCCCGCTTGGCGACTTACGCCATCCTGCTCGGAATCGTCACTCCCGGGCTGGCCATCAGCCTGGGCATCGTCTCGATCTCGTCCGAACTCGGCATCACCGCCGGTCTGTTCACAACCGGAATCGTCGCGCACGTCGTATGGACGATGCCCTTCTCGTTCCTGCTCTTCATGGTGCTGTTCAATCGTTTCGACCGTCAACTCGAGGAGGCTGCGTACACGTTGGGCGCGTCCCGAGTCGAGACGTTCTTCACGGTGACGGTTCCGGTCATGAAGCCTGCCGTGATCGGATCGTTCCTATTCGCGTTCATGCTGAGCTTCGACGAGTACGCCCATTCCATCTTCATCATGGGGGCCGACCGGACGCTGCCCCTCATGCTGGTGTCGGCCGCCCAACTGAGGATCACACCCTCCATCTTCGCTCTCGGTGTCCTGATCATCAGCATCTCGCTGATACTGCTCCTGGCATACGTTGCCAACGTGCGCAGAAGCTTCAGACGTCAAGAACGACGAGAACCAAGAGCAGCCTGACGTGAGCACCTCTCAAGACCCCAGCTCCGACGGTCCGGGACTGTCAGTCCTTCTGACCTTCGACTTCGACGCCCTGTCCATCTGGCTCACCATGATGCGGACCACGGCCCCCGGAACCTTGTCCCGCGGCGAGTTCGGTGCCCGCGTGGGAGATGACCGGGTGCTGCGCCTGCTGCGCGACTTCGACATCAAGAGCACCTGGTTCGTGCCGGGCCACACCATCGACACCTTCGGTGCCGTGTGCTCGAGGATCGTCGAGGCCGGGCACGAGATCCAGCACCACGGCTACGCCCATGAGCCGCTCGAAGGTCTCGACCGGGCCACCGAGGCCCGGTACCTGGAGCAGGGCATGGAGGCCATCGAGAGGCTGACCGGTCGCCCCCCTACCGGGTACCGCTCTCCCTCGTGGAACCTCAACGCCCATTCGCCGCAACTGCTCATCGACTACGGGTTCCTATATGACAGCAGCCTGATGGCCCATGACCTGCGGATGTACTGGCTGCGCGACGGGGACCGTTTGGAAGCCGACGGAAGCTACTCGTTCGGTGAGCCGGCCTCCCTCGTGGAGGTGCCCGTCAGCTGGAGTCTGGATGACTTCCCTCCGTTCACGTTCGTGTGGGAGCCGTTGCGACCCGGGTACGGATCGACGGAGGTCATCAGCGGTGACTGGCTCGACCACATCGAGTACGCCTTGGAATACGAGCCTGACGGTGTCGTGAACATCACGATGCATCCCCAGGTGACGGGCCGAGTCCATGTGCTGCGGATGGTTGAACGGGTGCTACAACAGATCGCCGACCGTCCCGGCCTCAACTTCAGGACCATGACCGAGGCGGTGCGCCTCGCGAAGGATCATGAGCTTGTCGAAGAGTTCCGGTAGGGAGTCACGGAGTTGCCATAGATGGAACATGTCTCATTCATCAGTGACGGTTTGAAGGTCTCCGCCGACCTCTATCTTCCCGACGGTTCTGATGTCGGTGAGATCCCGATTGTCGTGCAAGGAGGCGGGTGGTGCTACGTGAAGGAGATCGTCCAGCCGTCATTCGCCATGGAGTTCAACCGTCGCGGCATCGCGGCGCTGGTGTTCGACTACCGGTATCTCGGCGAGTCCGAAGGTGAGCCGCGGCAGCGGATCAATCCGTGGGACCAGATCGAGGACTACAAGAACGCCATCTCCTTCGCCCAGCAGATCGAGGGCGTCGATCCGGAACGCATCGGTGTCTGGGGAATCTCCTACAGCGGTGGTCATGTGCTCCAGCTGGCGGCTACCGACCGACGGATCAAGGCCGCCGGCTCCGTGGTGCCGGTAATCGACGGGTACGAGAACCTGCGCCTGGCTCACGGCACGATCTCGTTCCGGGAACTGCTGGGAGCCGTCGAGGCCGACCGCTCAGCCCGGTTCAGCGGTAACGATCCCGGCTACCTCGATCACAATCCCCAGGAACCGCATGGTCTCTCCACCTGGCCATTCCCGACCAGCGCGGACATGTTCCGCGAGCTCGTCATCGAAGGGCCCAACTATGTCGGCAAGGCGACCACGCGCTCAACCGAATGGCTGCTCGAGTACAACGTCCGTCCCTACGCCGACCGCATCGACCGCTGTGCCACCCTCATGGTGCTGGCCGAGGGCGACGACCACACCCATTGGGATCTTGCTCTCGACGCCTACCACGCCATTGCATGCCGCGACAAGCGGCTGGAGATCATCCGCAAGTCGACGCACCAGACGATCTACAAGGACAAGCAGCGGCGAGGCGACGCTGCCGTCCTGTGCGCGGACTGGTTCGAGACGCACCTCTGAGTGGCCGTCGCCGGGGCGGGCTCGGACTCAGCCGAGAGCGGGCATCACCTCGTCGACGAACAGTTGAAGTGACCGGTCCGCGTCCTCGATGGGCATTCCCGGCAGCCGGCCCCAGAAGATGAGCCGATCGGGCGAGAACTCATCGCGGATGGCGGCTACCCGGCGAGTCACCTGTTCGGACGTCCCGACTATGCACAGCTCATCCAGCCGCTTCGTGTCGATGGGTTCGAACGAGGAAGGCGCTGAGCCTTCGTCCTCTCTCCCCCACGCGTCGTAGCGCTGGTACATGTAGGTGAGCGACCGATGGAGGAGGGCACGCCCTCGATCAGGGTCCTCGCAGACGAAGACGCAGCCGTTCATCGTTATGGAGCGCGCGCCGGCATCGAAACCGTTATCGGCCAGCGCGGCTCGATACTGCCGGTGGAGATCCATGCCTGTGCCGACGTCGGGCATGAAGTTGCAGCCGTAACGTCCGGCCCTCAGGGCGGCGGCCGTGCTGGACCCCCCGATGTGAATCGGCAGCTCGGAGCCGCGCTCGGGGACGGGCTGGACGACCACATCGCGCAGGTCGAAGACGGTGCCCGAGTACGAGAAGCTCTCGCCGGTCCAGGCCAGGCGCAGGATCTCGACCGTCTCATCGGTGCGGATGCCGCGCTCGCTCCGGGGCACGCCCAGCACCTCGAACTCGAATGGCCGGTATCCGGGCGCGAGACCGAGCTCGACGCGGCCGCTGGACAGGATGTCCACCACCGCCACGTCCTCGGCCAGACGGATCGGGTGGTGGAGAGGAGCCAGGCACACCGCGGTACCCAGCCGCAGGTTCCGGGTCCTGCCTGCGATCGCGGCCAGCATCACGAACAGCGACGGCATGTAGCCATCGTCGGTCACATGGTGCTCGGACAACCAGACAGACTCGAAGCCGGCCGAGTCCGCCCACGCGATCTGATCCAGCAACTCGCCGTACACGGCCGACCACGGCTGCCGCGAAGGGTTCCGGAAGTCGTACCAGAGCCCGAACTTCATCATCGGGACAGCAGATCGGGGGTGGGGTTGTCGATGCCGAGCAGCCCGGCCAGTGCGGCCGTCACCTGATTGCCCACGGCGGGGTTGCGCTCCGGCGGCACGAAGCCGGCTGCGGTCAGGCGGTCGCCCAAGCGGATGAAGATGGTGCAGAAGCGCATAGCGCCGAACACCTCCCAGTAGTGCGGGTCCCTCACCGTGAGGCCCGAGACCTGCTCGTAATGAGAGATCATCTGGTCTCGGGTCGGGTATCCGTCGAGCCGGTCGATGCCCATGTCGTCGAACGACATCCGGTCGAACATCAGCCACCAGCCCATGTCGGCCTCGGTGGGGCTGAGCGCGCACACCTCCCAGTCGAGAACGGCCGCGGGCCGGTAGTCCTGCAGGATGATGTTGCCGAGACGGGCGTCGCCCCATGTCAGCCCGACCCGCTCGTCTCCGGGATCGTTGGTATCGAGCCAGTCGAGGGCGGCATGCAGCACGGGATGGTCCCTGCCCGCGAGTTCGGAGTGCACATGGTTCCGGTAGAGCTCGATCTGCAGGGCGGTCGTCGGCTCGCCGGTACCGCTCGGATCGAGCCACGACAGGCCGGCGTTGCGCCAGTCCAGGCTGTGGACGCCGGCGATGACGTCGATGGCCGACAGCACCATGCGCCGCCGCTGTGCCGGCGTCGCCTCGTCCACCACGAACCCCGCCTCGGTGTAGCGGGGCACGTCCGCTGGGACGCGTCCACCGACGAACCCCATGACGAAGAAGGGCGCGCCCAGCACGTCCGCATCGCTCTCGTAGCCGAGCAACGGCGGAACCGGTGCTGCCCCCGCGTCCGCAACCGCCTTCATGGCCCGGTACTGGAGCTCCACCGACACCGCGCACTGCGGGGTCTGGGGAGGGAACATGCCGCCGTCGGCGGGCTCGATGCGCACCGCGTGGCGTTCCTCGCGATCCGAGCCCCCCTCGGTCCAGGCCGCCTCGAGGATCACCGTCTCGTTCGAGAACCCGGTGCTCACCGGGATGTCGATGTCGGTGACGGTGAGGCCCTGCCTGGAGGGGAAGGCTCGCTGCATCCACTGCTCGAGCGCAGCCCGGTAATGGCTCCGATCGGTGCGGAACTTGGGGGCGTTGGGCAGCTCACTGCCGGCCCCGTCATGGCGCGCCCCACCGGCCGGATGCCGGGACCTGCCTGCACTCGACACGGGGCGTAGTGTGCCGCAGATGGCCGGCACTTCGCTAGACGCTCGGGCGGCAGGTCGAATGCCGGACGGGGTACGATGAGTTCATCCGCCCGTTCGCGTCTCGCGATTCGGGGCGGCGACGAGTCATGCAGACGTTGGACAGGATCACCATCGACCCGGCCGTCATGGGCGGCAAGGCCTGCATCCGCGGCATGCGGGTGACCGTGGGAACGGTTGTGGGACTCTTGGCGACCGGCCGCTCGGCCGCCGAGATCCTGGAGGCCTACCCCTACCTTGAGCGAGAGGACATCGAGCAGTCTCTGGCCTACGCGGCTTGGAGGCTGGAAGAACGCGAGGTCCCCCTTCCGGTGCCGTGAGCCTGAGGCTCCTGGTGGACATGAACCTCTCGCCCGAGTGGGTCCGGACGTTGCACGAGCAGGGATGGGAAGCGGTGCACTGGTCTGCCGTTGGCGACCCGAGGGCCACCGACAGGGAGATCATGGGCTGGGCTGCCGCTCATGAGCGCGTCGTCTTCACCCACGACCTCGACTTCGGGACAATGCTGGCGCTATCGCACCGGGCCGGGCCAAGCGTGATCCAGGTCCGCGCCAAGAACGTGCTGCCCAATCACATGAAGGGACCGGTCATCGCGGCGCTCGATCAGCATGAGGCGGACCTGAGCGCCGGTGCCCTCGTCGTGGTTGACGAAAGCCGCAGCAGGATTCGGGTGCTGCCGCTGTGAGGGACACCGGTTCGTCCAGATGCGCTGCTATCCACAGCCGTCCCAGACGATCAGCGATAGCCGCAACAGCGGTGCCCGCCGCGAGTCGCCCACCATCAGCCAGCTCAAGGCCCTACGGCCAACAGTCCACGAAGCAGTTCACGCTGGACCGGCTGGAAGCCCTTCGACACCAGACAGGCATATCACGGTGAAGTCTGAACGCTGTAGTTCTTCCTTATCTCTCCGTTTGGACGAGGTACACGATTGGATCGCCAGTGTCAGCGACGAACCGATCGACTCGACGATCTTCGACCAGAGGGCCCTTACTGGGTTAGGACGACACCACATTAGAACCTGGGGGGATCTGGGAGCACTCGATGACGCGGCCCTTCTCGCGACCCCCAGCGTCGGCGAACTCACTGTGACTCGCATTCACACGGCACTGGCATCACACGGTTCAAGTATGCGAGATCATGCGGTCACTGTGACCGCTCGGCGGAAGATGGCCTTCGAGCGTGAGCAGGCAGCGCCCGCGGATTTCGACCTGGTGACTGCTGCCGCATGGACCAGCGTCGCGACAGACGACCTAACGGTGGGCGCACTCGTAGCGGCATGCCTGAGCGACGATGGCATCCCAGGGGAGGTAGGCGATGCGATGCACCGCCTGCTGTCTGTCCCGCTCTCACAACTCGTGGGCTCCGAAGTCGCGCCCTTAGGCGAACGCATCTCCGACCTGGTTTCCGAAGTCTCCGGCCCGGAACTCACCGCGCGCGAGTTTGTGCGATCTCGCCCGACTTGGCGAGAACTCGGCAAGCAACATGGCGTGAGTGGCGAAGCGGTACGCAAGCGGGTCGCCAAGGACGCACTGCAGTTACGCGGCAGCCTCGCGGGAGACCGTTTCCGGGCGGTTCGACTGGCAGCGAAGCGGCTGTGTTACGAGTTCGGTCTTGTCGTTCGAGCCGACAGCCCTGTTGTTGAGGTATGGAGGGAACGGCTTGGCGACCACCGCTTCGAGGTACTCCGATGGATTGCCCGCTACAGCTACGACGGCGACTGGCTTCTTCGGGGCGCGGACACCGCCCACGCCGACATTGCTCAGGTGTTCGACGATGCCGCCGGCGATGAATGGCTGATCAATGTTGAAGACCTGTGCGACCACCTACCGGGTCCTGTGCTGCCCGAAGCGGCCTTTGAACTGCTCATCGAGTCAGAACGATGGCGTGATATCGGCGACGGCTGGCTCGTCCGTTGGGACGTACCTCTCTCCGTCAAAGCAGAGAGGGTTCTGCACATGGTTGGCAGACCCATGACACCGACCGAGCTGATTGAAGCCATCGGGGAGAGTTCCGCGAGGGTGCTCAAGCAGTATCGCGGATCGCTGGTGCGCATCGACAAGCACTTTCGGTTGGCGTTGCCCGAATGGGGATACGAGGAGTACGAGGGCATCGCTACGGAAATCGACCAGCGCATCGAGCGCGGCGGCGGTGTCGCGTCGATGTCAGCGATGCTAGATGAGTTCGTCCGAGACTTTGACGTGAAGGCAGGGTCGGTGCACGCGTACTTGGAAGCTGGACCCGACGTCGTATCGGGCGACGAAGTGCGTCCACTAGAGAGCCTCGACTACACACCCAACAGTGTCGATGACAGACCATACGCGGTCAAGGTTGCAGACGATTGGGGTCAGAGCTTCACCGTCACCGAGCACAACCTGAGGGGCTACTCGTTCAATCTCGACCGTGACATCGCGGCCCACAATGGACTCCAACCGCAAGACTCACTGAAGGTTCCCGCGATGCACGCAGGCACCTGTGTGGGCGAAGCGTCGCTCATCTGGCGGCTCACAAACTTGAACGGGACCGTGGACGTGGGTCGGCTCAGCTCCGTGCTCCACGAACTCGGCTTCAACGACGGCGACGACATCGTCATCATCGCCACCCCCTCGGCATGCACGGTGCTGCGCCCCAGCGAACTGCCCAGACAACAGCAGGCAACCCTTAGCGAGGACCTGCTGCGGTCGCTTCTGGGCCGCGAGTGAGGCCTGCGATGGCTGGATTGCGCGACTTGCAGTGGTCTACGACCTACTCCACCGACAAGGAAGACCTGGTTGAGGCCTTCTACCTGCCGTGCCTGCGGCACGCCACCGCCTATTGGCGCGCTGTCGGCTACTTCTCAAGCCGAGTGCTCGCGCTGATCTCACCTGCAATCGAGCAGTTCTACGCCCAAGACGGCACGATGCGGCTAGTGGCGTCTCCAGCTCTGTCCGAGAAGGACAGAGCCACCATCCAGGCTGCGTATATGCAAGGGACCCACTCAGACCACCTGCAGCACGATGAGACAGTCATCGCTTGCCTTCGCCGCTACCTGGACCCTGATCGGGTTCAGGCCGATGAGGAGCGCCTGAGACTTCAGCTCTTGGCTGGCATGATCCGCGACGGTCTGCTTGACATCAGAGTGGCCGTGCGGGTCCACCACGGCGGCGGCGTCGATCTCTACCACGAGAAGATTGGCGTGTTCTTCGACGCTGTCGGCGATTATGTGACGTTCAATGGCTCGCCGAACGAATCATGGAACGGCTGGGTTCAAAATGCTGAGAGCTTTGCGCTGCATCGGTCGTGGGCCCCGGAGGCGCAGCACGCACACAACGAGCGTGAACTGTTCACAGAGACATGGGAACAGCGCAGGCCTGGAGTGGTGACATTCCAACTCCATGAGAGAGTCATCTCCACGCTATTTGAGCGGTTTCCTCCATTGGACCCCGATGAAGCGAGCCGCGCAGGAATGACTTCGTTCCGGTTGCCCGGGGCCACCCCATCGGGGTCATGTGACCTTGGCCTGACGACTCCCCACTTCATCGAGGAGCAGGGGCTCCGCCCGTATCAGCAGGAGTGCATTGACAAGTGGATTGCGGCCGATCACAGGGGAACCTTCGCGCTCGCTACCGGGACGGGCAAGACGGTGATAGCGCTGTCCGCGGCGAAAGTGTTCGCGGAGCATCACGCCGACGAAGGCCGGTCCGTTCTCGTGCTGGTGGTCGTGCCGACCACCGAACTGGCCGAACAATGGCGACGCAACGCCCGAGAGTTCGGTTTCAGGCCCACCGTCTGCAACAGCCAAGCCCCGGGCTGGCAGTCCGACGCCGAACTGGCCCTGTCGGCGTTGCAGGGCTCGAGAGCGAGAGCCGACTGCGTGATCGTAACCGCGGACACGATGACCGGCGACAGCTGGACCTCCGTGGGCAGAACAATCGAGAGCCTCGCCAGCGGCTTGGTGGTGATCGGCGACGAGATGCACGCCCTCGGCACCCGGCGCAGGCTCGGCCGCCTCCCGAGACGCTCCGACAGTGCTGTGGGCCGCATCGGGCTGTCTGCCACCCCCCGCCGTCACAACGACGAGCAGGGCACACGAGAACTGCTGTCATATTTTGGGGCTGTCCTGCGCAGCATCGGAATCGCCGAAGCAATCCGGCTCAAGGCGCTCTGCCCCTACACCTATATCCCGGTGGTAGTGCACCTCAACGGAGCCGAACAAGACGAGTACGACATCCTTAGTCGCAAGATCGGCCAGGCATGGAAGGCCGCCAACGGCGACGAGGAAGAGTTCCATCGCAGAGCCGGCAAGTACCTGACCCGCCGTACCGGACTGCGGAGCCACGCCGTCGAGAAGACAGCCCAAGGACTCGAACTCGCCGCGGGCCGAGGATCGCTGGGGTACACGATCCTCTATGTGGGCGAAGGCGCGCATCCGCTGACTGGTGTGAACCAACTTGAGCACCTGCTCGGCGAACTCAATAGGAAGGGCGTGAGAGCCAACAAGTTCGTCTCCGGCACCGACCCCGACCAGCGCCGCATGAACCTCGACATGTTCCAGCGCGGCGACCTGGATGTGCTCGTCGCGATGAGATGCCTAGACGAGGGCGTCAACATCCCGCAGGCCCGCCGGGGCGTCATCTTGGCCTCCACCCAGAACCCCCGCCAGTTCGTGCAACGCCGCGGCCGTCTGCTGCGCATAGCGCCCAGTAAAGACGAGGCAGAACTCGTCGACGTGCTGTGCCTGCCGGCACGCCAGCCCGAGAGGGGCAGCCCCAGCTGGATAGCCGAGCGCAGGCTTGTCGCGACTGAACTGACCCGGGCGCTGGAACTGGCGGAGGCCGCCCGCAACAGCCCCGACGCGCCCCCGCGAGCGTTGACTAACATCATGGCCGCCTACGACCTCATGGAGCTGGCTGCCGGCTACGGCGACGAAGCCAGTTGGATACCGGATACGCCATGACCGACCAGCCCACATCGACAAGGGAACAGGCGCTAGAGATGCTCGGCGGGCTTGCGGAGAACGAACAAGCCACAGCCATGTGGCTGATGGACGAGATCCGTTCCCGGTTCGGCGCATCCGATCGCTTCGATCCCAACGACCCGGTGTTCTCCGAACTCTCGGACCAGCTCGTGTCGCGGCTGCTGTAACATGCGCTTGAAGCGGCTGCACCTCCGGAACTGGCGTTCCTTCCCCGCTGCCGACATCGACCTCGACAACGATGTCACGGTGATCGTCGGTCAAAACGGCGCCGGCAAGACAGCGCTGCTGAACGCTTTCGTTTGGTGCCTCTATGGCGAGACCACAAGCGGCTTCCCACGCCCCAAGGACCTGTGTAATCATCAAGCGAAACTCGCCCTCGAACCAGGAGAGTCCACGGAGGTCCAGGTCATGGTGGTCTTCTCTCACCGTGACCACGAATACGAGGCACGTCGGTCGATCTCGATCGAGCGGACAGGCACAGACGGAGAGGACTTCGCCGAGACCGAACCCGACTTCGTACTCAACATCCATCCCACGGCGGGCGGTTACCACCGAACGCTCGGGGCCCTAGACGCCGACCGCGAGGTCCGGGCGATCCTGCCGATCGGCCTGAACCCGTACTTCTTCTTCCCGGCCGAGAATATCGGAACCGCCACCGCTCCCGACTCGGATGCGGTGTCTGTCAAGGAGGCGGTCGAGATCCTCCTCGGCGTGAAACGCTACGACATCGCGCTCACAGCCATCCACAAGTCCCTACAGCACAAGAAGCTCAAAGCCAGACAGACAGACGACCTGAAACTCGCCAAGGCCCTCCAGGAGGCCGACTCGACCCGCGAGGCGTACGACAAGGCGACTGCCAGGCTCAAGCAGCTGCCCGACGCCATACGCGACGCGAAACGCACCCTCGACGAAGCAGAGGCACAGTTCACGCGATTCGACGGCGCCCGGGCGCTCATCGAACGACGCGGCCAGATGCAGCGGGATCATGACTTAGCCCAACGAGAGGCCAACGACGCTGTGGACCTTCGCAGCCGGGTACTGGACGAGGAGTGCTTCAACCTGTTCGGCCTCGGAGTGCTTGAGTCGGCCCGCAGGGTGCTCGACAAGGCCAAAGCGGACCGCAAGCTGCCGCCCAAAGTGTCCGCCGGGCTGCTCGACGCGCTCATCGACGGCACCGACCCCTGCATCTGCGGCACCCCGATCACCGACGCCGAGCGGGGAACTCTCCGCGAGCTTCGCGCGACCATCGTCGAGGACACTCTTGTAGAAGCCGCGAGCACGATCCGCGCCCGCGTCACCCAGAAGCACGCCCGCCTCCTTGACAGGCCTGACGCCGAACAACCCCACAAGCGACTTCAAGGCGCTCAGACCGCGATCCACGACGCTCACGCTCAAAGGAAGACGCTGGAAGACGCTCTCAAGGAGTTCGACATACCTGATTGGGCCACTGCAGATCCCAGCGCGACCTGGCGGGAGTACCAACGCAAACACGCCGCGCTCCTACAGGAGCAGAAGGACCTTGAGATCGTCTGCGAGGACCTGTTGCAGAAGCGCCGCGCGGCGGACAAGAAGTATGGACAGCTGGCCCGCCAGAAGGACAGCTCTGACAAGGTCGTCAACGCCAGAGGACATCTTCAGAACCTTGAGAACACGTTCGAGAACCTTCATCGGCTATTCAGCAGCAGCGCCCGCGGGGACACGCAGCGCATCATGAACTCCATCGCCCGCGATGTCTTCTTGCGGGACTACACGATCCAGCTGACCGACCGGTTCGAGCTCAAGGTCCGCCAGGACGGGCTGGACGTGGGGGCGTCGTCGGGGGAAAGCGCCTGGGTGACGTTCGCTTTCGTGGGTGCTCTGGCCCGGCTGATCCCCCAGTACGGGGACATCGAGGACATGGACGAGGCCGGCGACGCCGAACTCGACCCCGCCCAGGGCTACCCTCTGGTGCTTGACGCCCCGTTCTCGCCGTTCGGGGCGGAATACGCGACACAGTTCGCGGCGCGGCTGCCGGGCTTGGCGAAGCAGTCGGTGGTGATCATCCGCGAGGACCAGATCGACCATCTCGGCCCGATCATGGCAAGCGACGCGTCGGTGGCCGCGTACCTTCTGTGTTTGCACGGACCCCGCGACGACGTCGAGCAGACCATCACCTGGGGCAACGAGAACTGGGGCGACCGGTCTGTCAGGCCCTACGTGCAACCAGCCGGAGACCCCTCTAAGGTGCGTACCGAACTCTTGGCTTTGCCGACATGACCAGTCAACGCTCAAAGACTAGGGTGAACATCGGTGACCTTAATGCGCCGGTGATCGAGGCTCTGGGCGAGCCGGCCGGGCCGGCGTCGGTGTTTCAGTACCAAGCGAAGGCGCTCGTGTTCGCAGCCGCGGTCGGCTATCACTTCAACCAGTACGAGCCTGCCCACGGCCAAACGAAGAAAGCGATCCACTTTGAGCAGATTGAGCGGGCGACCGATCTGGGTGGGGATCTCGTCGCCGTGTTCGCGCTGGCCCGGGCGCAGAGCATCGGTGTTCTCGCCCCACGGGACTCACCAGGCGACTCCGGAGCGGGATCGGATGCCCACGAGGATCCCGTCGCGATCTTGGAGGGATACGTCAACGGGGGGCTGTCCTACATCCGCAAACAGAGCTTCGACCCGGCCAAGCCTATCGAAGCCGTGCTCGCTCTTGTCCGCACCCTGGACCCGGAGGGTTCGGGCTTCTTTAGCCGTTCCTGACGCGCACTACCCGGTGCCCTCGCAGCGTGACACCACAGGCCGTTAGGCGTTCTTGCCATCCATGCAGGTTTCCGATTTCGCGTGTGCCACCGCTGAGCAGCCCGAACCGCTCCTCTTGCGCGGTAAGCCGTGCGAACTTGTCGTGCTGCGGGTAGTCACCGGTGACGAAGGTCTCTTTACGGTGCAGGATCGGCGGGTTGTCTGAATCTGAGTAGTCGCGTTCGTCGACGTCGAGGGCTCCGAGGTGGACGTAGGTCGTGCGTCGCAGAACCGGATGAGGGTCGCGGTCAAAGTCGGGGTATTCCAGGTAGGAGACCTTCGCCCTGTCGGTGGCCAGTTTGATCAGGTTGGCGCCGGGGACTTCTCCGACTAGCCATCGGGCACACCCCTCATAGACCCGCAGAACGTGCGGAGCCTCCTGAAGCGCTGACTTGTGGATATACAGCGCGCCGGGCAGTCGCTTGCCGACGGTTGAGTCGTCCGCGGCGTCAGAGACCACCTGCTGGTCGCCGGCCGAGAACAGCAAACGGTCGGCTTCCGCGGTGGCCTGCTTGTATGACCCGACCAGCCCTCGAACGTCATAGAGCGTGGCCTCGGGCAACCTGGTGAACGTCGGACGGCGATTGAGCTTCAGCAAGGCGAGGTCCACCAGCAGGTCAAGTCTGCGTTCGGCTGTGACCGCGTCCCAGTCGGTGCCGGGAGTCACCGCGGCCGCGACTCGCCAGGCACGCCTCACAGAGCCAACTGCGTTGACAATGCTCTGTTGGAGGTCGAGTTGCTCGGTCTTGGCGGGCAGCCTGCCTCGTTCAGCGAAGAACTCGATCAGAGCGTCGATGGATATGCGGTGCTCGTCATAGATCCGATCGCTGCGCGACACCGCGACGGCGACCTGCCGGCGGCGGCGGGTACGCAACAAGAACTCGTTGGCATCGTGTTCCGCTTTGAAGGCAACGAAGATTCCCGGAGCGATCGCGACGGTTTCCGTCTCGAGTACCTCATCGAGCCAGCCCCGCAGTTCCGATTGCTTGTAGAACTTCTGGAATGTGCCATGACCGGTCAGGAACCCGTCACCGCATGCTCGACCGGCTGAGAGGTTGCGGCGTTCGATGTCGAGTCGTGCAGACACGACGAGGACCCGTTCGGTGAGTTGCCACGCGTCGAGCACCGTGTCGCGGCGTTCCAACGGGTCTGCGATGACGTTGATCACGTATCCGAGGTTCACGACCTCTGCGGCTGTCTTGTTGGCGTCGGGGTTGAAGTGCGGGTCCCAGCCGGTCGCGTGAAGGCCGGCGTCCGCGAGTCCGGCCACGTCCTCGCCGTGGCCGCATCCGTAGTCGAAGAAGGTGCTGTCAGCGTCGATGAGGTCGAGGTCGACAGCTAGCCGTACGGGACGCGACAGGGTTCCTCGGATGATCGCGGTGCGATGCCGCAGTTCGGCGTGTGTGGTCACCGCAGCGCGGCGGCTAGGCGACTGGTCACCTCCGCCCAGTCCACGTCGACGGGGGCGTGGGACCATGAGACGCGCAACGCGCCCTCTGCGCGTTGCGGCTCCAATCCCATCGCTGTGAGGACGTGCGAAGGCTCATAGGAGCTAGATGTACATGCGGAGCCGTTGGACACCGCGACTACGTCTCGCAGGATCATCATGGCTGCTTCGGCGTCGAGTCCTGGGATGGACAGATTCATCACATGAGGCAGCACTCGTTGCTGGTCGCCGTTGTAGACGGGGTCGAGCGCCTCGAACGCGGCGATGACCCTTTGGCGTTGCGCGGTGCACGCCGATGACCGTCCGTCTTGTTCTGCTGTAGCTAGGCGGCATGCTTCGCCTAGGCCAGCGACGAGGGGCACCGGCACGGTGCCGGGACGCAGGCCCCGTTCCTGGCCGCCGCCGAACATCAGCGGCCGCAGCGGACAGCGGGTGTATCCGCGGCGGCGGGCGATGAGCGCTCCGACGCCCATCGGACCATACAGTTTGTGACCAGACATCGAGATCAAGTCGATGCGGTTGTGGGCGAGTCCGCCGGTCTTGGCGTAGGTCTGTGCCGCGTCGACATGCCAGTAGGCGGGATGGTCTCCCAGCGTGTCGGCGATCTCGGTGAGCGGTTGCACTACGCCGGTCTCGTTGTTGGCGTGCATAGTGGACACGACGAAGGTGCTGGGACGCAGCCGGTCAGCGATCTCGGCGGGGTCGACCCAGCCTCGCTGTGTGACTGGGACGAGTTCCATCTCGACGTTGTGGGTGTCTGCGAGCGATTGGAGCGGTTCCAGCACTGCCTTGTGTTCAATTGCCAGCGTTAGAGCGTGGAGCCTCCCAGTGGTCTGAGCGTGGGAGGCGAGTCCTAGTAGCGCGAGGTTGTTGGCTTCTGTGGCGCCCGACGTGAACACCACTTCGTCGGGCTTGGCTTCGCACACGGCGGCTATGTGGGTCCTGGCTTCCTCAACAGCGCGAGCGGCTGTGACGCCGTACTCGTGGCTGCGGGATCCGGCATTGCCGAAGTCGGTCTCCATGTAGTGCCGCACGACCGCCGACACACGCGAATCGACTGGTGTTGTCGCGCAAAAGTCGAGGTAGGCGCCCATAGGCATCGAGGCTCCGTCCCCTCGTCGTGTCACTGCCTGAGCCTACAATCCCGTCAGCGGACGCCCCGTGGGTTGGCGCGGGTGTGCCTATCATGCGGGGACCGAGCGAACGAAGGGCTCTATGGCGGACACGGCTGTGAAGGTGAAGTTCGGGCGGGCACAGCAGAACGCGTCGGCGTTCGCTGAGCGTGGCCTGCGCCACGAGATCGAGGCCCTCATCGGACAGGTCCAAGACTTGTACCGCGCCGACGGCATCCCGTGGGTCGTGGGCTACTCCGGCGGCAAGGACTCCACCGCCACACTGCAGCTGGTGTGGTCCGCGTTGCGGTCCCTGCCACAGCACGAACGCACCAAGCCTGTGTATGTCATCACCAACGACACTCTCGTGGAGAACCCAGCGGTGGCCGCGTGGGTGCAGCGGTCACATGCAGCGATCAACAGCGCCGCAGCCGACCAGAGCCTGCCCATCACTACGCATCTGCTGTCACCGGAGGTGTCTGAGACGTTCTGGGTGAACCTCATCGGTCGGGGCTACCCCGCACCGAACCGCAGGTTCCGGTGGTGCACCGAGCGCATGAAGATCAACCCCACCGTCCGCTTCATCCGCTCCGTGGTCCAGAAGAACGGTGAGGCGATCCTCGTTCTCGGCGCCCGCCGCGCTGAGTCGGCCGCACGGGCGGCACGCATCGACCACTACGACCGCCAGTCCGTCAGGGACAACCTCAACCCCCACAACGACCTCCCGTCCGCCCTCGTCTATAAGCCGATCGTCGACTGGGCAGACGACGACGTTTGGCTGTACCTCATGCAGGTCTCCAACCCGTGGGGATTCGACAACAAGCAGCTGCTCACGATGTACCGCACCGCCTCCCCCGACGCGGAGTGCCCGGTGGTCGTGGACACCTCCACCCCGTCGTGTGGCAACTCCCGGTTCGGTTGCTGGACCTGCACTGTGGTCGAGAAGGACAAGTCGATGTCGGCTATGATCCAGAACGACACAGAGAAGGAGTGGATGCAGCCGCTGCTCGATGTGCGCGACCGCATCGCTGACCTCGAAGCGGGCCGCGAACTACGGGACTTCCGCCGATCCCATGGTCGGGTATCGCTATACAACGGCCGCTATGTTCCCGGACCCTACAAACAGGAGGCCCGCGCTGAGTGGTTGCGCCTCGTGCTGGAAGCACAGACCTGGGTCCGTGAGAACGGCCCCGAAGATGTCCGCGGCATCGAACTCATCCCCGTCGATCAACTGCACGAGATCCGCCGAATCTGGGTCTCAGAGAAACACGAACACGAAGACCTGCTGCCAGCCATCTACGAGAAGGCCACCGGCGAGCCGTTCCCGGGGCCGGTTCGCTTTGATGATCAGTTCCCGTTCCAGGTCGCTGATCTCGAGGAGCTGCGCGTGATGTGCAAATCCGACCTCCAGTACGAACTGCTGCGAGAACTGATGTCGGTCGAACACAACCACCGCATGGTGGTGCAGCGCAGCCGCCACTGGGACGACATCGAAGCCGCATTCAACCGCTCCGGGTTCGAATCGCCCGAGGAAGCCATCCAGTTGGCGCGAGCCCTCGTGAGAAGCCGCGAATCCGTCGCAGCCGGCGATCGAGCCGACTTCAGCGCCTCATTGGTAGAGGTAACCCAAGGCGCCGAAGGCAACGAGACGACTTGATGCTGCTTCGCTCCCTCGTCCTCAACAATGTCGGTGTGTACCGCGGCCAGCAGCAGGTGCGGTTCTCCACCGACAGCGACCAGCCCGTCACACTCATCGGCGGCCGCAACGGGGCAGGCAAGACATCATTGCTGCAAGCCATCCCGCTGGTGCTCTACGGCAACCGAGCCCGCTGGGTGCTCAACGGTGTCTCATACCCCGAACACCTAAACAGCTTGATCCACCACGGAGCACACACAGCCTCGATCAAGCTGGAGTTCGACCGTGTCGAGGAAGGGCAACAGGTTCGATACACCGTGGAACGAAGCTGGCACCAAACACGCAACAGAAAGGCCAGCGACCGGCTCTCGGTATCAGCGAACGGCGAACCAAGACCCGACCTTGCTGCTGGATGGGCCGAGTTCGCAGAAGGGATCATGCCCGCAGCAGTTGCAGAACTCGCGATCTTCGACGGCGAGAAGATTGAGTCTCTCGCAGACCCGGCGTCGTCAGCGGAAGTGCTCAGAACCAGCATCTATGGCCTGTTGGGGCTCGGACTCATCGACCGGCTACGGACCGACCTGCGGAACTTCAGGCGGCGAACAGCGAAGGCTCACAAGTCGCGACAGCCGGAACTCCTTACCCAAGCCCTCGCCGAGGCCGAAACGGAACTCGCCGAAGCAGAGAGCGACGCAATCGCGGCAAGCGTGGCCCTCGACGACGCCCAGATCGCTAGAGAAGACCTTCAAGCTCAGCTGCGCAGAGCCAACGACAAACTCGCAACGACAGGCGGAGAGCTCTTCTCCCAGCGTGACGACATCCAACGCTGTCTCGCTGAGGCGGCCGCGGCCGCGGCCGCCGTGGAACGCGAGCTACGGCAGGTCGCTGCGAGCGACCTGCCGCTCGCTCTAGTACCAGACCTAATCAAGTTGACCGTTGCCGCTGGCGAACAACACGAAGCGTCTCGTCTAGCGCGCCAGACGTACTCGGCGATGTCGTCACGAGACGCCCGGGTTTCCGAGCGCCTCATTGCTGCGCTCAACCTCCACGACACCCAAGCAGACCTGCTCCGCGGCCTGCTCAGAACCGACCTCGAGTCGTTAGAACGACCTAACCCGCCCAGCTTCTCACCTACGCTCGAATGCACCGACGCGGCCCGCAGCCTGCTCCACCACCGATTGAGCGACCTCCAAGCCACAGCAAGCCGGCTGGCTCGCCAACTCAAGGAACACAACGCCGACATCGAGCGCCTCGACGCGATGCTCTCAGCGGTCCCCGACGCATCCAGCATCGCTGCAGTCGTGCGATCAGTAGCGACAGCCGAGGCCGAACTGGAAGTTGCCGACAAGTCCGTCGAACGAGCATCGCTCGCAGCCTCTGCAGCTGACCGACGCGTCAGAGACGCGCATCGACGAGTTGACGACCTAGCGCATGAGGCACTTGATGTGGAGGCTGCCGAAAGGAACACGGCCCGGACCGCTCGTGAGATCAGCGCAGCCGACGACGTGCTCGAACGGTTCGCTCATCACATGGTCTGCAAGCACCTCAACAGGATCACTAGCGAGATCGACTCCGCTCTCGCCGTGCTGCTACGCAAGCAGGGACTCGTTGCCTCAGTGTTCATTGACCCCGACAATCTGTCGGTCACGTTGCTCGGCCCAAGGCATCAGCGAGTCGACGCTCACCGATTGAGTGCTGGCGAGCGCCAGATGATGGCAACCGGCATTCTGTGGGGTCTCTCACGATGCACCGGCATGACGCTGCCAACCGTGATCGACGCCCCCCTCGGCAGGCTCGACCGAACGCATCGCACGAACCTCATCGAACGCTATTTTCCTCACGCTTCGCGACAGATTGTGCTGTTGTCGACGGACGAAGAGATCGCTGGTGATCATCTGCGGCGGCTGCAGCCAAGTGTGGGTGCCCAGTACCAACTGGACTTCAACGAAACCGACGCCTGCACAACCATCAAAGAGGGCTACCTCGATGGGTAGGTCGTCAATTGTTGATGTGGTCCGGGTCGACGAACGTGCCAAGAACCAGCTCACGACACTCAAGAGGCGCACGGGGATCAAGAACTGGAACGTGCTGTGCCGCTGGGCGCTGTGCGTCTCGCTAGCCGAAGCCTCCATTCCAGCGGATCAAGAGATCGGCACGCTCTCCAATGTGGAGATGTCATGGGCGACCTTCGGCGGACCCGCCGCCGACATCTACGCCTCAGTCCTTCGAGCCCGCTGCGAAGTCGATGGCCTCCCCCTGACCCCTGATTCCCTCGCGGAGCAATTCCGACTCCACCTACACCGTGGAATCACCTACTTGGTGGGCAATGAGGACACCAAGACACTGAGCGGCATGATCGCTCTCACCGCCGCGCCCTGAATCGACACAACCGGGTGGCCTGGCAGGTAGGGGCCAGGCCTTCGGGGACGGGGCTCGTGTAGTCCCGCCCCGTCAGATCGGGGTTCGGCTCAGATCTGGGTCTGCTGGTTCAGGAACGAGCGCTCGGCTAGGCCGTGCCACTCCGAGATGCCGTCGCGGAACTCGCGCCACGGACCGAGGATCCGGGCGAAGTTGTCGTCGTCGGCGGCCACGGTGTCGAGCACGTTCCCGGTCTCGGCCTTGAACGCGGCCATCATGTCGGCCGGGAACTCGCGGATCTGGGCGAATCCCTTGATGGTCTGCAGGTCCCTCTGGTTGAGCACGTCGTAGGTCGCCATGGTGTTCATGTTGGCGTACGCCGCGGCGGCCTGTATGGCGGCCTGGTACTCGGGGGGCAGGTCGTTCCAGAGGTCGAGGTTGAACTGCACCTCGACCGCGGTGCCGGGCTCCCACCATCCTGGGTGGTAGTAGTACAGGTCGCCCTGGAACTGGTCGAGGCCGAGGATCAGGTCGTCGGTGGGGCCGACGAACTCGGCGCCGTCGATGGCGCCGGTCTGGATGGCTTGGAGGATCTCGCCGCCGGCCAGCGTGACCTGCTCGCCGCCGAGGTTCTCCAGCACCCGGCCGGCCAGGCCCGGGATGCGCATCTTCAGGCCGTTGAGGTCATCGACCGAGTTGAGCTCCTTGGTGAACCAGCCGCCCATCTGGCAGCCGGTCGCACCCGCGGGGAAGGAGATGGTCCCGTGCTCCTCCGCGTAGAACTCGTTGAGCAGCTCGATGCCGCCGCCCTGGTACAGCCAGGCGTTCTGCTGGCGCTGGGTGAGCCCGAAGGGCACCGCGGTGCCGAACTGCTGCACCGGGCTGAGACCCACGTAGTAATAGGACGCGGTGTGGCCCACTTGGGCGCCGCCGTCGCGCACGACGGGAAGCACCTCGAGGCCGCCGGCGATCTCGCCCGCGGGGCGGGGGTTGATCTTGAAGCGGCCGCCGGTGAGCTCGCCCACCTTCTCGGCGAAGAACTGGGCCGACCCGAACAGCGTCACCAGCGCGGTGGGCCAGCTGGTGGCCATCTCCCACTCGATCTCGGGACCCTGGGCGGTCACGGCCACGGTGTCGCTCGCCGTAGTGGTCGTCGCCGCGGCAGTGGTGGTGGTAGCCGCGTTGTCGTCGGTCGCGGCAGCCGGAGCGGGCGCCTCCTCGTCGTCCCCGCACGCGGCCAGGATCGCAGATGCGGCCGCGAACCCGGCGACGCCGAGGCCGCCCTTTATGAACCCCCGTCGAGCCAGGCTCGAAGAACCGGCCTCGTCGAGGATCATGTCGACGGCCGGGCCGTCGGTCGCGGTCGAGCTTGCTTCTTGAGTCACTTCGTTTCCCTCCATGGGTTGACTGTTCCGCCGCCGCTGACCGCCCTGGCCGGCACCGGAATCCCGGGCGGGCGCCACCGGCGAAGCCGTGACAATACACGAACGTCTGGAGGTGTGTCGAGAAGGAGTGCCGCAGGCGCTGGAGGCGACATCCCCGCCGTCGGGGCGCGCAACCACCCAGCCTGGCGGCCGGCGTCAGCCGAACCGGAACGCATCGATGGAGGTGTAGGTGATGGCGGGGAAGATGGCCAGGATCACGAGGGCCAGCGCCTGAAGGCCCATGAAGGGGAAGGCGCCCTTGTGGATGTCGGACGTCTTCACCTCCGGCGGCGCGACGCTCTGCAGGTAGAACAGCGAGAACCCCACCGGCGGGGAGATGAAGGCCATGTTGAGGTTCACCGCCATCAGCACCGCGAACCAGATCTTCTCGTCACCGGTGAAGCCCAGGAAGTCCATGGCCGGCACGAATATGGGCACCACGATGAAAGTGATCTCGATGAACTCCAGGTTGATGCCCAGCAGGAACACCGCGACCATGGCGATGACCACGAAGCCCCACTTCCCGCCGCCTATCGACGTCAGCCACTCCGAGGTCTGATCGGCGCCCCCGAGCCGCTGGAACACCAGGCTGAAGAACGTCGAGCAGAACAGCAGGGTCATCACCAGCACGACCACGTTGGCGGTGGAGTGGGCCGCGTCCTTGATCGCCTGCCAGTCGAGCCGCCAACCCGATCTGGTGATGTGGGTGGCGCCCTCGGCGACCAGCAGGCGGTCGAACAGCCAGTTCAACCCGGTCAGCAGCAGCGCCCCGAACACGCCCACCGCGCCCGACTCCGACGGCGTGGCGATCCCCTGGAAGATGGAGACCAGCACGCCGAGGATCAGCACCAGCATGGGCACGATGGCGATCAGCAGCTCCGCGGCCAGCATGCGGGTCCGCCACAGGATGGCCATCGTCACTGCGAGGGTGAGGACGCCGGCGATCATCGACGCTCTCAGGCTGGCCAGCAGCATCACCCCGGCCACCATTGCCCCCAGGATCAGCGCGATGATGATCTTGGTGCGCATGGACGGGTTGCCGGCCAGGGTGCGCTGCTCCTCGGGCATGGCCGGCCCCACCGACGGCTTCAGCCACGACAGGATCACGACGTAGGCGACGTAGAGCCCGCTCAGCAGCAGGCCGGGCAGCAGCGCCCCCGCGAACAGCCCCAGGATGCCGACGCCGAGCTGCTGGGCCAGAAGGATCAGCACGATGCTGGGCGGCAGCAGCTGGGCGAGGGTGCCCGAGGCGATGATGGCGCCGGTGGACAGCTTGTTGTCGTAGCCGAGTCGCACCATGGCCGGCAGCGACAGCAGCCCCATCACGATCACCGTGGCCGCCACCACACCGGTGGCCGCGGCCAGCAGGGTGCCCACCACCACCACCGCGGCGGCCACGCCGCCCCGCAGGCGGCCCATGAGCATCCCGAAGGCGTTCAGGAGCCGCTCGGCCATGCCCGACCGTTCGAGGATGGCGCCCATCAGGACGAACAGCGGCACGGCCAGCAGGGTCGGGTCGCTGATGGCCCCGAACCAGCGGCTGGGCAGCGCACTGAGAGCGTTCGAGTCGAAGGCCCCGATCACATCGCCGAGGAACGCGAAAGCGATGGCGGTGCAGGCGAAGGAGAAGGCCACGTTGTATCCCGACAGGATCACCAGCATGAAGACCCCGAACATGGTGAGGGCCAGGAACACGCCCGCGTCCACGCCGAATATGGTCTCCAAGGCAAGCACCCCGAGCATCGGCTACTCGATCCGCTGCTCGCGTGTCACCGCCGCACACCCGATGCGCGCGTACGGACGGCGCCTCGACGCCGATGCATGGAGGAGCACGGACACGGCTACTCGATCCGCTGGGGTGTGTCGCGTTCCACGACGGCGCCGTAGTCCTCCCGGCCGATAAGGACGAACCCGGTCTTGATGACCTCGGCCAGCAACTGCAGGCCGAACAGCCCGAACCCGATCAGCAGGAACGCCTTGATCGGCCCCACCGCGAGGCCACCGGCGTCCACAGCCTCCTCCCAGCTCTGCCAGACCTTCCAGCCCGCGGGCCACTCGCCGCTGCCCGCCTTCCGCCCCAGCGACGAGGCCACGTAGCCCTGCAGGATGCGGATGCTCATGAACACGAACGGCAGCAGCAGCCCGGTGTGCATGGCGAAGTCGAGGGCCGCTTTGGTGCGGTTGGAGAAGTTGGTCCACCAGAAGTCGATGCGGGGGTTCACCCCGTCGCGGATCCCGACGTTCATGGCCACCAGGAACATGAGCCCGAAGGACTGCCAGGCCAGGCTGACGACCTCGCCGATGAGGATGTCCTGCTCCACGTACTCGTTGCTGTAGCGGGTGATCACGTTGAAGAACTGGAGCACGAACACGGCCCACGCCAGGACCATCGTGATCCGCAGTGTGAACGTCGGGATGGCCTCGATCCATACCCGCACACGGTTGAGGCCGGAGTGCCAGGCCGACATGGCGATCGCCCCCACCAGCAGCGGCCACCACCACCACTCGAAGTGGGCGATCAGGTACCGGGTGTCGATGAAGAGGTGGGCGAAGAGCGCGGCCAGCAGCGTGCCGAGCGCCACCCAGCCCGACGGGTGCAGCCTCCGGAGCAACGACGCGCCGGACTTCGTCACCGGCGCGGCCCCGACCGACATAGTTCGCGACACTAGTGGTTGGAGTCCGGCCTGCAATGTCGCGAGGCAGTGGAGGTCCTACGATCCTGAGCGGATCGGGCCGCAGTTGCGGCACCTGGCCGTCCAGCCCGCGGGGGTGACCGCGGTGGCGAGCCAGGCCCCGCACCGGCCGCAGTAGCGGGGTGGATCCAGTTCGGGCAGGCAGCCGGCGCAGTGGCGGCGACCGCAGCCCGGACAGTGCTGCTCCGGACCGCTTCTCTGCGCAGTTGCGCCGCTCCGCTCGGCCGGCGTGCTCACAGAGCCCGTAGCCACCGTCAGACCGCGGCCGACAGGCTGCCTATGGGCATGCGCAGATCGGCGAGCATGTCCAGGTCCTGCTGGGGCGACCGCCCCAGAGTGGTCAGGTAGTTGCCCACGATCAGCGCGTTGATGCCCGATGTCATGCCCATGGCCTGCAGGTCACGGAGCGTGATCTCGCGGCCGCCGGCGTAGCGCAGGATCACCGACGGCAGCGCCAGCCGGAACAGTGCGATCCACCGGATGGCTTCCAGCGCTCCGACGGGCTTGCGGATCTGCAGTGGTGTGCCGGGGCGGGGATTCAGGAAGTTGATGGGCACCTCGCAGGGCTCCACTGCCCGGACCTGCTCGATCAGCTCCAGGCGCTGCTCAGTGGTCTCCCCCATCCCCAGCAGCACGCCGCAGCACAGCTCCATGCCGGCCTCGCGCACGTAGGTGCAGGTGTCCACCCGCTCGTCGAAGCTGTGGGTGGTGACGACCTCGCCGAAGAACGACCGGCTCGTCTCCAGGTTGTGGTTGTAGCGGTGGACCCCGGCTCCGGCCAGCTCGAAGGCCTGCGCCCGGGTGAGGATGCCGGCGCTCACGGCCACGTTGAGGCCGGTGGTGGCCGAAACCAGCGCCGTCAACTCGATGAGCCGGTCCATGGTGCGCCGGTCCGGGCCCCGCACGGCCAGCACCATGCAGAACTCGCTGGCACCCAGCTCCGCCGTCTCGCGGGCTGCGGCCAGGACCTCGTCGGTGTCCAGGAACGGTGTGGCCTTGACCTGGGTGTCGAAGGCGGCCGACTGGCTGCAGAAATGGCAGTCTTCCGGGCAGCCGCCGGTCTTGGCCGACAGGATGCCCTCCACCTCCACGACGGGCCCGGCCCAGGCCAGGCGGACCTCGTGGGCCAGCGAGGCGAGCGAGGGCACGGCCGAGTCGTCGACCGCGGCCAGCTCGGCCATATCGTCCATGGTCAGCTGGCGGCGCTCGTCGAGCAGCGCGGCCGACGCGCCGCGAAGGGCAGGCCCGGTCACACCGCTGATCCTACGGGTACGGGCCGCCCGGCTCACTCGGCGACGGACGTGTCCAGCTCGGTGCTGCCGAGATAGGCCGCGATCACGTTGGGATCGCGTTGCACCTCGGCCGGGGATCCCTCGGAGATCCTGCGGCCGAAGTCCAGGACCATCACCCGGTCTGCGATGTCCATCACCAGCCCCATGTCGTGCTCCACCATCAGCAGCGTGACGCCGAGCTCCCGGCGGATGTCGAGGATGAACCGGGCCATGTCCTCGGTCTCCTCGAGGTTCATCCCCGCGACCGGCTCGTCGAGCATGAGCAACTCGGGCTCCATGGCCAGCGCCCGCCCCAGCTCGACCCGCTTCTGTATGCCGTAGGGCAGCAGGGCCACCGGGTGCTTGCGCCAGCCCTCGATCTCAAGGAAGTCGATGATGTCCTCCACCCTGCGGCGATGCTCGATCTCCTCGCGCTTGGCCTTGCCGACCCACACCGCGCCGGCCAGGAACGACCCCGTCATGCGGATGTGCCGGCCGGTGAGGAGGTTGTCGAGCACGGTCATGTGCGAGAACAGCTCGATGTTCTGGAACGTGCGGGCCACCCCGAGCTGGGCCACCCGGTCGGGGCGGGTGCCCATGATGGATGTCCCCTTCCAGCGGATGTCCCCCGACTGGGGCCGGTACACCTGCGAGATCGAGTTGAAGACCGACGTCTTGCCCGCGCCGTTGGGACCGATGATGGCAAAGAGCTCGGCCGCCCGAACCTCGAACGACACCGAGTCGATGGCGGTGACCCCACCGAAGCGCAGGGAGATGTCGTCCACCTCGAGCAGGGCGCGAGTCGGCCCTTCGCCGGGGCTCATGACAGCTGGGGCCCTCGCGGCGTTGCGCTGCTCATGACAGCCAGCGCTTGCGGCGCTTGTAGTGCTTCACGTCGCGGAACGACTTGCGCTCGCCCTCGGCGTGCAGGCCCAGGTAGAACTCCTGCACGTCGGAGTCGGCGAGCAGCTTGGAGGGATCGCCGTCCATCACCACCTTGCCCGACTCCATGACATAGCCGTAGTGGGCTATCGACAGCGCCATCACCGCGTTCTGCTCGATCAGCAGCACGCTGGTGCCCTGGGCGTTGATGTCGGTGATGATGTCGCGGATCTGCTCGATCAGCATGGGAGCTAGTCCCAGGGAGGGCTCGTCCAGGATCAGCAGCTTCGGGTCGGCCATCAGAGCCCGCCCGATGGCCAGCATCTGCTGCTCGCCGCCCGACAGGTACCCGGCCGTGTCACGCCGCCTGTCCTGCAGGAGGGGGAACAGCTCCATCACCCGCTCGTAGGCCTGCTCGTTCTGCTTGCGGTCCCGCACGGTGAAGGCACCGGCATTGAGGTTCTCATCCACTGAGAGCTCGGCGAAGATCCGGCGGCCCTCCATCACCTGGGTGATCCCGGCCTCGACTATGCGCGACGGCTTGAAGTTCGAGATGTCGGTGCCGTTCCAGACGACCGAGCCCTTGGTGATGTCGCCCTCGTGGATGTCGAGCAGGCCGGTGATGGCCCGCACCGCGGTGGTCTTGCCCGCACCGTTGGCCCCGAGCAGCGCCACGATGCTGCCGTCGGGCACCTCGATCGACAGGCCTCTCAGCACGAGGACGACCTCGTTGTACACAACCTCGAGATTGGCGACTTCAAGCATCGTCAGCGCACTGCAGTGCCGCCCCGTCGAAAGGCTCTAATCGGTCAGGAAGCCAAGAAGCAGGGCTCGTACTCCCAGTTCAGGGCGGTCTCGGATGCGTAGGGCCCCTTGATGAGAGAAATCCCGTTGTTGCCCTCATCCATCACAGTCCTGCCCGGTGTGTAGGCCGCCAGGTCGATGTCGTAGATGTACGACTCCCGCACAATGTTCTCGCCGGGCTCGCCGCTCCAGGTCTGGTCGGGAGCCAAGCCCTGCAGATCGACGGTGATCTTTCTCGCCGCAGCCTCCACACCGGCCCGGGTGAGGTCGCCGTCGGTGATGGCCTGGTCGAGGATCTGGCTGGCGATCAAGCCCTGTATCCACGACAACACGTACAGGTCATCGAAGGGGGCTTCCGGACGGTACTCGCGCATGGCCGACACGACGTCCTGCATGCCCTGAGAATCGCTGGCATTCCATAGGACTGTGTAATAGTTGTGGGTGTAGAGCTGGTCGGCCAAGGGTCCCACAGGCGTGTTGAGCAGCGCCGGGTTCCAGCTCGGTCCGCTGCCCGCCCATCGTCCCTGGAAGCCGGCCTGGGAGGCGCCGCCCATGATGGGGGCCGTCTGGTTTGCGCTGGTGGCGATCCAGACCCAGTCGGCGCCCGAATTGACGATCTCGGTGATCACCGGCGTGTGGTCGGCGCCGGGCGCGGGCGACACCGCGCCCTGGCCGTCGTAGACGAGTTCCAGGCCCAGAGCCTCGCCTGCAAGCTTCGCGCCGATGGCTGCGTCTTCGCCGTAGTCGCCGGGCCAGGTGATGAGAGCCCACTTGTCACCATACGTCTCGGCCATGTAGGTGACGCCGTTCATGGCCTCAACGCAATAGCTCGTCTGCACTTCGAGCACCTGGCTGCCGATGTCGGGATCGGCCCAACCCGAATACCACGACAGCGGCACCGCAACCAAGTGGTCCTCACGCATCGCATCCATCGTGGCCAAGTTGTGGGGCGAGCCGATCGCCAACGAGAACATCACGACGCTCTCGTCGCCCTCGCCCGACATCACCTCGTAGTTCTCCAGATGCTTCGGAACTTCGTAGCCACTGTCGAGGATCACTGGCTCGACCCTCCATCCCTGCACTCCGCCGCGGTCATTGAGCCACTCCCAGAACACCTTGTGGCCGTCGGCCATCGGTGTCGTGAGCGGGGCGAAGGGACCGGACAGATCGGTATTGACGCCCACCCGGATCGTCATGGTGTCAGGGTCGACCCCGAGGCCGGTCTTCAGCACGGCGCCGTCCTCAGGCTCCACTGCGGCTTCCTCGGGCTCGTCCATGGCCGTATCCGGATCTTCGGCGTCCGCTTCCTCGGGCTCGTCCATGGCCGTATCCGGGTCTTCGGCGTCGTCGCCGTCAGGCGCGACGGCCCCATCCACCGCCTCTCCGGTGTCGCCGGACGGGGCCTCGGCCTCGCCCGCACCGTCGTCGCCTCCGCAGGAAGCAGCCACGAGGGCCAGTGCGCACACCACGGTAGACAGCCATTTCAGTTGTCTCACGGTTCCTCCTCCAGGGTCGCTTGATGGCTGATCGTAACGCTCACATCTTGCCGACAGGGTGGCTCGGAGTCCACTAGTAACTGAAGGGCCACCGTTTCCAGTAGTTGCGGATCCGGACCCACAGTCCGAACAGCCCCAGCGGCTCGACGATCAGGAATACGACGATGAGCGCGCCGAATAGCGCCACGTTCCAGTCGTAGACGCTGAGGGTCCAGCCCGGGGTCTGGATGGCGGTGTTGATCACGCCGAAGTCCCCTCCCTCGGTGAGCAGGATCCGACTGAGACCACCGGCAAGACCGCCCTCAGCCTGTTCCAGCCACTTGGTGAACGCTCCCACGAACTCTGGTGCCATCACCACGAAGAAGGCGCCGATCAGCGGCCCCGCCGTGGTGCCGGCGCCGCCGATGAGCAGGACGGCGATGAACTCCACCGACAGAAAGAGTCCGAAGTCTGCGGCGACGACCCGCTGTGACAGCGCGGCGAACAGCGCCCCGGCAACGCCCGCGAAGAACGACGACACCGCGAACGCCACCAGCTTGTAGCCGAAGTCGGGAACGCCCATCACCTCGGCTGCTACGTCGCGGTCGCGGATGGCCTGCAGGGCCCGGCCGGTGCGGCCTCTCAACAGGTTCTTGGCCACTAGCGCGAGCGCCAGCGTGACCACCAGCAGGAACAGATACCGCTTCTGGGAGTCGCTGACATCGAACCACAGCCAACGGCCGTCGTCGCCGACGCTGACCAGCGGCACCTCCTCCTTCCACAACCTGAGGTCGAGCTCGGGGAACTCCCGGCCCAGTCCGGGCGGTCCGGCGATCTTCTGACCCCACGACGTGTTGCCGAGGTGGATGCCGACGAACACGAGTCCCAGGGTGACTATGGCCAGGTACAACCCGCGCAACCGCACCGCCACCGGTGAGACGACGATTCCCAACAGGGCCGCAGCCATGCCGGCTCCGGGCAACCAGATCCAGATCGGCAGCGAATGACCCCATGTGGTCTCCCCGCTCGTACCCCCCAAGTAGACCGCCGCGCAGGCCCCCACGCCCATGAAGAAGGCGTGGCCGAGTGACACCTGCCCGGCCACCCCGCTCAGCAGGTTGAGGCCCAACGCCGCCACCGCGTACACGAGTACCTTCGCCATCGGGCGCAGCCACTCTGCGTCGCCGAGAAACCGGATTACCGGGACGTGGTTGATCACCGGCAGGTCGAACGGCAACAGGAACAGCACCACCAAGAACGCCGCGAACACAGTCTTCTGCGTCCATGTGGGCAGCAGCTGGATCTCTTGGCGATACGCCGTGTACAGGCGCGGCCGGCCCAGCACGTCACACCCTCCGGATCTCGGGAGTTCCGAACAGTCCGTAGGGTCGAACCAGCAGGCCGACGATCATCACCAGATAGGGGACAATGAGCGGATAGCCCGTGCCCAGCCAGTTGGCGTGTGGCGCCGCGTACTGGCCTGCGTAGATCTCGGCTGCGCCCACGATCAGGCCGCCGAGCAGCGCTCCGGTTGCCGAGTCGAGACCACCGAGGATCACGGCGGGAAGGCCGCGGAAGGCGATGTTGGCCGTTCCCTGGTCGACGGAGAGCGTCTGTGCGATCGGTGGCTGGGTGGCGAAGATTCCGCCGACGGCGGCCAGGACAGCCCCGGCAGCCCACGCGACCGCGAACACGCGGCCGACGTTCACCCCCTGGGCCATGGCCGCCTCCTGGTCGAACGCCACCGCCCTCATGGCGATGCCCAGCCGCGAGCGGTAGAAGAGGTACACCGCCACGAAGGCCAGGCCGGCCGTCACCATGGCGGCCAGGTAGCTCCAATTGATGAGGGCGCCGCCCACCGTGAAACCGTCCAGGCCCCATGGTGCCCCCAACGGGCGGAAGAGTGTTTCCACCGCGTCGTTGTTGAACACCCGAAGCATGATCTCCAGACCGAGGGTGATCACTGCCACCGAGAACAGGGGCTTGCCGACCATCGGGCGTATAGCCAGCCGCTCGATGACCAGTCCCAGCACTGCCGCGAACAACAGAGCGACGATCACGCTGAGGCTCCAGGAGATCCAGGCCGGGCCGCCCAGGCTGAGGAGCGGGTTGGCGATGGTTGTGAACGGGATGTGGCCGTCGGCCACCAGGAACGTCAGGAAGAGAGCACCCGCCGCGGCCAGCCCGCCCTGGGCGAAGTTGACGGTGCGGGTCGCCTTGAATATGAGCACGAAGCCAAGAGCGACCAGGGCATACACCGAACCGAGGCCCATCGACTTCATGAACGTCCGGAAGAACAGCGCCGGGTCGCTGGCGAGCTGCACCACGCCGAACACGACCGCCGCGCCCACAAGGCCCGTGGCGAACGCGAGTGGGACGTTGCGGCGAGGATCGATCGCCTTGAGACGGTCGCCGGCAGATGGGGCCGCGCCGACCATCAGTACATCGACTCCACCAGGTCGCCGAACACGTCCTCCATGGCGGTGCGCTTGAGCTTCTGGGTGGCGGTCAGCTCGCCGTCGGTGTGGTCGAGCTCCTTGGGAAGCATCTTGAACTTCTTGATCTGCTCGACCCGGGCGAACTTGGTGTTGGTCTCGTCCACCACCCTGGAGACCAGCTCGACGACCTCCTCCTTCTCGGACAGGTCCCGGTACGTGGTGTAGGGGATGCCGTTGCGCTGGGCCCAGTCGCTCACCGTCTCGAGCTCGATGCCGATCAGGGCCGTCACGTACCTGCGGCCGTCGCCGACGACCATCGCCTCCTTCACGTAGGGCGAGGTCTTGAGGCTGTTCTCGATCTCCGAGGGGGAGATGTTCTTGCCGCCGGAGGTGATGATGATGTGCTTGATGCGGTCGACGATCTTCACGTGGGTGCCGTCCACCCACTCCCCGACGTCGCCGGTCATCAGCCAGCCATCCTCCGTGAACGTCTCGGCCGTCTTGTCGGGCTTGTTCCAGTAGCCCGCGAACACGCCGGCGTGCTTGGTCTGGATCTCTCCGGTGGCCTGATCGATGCGCAGGCCGATGTCGGAGTAGGGCTCCCCCACCGTGCCGAGCTTCATGCGGCCCGCGAAGTTGCAAGTGGCTACGCCCGAGTTCTCGGTCATGCCGTAGAGCTCGAAGACCGGCACGCCGATCCCGATGAAGAACTCCAGCACCTCGGGGGCTATGGCCGCTGCGCCGGAGCCGGCGTGACGACAGCGGCGCAGGCCGATCCGCTCCTTGAGGGCCCGGAACACCAGCGGCTGGCCCACCCCGTGCAGCAGCCGGGTGACCAACGTGTGATTGCCGCCGTTGGCGGCCTTCCGGCGCCCGATCACCCTCGCCATCGCCATCGTGAAGCGCAGGAGGATCCGCTTTAGCGGCGTGGCGTCGTTGCCCTTGATAGCGACCTGCGCGTGCAGGCGCTCCCAGATCCTCGGCACCGCGAAGAACAGCGTCGGCTGGACCTCGGCGAGGTTCTCGGTGACGGTCTCGATCGACTCGGCGAAGTTCAGCGACGGGCCCGCGCCCACGGCCGTCCACGTCGAGGAGACCCGCTCGGCCACATGGCACAGCGGGAGGTAGGTGACGATGAGATCCTTGGGACTGGGGCCGGCGCCGTCGGGGAACCGCGCCGTCTCGTTGACGATCTTGTCGATGCAGTAGGCCGCGTTGGCGTTGGTCAGCATCGCGCCCTTGGGCGGTCCGGTGGTACCCGACGTGTAGACCAGCGTCATCACGTCGGTGTCGAGCGCCGCGGCCATCCGTGCCGCGACCGCCTCCGGGTGAGCCTCGCGATGGCGCCGCCCCATCTCCAGAAAGGTGTCCCAGAACAGCAGCCTCGGGTCGTCGTAATCGCCGAACCCTCTCCGCTCGGTGTAGATGATCCGGCGCACGGATGCCGCCGCCGAAGCCGGCACCTCGAGCACCTTGTCGGCCTGCTCCTGGTCCTCGGCGAAGAACACCGCCGGTGTGCAGTCGCCGATCAGGTACTCAACCTCAGCGGTGGGGTTGGTCGGATACAGGCCGACCGTGACACCCCGCACCGCCACCGTGGCCAGGTCGAGGATCACCCACTCGGGCCGGTCCTCGGAATGGATCGCCACCCGGTCGCCGACCTCGACGCCCAACTCCAGCAGCCCGTGGGCCGCCGTCTCGATCAGGTCCCAGGTCTCGGCCCAGGTGTACTCCTGCCAGATGCCGAAGTCCTTCTCCCGCATGGCGACCTGCCGAGGGCTGCGATGGGCCCGATCCCGAGCCAGGGACGCAACCGTGACCGTCCCGGACTCGGCCGCGGCGGGCGGAGGGACCTGGGAACTCGACCGTTCCGACGCGATCGCCACGCGTCGACCTCCTTCAAGCTCAAGCTCAAGCTCTCGGGCTCACCCGTCGGCGAACGCTACTTCATCTCCCCGTGAACTGCCGCCGGCGTGCCTCCTCGGCGGGATCGCCGAGCCCCTCGTGCACCGCGAGCTCAGCCCGGCCGACCACGAACCAGTGCACCTCATCGGGCCCGTCGGCCAGCCGCAGGGTCCTCTGGTTGGTGTACATCCGAGCGAGCGGCGTCCACTGGGACACGCCGGTGGCGCCATGGACCTGGATGGCCTGATCGATGATGCGGCAGACCCGCTCGGGAACCATGGCCTTCACCGCACTCACCCAGACCCGTGCCTCGGCGTTGCCGAGGGTGTCCATGGCCTTGGCCGCCCGAAGCACCATGAGCCGCATGGCCTCGATCTCCACCCGGGCCCGGGCGATGATCTCCAGGTTGCCGCCCAACTGGGCCAGCGGACGGCCGAAGGCCTCCCGGCTCATGCCCCGGCGAACCATCAGGTCGAGGGCCTTCTCGGCCGCGCCGATGGAACGCATGCAGTGGTGGATGCGACCCGGGCCGAGACGCAACTGTGAGATCTCGAAGCCGCGGCCCTCGCCCAGCAGGATGTTCGATGCCGGCACACGCACGTCGTCGAGGCGTATGTGCATGTGGCCGTGGGGCGCGTCGTCCTCGCCGAAGACATGCATCGGGCCGAGAACGTCCACCCCGGGCGTGTCCATCGGCACCAGGATCTGCGACTGGCGCCGGTGCGGTGGCCCGTCGGGACTCGTCTGCACCATGCAGATCATGATCTTGCAACGCGGGTCGCCCGCGCCGGAGATGTAGTACTTCTCCCCGTTGATCACCCATTCGTCGCCGTCGAGGGTGGCCCGGGTGGCGATGTTCTTGGCGTCCGACGAGGCCAGCGTGGGCTCGGTCATGGCGTAGCAGGATCTGATCTCGCCGGCCAGGAGGGGACCGAGCCACTGCTTCTTCTGCTCGGGAGTGCCGACCCGCTCGAGCACCTCCATGTTGCCGGTGTCGGGGGCGCTGCAGTTGAGGCACTCCGACGCGATGGGGTTCTTGCCCAGCTCGGCCGCGATGTAGGCGTAGTCGAGGTTGCTGAGGCCCTCTCCGGTGGCTGCGTCGGGCAGGAAGAAGTTCCACAGGCCGGCCGCCTTGGCTCGCGCCTTGAGACCGTCGAGCAACTCGAGCTGGCCCGGTCCGTATCCCCAGCGCTCGGCCCGGTCCTCACCCAGCCTGAAGAACTCTGCGGTGACCGGCTCCACCTCGGCTGCGACGAACTCGACGACCCGGTCATGGAGCGGGCGAGCCTGCGACGACATTGCGAGGTCGAGCGAAGCCGGGTCCAGGTTGCCGATCAGTGCGGAGAGGGTCATGAGAGAGTCCTTGCGGAGGTCAGGACGACAGCAGTGATGCTAGGGCCCAGACCGCGGCCACCAAGCCGACGATCATGTAGAGGAGGCAGCGGCCCACCGGGGCCCGTTCCAGATCGTCGGGGTCGCGTCTGGAAGGTCGGGGGCGCAGCAGGGCCGCGGCGTTGCCGGCCGCCATGGCACCACCGAGGGCCAGCATCAGCAACGCCAGGATGTTCTCACCGAAGAACACTCGCTCGGCCTCTCGGTCAGATGGCGGAGCGGGCCGCGAAGTTGGCGAAGGTGGTGAACCGGGACAGGAAGGCGAGCGTGGTGGTGGCGGTCGGCCCGTTGCGGTTCTTGGCCACGATGATCTCGGCAGTGCCCGCCGTGTCGGCGTTGTCGGGGTTGTACACCTCGTCACGATAGATGAACATCACCACATCGGCGTCCTGCTCGATAGCTCCGGACTCGCGCAGGTCCGCAAGCATGGGACGCTTCTGCTGGCGCATCTCAAGGTTCCGGGAGAGCTGTGACAGCGCCACCACCGGGCATTGCAGCTCGCGAGCCAGGATCTTCAGACCCCTCGAGATCTCCGCCACCTCAACCTGGCGGTTGTCCGCGCTCTGCCGGCCGGTCATCAGCTGGAGGTAGTCCACGACGACCATGGCCAGATCTCCGACCTGGCTCTTGAGCCGCCGCGCTCGTGCTCTGATCTCCATCACCGTCACGTTGGGGTTGTCATCAATCCACATCGGCGCGGTCGAGAGCCGGCGCATCGCGCCGGTGATCGCGTTCCAGTCGTCGTCGCTCAGCCGGCCGTCGCGCATCTTGGTCGAGTCGACCCGGGCTTCGGCGCACAGCAAGCGCTGAGTCAGCTCCATGTGGCCCATCTCCAGCGAGAACACCAGGACCGGCCTCTGCACCTTGATCGCCGCATGGGAGGCCATGCCCAGTGCGAACGAGGTCTTGCCCATCGACGGGCGGCCACCCACCACGTACAGGGAGCTGGGCTGGAGCCCCGAGAGCAGCTTGTCGAGGTCCTTGTAGCCGGTCTCGGTGCCGGTGATCGCCCCGCCGTGTTCGTAGAGCTCCTCGAGGCGGTCCAGCGTCCCGTCCAGCAGTTGCGACAGCTGGACGGTGTTGTCGCCGACCTGACCCTGGGCCACCTGGTACATCAGGTTCTCGGCCGAGTCCACCGCCTTGGTGACGTCCTCGGGACGGCTGTAGCCCAACTCGGCGATCTCGCCGGCCACCTCGATCAGCCGGCGCAGTGTGTGGTTCTCGTGAACGATGCGGGCATAGGAGGCCGCGTTCGACGTCGCCGGCGTGTTCATCTGCAGCGACAGCAGGCCGTCCAGTCCACCTATGGCTTCCAGCGTTCCGCTGCGCTCGAGGACCTCGGCCACCGTCACCGCGTCGGCCGGATCCCCCGTGCCGTAGAGATCCCGGACAGCCTCGAACACACGGGCATGGGCCGGCCGGTAGAAGTGCTCCGCGGTGACCGTCTCGAGCGCGTCGGCTATGGCATCTCGCGACAGCAGCATCGCGCCCAGCAGCGACTCCTCAGCCACCAGGTTGTGGGGCGGGACGCGCACATCGCGTCCTTCGCCGCCGGTGGTGGCACCTGTCCTCTGCCACTGCGCGCTGTCAGTGACACTCATGAATGAACGCCCACTAAGTCCTACCCCCGCGGCTGTACCCGCTATGCCTCACGACGGTACCGAGGGGGTGTGACACGTGATAGGTGACACAGTTGATAGCGCTGGGGATTTCGCGAGTCGCGTCGGGGAATTAGGGGGATGTTCCGCCTGCGATGTGGAAGGACTGTGGGCAGCCCGTCCGGCCTCTAGCCAGCCTGAGCCGTCACCTCTACCGTGACCGGCACCTCCACGTCGGCGTGCAGATGGAACAGCACCGTGTGCGAGCCGACTTCCCGGATCGGGGCCTCGAGCATCACCGCCTTGGGGTCGACTACCGCTCCGACCTGCGACTCGACCGCGGCGACGATTTCGGCCGGTCCGACTGATCCGTAGAGATGGCCCGTCTCCGCCGCCCGGGCCGCTACCGACAGCGCCGCCGGCGCCAGGCGCACGGCGACCTCCTCCGCGTCGGCGCGGTCGGCCGCCCTGCGCAGGGCGGCGCTGCGCCGCATGGCCTCGGCCTGCCGTTCCGCGCCGGGGGACGACTTGAGGGCCAGGCCCTTGGGAACGAGATAGTTGCGGGCGAAGCCTGCGGCTACCTCGCAGACATCCCCCTTGCGGCCAAGCCCCTCCACGTCCGCTCGCAGGACGACCTTCACGCCCGCTCCTCCTCGCTGACGAGAAGATCTCCGGACTCAGCGCCGTCTGTAGCCATGGCAGAGCCGTCTGCATCGGGCTCGCCGTCGTCGGTGGAGCCCCCCGGAGGCGGGCTGGAGGGACGGGGCACCGGGCCGGCGGCTCGGCCCCGGCTGTCCCGGTCCTTGTTCTGGCGCTGGGTCGTGACCCGGTTCGAGTAGGGCACCAGCGCCATCTCCCGAGCCAGCTTGATCGCGTCCGCGACGAGCTTCTGCTGTTGAGCGCTGTTGCCCGTAACCCGCCGGGCCCTGATCTTGGCCCGCTCGGACATGAACTTCCTCAGCAGCTTCTCGTTCTTCCAGTCGACGTAGGTGATCTGTTCGGTGGTGAGGAAGCTCACCTTCTTCTTCGCTCGCCGGCTGTTGTCGCGGTTCTTGCCCCGCACCTTGGTCTTGGCCACCTCGCAGCCTCCTCGTCCGCCTAGAACGGCTCGTCGTCGGCGGTGGACGAACCCTGCGGACCGCTGTCGCCCCGGCCCGGCGCCTGCCTGGGACCGTTGCCACCGCGATAGGAGCCGCCACGGCCGCCGTCGCCGCGATAGTCCCCCCCGCCGGAACGCTCGTTCTTCGTCACCGCGGCCGTGGCCCACTTCAGGCTGGGGGCCACGTCATCAGCGAGAATCTCCACCTTCGAACGCCGGTCGCCCTGATCGTTCTCCCAGCTCCTCTGCTGGAGAGTCCCGTAGACGACCACGCGAGCGCCCTTCTTCAGCGACTCGGCGACGTTCTCGGCAAGCTGGCGGAAGCACGTGACGTCGAAGAACGACACCTCGTCCTCCTGGTCCTGGCGTCTGCGATTCCAAGCCAGGCCGAACTGGGCTATGGCCATTCCAGACTGCGCGAAGCGCAGTTCGGGGTCGCGGGTCACATTGCCCACGACAGTCACGGTGTTGTCGAATCCCATGGGGAACCTCCGGATCTCAACCGGCTGCAGCCGGCTCGGCCTCCGCGAACAAACCGCGGCGCTCGGCCTCGGCGTCGGGAAGGCGGACTAATTTGTGGCGGACGATGTCGTCCGCGAGCCGCAGCCGCCGTTCGGTGTCGGAAAGACCGGCCGTTACCGTCACGATCTCCCACACCACATAGGTGCCCTCGGTCTTGTGATTGATCTTGTAGGCGAACTTTCGCCTGCCCCAGTTGTCGGTGGACTTGATCGTCCCGCCGTCGGCGACCACTAGGTCGGCGACATTGGAGATCACCGCGTCCACATCAGCCGGTGCGACATCGGAGTCGATGATGATCATCAGCTCATAGGCCCGCAGCACGGGCGATCACCTCCCTACGGATCCGGCACTGCCGGAGCCCCTCGACGGGGCAGGGTTCGTTGCGAGGCCGAACCCGCTCGGAATCCGACTAGTGAGCCCGAACTGGATCAGCGAGTGGTGCGCAGGGTATCGGCGGTGCGGTCCATACCAACCGCGCGCCGCGCCGTCCCCAACGGTCCACAGAACCGTCCCCAGTCAGAACCCGTGAAGCCGCGGGCGGGTCTCCGGAATGTGAAGAGGCCAGCGGCCGTGCCGGCGGACCACGGCCGCGGCGTCAGAGCTCAGGAATCCCCAGGGCCGACAGTTCGGTCTCCGACAGGTGATAGGACTCCTGCGAGGACGGGAACGCACCGGACCGCACGTCGCCGGCGAAGCGGCGGAGTGCCTCGGTCGCCAGGGTGTCGAGGTCGGCGTAGCGGCGCACGAACTTCGGGACGAGTCGGGTCTCCAATCCCAGCAAGTCATGGAAGACGAGAACCTGGCCGTCGCAGTGGGGACCGGCACCGATGCCGATCGTCGGTATGTCGACAGCATCGGTGACCATCTCCGCGACCTGGGCCGGCACTCCCTCCAGCACCAGCGAATAGCACCCGGCGTGGGCCAGGGACTTGGCCGCCTGCACCAGCCGCCGGGCCGCCTCGGCCTGCCGCCCCTGGACCTTGAAGCCCCCCATGGCGTGCACCGACTGGGGTGTGAGGCCGATGTGGCCCATCACCGGTATCTCGGCGTCGCGGATGCGCTCGATCATCGGCAGGCGCTTGCGGCCCCCTTCCAGCTTCACGGACTCCGCTCCCGCCCGGATGAGCATGGCCGCGTTCCGCACGGTGTCATCGGCCGAGACGTGGTAGCTCATCCAGGGCAGGTCGGCCACGATGTGGGCCGAGGGCTTGGCCCGGGCCACTGCCGCGGTGTGGTGAGCCATATCATCGACGGTCACCTGCAGGGTGTCGTCGTAGCCCAGCACGACCATGGCGACGGAATCGCCCACCAGGATGAGGTCGGCGCCGGCCTGACTCGCCACCCGGGCGCCCGGGGCGTCGTAGGCGGTCACCATCACCAGAGGGTCGGCGCCGTCACGCACCTTGCAGGTTCGTATGGCGGGCGCGGTGAGCTTGCCCATGGGATGCTCCTCTCCGTCCAGCGCGCGGTGGCTGCCGGCGGGTGCCCGGAACCATACCCGCACCCTCTCGCGTCGTCAATCGACAACGGGCTCGCTAGGCCCGATGACCGCTCAGAGGCCGAGCGAATAGGCGGAGCAATGCGGTTCATACGGCGCGAGGCCGTGGCCCGAGCGGCCCTCAGGTCGCAGCGAACAAGAGCGGGAAACACCCCCTCGCGACACGAGAGAGTGTCACCTATTCGCGCTCGCTCTCAGGCCGAGCGCCTGCCCCCGAGAGTGAAGCGGCGCACAAGATGGTTCCATCCGCAGATGGTGCAGACCTCGACCACATACCCCGTCGAGGTGCTGGCCCGCTGCTGCAGCCGTTGCATCTCTGCCCGGGTCGTGATGCAGCGACCGTGCTTGGGCAACCGTGATCCGAACACGTAGGTCACCTCGACCAGGCCCTCTGAGACCAGGCCCTCGGTGTCGCACACCGGGCATGAGCGGCCGGTCGGCTGCCCGCAGAACTCGGCGTTGCGCTGGAGCTCGCGTTGGGCGTCGCAGACCTCGTGACGGCCGATCTTGCCCGACCGCCAATCCCTCAGTGTGGCCGCGCGGGCGAGCCGGTAGTCGACGGCCGCGGCCGCCGGTTGGCCCGGTGCGGCGGCCCGGCCGGCGGTCGCCAACTTCGAGGGACTCGGCTTCACGCTCCGGAACAGTAGTCCGATGCCTGCCAGCGTCGCAGAGCTTCCGTCGCTTCGGCCTCGTCGATCGGACCGTGCTGGAAGGTCAGCTCCCGCAGGAAGTCGAGCGCGCGACCCACTGCCGGGCCGGGCGGGACGTCCAGCGCGGCCATCACCTCGTCGCCGTCGAGAGGAAGCACAGGACGGTCGACGTTCTCGGTGCGCCGGAGTCCGGTAAGCGTCGCCGCGAAGCTCTCCAGCCCGGCGTGAGACTCATTCAGGGCGGTGGCCACGGCTCTGCTGAAAGCAAGGGCCTCATCCACCGGCACCGGACACCGGTACGCGAGTCTGCGCACGTCCTGCGGGCTGCAACCCGTCCCGGACAGCTCCTTGCGAGCCTCGACCAGGCCGGCCGCGGCCGAGACCAGCGCGGTTGAACCGCGCAGGCCGCGCAAGCAGGCCGCCGCGGCTGAAGCCTCGCCGCGAACGAACAGCGAGGCCCAGCGAGAAACCGGCTCCGCCGCGACCGCGGCCGCAACCCGGCCCACCTCAGCGGGGTCGCGGTGGGCGATGTCGGCGAGGACCCGCTCGATGAGACCGGTGCGGAACAGGAACTCGAAACCGTCCGACGGGTCATCGAGCAGCAGCAGCTTCTCGAACTCGTAGCGGACCCTCTCGACCGCCACGATATGCAACCTCTCTCCCATGTCCCCGACCGCTTCGACCACCGCCTCGTCGGGCACGAGCCCGTGGCTGGCGATGAAGCGGGCCGCCCGCAGCATGCGCAGCGGATCGTCTCCAAAGGAGACCGCAGGATCGAGCGGAGTGCGCAGGAGGCGGGCCGCCAGGTCCTGGCGGCCACCGTGAGGATCGAGGAGTCTCCCGTTGGCGGCGTCGACGGCCATCGCGTTGACCGTGAAGTCGCGACGGGCCAGGTCCTGCTCGACGTCGTCACCGAAGGTCACGACCGGCTTGCGCGAGTGCGGGTCGTAGCGCTCGGCCCGATGGGTGGTGATCTCGAAGGCCTGCCCACCCACGACGCAGCCGATCGTGCCGAACCGCTCCCCCTGGGTCCACACCGACGTCGCCACCCCGTCCACGATCCGGCGCACGTCCGGGGGACGAGCGTCGGTGGTGCAATCAAGATCCGCTCCATCGAGGAACCGCCCGACCACAGCCTCACGCACCACACCGCCCACGAGGTACAACCGGTGACCGGCCGCGGCGAACAGCCGCGCCAGGTCCGAGGAGGCCGTCAGGGCAGCCGACAGTGCGTCGGAGGCGGCCGCGCTCATTGGTCCCCATCGAGGGCCGCGAGACGGGCTGCAGCCTCGACGACCTCCATCCCGGGCCCGGCCCCGCTGGCAGGCTCGGGATGCAGGTCGAGCCCCAGCAAGGCCCCGGTCACCGCGTAGGACGAGGCGCGGGTGGCATCCAGGTCGTAGCCCCCCTCGAGGACCGCCACCGTCCGGGGCGCCAGTGGCATCAGCCGGCGAACGAAGTCTCCGAAGTCGGACGCCGAGTAGCCGAGACCGGTGAGGGGGTCGGCTCGATGCCCGTCGTAGCCGGCGGAGATCAGCATCCAGTCGGGGGCGAACCGCTCCACCGCGGGCACGATCACCTCGTCGAGGGCGGCCCGCGCCGTGTTGCCGGTGGCGCCGGGGGGCAAGGGCACGTTGACCGTGAGGCCCTCACCCGCCCCGACGCCCCGCTCGCCGAGCGCGCCGGTGCCCGGATACAGCGGGTACTGGTGGATGGAGGCGTACAGCACATCGTCACGGTCCAGGAACACATCCTGGGTCCCGTTCCCGTGATGGGCGTCAACGTCCACGATGGCCACCCGCCGGCCGGCGGCCGCGAGCAGCGCGGCTGCCACTGCCACCGAGTTGAACAGGCAGAAGCCCATCGATACCGACGGTGTGGCGTGGTGCCCGGGAGGTCGCACGACGCAATAGGCCGCCGACTCGCCACTGGCGGAGTCGCTCGACTCGGTGCCGGCGGAGAGCTGCTCCACAGCCGAGAGCACTGCTCCCGCCGCGAGCCGGGCCGCGTCGAAGCTGGCCGGCCCCATGGCCGTATCGGCGTCCAGATGACCTCCACCACCCTCCGCGACCGCCGACACCCGATCGATCATGGCCGCAGAGTGCACCAGCTCGAGCTCGTCCCGTTCGGCTCGCCTGGGTGAACGACCTCCGGCCAGCAGTTCGGCATCGACATCGACGACCCCGGCCAGCGCGGCCCGCAGCCGGTCGGGCCGCTCCGGATGCCGGTACCCGGTGTCATGGTCGAGGAAGCGTTCGTCGGTGATCACGAGCATGGCCGGATCGTACCGCCCGCCTCTGACCCGATTCGGGGCCCGGCCCGGCGACGTATCGTTGTGGGACATGCCAGGACGACCTGTCGGCGGCACTCGGAGCAGGCATTCGGGCCCATGGCCCTGACCCCGCTGAGCATCGGCTCGGCGCGATTTCGTGTGGGTGCCTGGCAGGGAGCTGCCGATGTCGCCTACCTGGCGGTCGCATCGGCGACTGCCACTCTGGCGCCGTGGGTGCTGGCCGCGCTGCGGGACCGGCTCCGCGATCAGGGATACCGCGCCGTGTTCACCGCGGCTGTGGGTCCCCGCGAGCGCGACGCTCTGATCGGTGACGGGTTCAATGTCCGCTCCGAACTCGTGACCCTCAGCCGCGATCTCGAGGCCGAAGTTCCCAGGCCCGTGAACGCGAGGGGTCGCACCCGCCGCGGCCGGTGGCGCGATCTGGACGGTGTGCTGCAGGTCGACGCGGCCGCCTTCGATCCGTTCTGGCGCCTGGACGCCGACGGAATCCATGAAGCCCGCACAGCCACGCCGTCCAGCCGCTGGCGAGTCAACCGCGGCACCGAGGTCCAGGCCTACAGCATCACGGGGCGGGCGAGATCCCAGGGCTACGTGCAGCGACTGGCGGTGGCGGCCCGCAGCCAGGGCCACGGGCTGGGCACCCTGCTCGTGCTGGACGCTCTGGTGTGGCTGAGGCGTGGAGGGGCCCGCACCGCCCTCGTGAACACGCAGCCCGACAACGAGCGGGCCCTCGACCTCTACCAGCGCTGCGGGTTCTGCATGGCACCCGACCGGCTCGCAGTCCTGTACCGCGACCTCCGATGAGACGAACCTCCCGCCGGCGGTTCGCTCTCGCGGTCGTCGCCGTGTTGCTCGCCGCACCGTTCTGGACCGACGGCACGGCGCGTGCCCAGACCATCGACGATGACATGTCACCGCGGGCATTCGTGGACTTCCTTGGTGTGGATCTCATCGGCCAGACCCCGGCAACGGGTTCATCGCCTGCGGCCGTCCACGTTCGCATCGCCGACGAGTTGCGGACCGCAGATCTGAGAGCCCGCCTGTACGCGCCGGTCACGACCAGAAGCGAGATGCTGGCCATGTCCTCGACGCCGCTGATCGCTGAATGGATCGTCGAGGACGCCCGCACCGTCTCCACCGACGATCTGGGCATCGTCGTGTCGGTCCCCGTCCGACCACCCGGCGAGGATCTGGCAAGCCTGCTCTCCGACGAGGCACGACCCCTCCCACTGCGACTCGAGATGATCGATGCCACCGGTTCTGTCCTGGGAGGGCTGACCACTTTCCTGACTCGGAGCGCGGATGCCGCGGTCAGCGAGCCCGAGCATGCGTTGACGGTTGCGGTGGTTCTCGATCTGCGCTTGCCGCCATCCCATCTCGCCGATGGTGGCGCGGCGGTGGACCCGACCCTGCTCGACCGGGTGCTCCGCATCGCCGAAGCCCTCATTGAACGGAGAGACGTGCCCCTCTCCGTCGTGATCAGCCCCGAAACGCTCGATGCCCTCACACTCATCGGGGACGACACCAGCGTGGAGGTGCTGCGCACGGCACTGCGGGGCAGGCACCTGCTGACCACCACGTGGACGAACCTCGACATCGCGGACTGGTCGTTGGCAGTCCGCCTCGACGTGGTGCTTGACGGGCTACGAAGAGGCATCGAGGCGCTGCGGTGGGCCGGCCTGGAAGCCAGCACCGTGATGCACTTGGAACACCCGCTGACGGCACGGGGGGTCGGAGCCGTTACCGAGCCGGCGACCGGAGTGAGGGCGTTCATGACCGACTCCGTCTCCGAGGACAGCGGTCCCCTCCCGCCAGTGACGTCGGTGACCGGCGCCGGCGGCGGGACCCACCCGTTGGTCCGATCGGACTCGCTGCTCACTGCGATGCTGCAGTTTCCTGATCAGGAGCTCGGCCTCCAGTCGGCACGCGCCGAACTTCTTCGCATGGCAGCCGCCGGCAGTCCCAGGGCAGTCGTCGTGTCGGTGTCGGCCCATACCGAGCGGTCACTCGACTGGCTGGAGTTCCCCACCAGCCGCGGGGCGGCCGTCTCCCCCGTCACCAGTATCGAGCCGACGACGCTGGCTCTGCTGCTCGATCTGGTCGCCGGCGACCCCGCCCTGCGGCCGGCCACACTGAACGATGTGCTGGCGCAGGAGCCGCCGGTGGGCGCGGTCACCTTCGCGCTCGGCGATCGACTCTCCGACCCGCGGGACTTCGGTCTGTATCTCGCCCGGCGCATCCAGGTGGAGCAGCGATTGGAGGCCTACGAGTCTTTCGTCGGAGACGATCCCTTCCTGGTCGCCCCCTTACGGACCCTGCTCGCGGTCAGCGCCAACGATCACCTGACGACCGGCGAGCGAGCCGAGTTCCTCGACGCCGTCGACCGGCAGGTGGCCCAGGGAACGACGGGGGTGGAGTACCTGGGACGGGGCCCGATCACCGTCACCGAGCGCCAGACCGAGTTGCCGGTGACGCTGGTCAACAACCGGCCCGTGCCGGTGATCGTGGTCGTGGAGCTGGCCTCCGACACGATCGACCTGCGACCCGGGCCGCGCCCCGTCTTCGTCCTGGAGCCGGGTCGGAACGACGTGTCGGTGCCCGTCGAGGCGGCCGCGTCGGGCCGCACTCCGGTCCGGGTGACGGTCACGACCCCGGATGAGGCCGGCGCGATCACCCTGGCTACCGGGACCTTCAGTGCACGATTCACCGACGCGGAGGGCCTCGGCCTCCTGATCCTTGTCCTGGCCGCCGGCGCTCTGTCGGCATGGTGGCTGCGAACACTGCGCCGGCGTCCCCCCGGATAGCGACCGCCTTGCATCGCAGCGGTGTCATGCCCGCTCTTGTTCGCTGCGACCTGAGGGCCGCTCGGGCCACGGCCTCGCCCGTATGGATCTGGTTCGCCCGCCTACCCGCTCGGCCTCTTGCCGCCGTGGTCGCGCTTGCGGACACCGGCGGTGCTACGGTCGCAGCACCCGGCTCCATCGGCGGCGACGAGACCCCGAGCGAGGCGGGTACCACCCCTTCAACCGGCGATCAGACGAGGAAATGACATGACCGTTGGCATCGTGACCGACAGCTCATGCGATCTGAGCAATGAGGAACTCGGCGGGCTCGACGTCGAGATCGTCCCGCTGTTCATCCGTTTCGGGACCGACGAGTTCGTGGACCGCGAGCAGATCACCATCGAGGACTTCTACCGGCGGATGGCAACCGTCGACGAGCTGCCCCAGACCGCGGCGCCACCGCCCGGGCGCTTCGAGCAGGCCTTCACCCGCTTCCTGGACGCAGGCTGCGAGGCGGTGGTGTGCATCAACCTGTCGTCGGCGATCTCGGCCACGATGCAGTCGGCGGTGCAGGCCGCCGACTCGATCCGCGCCGAGCGCAGCGATGCCGACATCAGGGTCCTGGACAGCAAGTCGGTGACCGCCGGGCTCGGAACGCTGGTGTTGCAGGCCGCCGGCATGGCGGCCGCGGGCGACAACGCCGACACCATCGAGGCGTTCGTGGCCGACGCCTCGGCCCGCACCCATCTGTTCGGCACGCTCGACACGCTCGAGAATCTCCGCAAGGGCGGGCGCATCGGCGGCGCGCAGGCGATGCTCGGCTCGATGCTGTCGATCAAGCCCATAGTTGACATCTCCAGCGGCGAGGTCGAGGAGGCGGCCAAGCAGCGCACCCGCCGCAAGGCGCTGGGTTGGCTGCGCGACACGGTGCAAGCCGCCCAACCGGTGGAGCACCTCGCGGTCATGCACGGGGAGGCTGCCGACGTGGGCGACTTCTGCGACATGCTGGCCGCGGTCCACAGCGGCACCATCCGGGTATCCAAGGTCGGACCGGTGGTGGGCGCGCACGCCGGGCAGGGAGTGCTCGGCATGGCCTACCAGGTCCCCGCCACCTGACCGACGGAGGCTCCAGACCGCAAGCCGCAGGGACCCGAAGATTCGCAACAGTCTCGACGACGCCAGACTCACCAAGGCTGCACAGGCCGGAGACCGGCGTGCCCTCGAAGAGTTGCTGCGGCACCACCAAGGCCAGGTCCACGCCATCTGCCGGCGTCTCGCGGGCAACGATGCCGACGGGCAGGACGCCACCCAGGAAGCCCTCATCGCCATCGTTAGGGGACTCCCCCGCTTCGGCGGCAAGGCCAAGTTCTCGACCTGGGCCTACCGGGTGGCCACCAACGCAGCCCTCGACGAACTGCGCCGGCGGGGCCGCCGTCCGGTACCGGCGACGGTCGAGGCCGAGGACCGCCCGGCCACGGCATCCGCCGGCGACGATCCGGCTGCGGTGGCAGTGCGCCTCGACCTCGACGCGGCCCTGGCCCAGCTGCCCGAGGAGTTCCGGGCACCGGTCGTGCTCAGGGATGTGGCCGGATGCGACTACGCCGAGATCGGGCAGATCCTGCGGATACCGCCGGGCACGGTGAGGTCCCGGATCGCGCGGGGCCGGGCCCGGCTGGCCGAAGCGATGAGCGCCAACGGCGGGAACCGCCACTACACCCCGCAACGTCGTAACGACGAGGCAAGCGAACCATGAGTGACGAACGGCTCCACGACGACGAGTTGGCCTCGGCCTATCTCGACGGTGAGGCGACCCCCGCCGAGATCGCCGAGGTCGAGGCGAGCGACGCCCTGCTGGCCCGCGTGGAGGAGCTCCGGGCGGTCCGTGATGCGGTGGCCGAGCCGGTCGTGCCGCTCTCCGTGGATCGTCGGGACGACTTGATCGGAGCGGCCCTCGGGGTGGCCGACGCCGAGGCCGCAGCCCGCATGGAGGCCAAGGTCGTGCCCCTGCAGCGGCCCCAGCGCCTGCTGCTCGCAATGGCGGCTGCGGTCATCGTGCTGGCGGCCGTCGTCGGGACTGGCCTGATCGCCAGCCGGGGCAGCGACGAGGCCGACACAGCCGCGAGCACGGACGAAGCCGTGGCCGGGATGGCAGCGGCGGACGCCGCGCCCGCGGCCGAAGAGGAGCCGATGCCCGAGATGGACATGGCGACCGCGGAGGAGGCCATGGCCGAGGAGCCCATGGCCGAGGAGCCCATGGCCGAAGAAGCACCCGCCGAGGAGACAGCGCCGGCCCCGGCGACCGTGGCGTCGGCGACCGCGGAGGTGCAAGCCGAGGTAACCGACACAGAAGCGGAGGCGCTGGCCGACGAACTGGCGAGGCTGGCCGCGGACGAGGCTGCGGCCGCGCCGGCCGAGGCAGAGATGGCTGAAGATGCACCGGCAGCGTCCACGACGACCGTAGCGGCGGCCACGATTACAACGGCCGCCGGAGCGGATGGCGACGTTGACTCCCCGACGGAGCAAGTCGTGGACCTGGGGACGCTTGAGTCCCTCGAGTCGCTCTTCGAGGACATCGGAGCGAGTTGGTCTGCCGCCCTGGAGGATGGGGCGATGGCCGATTCCGGAGCATGCGCCGGGGCAGTGCAGGAGCAGGTACTCGCGTTGAGCGCCGAGACGGCTCGATCCTTCGTAGCCACAGTGGGCAACGAGGATCCCGTCACCTTCGACGCCGGATTCGCACGCCGGGACGACGGCGCTGCGGTCATCGTGTACGCGGCCTCACCCGACTGCGAGATCGGAGTCCACGAACTGCCGAGCCCCTGACGGCCCACGCCAACAGGCCCCGAACGGGTCGCCGGTAGGCTGCAACTCCTATGGCCGATACCGAGTCCACCGGCCGCGAGCGGCCTGCCAGAGGCCGAGCGACTAGGCGAGCGAATCCGGCCCATACGGGCGAGGCCGTGGCCCGAGCGGCCCGTGAGCGCAGCGAACAAGAGCGGGAAACACCGCCCCTCAGCGCGAGCGGCTCCCACCCAACCGAGCGGCCGACACTGAGCCTGTGGTCCGACGACTGGCCGGCCACTCTTGCTGACAAGATCGTCGAGATCGTGGACGCGGTTCGCGTCCAGACCACCGACCGGGTCGTGCTCCTGCTGCGGGCCGTGGTCTATTGCCTGGTCGCGGCGGTCGCGGCCATCGCCATCGTCGTCCTCGTCACGATCGCGGCCATACGGGTGGCCGACGCGTACCTGCCCATAGGAGCCGGGGTCGGTTCGGCCACGTGGGCCGCCCACGGATTCGTCGGATTGCTGGTGTCGATCATCGGGCTGGGCTTCTGGCGGGCCCGGGCGGGTTCAGCCAAGCCCCTGTACGCGGCCTTGATCCTGGACACGGCCATCGTGGTGGGCGTTGCCTTCTACGGTGTGATCGTCGCGGTCACCTGAGACGACGCCGACTGGTACCAACGAGGAAGGACCCTGACTGAGATGAGCCTCGACGGCCGCGCCGACCACCCGGTAGACGTAGCGATAATCGGCTCCGGCCCGGCCGGGCTCACCGCAGCCATATACACCGCCCGGGCCAACCTGGAGCCCGTGGTGCTCGAAGGCGAGCCGAGTTCGACCAGCGACCAGCCGGGCGGCCAGCTGATGCTGACCACCGACGTCGAGAACTATCCCGGCTTCCCCGAGGGCGTCATGGGACCCGAGTTGATGCAGCGCTTCCGGGAGCAGGCCATCCGGTTCGGGGCTCAGGTCCACACCGTGAAGGCGTCCCGGGTGGACTTCTCGTCCCAGCCCCACCGCATCTGGACGGACGACCCCGACGCGTCCGAGCCGACCCTGCGAGCCTGGACGGTGATCGTGTCCACCGGAGCCCAGTCTCTCATGCTGGGACTCGACCGGGAGATCGAGCTGGTGGGTCACGGTCTGTCCACCTGCGCAACCTGTGACGGCTTCTTCTTCCGCGGCCAGCACATCGCGGTGGTCGGGGGAGGCGACTCCGCAATGGAGGAATCGACCTTCCTGACCCGGTTCGCCTCCAAGGTCACCGTCATCCACCGCCGTGACGCCTTGAGAGCCTCGAAGATCATGCAGCAGCGGGCCTTCGACAACGAGCGGATCGAGTTCATGTGGAACACCGTCGTCGAGGAGTACATGGGCGAGCCTGCACTGACCGGCCTGCGCGTCCGCGACACGGTCACCGGCGAGACATCGATTCTGGACGTGACCGGCTGCTTCATCGCCATCGGCCACTCTCCCAACACCGGCCTCTTCGAGGGCCAGCTTGAGATGAAGGACAACGGCTATCTGGTCACCCAACCGAACTCCACCCGGACCGCCGTTGAGGGCGTCTTCGCGTGCGGGGACGTTCAGGACGACTACTACCGTCAGGCAGTGACCGCCGCCGGCACCGGATGCATGGCGGCCATCGAAGCCGAGCGGTACCTGGAGAGCCACCCGCAGATAGGGTGACCGCCCGCACTGTGCCGAGCGACGCGGCGCTCGGGTGGAACGACATAAAGGACATCTTCAATGGCGCAGTCAACCATCACTCTCAGCGACACGACCTTCGACGAGGAGATCAAGGGCGCGTCCACGCCCGTCCTCGTGGACTTCTGGGCCGAATGGTGCGGACCCTGCAAGGTGATCGCGCCCATCCTGGACGAGATCGCGTCCGAACAGGAGGGCAAGCTGACGGTGGCCAAGCTCAACGTGGACGACGCTCCCGATGTTGCACGGCGGTTCGGGGTCATGAGCATCCCCACCCTGATCCTCTTCAATGACGGCGAGCCGGCCAAGCGAGTGGTTGGAGCCAAGCCGAAGGCGGCCCTGCTGGACGAACTTGCCGAGTACCTCTGACCGCGGAAGTGGCCCACTCCCCCGGCGCCGGGGTGCTGCCGTTACGGCGCGGTGATTCTGGTGAGGCCGTCCGCGACCTCCAGGAGAGGCTGGCGCTGATCGGGTACAGCACCGGCGGCGACCATTACGAGTTCGGAGCGGCCACCGAGGCTTCCCTCCGTCAGTTCCAGAGTGACCGTGGCCTGGTGGTCGACGGCATCTGCGGACCGCATTCCTGGAACGCTCTTGTCGAGGCCGATCACCGGCTCGGGGACCGGCTCCTCTACTACCGGGCACCGATGATGCGCGGTGATGATGTGGCCGAGTTGCAACGTCGCCTCGGTCAACTCGGCTTCGACGCGTATTGGGTCGACGGGATCCTGGGGCCGAGGACGCAGACTGCAATCCGGCAGTTCCAGCAGAACGCAGGCCTTCCCGACGACGGCGTCGTGGGGAGATCCACCGTCGAGGCCCTCGAGCGGCTCGCACGGCGGACCGCGGCCGAAGTCACCATCGCTGAGGTGCGTGAGCACGAGCGTCTCCGGCACCAGCCCAGCAGCGTGGAGGGCAGGCGCGTGGTTGTCGGCGACACCGGCGAACTCCCGGTGATCGCGCAGGCTGTAGCTCGCCGCCTGCGCCACGTCGGCGCCGAGGTGTTGTCGTTCAGCACCCCGGACCTGAGCCACCAGGCTCGAACTGCCAACCAATGGAACGGTGACATCTATCTCGGCGTGACGCTGGCCGTCGACAGCTTCGGGTTCTTCTATTTCGCCACCCGGGGATTCGAGTCGGTGGGAGGGCGGGCCTTGGCGCAGCGGTGCTCGGCGGCGCTCGCTCCTCTGCTCCCGGAGCCCATTCCGGCCACAGCAATGCGACTGCCCATTCTTCGAGAGACCAAGATGCCGGCTGTGTGGTGCCGCCTCGGTCCCGGCACGACGGTGGTCCCCCGGACTCCGCACGTCGCCCAAGGCCTCACCCGAGCCGTGACCGACTGGTGCCTCGATCCTGGATTACATTGAAATAACTGTAATATCAGTCACAACCATCATGTGATCAGGTGATAGATGCGTTCCAGATCGGACAGGCCGCTGAACTGGATCGTGATCCTGCCCTTGCGCTTGCCCAGCTTGACCGAGACCCGGGTGTCGAGCCTTGTGGACAGGAGGTCCTCCAACTCGAGAATGCCGGCCTGAACCTCGCCCGAGGCGGGCGTCCCGCTGTCGATGGACGGAGCGGCGACCGGCTCCGGGCCGGCTGCCTGGATCTCCGCGACCCTCCGTTCGGTCTCCCGCACCGTCAGATTGTCACGCACGATGTCTTCGGCCAGAGCCTGTCGAGACTCCTCGTCCTCCAAGGCGAGCAGCGCCCGGCCGTGTCCGGCTGAGAGACGGCCCTCCACAACGAGACGCTGCACCGAGGGAGCCAGGTTCAACAACCGGACCGTGTTGGCGACTGCGGAACGGGAGCGGCCCACCCGTGAGGCGACCTCCTCCTGCGTCAAGCCGAAATCGTCCATCAACTGCCGGTAGGCCGCGGCCTCTTCAAGGGCGTTCAGATCCTGGCGGTGTACATTCTCAACCACCGCGGCCTCGAGCGATCCCTTGTCATCAGCGGAGCGCACCAAGGTCGGGATGCTCCTGAGGCCGGCCCGCTGGGCAGCACGCCAACGACGCTCTCCTGCGATAATTTCATATCCTTCAACTGCTTTCCGAACAATGATCGGTTGTATCACCCCGACTTCGGAAATCGACTCGGCCAGCGCGGCCAGAGACTCCTCGTCGAACCGGTCCCTCGGCTGATAGGGATTGGGCACGATATGGACGATGTCTATGTCCTGGAAAGCCGATTCGGTCTTGTCGGGCTCAGCCGGGATCAAGGCCCCGAGCCCCCTCCCTAGGCCACTACGGCGTGCCACGGAGCACCTCCTTTGCCAGGGCGCGATATGCCATCGCGCCCTTTGATGAAGAATCGTAGAGAGTGATCGGTTGGCCGAACGACGGTGCCTCGCTCAACCGCACTGTGCGGGGTATCACCTGCCAGCAGACCTTGTCGCCGTAGTGGGCCCGCACCTCCCGAGCGACGTCCCGCGACAGGTTGGTGCGTGCGTCATACATCGTCAGCACCACCTTCGTGAGCTCCAGGTCCGGGTTGAGGCTGCGTTGGACCATCCCGATGTTCTGGACGAGCTGCGTAAGCCCTTCGAGCGCGAAATACTCCGTCTGGATGGGGACCATCACCTCATCGGCTGCGCTCAGCCCATTGATGGTGAGCAGACCGAGCGAGGGCGGGCAGTCGATCATAATGATGTCGTACTCCCCCACGGCTCCAGAAATCGCCTGCCTGAGCTGGCTTTCTCTGCTGAGGGCAGGCACCAGTTCGATCTCTGCGCCGGCCAGGTCAAGACTGGACGGCACGATGTGCAGGCCCTTGATCATCGTGGGCTCCACGATCTCGTCAAGTTCGATGTCCTGCAGGAGGACCTCATAGATCGAGGCATCCAGACCCCGCGGATCCAGCCCGAGACTGGTTGTGGCGTTCGCTTGGGGATCAAGGTCGACCACCAGTGTCTTGAGTCCGCGCTCGGCAAAGCAGGCCGCGAGACTGACCGTCGTGGTTGTCTTGCCTACCCCGCCCTTCTGGTTGGCAACGGCAAAGACTCGAGCGCGAGCGTCCGTCCGCTGCTGTGCCATCCCCACGACGAGGACTCCCTTCGCCTGTTTGTCCACCACCGTGACATACGGTTTTTGGACAGTCAAGGACTCGGATGGGCCGGATTCGCGGGCCTCCTCGCTCGGCCTCCTATTGTTTCATGTGAAACTTCAGAGTTGCTGCGATTCCTCCGGGCTCAGAGGGCTCCGGTGTCGCGCAGCCCGACGGCGGGGGAGACCTGATGGGGCCGGTCTGACTCGTGTGATCGAGATGAAGTCGCCGTGCTGCGTTGACCACTGACCGGACAGCTCGCAACCGGTTCGGGTCCTGAGAGGCATTCCTTCCCATTGGCGTTTCGTCTCCGCCGATACCGACACAACCAGTGACCCGCCCACCCGCAACAACGGCAGGCCGCACTCAGCCAGCTCCGAAATCGGACCGAACAGGCGAGAGACCATTCCATCGAAGGCCTCGCGGGCCTCGCGGCGGCTGGCGATGTCCTCCACGAGGGCGTGCTCAACCAAGACTCGGCCTGTCAAGCCTGCCGCAACGACGGCACGAACCGCCATGTCACAGCGGCGTTCGTTGGCCTCGACAAGGGTCCAGCGCGATGCCGGAAGTTCCAAGGCCAAGAGCACTCCGACCAAGCCTGCACCCGCCCCGCAGTCGACGAACTCACCATCGGGCGTGTCCCGCCAGGCATCCAGAATGAATCCCGCGGAATGAAGGCGCAACGCATCAAGAGATGAGCGCCCCATGGCGCCGGCGGCGCGCGCCGGCTCCCATGCCTCGTCCAGACGCCTCAGGAGTCCCGGATCGATCTGGGCGAGAGGGCACGGCGCGGGCATCGCGCTCGCTCTAGTCGGGCAGTACTGTGATAATGACGCGCCGGTGAGGGTCCTCGCCCTCACTGCGACTGTCGACCCGTTCGATGTTGTTGACTACGTCGTGGACGATCTTTCGATCAACCCGGTTCATCGATTCAAGCGCGATCTCCTCGCCCGTCTCCAAAGCCTCCTGGGCCACCTTGCGGGTGAACTCGGCAAGGGCTGCAGTGCGACGGGAACGAATCCCACCCACGTCCATACGGATCTTGCCCTCACGAGTGCTGCCACCGGATCGTTGCAACACTGTGCGGACGAGTTCATCTATGGCCTGCGCGGTAGCACCTCGGCGTCCTACAAGGAGGCCTATGCCTTCTCCATCAGCTTCGATTCGTAGAATGCCGTCCTCCATGTCATGCCTCGTGAAGACAAGGGGAACACCGAGTGTGTCCCCTACGCCCTTGACGAAGGACTCTGCTAGGTCGGCCTGCTCCAGGAGCGTCGGCCCGGTGTCATGATCCATCTCTGGCTCCTCAGTCTTCTTGTTGTTGTCGCCACGTTGCTGTTGTGCGCGTCTGGTCTCACGAGAACGGTCGCGCGTGCCCGACTTCGGGCTGGGTGTCGAACTCGCCGGAGACCGTCGATTCTCACCCGTGCTCGACCGCGGCTCCGAAGGCGCAGATGTGGATGTCTGAGCTGGTTCGGTTCGCTTCGACGAGCCGCCTCCGGACTTGCGGCTGTTGTGGCCGCGCCCTCGGCCCTCCTTGGGTCGTACCGGCGTGGGAATCACACGGGCTCGCACCCGCGCCTCCTTCTTGACCCGGCCGAACATCCCGACACGTTCGGTGGACAGCACCTCGAACTCGGCGTCAGATTCGTGGACTCCAAGGTGGACTAGGGCCTTTTCTTTGGCGCTCGCCACTGATGGAGCCGTAATTTCCAGCCATTCCATGTTTTATCAATACCTTTCGTTCGGAGACGAGCGTCAGCGTCTCTTCTTCTTGCTTCGGCTGCGGTTCGCGCTGCTCCGCTTAGGAGTCGAACCGGGAGCGGTCGTGCGTCCGCCAGTCGCCCGACTGCTGGACCGGGTGCGGGTGGGGGCCTTACCGGTCTTGCCGCCTCCGGGCCTCCTCGATACTGACGGCCGTTGTTGGGTCTGACCCTCGGAGTCGTCGGACCGACGCCGGCGGGCAGGAGTCTTGCCGCGCGCCGGGGCCGCCCTACCAGCAGGATCCTTGCCGCGCGCCGGGGCCGCCCTACCAGCAGGATCCTTGCCGCGCGCCGGGGCCGCCCTACCAGCAGGATCCTTGCCGCGCGCCGGGGCCGCCCTACCAGCAGGATCCTTGCCGCGCGCCGGGGCCGCCCTACCAGCAGGATCCTTGCCGCGCGCCGGGGCCGCCCTACCAGCAGGATCCTTGCCGCGCGCCGGGGCCGCCCTACCAGCAGGATCCTTGCCGCGCGCCGGGGCCGCCTTGCCCTTTGCCGCGCCCGCATCCCGCTTCCGGGCGGGTGCTCGCTGTCCCGCGGCTCCCGCAGCCCGTTTGCGGGAAGGCGCCTTGCCCTTTGCCGCGCCCGCATCCCGCTTGGGAGTGGGCGCGCCCTTCTTCTCGGTGATCGACTTCGCCGAGCGCTGCTTGGAATCGGGCCCGGCCTCGACCTCCTTTGTCGTGGCAGCCCGCTGTTTGGCTACCTGCGCTCCCAGCGAGTCCTCGCCCCGGTAGAAGGACCGGGTGATGTAGGCCTGCTGGGCGATGCGGACCATGTTCGAGATGATGAAGTAGACGACGACCGCGCCGGGCATGACGTAGGAGAACACCGGCAGCATGTACGGGATCAGCTTCATCATCATCTGTTGCTGCGGGGGCATGGCCGCCTGGCTCTGCCTTCCCTGGATCTGCCGCTGCTGCACAAGGCTTGTGACCAGCACGATCAGAATCATCAGGAAGTAGGGGAGTGCCCCGACAATGCCTTCGGACAGGGCATCACTCGCACTCCTCGACAGGTCAACGCCCCACGAGACCATCTCGAGGCGTCCGCTGAGATCGCCGTAGAGAGCGGTGTCGCGGGAGAGGAAGTCAGGGTCGAATGCGAGATCACCCCTAGGAATGGGGGTCTTGGCGTATTCGGGCACCGCTTCCAGCGCGGTGTCGGCGTAGCGGCGAGACGTGAACCCGATCTGGGTTCCGATCTCCGTTGTGCGTCGGGTCAGCCCGTCCACGACGCGATACATGACCAGGAAGATCGGGGCCTGTACCAGCATGGGCAGCAGGCAGCCGACCGGGTTAAGGCCATGCTCCTTGTAGAAGGCGGCCGTAGCCTCGTTCATGGCCTGGCGGTCGCCCCGGTGCTGGGCCTGGAGCTTCTTCAGTTCCGGCATGTGCTGCTGCATCTGCAGTGTCGAGCGCGTGAACTTCAGAGTGAGCGGGGTCACCGCAATCGTCGTAGTCAGGGTCAGGAAAGCGATCGCCATGCCGTAGGAGGGCCACAGCGAATAGAACCAGGCGAGCACCGCCGTAATCAGGTCGAACAGCGGATCAAGCATCGATCATCTCCGCCAGCTCCTCTCCCGACCGGACCGGAGGCACCGGATCCAGACCTGTCGAACCCCACGGGTGGCACCGGGCCAGCCGGCGGGCGGCCAGCCAGGCCCCGCGCCATGTTCCATGGATCTGCAGCGCATCCAGCGCGTAGGCCGAGCACGACGGTACGTAACGGCACACCGGCGGGCGGCCGGCCCGGACCAATCGGGATGCTCGCACCGCGAGACAGGCCAATCGCGTCGAACACCTCATGGACACCTGACATCCCTCAACAGCTGGCCGACCATCAGCCGCAGCTCGGCCGGCGAGATCCGCTCGAGCGACGCGGAGGCGCCCAGGCGATACTCCCCGTCAGCCAGCACCACCGCCTCGTCACGGATGAGCTCGCGGAGCGTCTCCCGGATACGACGCCGTACTCGATTGCGCACGACTGCGGTTCCCACGGACTTGGGCACGGCCAAATGGACGCGCGCCTCTCCGGGTGCAGTACGGAACGACACCCTCAGCGGGCCGCGGCGGCTGTTGGCTGCGACCGGGGGCTGGTTGCTCGCCCTCCGGCCCCTCGACAGGCCCCTCACGCCGCCAGTCGGCTCCGTCCCCTACGACGACGGGCTCGCAGGACGGCGCGGCCGGAGCGCGTTCGCATTCTGGCCCGGAAGCCGTGTTTCTTATGCCTTTTCCTTATGTTGGGCTGAAAAGGGCGTTTCACCTTGAGATCCTCCCCCGGGGTATTCCCTTGGTTCGGGTGTGCTGAAAAGAGCTGCCGCTGCCATTAATGCTGTGGATGAGCAGCGGAACCGAGTCCACCGTAGGGCTGCCCCCGCGCCGCGACAACCACGCCCCCAGCACAGACACCGGCAACACCGAGGGCCACCACCATTCCAGTGCCAACAAAGCACAGACAAGTAACCTATCTTACGTAGCTGTCATTCACTTTCTCTTCATCTATTCTGAACTAGCCGTTTACCCGCTTCGGACTCTCTGACTTGCAGCCAATCGCGATGCTGCTACGTTCCGCAGGCCGTTACATTCGAGTCGATCTGAGTCCGGTCCTGCTCCCTACCGAGGGGCCGTGCAACTGTCTTGTCCACATCTGTGGATGACTCTGTGGAGAAAGGAGATCGATAGGTGAGCAACGTTCCCGAAGCGGAGCGGATCTGGACCAGTTGTGCACAGAGCATCCGGAGCCAGGTCAGCGACGCGGTCTGGAGGACCACCTTCAGCGGAGCGCGAGCCACAGCTTTCGAAGAGCGATCGCTAACCCTGCTAGTTCCAACCAGCCTGCAGAAGGCACGCATCGAGCGGCGGTACTTCGGTCTGTTGACCGACGCCATCGACGAGACCGAACCAGACGTCACCGTCCACATCGAGATCGATCCCGACTGGCACGACAACGGCGAGCGGCTGACCTCCACCGAGGACGAAGGGACCGAGCCAGGATCCGACTCCGAGGCTGCCGCCGCGAATGCAGAGTCCGGTCCCGACACCCGGCTGACCTTCGAACAGTTCGTCACGGGGACCTCCAACCGCTTCTCGCAGGCTGCCGCCCTGGCCGTCGCCGAGACACCGGCCGGTGCCTACAACCCGCTGTTCATCCACGGCGCGTCCGGGCTCGGCAAGACCCACCTGCTCCGAGCCATCAGCCACTACGTCAACAACCACTACCTGTCCTACAAGGTTCGATACGTCACCAGCGAGACCTTCCTCAACGAGTTCGTGCAGGCCATCCGCAACAGCACGCAGCCCGAGTTCAAACAGGTCTACCGCAGCAACGACGTGCTGCTCGTTGATGACATCCAGTTCATGGAGGGCAAGGACGGCCTTCAGGAGGAGTTCTTCCACACCTTCAACGATCTCCTCCAAAACGGTGCCCAGATCGTCCTCTCCTCGGATCGGTCCCCGGATGCCATGCCCACGCTCGAGGACCGGCTACGAAGCAGGTTCAAGTCGGGCCTCATCACCGACATCCAACCGCCCGATCTTGTGACCCGGCTGGCCATCCTCGAGAAGAAGGCGGAATTCTCCGCTATCGAGATCCCGTCGGAAGTGTTGTCGTTCATCGCCGAGAACATCACCGACTCGATCCGGGAACTAGAGGGAGCCCTGATCAAGGTCACCGCGTACGCCAGCATCACAGGCCAGCGCTGCTCATATGACCTGGCCAACCGGGTGTTGGCCGATCTGATCGACAAGACGACAAAGGCGCCGGTGACTGCAGGAACGATCCTCAAGGCCACCGCGGAGGTATTCAACTTCACGATCGAGCAGATCATCGGCGGCAGTCGCCGCCGGCCCCTGGTCGACGCCCGCCAGATCGCCATGTACGTGACGCGTAACATGACCGACCTCTCCTACCCCGAGATCGGTCGCGCCTTCGGCAACCGCGATCACACCACCGTCATCCACGCCGTGCGCAAGATCGAGCGCCACATGACCGAGCGCAAGGAGATCTTCGACAAGGTCCAGGAACTCCAGAAGCACGTCAATGAGATCTCGTGAACGTGCTCCAGCCAGGACCGGGGGAGAATCCTGGGGACGGTGCGGAGGGCGACACTGCTCGGCTGTGGCCACAACAGCGGTGATCAACAAGGCCCAGACCGCACCTCGGGGCCGCGCTGGTTGACACAGGAAGACCTGGGGACGCCGGATGGCTTGGAATTCCAACGCGAATGACCGACGATCCCCAATCCACAACACCTAACGTCCACTACAACATCCCAAAGAGAACCACAGGGGTTAGAACCATGGGCATGAAGTTCCGTTGCGAGCGAGACGCTCTGCTGGATGCGCTCAACGTGGCCGTGCGAGCCGCGGCCGGTGCCAGTTCGAGCCGGGCCGCGCTGACCGGAGCGCACCTCGAGCTGGCCGGTGGAACCCTCGTAGTAACGGGCAGTGACTTGGACTTGACGCTGTCAGTGACCACGGAGGTCGCCGGTGAGACGGACGGGGCTGCAGTCACGCCGGCCCGGCTGCTGACTGATGTCGTGCGGGCCGTTCCGCCCGGGTCGGTCGAGTTCTCGGTCACCGACGACGGTGAGGCCTCGATCGTCGCAGGCTCGTCGGAGTTCTCCATCCGGCTCATACCCGAGGAGGACTACCCCCAGCTGGCGTTCAAGGATGAGGGCCCCGATGAGGGCGCCGCCTCTGTGGCCTTCAGCCCTGCCGTCACCTTTGACGGACCTGAGTTCCGGGACGCTCTCGGCCAGGTGGTCAGGTCGGCGTCCTCCGATGACTCCCGTCCCATCCTGACCGGTGTGTTGATGGCTGCCGAGGACGAGGGGCAGCTGCGGCTCGTCTCGACGGACTCGTACCGGCTGTCGGTCAGGGACCTCGAGGGCTCGTCGATCCTCGGTGAGCATCAGAGGGTGCTGGTGCCGAGTCGAGCCCTCGGTGAGCTGCAGCGGCTCATCGCGGACTCCGGTGACGTCACTCTGAAGTTGGCTGAGCACTACGCCCAGTTCGTGGTGAACGCAGTCCGGTTGACCACGCGTCTGATCCCCGGCGACTTCCCGAACTACCAGGGACTGATCCCCAGCGATCACCCCAACTGCCTGACCGCCAACCGGGAGCAGCTGCTGGAGGTGGTGCGCCGGGTGCGATTGCTGGCCCAGGACTCCACGCCGGTTCGTCTGGTGATGAACACCGAGAATCTGGAGATCATCGCCATCACTCACGACGTCGGCAAGGCGAACGAGTCCATGAGCGCTGAGTACGAGGGTGAGGATCTGACCGTTGCCTTCAATCCTGGCTACTTGATCGACGGCATCGAGGCTGCCGCCGGCGATGAGATCACTCTGCATACAGCGGACGCGGTGAAGCCCGCCCTGATTCGCTCTGTCGGCGACGAGAGCTTCCTCTACCTGCTGATGCCGGTCCGGGTGAGCTGAGCCGGGACCGGTCGGTGGCACGCCGGTGGGCGGGGCGGGCTGTGCGAGTCTGCTCGTTGTCACTGGCGGACTTCAGGTCCTATGCGCGAGCCGAGGTGGAGTTCGCGGCGGGCCTGACTGCTGTCGTCGGCCCCAACGGCCGGGGAAAGACCAACCTCCTGGAGGCGATCGGTTTCGTCGCCGGTCTGGGCTCACTGAGGGGTGCTCAAGAGGCGGCCCTCATCCGCGACGGCGCTGAGGCTGCCGTGGTGCGCTGTCTGGCGGAGGCGGCCGACGGACGGGAGATCCGCATCGAGGCCGAGCTGGCCCGATCCAGGCCCAACCGGGTGCGGGTGAACAACCAGCCCGTCGCCCGGCGCCGGGATTTGATCGGGGTGCTCACGGTCACGGTCTTCTCCCCTGAGGACCTTGATCTGGTGAAGGGCGAGCCCGCCCGCCGGCGCCGCTGGATCGATGATGCGTTGACCGCGGTCCGCCCCTCGCTGGGGGCACTTCGGAGCGAGGTGGATCGGATTCTCCGCCAGCGGAACACCCTGTTGCGCCAGGCAGGTGGCCGCGACAGTGACGATGTGCGTATCACCCTGGATGTCTGGGACTCCAAGCTGGCCGCGGCCGGCGACGAGTTGCGGGCCCGGCGACAGGAGCTGCTGGAAGCGCTTCGGCCCCGGGTCCGCTCGTACTATGCGCAGATCGCCAAGGATCGAGGCGACGCGGATGCCGGCTACGTGTCGAGCTGGGGGGATGACTCGCTGGCGGGGGCGCTGGCGTCGGCGCGACGGGACGATCTGAGACGGGCGACGAGCACGGTTGGGCCTCACCGTGATGATGTTCTGCTGCGGATACAGGGATTGCCGGCCCGCAGCCATGCCTCGCAGGGTGAGCAGCGGTCCCTGGCGGTGGCTTTGAGACTGGCGGTGGACGCCGAGGTCCGCGACCGTCGGGATGTGCAGCCGGTCCTGCTCCTCGATGACGTCTTCTCCGAGCTGGACGGCAGCCGGGCGGCCGCGTTGCTGGACGTGCTGCCGCGCAGCCAGCGGATACTCACCACCGCGACCGGCTTGCCCGCCGGAGTCCGTTCCGACCAGCTGATCCGGCTCGCCGGCAGCACCGCGCACCCGGTCCTCGTAACCGAGCAGTCCTCGTGACTGGATTCGAGGATGCGCCCGTGCCGATCGGGGAGGCGCTGGAACGCCTCTTCGGCTCACTCGATGCTCCCCCGGTGGATCTCCTTTCGACCGTTTTCCAGCGGTGGGAGGAGGTGGTGGGTGCCGAGGTGGCCCGCCACTGCCGTCCGGCCGCCATCGAGGGAGAGCGCCTGGTCGTCCTGGCGTCCGACACCACATGGGCCAGCGAGGTGCAATGGCTGGCCAGTGCGGTGCTGGCCCGCATCAACGAGATGTCCACGGCTCAGAGGCTGGAATCGCTGACAGTCCGGGTCGAGTAAGTCCATCGGATTGAGGGCCGGATTGCGCGCCGCAGCCAGTCCTGCGTTGGTAGAGTCAGAGCCGTGATCGGTGGCGCGATTAAGGGCTCTCGCCCGGTACGGCGCCCCCTCCCCACCCGGTCCTCGTCTGCTGTGGCCGGGTCGTGGCAGTGAGAGGCCGCAGCTCCCGCATCTGCGTATCGGCAGACCTCCGATCCAGCGTTCCCGGCCCCATCCGGAGCCGGACCCGAGAGGCCGATCGCTCATGACATACGACGTCAGCACCACCGAGGCGAAACAGCAGACACCATCCACTGACGGCCCGTCGTACGGCGCGCTCGAGATAACCGTCCTGGAAGGCCTGGAGGCCGTGCGGGAGCGGCCGAGCATGTACATCGGGTCGACGGGACCTACCGGTCTCCACCACCTCGTGTGGGAAGTGGTGGACAACTCGGTGGACGAGGCCATGGCCGGGTACTGCACCCGTATCGATGTGACCCTGCATTCCGATGGTTCCTGTGAGGTGGCAGACGACGGGCGTGGCATCCCGGTCGAGCCTCACCCCCTCCACGACCAGGTGCCGGCGGCGGAGCTGGTGATGACGCTGCTCCACGCGGGAGGCAAGTTCGGCGGTGACGGCTACAAGATCTCAGGCGGACTTCACGGCGTCGGCGTATCGGTTGTGAACGCGCTCTCGGCGCGGCTCGAGGTGGACATCTACCGCGCCGGGCAGCGACACCGCATGACCTTCGTCGGCGGGGGACAGGTCGAGGAGGCCTTGTCGGTTCGGGGCGCGGCTCCGGATATCGGCGGCGAGCCCCGAACCGGGACCACGATCCGCTTCTGGCCCGACCCGGCTGTTCTGGAGGACGTGACGTTCCGGTACCAGACCGTGGCTGAGCGGCTGGAGATGATGGCGTTTCTCAACCGGGGCCTGGAGATCCGGGTTCGCGACCTCAGCTCCGGGCCGCACGGACATTCGGAGTGGCGATCATTCCGTTACGAGGGCGGCATCAGTGACTACGTCGATCGACTGAACCAGTCGAAGGTGCGCTTGTTCGACGCGGTCGGGCACTTCTCGGGATCCGAGACCATTGATGACAATCCCCACGAAGTCGAGGTCGCGTTCCAGTGGAACACCGGGTTCAACACCGACGGCCTGCACAGCTTCGCCAACGGCATCTCCACGATCGATGGGGGCATGCACGAGCAGGGTTTCCGGGCGGCGCTGACGCGCACCGTCAACGCCTACGCCCGCGAGAAGGGCCTGCTGAAGGAGAAGGCCGACAACCTGCAGGGCGAGGACATCCGCGAGGGCCTGACCGCCATAGTCAGCGTCAGGATCGGCAAGCCCCAGTTCGAAGGCCAGACCAAGGCCAAGCTCGGCAACATGTCCATGCGGTCCTTCGTGGAGCGCGTCACCAATCGCTACCTCGCCGAATGGCTCGAGGAGCATCCGGCCGAGGCGAAACGAGCGGTTGTGAAGGCGGTGGCCGCCTCCGCGGCCCGGGAGGCCGCGGCCAGGGTCCGGTCAGAGGTTCGCTCCAAGTCCCTGCTGGACGGAGCGGGAATGCCCGACAAGCTCAAGGACTGCACTTCCACCGACTCAGCCCGGCGGGAGCTGTTCATCGTGGAGGGAGACTCCGCCGGAGGATCCGCAGTGCGAGCCCGCGATCCCGAGACGCAGGCAGTGCTGCCCATCCGGGGCAAGATCCTCAACGTCGAGCGGGCTCGCATCGACCGGATGCTGAAGAACAACGAGATCCAGGCGATCATCGCCGCCCTGGGGACCGGCATAGGCGACCTGCACGGCTCCAACGGCAGCTCCAACGGCAGTTCAGCCAATGACGAGGGCTGCGACATCACGAAGGCCAGGTATCACAAGGTGATCGTGCTCGCCGATGCCGACGTGGACGGGAGCCACATCCGCACACTGCTGCTCACGTTCTTCTACCGCCAGATGCGGCCCCTGGTCGAAGCCGGTTACGTGTACGTGGCTCAGCCGCCCCTGTACTCCACCAGGGTCTCGAACTCGAAGACGGTGTACCTGCTCGACGATGCCGCCAAGGACGCTTTTCTGGCCGAGCGGCCCAAGCACAATCGGGAGTTCCAGCGACTGAAGGGCCTCGGCGAGATGGACTGGGACGAGCTGCGCTCGACCACCATGGATCCGCGTAGCCGCAGCCTTCTGCAGGTATCGGTCGAGGAGGCGGCCATCGCTGATCAGGTGATCTCTGTGCTCATGGGAGACGATGTCGAGTTGCGCAAGAACTTCATCGTCACCAACGCCAGAGAAGTCCGGAACCTCGACTTCTAGCCCGGCCACCGGAGCGGTCCGATGAGCGACGCGACCGAAGCAACGGGCGGCGGCCCTGCCGATCTCATGCCCGGCCAGGGCGCCGGGGTCACTGTCGTCGAGATCCAGGAGGAGATGGAGAGCTCCTTCCTGGAATATGCCATGTCGGTCATCATCAGCCGGGCTCTCCCCGACGCGCGTGATGGCCTCAAGCCAGTGCACCGCCGGATTCTGTGGTCGATGTACGACCAGGGCTTCCGTCCCGATCGGGGCCATGTGAAGTGCGCCCGGGTCGTGGGCGATGTGATGGCCCGGTTCCACCCCCACGGCGATGCCGCCATCTACGACGCTCTGGCCCGCATGGCCCAGCCCTTCTCGCTCCAGCACCCCCTCATCGACTTCCACGGGAACTACGGGTCTCCCGAGGACCCGCCGGCCGCGGCGCGCTACACCGAGTGCCGCCTGGACTCGTTGGCGATGTCGATGCTCGCCGACATCGGCGAGGACACCGTCGACTTCGTGGACAACTACTCGGGGGACTTCACCGAGCCCGCGGTGCTGCCCGCCCGCCTGCCCAACCTCCTGGTGAACGGCAGCCAGGGGATCGCCGTGGGCATGGCCACCTCCATCCCCCCTCACAACCTTGGCGAGGTGATCGACGCGGTGGTGCACCTGTTGGAGCATCCCGACGCCGGCATCGAGGACCTGATGGCGCACCTGCGGGGCCCGGACTTTCCTACGGGCGGTCAGATCCTCGGTCGCAGCGGGTTCGAGTCGGCCTACCGCACCGGCCGCGGCTCGGTGAAGATGCGCGCCGAGGTGGCGGTCGTCGAGACGGACGGGGCGCGGCAGTCCCTGGTCGTCAGCGCGCTGCCCTACCAGGTGTCGGCCGGGAACGTCGCCCGCAAGATCGCCGACCTGGTCAACGCCAGGGAGCTGGAAGGCATCGCCGACGTGAACGACGAGTCCTCAGGCGACGAGACCCGTTTCGTGATCAAGCTCAAGCGCGACGCCAACCCGGAGGTGGTGCTCAACAACCTCTGGAAGCACACTCCGCTGCAGTCGAGCTTCGCCATGAACATGGTGGCGCTGGTCGATGGGGTACCGCGCACGCTCACCCTGCTGGATGCGCTCGGTGCCTACGTCGCGCACCAGGTGGACGTGGTCACCCGCCGGTCGGAGTTCCGCCTGGCCACGGCCCGGGCCCGGCTCCACATCGTGGAGGGCCTGCTGCGGGCTCTGGGCGCCATCGATGAGATCATCGCGCTGATCCGAGCCAGCGAGGACACCGCGGCCGCTCGGGCCGGCTTGATGGTCGAGCCGTTCGAGTTCTCCGAGGCGCAGGCCAACCACATCCTCGATATGGCGCTCTCTCGCCTGACCCGGCTCGGTGGCAGCCAGCTGGAGGCCGAGGCCGCCGAGAAGCGGAACCTGATCGCTGAACTGGAGGCCCTGCTCGCGGACGAGATGCGGGTGCGGATGGCGATCCGCGACGAGCTCCGGGAGATCTCCGAGAAGTTCGGGACCGAGCGCCGGTCGTCGCTCGAGATAGATCCGGGAGAGCTCGACATCGAGGATCTGATCGACGACGACGACCTGATCTTCACGATGTCGGCGTCGGGCTACGTGAAGACAGTGGCCGTCGACGAGTTCCGCCTCCAGGGCCGTGGTGGGCGTGGCGTGGCCGGCGCCAAGTTGAAGGAGGCCGACAGCGTCACCCACCTGATCCACACGACCGCCCACTCGTACCTGCTGTTCTTCAGCAACCGGGGTCGGGTGTACCGGTTGAAGGCTCACGAGGTGCCGGTGGCCAAGCGCACCGCCCGCGGGACCTCGATCGCCAACCTGCTGTCGTTGCAGGAATCCGAGCGCATCCAGGCCGTGATCGACACCCGCGACTACGAGACGAACCGCTACCTGTTCTTCGCCACCAAGAACGGCCAGGTAAAGAGAACGAAGCTGACGGCCTACGACTCCTCGCGAAAGGCTGGGCTGATCGCGATCCACCTCCGGGACGGTGACGAGCTGGTGTCCGTCGTACCCACCGACGGAGTTCACGACATCCTGCTGTCGTCCCGTCGGGGCCAGACGGCGCGGTTCGCTCAGGACCAGGTACGCGAGATGGGTCGGGTCGCGGCCGGGGTGATCGGGCTGAAGTTACTCCACGGCATGGTGGGATTGATCATTGACGCCTGCCAGGAGAACGTACTCAAAACTCACCCGCCGTCCGGTTTGGGCCACATACCCGCGACAGTCCTCCAGCAACTGCTCCAGCGGATAGGCCGTGGCCGTGGGAATCAGATGTTCCCGCAGCGGCTGATTGGGAGCATGGAGGCTCACAGCCAGGGTGAACTGACTGCGCCCCAACACTTGGTGGGCCTGTTGCGCAAGGGTGTTGATGCGCTGGGGAATGCCCACGGTGCTGATGGTGATGCGCCGCTGGCCAATGCCCAGGTCACGGCAGAAGCACTGAATGCTGCTCAACACCGCAACCAGATTGAGCAGGGGCTCTCCCATTCCCATGAACACCACATGGGTAGGTTGACGGCCCATGGCCTCCCCCATGGTGAGCACCTGATCAATGATCTCGTGACTGGCCAGGGAGCGTTGGAATCCTCCTTTGCCTGTGGCGCAAAAGCGACAGGCCATGGGACACCCCACTTGGCTGGACACGCAGACCGTTAACCGCTCCCCAGTGGGAATCCCCACAGCTTCCACGGTATTCCCATCCTCAAGCCCTAACAACAGCTTGGTGGTGCCGTCTCCAGCCTGAACCTGCTGCACCAGCCGAGAGCGCCCAATGCTGACACCCTGATGGGCCTCCCGCCAACGGCGTGGCAGCACAGTGATGGAGCGCAGGTGCCGCACCCCCCGTTGATAGATCCACTGTTGCAATTGGCGGACACGGTAGGAAGGTTGGCCAGTGGAGGCCAGCCAAGCCTGCAGGTCTTCGGGACTCATTCCCAGTAGCGCCAAGGCTTTCGGGGCAGGATTCCCGTGGGGAGGATCCCGGTTTACTTCCACACCAGCAGTCCGTGCCCCAGAAGAATTTCCACCAGCAGTAGAGCCATAAAGCCTACCATGGCAATGCGTCCATGGAGTCGCTCCACATGGCGGTGGAACCCGTAAGCAGGCCGACGACGTTGTGGAATGATGCGAGGCTCAACCATGGCAATCGAAGAGGGTAAGGGGAATCAAGGCTAAGATTCACCCCTCTCATCCATGGGCTGAGGCTGGTCTGTTTCCAGGGCTTCTGCCTGTGGGCTGTCATGGGTGATGTCCTCCTCCGAGTTCTTCAGGCGTTCTTCAGCCTCTTCTACTGTAGGAAGGATTGCGGACGGAAAACCTGTGTCCACCTGGTCCTGGTGCTCACCCGGGAGGGTCAAGGCAGCAGTGCTGGCGCTGACATCATCAATCCGATGGCGGGCTTTGCGCAGCTGCTCATCGGATGGGTCATCCAGAACGGGAGCAGAATGGCTGGGAACAGGAATCTCCACCGTATAGTCCGGCCGCAAACTGGACATGCGACGATAACCAGTTTGATCATCGTCAAGAATGTCGGGATGGGGGCCGGCCTCATCCCGCAACTGATCATCAAAGCCATCAAAACCTGTACCCGCAGGAATCAGACGGCCAATGATCACATTCTCCTTCAGGCCACGGAGCAAATCGCTTTTGCCCTCAATGGCCGCCTCCGTCAGGACCCGAGTGGTTTCCTGGAAACTGGCAGCGGAGATAAAGCTATCGGTATTGAGAGAAGCCTTGGTGATGCCCAGAAGCATGGGGGAGAACTGGGCTTCCATGCCACCGGTCACAGCGATGGCTGCATTGACTTTGGCTACTTCGGGAAGCTCCACCAGCTCCCCAGGGAGAAGAGTGGTGTCCCCAGCATCTTCAATACGCACCTTGCTGGTCATTTGGCGCACGATCACCTCAATGTGCTTGTTATCAATGGTGACCCCCTGAGACCGATACACCGACTGCACCTCATCAACCAGGCGCTGCTGCACAGTAGCAATGGCACCTTGGGCGGCCTCCATTGTGGAGTGACGACGGCGCAGCAAGTCCTTGAAGTGAGTCTCCAGGAGCTCGTGGGGATTGATGGGTCCATCGGTTAGTGCGCTTCCCGCCTGGACCTGATGACCATCGGAAACCATGACATTGCGCCCCAAGGGGATGTCATAAACGTGGACACGGTCGTCTTCCGTCATCATGGGCGGCCCAACCACAGCAGGCACCTTGGTCGAGGCAGGGGGCTCCATCTCCCGGATCAGCGCAATAAGCTCACCTTTCTTGAGCTGAGCCAGGGGTGGAGGTGGAGGAAGAATCCCCGCCTGGCTAAGCTTTTGGCAGAGTTCAGCCTTTTTAGCGAACTGACTCTGCTTTGAAAATGGCTTCAAATCATGCTCCTTGCAGAGTTTTTCCAGTGTCTTGATGGATTGCTGCTCAAGACTTTGTCGCAGCAGGATTGAAGCTTGCTCTCCTATGGGATCAAGCTTGTCTGCAAGTTGTACAAGCTGCGGCCGATCCAAATTCTCCAAGGGACGTGGTGGGGCTTGCACACCAGCGTTCTTCAGGGCTGCGCAAAGCGCTGACTTGTTGAGCTTGGAATAAGCTTTCAGTCCATGCTTCTTGCAATACTGCTTGAGTTGACGAGATGATTGATCGGCAAAGCGACCTTCCAGGAAAGCGGCTCGCTTCTCCTGAGAAGGGTCGATTTTATTAATAAAAGCGATGAGGGCTTTTTCGTTTTGTGCGTTAATCGAGGCGGCTGGCATCAAGACACCCGCATCTTCCAAGCACCGAATAAGTACCGTCTTTTTCCCCTTCTGCTTCGGGGTGATGGTATGAACATTATGTTTTTTGCTCAGTTCTTCTAGTTCAGCCAGTGTTTTTTGGTTGAAGTTGCCCTTAAGCAGCTTGGCACGCTGCACTCCGGAAGGATCCAGCTTCTCCACAAGCTCAATCAATTGCTCAGCCTTGAGGTCCTGCAGCGCTGGGGGTGGTGCCGTGACGCCAGCCCGCTCCAGCCTGCGGCAGAGCTCCGGCTTCTTCCATTGGGTGTAGCCCTTCAGGCCATGGCAACGGCAGAGATCCTGCAGGGCCTTTACCATCATTGTACCCAACTCACCCACACCCAGGAGTGCTGTCTTGTATTGATCTTCATCCCATGGGGCCGGCCTGCTTACCTTGGTCGCCCTCCCAATGCTGGGGTCTGGAGGGATGTCATAGGAACCATCTCCTTGTTGATCTTCAATAACTTTGACCAACACTTCTTCATCCTCACCAATCTCCAGTTTCACGTGCCCCGAACTCTGACACAGCACAGAAGCATCGCGAGGCCGACGGGCTTCAAGCAATTCTTCAATACGGGGCAGGCCTTGCACAATATCACCTGTTTTGGCGCGCTCAAACACCAATAGGGCAAGGGCATCACCGCGCTGCACCAGACCACCGTCCCGAACATGAAGGATGGATTCCGGGGAAACCATATAGGGGCGGCCAACACGGAGGCGCAACCAACCGGGACGAATAGCTTCCACCACGCCACTGGTGGGGGAGGTGGCATGAACCTCGCCAATTACCACAATGCCGGATCGTTTCGTCTTCAAACCTGGGACCACTATATCGCCACGCCTGACATATTGCCCTTGCTGCACCTGAAGCGGGGTTTGGGTACGGTTAATCTGGTAAATATCTTGCGAGAGGGGACTGATCAAAAGAGCAGAGCCTTGGGGAGTTTCTACAGACTGAACATAGGTCAATGCATCTGTAATGAAGTCATCCACTAAAGCGATACCTGGATTCACTAAAATACCTTTATGAAAACGCTTCAGGATACTTTGATTATCGCAGAGATGCTGTTCTCCAGAAAGAATGGTAATGCTCTTATCTGTAAGAACTGCCACACCTTCCCTTTGGCTTGTGATGGGAGCCTCGGTCAAGCGTGCTCCAGGTTCTACCCATTGTCCATCAGTAATCAACAAGCTCACATCTAAGTTGAACACATAAATGTCTTCTGGAATCTTAAATGTTTTAGCATCTACTGGGCTCAATAAAAGGGCAGAGCCTTCTGGGGTATCAACAGATTGAACATAGATTGCAGAGAAGTTTTGAGATCTTTCTGAATTTTTAGATGGATTTTCAGAAATCATTTTATCATTCATATCAGACAGCAAGCCTTCTCTAAAGCGATCTAGAATTGATTGTTCTTGACACATTTGCAATGTGCCATGGCAAATTATTAGCTCTTGCTCATTATAGTCAATCATTACAACGCCAGATAGCTTACTGTAGACATCTGGCATGATTTCAGCACCAGCCTCAACCCACTGGCCGTTGACAACGAGAAGAGGAGTATCCTGGTTGAATGAATAGAATTCCTGTGGGATGGTAAACTCCTGAACAGGACTCAACAGCAACATTGCCCCCTCTGGTCCGTCCACAGACTCCACGAATGTCAGCGTATCCAATATGATATCTTCATCTAAAGCACGGCCTTCTATAACCAATTGGCCTTGCTGGAAACATTCCAAGGTGTTCTCATTCGTGCAAGGTATTAACTGGCCGCTACGAATGCTCACAGTCTGACTGTGGGGGTTCTTAGTGACTTTGGCAAGGCCACGGACTCGACTGCTTGTAGCCACCAGTTCCGTACCCTTGTCCACCCACTGGCCATGACGGTGAACCTGTTGGGTGCTCACGTGAATGGGACAGGTCTGTTGTTTATCAAAGGGACTGATCAACAAGGCAGAACCTTCCGGGGTCTCGACGGCCTCGACGCATGATAAGGCATCTGTCCGAAGGTCTTCAGTAATGGGTTGCCATGGGTAGACCAGTTGACCTTTGCGGAAAGGCTCGTGAGCATGCTTGTCCTGGCAAAAGTATACATTTCCGCTACGGATTTTTACTTGGCAGTCAGACAAGCCCTCCTGATGCTTCACCAAGTTATCTCCTTGGACAAGGTATTCTTCAGGTTTTACATTCACAGAAGTTTCATCTGGAATTGCAATATTGCAGGTATCCGATTCCCGCTCTACGATTAACCTTCGCACAGGTTCAGCCTCAAATTCTGCTGGCTTTCTGTTGGCACTTTTTGCTTCTTGATTCATCTTTTCCACTGCGGAAAGCTCAATGACAGCATCTTTCTCAAGAGCAGTATCCCCAGGCTTTTTAATGCGTGCCTCAAGGGGGGGGATTTGCACCACACCATCTTCTTTGCAGAGAATCTGGGTTGTGGCAATCACATGGCCCGGCTTAACACGTTTGCCATCTTCTATTTTTAATTCCGTGTGGGTAGAGCCATGGGTTGCGTCAGACAGGGTGTCGCGGCGCACCAGGAGACTTTCCAAGATTACCATGCTGAGACGCTGGCTCTTC